>JBNONK010000034.1:0-704 GCA_050311775.1 Erwinia amylovora | reverse complement strand
CATCGAATGATCCCGGAACCCGTTGTGTCTTGCATGGATGTCACATGAGGTGCTGATGTTCATGTTTTGTTACAGTACATTGCAAAATCATGGTTTGCAAGTTCAGAGTATTGTTCTACGAAAGCAGAACAGTTCTGTTACCGGTCTTTTAATTCTGATTGACCGGCTCCTGACCTCGCCCTGAGGCGAGGCCCCCCCCGGTTACGCCTTCGTGCAAATGGCTATACCTGGCAGCCGGGGCACCAGTAAAAAGGACCCCCCCCCCCCCCCGGTTACGCCTTCGTGCAAATGGCTATACCTGGCAGCCGGGGCACCAGTAAAAAGGACGCGAGGAGAGCGTGGTTTTTTCAATAATACCGCCACAGCGCTCACACGCTTTTCCAGCCCGGTGAAAGACTTTGAAGCTGAACAGCGCGCCGTGGTGTTTATTCTCTTTTGCCGCCCCGCGGGTCTGATAGGAAAGTCTGGGAATTTCCAGCAGTGCAACGGCCAGTTTTTCCAGCTGCTCAGGCGAGAGATCCTGCGCTTTGTGCTGCGGCGCCAGAGCCGCCTGCCAGAGAATTTCCACCCGCAGGTAGTTGCCCAGTCCGGCGAGAAAAGCCTGGTCGAGTAGCAGCCCGCTGAACTGACGACGACGGAAACGGGCTGAAAGCAGCCGCTCAGTGACCTCTTCCCTGGTCAGCGTCATGTCCAGCACGTCCGGG
>JBNONK010000033.1:0-742 GCA_050311775.1 Erwinia amylovora | reverse complement strand
TAACCATAGCATCCATGAGCGTTCTTCGGACATAAAAAAAAAGCCCCTGCATGTAGGGGCTTTTTAGTATGCGCAACCGGATTAATCGTCCAGGAAGCTGCGCAGGACTTCAGAGCGGCTTGGATGACGTAGCTTACGCAGCGCTCAGCCTGCTGGGCTGGGGGAGCGCCGTTGTCGGTCTGATCCTGCTGATGCTGATGCCGCTGTTACGCAAGCTGATCCAATATCAAACAGAGAGGGGGAAAGCCTGCTGTCAGCTTAGCCTGGGGTTCTGTAATGGCTGGTGGAGACATTTCACGCCAGCGGCGTGGTAACCATAGCATCCATGAGCGTTCTTCGGACAGAAAAAAAAAGCCCCTGCATGCAGGGGCTTTTTAGTATGCGCAACCGGATTAATCGTCCAGGAAGCTGCGCAGGACTTCAGAGCGGCTTGGATGACGTAGCTTACGCAGCGCCTTCGCTTCAATCTGACGAATACGCTCACGGGTAACGTCAAACTGCTTGCCGACTTCTTCCAGCGTGTGGTCGGTGTTCATATCAATACCGAAACGCATACGCAGTACTTTCGCCTCACGAGCGGTCAGGCCAGCCAGCACGTCGTGGGTGGCGGAACGCAGGCTCTCAGACGTTGCTGAATCCAGCGGCAGCTCCAGGGTGGTGTCCTCGATAAAATCGCCCAGATGCGAATCTTCATCATCACCAATCGGCGTCTCCATGGAGATGGGCTCTTTGGCAATTTTCA
>JBNONK010000032.1:0-916 GCA_050311775.1 Erwinia amylovora | reverse complement strand
CTCTAGTTTTATGCAGCAGTGCAAACCAGGTGCGATGGCATTAATTGCCAAAAAAGAACCGGGCCAAGAGATCGTCTGCCAGGATGGCGTATTCAGTCAGGTAGCCCGACTCCAGCCGGGCTACCTGAATGAATATATCCCCGCCGCAGTCAGGCGGGTAGAGAGTGTCGAAGGCGCCACGCACTTTAGTTTTATGCAGCAGTGCAAACCGGGTGCGATGGCATTAATTGCAGAAAAAGAACCGGGCCAAGAGATCGTCTGCCAGGATGGCGGCACCAGAAATCGGGCTGCTATTCATCGTCAGCTTACCCGGGATATCAGCGCCTTCCTCAATCAGTCCCTCGGCTTTCAGCCGCTGTCCGGCGGTAATCCGTCGGGGTTATACCGCTGATACGAAGAAACTCGCGATGAAAGTTTGATTTAGTGGCAAAACCCGCTTCCAGCATCACTTCCGTTACAGGAAGAGCCGTGTTTCGTAGAAGCTGCTGCGCGAAGTCGATGCGAAAGCCATTGATCCACTGTGAGACATTGCAGCCGCGCGTCAGGTTCACCGCTTTTGAAATCTGGCGCGCAGGAACTCCGGTTTTTCTCGCCAGCGCATTCAGCGTCAGGTCGGGATTCAGATACAGACTCTGCTCGCTTATCAGCGTGTTCACCCGCTGATAAGTCGTGAGAAACGTTTCACTATTGTCCTCTTTACTCTCTCCAGGGGACAATTCAGGCTCCCTGTCCACGAGTGACGGATGGCTGCTACCGACAATGGCAAAACAGACAAATGGCAGCAGAATAGCCTGCGAGATTGCGACCACCTGCGGCGCCTGCTGGCCCTGATAAAAATAGAAGTTGAGCGCGATGGCCAGATCGGTTAGCCCGGAAAAACAGAGGAAGCCCCCCGCGATAAAAGCGCGTGATGAGG
>JBNONK010000031.1:0-1135 GCA_050311775.1 Erwinia amylovora | reverse complement strand
CTCCGCCGGAATGATCCCCGCTTTCAGAATGTGCTGCTGGTGGTAGATATCGTGAAGGAATGCGGTGAGGGGGGGGGGGGGGGGGGGGGGGGGATCCGTAGTGACGGAATCACCCAGCATCGCCAGAATTTTAGCCCCTTTGATATCTTTGACTGGTTCAGGTTCTTTGCCCATTTCATCAATCTCATCAGCGCGGCAAAATAATTAACGGGCAGAAATAAAGCATTTTTCACGGATTTTCTCCACCACGCTGATTCGCGCGCTGGGAACGTGTTCCAGTACGCCTTCCATCATGCCCAGGCCTGGGGGGGGGGGGGGGGGGGGGGGGGGGGGGGGGGGGGTGCCCCCCCCCCCCCCCCCCCCCCCCCCCCCCCCCCCCCCCCCCCCCCCCCCCCCCCCCCCCCCCCCCCCCCCCCCCCCCCCCCCCCCCCCCCCCCCCCCCCCCCCCCCCCCCCCCCACCCCCCCCCCCCCCCCCCCCCCCCCCCCCCCCCCCCCCCCCCCCCCCCCCCCCCCCCCCCCCCCCCCCCCCCCCCCCCCCCCCCCCCCCCCCCCCCCCCCCCCCCCCCCCCCCCCCCCCCCCCCCCCCCCCCCCCCCCCCCCCCCCCCCCCCCCCCCCTCCCCCCCCCCCCCCCCCCCCCCCCCCCCCCCCCCCCCCCCCCCCCCCCCCCCCCCCCCCCCCCCCCCCCCCCCCCCCCCCCCCCCCCCCCCCCCCCCCCCCCCCCCCCCCCCCCCCCCCCCCCCCCCCCCCCCCCCCCCCCCCCCCCCCCCCCCCCCCCCCCCCCCCCCCCCCCCCCCCCCCCCCCCCCCCCCCMCYYYCCYSMMYSMCBCHVCGGCWGCCHCAKTNCCASCMSYSSCSCMMYCMGSYCCTSMMYCTSSMCSCTCMYGMCYCYTTTCACCCCAGCAGCGTCGGAGCCTGTTCGAAAATCAACAGGGTGAAGTCTATCAACTGAGTGAGCATCCACTTACCGGCGGATCGCCAGCAAATCATAGCCGAATGCCACCAGCAGAACAGCGGCGATGGTGGCAATCAGCAATTGCTTGCGTCGGGCCAGCTGGTCGATCAGAGAGTGAAAACCAGCGGCAATTAGGGCTTGTTCAAACTTATCCATAAAGATCCCCAGCTCTTCGTTGGTG
>JBNONK010000030.1:0-1139 GCA_050311775.1 Erwinia amylovora | reverse complement strand
TCTCCAGTCAGAAACCTGCCGGTATTTTCACCCTCGGTGCGATTGAAAGCACCGCCGCAGTTCGCCTGCCGCCGCTGATCGACGAGGTCAACATCTGGGTGCTGCCGGGATCCCTCCTGCAAAAAGTCCAACAGGCATGGAGCCTGATTCCACCGTGACCATCAGCGACGGCGACACCGTGATTGGCGAAGTGACCGTGGACGACGACGGCAGCTGGAGCTTCACGCCGGATGAGCCGCTGGAAAATGGCGACCATACCATCACTATTGACGGGGTCAATGCGGACGGCAACGGCACCAGTGATACTGTCAATATTACTGTGGACACCAGCGCGCCAGTGCTGACCGACGACAATGGCAATGCGATCGTCGATGGCAGTACCACCAGCGACAGCACGCCAACCTTTGGCGGAGACGGCATGGAGCCGGGTTCTACCGTGACCATCACCGATGGCGACGATGTGATTGGTGAAGTGGTCGTGGGCGATGACGGCAGCTGGAGCTTCACGCCGGATGAACCGCTGGCAGATGGCAGCCATGCCATTACCGTGGATGGCACTAATGCAGACGGTATTGACACCAGCAGCACGGTGAACATTGTGGTAGACACTTCGGCCACCGATCCGGTGCTGACCGACGATAATGGCAATGCGATCGCCGATGGCACCACCACCAGCGACAGCACGCCAACCTTTGGCGGCGACGGTATGAAGCCCGGCTCAACTGTGACCATCACCGATGGCGACACCGTGATTGGCGAAGTGACCGTGGACGACGACGGCAGCTGGAGCTTCACGCCGGATGAGCCGCTGGAAAATGGCGACCATACCATCACTATTGACGGGGTCAATGCGGACGGCAACGGCACCAGTGATACTGTCAATATTACTGTGGACACCAGCGCGCCAGTGCTGACCGACGACAATGGCAATGCGATCGTCGATGGCAGTACCACCAGCGACAGCACGCCAACCTTTGGCGGAGACGGCATGGAGCCGGGTTCTACCGTGACCATCACCGATGGCGACGATGTGATTGGTGAAGTGGTCGTGGGCGATGACGGCAGCTGGAGCTTCACGCCGGATGAACCGCTGGCAGATGGCAGCCATGCCATTACCGTGGATGGCACTAATGCAGACG
>JBNONK010000029.1:0-1156 GCA_050311775.1 Erwinia amylovora | reverse complement strand
ATTGTGATGGTGGCTGATATTGACGCCTACACGCCCTTTATCCAGGCTGTGTTTGGCAATGCTCCGGCCGAACGTTATCTGCCCTTTTCGATTTCTGATCGTCGTGCCAGCCAGGGCATCCACCGTGTACGCTTAGTCACTTAACCTCACAACCCACAAGCGTCCCGGAGGACACCTTGTCAGCTGCAAGCATTTGAGAGACTCGAACGCGTCGYTRGCTTCATTCTTATTACGGAGAATGAAAACGACACGTCGTTTCAATTTTCAGCTTGTTCCGGATTGTTAAAGAGCAATATCTCAAACGTGACTCACCTTCCGGTAAAATCAGTTTTGAGATACGGTTGATAATGTCTTTCACTCATTATCAGGTATGGCGTCCCCAAGGGGATTCGAACCCCTGTTACAGCCGTGAAAGGGCAGTGTCCTGGGCCTCTAGACGATGGGGACACAAAAATGCATGACGCATTGCTCGTTACTTTTCTATCAGACAATCTGTTGTGGACACTGCGCGGGAACGTATCTTCAGGTAAGGAGGTGATCCAACCGCAGGTTCCCCTACGGTTACCTTGTTACGACTTCACCCCAGTCATGAATCACAAAGTGGTAAGCGCCCTCCCGAAGGTTAAGCTACCTACTTCTTTTGCAACCCACTCCCATGGTGTGACGGGCGGTGTGTACAAGGCCCGGGAACGTATTCACCGTAGCATTCTGATCTACGATTACTAGCGATTCCGACTTCACGGGCAGCAATCCTGCGGTGCGCGCCTGGCTTTACCAGATCATTGCGATTGTCGCTGTAGCAGGCGTGGCGGGGTATCTGATCCACAATACCGTCATTAACCTGGCAAACCGCGGCATTACTTCCGGTTTTGGATGGGCAATATCAGCTTCTTCTTCCCGAAGGCGCAGCAGGGTGGCGCGCTGGGCATTAATGGCGGGTTAGGTAACCTCGGCGTCAGCGTGATGCAGTTCGTTGCGCCGCTGGTGGTTTCCGTCGGCGTCTTCAGCCTCTTCTGTGGCGAAGCGCCTGGCGTGGTCTGCATTATCTGGTCAACAACACCGAAACCGATGAGAAGCTGAAACTGCGTTTCATGGATATCTCAAAGGACGACTTAAGACGTAACATGAAGCGCTATAAAGGGATTGCCTGGGATCA
>JBNONK010000028.1:0-2256 GCA_050311775.1 Erwinia amylovora | reverse complement strand
CTTCGGGAGGGCGCTTACCACTTTGTGATTCATGACTGGGGTGAAGTCGTAACAAGGTAACCGTAGGGGAACCTGCGGTTGGATCACCTCCTTACCTGAAGATACGTTCCCGCGCAGTGTCCACAACAGATTGTCTGATAGAAAAGTAATGGGTTGCAAAAGAAGTAGGTAGCTTAACCTTCGGGAGGGCGCTTACCACTTTGTGATTCATGACTGGGGTGAAGTCGTAACAAGGTAACCGTAGGGGAACCTGCGGTTGGATCACCTCCTTACCTGAAGATACGTTCCCGCGCAGTGTCCACAACAGATTGTCTGATAGAAAAGTAATGAGCAGGACGGCTGCGAAGTCGTGACACTTTCAGTGTCCCCTTCGTCTAGCGGTTAGGACTCCGCCCTTTCACGGCGGCAACAGGGGTTCGAATCCCCTAGGGGACGCCACTTGCTTGGTGACAGGTGAAAGGTGTCGCTGCAAAATATCTTAAAACTGACTTTAAGCAGTCGGCTTTAAGATATTGCTCTTTAACAATCCGGAACAAGCTGAAAATTGAAACGACGTGTCGTTTTCATTCTCCGTAATAAGAATGAAGCCAGCGACGCGTTCGAGTCTCTCAAATGCTTGCAGCTGACAAGGTGTCCTCCGGGACGCTTGTGGGTTGTGAGGTTAAGTGACTAAGCGTACACGGTGGATGCCCTGGCAGTCAGAGGCGATGAAGGGCGTGCTAATCTGCGATAAGCGTCGGTAAGGTGATATGAACCGCAATAACCGACGATACCCGAATGGGGAAACCCAGTGCAATCCGTTGCACTATCGCAACATGAATACATAGTGTTGCGAGGCGAACCGGGGGAACTGAAACATCTAAGTACCCCGAGGAAAAGAAATCAACCGAGATTCCCCCAGTAGCGGCGAGCGAACGGGGAACAGCCCAGAACCTGAATCAGCTTGTGCATTAGTGGAAGCGTCTGGAAAGTCGCAGGGTACAGGGTGATACTCCCGTACACAAAAATGCACCTGCTGTGAGTTCGAAGAGTAGGGCGGGACACGTGGTATCCTGTCTGAATATGGGGGGACCATCCTCCAAGGCTAAATACTCCTGACTGACCGATAGTGAACCAGTACCGTGAGGGAAAGGCGAAAAGAACCCCGGCGAGGGGAGTGAAAGAGAACCTGAAACCGTGTACGTACAAGCAGTGGGAGCACCTTCGTGGTGTGACTGCGTACCTTTTGTATAATGGGTCAGCGACTTATATTCTGTAGCAAGGTTAACCGCATAGGGGAGCCGCAGGGAAACCGAGTCTTAACTGGGCGTTAAGTTGCAGGGTATAGACCCGAAACCCGGTGATCTAGCCATGGGCAGGTTGAAGGTTGGGTAACACTAACTGGAGGACCGAACCGACTAATGTTGAAAAATTAGCGGATGACTTGTGGCTGGGGGTGAAAGGCCAATCAAACCGGGAGATAGCTGGTTCTCCCCGAAAGCTATTTAGGTAGCGCCTCGTGAACTCATCTCCGGGGGTAGAGCACTGTTTCGGCTAGGGGGCCATCCCGGCTTACCAACCCGATGCAAACTGCGAATACCGGAGAATGTTATCACGGGAGACACACGGCGGGTGCTAACGTCCGTCGTGAAGAGGGAAACAACCCAGACCGCCAGCTAAGGTCCCAAAGTCATGGTTAAGTGGGAAACGATGTGGGAAGGCACAGACAGCCAGGATGTTGGCTTAGAAGCAGCCATCATTTAAAGAAAGCGTAATAGCTCACTGGTCGAGTCGGCCTGCGCGGAAGATGTAACGGGGCTAAACCATGCACCGAAGCTGCGGCAGCGACGCTTATGCGTTGTTGGGTAGGGGAGCGTTCTGTAAGCCGTTGAAGGTGGCCTGTGAGGGCTGCTGGAGGTATCAGAAGTGCGAATGCTGACATAAGTAACGATAAAGCGGGTGAAAAGCCCGCTCGCCGGTCGAGTCGGCCTGCGCGTTTTCATTAATGTTATCGATAATATTTTTTATGAAAAGCGAATATTTTTACGATGATTCAACAATTATTTCGATGAGTCTGAAACGATGCTGCGGGAACTGAAAACCTTTATCGCTGTCAGCCAGGCGGGCTAAGTAACGATAAAGCGGGTGAAAAGCCCGCTCGCCGGAAGACCAAGGGTTCCTGTCCAACGTTAATCGGGGCAGGGTGAGTCGACCCCTAAGGCGAGGCCGAAAGGCGTAGTCGATGGGAAACATGTTAATATTCCTGTACTTGGTGTT
>JBNONK010000027.1:0-3142 GCA_050311775.1 Erwinia amylovora | reverse complement strand
GATCTCGGCTTCCATCGTCTTTTTGCCCAGAAGGCGCTGGAGTTCGCGGATTTGCTTATTGGCGGCAGCGAGCTCGGAGGCCGGCACCACTTCCTCGCCCGATGCAACAGCCGTCAGCGAGCCGTCTTCATATTGCTTGCGCCATTTGAATATCTGGTTTGCATTGATGCCATGCAGGCGCGCGACATGAGACACGGTCATACCGGGTTCCATAGTCTGCTGAATAATGGCAATTTTTTCCTGCGGTGTACGACGCCGACGCCGCTCAGGTCCTGATAACACTTCAACCATCTTATTATTCTGACTGGTGTTAAACATAGTTCCAAGACTACCTCTTATTTTAAGAGAGGCGAAGTGTCTGGTGATCTATGGGGCTAATCTAGCCAAGCACATCTGAAGCTTTCCTACTGCCCGTTATTAGCTTTGCTGTTTCAATGTCTATTTCATATTGCAGCTTACCACCGTCTACTGTCGCCATTTTTAATCTCCGGGCATAAAAAAACCCGCATTAGCGGGCTATTTGCATCTTTTACTAAGGTCTGCACGGGCAATATCGCCTTGCTTGCTTATGTCATATAAGGTTGGCGTCTCAATCATGGCAATGCTATTTTTTTCTGTTACTTTAGCGATGAAAACCAAATCAACCTTATCTTTGCCATTCGCAACAGACACCTTTCCACACACATTACCAAACCTAGCATACGAACTATCTTCATCTGCTGGATAAAAATTAACTTCAGAGAATGATACGACTTCTACGGATTTAGGGAATGATTCTCGCTCAATCTTAGCTGAGACCTGTATGACAATATCTGAGTTAGTGAGAGCCAGGCACTGGATCGGAATTAAACATAAAGCCGCAATGATAAAATCTCTCATACCTCTATCCCCACCGTTGAAATTGGGCTAAATCCTAACCGGTATCGGGAGCAAAGAGAAGCAAGAAACCCACAGTTAAGCAGGCTAAGTGTTCTTGCGCGACTCCGTGATAAAAGCAGTAACCTGAGAGGATAGACTCTTGCGAATCTTTAAAGTTGTCTGGTCCCTTATTTTTGAAATAGCTTCTTTTTGTTGAGTATTTAAACCAGACCATTGCGCTTTATCAGGTCCAATCGAGTCATGATACTCGGAAAGCTCAGCACCACATTTTTCAAAAGCTTCGTCTGTAATGGTGCTGGCTGATTTCAGCGTTCTAACTTGGCTTTCAGCATATTTAGTTACGCAACCGCTTAGGTTTGCAGCAGCATCATTTAAATTAGCATGTGCCACGGAGCACACCATCAATCCCATAAGGGTTAAAACTAATTTCATATCCCTATCCCCATCATCAAAGTTAGGAGTAATCCTAGCCCCGACTGAGCGCAAAGGAAAGTAAGAAACCCAGCATGAGGGCCGGATATGTTGCAAAAATTGCGTGCATACTACTCAGAGCTTGATTTCACATGCCGTAGCGAACTGGTTAACAGCCTTACTAGATCCAGATACATTTGCCGTCACTGAGTTCTGGCCGATCGCATCGTTGGAAATACCAACTATGATCTTGGATTTAGCCTTAGAAGCCTCTTTCAAAATTTGAGTTATGGCATCTTTATCGTCAACTCCAGCCTGAATATATTTATCATTTCTTTCTTCAAATGAAGATTCCAATTTTTTTATATCACCCGAATCAATTTTGACAAACATATCTACAGGGTTATGTGAGACTTTTTCAGGCTGGTTAAAACGTTCAACATACGCAAAAGAAAGTGCACTTTTTGTACATTCAAATATTAGTGCGCTGCTGTCGCTGTAGCTCCCAATGGTAGCAATCATAGTTGCCTTCTTGCCACCAGAGAAGATGTCATCGTCAACACTTGTTGACCATTGAGCATGCGCAATACCTGTAACAGACGCCAACAAAACTACTAATCCTAACTTCTTCATAACCCTGCCCCAAAAGTAAAGTTCGGAGTAATCCCAAAGAAAAACTGATTCAAAAGGAAGTGAGATGAAGCTGTACTGATGTTTTATCAGGGTGTTCTGTAATTCAGCGCCAAGGTACGCTACCTGGCACATACAGCAGAGGACGCCCAAATGGATAAGTTTGACAGACACCTTCAAAAAAATTGTTGCAGATACTCTTCAATCTCTTCCCTAAGAGATTGAAGAGTGAGGGATATAAGGAGATAGCTCAACTTTTCGCAGACGATGATGCGTTGATTTCCAACCTTCTTTACCTTGAAGGTCATGAGCTTATAGAAAGTGGTCTGATAGCTGGATCTAACAATTATTCCATCAACACTGTAGGGTTACGGATAACAGTTAAAGGTATCGACTTCATGCAAAAAGATGGCGGCCTGAGCGCAATACTAAACGTCCAAACTATTAAGTTTTACCGTGATGCGGTAGTTGTGCTTGAAGACCTTATTGCCCTATCTGGCATGAACGATGCAGAGAAAGAAAAGGCAAAGTCTAAGCTTTTTGAGCTTTCTGAGCTGACGGCAGTGTCACTTAAAACAGTCGTCCAGACGGTTACAACAGCTGGCCTCGCTGCTCTGATGAAGTAAGCCCCAGATAGCAAAATCCGCCTAATTCGAATCAAAAACCAAAAAAAATAGTTGCGATAATTATATATATTTATCATAAACCTACATCAAACACACGTTGATTTCGCACTCATTTCCCCACAAAAACACCACCAAGAAAAATCAAAATCAAAATCAAAATCAAAATCAAAATCAAAATCAATAAAAAGATTCTAGATTAGCCCCATAGATCACCAGACACTTCGCCTCTCTTAAAATAAGAGGTAGTCTTGGAACTATGTTTAACACCAGTCAGAATAATAAGATGGTTGAAGTGTTATCAGGACCTGAGCGGCGTCGGCGTCGTACACCGCAGGAAAAAATTGCCATTATTCAGCAGACTATGGAACCCGGTATGACCGTGTCTCATGTCGCGCGCCTGCATGGCATCAATGCAAACCAGATATTCAAATGGCGCAAGCAATATGAAGACGGCTCGCTGACGGCTGTTGCATCGGGCGAGGAAGTGGTGCCGGCCTCCGAGCTCGCTGCCGCCAATAAGCAAATCCGCGAACTCCAGCGCCTTCTGGGCAAAAAGACGATGGAAGATGCCGAGCAGCAGGTGGCTGAAGTCGCCA
>JBNONK010000026.1:0-4476 GCA_050311775.1 Erwinia amylovora | reverse complement strand
ACAACGTGAAAGGCTGGCAGATCCCCCGCCTCATCAACACCGATAAAGCCCCTACCTATGGTCGCGCGCTGGCGTTATTGAAACGGGAAGGCCGGTGTCCGCCTGATGTTGAACACCGGCAGATTAAGTACCGGAATAACGTGATTGAATGCGATCATGGCAAACTGAAACGGATAATCGGTGCCACACTGGGATTTAAATCCATGAAGACGGCATATGCCACCATCAGGGGGATTGAAGTCATGCGGGCATTGCGTAAGGGACAGGCGGAAAACTTTTACTACGGCCATCCCCTGGGCGAGATGCGTCTGGTGAGCAGAGTTTTTGAAATTTAAGGCATTTCTTTAATACAAAAGGCACAGCATCAAGAAATTTGCAACAGTGCCTCATATTTCCAGTATCGCATGGAGTCGTAATCTGAAGCGCCGCCCTGACCAGCACAGGCTCCCATTTCAGCTGTGTTACCACTGGCAAATACACGCAGACAGCGGTTATCGTTACCAGAATCGCCTTTATATTTATTTTTTAACAGAATGTAGCCAGTGCCAGAATCGACCACGCTCCAGTATCGCATGGAGTCGTAATCTGAAGCTCCTCCCTGACCAGCACAGGCTCCCATTTCAGCTGTGTTACCACTGGCAAATACACGCAGACATCGGTTATCGTTACCAGAATCACCTTTATATTTATTTTTTATCAGGTAATAACCATTATTTGTTTTACTAAATTGCCACTGCCTCATTGAAGTATAATCGCTACCTTGTCCATTACATCCCCCCATATCCGCTGAGTTATTGTTATTAAACACTCTGAGACACCGGTTATCATTGCCTGAATCTTCTTTATACTTGTTAATAATTGTTGAGTACGTAGGTTTAGGTGCAGGTTGAGGGTCCGTTACTTTTACATCAGTGCTGTCAGGAATGCTTGAAGCACTGAATACAGCGTTAACACAGTTACCAGTTTCAGGAACACTGCCCTTGACTGGATTTCCAGAATATTTATTATCGTCAAGGTAGCCTGTCACTTCGCCGTATGTTGCACTAACTTTTTGTGTACATCCGGCAGGAATATAGGCCTCAATAAATCCGCCATCCTTTGCTTTGAATAAACCAGCCCCTGCACTTAATGGTATAGTAAAGCTGCCAATGTGGGCTATTTTCTGATTAGTGCTGTCATCATAGACATCGCCAGAATAATAATAAATATCATTATCCTTGAGGGATACTGTTAACCTGTTGCTATAAAATCGTCCTGATTCAGCCTCAAACTGAGTAGAGCAACTGACTCCATCTCCACCATCTGCTCCATAAACACAATTTCCGTCTTCAGTTTTGGCCGCGCTATTAAACGAGCTAAAAACAGACTGATACGTATGCTTCCCTGAAACCCTCGGAGGCTTGGGCTGGAATCCTGTATAAGGTCGACTGCCCCCGGTTAACGTAGTGTAGTAAGCAAAATACAAGCCGCTCGCGTCAGGGGTAAGTGAAAAGGTCATCGGGAAGTGAAGCTCGTTAACCCCGGATGAAGGGGCATCTTTCAGAGACCAACTTATTAGTGGTGTCGAAGCATATGATGAATTTGCAAAAAAACATGTGGCTATGGCAACGGTACATACACTTAACTTTCTCATAACAAACTCCTCGGTGTAGAGATTATTTTGAAACATAACATTGTGAATTTAAAATAATTCAACTGGAAATAGTAGGGCTATTTATGTGAAGTAGCTAAAAATAACTCGGATGATATGACGATGTCTGTTTGCAGTTATTGTGAGCCCGGTGGAATGGATTGCGAGCCGGGCTCGGATAAATGCGAGCCCATTGTCACTTAATGTGAGCCGGAGGCGTTTTTCATTTGCAGTTAATGTGAGCCGAAATCTGCGCTGATTGCGAGTCGGAGGGATTTCGATTGCGAGCCGCTACAAATAGGGGGTTGTAAAATGATCGAACAACTTAAGCAAATACTCGATAAATGCTATAACGATGCTTACGAAATCTACAATCGTCAGGATAAAGGCTATAAGCAAAAAATGCTGGATATGCGTCGGGTAATTTCGAGTATCAGGAATTTGGTATATGAGTATATTGGAAATATTGAGCAGGACAATCTGCGCCTCCGGGAGCAATATGGCTACGAGGAACCATGGACGAAAATCGAACAGAAGCTACCGCCTTTTGACGTAGAACTTTTATTCTGGAATGATTATAGGAAACAATTTGAGCTATCCGGTTTCAGTGGCGAGCACCCAGATGTTTCTGATCCTGATAAATTCAGAAATATCCTTCTTAATAAATATCGCTATACACACTGGCAGCGCATTAGCAAGCCACGGAATTTGTAATATTATTGACTCTTACCTTGAAAAAGGTGGTTATGTGGATCTTGTGTCTGGTGTAATACTGCCAACACCTCAATACCAGCCGGAACTTCGCGGTAATAGATAATATGACTCTCAACAGGGAAACTCCGCACACCAACATGAAGATCCTCACTACGATCACGTCCGGGGGATGGGTGCCTATCAAGAATATCTGTCATAGTCACACGCAAGGAATTAGCGTAAGCCTCTGCTACGCTAACTCCCCATCGGCGTAAGGAATACAGTTTGATGGCGCGAATATGCTCTCTGGCCTTCTTGGTAAATTTAACGCTCATCCCTAAGCTTTACCTTCAAGTTCATCGACCGTAAAGGGAGCAAACACATCATCAATACTGTGCAGCTCGCCACGATCAGCTTGTGCAATAGATTCAGCCAAAATGGCTTTTAAACTCTGTAACTTAAGCTGTGCAAACTGATCATACTCTTCAGGAGAAATGACCACGGCCACACGCTTACCATGCTTACTAATCTCTACCGGCTCACGCTGAACTCTCATAAGCAGATCACCGAACTGATTTTTAGCTAGTTGAGCGGGAATTACTTCCATAAATCACCTTCCGTCTAAAATGGCTCGAATAGTCATTATAGCCAGAAAGGCAGACAATCACCAGTATCAGGACCAGCGGGAGCATTTGAACAGAAAGTTACGGTTTCACTTTTTGTGGGGTATTTAAACCGTAAATTCCGGCACTGTTGCAAATTTCTTGATGCTGTGCCTTTTGTATTAAAGAAATGCCTTAAATTTCAAAAACTCTGCTCACCAGACGCATCTCGCCCAGGGGATGGCCGTAGTAAAAGTTTTCCGCCTGTCCCTTACGCAATGCCCGCATGACTTCAATCCCCCTGATGGTGGCATATGCCGTCTTCATGGATTTAAATCCCAGTGTGGCACCGATTATCCGTTTCAGTTTGCCATGATCGCATTCAATCACGTTATTCCGGTACTTAATCTGCCGGTGTTCAACATCAGGCGGACACCGGCCTTCCCGTTTCAATAACGCCAGCGCGCGACCATAGGTAGGGGCTTTATCGGTGTTGATGAGGCGGGGGATCTGCCAGCCTTTCACGTTGTTCAGAATCTTTCCCAGAAACCGGTATGCCGCTTTGCTGTTACGGCGCGGGGAAAGATAAAAATCGATGGTGCGGCCCCTGCTGTCAACAGCACGGTACAGATAAGCCCACCGGCCGTTAACTCTGATATAAGTTTCGTCGAGATGCCAGGAACAGAACCCTGAAGGGTTACGCCAGTACCAGCGCAGCCGCTTTTCCATCTCAGGTGCATAACGCTGAACCCAGCGATAAATGGTGGTGTGATCGACATTTACTCCACGCTCGGCCAGCATCTCCTGCAGTTCACGGTAGCTGATGCCATATTTGCAGTACCAGCGGACTGCCCACAGGATAATATGACGCTCAAAATGTCGGCCTTTGAAAGGATTCATGTGCTGCTCCTTCAGCTAAACAGTGGCATCAGTTTACCATCGCCAAATCTTTGCAACAGTGCCATATATTCTGCGTTATATGACCGATCAAGATTTACGTCGTACGGTTCAGCTTCAGCTCAATAAAGGAGAATACCGGCATAAGTTACCCAGATGGATCTTTTTTGCAAATCAGGGTGAATTTGTAAGTACCCCGGTTAACCGGACCATTCACATTTAGAGATCTTCCGGCATACTGATTATGTCCCCGGAGGAGATCGCCATGCGCAAAGCACGATTCACCGAACACCAGATCATCGCCGTTCTGAAGTCCGTCGAAGCCGGACGCACCGTTAAAGACGTCTGCCGCGAGGCCGGGATCTCTGAGGCCTCTTACTACAACTGGAAAGCGAAGTTCGGCGGCATGGAAGCCTCTGATATTAAAAAGATGAAAGACCTGGAAGATGAAAATCGCCGGCTGAAACAGATGTTTGCGGACCTGAGTCTCGAGTGCCGCGCCCTGAAAGACGTTATTGAAAAAATGACCGGCATCCCGCTGCGCTATCGTGCGGTGGAAGAGATGGATAAGTCCGCCACCTTCCCGAAAGTAATGATGATCGATGTGCCGTCGATCCTGGATGAAGCCATCAAACGCATCCCGCAGGAAGCCCG
>JBNONK010000025.1:0-5225 GCA_050311775.1 Erwinia amylovora | reverse complement strand
CAGCGAGCTCGGAGGCCGGCACCACTTCCTCGCCCGATGCAACAGCCGTCAGCGAGCCGTCTTCATATTGCTTGCGCCATTTGAATATCTGGTTTGCATTGATGCCATGCAGGCGCGCGACATGAGACACGGTCATACCGGGTTCCATAGTCTGCTGAATAATGGCAATTTTTTCCTGCGGTGTACGACGCCGACGCCGCTCAGGTCCTGATAACACTTCAACCATCTTATTATTCTGACTGGTGTTAAACATAGTTCCAAGACTACCTCTTATTTTAAGAGAGGCGAAGTGTCTGGTGATCTATGGGGCTAATCTACTTACGGTACTGAGCCTTCCGAAAGGGCAAAACCGTAAGGTTCTGTTCAAATGCTCCCGCTGGTCCAAGATGATGAACTTCGCCTCGATCCGGTTTACTGGGGGTATGGCCCGGAATGGTGGGACAAGCAGCCGCTAATCAATGCCCGCGGAGAAACAGCCGCGAGCGGCCGCATGTTCAAACCGCTCTGGAATCATGGCCGCACAATCGTGCCGGCTGATGGGTGGTTCGAATGGAAAAAGGACGACGGTAAGAAACAGCCTTATTACATCTATCACCGTGAAAAGAAGCCTTTGTTCTTTGCTGCGATCGGTAAGCAGCCGTTCGGTCAGGACCACGATAAAGAAGGCTTTGTTATCGTTACTTCATCGAGTAATCAGGGCATGGTGGATATCCACGATCGTCGCCCACTGGTCATTAGGGCTGACGCCGTTCGTGAATGGCTCAGCGCAGGTACCACGCCTCAGCGTGCTGAAGAGATTGCTCACGACGCAGCTGTTCCTGAGAAGGATTTCACCTGGCACCCGGTAATCAATAAGGTGGGAAACATCCACAACCAGGGTATCGAACTCATTCAGTCCGTTAAGGATGATAACGGCTAAAAGCAATCACGGATGCTGCCTGTAACAGGCAGCACCTGGTATGAATAAGGGGCCGCTTCTTTCTCTTTCCCACCTCACCGCCCCGGATTTACCGCAGCGCGGACAGACATTTTCGTCTGTCCGCGTGAGGAAGTGCGAAGCCTGCCCGTCGTGCAGAGAGCACTGTCACGCGCTGGGCGCCAGTCAGTAGTTCACATAAGACCACTTGTACTGTCCGTTAACCAAATCACAGCGGTATGAAAACTGGTCTTTTTTTACCGTAATACCCTGCGTGTATACGTGTTCACCGTCAGAACATCCCTGCACCTGTGGGGCGCTGAGCTTCAGGTTCAGTTCTGCCAGACGGGCATCGATGTTGCGCAGCAGGGCAACCCCCTGTGCGTCAAAAACGGGCGTCTGCGGGGCGCTGGCGGGGGCGTTTTCTGCCCAGGCGGCAGAGGCGGCGCAGAGCGCAGAGGCGGTAAAGGCGGAGGCAATAAGGTGTTTCATCATATTTGTCCTTGCGTGCGTGTTAAAAGCCGGAAGGCCCGGCAATAAAGTGTTTTTTTCAGACCGTTACGTATAAGCACGCCAGTGCGCTGGCGTGTCGCGGTTCTGCAGGTGGCGTTCGCGTGCAACGTGAACTGCGTATCCCTCTCCGAGGGCCCAGTCTGCAGCTTCTTTCTGCGTATCTGCTTTATGCTTCTCCGTGCCATCCACGATTACGACGTGGTGCGTGGTAGCAGCCGTTTTGTCATCGGCCTTTGGACGGTGTTCAACGTACGCATGTGTTTTAGACATGGGAAATCCTTGCTGTATGAAAGGCAGAAACATTTCTGCTTCTTATATATTGAGGTGTAGTCATTCATAAACAAATATCATAATTAAATTCAGTCAAATATATAGATTTCAATATAATTTTCAGTAATTAAAGGTAATTACTTCCATAGAAGGAGTTGGATAACGATATAAAATAGCAAATTAAATTAAATTTTATAGCGGGCAGGCAGTACGGAGTACGACGTGTGATCACGGTTTGTATTAAATCCATTAATTTTTATGCGTGGAACGCATGGAGGCGACAACTGTTGTTCTTAATAACTCTTTTGGTAAACGTCGCCGTGACGCGGCACAGCCGCCCTGTATTGATAGGAACCACCAATCCAACCCCTCGCCCTGCAAAGCCAGACCCGCTACAAGCGATGAAGAAGCTTAATATGGGATTCCGGCTTAGAACCCCATTAACAAAGCTAACTTTGCGATCCTGCACTGGTTTGGCCTGCGCTTTGAACCTCATTTTACAGACCTGAACAGGCAGCTACAGGAGCTGTACTGCACTAGGGACCCGTCGGTCTATAAAAAATGCCTGATCCAGCCCGCCGGACAGATTGATCGGGACCTTATTATCCGCGAGAAAAGCAATCTCGATCGCATCGTCGCCACGCTGGGGCTGAAAGAAATGACGCAGGGGACACTGGTCCGAAAACTGTGCACGTACACCACGACGAACCCGACCAGGCAAGCGGTATTTGAATATGACCGGCTGGTACGCAGCATCTACACGCTGAAGTATCTGCGCGATCCGCAGCTGGAACGCAATATTCGGCGTTCCCAGAACCGGATTGAATCTTATCACCAGCTGCGTGCCGCGGTGGCCAAAGTCGGTGGAAAGAAGGAGTTAACCGGAAAAAATGACATTGAAACAGACATAAGCAATCAGTGTGGGCGACTGATTACCAATGCCATCATTTATTACAACTCGGCGATCCTGTCGCGATTGCTGGAACGACTGGAAGCGGAAGGCAATGCCAAAAGTATTGAGGCTCTCGACCGGATATCCCCAGTGGCATGGCAGCATATTTTGCTGAACGGACATTATACCTTCCAGAGCAGCAATGAGATTATTGACTTGGATGCGCTGGTCGCCGGGCTGAAACTGAAGTAACGGAAAAATCTAGGGTTCCGGCGTAGAACCCCAAAGACATAAAAAAAACAGTTCAAGGGGTTTGACGGCCAATCGTGTAAAAAACCACGCTAACGACATAACTTAATGTTTTAAAAAGAAAATAATCAACAACCAAATTGGAGTTGTAAGTGGCGATTTATCACCTGATTTCGGGTAAACTTACATGTGATGTTCTGGTGAATTTTAAGGATAAAAATCCATGAAAGTGAGCGAAGAAACACTGCTGGAGTCCGGCTTCAGTCATTCTGATCTCCAGAAAATTAAAAGCAATGTGGAAAATTTCGGGGGAACTCTTGATGAAGTGATTCAGGATTTAGCAAAACGATTTAATGTAGCTAAGTGGATAACTATTGTTGCTTTCGTCATCCTGATTTTTACATCTGTTTTATCGACAAAAAATAATACACTCTCTCTGGCTTTTTCGTTGATTGTAGGATTACCTTTTATCTGGTATTTGACGCCCGCCAAACTCGCATTTAAAGCCTGGCGGTATAAACAATATGCTTCTAGGATTGAGGGCGGTCAGTAATTGTCATCAGATCAAAAATAACTTTAGCCTTTACACCGTATCCAACTATTTTCATGGTTAGTTTTGGTCGACTTAACGTACTGACTTTCCTGTAATAATCGACTGGTATATAGCGAAATAGTCTCCATGTTCCTGGCTTCCTTATTAAACCAAAAATGCTGTAAGCATTAGCAACAAGTGAGATTGATTTATACACGCCTAATCCACTTTTAGAACTAAACCCCATAAATTCAGCCGTAGACATAGCTGCATTAGCAGCAAACCCTTCAGATGTAGAATCATGAAGTACCTGATGGCTAAATTCTTTGCTTAGGCCATTGAATCCATCCACAACGAGTATTGCTCCAGCCAGCACACCTAATGGATTAGCGCTGGCAAGTAGCGTTGTTCCTAAAGCTATCTCTGCTCCCGAAAGCACCACGTTCACAGCAGAAATGACGTAGCCAACAATTTTGTTATTTTCCCGGACGAACTCCACTTTGGCGTAAAGTTTTGCTGTCTTCATACGTAACATCCGGCCCTGTTCTTCGAGGTTTTCGGTCTCTACTCTCAGATTGTTGATGCATGCTATGCACTCTTCATCCGATTTCGCGCGCCGGGCCGCGGCAAATTGCTGCTCTACAACCTGTTTTATTTCCTGAACAAAATTAATCCGGGTCAGACCATCCTGAAGGTGAAAGGCGGAAAGTCTGTTGGCAGTATTAATCAGTTTTCTGGCTTCAAGGTTAACCATTGTTTCAGCCCAGGCTTTATTTCTCCCGCCTGAGCGCATCATATCAAGCAATGCCGCGTCCATTCTGTTCTCCCTGTATATTATTTCACCGATGATACCCTGTTATTATCAGCTGTAAACTGTCTTTTCAGTCTGAAATATGTTGGTCTCGATATACCTGTTTTCTCCGATACAGCCTTAAATGAAGCACCCTGTTTAATCAGAGTCAGAGCTGAAGCTGTCGCCGGATGGGGCTTCCTTCCGAACCGAACACCGGAGGCCATTGCTGCAACCCGTCCGTCATTGGTTCGTTCAAGAATGCGCTCACGCTCAGCTTCTGCCACAGCGGCCAGGATCTGAATGACCATTTTCCCCATTGTGCCTTCCGTACTGAGGCCGTTTTCCAGAAACCGGATGGCGATTCCTTTTTTATAGCAGGCGTCAACGATATGGATCATGTCAGCGGTATTGCGCCCGAGACGGTCCATTTTGGTACAGATGATAATGTCATCTTTTTCAGCCCGGCCAAGTAGCCTGGCACTGTTGCAAAGATTTGGCGATGGTAAACTGATGCCACTGTTTAGCTGAAGGAGCAGCACATGAATCCTTTCAAAGGCCGACATTTTGAGCGTCATATTATCCTGTGGGCAGTCCGCTGGTACTGCAAATATGGCATCAGCTACCGTGAACTGCAGGAGATGCTGGCCGAGCGTGGAGTAAATGTCGATCACACCACCATTTATCGCTGGGTTCAGCGTTATGCACCTGAGATGGAAAAGCGGCTGCGCTGGTACTGGCGTAACCCTTCAGGGTTCTGTTCCTGGCATCTCGACGAAACTTATATCAGAGTTAACGGCCGGTGGGCTTATCTGTACCGTGCTGTTGACAGCAGGGGCCGCACCATCGATTTTTATCTTTCCCCGCGCCGTAACAGCAAAGCGGCATACCGGTTTCTGGGAAAGATTCTGAACAACGTGAAAGGCTGGCAGATCCCCCGCCTGCTCTTTCCGGATAACGATCGTCTGTTTGAGCTGGGCTATTGTGCCGGGAAGGCGCTGGCAAAAATTCAGCACAGCCGGACGGCCAGTACTCTGGTCGCGGATAAGCGCTGGACCCTGCA
>JBNONK010000024.1:0-7297 GCA_050311775.1 Erwinia amylovora | reverse complement strand
GAGACACGGTCATACCGGGTTCCATAGTCTGCTGAATAATGGCAATTTTTTCCTGCGGTGTACGACGCCGACGCCGCTCAGGTCCTGATAACACTTCAACCATCTTATTATTCTGACTGGTGTTAAACATAGTTCCAAGACTACCTCTTATTTTAAGAGAGGCGAAGTGTCTGGTGATCTATGGGGCTAATCTAGGCAACGTTATATCGCCTGATTGCCAATAAAAGTTTTCCAAACCAAGTTTCGCTAACTGGAAATCGTTCCGTTGCCTGGCGAGATGAGGATATCCAGCGTTGGATTGAAGAGCGTCCAACCATAAATCAGTAAGGAGAGTAATGAAAATACCACTGGCAAGGTTAAGTGATAAGAATGAAGCGCTAGCCGAAGCATTGCCAAAATTTGAAACAGTGGTGAAGGTCAGAGCGGAAAAGTGCTTCAGGGTAAAATCATTGCAGAAATGCCAGGGGAAAGTTTACCAGGATCTCTTTAAAAAACTTAAAGATTGCCATCCGAGCTATCCTTGCGGGAGCGCTGCATGTCCTGAATGCTTCAGGAAACACCGACTGGAAATGATTGGAGAAGTGCTCCGTTTATGTAAGAAAAGCAAAAAATGGCGAAGTATCACTTTAATATTCTATCAGGATGCATTTTATGACAATCAACTATTAAAATGGCAGCCCGATACATTAATAGCACGGCTTCGTCGCTGGTTAAATGAATGTGGCTTCTCTGGAATAGTGATCGGTGGGTTTGAAATGGATTACCACATAGATATTAAAAAGTGGATGCCTCATTTTCATCTTATCATTCCCAATGACAAGCAGGCTATTAAAAGGCTACGTATCAGGATGAAGAACAAGAAGAATATGAATACGCGGGGAAATGTAATAAATCGCCCCATGCTAGTAAGTAAGTTAAAAGCCCCATTACGACAGGTGAGCTACCGTTTTAAAGCTATCTGGTGGCGAGTCGAGTCAATCCAGTATGATGATTATCATTTACAGGGGAACAAGGAAAGGAAAAGGAAGCGATGGACTAAAAAATATCGTCTATTGCGTAATCAATATGTTGATTCTCTGATTAAGTTGGATTCTATTGGGATAACCGGATTAACCTTCATGTATAAGGTAAGGAAGTATGGTGACCATTTGATAATGAAATGATTCCATGGTCTATTAGTAAATACACCAGTTGTAAACTGTTCCTGCGATTTTTAACCAAATAATAGTGTTGTGTGAAAAATCACACAGGGGAGCTCTCACGCCTTAATTCTGATGTTTATTGCTGCAACTATGATGTGATCTTTAAATACGATAAGGAACTATAAATAAAAGAATATAAAGAGATATTGAATAATAAAAAAGAAAAGCTATTTGTTACATTGTTGGCTCGTACAAAAATTTCCGAATCATGTCCAGTTGCATACCGACTTATTAAAATCACTGATTTTCAAGAGATGGAGTCGACCCGTGTGCTTGTACCAGCCAAGGCACTTGTCAGTGTATTGGAGTTAAAAAAAACGTTATTAACGTGCGGGCATAATCCCAATGTGACTAAAGAATACTGGATTCAAGCTCATCAAGAAGTAATTAAGGAAACCGATAAGATAATCACACTGTGCTATAAGCCTGGTTTTTATGGTGATGTATATTTGCGTGTTAACGATATAGCTATTGGCAAAGTTAAAGGGGATAAGCCAGTACTGCATCCTGGTGCTAAAAATCATTTACCAGTCGAGGATAAACAGCAGACATTAAAATTATGGAAAATGAATGTCGCTCCATATGCTATATAAAGCTCGCGTATTATGTTGGCTCTGTGCTGCGGATTTTCAGGTTTTCTCCTTAAGCTTTCAGGTATGGAAGGGGGCGGGTTTCATTTGTGGGGGATGAGTAGTATAGGAAAAACGTCCAGTGCCTACATGCTGGCATCATTAGCAGGTTCACCGAAAGATGTTGTCGTACTGTGGAACAATACGGATAAGGGGCTTGAGGAGATTGCCGTGGCCCATAACGACAGCTATCTGGTTCTCGATGAGTCGAAGCTGTTAGATAAAGACGTACTGGCAGCTGCTAAGATTATGCAAAACCGTGTGTATACGCTTTCAGGAGGGAAAGGGAAAACACGCTCTGCAATGTATGAGAACAAAGTTGCTGAATGGCAGGTAAGTATTTTCAGTACGGGTGAGTGCAGCCTTCAACAACTTGCTGCTTGCGGGAACGTTGAGCGCCTTGAAGGCGAAAATGTGCGTGTAATCGACGTTAATGCAGATGCTGGTGCTGAAATGGGGATCTTCGAATCACTGCCAGATGGTATTAATTCCAGCAATGAACTTGTTCATGCGATAAAGGATGCAACTCACCGATATTACGGTAGTGCCAAACCTGCCTTTCTCAAGCGCCTGGTAGCGGATATTCAGGATGATCGTGAGAGTGTGAAACGGAAGCTCGAAAAAGGCATTGAGTTCTTCCTCAACAAGCATCAGGTCGATCGTAACTCCGGCATTCAGGTACGTATCGCCAAACGTTTTGCCATCGCTTATGTAGCAGGTTCCATGGCTGTGAAATATGGTGTTTTACCCTTTACAAAGCAGGATGTTATGAAGGGGATCTCAACCTGCTACCTGGACTCCCTTAAGGTGGTTTTATCTGAACCTGAGGTAACGAAGTCACCATTAGGTCGTTCGTTTGATGCAATTATTGATTTTATCAAAAAGGATGATCTTTTAAATCTGATTGGAAATGATCGCGTAACTCAAAAGGCGATTAAAAAGGCACCGGTCATTATCCACAAAGTTAAAGGACGTACGGTATATGCAGTTGATAAGGATCTGGTACATAACTGCTTGCCGAAATCTCAGCGTAAGGGCATTCTGACATTATTAACAAAAAAAGGGGTTTTATTATCCGATGTGAAAAAGGAGTACAGTACCATTCAGATTATTTATAAACGTAAGCAGGTTGGCCGTCGCTATTGTTTTATTTGCAAAAATCTTGATAAGTTTATGACACAATAGTTTTACGGCCTGATAAGAGTTGAATGGAGTGGCTTACAACCACTCCATTTTTACCTCATGATTCTGACTGGAAATCTTCAATTATTTTCTGATTGTAATCATCCAGATAGTTTTGAAGTTCTTTTCTATCAATCAAACGAACCATTGCGGAATCAGCTAATTCCTTAGCGGATCGGGTGAAGTAAGAGTTTGTCACAACCATTGCTTCATCACACCCATAAAATGCTTTTGCTGAAATTGCCTGCTGCACTGCCGAATTGCCAACTGAGCCAGAATAATTTTTTGCCTGTATAACCATATTCTTCCCGAAGCGGGTAACGAATAAATCCGCCCCTTGATCATGTGTTTTCTTTGTTTCTTTAACGTCATATCCTATAGTCTGGAATATTTCAACCAAGAAGGTCTCAAACTGGAACCCATCCATTGCATCAACAAGATACATTGTGACAAATTTGTTTGGATTAAAGTGTTCAAGGCGGCTAGCCAGTCTGTCTACTAAAATATCAAAATAGATACTCTCGCAGATAGCAAGGAATTTTTCGATAGCGTCAAATGATAATAATGGTGTGCCTAGTGTACTTTCTGCCTGCTCGTTATATGCTATAGCAGGGTACTGAATTTTATTACTCCACAGGTAATACAGGAATAAGGAAAGGTCCGCACGATAAGTTGTACCAGCCTCTTCGATCCATGATTTTAATGTTTCGGTAAGGGTTGGCTTGATATGACGCTTAACCTCACGGGCAAACCCTGAATAAATAGAGTTGAATGAAGTTGTCAGCAATAGCTTGTCTAACAATGATGGTAACTGCTCCAGTTCGTTAAACCCTTTTCTAATCAGTACTTCCTGGAATAATTGGATCTCTGAATAATCACTATTGCGCTCACTATTTATATTACTGTTGCTATCCTGATTGTTATACGAAAATCTTGATGTGTGAATAAAGTTGGTAAAATAAGGATCTTTCAGTGTGGCATATTTCAAAAGAACATTTTCAAGTAGGGCGTTGAGTTGAGACTGCTCTTTCTTCTTACCAAATAAATCTTTTATGATGCCTTTAGACTGGTACTGGAAATCAGGGTAATAGGATGGATCTAATGGCGTCATTTGCCGAAATGCTCCAGATACATCTGGAGAGCACCACGGACAGCTTGTTTCGAAGGTTGTTCTAGAACATGAATAGCATTGATAAATCATCATTATCCCTTATTATTTTACAGTGATTGCTTAGTGATTTTCTCCTTGGAGAATCATCCTTGAGATTTATCTAAAAATCTTTCAGGTTGATATCAAAATAGGGCGTCAATATCAGCTCTTCAAATAAATCATATTCGTGGTGCGGAACCTTAACAAAGGTAGAGTTGTGATTAGGTGTCCACCATTTCTCGACACCATAATACGCCTCTCTGGCATTGGCTTTGTGGATCAGCCGGAATGGTCTGTCCATCCAACCATCACTGTGTTTTGTGAAGTAGTTAACCGGGCCAGTGAACTGACCAAGCAGGAATACCCCCTGATTACCGTGAGTCAGGTAGAAGTAATCGCCAATCGGAGCGTTTACGAACTCCTCTGCCTGACTAACAGAAGACGCGCCTTTACCAGCGGTCGTACGGTGAATGTAGACGAGTTTTTCATCAATGCATTCGACCATATCCAGGAATGAAAACTCCTTCCAGCCATGTGACAGCTTCCAGAAATTGGGCATCAAATCGGTATTCATAAGTCTCTTAGCCTTACGTTGAAAGTGATCGCAATCTGTTGAAATGCGGATCGATTGTGATAACCATTCTGGCGCTGAATACCCATAATCGCAACAAGGTTTGTTGATGAGCTTTTCGCTGAAATCGTTCAAAGAGGATATCGGGAGGGTATGTAGATGCGTTAACTCGCATAGTTGCTGAAAATGGGTGATCAACACTACTCAGCACTGGTAGGCTAACCATGGTGAAAACATTTAGCGCTTTGAAAAAAAGTGATTGAGTGATTTAGTGATTGCGGTTTTGTAGGCGAACCTGGTTTCTGGCTGTGCAATTCTGCATTCAACGCAGAGTCGGGTTGCTGTCCTTCACCAGCAATTCATCCCTAAGCAAGGGGGCTGTCCGCTTCGTCATCAGCCTGTTGTACGGAGACCAGCCCGGCAGATTCAGAGGCCAGTTACTTCACTGATTAATCGGTTAACAGGCAGAACTGAAATGAGTGACCTGCAAAAAAACACCCTTCCAGACCGCCCAACGTTGCCGGATTTTGGCGTGGTAGACCGGCGAACTACCGCTGCTGTTTAGTGTCCGATTCGCATCTCGTACAATGGTAGGGGGAAATCGGCGATGGTTTCCCCTTATTCTGATGGTTGCAAGGAGCGGCGGTTTTAAGCAAATTCGAGGTTTCAAAAGAATAAAACCAGAGAATAACATGTGTCTACAACCGCTATTGAATATCACCGGGAGGAGGCTGTACCGCTTAATAACCGGTAACGTTTTACGAATCCGCCAATCCCATTCTGGCCAAACTGATATTTATTCGCTATTTACGTCTACAAGGTATATAGATATATCTATTATACTCTGTATACACTCTATCTCTATATTGTTGTATATATGTCATTACATACTATAGCCATTATCCAGTATCAGCTATCATGAGGCTCCAGCCTCCAATATTATGATCATTATCCAGCATCTGAACCTTGTTGGGTTCACATATGATTTGCGTAATTCAGTTGTAAATAAATGGGGTCAGGGCATGGTGCTTTGATCTCAATATACAGGTGAATTATGAAACCATACATTACGCATAACAATATCCTTGTGACAGATTCAACGCTGGACTATTTCAAGTCGGTCGTTTTCAGTATTCCTTATAATGGTGTGCCAAGTCTTCGGCGTCCATTTTATCGTAATATAGCAGTATTTCTTCAGCATGTTATTTGTGTGTCGACCTGTAGTCGTAAAAACAAGAAAAAAGCAAAGATTAAGGCGAGTAAAAAATGGTCTTATTCTGTGCCAGTACCATTTGAGCTGGGTAGGGATAAACTTCCTGGAGTATTTAAGAAAAGTGGACCGACGCATGAACGTGCAATGGAGGCACTGGCAAGCGCGGGAATCATTAAACTAACCGGGTATTCCAATGCTCAAAGTTCTTGCCGGGAATATGCTGTTTCTCAAGGTTTCCTGCGTAAGTTGTTTGGCAAAGACCGCGAGGCATACCTTAGCCGTAAGGATCGCTACCATTATCTGACTGATATTTTCACCAAGCGTAAAAGCTACTCATTTGATGAATTGATCGGCGTTGCGATCGACCGTGGGCAGAATGCTAAACATCAGCAGTCTAAACGCGAAATTCCTAACGCTGCATTCAGGGAGCTGGTAGTGAGTGTCTGGAACAACCTTGAGCCGCTTGAAATAAATCTGGATGCATTGCTGGATTACTATAATGAGAATCCCACGAAGAAGAACAAAATATTCATTTTCAACTTTCTGTCGCGACTGGCTGAAACAGGCGTGGATTTGGTGAAGGAATCACCGCTAACGGTTTCTTACAGGCAGTCGTATAAAACCGCGTACATTGGCGGGAGATCTTTTGAGGTTGGTACGGGCTTCCAGAGTCTGCCGTCTAAAATGAAGTGGGCGTGTCTGGCACGTGGTGTGAACTATGACATCAAGGGATGCCAGCTTGAGATACTGCGACATGAGCTGTTGAGTATTGGTATTTCGGCAAAGTCGCTGGAGGTGCTGGAAACGGGCTATATCTGCCGGGTATTGCGTATTGCTGAAGAACTGGTGAAGCAATTCAGGTTTTCCAGCGTATTCAACGCCGGGTTCGTTACGCTATCGCTAAAATCCAGTACCAGACGCTTATTGAACCATGAGTTAGGTAAGGTAGAAGTAGATTAGCCCCATAGATCACCAGACACTTCGCCTCTCTTAAAATAAGAGGTAGTCTTGGAACTATGTTTAACACCAGTCAGAATAATAAGATGGTTGAAGTGTTATCAGGACCTGAGCGGCGTCGGCGTCGTACACCGCAGGAAAAAATTGCCATTATTCAGCAGACTATGGAACCCGGTATGACCGTGTCTCATGTCGCGCGCCTGCATGGCATCAATGCAAACCAGATATTCAAATGGCGCAAGCAATATGAAGACGGCTCGCTGACGGCTGTTGCATCGGGCGAGGAAGTGGTGCCGGCCTCCGAGCTCGCTGCCGCCAATAAGCAAATCCGCGAACTCCAGCGCCTTCTGGGCAAAAAGACGATGGAAGCCGAGATCCTTAAAGAGGCCGTGG
>JBNONK010000023.1:0-26986 GCA_050311775.1 Erwinia amylovora | reverse complement strand
GCAGTTTCCCAGACATTACTCACCCGTCCGCCACTCGTCACCCGAGAGCAAGCTCTCTGTGCTACCGTTCGACTTGCATGTGTTAGGCCTGCCGCCAGCGTTCAATCTGAGCCATGATCAAACTCTTCAATTTAAGTTTGATTTGCTGCAACACGTGCAGCGATGCTCAAGTGTAAAACGTCATAATGAATTTCATTATGTGTTCACTCTTAAGGCTTGATATTTTTTGCGCCTTGCGACGCTGATATCAATCCTGCGAGTGCCCACACAGATTGTCTGATAAATTGTTAAAGAGCGGTGCGGGAAGTAGCTGAGCCACTCTGCCGCGAGGTGGCGTATAATACGCCTTCCTCTTTCAGAGTCAACTTCTTTTTGAGAAGTTTTTCTCTGCAGATTCAGCTTCCTGAACCTCTCAACCCGGCGGCCGGTAAGCCGTTGTTCCGTGTCGATGGAGGCGCATTATAGGGATCCGTTTTCAGAGCACAAGCCTTTTTTCGATCTTTCCATTCGGTTGCTGTATTTTCACTCTTTACGCTGAGATCTCAGACGATCCGCACAAAATTACCGCATCTTTCGCGGCAGATATTGATCGCCAATCCCCTCCGGCACTACGCTTCAGGGATCGTGTTTCATAAAGAGGTAGTTATGTCCAGGAATTTACGCCCTTATAAAGATACATATCCGCAGCAAGGCCTGCGGGTGATGGTGGATGCCTCCAGCGTGGTGGTAGGCGATGTCCGGTTACATGACGACGTGAGCATCTGGCCGCTGGTAGCCATTCGCGGCGATGTGAACCAGGTGGTCATTGGGAAGCGCAGCAATATCCAGGATGGGAGCGTCCTCCACGTAACCCATAAATCGGTGGCGAATCCTGAAGGCAATCCGCTGATTGTGGGAGAGGATGTGACAGTAGGGCATAAGGCAATGCTCCACGGCTGCAGGATAGGCAATCGCGTACTGGTCGGTATGGGATCAATTCTGCTGGATGGGGTGATAGTAGAAGATGACGTGATGATTGGTGCCGGTAGCCTGGTCCCACCGGGCAAACGCCTGGCAAGCGGCTATCTCTATTTAGGTAGCCCGGTAAAACAGGTACGTCCGCTGACAGAAGAGGAAATCAGCGGCCTGCTCTATTCAGCAAGCAATTATGTCGGCTGGAAGAACGACTATCTGGCACAGGAAAGCCAGAACCGCCCCTGTTCGTCTTCCTGACCTGCTTTAATCACCGCTTCAGCTTCCTCTTCAAGATCCCAGCGATGCTGGCGGAAAAGATCCAGCATTGTTCCCGCTTCCCCAAAACGGCGAATCAATGATTCGCCGCTGACAGCACAGGTAACCTGAAAACCGTTTACCAGCGCAGGGAAACAGACCGCCCCGATCGCCTCTTCCCACTCTTCCCGATCGGGAAACTGAATTGCCTGATTCATGCGCTGAGTTCTGCCTTCAGGATCGCAATCACCGGGGTGATATCAGGCAGCTGGCCATGCCATAAAAAGAAAGAGTGAGCAGCCTGCCCCACCAGCATTCCGAGACCATCAGCCAGTTGCATAGCTCCCTGCTGCCTGCACCAGCGGAGGAACGGTGTTGGCCCGGCCTGATAAAACATATCGTAACAACGGGAATGCTGGCCAATTAGTGTGGCAGGCAACGCAGGTATATTCCCGCCCACACCGCTGGATGTCGCATTGATGATCAAATCAAAGTGCTCTCCCTCCAGCTGATCCATCGCACAGGCATGGATCCCTCCGGCATGCTGGAAAACATCCGCCAGTAGTTGAGCCTTATGAAGGGTTCGGTTGGTGATCGTCAGGGAACAACCGAAAGAAAGTAATGGCAGGATCACACCGCGCGCTGCGCCACCAGCGCCTACAAGCAGGATCCGATCGCTGGGTTTGATCAACTTCAGTCTCTCAAGGTCTGTCAGCAGGCCAATTCCATCGGTGTTATCACCCAGCAGGCGGCCATCTTCCAGCTTTTTCAGCGTATTTACTGCGCCTGCCATCGATGCCCGCGGAGTCAGTTCGTCCACCAGCTCCCAGGCTTGTTCTTTAAAAGGCAGAGTTACATTGGCACCGCCTCCACCCTGAGCAAAAAACCCGGCAACAGACCGGGCAAAAGCGTCGACCGGTGCACAGATTCTGTCATAAGGATGAGCGATTCCCATCTGCCCGGCGAACAGCTGATGAATGCGTGGCGATTTACTGTGGTCAATCGGATTACCGAACACCGCAAATTGTTGAGTCATTATAGTTATCCCTGACGGATGAGTTCGCCGGTTAAAACATCGCGAATTTCAGATGGATTGGTCCGCCCTCCTGTTTCTGCCAGCAAAACAGGGAAGGCTTCTCCAAACTGCTGGTGAACTTCTGCCGCGGTCCGGCAGGGAGGTAAAGTAGTCAGATTCGCGCTGGTTGAAACCAGCGGCTTGTTAACGGCCTGACAGAGCTGCCGAACATCAGGATGGTCGCTGACCCGGACGGCCAGAGAAGTAAACTGCCCGGTCAACCAGCGGGGAGTGGTTGCACGAGCGGGCACTACCCAGGTCACCGGCCCCGGCCAGCAGGCAAACATGCGCTCTTTTTGCTGCTCAGAAAGCTGAGCATCGTCGAGATAAGGCTGCAGCTGCTGATAATCGGCGGCAATCAGGATCAGCCCTTTAGCCATCGGGCGCTGCTTTAATGCCAGCAGTGCCATCACGGCTGATTCGTTATCAGGATCGCATCCCAGTCCAAAAACAGCCTCGGTAGGATAGGCGACAACAGCCCCCTGCCCGATCTGCGCCACACAATAGTCCAGGGAACCTGGTAAGCACTCATTCTTCACTGCTGTTTCCTGCTGTTACTGGCTTACCGCAGGCCTTGCTGGCGCAAAAACGCCTGGCTCCGCGCGCCGTTTTTTTCTCGATCAATAGGGGGAAATGGCAAAACTCACACTCACCCTCGATCGGCGTGAAATTGACAGCAAACTGGCAGTCAGGATAGCGATCGCAGGCGTGAAAATTTTTGCCATAACGTGAACGACGCTGGACGAGTTTGCCCTGCTGACACTGCGGGCAGGAAAGCGTGGTTTCATCCGGCTTGTCGATCAGCTCCGTGTGTTCACAGTCGGGGTAGTTGCTGCAGGCGATAAACATGCCATAACGTCCCTGGCGCAGAACCAGCTCAGCCTGGCAATCCGGACAGTGCTGGCCTTCCAGAACCTTAACGATATGGCCATCGGCCTGATTTTTAAGCGGCCGAATGTAGTCACACTCGGGATAATTTGAGCATCCAAGAAAAGCGCCGTGTTTCCCGGAGCGAATAACCATTTCTGCCCCACACTGGGGGCAGGGTTCATTTTTTCGCACAGCGAAAAGCGCTGTTTTATTCATATGCTTTCATTACACGAAGGGATTCTTCAGTGCACTATTCCTTCATTGACGTCGAAAAGAAGCTCTTCCATTTGCTGGTAGGCGTTTTCACATCCGGGGATGTTGAACAGCACCATCAGCACGACCCATTTGAGATCTTCCAGATCAAACTCGAGGGTATCCAGAGCCATAATACGTTCGATGACCATTTCACGGGTTTCCAGATTCAGCACCTGGATTTGCTCCAGAAACAAAATAAAGCCCCGACAGTTGGCATCTAAACGCTGACTCTCTTCCTCGGTGTAGATACGCATAGACAGCGGATCGGTAGCCAGCAAAATTGGAGCGACGAGGCCGTCCTGATAATCTGCCAGCTTCTCCAACCAGTTCAACGCATTATAGATATCTTCACGATGAAAACCGGCATCGGTTAAGTCATCAGTCAATTTATCCTGATCAACCCGCATTTCTGCTTCGTTGTGGATATACGTTTCAAATAAGTACATTAGTACGTCGAACATGGCTTGCCCTCCTCAATCGGACATAGCCGCCGGGTACAGCTGCGATCCACCCTGCTAACTCCAACTCAAGCAGCTTAGCTACGATGGCTGGCACAGGTTGGCCGGCACGTTCAGCGACGACGTCAACAGGTGTAACCTCATCTCCTACGTTAGCCAACACATCAGCAAATGGCAATGGAGTATTGCCCTGCGGGACAGAATATATTGTTGATTTTTGCGAGGCGGGAAGCCATCTGAGGTCGCTTTGCAGCTGTTCCAGGATTGTATTAGGGTGTGCGGCTAACAGAGCCCCCTGTTGAATCAGCCAGTGGGTGCCTTCACTACCCGGATTACCTATCGCGCCAGGCAAGGCATAAACATCGCGATTCTGCTCCAGTGCCAGCCTGGCCGTGACCAACGAACCACTCTTCAACGCGGCTTCCACCACCAATACGCCCATACTCAGGCCACTGATGATCCGGTTGCGATGCGGGAAATGCCCTGCAAGTGGCCTGGTTAGCAGCGGAAACTCAGAAACCATCGCACCACCACTGGCAACGATCTCTTCAGCTAAGGAACAGTGCCGCCTCGGGTAAATATGGGCCAACCCACTGCCTAAAACCGCCAGCGTTTTTCCGCCAACCTCCAGCGCAGCCCGATGAGCAACACCGTCGATGCCGGTCGCCAGGCCGCTGGTGATAGTTATTCCATTCAGGGCCAACGCTTGTGCAAAGAAAGTTCCCCAGTTCCGGCCATAGTGTGAGCAATTCCTGCTGCCCACGATGGCAATTTTCGGCGTCAGTAACAGGTCGGGATCGCCCTGAACAAAAAGGATAACGGGAAAATTTGCAATGCTTCTCAGCCGCTCCGGATAAGCCGGGCTGCCAAAATTCAGCAGATGATGCCGGGGATGTTCAAGCCAGTCCAACGTCTGCGCAATGATCTCGCGGTCGCACTGCTGGAAGGCAGCCACCTGCTCCGGATTCAGCCCGGCATATTTCAGCTCCTTCGCCCCTACGCGCGCCAACTGTTCCAGCGAGCTGACGACCTGCAGACAGAGCTGACTTTGTATTTTCTTTACCCCTGACAGGCGTAACCAAATCTCCGCTGGCCTCATCATACAATCCTTGTGGTGGCCCATGGCTAACATAGCGGGAATGCTGTCAATCGCGGCCCGAAATGTCTACAATAAGCGGAATAAATATCTCATCCCTTGAACACAGATCTGGAAAGTTATGTCAGTTTTGCAGGTATTACATTTTCCTGACGATCGCCTGCGTATCGTTGCGAAACCCGTAAAAGAAGTGAATGCTGAAATTCAGCGTATCGTTGATGATATGTTCGAAACCATGTACGCCGAAGAAGGCATTGGGCTGGCGGCGACGCAGGTCGATGTCCATCAGCGCATTATCGTGATTGACGTTTCTGAAAATCGCGATGAACGTCTGGTCCTGATCAATCCGGAAATGCTCGAAAAAAGCGGCGAAACCGGCATTGAAGAAGGCTGCCTCTCAATCCCTGAACAGCGTGCGCTGGTTCCTCGCGCCGAGAACGTTAAAATCCGCGCGCTGGATCGTGAAGGCAACAGCTACGAGCTGGAAGCGGATGGTCTGCTGGCTATTTGTATCCAGCATGAAATGGATCACCTGGTCGGAAAACTCTTTATCGATTACCTCTCGCCCATGAAACGTCAGCGCATCCGTCAGAAGCTGGAAAAACTCTATCGCCAGAATGCTCGGGACTGATGAGCCTCAAAATAAGGGAACAGCGTGTCCGACTTAAACATTATCTTTGCTGGCACCCCTGACTTTGCAGCGCGTCATCTGGACGCGCTGTTGTCATCCAGCCACAACGTGGTAGGGGTATTCACCCAGCCAGACCGTCCCGCCGGTCGCGGAAACAAGTTGACGGTAAGCCCGGTCAAGCAACTGGCAGAGCAGCACAACATCCCCGTTTTCCAGCCTAAATCTTTACGTCCCGAAGAGAATCAGCAGCTGGTTGCCAGCCTGAATGCCGATGTGATGGTAGTGGTCGCCTACGGATTGATTCTCCCTGCGCCGGTGCTGGATATGCCTCGTCTGGGCTGCATCAACGTGCATGGTTCCCTGCTGCCGAAATGGCGCGGTGCGGCCCCGATCCAGCGTTCGCTCTGGGCTGGCGACAGCGAAACCGGCGTCACTATCATGAAAATGGATGTCGGACTCGATACCGGCGACATGCTGCACAAACTGGCCTGCCCGATAGAACCTGAAGATACCAGCGCTTCTTTGTATAACAAACTGGCAGAGCTGGGCCCGGCAGGTATGCTGACCACGCTGGAGCAACTTTCGGCCGGAACGACAAAACCTGAAGTGCAGGATGAAGCGCAGGTCAGCTACGCGGAAAAACTGAGTAAAGACGAAGCCAGGCTCGACTGGTCCCTTTCCGCTGCGCAGCTTGAACGCTGCATCCGTGCTTTTAATCCGTGGCCGGTCAGCTATTTTACCGTCGAAGATCAACCGATCAAGGTCTGGAAGGCCTCTGTTCAGCCCCCTGTCGACGGGGAACCGGGTGAAATAGTGCAGGCTGATAAGCGCGGTATTCAGGTGGCCACAGCGGAGGGTGTGCTGGTACTTGAAGAGCTGCAGCCTGCAGGCAAAAAAGCCATGAAAGCCCAGGATCTGCTCAACTCCCGCCGTGACTGGTTCACCCCCGGCAATATTCTTGCCTGATATTTTGCCCGGCGTGATGCCGGGTGACTTTTGACTTGCGATAGCTCAATGAAAAAAAATACCAACTTGCGCGCTCTGGCTGCCCAGACTATTGAGAAAGTGGTCGAACAGGGACAGTCGCTGAGCAACGTGCTGCCTACCGCACAGAAGACTCTGGTGGATAAAGACTCTGCCCTGCTGCAGGAGCTTTGCTATGGCGTTCTCCGCACTCTGCCCCAGTTGGAATGGATCATCAACCAGCTGATGGCGCGCCCGATGACCGGTAAGCAGCGCTCGATCCACTTCCTGATCATGGTGGGCTTATATCAACTGATGTTCACCCGTATTCCGGCTCATGCCGCACTGGCTGAAACGGTGGAAGGTGCCATTGCCCTTAAGCGGCCGCAGTTGAAAGGTTTGATTAACGGCGTACTGCGGCAGTTCCAGCGTAAGCAGGAAGAGTTGATGAAGGCAATGAACGAAGGCGCTCAGAAGCACCTGCACCCCAAATGGCTGCTTGAGCGCCTGAAACGCGCCTGGCCAGAACAGTGGCTAAGCATTGTTGATGCCAACAATCAACGTCCACCAATGTGGCTACGCGTTAATCGCCAGCATCATAGCCGCGATGCCTGGCTGGAGCTGCTTAAAGCAGAGGGCAAAAGTGCAGAACCCCATCCGACTCACCCTGATGCTCTGCGGCTGGAAAGCCCTTGTGCAGTAACTCAGCTGCCCGGTTTCGATCGGGGCTGGGTGACGGTGCAGGATGCGTCAGCCCAGGGTTGCGTGGCTCTGCTTTCTCCTCAGGATAATGACTCTGTCCTCGATTTATGCGCTGCTCCTGGCGGCAAAACAACCCACATCCTTGAGGCTGCTCCTCAGGCAAAGGTGATGGCTGTTGATATCGATGCTCAGCGTCTGGCACGGATCAGTGAAAATCTTCAGCGCCTGAATATGAGCGCCGAAGTTAAACTCGGTGATGGCTGTACGCCTGAAAAGTGGTGCAGTGACGTTCAGTTTGACCGTATCCTGCTGGATGCCCCCTGCTCTGCCACGGGCGTTATTCGCCGCCATCCTGACATTAAATGGCTGCGCCGCGATCGCGATATTTCGGAGCTGGCAACCCTTCAGCAGCAGATACTCGAAGCTATCTGGCCATACCTGAAGCCTGGCGGTACGCTGCTGTATGCCACCTGCTCAATCCTGCCGGAAGAGAACCATCTGCAGATTGCTGCTTTCCTGCAGCGTCATGATGATGCACAACTGCAGGATACCGGTAGCAGTGAAAAACCGGGTCTGCAGGTCTTCCCCGATCCGCAAGGCGGTGATGGTTTCTACTACGCGAAACTGTTAAAAAAATAGCTGCTCAGCCCGGTCTACCGGCCTTTTCTGAACCCTTTAAGCAGGCTGATAATGAAAATAATCATTCTTGGCGCCGGTCAGGTGGGCGGCACCCTCGCCGAAAACCTGGTCGGTGAAAACAACGACATTACCGTAGTCGACACGAATGCTATTCGGCTGCGTCAGTTGCAGGATAAATTCGATCTGCGCGTGGTGCAGGGACATGGTTCGCACCCACGCGTGCTGCGGGAAGCCGGGGCGGAAGATGCGGATATGCTGGTTGCAGTCACCAATTCGGATGAGACCAATATGGTGGCCTGTCAGGTCGCCTATTCCCTATTTAACACGCCGAACCGTATCGCCCGCATCCGGGCGCCCGACTATATCCGCGATGCTGAAAAACTGTTTATTCCTGAAGCCGTCCCGATCGACCATCTGATCTCTCCTGAACAGCTGGTTATCAATAACATTTACCGCCTGATCGAATACCCCGGGGCGCTGCAGGTCGTTAACTTTGCCGAGGGTAAAGTCAGCCTCGCCGTGGTCAAAGCCTATTATGGCGGCCCGCTGGTCGGTAACGCTCTGTCTGTTATGCGCGAGCATATGCCGCACATTGATACTCGCGTCGCCGCCATTTTCCGCCAGGACCGTCCGATACGACCGCAAGGCTCGACCATCGTCGAAGCGGGCGATGAAGTGTTCTTTATTGCGGCCAGCCAAAATATCAGGGCGGTAATGAGTGAATACCAGCGTCTTGAGAGGCCATACAAGCGCATCATGATCGTCGGCGGAGGCAATATCGGTTCTGGTCTGGCGCAGCGGCTGGAAAAAGATTACAGCGTGAAGCTGATCGAGCGGGATCAACAGCGCGCCGCCGAGCTGGCGGAAGTCCTGCAGAACACCATTGTATTTTACGGCGATGCCTCGGATCAGGAGCTGCTGGCAGAAGAGCATATCGATCAAATCGATCTGTTTATTGCCATCACCAACGACGACGAAGCCAACATCATGTCAGCGATGCTGGCCAAGAAGATGGGGGCCAAGAAAGTGATGGTACTGATCCAGCGTAAAGCCTATGTTGACCTGGTGCAGGGTAGCGTGATTGATATCGCTATTTCACCGCAGCAGGCCACCATCTCAGCCCTGCTGGGCCACGTCCGTAAAGCTGATATCGTTGGCGTTTCATCCCTGCGCCGCGGAGTGGCAGAGGCCATTGAGGCCATTGCTCATGGTGATGAAACCACCTCCCGCGTGGTGGGCAGGCAAATTGACGATATTAAATTACCGCCAGGCACAATAATTGGTGCTGTGGTGCGCGGAGATGACGTCATGATCGCTAATGACAATTTGCGTATTGAGCAGGGAGACCACGTCATCATGTTCCTGACCGATAAAAAGTTTGTTCCCGATGTCGAACGCCTGTTCCAGCCAAGCCCTTTCTTCCTTTAATAAGCGGTGGGCGGCTCTTCCCCGCCCGCTGCTTTACCCCTCTGATAATTTTAATTATTCCGCAAAGGCAATGGAAAAAGTCCGATCGTTTGTTAGACTTAACAATTGGCACAAGAAAGGAGATAACAATGAGTTTATTCAAAGAGTTTCGCGATTTCGCGATGCGCGGTAACGTTGTCGATCTGGCGGTCGGTGTCATTATCGGTGCAGCATTCGGTAAAATCGTGTCCTCTCTGGTGGCGAATATTATTATGCCACCTCTGGGGTTATTGATCGGGGGCGTAGACTTTAAGTCATTCAGTTGGGTACTCAAGCCGGCTGAAGGTACCGCACCGGCTGTTGTGATGCAGTATGGTATTTTTATTCAGACCGTTTTTGATTTTATCATCGTGGCCTTCGCCATCTTCATGGCGATTAAACTGATGAATAAGCTCTATCAGAAAAAAGAAGTGGAAAAACCAGCACCAAAACCTACTGCGGAAGAGACGCTGTTGACCGAAATCCGTGACCTGCTCAAGCAGCAGAATGGCCAGCCTTAATCACGGCAGCATTGAAACACTAAACCGCCCTGAGGCGGTTTTTTTATGCACTTAAAAGGAGAAGGCCAGTGGTAAAGCTGTCTTTAACACTGGCCTCCCGGTTACCTTTCTTCGCATGTTTATCTTTCCGTCGGTAGCTGCCCTTACCTTTCGCATTCGCTTCGATCCTGACTTTGAACAGCGGATCGTGCAACAGGGCTTCGATCGCATTATCCCGGATAATGCCTTTTTTGTGTTGGTAACCAGACATGATAGTTTCCTGTGGTAGATGATCGCGATGACTATAGAACTGAACCTGCCAAAGATCAATCTGCTGCTGAGGCAAGCGCACCTTTTTCCAGAGATTCCAGAATAGAGCAATAAACGCTGCTGTGGGCCGTGCCGCAACAGGCATCATTCAGCCTCTGCAACGAACGCTGCATATGCTGTAATTCAGCAATCATGCCCTCTACTTCCAGCAACCTCGCCTGAACAATGGTTTTCGACTCCTGACAGGTGTGATGTTCGGGATCGACCCGGATCGACAGCAGTTCACGGATAGCCTCCAGGCTGAATCCCAGTTGCCTGCCATAGCGGATAAATTTAAGCCGCTGCAGGTCATTGTCGCTGTAGAGACGGAAGCCACCTTCAGTACGGATCTCGTGATCCATCATTTGCTGCTTTTCATAGTAGCGGATGGTGTCCGGGGTGACGTCTGCGAGTTTAGCCAGCTGGCCAATCTTGTACATTACTCTTCTCCGCTGAAGCGCTGATGCAGGCGAGAGGCATACCCGCCCTGCAAAAAGTCGGTGCTCATTCCGGCCTGTCGTAGCTTAATGGTCAGCAGGGTCAGGCGCTTTGACTGTTGAGCATACTGCTCATCCTGAGGATCGATACCGGCCAGCAGCTCGTTCAGCTCAATGGCTTCACGCCGTATCTCAAGTTCAGGAGGAAGAAATCCGGCGTTCTTCATTAACCGGTAGGCGGCACGCAGCTCCTCTGGAACATGACTGTCGTCATCCAGCTCGAGTTTTTTCCCGCTGCCGGGCAGGTTATCGAGTTCACCGTTTTTCTGGGCCTCGGAAATATGCTGTTCTGCCAGTTGGTCAATAAGCCACATAACGACCTCACGGAAGGGACGAAAGTGAACAGGATAGCGCGAAGAGGGGAAGAGGGGAATTTCAGAGATAAAAAAACCGGGCAGAGCCCGGTTTTTCCAAAGTACAACAGATTACTCTGCTGCAGCTTCTGCTTGAGCTTCTGGACGATCAACCAGCTCGATGTAAGCCATCGGAGCGTTGTCACCAGCGCGGAAGCCACACTTCAAAATGCGAGTGTAACCACCGGCACGGCTCGCGAAACGCGGGCCCAGCTCGTTAAACAGTTTTGCCACGATCTCGTTATCACGAGTACGGGCGAATGCCAGACGACGATTAGCTACGCTGTCGGTCTTGGCAAGAGTAATCAGCGGCTCAACTACACGACGCAGCTCTTTCGCTTTTGGCAGGGTCGTCTTGATGATCTCATGACGAACCAAAGAGCCAGCCATGTTGCGGAACATAGCCTGACGATGGCTGCTGTTGCGGTTCAGTTGACGACCACTCTTACGATGGCGCATGACCTTATCCTTCTCAGTGAAACCTTAACCTGTGATCGGGTTATTCATCAGCGATGCTAGCGGGCGGCCAGTTTTCCAGGCGCATGCCCAGAGACAGACCACGAGAAGCCAGCACGTCTTTAATCTCAGTAAGAGATTTTTTACCAAGGTTAGGCGTTTTAAGCAGCTCAACCTCGGTACGCTGTACCAGATCACCGATGTAGTGGATAGCTTCTGCCTTAAGGCAGTTAGCAGAGCGGACAGTCAATTCCAGATCGTCAACAGGGCGCAGCAGGATCGGATCGAATTCTGGTTTCTCTTCTTTCACTTCCGGCTGACGTACATCACGTAAGTCAACGAAAGCTTCAAGTTGTTCTGCCAGGATGGTTGCCGCACGGCGGATCGCTTCTTCAGGATCGATAGTGCCGTTGGTTTCCATTTCGATGACCAGCTTGTCCAGGTCAGTACGCTGTTCTACACGCGCTGCTTCAACATTGTAGGCAATACGCTCTACAGGGCTGTAGCAGGCGTCGACTAACAGACGACCGATCGGGCGCTCATCTTCTTCCGAATGAATTCGGGCAGAAGCCGGCACATAACCACGACCACGCTGAACTTTGATACGCATGCTGATAGCCGCGTTCTCATCGGTCAGGTGGCAGATCACGTGCTGCGGCTTGACGATTTCGACATCACCATCATGGGTGATATCGGCTGCAGTCACAGGGCCAATGCCAGATTTATTCAGAGTAAGAATAACTTCGTCTTTCCCCTGAACTCTTACCGCCAGCCCTTTCAGGTTGAGCAGGATTTCCAGGATATCTTCCTGTACGCCCTCTTTGGTGCTGTACTCGTGCAGTACACCATCAATTTCAACCTCGGTCACCGCGCAACCCGGCATTGATGAAAGCAGAATACGGCGCAGTGCGTTACCAAGAGTGTGGCCAAAGCCACGCTCTAAAGGCTCAAGGGTCACCTTGGCGTGCGTCGAACTCACTTGCTCGATATCTACCAGGCGCGGTTTTAGAAACTCTGTCACAGAACCCTGCATTGTGTCCTCTCTTTGGTACTAAGCTTTACTTGGAGTAAAGCTCGACGATCAGGTGTTCGTTAATGTCCGCAGACAGATCGGTACGTTCAGGAATACGCTTGAACACACCTTCCATCTTAGTTGCATCAACTTCCAGCCAGGTTGGCTTTTCACGCTGTTCAGCCAGCTCCAGAGCGGCTTTCACGCGAGACTGCTTTTTGGCTTTCTCACGGATGCTAACAACGTCATTCGGAGTTACCTGATAAGAAGCGATGCTAACAACGCGGCCATTTACCATGATGGATTTGTGGCTAACCAGCTGACGTGCTTCTGCACGAGTGGCACCAAAGCCCATACGATAAACTACGTTATCCAGACGACCTTCCAGCAGAGCTAACAGGTTTTCACCGGTGTTGCCTTTCAGACGTGCAGCTTCTTTATAATAGTTACGGAACTGACGCTCCAGCACGCCATACATACGACGAACTTTTTGCTTTTCACGTAACTGTACGCCATAGTCAGACAGACGCGGTTTACGCGCACCGTGCTGGCCAGGAGCTTGTTCAATCTTACACTTGGTATCAATCGCGCGAACGCCAGACTTCAGGAAGAGGTCTGTACCTTCGCGACGGCTCAGCTTGAGCTTAGGACCCAAATATCTTGCCATTTTCTTTCTCCAACATTCCTAAAAAACGGGCGTTATACGCGACGTTTTTTCGGCGGACGACAACCGTTGTGAGGGATCGGAGTCACATCAGTAATATTCGTGATGCGGAAACCAGCAGCGTTCAGAGCACGAATCGTTGATTCGCGGCCTGGACCTGGACCCTTAACCATAACTTCCAGGTTCTTAATACCGTACTCTTTCACGGCGTCTGCGCAACGTTCTGCAGCAACCTGTGCAGCGAACGGCGTAGATTTACGAGAACCACGGAAACCGGAACCACCGGCTGTTGCCCAACCCAGCGCATTACCCTGACGATCGGTAATAGTTACGATGGTGTTGTTGAAAGACGCATGGACATGAGCCACGCCATCAGAGACTTGCTTTCTTACACGCTTACGTGCACGAACTGGTGCCTTTGCCATTATTCAATCACCCCGATTATTTCTTGATCGGTTTACGCGGACCCTTGCGGGTACGTGCGTTGGTCTTGGTACGCTGACCGCGCACTGGAAGACCACGACGATGACGTAAACCACGATAGCAACCAAGGTCCATCAGACGCTTGATGCTCAGGGTGACTTCACGACGCAGATCGCCTTCAACAACAAACTTTGCAACTGCGTCACGCAGAATGTCGATTTGTTCTTCAGACAGCTCACTGATCTTAACATTTTCAGCGATGCCCGTTGATGCACAGATAGCCTGTGAACGGGTTTTGCCGATACCGAAAATAGCAGTTAATGCAATTACGGTATGTTTATGATCAGGAATGTTAATGCCTGCTATACGGGCCACTATGCACTCCTATTTAATTACTTATGCGTCCCATGCCGAAAAGCCCGTTTTCAGGATACTCAAATGGAAACGCATAGACATACAAAAGATTGGCTGGCTAATCTAGCCAGCTCAACCCGACTTTGCAAGAAAAATATTAGCCCTGGCGCTGTTTATGCTTAGGCTCGGCGCTGCAAATCACACGTACGACACCATCACGACGGACGATTTTGCAGTTACGACATAATTTCTTGACGGAAGCACGAACTTTCATTTTTACTCTCCGTAACTTCTCAAGCGCCTGATTAACGGCCGTAGCCTTTCAGGTTTGCTTTCTTCAATGCAGACTCATATTGACTGGACATCATCAGAGTTTGCACTTGAGCCATAAAGTCCATGATGACAACGACTACGATCAGCAGTGAGGTACCGCCGAAGTAGAATGGAACTTTCATCGCATCACGCATGAACTCCGGGATCAGGCAGATAAAGGTAATGTACAGCGCACCAACTAATGTCAGGCGGGTCATCACTTTATCAATATACTTCGCCGTCTGTTCTCCCGGACGAATACCTGGTACAAATGCACCAGACTTCTTCAGGTTATCTGCTGTTTCACGCGGGTTGAAGACCAACGCCGTATAGAAGAAACAGAAGAAGATGATTGCAGTCGCATAGAGTAGCACATAAAGCGGTTGTCCGGGCTGCAAATACATTGAAATTGTAGTCAGCCAGTTCCAACCGGTACCGCCCCCGAACCATGACGCGATGGTCGCCGGGAACAGAATGATGCTGGAAGCAAAGATTGCTGGGATAACCCCGGCCATATTCACTTTCAGCGGTAAATGTGTGCTCTGCGCAGCATAGACACGACGGCCTTGCTGACGTTTCGCATAGTTCACCACAATGCGGCGTTGACCACGCTCAACGAAAACAACGAAGAAGGTCACTGCAAATACGAGAACTGCAACCAACAGTAACAGGAGGAAGTGCAGGTCGCCTTGCCGCGCTTGCTCGATGGTATGGCCAATGGCCGGCGGCAGACCCGCAACAATACCAGCGAAGATAATGATTGAGATACCGTTACCGATACCTCGTTCAGTAATCTGTTCACCCAGCCACATCAGGAACATAGTTCCGGTGACCAGGCTGACAACAGCGGTAAAGTAGAAGGCAAAGCCTGGATTTAATACCAGGCCCTGCATTCCAGGCATATTCGGTAAACCGGTAGCAATACCGATAGACTGAAAAATACCCAATACCAGAGTACCGTAACGGGTGTACTGGCTAATCTTACGACGGCCAGCCTCCCCTTCTTTCTTGATTTCAGCTAACGCTGGGTGAACCACCGTCAGCAGCTGGATAATAATAGAGGCCGAAATGTACGGCATAATACCCAGGGCAAAGATAGAAGCACGGCTCAGCGCACCACCAGAGAACATGTTAAACATTTCAATGATGGTGCCACGCTGTTGCTCAAGCAGTTTGGCAAGTACAGTGGCATCGATACCAGGGATTGGAATAAAAGAACCAATGCGGAAAACAATCAGCGCACCAATAACAAACAAAAGTCTGCGTTTTAGTTCGCCAAATCCACCCTTGGCACTTTGAAAATCTAATCCCGGTTGCTTAGCCATCTGCTACTTATTCCTCAATTTTACCGCCAGCAGCTTCGATTGCAGCACGAGCGCCTTTAGTGACACGCAGACCGCGAACCGTTACCGGTGCAGAGACTTCGCCAGACAGAATAACTTTAGCGAATTCAATCTGAATACCGATAATGTTGGCTGCTTTCAGCGTGTTCAGGTCGACGATACCGCCTTCAACTTTCGCCAGGTCAGACAGACGCACTTCTGCGGTGACTGCTGCTTTGCGAGAGGTGAAACCGAATTTCGGCAGACGACGGTACAGAGGCATCTGACCACCTTCGAACCCGCGACGTACGCCACCGCCAGAACGAGAGTTCTGACCTTTGTGACCACGACCACCGGTTTTACCGAGGCCAGAACCGATACCACGACCCAGACGTTTAGTCGCGTGCTTAGACCCTTCGGCCGGAGACAGAGTATTTAAACGCATCTGTTACTCCTCCACTTTAACCATGTAGGAAATCGCGTTAACCATACCGCGTACAGCTGGCGTGTCTTCACGCTCTACGGTGTGGTTAATACGACGCAGACCCAGGCCAAGCAGCGTTGCCTTGTGTTTCGGCAAACGTCCGATCGAGCTGCGGGTTTGTGTAATCTTAATAGTCTTAGCCATGGTCATTACCCCAGAATGTCTTCAACGGATTTGCCACGCTTGGCAGCGACCATTTCTGGGGAATTCATGTTGGCCAGGCCATCCAGCGTTGCACGAACCACGTTAATCGGGTTAGTGGAACCGTAGGCTTTAGCCAGAACGTTATGAACCCCAGCGACTTCCAGTACGGCGCGCATTGCACCGCCGGCAATGATACCGGTACCTTGAGAAGCCGGCATCATGAACACACGAGAACCTGTGTGCACACCTTTAACAGGGTGCTGCAGGGTGCCGTCGTTCAGCGCGACATTAATCATATTGCGACGGGCTTTTTCCATCGCTTTCTGGATCGCTGCTGGAACTTCACGCGCTTTACCGTAACCAAAACCGATGCGACCGTTACCGTCACCTACCACTGTCAGAGCAGTGAAGGAGAAAATACGACCACCTTTAACGGTTTTCGATACGCGATTTACCGCGATCAGCTTTTCCTGCAGTTCGCCAGCTTGTTTTTCGATGTGTGCCATCTTACACCTCTACCTTAGAACTGTAGGCCAGCTTCACGGGCAGCATCTGCCAGTGCCTGGACACGACCATGATATTGGAAACCAGAGCGGTCGAAAGAAACACCAGTGATGCCTTTTTCGATTGCGCGCTCAGCGACTGCTTTACCAACAGCTGCGGCGGCGTCTTTGTTTCCGGTGTACTTCAGTTGCTCACCGATTGCTTTTTCTACTGTAGAAGCAGCAACCAGAACTTCAGAACCGTTAGGAGCAATTACCTGTGCGTAAATATGACGCGGGGTACGATGTACCACCAGGCGAGTTGCACCCAGCTCTTTGAGCTTGCGGCGTGCGCGGGTCGCACGACGGATACGAGCAGATTTCTTATCCATAGTGTTACCTTACTTCTTCTTAGCCTCTTTGGTACGCACGACTTCGTCGGCGTAACGAACACCCTTGCCTTTATAAGGCTCAGGACGACGGTAGGCGCGCAGATCGGCTGCTACCTGACCAATCAGCTGCTTATCAGCGCCTTTCAGCACGATTTCAGTCTGAGTTGGACATTCAGCAGTGATACCCGCTGGCAGCGCGTGGTCAACCGGGTGAGAAAAGCCCAGGGCCAGACTCACGGAGTTGCCTTTAACGGCTGCACGATAACCTACACCAACCAGCTGCAGCTTCTTAGTGAAGCCTTCGGTAACACCGATAACCATACCGTTCAACAGTGCACGAGAAGTACCGGCCTGCGCCCAAGCGTCTGTGAAGCCTTCGCGAGGAGCGAAAGTCAGGACGTTGTCAGCATGCTTAACTTCTACAGCAGCGTTGATGGTACGAGTCAGCTCGCCGTTTTTACCTTTAATCGTAATAACCTGACCGTTGAGTTTTACCTCTACGCCGGCAGGAATGACGACAGGTGCTTTAGCAACACGAGACATTCTTTCCTCCGTTAAGCTACGTAGCAGATAATTTCGCCACCAAGACCAGCCTGGCGCGCTGCACGATCGGTCATAACACCTTTAGAGGTAGAAATAACAGCGATACCCAGTCCAGCCATAACTTTTGGCAGTTCGTCTTTGCGTTTATAGATACGCAGACCTGGACGGCTTACACGCTGAATGCTTTCTACCACTGCCTTGCCCTGGAAATACTTAAGAGTCAGTTCCAGTTCTGGCTTGGTGTCGCCTTCAATTTTAAATTCTTCAATATAGCCTTCTTCCTTCAGCACGTTGGCAATTGCCACTTTCAGCTTGGAGGAAGGCATGGTGACCGCAACTTTGTTCGCGGCTTGACCGTTACGGATACGGGTCAGCATATCCGCGATCGGATCTTGCATGCTCATCTGTCTTTACTCCCGTGATTCAATTGGTAATTACCAGCTAGCCTTTTTCAAGCCTGGTACTTCACCGCGCATAGCGGCTTCACGTAACTTGATACGGCTCAACCCGAATTTGCCCACATAACCATGTGGACGGCCAGTTTGGCGGCAGCGCTTGCGCTGACGAGACGGGCTGGAATCACGCGGCAGAGTTTGCAGCTTGAGAACAGCATTCCAACGATCTTCGTCGGATGAGTTCACACTTGAAATGATAGCTTTCAGTTCCTCGCGTTTAGCGCGGTACTTGTCAGCCAGTTTCACGCGAACGACTTCGCGTGCTTTCATTGATTGCTTAGCCATCAGTAACCCTGCCTTACTTGCGGAACGGGAAGTTAAAAGCAGCCAACAGTGCGCGGCCTTCATCATCAGATTTCGCAGTAGTGGTAATGGTGATATCCAAACCACGAACGCGGTCGACTTTGTCATAGTCGATCTCTGGGAAGATGATCTGCTCACGAACGCCCATGCTGTAGTTTCCACGGCCATCGAATGACTTGGCGGACAGGCCACGGAAGTCACGGATACGTGGAACAGCAATAGTAATCAGACGCTCAAAGAACTCCCACATGCGTTCACCACGCAGAGTCACTTTACAGCCGATCGGATAGCCCTGACGGATTTTGAAGCCTGCAACTGATTTGCGTGCTTTGGTGATAAACGGTTTTTGACCGGAGATGGCTGCTAAGTCAGCTGCTGCGTTATCCAGCAGTTTCTTGTCAGCGATCGCTTCACCAACACCCATGTTCAGGGTGATCTTCTCGACCCGAGGGACTTGCATGACAGAATTGTAGCTAAACTCAGTCATGAGTTGTTTAACTACTTCGTCTTTGTAGTAATCATGCAGTTTCGCCATCGTACTACTCCAAATTACTTGATAGTTTCGCTGTTAGATTTGAAGAAACGGACTTTTTTGCCGTCTTCGAATCTAAAGCCTACACGGTCAGCCTTGCCGGTGGCAGTGTTGTAAAGTGCAACGTTGGAAACCTGAATAGCGGCTTCTTTTTCAACGATGCCACCTGGTTGGTTCAGGGCCGGAACCGGCTTCTGATGCTTCTTAACCAGGTTGATACCTTCAACAATGACCTTGCCAGAAGACAGGACATTTTTTACTTTACCGCGCTTACCTTTATCTTTACCGGTCAGCACGATAACTTCGTCATCGCGACGGATTTTAGCTGCCATTTTTCGCTCCTTAGAGTACTTCTGGTGCCAGAGAGATAATTTTCATGAACTTTTCAGTACGAAGTTCACGAGTTACCGGCCCAAAAATACGCGTTCCGATAGGCTGCTCGCTGTTATTGTTCAAAATAACGCATGCATTACCATCGAAGCGAATGACAGAACCGTCCGGGCGACGAACACCCTTCTTGGTGCGCACCACTACCGCCTTCAGCACATCACCTTTCTTAACCTTACCGCGAGGAATTGCTTCCTTGATGGTAATTTTGATGATATCGCCTACGCCTGCGTAGCGACGGTGCGAGCCACCCAGAACCTTGATACACATTACGCGACGTGCACCGGAGTTGTCGGCGACGTTCAGCATAGTCTGTTCTTGGATCATTTTAGTGCTCCGCTAATGTCAACTACTACTTCGGGACCTGATTCAGGTCGTATAAAAGCCCCATTATTGAGGGCGCAGTATTATAACACCGCATCTCGCATATGGGTAGAAAAAATAAACGGCTCATATCGAGCCGATATTTGAACCTCTAAAATGAGGAACGCGACATTCTAAGGAATTGTTCATCCTGTAGCAATCGCTATCTGCACACTTTCTCAGCTTTATGGGCCAGAAAAGAAAAAACCCCCGACAAGCGGGGGTTTTTGCAGAGAAAAAGTTCTTCTTACAGAACGCCTTTCTCAATAACGCGAACCAGGGTCCAGGACTTAGTCTTGGACAGTGGACGGCATTCACGGATTTCTACCTTGTCGCCGATTCCACATTCATTGTTCTCGTCATGTACGTGCAGTTTGGTCGTACGCTTAATGAACTTACCGTAGATTGGGTGTTTCACGAAACGTTCGATAGCCACAACAATGGATTTCTCCATTTTGTCGCTAGTCACACGACCTTGCAGAGTACGGATTTTATCGGTCATTACGCACCCGCCTTCTCAGTCAGTAAAGTCTTAACGCGTGCAACATCACGACGCACTTGCTTCAACAGATGAGACTGTTGCAGCTGGCCGGATGCCGCCTGCATGCGCAGGTTAAACTGCTCACGCAGCAGGTTAAGCAGCTCAGTGTTCAGCTCTTCAACGCTTTTTTCACGCAGCTCAGTTGCTTTCATTACATCACCGTCTTAGTTACAAAGGTGGTTTTGATAGGCAGTTTTGCTGCTGCCAGCTTGAATGCTTCACGGGCCAGCTCTTCCGGAACGCCGTCCATTTCATACAGGACTTTACCCGGCTGGATCAAGGCAACCCAATACTCCACGTTACCTTTACCTTTACCCATACGCACTTCCAGCGGCTTCTCGGTAATTGGTTTGTCCGGGAATACACGGATCCAAATTTTACCTTGACGCTTAACTGCACGGGTCATAGCACGACGTGCTGCTTCGATCTGACGTGCAGTCAGACGACCACGGCCAACAGCTTTCAGACCGAAAGTACCGAAGCTAACATCCGTACCCTGCGCCAGACCACGGTTGCGGCCTTTGTGCACTTTACGGAATTTTGTACGCTTTGGTTGTAACATCAGCGACTCTCCTTACTTACGGCCTTTACGCTGCTGCTTTTTAGGTTGAGCAGCCGGTTCCGGTTGTTCAACAGCAGCCATACCACCCAGGATCTCACCTTTGAAGATCCATACCTTAACGCCGATTACACCATAAGTGGTGTGCGCTTCAGAGGTGTTGTAGTCAATGTCAGCACGCAGGGTGTGCAACGGCACGCGGCCTTCACGGTACCATTCGGTACGCGCGATTTCAGCACCGCCCAGACGGCCACTAACTTCAACTTTGATCCCTTTAGCGCCCAGACGCATTGCGTTCTGTACAGCACGCTTCATCGCACGACGGAACATCACACGACGCTCCAGCTGTGAAGTGATGCTGTCAGCAACCAATTTAGCGTCCAGTTCCGGTTTACGGACTTCGGCGATATTGATCTGTGCAGGAACGCCAGCGATATCCGCTACGACCTTGCGCAGTTTTTCTACGTCTTCGCCTTTCTTACCGATAACGATACCAGGACGAGCGGTGTGAATGGTCACACGGATGCTCTTGGCCGGGCGCTCGATAACGATACGAGATACGGACGCTTTAGCCAGTTCTTTAGTCAGGAACTGGCGGACTTTAAAATCGCTGTCCAGGTTGTCAGCGAATTCTTTGGTATTTGCGAACCAGGTAGAGTTCCAGGGTTTAACAATACCCAGGCGAATACCATTAGGATGTACTTTCTGACCCATTGCTAGTCTCCAGAGTCTCAGCGATCGGACACAACCACAGTAATGTGGCTGGTGCGCTTCAGGATGCGATCTGCACGACCTTTCGCACGCGGCATAATGCGCTTCATGCTTGGGCCTTCGTCGACGAAGATTTTCGTCACTTTCAGATCATCAATGTCAGCGCCATCGTTGTGTTCGGCGTTAGCAATGGCAGATTCCAGAACTTTCTTGACCAGTACAGCCGCTTTCTTATTGGTGTAGGTCAAAATGTCCAGAGCCTGCGACACTTTCTTACCGCGTACAAGATCCGCTACCAGGCGAACCTTCTGAGCAGAAGAACGAGCGTGGCGATGTTTAGCGATAGTTTCCATCTCTTCCTCCTACCTTAGCGTTTCTTGGCTTTTTTATCAGCCGTGTGGCCGCGATAAGTACGGGTCGGTGCAAATTCACCCAGTTTGTGACCGACCATTTCGTCGGAAACAAAGACAGGAACGTGCTGACGACCATTATGGACAGCGATGGTCAAACCGATCATGTTAGGGAAGATCGTTGAACGACGGGACCAGGTGCGCAAAGGCTTCTTGTCTCCGCTTTCCACCGCTTTCTCTACCTTCTTCAGCAAGTGCAGGTCAATAAAAGGACCTTTCTTGAGAGAACGTGGCATGGCTTATCCTCTAAAATTATTTGCTACGGCGACGTACGATAAATTTATCAGTACGCTTGTTGCTGCGGGTCTTCTTACCTTTGGTCTGAACGCCCCACGGTGAAACCGGGTGCTTACCAAAGTTACGACCTTCACCACCACCGTGTGGGTGGTCGACTGGGTTCATCGCAGTACCGCGAACGGTAGGACGAACACCACGCCAACGAGCAGCACCGGCTTTACCCAGAACGCGAAGCATGTGCTCAGCGTTACCGACTTCGCCCAGGGTCGCGCGGCAGTCGAGTTCGACTTTACGCATTTCACCTGAACGCAGACGCAGGGTAACGTAGGAACCTTCACGAGCAACGATCTGCACGTAAGCACCGGCTGAGCGAGCAATCTGACCGCCTTTGCCTGGTTTCATTTCTACGTTGTGCACAGTAGAACCCACTGGGATGTTACGCATCGGCAGGGTGTTACCTGCTTTGATTGCAGCATCAACACCAGACTGAATCTGGTCGCCAGCTTTCAGGCCTTTAGGGGCCAGGATGTAACGGCGCTCGCCGTCTTTGTACAGAACCAGTGCGATGTTCGCAGAGCGGTTCGGATCGTACTCAAGACGTTCAACGGTTGCCGGGATACCATCTTTGTTGCGTTTGAAGTCAACAATACGGTAAGCCTGCTTGTGACCACCACCGATATGACGGGTAGTGATACGACCATTGTTGTTACGGCCACCGGATTTGCTGTTTTTCTCTACCAGCGGGGCAAATGGTTTGCCCTTGTGCAGCTCCGCGTTTACCACTTTAACTACATGGCGACGACCCGGAGATGTCGGTTTACATTTAACAACTGCCATTGTTCTTCTCCTCCGACTTACTCAGCGCCGCCGACGAAGTCCAGATTCTGGCCTTCTTTCAGGGTGACGTAAGCTTTTTTCCAGTCGTTACGACGACCAATACGCTGACCGGAACGTTTAACTTTCCCTTTAACAACCAGGGTGTTAACGACCTCTACTTCCACTTCGAAAAGCTTCTGTACAGCGGCTTTGATTTCTGCTTTGGTCGCGTCTTTAGCAACTTTGAGAACGATGGTGTTGGTTTTTTCCATCGCAGCAGACGCTTTTTCAGATACGTGCGGCGCGCGCAGTACTTTCAGCAGACGTTCTTCACGGATCATGCCAGCATCTCCTCAACTTGCTTAACTGCGTCAGCAGTCATAACGACTTTGTCGAAGGCGATCAGGCTAACTGGGTCGATACCCGCTGCATCACGTACGTCAACCTTGTACAGGTTGCGAGCGGCCAGGAACAGGTTCTCTTCCAGTTCGCCAGTGATGATCAGCACGTCTTCCAGAGCCATGTCTTTCAGTTTCTCTACCAGCAGCTTGGTTTTAGGTGCTTCCAGAGAGAACTGCTCGACAACGATCAGACGATCTTGACGTACCAGTTCGGACAGGATGCTTTTCAGCGCGCCGCGGTACATCTTTTTATTTACTTTTTGACTGTGGTCCTGAGGCTTCGCAGCGAAGGTTACGCCACCGGAACGCCAGATCGGGCTCTTAACAGAACCTGAACGCGCACGGCCGGTACCTTTCTGGCGCCACGGCTTTTTGCCGGAACCAGTAACTTCAGCACGGGTCTTCTGAGCACGAGTACCTTGACGGGCACCTGCTGCATAAGCAACAACAACCTGATGTACCAGCGCTTCGTTGAAATCACGACCGAAGGTAGTTTCGGAAACAGTCAGCGCGCTTTGCGCGTCTTTCAATACTAATTCCATTGCTATCCCCTTACGCCTTCACAGCTGGTTTAACGATCAGGTCGCTACCGGTAGCACCGGGAACTGCACCTTTAACCAGCAGCAGGTTGCGCTCAGCGTCAACACGTACTACGTCCAGGCTCTGAACGGTTACGCGCTCATTACCCAGCTGGCCTGCCATTTTCTTGCCTTTAAACACTTTGCCCGGAGTCTGGTTCTGACCGATAGAACCCGGAACGCGGTGAGACAAGGAGTTACCGTGGGTCGCATCCTGAGTACGGAAATTCCAGCGCTTAACAGTACCGGCAAAACCTTTACCTTTAGATGTACCAGTAACGTCTACTTTTTTCACTTCAGCGAAAATGTCAACGTTAATGCTCTGACCTACGGTGAATTCTTCGCCTTCAGCGGTGCGGAATTCCCACAGACCGCGGCCAGCTTCTACGCCAGCTTTAGCGAAATGGCCTGCTTCAGGCTTGGTTACACGGTTAGCTTTTTTAGCCCCGGCAGTCACCTGGATAGCAGTGTAACCGTCGTTTTCCAGGCTCTTAACCTGAGTCACGCGGTTTGCTTCAATTTCAATCACGGTTACTGGGATAGAAACGCCATCTTCAGTGAAGATACGCGTCATGCCCACTTTTTTACCGACTAAACCAATCATTGTTTCAACCTCTCAATCGCTCAATGACCTGATTAACCCAGGCTGATCTGCACGTCAACACCTGCAGCCAGATCCAGACGCATCAGAGCATCAACCGTTTTTTCAGTTGGCTCAACGATGTCAACCAGACGCTTGTGAGTGCGAATTTCATACTGATCGCGCGCATCTTTGTTGACGTGCGGGGAGATCAGAACGGTAAAGCGCTCTTTGCGGGTCGGCAGCGGGATTGGACCACGAACCTGCGCACCAGTGCGCTTGGCAGTCTCAACGATTTCCGCAGTTGATTGATCGATCAGACGATGATCAAACGCTTTAAGACGGATACGGATTCTTTGGTTCTGCATGAGACCAGAGCTCCAATTATTTATAAACGAAAAAAATTACTACCCGCACCCATTACGATTGATGGGGGAGTGTAATCGTCTGCACATAACTCCCCGATTGGGAGTATTGTCAGGTGAGCTAATCGCCCGCCTGCGGTTCAGATTGAACCGGGCCGTCATTTCTGACAAGCCCGCGCATTATACGTGCTTCAGCGCGTAAAGCAACCTGTTTATCAGCCGACAAAGGGAGTGGACGGTGTGATGAGGGGCGGCAGTTAAGACCAGAAATGAGAACGCCGCTGAAGTAGCTGTTTCAGCGGCGTAAATTTGTACAGCGACATGGCAACTGCCTTTTAATCTTCTACTTTTATTTGCGACTGCAGGTAATTCTGGATACCAATTTTGCCGATCAGCTCGAGTTCCGTTTCAAGAAAGTCGATGTGATGCTCTTCATCCTCAAGAATGACTATCATCATATCCCGGCTGACGTAATCATGAACCTTGTCAGCCCAGGCAATAGCCTCACGCAGATCTTTGGCCCCCTCCAGCTCCAGCACTAAATCTGATTTCAGCATCTCTTCCACATCTTCACCGATCCGCAACCGGCCCAGATCCTGAAGATTTGGAATCCCTTCCAGAAACAGGATACGTTCAATGTACTTGTCTGCATGCTTCATTTCATCGATGGATTCATGATACTCGATATCGTTCAGCCGCATCAGTCCCCAGTTCTTGAACATCCGCGCATGCAGGAAATACTGGTTAATAGCAACCAGCTCATTTCCAAGCAGTTTATTTAAGTGATTAATGATCTTCGCATCGCCCTTCATTTTTTTTCCTCCGCTTCCAGTTAATCAAATCGTAGACGCGGAATGAGCGTTGTCAAAAAACCATGACAAATAGCAGGGAGATTATCAGGCGATCTCTTTGTACTGCGGAGCGTGCTGCAATTCTTCATCCATGATCTCGCGTGCAGCGCGGATGCATTTGCCACATTGTTTGCCTACGGGCACCAACTGGCGTAAATGCTGGATTGATTTTGGCTGATAGCGGCGAACCACTTCGCGGATTGTTTTATCACTGACGGCATTGCACAAACAGACGTACATTTTCCACCCCGGTACAGTTTCCGATCCCTATTGTAAATGCGAATCGTTTTTATTTCAATCTGCACCACCCTTGCCTGCCAGAATCCGGACAAAAAAAAAGAGCACCTGAGTGCTCTTCTTTTTTTGCTGTGGCGAAGCGAACTTCGCCACTTTAAATCATCGACAATTAAGCGATAACTTTAGCAACAACGCCCGCACCAACAGTACGGCCGCCTTCACGAATTGCGAAACGCAGGCCGTCGTCCATCGCGATTGGGTGGATCAGGGTAACAACCATTTTGATGTTGTCACCAGGCATAACCATCTCAACGCCTTCTGGCAGTTCGATGGTACCGGTCACGTCAGTAGTACGGAAGTAGAACTGAGGACGGTAGCCTTTGAAGAACGGAGTATGACGGCCGCCTTCGTCTTTAGACAGAATGTAAACTTCTGACTCGAATTTGGTGTGTGGCTTGATGGTGCCTGGCTTAGCCAGAACCTGACCACGCTGGATATCTTCACGCTTAATACCGCGCAGCAGGATACCACAGTTCTCACCAGCACGGCCTTCGTCCAGCAGTTTGCGGAACATTTCAACGCCGGTACAGGTTGATTTCACGGTATCTTTGATACCCACGATCTCAACTTCTTCGCCCACTTTCACGATGCCGCGCTCAACACGACCGGTCACAACGGTACCACGACCAGAGATGGAGAACACGTCTTCGATTGGCAGCAGGAATGGCTTGTCAATCGCACGCTCTGGTTCCGGGATGTAGTTGTCCAGGTGGCCAGCCAGCTCGATGATTTTAGCTTCCCACTCAGCGTCGCCTTCCAGCGCTTTCAGAGCAGAACCGTGAACGATTGGCGTGTCGTCGCCCGGGAAGTCGTACTGTGACAGCAGGTCACGGACTTCCATTTCTACCAGTTCCAGCAGCTCTTCATCATCAACCATGTCGCACTTGTTCAGGAACACGATGATGTAAGGAACGCCAACCTCAGGCAGGCAGCAATCCGCTCCTGCAGCTGATCCTGCTGGCTGTCATCCACCAGTAAATCGCGCAGCGATACGCCGCCGTCGCCAAAC
>JBNONK010000022.1:0-39157 GCA_050311775.1 Erwinia amylovora | reverse complement strand
GAATTGAGATGGGTTGCTCCTAGTACGAGAGGACCGGAGTGAACGCACCACTGGTGTTCGGGTTGTCATGCCAATGGCACTGCCCGGTAGCTAAGTGCGGAAAAGATAAGCGCTGAAAGCATCTAAGCGCGAAACTTGCCTCGAGATGAGTTCTCCCTGGGCCCTTGCGGCCCCTGAAGGGACGTTGAAGACGACGACGTTGATAGGCCGGGTGTGTAAGCGCAGCGATGCGTTGAGCTAACCGGTACTAATGACCCGAGAGGCTTAACCTTACAACGCCAGAAGCGTTCTGGTGAGCGTGCGAGAGACGCAAAAGAGATTTTCAGCCTGTTCGAAAACGGATTGATTTGCGCGGCCCTGCAGGGCGGCGTGAATAACAGAATTTGCCTGGCGGCTGTAGCGCGGTGGTCCCACCTGACCCCATGCCGAACTCAGAAGTGAAACGCCGTAGCGCCGATGGTAGTGTGGGGTCTCCCCATGCGAGAGTAGGGAACTGCCAGGCATCAAACAAAACAAAAAGGCCACCCGCAGGGGTGGCCTTTTTGCTTTCGCAGGGAAACACACGGAACCCCCCCGGCCTGACCGCCGGGGGTTTTTGCGTTTAAAACAGTTAGAAAACCCTGCGCGTGCGCGAGGAAACCGTTTTAGCGCTGTTCCAACAACCAGCCTGCGATAAAATCGGTAATCTGCTGTGGGTTATTCAGGTCCAACAGCGGGCATTCAACTGAAACTTCCCGATCGCTGGCGACGGCAATAACGTGTTTATCCAGTAACTGCGCCAGCGCCGGCTTTTCCTCTCCCCGCCACAGCGCAATCTTAGGAACAGGTTCATGCTTAAACCCTTCCAGCAGAATAATATCCAGCGAAGAGGGGTCCATCCGGCTGATCAGAAACTCTAAATCGGGTTCAGATTGCTGAGGTGTCTCAGTAATCAATGCCCAGCGCTGCTGATTGAAGACCATGACCTGATCAGCTCCGGCTTTACGCAGCTCAAAGCTGTCTTTGCCTGGCGTATCAATCTCCATATCATGATGGGTATGTTTGATCAGACCGGGACGGATACCCCGGGCCTTCATGATTATAATTAATTGTTTTAAAAGGGTTGTTTTACCCGTTCCGCTAAAGGCGGTAATCGCTAAAAGGGGCAGCATCGGGGGGCCTCAGAGCAAAAGATCTTCAGGGCGATTAATATTGACGAAGGCGTTGGGAGAGTCGTCAAAGATTACGCCATGGCCGCCAGCCTGATGGAGAAACAACATGACCTTCCGTTCTCCTTTTGCCAGATAAGCCGCCAGTGGTTCAGCCAGACTGACATGAAGCAAAGCCAGCGTCGGATGATCCCGCTCAGCCGAGCGGGCCCAGACAGCCGGAGCTGCCTGCTTTGCCTGCCACAGACGTGAAACCAGATCCGTCGGCAGAAATGGTGTATCGCAGGAAGAAAAGATCGCCCATTCCGTGTCGATACTTTCCAGCGCGGCAAGCATTCCTGCCAGCGGCCCTGGGAAGTCTCGCAGAGAATCTCCGATCACCGGCAGGCCGCTTTGCTGATAAACTGCAACATTGCGGTTAGCGCTGATGCACATTTTACCTGTCTGAGGACGAAGCCGCGCCAGAACGTGCTGATAAAGCGGTTTCCCCTGATAAACAATCAGCCCCTTATCTTCACCGCCCATGCGGCTGGCTCGGCCACCGGCCAGGATCACTCCCGTCACGGTTGCAGGTGGAAACTGGCAATTGGTCGCTATCATTTTTACACCCTCTTTTCATGTGGGTTTAACCCTGCTACCGTAGCACCATCGGGAATGGAACAGGAAGCAACCCATGAAATGTCATCGCCTCAATGAACTGTTGTCGCTGCTACAGCCAGCCTGGCAGCAGGAACCAGATCTGAATTTAGTGCAATTTTTACAGAAACTTGCCGCTGAAGCCGGTTTTACCCAGCCCATCGACGCGTTAACGGATGATGTCTTGATCTATCATCTTAAAATGCGTGGCACGGATAAGCATGCAGAGATCCCGGGCCTGAAAAAAGACTATGAAGAGGATTTCAAAACCGCTCTTCTGCGTGCTCGCGGCGTAATCAAAGATTAAATCCCCTCCCTTCATCCGTCGTGCCCGCGTTTAATGATATTCTTGATCGTTCATTGATTGCGATTATCTGCGAGTATGCCGGATGAAAGAACCTGCCTTTAACTTTCAAAATTTAAACCCTGACACCATTCTGGATGCGCTCTGGGAGACCGGGATCCGCGTAGAGTCCGGGCTGACCGCGCTGAACAGCTTTGAGAATCGGGTCTATCAGTTCGCCGACGAAGATAAAAAGCGCTACGTGGTGAAATTCTACCGTCCACGGCGCTGGTCACCGCAGCAGATCGAAGAAGAACACCAGTTTGCTGCTGAGCTACTGGCTGATGAAGTTCCTGTGGCCGCTCCTCTGGCATTGCGGGGTAAAACGCTGCACCAGCATCAGGGATACCTGTTTACTGTATTCCCAAGCCTCGGAGGCCGCCAGTATGAGACGGATAATTACGATCATCTGGAGTGGGTTGGGCGCTATCTTGGCCGCATGCATCAGACCGGGCGCAAGAAAGTGTTTGCTGCCCGTCCTGCCATTGGCCTGCAGGAATATCTCACCGAGCCTCTGCAGGTACTTGAAGCCAGTAGCTTAATCCCCGGCAAGCTGAAGGACAGTTTATTAGCCAGCGTCCGGCTGATCGGCACAACTTTACAAAATTGCTGGCATACTCAATGGCAGCCGCTGCGCCTGCATGGAGACTGCCACCCCGGCAACATTCTCTGGCGCGACGGTCCGTTATTTGTTGACCTGGATGATGCCCGCAACGGACCGGCCGTGCAGGATCTGTGGATGCTGATTAACGGCGATAGCCGGGAGCAGCGAATTCAGTGGGACATTTTGCTGGAAGCTTACAGTGAATTCAGTGTGTTCGACGCACATGAATTGTCACTGATTGAACCTTTACGCGCCATGAGGATGGTTTATTATCTGGCGTGGGTTGTTCGTCGCTGGCAGGATCCGGCGTTCCCTGCAAGCTTCCCGTGGATGACGGATGAGGATTTCTGGCGCAGGCAGATTTCCACCTTTAACGAGCAGGCCAGACTGTTGCAGGAGCCACCGTTGCAGCTGATGCCCGCATTCCAGGGCTGATCGCCTTATCCGATCCGCCCCCTTTGTTGTCAGGAGAGAGTTTTTAAATGAAAAAGATTTTATTTGCGCTGGTTGGAATGGTTCTGGCTTTCAGCGCCTCGGCAGCCCAGTTTACCGATGGTCAGCAGTACGTCACCCTGCAGAAACCCGTTTCCGGTGAACCCCATGTCATGGAGTTCTTCTCTTTCTACTGCCCGCACTGCTATGAGTTCGAACGCGTCTGGCACGTCAGCGATACCGTAAAGAAAAGCCTGCCGGCTGACACCAAAGTCACCAAATATCACGTGGAATTCCTGGGCGGCGAGATGGGTAAAACCGTGACTCAGGCCTGGGCTGTCGCCATGGCGCTGGGCGTGGAAGATAAAGTCACTGCTCCAATCTTTGAAGGCATCCAGAAAACCCAGACCATCACCGATTCGGCCAGCCTGAAAGATGCCTTTGTTAAAGCAGCAGGTATTACCCCGGAACAATACGACGCAGCCTGGAACAGCTTCGTGGTGAAATCACTGGTTGCCCAGCAGGAAAAAGCAGCAGAAGACGTTGATCTGCGTGGCGTTCCGGCGATGTTTGTTAACGGCAAATACATGGTTAATAACGGCGGTCTGGACACCAGCTCAATGGATAACTATGTTCAGCAATATGCCAACGTGGTGAAATTCCTGCTGACGCAGAAATAAGTTTTACTTTACCTAACGCCGGCTGCGGGCCGGCGTTATTGTTTCCCTTCTTTTTGTCACCCTTTTCCGGAATATACTGCCAGCCCCATGCGGCTTTTTCAGTAAGAGATCCTGTTCCACTACGCCGCTTAATAATTAATATCCACATAAAATTAATTCCGTAAAACCTGAAATTTATCCTGGAAAAAAACATTAACTTGATGATTGTAAAGCATTTATGTCATCTGGCTGCGCTGCTTTACCGCATATAACAATACGTTAGCAAATTTACGCACAAAGTTATCCACAGCTTATTGTTGCGCGCCACGCCACAAATGCCGCTTTAGGAACAAGTTAATACGCGGAGTTATTTCATTTTTGGTGCTTAGCTGTGGCATCCTTACCCCATTGAAAAACCAACGAAGAACGTGACGACTTATGGCACAAATTGCAGAAAACCCGCTGATTCTGGTGGATGGCTCTTCCTACCTTTACCGTGCTTATCATGCGTTTCCTCCGCTGACTAACAGTGCAGGGGAACCAACCGGTGCAATGTACGGTGTGTTGAATATGCTGCGCAGTCTGCTGTTGCAATATAAGCCCAGCCACGTCGCGGTGGTTTTTGATGCCAAAGGCAAAACGTTTCGTGATGAGCTTTTTGAACATTACAAATCCCACCGTCCACCGATGCCGGACGATCTGCGCGCGCAGATTGAGCCACTGCATAATATGGTCAAAGCGATGGGGCTGCCGCTACTGGCGGTTTCCGGCGTGGAGGCGGATGACGTTATTGGAACGCTGGCGCTGGAAGCCGGCAAGATCGGCAAGCCCGTGCTGATCAGTACCGGTGACAAAGATATGGCGCAGCTGGTGACGCCGGATATTACGCTGATTAACACCATGAATAACGCCATTCTCGGCCCGGATGAAGTGGTGGAGAAATACGGTATTCCTCCAGAATTGATTATCGACTTCCTCGCCCTGATGGGGGACTCCTCGGATAATATTCCGGGCGTGCCGGGCGTGGGCGAGAAAACCGCTCAGGCGCTACTGCAGGGACTGGGTGGCATCAAAGATATCTATGAAAACCTGGATAAAGTCGCTGACCTCTCTTTCCGCGGAGCAAAGACCATGGCCGCGAAGCTGGAACAGAACAGGGAACTTGCTTTCCTCTCCTATCAGCTGGCGACCATTAAAACTGACGTTGAGCTGGACCTCACCTGCGATCAGCTGACGGTCAGCGACCCGGCTGTGGAAGAGCTGCTGAGCCAGTTCCGTCATTACGAATTCAAGCGCTGGATTACCGATCTGGAAGAAGGTAAATGGCTGCAGGGGAAAAAGAGCAACCCTCAGGCACAGAAAGCACTGGCTGAAAAAGAGGAAGAGCAGGCTGAGGCAACCAGCGTGCTTTCAGCGGATGGCTACGTCACCATCCTTGATGAAGAGACTTTTGCCGGGTGGCTGAAAAAGCTCAAGGCCAGCAAACTGTTTGCCGTCGATCTGGAAACAGACTCCCTGGATACTCTCACCGCCACTATTGTCGGTCTCTCCTTTGCTGTGGCGCCGGGAGAAGCCGCTTATCTGCCGGTGGCTCATGATTATCTCGATGCGCCCGCTCAGTTAGATCGCGACAGCGTGCTTGAGCGTCTTAAGCCGCTGCTGGAAGACAGCAAGCAGTTGAAGGTCGGTCAGAACCTGAAGTATGACCGCGGCGTGCTGAAGAATTACGGCATTGAGCTGCAGGGCATCAAATTCGACACCATGCTGGAATCCTATGCGCTGAACAGCGTCTCAGGCCGTCATGATATGGATACGCTGGCCTCCCGCTGGCTGAACCACAAGACGGTAAGCTTTGAAGATATTGCCGGTAAAGGCAAAAAGCAGCTGACATTTAACCAGATAGCACTGGAGCAGGCGGCACACTATGCAGCCGAAGATGCCGATGTCACGCTGCAGCTGCACCTCAAAATGTGGCCAGAGCTGGAAAAGGAACAGGGACCAAAGCAGGTCTTCGAAACGATTGAGATGCCGCTGGTTACCGTGATCTCGCGCATCGAACGTAATGGCGTGCTGATCGATCAGGGTATCCTGGCTAAGCATTCGCTGGAGCTGACCACGCGGTTGGGAGAGCTGGAGCTGAAAGCGCACGAGCTGGCTGGCGAGCCGTTCAACCTCTCTTCCCCCAAACAGCTGCAAACCATCCTGTTTGAGAAGCAGGGGATCAAGCCAACCAAAAAAACCCCGGGCGGCGCACCTTCCACCAGTGAAGAAGTGCTGGCCGAGCTGGCGCTGGACTACCCGCTGCCCAAAGTGATTCTTGAGCATCGTGGCCTGTCCAAGCTGAAGTCGACCTATACCGACAAGCTGCCGCAGATGATCAATCCGCTGACCGGGCGGGTTCACACCTCTTATCACCAGGCTGTAACGGCAACGGGCAGGCTCTCCTCCACCGATCCTAACCTGCAAAACATCCCGGTACGCAATGACGAGGGGCGGCGGATCCGTCAGGCCTTTATTGCCTCGAATGGGCATCAGATCCTCGCGGCGGACTATTCACAAATCGAATTGCGTATCATGGCTCACCTTTCTCAGGATAAAGGGCTGCTGACCGCTTTCTCGGAAGGACAGGATATTCACCGTGCCACTGCCGCTGAGGTGTTTGGGATGGCGCTGGATAAAGTGACCGGCGAGCAACGCCGCAGCGCCAAGGCCATAAATTTTGGCCTGATCTACGGCATGAGCGCGTTTGGCCTGTCCCGTCAGCTCAATATCGGCGCTGGCGAAGCGAAGAAATACATGGATCTCTATTTCGAGCGCTATCCTGGCGTGCTGGAATATATGGAAAGCACCCGTGAACAGGCAGCGGAGAAAGGTTATGTCTCCACGCTTGATGGTCGTCGCCTTTACCTGCCAGATATCAAGGCCAGCAATGTGATGCGTCGTAAAGCCGCTGAGCGTGCGGCCATCAACGCCCCGATGCAGGGCACTGCGGCTGATATCATCAAGAAAGCAATGATTGCCGTTGATGGCTGGCTGACGCCACAGGACAACCCTGACGTGAAGATGATCATGCAGGTACACGATGAACTGGTGTTCGAAGTGAAAACCTCAGAGGTGGAAGCGGCAACGGCGAAAATTCGCGACCTGATGGAGAACAGCATGAAGCTGGATGTGCCGCTGCAGGTTGATGTTGGGGTAGGGGATAACTGGGATCAGGCACACTGATAAGCCGCTGTTACTGACAAAAGAGGCTGATTTCTTAACGAATTCAGCCTCTTTTTTGCACCATAAGAAAACGCTTTAGTTAATCGGTTCAGCTCTGACTGGTTATTATTCACGCTGACCACTTCAGTTAAGCGGTTATCCTGAAAGCATTTTTTTTGTAATTAAGCTACAGGCAATGTTTTTTTCTGTGAGCTGAGTTGGATAACACACGGTGTTTTATGAAAATTAACTACAAAAAACCCTTTTGAGGGCCGAAAAAATCATGTAGAGTTTAAGACGTAGGGTACAGAGGTAAGATGTTCTATCTTTCAGACCTTTTACTTCACGTAATCGGATTTGGCTGAATATTTAGCCGCCCCAGTCGTTATGACTGGGGCGTTTTTTATTGGGCGCTGTTCAGCCGGTCAGGCCTGATTTTACTCTTCTGCGAACTCTTCTTCAGTCGCTGGCGGCAGCTCGCTGTACCAGCTGTCCAGCTTAGCGCTCAGCTTATCAATGCCGATTTTCTTCAGCGACGAAAACATCTCAACCTGAACATCACCCACAAAGCCTTTTGCCGCTTCACGTACCAGTTTCAGTTGCGCTTTACGGGCACCGGAAGCCAGCTTGTCGGCTTTAGTTAACAGCACCAGCACCTCAATGCCGCTCTGCACTGCCCACTGGATCATCTGCTGATCCAGATCCTTCAGCGGATGACGGATATCCATCAGCACCACCAGGCCTTTCAGACACTGGCGTTCCTGCAGATATTCCGCCAGCGCGCGCTGCCATTTCAGCTTCATCTCTTCCGGGACTTCCGCGTAGCCATAGCCTGGTAAATCCACCAGACGATAGCCTTCAGCCACCTGGAACAGGTTGATAAGCTGCGTGCGTCCGGGTGTTTTACTGGTACGCGCCAGGCTCTTCTGATTGGTCAGCGTGTTCAGCGCGCTGGATTTGCCCGCATTGGACCGGCCGGCAAACGCCACCTCAATACCGGTGTCGGCCGGCAGGTGGCGGATATCAGGGGCGCTGGTGACAAAATGGGTAACGTGATAATTCCAGCCAGACAAAATAAAAACTCCAGATATAAGGGCAATTGCGCAGAGTATACCCTGTATGGATTGAAAGCGCTCAGTCGACCGCAAGTTGCCCGATGATTTGTAAGAGATCGACCATAGTTTCTGCCAGCCCTTGACTCTTTTTTTTTCTTACATAAAACGACAATTAATTATAAAACAACATGTTGTTTAATTTTATCCTTCGAGGAAGGCAAGATTTTGCACAGGTAGCCTTGTGAGTTTGACCATTTAGTCTAAAGTATTTACCAGAACCAGGATGGTTCACTTCAGGATGAAGAGCTCAGGGGGCATCAGGATGATGCAGAGCAGGGACGGAACGTGTTGAGGATGCAACACACCTCAGGGAAAGGATAGCGTCCAGGAAGGACGAAACGGCAAGGGAAAACCGGGAAGTTGTGTGCTAAAAAGGATGCTGACTAAAGTCAGTCCTTCTGCGGAAGGTGCGAAAAAAGGCGACAGGGTGACCTGGCGCCTTTTTTCTTTGTCTGCTTTCTGCTAGATTCCGCCGCAATTCTATACTGAAGATAAATCGTCTGAGAGCAGAAATCATGAAGCAACCTGCACGCGCGCCCCAGGACAAGAAACCGGCAGCAAAAAACAAACGCAAATCGCGCGACGAAATAAATACCGAAGCGCGCGATCGCAAGCGTGACAAGAAACACCGCGGCAATGCTTCCGGCAGCCGTGCAAATCCTGTGACGCCTGAGAAAAAGGGTGGTAACGGTTCTCAGGAAAAAGACCCGCGTATTGGCAGCAAAAAACCGATTGCGCTGGGCAGTGATGCGCAGCCGGCTAAAAAGGCACTGAAGCCAGCGAAACCCGCGCCAGAGAAAAAACCGCGCCTGACGCCGGAAGAAGAGCTGGCGAAACTGGAAAATGACGAACGTCTGGATACGCTGCTGAATCGACTGGAAAGCGGTGAAACGCTGAAAGCGGAAGATCAGGCATGGCTGGATCAGACCCTCGACCGTATCGACGTGCTGATGGAACAGCTGGGCATTGCGCTGGATGATGACGCCGATGACGAAGAGGCAGAAGAGGATATGTACCGTCTGCTCAAGGGCGGCAACTGATCCCTCTGCACGCATTTCTGACTGGAATTAAGATGGCGCAATAAGAGCGCCATCTCTGCAAAAGGTTTCTCTGCTGATGAATTGGCCTGGATCAATCTACCTGCTGATTCTGTTCTGCTGCCTGCTATGGATGTTGGTTAAAATACGACGTCTGTCCAGGCTGAGAAACCGGCTGCGCAGAACGACCGTCCGTCCGCCACTCAGGCAACCCCCTCTCATCCGACGGTCGGCACCCAGACGCCAACGAAGGAGTGAATACCGTGACGCAGATGATTGAATGGGATCAGGCCCTGATTCAGAAGTACAACATCTCGGGTCCCCGTTACACCTCCTACCCCACCGCGCTGGAATTTCATCAGGATTACGATGAGGCGGCTTTTCTGCAGGCCAGTCAGCGTTATCCCCACCGCCCGCTATCACTGTATATCCATATCCCGTTCTGCCACCGGCTGTGCTATTTCTGCGGCTGCAACAAGACAGTGACGCGTCAGCAGCATAAAGCCGATGAGTATTTACAGGCCCTGGCCACTGAAATTGCCGCGCGCGGCAGGCTGTTCAGCAACCGCACCGTCACCCAAATGCACTGGGGCGGAGGGACGCCGACCTATCTGAACAAAACCCAGATCGCCCGCCTGATGGAGCTGCTGCGTGAGAATTTCCACTTTAGCGCAGAAGCTGAACTCTCGATTGAGGTCGACCCCCGTGAGATTGAGCTGGACGTGCTGAATCACCTGCGGGCAGAGGGCTTCAACCGTCTGAGTATGGGGGTGCAGGATTTCAATAAAGAGGTGCAGGAGAAGGTCAACCGTATTCAGGATGAAGGGATGATCGTTGCCCTGATTGAGCGTGCCCGGACGCTGGGTTTCACTTCCACTAATCTGGATCTGATCTACGGCCTGCCGAAGCAAACGCCGGAGAGCTTTGCCTTCACCCTGAAGAAAGTGGCAGCCCTCAATCCGGACCGGCTTAGCGTGTTCAACTATGCACATATGCCGAATCTTTTTGCCGCGCAGCGCAAAATCAAGGAGGCCGACCTGCCTGACACCCGGCAAAAACTTGCCATTCTTCAGCAGTCGATTGCCACCCTGACGGCGGAAGGCTATCAGTTTATTGGCATGGACCACTTTGCCCGCCCCGATGACGAACTGGCTGTCGCTCAGCGTCAGGGCCAGCTGCATCGTAATTTTCAGGGCTATACCACCCAGGGCAACAGCGATTTGCTGGGGATGGGCGTGTCGGCTATCAGCATGATCGGTGACAGCTATGCGCAGAATCAGAAAGAGTTGAAGAGCTGGTATGCCGCGGTGGACCAGAAACAGACCGCATTGTGGCGGGGGCTGAGCCTGACGGCGGATGACTGTCTGCGTCGTGATGTTATCAAAACGCTGATGTGTAACTTTTCACTGAATTTTGCCGATTTTGAAACGGCAACGCGGCGTTTTAGCGACTATTTTGCTGAAGATCTCGCTTTGCTGGCCCCATTTATCGCTGACGGGCTGGTGGAATGCGACGGGAAGAGCCTCCAGGTCACCGCTAAGGGCCGAATGCTGGTCAGGAATATCTGCATGTGCTTTGATGTTTATCTGCGCCAGAAAGCGCGTATGCAGCAATTCTCGCGAGTGATCTGAATCTTCTGCTGTGGTGAGGAGTGAGTGGCAGGGAGCCAATGCAAAAAAGGCCGGACGAGCGCCCGGCCTTCTCTTAACAAAACAACATTATTCCATGCCCAGCTCTTTCAGCTTGCGGGTCAGGGTATTACGCCCCCATCCCAGCAGGCGTGCTGCTTCCTGTTTATGCCCCTGAGTATGACGCAGGGCAGTGGTCAGCAGCGTGCGCTCCATCTCAGGCTGAGCTTCTGACAGCAGATTTTGATGACCGGAACGCAGTGCGCGGTCGGCCCACTGTGCCAGCAGCGTTGCCCAGCTGTCCGGCAGAGACTGCACCGGGTTATCCGGCGTGGAGGTTTCAAACAGTTCTGAAGGCAGATCCTGGATCAGCACTTCCTGACCGGCGGCCATCACGGTCAGCCAGCGGCAGGTATTCTCCAGCTGGCGCACGTTACCCGACCAGTGCAGACGGGTCAGCGCGGTTTCCGTTTCCGGATGCAGGATCTTCGCTTCCACACCCAGCTCACGAGCGGCAACCTGCAGGAAGTAGCGCGCCAGCCGGGGAATATCTTCCCGGCGCTCGCGCAGCGGCGGCAGATGCACGCGGATCACATTCAGACGGTGGAACAGGTCTTCGCGGAATTTGCCTTCCTGCACGCGCAGCTCCAGGTTCTGGTGAGTTGCCGCGATAATACGGACATCCACCTTCACGGGCGCATAACCCCCCACGCGATAGAACTGACCATCAGCCAGTACGCGCAGCAAACGGGTCTGCACATCCAGTGGCATATCCCCGATTTCATCGAGGAACAACGTGCCACCGTCAGCCTGTTCGAAGCGGCCCTGGCGAATCTGGTTCGCCCCGGTAAAAGCTCCTTTCTCATGCCCGAACAGTTCAGACTCGATCAGATCTTTCGGGATAGCAGCCATGTTCAATGCGATAAAAGGCGCTTTGGCACGCGGGCTGTGACGGTGCAGGGCGTGGGCAACCAGCTCTTTACCCGTTCCCGATTCGCCATTGATCAACACGCTGATGGATGAGCGTGAGAGACGACCAATAATGCGGAACACATCCTGCATCGCCGGGGCTTCACCAATGATATCGGTAGTCGGGCCGCTGACCGGTTGATTGCGCGGCTGCTGCTGCTCCTGATAATGACTGATAGCACGTTCAACCAGCGCCACGGCTTCGTCAATATCAAAAGGCTTCGGCAGATAATCAAACGCTCCTTGCTGGTAAGCGCTGACGGCGGCATCCAGGTCAGAGTGGGCAGTCATTATGATGACCGGAAGCATAGGATGACGCTGTTTGATCTGTTTGAGTAGTGCCAGTCCGTCCATGCCGGGCATACGAATATCAGAAAGTAAAACGTCTGGGGTTTTGGTGGCAAGGGCGTCCAGCACCTCATTACCGCTGTCAAAAGTGGCACAGCTTAAACCGGCTCCAGTGAGCGCGCGTTCAAGCACCCAGCGGATGGAGCTATCGTCATCGACGATCCAAACTATCCCTCGTTGCATAGAAACCTCACTGGCGAATGGGCAGATAAACCGAAAATTCAGTGTGACCAGGCCAACTGCTAAATTCTATTTTCCCCGAATGCTGGTCAATCAGGCTGCGCGCAATAGACAGACCCAAACCGGTCCCTCCTTCGCGGCCGCTCACCATCGGGTAAAACAGCGTATCCTGCAGCTGTGCCGGAATACCCGGGCCATCATCCTCGACATCGATGCGTGCCACCAGGCGATAACGTACTCCGTGCAGCGTTAACTGGAATGCCGTGCGGGTACGAAGCGTAATAGTGCCGCCTTCTTCACCCAACGCCTGTAAGGCGTTGCGTACAACGTTCAGCAGAACCTGTTCGATCTGATCCGGATCGTGGGGCAACTCCGGCAGGCTGGGATCGTAATCCCGAACCAGCGTCACGTTATCGGGCAGTTCCATCGACACCAGATTGACCACGCGTTCAGCCACCTGATGGATACTTTGCGTAACGTGCATGCCTGGCTGCTGCGGGCCAAGCAGGCGATCAACCAGATTGCGCAGGCGATCAGCCTGTTCAATGATCACCTTGGTATATTCGGTTAAAGACGGATCGGGAAGCGCTTTTGCCAGAAGCTGTGCTGCGCCTCGTAATCCTCCCAGCGGGTTTTTGATTTCATGAGCCAGACCCCGGACTAAATCCCGGGCAGCTACCTGCTGAGCATGTTGAATCTGTTCCTGACTGAGACGGCGCTGATTATCCATCGGGGCCATTTCAAGCAGAATTAAACCCTCGGGCAGACGCTGCGCTGTTAACGACATAATGTGCGCGCGGCTGTCGACCACCAGAGTCACTTCACTGTCGGTAAAGCCCTGACCTGCACTCAGACTCTCGCGCATGACGTCGATATTTAAGGAAAAATATCCCATCAGTTCCGGCAGTGGCGTACCAAACAGCTTGCGGGAGCTTTGCGCTAACAGCTGCTGAGCGGCGGGGTTGGCGTAATGCACCACCAGATCGCCATCGACCAGCAAAATACTGTTAATCAGAGAATTGAGAATCTGCCCAGCATCGGGCGGCGTGCCTGTTGCCATACAGCGTTCTCCTGCACCTTTTTAGTGCATTATAGTCATGGAACCCGAAAATCGTCTTCCTGAACGATGAATTCGCGGAGAAAAAAGCCCATCCGGAGATGGGCTAAAGTTTCCACGGCAACAAAAAACGTCAAACCAATTAAACGCTGTAGTACAGCTCGAACTCAACCGGATGCGGCGTCATGCGAACGCGGTCCATTTCGGCTTTACGCAGTTCGATGTAAGCATCGATGGTGTCGTCAGTGAACACGCCACCACGAGTCAGGAACTCACGGTCTTCGCTCAGTGCGTTCAGAGCTTCTTCCAGGGAACCCGCCACTTTTGGAATCTCAGCTTCTTCTTCCGGAGGCAGGTCGTACAGGTTTTTGTCCATCGCGTCGCCAGGATGGATTTTGTTGATGATGCCGTCCAGACCCGCCATCAGCAGTGCAGAGAAGCACAGGTATGGGTTAGCCGCCGGATCAGGGAAGCGAGCTTCGATACGACGTGCTTTCGGGCTGGCAACCACCGGAATACGGATAGAGGCAGAACGGTTACGGGCAGAGTAAGCCAGCATTACCGGCGCTTCATAACCCGGGACCAGACGCTTGTAAGAGTTGGTGGTCGGGTTAGACAGGGCGTTGATAGCTTTAGCGTGCTTGATCACACCGCCGATGTAGAACAGGGCAGTTTCAGACAGGCCGCCGTATTTGTCGCCAGCGAACAGGTTGGTGCCGCCTTTAGACAGGGACATATGGCAGTGCATACCAGAACCGTTATCACCGAAGATTGGTTTTGGCATAAAGGTCGCCGTTTTGCCGTAAGCGTGAGCCACATTGTGCACGACATATTTGTAAATCTGAATTTCGTCAGCTTTTTTGGTCATGGTGTTGAAGCGGGTTGCCACTTCGTTCTGACCCGCTGTGGCCACTTCGTGGTGGTGAGCTTCAACAACCAGACCCATCTGCTCCATGGTCAGACACATAGCAGAACGGATGTCCTGTGAAGAGTCGACCGGTGGAACCGGGAAATAACCGCCTTTCAGACCTGGACGGTGGCCTTTGTTGCCGCCTTCGTATTCTTTACCGGTGTTCCAGGCTGCTTCGATATCGTCGATAGCAACGTGTGAACCGGAAGTGGTCGCGCCAAAACGCACGTCGTCAAACAGGAAGAACTCTGGCTCTGGTCCAAACAAAACGGTATCTGCGATGCCAGAAGAGCGCAGGAAGTCTTCAGCGCGCTTTGCGATGGAACGTGGGTCACGATCGTAGCCCTGCATGGTGCCTGGCTCGAGGATGTCACAACGGATGATCAGCGTAGGGTCTTCGAAGAACGGGTCCAGAACAGCGGTCGTCGCGTCAGGCATCAGCACCATGTCTGATTCGTTAATCCCTTTCCAGCCACCGATAGAGGAGCCGTCAAACATTTTGCCTTCTTCGAAGAAGTCAGCGTTAACCTGATGAGCAGGAATAGTGACGTGCTGTTCTTTACCTTTGGTATCGGTAAAACGCAGATCAACAAATTTGACTTCGTGCTCGTTCATCATCGACAGAACGTGTTCAGCGGACATACTTAACTCTCCTGGATTTTGTCATTGTCGTCGTGGTTAGAGATCTTTCCGGTGTACCACTTTGCTTATCTGGCACAGTCATCCGATAATAAAGAACCCTGACAAGCTATCAACCGTTGTGGAAACGGGCATTCTTCGCTTAGGTGAATAAAGCGAAATCTATGCCAACTTTCTTAACTGGCTGAAAAAGCGCTATGATGCGCCCTCTCCTGAGACGGGAGCTGCACCATGATGGAAGTCGCGCACCATTATGGTGCTACAAAGTGGAATACAGGCACCCAAATGGTGCATTTTTTCGATGGGGTGCAATTCTTGCACTGTAAATGGCTGTAAAAGCAATCCTGACAGTTATCTTTAATTGATATTTGTGATCCTGTTCAGTCCTTCGATTAATCCGTGTACAATAGCGCGCTATTTCTAATGCCTGAGGCAAAGCTGTGATCGAAAATTTGCGTAACATCGCCATTATTGCCCACGTTGACCATGGTAAAACTACCCTGGTTGATAAGTTGCTGCAGCAGTCCGGTACCTTTGATGCCCGTACTGAAGCAACCGAACGCGTAATGGACTCCAACGATTTGGAGAAAGAGCGTGGGATTACCATCCTCGCAAAAAACACCGCCATTAAATGGAACGACTATCGCATCAACATCGTGGATACCCCAGGACACGCCGACTTCGGCGGTGAGGTAGAGCGTGTGATGTCAATGGTTGACTCGGTGCTGCTGGTTGTGGATGCAATGGATGGCCCTATGCCGCAAACCCGCTTCGTGACCAAAAAAGCCTTTGCTAATGGTCTGAAGCCGATCGTGGTCATCAACAAAGTTGACCGTCCAGGCGCACGTCCTGACTGGGTTGTTGATCAGGTATTTGACCTGTTCGTGAACCTGGATGCCACCGACGAGCAGCTCGACTTCCCGGTTATCTATGCTTCTGCCCTGAACGGTATCGCTGGTCTTGACCACACCGACATGGCTGAAGACATGACTCCGCTGTACGAAGCCATCGTGAAACACGTTTCTCCTCCGCAGGTTGAGATGGACGCGCCGTTCCAGATGCAGATTTCGCAGCTGGACTACAACAACTATGTTGGCGTTATCGGCATCGGCCGCATCAAACGCGGTAAAGTGAAGCCAAACCAGCAGGTGACCATCGTTGATAGCGAAGGCAAAACCCGCAACGGTAAAGTCGGTAAAGTGCTGACTCACCTGGGTCTGGAGCGTATTGACGCTTCAGAAGCTGAAGCCGGCGACATCATTGCCATCACCGGTCTGGGTGAGCTGAACATCTCCGACACCATCTGTGATCCACAGAATGTGCAGGCGCTGCCAGCCCTGAGCGTTGATGAACCAACCGTAACCATGTTCTTCAACGTCAACACCTCACCGTTCTGCGGTAAAGAAGGTAAGTATGTGACTTCACGTCAGATCCTGGACCGTCTGAACAAAGAGCTGGTGCACAACGTGGCACTCCGCGTTGAAGAAACTGCCGATGCTGATGCGTTCCGCGTCTCCGGTCGTGGTGAGCTTCACCTGTCCGTTCTGATTGAAAACATGCGTCGTGAAGGTTTCGAGCTGGCGGTATCCCGTCCAAAAGTTATCTTCCGCGAGTTCGAAGGCCGTAAACAAGAGCCATTCGAAAACGTGACGCTGGATATCGAAGAACAGCACCAGGGTTCTGTGATGCAGGCGATGGGTGAACGTAAAGCGGACATGAAAAACATGGATCCGGATGGCAAAGGTCGCGTTCGTCTCGACTACGTTATCCCAAGCCGTGGCCTGATCGGCTTCCGTAACGAATTCATGACCATGACTTCCGGTACCGGTCTGCTGTACTCCACCTTCAGCCATTATGACGATATCCGTCAGGGCGAAGTGGGCCAGCGCCAGAACGGCGTGCTGATCTCTAACGGTCAGGGTAAAGCAGTGGCCTTCGCCCTGTTCAGCCTGCAGGACCGCGGCAAGCTGTTCCTGGGTCACGGTGCAGAAGTGTATGAAGGCCAGATTATCGGTATTCACAGTCGCTCTAACGACCTGACTGTTAACTGCCTGACCGGTAAGAAACTGACCAACATGCGTGCTTCCGGTACTGACGAAGCCACTACCCTGGTGCCGGCCATCAAGATGACCCTTGAGCAGGCGATCGAGTTTATCGATGATGATGAACTGGTTGAAGTGACTCCGCTGTCCGTACGTATTCGTAAACGTCACCTGACTGAAAACGATCGTAAACGCGCTTCGCGCGGCAGCAAAGAAGTTTAATCTGACGTTTTAGCTGTTATCTCTGGGCCGGTCTCTTCCGGCCCTGTTTTTTCTCCCTCTCTGACTCTTCAGCAGTTTTCAAATTCCCGACCTGTTCAGGCTTCCGTTTTACCGCTAGAGTGAATAACTCACCGGAACAAAAGGAGATGGCCATGCTGTATATCTTTGATTTAGGTAACGTCATTGTTGATATTGATTTCAACCGGGTTCTGGGCGTCTGGAGCGATTTAGGACGGGTACCGTTAGCCACGCTGCAAAACCACTTCACGCTGGGTGAGCACTTTCATCGCCATGAGCGCGGTGAAGTCAGCGATGAAGCCTTTGCTGAACAGATTTGTGACGAGCTGGGACTGGCGCTGAGCTTTGAGCAGTTTACCGCCGGCTGGCAGGTCGTTTTTGTTGGAGTGCGTCCGGAAGTGCTGCAGATAATGAAAATGCTGCGCGATCGCGGCGAGCGGGTGGTTATCCTTTCCAATACCAATTCTCTGCACTGCACCTTCTGGCCCACTCAGTATCCGGAAGTGCACAGTGCTGCGGATAAACTTTATCTTTCGCAGGAGATGGGAATGCGCAAGCCTGAAGCCCGCATTTACCAGCAGGTCCTGAACGAAGAGGGCTATACCGCCGATCGGGCTATTTTCTTTGATGACAACCTGGAGAACATCGAGGCCGCACGTGCGCTTGGGATCCAGAGCGTCCATGTGACTGATGCCAGCATCATTCCGGCCTTCTTTGCCGAAAGGCGTTAACGATGAGCCGTCTTAACCACTACCGGCACCGCCTGCGGGCGATCTGGTCATGGGTAAAACTGCTCTGGCGGCGCATCGACGAGGATGCGATGACCACGCTGGCCGGTAATCTGGCCTATGTCTCGCTGCTGTCGCTGGTGCCGCTGGTGGCCGTGGTGTTTGCCCTGTTCGCTGCTTTTCCGGCCTTTTCTGCGGTCAGTGCCCAGCTGAAAAGCTTTATCTTCAGCAATTTTGTTCCGGCATCAGGTGTGGCGATACAGGGTTACCTCGAGCATTTTGTGGCGAACGTGAACAAGATGACCGCCGTGGGTGCCTGTGGCCTGGTGGTAACCTCGCTGCTGCTGATGTACTCCATTGATACCGCGCTGAACACCATCTGGCGCAGCCAGCGGAAACGTCCACTGGTTTACTCCTTTGCGGTTTACTGGATGATCCTGACGCTGGGTCCGATGCTGGCCGGGGCCAGCCTGGCGATCAGCTCATACCTGCTCTCGCTGCGCTGGGCCTCGGTGAGCGGCGTCAGCTGGCTGATTGATTACGGTCTACGGATATTCCCGCTGCTGCTCTCGTGGCTCTCTTTCTGGCTGCTGTACAGCATCGTTCCCACCCGCCAGGTCTCCGGCAGGGATGCGCTGGTAGGCGCGCTGGTCGCCGGGCTGCTGTTTGAACTGGGGAAAAAGGCCTTTGCGCTGTATGTTACGATGTTCCCGTCCTATCAGCTGATTTATGGCGTGCTGGCCGTTATTCCCATCCTGTTTCTGTGGGTATACTGGACCTGGTGTATTGTGTTGCTGGGAGCAGAAATTACTGCCTGCCTGGGCGACTACCGCCTGTTGAAACAACAGGAACAAGAAAAAGAAGACGAGGGATCATGATTGCTTTAATTCAACGAGCGCTGAGCGCCAGCGTCACGGTGGCCGGCGAGACCCTCGGTGAAATCGGGCCAGGATTGCTGATCTTACTTGGCGTGGAAAAAGGGGATGATCGGCAGAAAGCGCAGCGGTTGTGCGAGCGCGTGCTGGGCTACCGCATTTTCAGTGACGAGCAGGGAAAAATGAATCTGAATGTCCAGCAGGCCGGAGGCAGCCTGCTGGTGGTGTCACAGTTCACGCTGGCGGCGGACACGCAAAAGGGTATGCGCCCCAGCTTTTCAGGTGGCGCAGAACCGACAGAGGCTGAGCGGCTGTATGAGTATTTTGTTAGCTGCTGCCGTGAAAAAGGCATCAAAACCGATACCGGGCGTTTTGCCGCCGATATGCAAGTTGCCCTGATCAATGATGGCCCCGTCACCTTCTGGCTGCAGGTTTGAAGCGGCCGGAGGGACACGGAAGCGGATCGGACTCAGAGAGAGAGAACCATTTTATGTATCACCTTCGAGTGCCTGAAACGGCGGAAGAGCTGGACACCTACTATCAGTTCCGCTGGGAAATGCTGCGTAAGCCCCTTCGTCAACCCATGGGCTCTGAACGGGATGCCTGGGATGCGCTGGCGCATCACCAGATGGTGGTGGATGAGCGTGGCGAGCCGGTGGCCGTAGGCCGTCTGTATATTAATGGCGACAATGAGGCAGCAATCCGTTTTCTGGCCGTGCATCCTTCCGTGCAGGGCAAAGGGCTGGGAACGCTGGTGGCGATGACTCTGGAGTCCGTGGCGCGTCAGGAGGGGACCAAGCGTGTGGTCTGTAGCGCCCGCGAAGATGCCGTGGAGTTTTTTGCCAAGCTCGGTTACGTCAATGAGGGGGAGATTACAGCCCCGCAAACGACGCCGTTGCGCCATTTCCTGATGGTTAAACCGGTGATCACGCTGGATGACATTCTGCACCGCGCGGACTGGTGCGGTCAGTTGCAGCAGGCCTGGTACGACCATATTCCCCTGAGCGAGAAAATGGGTGTCCGCATTCTGCAGTATACCGGGCAGAAATTTATCACCACCATGCCGGAAACCGGCAACCAGAACCCGCACCAAACGCTGTTTGCCGGCAGCCTGTTCTCCCTGGCTACACTGACCGGCTGGGGGTTAATCTGGCTGCTGCTGCGCGAGCGTCATCTTGGCGGCACCATTATTCTGGCCGATGCCCACATCCGTTACAGCCATCCAATTGTTGGTAAGCCGGGTGCGGTAGCCGATCTGGGCTCGCTGAGCGGCGATCTGGATCGCCTGGCGCGGGGCCGCAAAGCTCGCGTGCAGCTGGAGGTGGAGCTGTCTGGCAACGAGGAGTGCGGTGCGGTCTTTGAGGGGGTGTATATCGTGCTGCCAGCCGATCCGGACGCTCCGTTAGAGTAGGGCGAGTCCGGAGGCTGACCCGGAAATATTGCAAACGGGGCGCTGGATCAGCGCCCTTTCTTTTTACGGCCCGGCTGGGCAAATCGCTTGCGGGAGGCGGTGTTACCCGCGGTTTTCTCACCGGTTTTCGGTCCGCCGTTGCTGGCCGGTTTTTTTGCTGCTGTGGTTTTGGGTTTGGCTTTTTTGGCTGCTGGTTCGTCAGACGATGAATTTTCCAGCAGTTTAAACAGCTCTGTCAGTTCATCGTCGGTCAGGTCACGCCACTCGCCGAGCGGCAGTCCTTTCAGGTTCACATTCATAATCCGCGTGCGTTCAAGCCGGGTGACTTCATAGCCAAAATGCTTACACATGCGGCGGATCTGACGGTTAAGCCCCTGCACCAGGGTGATGCGGAACACAAATGGCGCTTCTTTTTTCACCTTGCACTTTTTGGTTACCGTACCCAGCATCGGCACGCCAGCGCTCATGCCGGTGATAAACTCATCGGTAATCAGCTTGTTAACCGTAACCACGTACTCTTTTTCATGGTTATTGCCGGCCCGCAGGATCTTGTTGACCAGGTCGCCGTGATTGGTCAGGAAAATCAGCCCCTGAGAATCTTTATCCAGGCGACCAACAGGGAACACGCGCTTGCTGTGGTTAACAAAATCACTGATGTTGTCCCGCTCACCCTCTTCCATGGTGGTGATGATGCCAACCGGTTTGTTGAGTGCAATCAGCACCAGGTCTTCTTCATCGCGCGGCTCAATCAGCTGACCGTTCACTTTCACCACATCACCGGCATGCACCTGATCGCCGACCGAAGCCCGCTTGCCGTTGATAAAAACGTTGCCCTGCTCGATGTAACGATCGGCATCGCGGCGGGAACAGATCCCGCTTTCGCTGATGTATTTATTGAGACGTGTTGAGTTGGTCAGCATGGTTATTCCGCAAATAGGCGGATTTTACCTTTAAATGATCACTGCGCGCCAGCCACCTGACCACCGGTCATGGTCTGCTGCAGCGTTTTATCGCCAGCCGTCACCGACAGCGTACCGTTCATTCCCGCTTTGAGCGGCTTGTCCGCGGCCAGGCTGCCCTGAGCTTTCAGCTGCAGAGTGCCATTTCCTTCCAGCGGCACCGTTGGCCAGCCCCAGTCGTGCAGCAGGTTAACCGGTACTTCGCGGCCAGTCAGCGTTAACGAAAGTACGCGCTGGGGTTGCTGGGAAAGCGTGGCCAGGCTCTCCACCATACCGCTTTGGGTAAAGGCGCTCATTTCGGTCACATTGATGTTGTTATCGTCAGCATTGAGGGTAATGGAAGGGTGGCGCACATCAACGCGATTGAACGTTGCTTCCGCCGCGTTCAGGCTCACCTTTCCTGACCAGATGCCCCACTGGTGATGGCGGGCGATCAGCAGATTGCTGCCGTTGCCCTCCAGTGAGGTCAGCTGGAACGGGAAATCCGGGTTGATGTCGATAATCAGGTTACGGTTAGCGGCAAATTTGGTCACTTCCACGCTGTCCAGCCAGTCTGGCAGACGGGCCATCCAGCGGTCGCGCCAGTTCTGCGGCAGCGTGTACTCCAGCCCGGCCACGGCCAGTTCATCCAGCGTCAGTTTCCTGTCGCTCCGCGTCCAGTGGCCGGTGGTACGGATCAGCCCGTTAACCCAGCGCGAGCTGAACTGCGTCAGCGCGACGCCTTCAGGTGAGAAGGCCAGATTAACGATAGGATCGTTAAGTTGCAGGCTGCCGTTCACAAAGGTACTGGCATTCATCGACAGCGAGCCGTTATTGCTCTCCCAGTCGCCGTTACGCAGCGTGATGTTCTTCAGCGCCATATCGAGATCGGTAACTGCCCAGTCCCTCCCTTCCAGACGGGCATCGGTCACATCAATGCGGTCAAAGTGTACCGAAGGCAGGGCGAAGATCGGATCGAGGAAGCTGCTGAGCGACCGATCGCTCTGTAAACGGATATTGTTCAGACGAAGATTCGCCACCTGCCAGTTGCCCTGAGCATCACGCTGTGCGCTGCCCGTTACTGAACCCAGCGCCACATCAGCCCCGAGATTACTCACCACCAGCTGATTGTGGTTGAGGCTGCCCTGCAGCAGCACGTTGGTGGCCGGGACGCCGTTCAGCTCAAGAGAGCCCGCGCTCATCTGGAAACGGGCATCGTTACCGATGAAATCCCCTGCCTGAGGTTTCCATGGCACAATGCCACCGTCCACTCTTCTGGCAGCAACCGGGAGTTTGCTGCCCGGGCTGTCGATAGCCATCTGATTCAGCTGCAGACGGTCAGCGGAGAAGGCCAGTGGCTTTCCGCTCCCGGTAACGTTGAGAGTGCCGTTTTCCAGCCAGATGCTGGAGAAGTGTAACGGGTCGGTAAACTGCCCGCTGCTGAGGCCCAAATCGATTTTCCTGGCCACCACGGTAGCTGGCTGAGTTTTCAGGCCGAAGGAGACATTATCCAGGATCAGATGAGAAGGGTCGGAAAAATTGTGTTCCAGCTTAGTGAAGGCGACCTGATAATCGCTGTGCTGGCTGATGGTACGGCTGATCCAGCTGGCACCCCACCGGGTCTGCACCAGCACATAGACCGCCACCACTGCCAGCAGCAATAGCAGCAGGATTGTCAGCAAAATTTTTCCGATGACCTTCATTGCATCCGTCCCTTTGAGTGTTCGGTAAAGGATTGTTATGCCTGATTTATCATCGAAGCTCAACCGTCAGATAGCGGCGGCGGCTCACAGTCCGGCCGCCGCCGCTGTTCAGGAAGCGATTATTTTTCCTGAGGGAAAAGCAGATTCAGAACGATCGCGGTGATACCGCCAGCGGCAATACCGGAAGAGAGCAGCGTTTTCAGCCAGTCAGGGGCAAACTGCAGGATCAACGGCTGCTGGGAAATCCCCAGACCCACGGCCAGCGACAGGGCGATAATCATAATCGCACGGCGGTTTAAGGGTTCGCGCGACACAATGCGCACGCCGGAAGCGGCAATGGTGCCGAACATCACAAGCGTGGCACCGCCGAGCACTGGCTCAGGAATATGCTGAACAAATCCGCTGACCGCCGGGAACAGGCCCAGCACAATCAGCATCAGCGCCACCACGAAGCCGACATAGCGGCTGGCTACGCCGGTCAGTTGGATCACGCCGTTGTTCTGTCCGAAACACGAATTGGGGAAGGTGTTGAACAGGGCTGAAACGCAGGAGTTCAGTCCGTTCGCCAGCACGCCTCCTTTCAGGCGCTTCATATACAGTGGACCACTGACCGGCTGTTCCGAGACGTCAGAGGTGGCGGTGATATCCCCAATGGTTTCAAGCGAGGTGACCATAAAGACCAGCATCAGCGGGATCAGCAGGTTCCAGTCAATGCCCAGCCCGTAGTAAAACGGCACTGGCACCGCAATCAGCGCCTGGTTGGACGGCGTGGTGTTTTCCGGCAGCAGGCCCAGAGTCCAGGCCAGCAGGTAGCCCACTGCCATTGCAATCACCAGCGAAGCAACGCGCAGGTATGGATTGCGCTGCCGGTTGAGCAGGATAATCACCAGCAGCACCACGCCTGCCAGCAGCAGATTTTTCGGTGCGCCAAAGGTGTGATCGCTCATCGCCGCGAAACCGCCGCCAATTGAGGTCAGACCGACCTGAATCAGTGACAAGCCGATAATCATCACCACAATCCCGGAAACCAGCGGGGTGATAATGCGCCGGGCCAGATGCAACACGCGGGAAAGCAGCATTTCGGTGCAGGAGGCCAGCATCAGCGTACCAAATAAGGCAGCCATCATGGTCGGCACATCGGCACCGCCGTTTTTCAGCGCCATACCGCCCATGATCAGCGGCGACACAAAGTTAAAGCTGGTGCCCTGAATCGACAGCAGGCCAGAGCCCACCGGCCCCCAGGTTTTAATCTGCAGAATGGAGGCCACTCCGGAGGCAAACAGCGACATGCTGATGATGTGCTGAGTATCCTGCGCGGGAAGTCCCAGGGCCTGACAAATCAGCAGCGCGGGAGTGATAACTGCTACAAACATCGCCAGTAAATGCTGGCAGGCGGCAAAAAGGGTTTGCGGTAAAGGCGGGCGATCCTCCAGTCGGTAGATCAACTCACTTTTGGCTGCAGTGACAGCGCTGCGGGGAGTATCGGCTTCAGGGGTATTCACGGACATTCTCAGGGTTCCCGGTCGATCAAAGTGGCGATTTTAATCTTATGCCGGACAAAAGCAAACGATTGCTGTACGGTAAAATCTCCCCGGGACACACTGAACCGTGCAAAACAGGCTTAGCTGGAGCGCGGGTTTATCTGATTAACAATAGAGAGGGCGCAGAGGCGATGCGGGGCTGTGAGGTGAAGCAAGGAGCCATCTGCAGCCAGCCCCGGCTGAGAGCGGAAGCCGGTCAGGCGTTGGTATAGCGTTCCGTTTCAGGCAGCCAGCGTTCAATCAGCGCCTGGGCCTGCTCCGGATAATGCTGGTGGATATGCCGGGCGATACGCTGCACCTCAGGGATCATCGCACTGTCGCGCAACAGATCGGCCACTTTGAATTCAGCATTACCGGTCTGGCGGGTGCCGAGCAGCTCGCCGGGTCCGCGGATTTCAAGGTCACACTGGGCAATGACAAAGCCATCGTTACTGTCGCGCAGCACCTGCAGTCGCTTCTGCGCGGTTTTGCTCAGTGGCGCTTTGTACAGCAGCACGCAGTGAGAGGCGACAGAGCCACGACCCACACGGCCACGCAGCTGGTGGAGCTGAGCCAGGCCCAGCCGCTCCGGGTTTTCAATAATCATCAGGCTGGCATTTGGCACGTCCACCCCCACCTCAATAACGGTAGTGGCAATCAGCAGATGAATATCTCCTTGCTTAAAGGCCTGCATCACCGCCTGCTTCTCTGCTGGCTTCATCCGGCCATGCACCAGCCCGACCTGAAGTTCCGGCAGTGCCCGCTTCAGCTCTTCCCAGGTCGCTTCCGCCGCCTGCGCCTCAAGCTGTTCAGACTCTTCAATCAGGGTGCAAACCCAGTATGCCTGACGCCCTTCGCTGCAGGCGCTGCGCACGCGGGTGATAATATCGGCCCGGCGGGTATCCGGAATGGCCACGGTAGTCACCGGCGTCCTGCCCGGCGGCAGTTCATCAATGGTTGAGGTATCCAGATCGGCATAGGCGGTCATCGCCAGGGTACGCGGAATTGGGGTTGCGGTCATGATCAGCTGGTGAGGATGGAAGCCCTGTTGCTCGCCTTTTTCCCACAGCGCCAGTCGCTGGTGGACGCCAAAGCGATGCTGCTCATCAATAATGACCAGTGCCAGGCCGTTGAACTGTACCTGCTCCTGGAAAAGGGCATGAGTGCCGACGATCATGGCAACCTGTCCGCTGGCAATGGCTTCCTGCTGGGCCAGACGCGCTTTCCCTTTCTGTTTTCCAGCCAGCCAGCCCACTTCAATCCCCAGCGGCGCGAACCACTGGCGGAAGTTACTGGCATGTTGTTCTGCCAGCAGCTCGGTCGGTGCCATCAGCGCCACCTGTTTGCCCCAGGCGATGACGTTGAGGGCGGTCAGCGCGGCGACCAGCGTTTTACCGGAACCAACGTCGCCCTGCACCAGCCGCATCATCGGGTAGTCGTGGGCCAGATCCTGTTCAATCTCACGGACTACCCGTTGCTGGGCGCCGGTCGGGTTGAAAGGCAGTGCCGCGAGCAGCTTATCGCAAAGCCCATGACGGGCAGGCATTGGCAGGGCATGGTAACGCTGGGCCCCGGCGCGCACGGCCAGCATACTCAGGTTATGAGCCAGCAGCTCTTCCATAATCAGGCGACGTTGCGCAGGATGTGTGCCGCTATCCAGATCGGCCAGTGCCATATCCGGCGGCGGACGATGAAGCGTATGAAGGGCTTCCGGCAGGCTGATCATCCCCTGGCTCAGCTCAGGAGGCAGTAGCTCCGCAATCACCCCGTTTTCCAGCAGTTCAAGGGCCTGATCGGTAAGGTTGCGCAGCGTTGCCTGACGTATCCCTTCGGTAGTGGAGTAAACCGGGGTCAGCGTTTCCTGCAGTTCCACCACGCTGTTGTCACCCTGTACGCGGTATTCCGGATGGATAATCTCAGCGCCACGCTGGCCGCGTTTAATTTCGCCGTAGGCGGTCACGCGGCGGCCGGGGGCCAGGCTGTTTTTCATGCCCGCATTGAAATTGAAAAAGCGCAGGGTGAGGATGCCGGTACCGTCGCTGATCTGGCAGGTCAGCATCCGGCGGCGGCCAAAGGTGATATCGCTTTGCAGCACTTCACCTTCCACCGTGGCATAAATGTTGGGCAGCAGGTCATTGATAGCATAGAGCTGGGTACGGTCTTCGTAACGCAGCGGCAGGTGCAGCAGCAGATCCTGTACGGTTGCCAGTCCCAGCTTCGCCAGCTTGCCTGCCTGGCTTGCGCCAACGCCGGAAAGTGCACTCAGCGGCACGGCATCCAGCAGGCGGCCTTTCATTTTCTGCGTACCGAAGCTTGCATTGTTGCCCACCACTCCGGGTCGGCGATAACCTGGCCCTGATCGTCGATGACCGGGTAGGGCAGGCCTTTGTGTTTGGCGACGCGGGCCAGCACGGGATAGCCGCCCTCAAACAGCAGCCGCTGCTGCTCGCTGTACTCCAGCGTGCTCTCCTGACGCTGATACATTCCGGCATTCTGCCGCTGACGCTGTGCTTCATACAGGATCAGGGCAGAAGCCACGGAAACATTCAGCGACTGCACCATGCCAATCATCGGAATGATGATGTCCTGGTCGGCAAGATCCAGCGCTTGCTGAGTGATACCGGTTTTTTCCTGTCCCATCAGAATACAGGTTGGGCGGGTATAATCGATTTCGCGAAAATCAACCGCTTTATCAGACAGATGGGTAGCGAGGATCTGCATCCCCTGACCTTTCAGATGGCCAACGGCATCAGCGATAGTGCGGTGAGTTTTGACCTGAACCCAGCTGTTACTGCCTGCGGCTGAGGAGACCATGGTACGCATCCGGCTGCCCGGCCAAACCGCGTGGACTTCGTGGACGCCAACCGCATCCGCCGTGCGGATCACGGCAGAGACGTTGTGGGGTTTATGCACCTGTTCCATGCAGACGGTCAGATCGTGCTGACGGGCGGCCAGCATTTCGAGGATGCGGGCATAGCGTTGTGCATTCATGCGCTAGTTTCTGTTACGGTGAACTTTGATCACGTCCGGCATCACGCGGATTTTACGCATAATATTCGCCAGATGGACGCGGTCGCGGGCCGTCAGACGGATAAAGGCACTGTAAACGCGGCCATCTTTTTCTTCCGTATTCAGGCTCTGGATGTTGGATCCTGCGGTATTAATGGCCGCCGTCAGGTTGGCCAGCGCGCCCTGGTGGTTAAACATATCCACCTTGATCTCCGCCACAAACTCCTGTTCGGTGACTTTATCCCACTCCACAGCCATGAATTTCTCAGGCTCTTTCTGGTAGCCACGGATATTCCGGCACGACTCATGATGTACCACCAGACCTTTGCCTGGGCTGACGTGAGCAACGATCGGGTCGCCAGGGATCGGCCGGCAGCATTTGGCAAAGGTGATCAGTACGCCATCGGCACCCTTGATTGGCAATTTACTGCGCGAAGAGCTGCCCGAAGGCTGCTGAGCTACCGGCGCGGCCTGCTCACTCTGCTGCAGGTTTTTCGCCACTACCACACTCATCGCGTTGCCGAGCCCAATTTCAGCCAGCAGATCGTCCAGCGTGGCCAGCTTCATGCGCTCCAGCTCACGCTGGATATTTTCCGCCGGAATTTCAGCCAGCTTGCGGCTGCCACCCAGCGCATGGTTCAGCAGGCGTCGGCCAAGGCTGACGGAATCGTCGCGCTTGAGATTTTTCAGCAGCTGGCGGATTTTGGCCCGCGCTTTGGAACTGACAACAAAGTTCAGCCAGGCAGCATTTGGCCGCGCGCCAGGCGCAGTAATGATTTCGACCGTTTGCCCACTGGTCAGCGATTGTGACAGTGGATACGGCTGGCGATCGACCCTCGCTCCCACACAGGCATGACCGATATCGGTATGCACGGCATAGGCAAAGTCGACGGGCGTCGCGCCGGCAGGCAGCTCGACAATGCGGCCTTCCGGGGTGAAAACGTAAATCTCATCCGGGAACAGATCGGATTTCACGCTTTCAATGAATTCGAAGGAGCTGCCGGCACTCTGCTGCAGCTCCAGCAGGCTTTGCAGCCAGCGCTGGGCACGGATTTGCGCCGTGGTGCTGCTTTCGCCCTGCTCTTTATAAGCCCAGTGGGCAGCCACCCCCATCTCTGCCATCTGATCCATATCTTCCGTACGGATCTGCACCTCGACCGGCACGCCGTGAGGGCCAATCATCGAAGTGTGGAGGGATTGATAGCCGTTGGCTTTCGGGATAGCGATATAGTCTTTCACCCTGCCCGGACGCGGCTTGTAGAGGCTATGCATCTGCCCCAGCACCCGGTAGCAAGTATCGACATCACTGACGATCACCCGAAAAGCATAGATATCCATAATGGAATGGAAGCGCTGCTCTTTCAGGTGCATTTTGCAGTAAATCGAATAGAGGTGTTTCTCCCTTCCGCTGACGCGGCAGGGGATCCCCGCTTCCTGCAGGCGACCGTCTATTTCCGAGAGGATTTTCTGGATCATCTCTTTACGGTTGCCGCGAGCCGCCTTAACCACTTCTTTGATTACGCGGTAGCGGTTGGGGTAAAGCGCCTCAAAGCCCAGCTCTTCCAGCTCGGTTTTCAGGTGATGAATACCCAGGCGGTGGGCCAGTGGGCTGTAGATTTCCAGCGTTTCGAGGGCAATGCGACGCTTCTTGTCCGGACGTAAGGCGCCCAGGGTTCGCATATTGTGCGTTCGGTCAGCCAGCTTGATCAGAATGACGCGGATATCCTGCACCATCGCCATGATCATTTTGCGGAAGTTTTCGGCCTGCGCCTCTTTCTTATCGCGGAATTTCAGCTTATCGAGTTTAGAAACCCCTTCAACCAGTTCGGCCACGGTCTGACCAAACAGCTGTTCCATATCCTGATAGGTGGCGGGAGTGTCTTCAATAACGTCGTGCAGAAGCGCGGCCATGAGGGTTTCATGGTCGAGCTTCATTTCAGCCAGAATGCAGGTTACCGCAACCGGATGGGTAATATAAGGCTCACCGCTGGAGCGCGTCTGTCCCTCGTGAGCATCACGTGCGACAAGGTATGCTTGCTTGAGGCGTTTAATCTGGTCCTCAGGCAAGTATTTTTCAATCAGTTGATTGAGGCTTTCAAACAGATACAAGGGCGAGCCTTCCGGCTGATGATTAACGACGACCTTCAGCGATAGCGGTAACGGCCTGTAACTCAGCGGCTTCCTGCTCTTGCTGTTCCTGACGATCACGCACATCCAGAATCTGGTTGGTGATCAGACCTTCTTCGATTTCACGCAGCGCGATCACGGTTGATTTGTCGTTTTCTTCCGGAACCAGCGGATCTTTACCGCCAACCTGCATCTGACGGGCGCGACGAGCGGCGACCAGAACCAGGTCAAAACGGTTACCAATTTTTTCTACTGCGTCCTGTACGGTTACGCGTGCCATAAGTGTGATACTCCACGGGTGACGAAATGACTGGGCATCATACTGAGTTGTCCTCAGTCTGCCAACAGTTTGCTGATTAAAGCATCATGACGGGACTTTTGACGGCCCATTCGCAGACGCTCGGCGCGAATAATGGTTTTCAGATCTGACAGGGCAAGATCGAAATCATCATTCACAATAAGGTAGTCATATTCTGCATAGTGGCACATCTCCGCGACGGCCTGAGCCATGCGTTTCGCGATCACCTCTTCGCTGTCCTGACCGCGACCGCGCAGGCGGCGATCCAGCTCATCTTTTGACGGCGGCAGAACGAAAATACTGCGTGCATGGGGCATCTTCTGGCGGATTTGCTGCGCGCCCTGCCAGTCGATATCTAAAAAGACATCCACACCGGTTGAGAGCACCTGCTCAATCGCCGTACGGGACGTGCCGTAATAGTTGCCAAACACTTCAGCGTGCTCAAGGAAGGCGTCTTCCGAGATCATGCCGCGAAATTCGTCATGGGAAACAAAATAGTAGTGTTCGCCGTGATTCTCGCCCGGACGCATTCCCCTGGTGGTATGGGAGATGGAAACCTGAGTGTCGTACAGCGGCTGAGTTTTCAGCAGCGCATGAATCAGGCTGGATTTACCTGCCCCACTGGGCGCTGAAACAATAAAAAGTGTGCCTTGAGCCATGATTGTTCTTGATATGCCAATAAAGCGGAGTCTACTTCCTGCACAGTATACACGGCTGAATCATTTCATGCAGCGTTTCAGGCGCTTCGCGGCATTATTTCTCTGAAAATGGAAAGCATCTCGCAGCATTGATGAGACGTTTCATGTTAAGTCAAAACTCCTTTCGAGCCCTCTCTGAAATACCTCTGTTACCCGTCGCCCCTTTATCTTCTTTGCGCTGTAATCCCGCCAGCAGGACAAACAGGGAGCAGGGAGATGCGCAACATAATGATTATATTAGTCCTCTGGTGTGGTCTGGCTCAGGGGCAATGTCCGGTCTGGACGCCCACCCGCGCAGAACAGGAAATGACAATTCTGGCGCAGCAGCTGAGTGACTGGGATCGAGCCTATTACCGACTGGGAATCAGTGAGGTTGAAGATAGCCGTTATGACGCGCTGGAGAAGAAGTACCAGGCCTGGCAGCGCTGTTTCCAGCCACAAAGCGATGCTCGCCAGCCGGAATGGAGCACCAGCGGCAAAGTACCTCATCCGGTGGCGCATGCCGGCGTCAAAAAAATAGCGGACAAACAGGCCCTCGCCCGCTGGATGTCAGGGAAAACGTCCCTTTGGGTACAGCCCAAAGTGGATGGGGTGGCCATTACGCTGCACTACCGGCAGGGCGAACTGATTAGGGCGATCAGTCGTGGGGACGGATTGCGGGGCGAGGACTGGACGGAGAGGGCAAGGCATATTCCTGCTATCCCACAGCGCATCCTCCTTAAAGCTAACTCAGTGGTATTACAGGGTGAACTGTTTCTGATGATGAACGGTCATCGGCAGGCGGTGGCGGGGGGTGTCAATGCACGGGCGACAGTAGCCGGAGCAATGCGTAGCAGGGAGGCGACAGAGGTGTTGCAGAGGCTGGGGCTGTTTATCTGGGCCTGGCCTGAAGGCCCTGAACAGATGGCTCAGCGTCTGGTTCAGCTGAAGGGCGCCGGATTCAGTCTGGTAGCGGACTGGAGCAAACCGGTCACCACTGCTGAGGACGTCGCCGACTGGCGTGAGCGCTGGTTTCACCAGCCGCTACCTTTTGTAACGGATGGGGTGGTAATCCACAGCTCACCACCGGCAGGTATTTACTGGCAGCCCGGCGATAATGACTGGTCCGTTGCCTGGAAATATTCCCCGCCAACCGTCAGTACAGAGGTGCGATCCATCGACTTCCCAACGGGGCGAACGGGGAAAATCAGTGCGGTGCTGAATCTTGTTCCCGTACAGCTGGATGATAAGAAAGTCAGTCGTGTCAGCCTGGGCTCCTTAAGGCGCTGGCAGGTCGCGGATATCGTTCCCGGCGATCAGGTCAGCATTAGCCTGGCCGGTCAGGGAATCCCACGGATGGATGAAGTAGTGTGGCGGGTAGCCGATCGCCGGCTGCCCACCATCCCGGACACGGCAAAATTTAACGCGCTGAGCTGCCTGACTTACACGGCGGCCTGCCGTGAGCAATTCCTTTCCCGGCTGGTCTGGCTGAGCAGTCGGGCAGTTCTGGTTATGCCTGGCATCAGTCGCGCACGCTGGCAGCAACTGATGCAGAGCGGGCAACTGAACCACCTCTTCTCATGGCTGTCGCTGACCCATGAACAGATCCGGGGGATTAAAGGGATGACAGAGGCCCGGGCGGAACAACTTTATCACCAGTTTTCCCTCAGTCAGCAACAGCCCTTCAAGCGCTGGGTAAAAGCCACCGGCGTGCCCGTTCCGGAGAGGGCGCTTAATGCCATGACGGATGATAACTGGCAGACGCTGTTGGCAAGGGATCACGCAGCATGGCAGCAGTTGCCCGGCATTGGTCAGAAGCTGGCCGGGCAGATTATGGCTTTCCTGCATCATCCTCAGGTTCAGGGGTTAATTACCTGGTTACAGCACTATCAGCAGGAAAAACTTAATGATCGGCATGTGGGTAGTTAAAGACGGGCAGACCCAGCCTGAAGCGCAGCGCCAGCAGTCGGGCGATAAAGCCGAACAGCAGGGTAATGATGATTACCAGCTCGTGAGAAAGGGGGGTTTTCAACAGCAGGATGTAGAGCCAGCCAGAGGCGAAGGCAATGCCCGCGTACAACTCTTTCTGGAAGACCAGAGGAATGCGATTGCAGAACATATCGCGCAGCACGCCACCGAACACGCCGGTGATCACGGCACAGATGGCCGCAATGATCGGGGCGTGGCCCATATCCAGCGCCACTTTGGCACCGATAATAGAGAACACTACCAGGCCGAGCGCATCCAGTACCAGGAAAACCTTGCGCAGATGGGGCATCAGAGGGGCCAGTTGGGTGGTCAGCACTGCGGCCACGGCGACGATGATGATGTAAACCGGATGCTGAACCCAGCCGAGCGGATAGTGGCCCAGCAGCATATCACGCACCGATCCGCCGCCGATGGCGGTGACGGAGGCAATGATGATCACGCCAAACATATCCATTTTGCGGCGGCCTGCAGCCAGTGCGCCGGTCATGGCTTCTGCCGTAATACCGATGATGTAGAGAACAGTAAGTAACATAGCCCGCTCCAGGGAAACCGGCCGCAAGCCTGAAGGATCGGCAGCAGGTTGACGATTGAGATTTTCTGACTGGTTGTAACAGGATTAATTTTTCTAATCCGCTCATGCCTACAGATTACGCGAGTTGCCGCCAGACAGCGATAAAAGGACGAAAAGATGAGGACAGATGAGCTATTTAGATTACTGGCGCGTGGCATTCATCCTGAATCAGGAATGCGGCTGCCTGAGGGATCGGTGGTCCATTCTCCGGATGCGATAAGGCTGCTGTTTGTGCTGGCCGAAGAGTTTAAAGATGAGCGTTTTTTTCAGGTGAAGCGAGGTGACGAAGTCAAGCTGGCCCCTGAAGAGCGTCGCCAGAAGAACCTTGATGAGGGGCGACCCGCCAACGCTTACCTTCCCTGGAAGGAGGAAGAACAACAACAGCTGCTGGAAGCATTTACCCGGGGTGCAACGATTTCTGAACTGGCGGCAGTCTGTGAACGCACCAGCCGTTCGATAGCCCTGAAGCCGGAAAAATTGAGGCTGATAAACGCAGAAGAGGCCGCGGTTTATGCTAAATAATCGGTAACAGGTAACGAACCGGGACGGAACTGGCTCGCGGCCCGGAGCGGAGGGGTTATGACGGGGCTTTAGCCAGCTGACGCAACATGCCGGTCACCCACCAGCCGGTGGCTTCGGGTGTAACATGCAGGCCACCGGCAATTTGCGCAAGCAGTCCTGCGAGCAGGTATTCCGGGGTTTGCGACTCAAAAGCGTCCAACATCAAAATGAGCAATGCCTGTATACGGTTATCCTGCTCTTTTCAGTCAGCGATAAAGCGCAGACAATTCTGGCAAGTGCTCAAACGACGCTAGTTTTTCTTCACAAACTCGGACTTCAGCTTCATCGCCCCAAAGCCGTCAATTTTGCAGTCAATATTGTGATCGCCTTCCACCAGACGAATGCTTTTTACCCTGGTGCCAATCTTCAGCGGCGTCGAGCTGCCTTTAACTTTCAGATCTTTAATCACCGTCACGCTGTCGCCGTCGGCCAGCAGGTTACCGTTGGCGTCTTTCACCACCAGAGCGTCATCAGCTGAGGTTTCTGTACCTTCAGACCAGACGTGCCCGCACTCGGGGCAGTTAAAAAGTGCGCCGTCTTGCCAGGTATATTCAGACTGACATTTCGGGCAAGGAGGAAGAGTTTGCATAACAGGCCTCTGAGTAATCCATAAAGAAACAGGGGGCATTTTAGCCTGGTGGCGGCCGTAAGCCTATCGTTAAGAGGCCCCTGTGCTGGCAGACAGATGAATTTTCTGTGAAACAATTGACAGCAACTGGCGTCGTTCATTATAAGGAACGGAGCTGGGCGTTATAAAGAACGCCATAGTTAACCTCAGGAGAAGACGTTGTGGAAAATCCGATGTTGCTGTCGAGTGAGATACGCCAGTCAGTATCACTGAGTCTTGCCAGAGTACGTAAATCACGTGGGCTTTCGCTTTCAGGGCTGGCGGAAACCAGCGGCATTGGTAAAGCAACCCTTTCCGGCATTGAGGCGGGGCGCGGTAATCCTACCATTGAAACAGTCTGGCGGCTGGCACACGCTCTCGGCGTTCCTTTTGGCGAGCTGATCTCTCAGGAGCAGGACCAGTCAGTCGAATCCAGCGCCACCGGCGTCAGCGTCAGGTTGATTAACAAACAGTCTTCTCCTTTCGTCATTGAAACTTATGTCATGGATCTGGCCCCCCATACCAGGCGTACGGCAGAAGCGCATATGCCAGGAGTAAAAGAGAACGTGGTGGTGCTGAAGGGTCGTGCCCTGACCGGGCCCCAGTCAGAACCCGTGTTCCTGACCGCAGGCAAAAGCTGCAGCTTTGCCAGTGACACTCCTCATCTTTATCAGAGCCTGGATGAACAGACGTCGATGATGGTCAGCGTGATCTACCCGTCGCTGGCGGAGGCGGCCCCCGGAGAACATGATATTCACCGCGAGTGGCCTGAGAGCGAAGATGACTGGTCAGGTTTACAGCAGCAGTTCCGGCGTCTGGCGCTGGAGAGCCGACAGGGAATAAACGCTGTACGACTGAGCTTCATGGACTGCGAGGATGCCCAGAGTGCGGAGGAGCAGCTCCAGCAAAGGTTGCTGCCGCAAGCGCCGGGGATGCAGACCTTTTATGTCTACGATCAGGGCCCCAGGCTGATCTGCCTCTCCCGCGAGGGAAGCCACGAACTGCTGGATGAAGCGCCGGTAAATAATCCACGGTTGCAGCAGGCACTGGAGCTGAGCAATCTGGCGAATTCACCCTGGCGTCAGCTGGATGAAGCCAGCCGGGCCCGTCTGCAGATGCTGGCACAGTCTGACAGCATCTGCCTGTCCAGCCTCGCGGCAGAGATCCTGACCCGTAATGGATCACCTTGCGTGCCGTTGCGCGCAGCGCCGAGGTATGAAGTGACGCCGGTGGTGCAGCGCGACAGCGATAGCGTGCTGTTTGAGGACCGGATTGATGTGGACGGTTATGCGGCATGGGAACTGGTGCATCCGGCCTATGCGAAGCAGTCGGTGGCGATTGCTCAGCAACTGACTCAACACCTTTCACCCGGTACCACAAGAATTATTGATATCGGAACCGGACCCGGGCTGCCGCTGAAAATGCTGCTGGAACTGTTGCCAGAGCTGCAGGTCACCACGGTGGATCCCAGTGAGGCAGCCTTTAATCATCTGAAAAAACTGTTCAGGCATTCATCGAACGTGCATCCCTGCAAGGCCAGTATTACCGAGCTGCCTGCGCCCGACAAGCCGTTCGATGCCGCTATTTCGGTCGGTGCTTCCCATCATCTGGATACGCTGGCATTTTTAAGCGCCACCCGCCAGCAACTGATGCGGGGCGGTATTTTTGTCGTTTCCGATGAAATGATCGGCCCTTTCTCGACGATCAGACAGCGCAAAATCGGTCTGATGCAGCATCACCTGCAATATGTAGCAGATACTCTGGTACCGATGTCACTGAGCGGTCTCTCACTGGATGAGCATCGTCTGGTACACATGCTGCGACAGGACGTGCCGCAGGCATTGTTTGAAGCGCGAGTCGGTGATGAAGGCCGGGCAGAGTATCGCTGCCGCCGGTTGCTGGAGAGCCTGCACGCGCTGACATTACCGGAGCAGCCAGCCGATCCGCTGCAGGTCTTCTATCGCTTCCATATTCTGGAACTGGAAGCGCTGGTGGCGGGGCTGGATTATGAGGTTGAGCAGAAAACCTCGCCGGACTGTTTCAGCGATCTGGCCCGTTGCGCCGGGTTCTCCGTTCAGCATCATCGTCGTTTATATGCAACCTGTGGGCGAACTGACAGGGATGCAGGCACGCATTTATTTGTATTACAAGCACTGTGAGTCAGATGGAAAAAACGGTTAAACAGGCGCTGGTTGCCTCGCTACCCATTGTGACCGGTTACCTGCCTATCGCGTTTGCGTTTGGTATGGCTGGGGTGGTGAACGGGCTGCCGGGGTCTCTGGTTGTTGCCATGTCGGTGTTTATTTTTGCCGGAGGCAGTCAGTTTGTCCTGCTGGCTGCGATGCATGCCGGGACGGCCTGGTATCTGGTGCTGGGGCTGTGCGCACTGATGGACGTTCGCCACCTGCTGTACGGTGCGGTGATGATGCGGCAGTTACCGGCTGGATTACGCAAACAGCTGATGGCGGCTTTCACGCTGACGGATGAAGTCTTCGCCACCGCGCTGATCAGAATGCCTGAGGTGATGATGGCTTCGCGCAGCCGCTGGCTGAGCTGGCTGGGGATATTCAGCTATCTCTCGTGGGTAGTCGGCACAATTTTGGGGGCGGTAGCTGGAGTTCAGCTCAGCAAAGCCATCCCGCTGCTGGCGGATGCGATGCCGTTTGCTCTGCCGGCGCTGTTTGTGGTGCTGGTGCAGGAGAGCTTCAGCCCCCGTCACCGGATGCCGGTGATTGTTTCGATAGCGGTAGCAGGCATGCTGTATCTGCAGGGACTGACGGCGCTGGCGCTGATAGCGGGAGCGCTCTGCGGGTGCTGCGCGGTATTCGTAAGGGGGAAGCTAAATGACTATGCCTTATGACCAGGCCTGGCTGGCGGTGTTCGCGATGGGAGTCGTTACCTGGCTGTTACGCTCACTCCCTTTTATGCTTAATAAGCGAGCCAGGAGTGATGACAAGGCGGAGCAGGGATCTCCAGTTTTCTCAGCGCTGGGCCCATCGTTGCTGTCTGCCATTATGATCGTCACGTTGATCCCGGGCATTCAGCAGGCAATGGCTGTCGGTTATGGCAGGGCGCTGTGTTACGGCATGGGGATTTTAATGACGCTGGGTGCGCTCCGCGTCAGCCGAAATCCTGGTGTCGCTGTGATTGTCGGTGTGGCGATTTATGCCGCAGGCTTGTGGTTCCTTGCCACGTAGCCATGATCAGTACAGTGAGCTGAATAACATAACCTGGGGGAGCAGAGAAAATGAACCAAAGCCAACAGATGTCCTGTATCGTGCCTGGTGCAACCTGTTTCAGTGAAGCCCGTAATATGTTGTGTCAGGGAGACTACAACCGCATCCGACTGGACTGGGAAGTGACCACCGATGAGTTCTTTCATCTGGTCTGGGACTGCGGGGACGTTCAGACTAAGGTTATCAGGGAAAAAGACCGTTTTTACGTTGTCACAGGCCAGTGAGCTTACGAAGAAAAAAGCCCGCCGAATGGCGGGCTTCAGAAAAACGTCAGTTTCAATGCTTTATAATGAATCACTTATTCAATATTCTGAATCTGCTTAAATTTAATTTACCAGTATATTGATTTTAAAGGTTTTTATTTAATTTTATGTTGCGTGGTTCAGGAATTGGTACATGGTTCAAGGCCGTAGCTGATTTTGCTTTACTTTCATCACACAGGGGCATTTCTATATCAGCGCGCAATGCTATCCCCGCCACGCCTGCCCGCTTTATGTATCGCTTTTCATGCAGTTGCATGTACAGGTTCCGGCCGTGCCAGCACTGGTCCTGCTCGTACTTTTGACGCGCATTATTTGCATGCAAAACCATGCAGCTCTTGCATGCATCACTATCTATACTTGCCACCGTGTAAAAAATCCCTGCCGGATGCCAGTAAGTAAGTGAGGGTTTGTATCATTGCGAGAAGGCTTTTCCGAAGCAATCTAGAGTCGGTGACTGGTGCTGAGTCCGCAGCGGGGCGGAGCCGTGCAGATTCCAGGTTGCGGCGGCGAGGCAATCATTCTGCTAAAGCTCTCTTTGGTTTTAAACGTGCAGGAACAGCCCAGGGTGCACTGATGATAATGTTATTAACCTGTTGGGATATGTTGCTGCTCAATTTGGCGTGCTTCATGCTTAGTGCATCATGCCTGGCTCTACTTCAACTATTTTCCTTCAGGCTTCTCTTTGCGCCGGTATACCAGCAGGTGCATATCCAAGCTGGTCAGCAGTTTAACGACCCCGTGGGCGAATACTACTCCTGGCTCTTTATACTGCGGCTGTTATGGCGTCTCCGGTCATTAAGTTCTGGCAACAGCAGCTACAGCCGGATGAGGCTGGGCTGACATTGCGCATGGCGGCGTGCTGGTGGATGTTCACGTACTGCGTAAAGGCCGGGCTGTGTGCGTTCATATTAGCGTGACCGGTGAGCACTGCCTTTATCATCTACCGGACTGGCTATCCGCTCACTGTCGCTGGACGACCTGCCAGAGATGATACTCATCTGCATTTTGCACTGTGAATTCAGTCATTTTGTTGTTATGGCAAAGGTAAAAAAGAGGATTATGCCATTTACGATCTGGATTTGACCCTATATATCCAGACGTTTTTGCTCTCTTACGGTTGCGATAACTTCCTGCGTATATATTCCCGCGGTGAGCGATATCCCAGTGCACTATGCGGATGATGTTCGTTGTAATGACTGAACGCCACCGCCAGATTCATCACCGCTGCCTGACTGTCCGGTTTCGGCATGATGCTGATGTAGTCCCGTTTTATCGTCTTCACGAAGCTTTCTGCTATGCCGTTGCTTTCCGGGCTTCGCACTGCTGTCGTGCAAGGCTCCAGTCCCAGCAACCGGGCGAACGCCCGCGTTTCATGAGCCCTGTAGGCTGAACCGTTATCCGTCAGCCACTCCAGCGACTCTGTTGGCAACTGCCTTCCGAAGCGTTTTTCCAC
>JBNONK010000021.1:0-42086 GCA_050311775.1 Erwinia amylovora | reverse complement strand
GATCGAGCCTGAGCCTGAACTCTCCTGCGCCAGATCGTTAATACCTGTGCGGGTATCCTGCAGGCGCCGGGTTGTCAGGCCTGACACCATGAAATTGAAAAACCGCGGCGCGAACGATGCCGTTAACCGCCGGATCRGCCTGCTGGTGTKGAGACTGATGCGTAGCGTGAGCCGCCGCCGCCTGGGTGACGAGGATGACAGCCAGTGAAATGTCAGCTGTCGGGACTGCTCCTGCCYGCACTCCTGCTGCCNGCKGAGCTGGAKYRKCSTSRNGGYGMMTTCTGCCGCGCAGGTGGACCCGGTTGACTGGTTGCTGCAACAGGCGGGACTGCTCCTGCCCGCACTCCTGCKGCCGCTGCAGCTNCAGCGGCCTGGCGGCGCCTTCTGCCGCGCAGGTGGACCCGGTTGACTGGTTGCTGCAACAGGTGCGAGTGGGGGAAGCCACCAACAAGTACGATCTGGTCACCCAGTCACTGTACCGGCTGGGCAAAATCGCCCCGGATAACCCGCAGGTGCTGGCCGCGCAGATTCGCCAGGCGCTGCACCAGGGGGAGCAGGATAAAGCCCGGCAGATGATGGCAGAGTTGAAAAAAATTTCGCCGGATTCTGCCGCCACCCGCCAGGCGGAAGCCAGCATTAAGCTGATTTCTGAAGAAGGGCGGCAGCAGTTGCAGCAGGCAAGATTGCTGGCGGCTTCCGGGCGGCTGGCAGAGGCCCGCGCGGCTTACGATCGGCAGTTTAATGGTATTTTTCCCTCTGACGACATCGCGCTGGAGTACTGGCGGCTGGTGGCTCGTCTGCCTGGTCAGTCGTCTCTGGCGCTGACAAAATTGCAGGCGCTGGATCGGGATGCACCGGGCAGCGTCAGCGTGCGGATGGCGATTGCCCGGATGCAGCTGAGCCGCGATGATCGCGATGCAGCGGAACGGGAGCTGAAAATCATCGCAACCGATCCCGCCGGACGCGATCAGGCTGCTGAACTCTGGCTGAGCAGTATTCAGTCGCAGGCGGTAACGTCGCAGACCGTGGCTCAGTTGAAGAGCTATCTCGGTACCTTTACCAGCGATCGGCCGCAGACCGAGGGTCTCGCCGAACTGGCGCGTCAGCAAAAAATGCTGGCCGATCCGGCCTATCAGCAGCGCCTGCGCGGGCTGGACCTGATTGGACGGGGTCAGAGTTCCAGCGCGATTCCTGCCCTGATGGCCGCGCTGAAGGCTACGCCGGACGATCCGGATCTGCTTGGGGCGCTGGGACAGGCTTATTCACGCGCTAACAATCGTGAACAGGCGACCCTCTGGTACCAACGGGCAATTGCAGCGGATGCGCAGGGTACTGATATCGGCAAATGGCGCAGCCTGTTGCAGTCAAACCAGTACTGGCTGGCCGTGGCGCGGGGTGATAAAGCGCTGGCGGCGGGCGACCTGGCCGGGGCCAGCCGTAGCTATCAGCAAGCCCGCGAGCTTGATGGTACGGATGGCTATGCGTTAATCGGCCTGGGGGACGTGGCGCTGGCGCAGGAAAACAGGCCGGTGGCAGAAGACAATTTTCATCGTGCGCTCCGGGTTGATCCCACCAATACCACGGCTGCCAGAAGGCTGGCGGCGCTTTATCAGCAGCAGTCGCCACAAAAAGCGATGGCGTTTATCAACGGGCTGCCAGCCGGGCAAAAACGTGCGCTGGGCAGTTCGCTGGTCACCCTGCGCAGCAACACGTTGAGTGCGGAAGGCGATAAGCTGGCTGGCGAAGGAAACTGGCAGCAGGCGGCAGACAAATATCGCCAGGCGCAGCAGGATACTCCGGATGATGTCTGGCTGAACTATCGGCTGGCGGGAGCGCTGCGTCAGGCAGGCCAGCCGCAGGCGGCGGATCACCAGATGGCGGCAATGGCCCGCCAGAAGCCAGCCGATACCGCCCAGGTTTATGCTTACGCGCTCTATCTCTCCGGCAGCGATCGTCCTGATGGGGCACTCAGCCAGCTGCATGCCCTGCCGCAGGCTAAGTGGGATCAGGACATCAAAGAGCTGAATACGCGTCTGGAAACTGATATTGCCGTTGCCAGCGCTGAGCAACTGCGTGCCTCCGGCCATCAGGCAGCGGCGATGGCTCTGCTTGGCACGCTGCCGCCCTCAACGCGGATTGAGTTAATTCAGGCTGACTGGGCGCTGGAGAGGGGTGAAAGCCAGCAGGCATGGCAGCGTTATCGTGCGGTACGGGCAAAAGAGCCACAGAACAACGCTGCCCGGCTGGGTGAGATTGAGGCACTGGTGGCGATGAACAGGCTGCCGGAAGCCCGACAGCAGCTGACAGAGCTGCCAGCCTCGGCCGCAACAGAAAGTGTCAACACCGGGCGAAGGGTGGCGAATGCCTGGGTGAGTGTGGGGGACACGGAGCGCGCCCGGGCGCTGTACGCCAGCCTCAAGCCGCTGGCAGCGAAAGAGATGCCTTCGCAAAGCAGTGCACTGGTTTACCGGGACTCAGCGCGGCTTGAAGCCAGCCAGAAACAGCCGGGAGCGGCGCTGGCTGATTACCGCCAGGCGATGATGGCCAGCGGTATTACCCCCAAACCACCGGAAGACCCTAACGATTTCACCCGCCTGACGCGCAACGAGAAAATGGATGACTGGCTGAAACGTGGCATCCGCAGCGATGCCGCCAGCCTCGCCCGCCAGCAGGACACCACGCTGATGCTGGAAGAAGATTACTCCCGTAATAAAGGGACCGGTGGCGTCTCTGACTTCACTGCTCACACCACCATGATGCAGGTGGAAACGCCGGCAGGTGAGGGTAAGGGTTTCCTGCGGCTGGATAATGTCGATGTTTCTGCCGGTACCTTCTCGCGCAACAGTAGCGGGAATATTGACGAAAACTTTGGGACCTGTGCCAACGACGATGCCGTCTGCCGCCGCGACTTTCGCCAGCACCAGAACGGGACCAGCGTCGGTGTCGGCTACAACAGCGATAAATGGTCGGCAGATATCGGCACCACGCCGCTGGGGTTTGAGGTCACCAACTGGGTTGGTGGCGTCACCTGGAACACTGACGTTAAGGATTTGGGCGTGTCGCTGACCGCTTCCCGGCGGCCTGTCTCAAGCTCGCTGCTGGCATTTGCCGGAGCGCGCGATCCAAACCAGCTCAGCGGAAAAACCTGGGGAGGCGTGGTGGCTACCGGGGGAGCCATTGGCCTGAGTTATGACCAGGGTGAAGCCAACGGCGTCTGGGCCAGCCTCAGCGCTCATCAGATTACCGGTAAAAACGTCGAAGATAACACCCGCGAGAGGCTGATGGCGGGCTATTACTATAAGCTGATCAACGAAGATAATCGCCGGGCCACTATCGGCCTGAACGGCATGTTGTGGCACTACGCTCACGATCTCAGCGACTATTCTCTGGGTCAGGGGGGTTATTACAGCCCGCAAAGTTACCGCTCGCTCGCTGTGCCGCTGACCTGGCGCCAGCGTACCGACAACTGGTCGTGGGATCTGGGCGGCTCAGTCTCCTGGTCGCACTCCCGCACCAGCAGCGAGCCCCGCTATCCCCTGGATTTTGGTTCGCTGACCAGTAATAACCCTGTCAGCAGCGACAGCAGCAGCAGTGGCTTTGGCTACACGCTGCGAGCCGTGATTGAACGACGGCTGACCGCCCACTGGACGCTGGGAGCGGGTGTGGATATTCAACAGGCAAAGGATTACACCCCCAGCCACGGTTTGCTCTACCTGCGCTATTCGATGGCGGGCTGGGAGGGCGATCTGGATATGCCGCCGCAGCCACTGACGCCCTACGCCGACTTCAACTGATCCTCTTCCCCTTCATCCTTCAGGCTGATTGGAATGATGTCGGGGAAAACAGGCTGAACTGGCTTTAAAAGCGGCTGGTTCTCCTCGGAAAACGCTTAATCCGCTTCCGTCTTTCAGGGATGACTTAACAAGTGCCCGCCATACGATATACTCAGGGCAGTTTTGCCACCCCGGAGTGGCTGTACCCCCCGTTTTTGGAGAGCAGGCTTGCGCTTGAGTCGTTCATTAACGATAAAGCAGATGGCGACGGTATCAGGCGTTGCGGCGGTCACCATCTGTATCTTTATCGTCATTCAGCTTTTTCATTTTGTGCAGCAGCGCAGGATTGACTACGCCCAGCAGATGGAAAATGTGGCGCATACCGTACGCCAGCCGCTGTCGCAGGCAGTACTGAAGGCTGATATCAGCCAGGCTGAGCGGATTCTGGATTCGCTGAAACCCGCCGGGATCCTGGCGCGGGCTGAAGTGGTGCTGCCGAACGGCTTGCAGGCCCTGCACACTGATTTTGAGCCAGTCAGGCCAGTGCCGGAATTTATCGCCAGGATCTTTGAATTACCGGTAAAGATCACCGTACCGCTCTACTCGGTTGAACCGGCTAATCCCAAGCCGCTGGCACTGCTGGTGCTGCAGGCCGATTCGTGGCGGGTGTATCAGTTTATTCTCAGCGCGCTGTCGACCATGGTGACCGCCTATCTGTTGCTGGCGCTGATCCTCTCCATTGCCATCAGCTGGTGTATTAACCGGCTGATTGTCCGGCCACTGCGGGTGATTGCCAGAGAGTTGCAGGATCTGCCGCCGCAGGAGGCGATCTCACACCAGCTGGCGTTACCTGAGCGCCATCGCGATGATGAGCTGGGAATGCTGATCCGCAGCTACAACCGCAATCAGCAAGTGGCCGAGGCGGTGCATGATGAAATGAGCCGCCTGACGACCCGTTTCGCGCTGACTAATTTGCCGAACAAAACGCTGTTTCTCGCGCTGCTGGATGAGCATCTCAATTCGCTGGGCGAAGAGGAGTCGTTCACCGTGCTGGTGTTGCGTATTGAAACGTTGCAGGAAGCCAATGGCGTGGTCACGGATGAGCAACGAGATGCCCTGCTGCTGACTTTGCTGGAAAAAGTGCGGAACTGCATCGACAGCCAGACGGTGCTCGGCCAGCTCAACGGCAGCGATTTTGTCCTGCTGGCGAAGCGGGCCAACAATCCGTTCCGGGCGATGCGGCTGGCCCGTTTGCTGTTAATGCGCCTTAATCAGCCGGTGGCGCTGCAGCAGATGCAGCTGCGTCCGAACGTCAGCATTGGCCTGGCACAGCGTGATTCCAGCCAGCTCAGCGCGCAGGATTTTCTCAGTCGTGCGGCCTCTGCCATGATGTCGGCCCGCCATCAGGGTAAAAATCAGATTCTGTTCTTCGACCCGGCCATGATGGAGCGGGCGCACAAGCGGCTGACCCAGGAGCATGATATTTTGCAGGGGCTGGAAGAGGAGAAATTCTCCCTGTTCCTGCAGCCGCAGGTGGATATGCGTCACGGCGATCTGCTGGGGGCGGAAGCCTTACTGCGCATGCGCCAGCCGGACGGCAGCTGGGCGCTGCCGGAAGATCTGATCGTCAATGCGGAAGAGATTGGCGTGATTGGCTCGCTGGGCCGCTGGGTGTTTGAGGAGTCGTGCCGGGTGCTGGCAGCGTGGCAGAAAGCCGGCATTGAACTGACCCTCAGCGTGAACCTCTCCGCCGTGCAGCTGCGCGAGCCGGATATGGTGAATCATCTGCGGGAGCTGATTGCCCGCCACCAAATCTGCCCTGGCAGCCTGATGCTGGAAATCACCGAGACGGCGCAGGTTGGTGAACCGGAACTGGCTCTGCGCCTGCTCAGCGAGCTGCAGCAGGTCGGGGTGTCGGTGGCGCTGGATGATTTCGGGATGGGCTACGCTAACCTCAACTGGCTGAGCCAGTTTAAGTCATTGCCGATCAGTAAGCTGAAGATGGACCGCAGCTTTGTCTGCGAGCTGCCTCACGATGACACCATGGTGAAGATTGTGGCGGCAATAGCCGACATCATCAGGCTGGACGTGATCGCCGAAGGGGTGGAAACCCAGGAACAGCGCAGCTGGCTGCTGGCACGCGGCATTCATATCGGCCAGGGCTATCTCTACTCTGAGGCTTTACCGGTGCAGGCGTTCAACGATAAATACTTTGCCGGACGGCTGCCTGCCTGAATGAATCATCCGCAGAGGGGCGGCTGTCACCTTCTTGATTCAGGAAAGGGCTGGCGCTGAAGTGATTCAGCTCATAAAACGACGCGCTGGTGGCGCCTGGATGTGTCAATTTATATCAATCCCGTTAACAGAGTGTTATTTTCGCGCTGAAGTCAGACGATAATTACAACATGTTCACTCGCAATTCAGTCGTTAACGGACACTTTTATGAAAACTTCCCTGTTCAAAAGCCTCTATTTCCAGGTACTGACTGCCATCGCGATCGGCGTGCTGATGGGGCACTTTTACCCTGAGTTGGGTGCCCAGATGAAGCCGCTGGGCGACGCCTTCGTAAAACTGATCAAGATGATTATCGCCCCGGTCATTTTCTGCACCGTGGTGACCGGGATTGCCGGTATGGAAAGTATGAAAGCGGTGGGCCGCACCGGCGCCGTGGCACTGCTCTATTTCGAAATTGTCAGTACCGTCGCGCTGATTATCGGCCTGGTGGTGGTGAACGTGCTGCAGCCGGGCGCCGGGATGAATGTTGATCCGGCCACGCTGGATGCCAAAGCTGTGGCGGTTTATGCGCAGCAGGCGGAGCAGCAGGGCGTTATCGCCTTCCTGCTGGATATTATTCCCGGCAGCGTGATAGGTGCTTTCGCCAGTGGCAACATCCTTCAGGTACTGCTGTTCGCCATCCTGTTTGGTTTTGCCCTGCACCGTATGGGTGACAAAGGGACGCTGGTATTCAATTTTATCGAAGGCTTCTCCCAGGTGATTTTCGGCATTATCAATATGATCATGCGCCTGGCACCGATTGGCGCTTTCGGTGCGATGGCCTTCACCATCGGCAAATACGGGGTGGGCTCTCTGGTGCAGCTCGGCCAGCTGATCGTCTGCTTTTATATCACCTGCGTGCTGTTTGTCGTGATTGTGCTGGGGCTGATTGCCCGCGTGGTCGGCTTTAACATCTTCAAATTTATCGCCTATATCAAAGAAGAACTGCTGATTGTACTCGGCACGTCCTCTTCCGAATCTGCGCTGCCGCGCATGCTGGATAAGATGGAAAAGCTGGGGTGTAAAAAGTCGGTAGTTGGGCTGGTTATCCCCACGGGTTATTCATTTAACCTCGACGGCACCTCGATTTATCTGACCATGGCGGCAGTCTTTATTGCCCAGGCCACCAATGCGCACATGGATATCTGGCACCAGATTACCCTGCTGGTGGTGCTGCTGCTCTCCTCGAAAGGCGCGGCGGGCGTGACCGGCAGCGGCTTTATCGTGCTGGCAGCAACCCTGTCTGCGGTCGGCCATTTACCGGTCGCCGGACTGGCGCTGATCCTGGGTATTGACCGCTTTATGTCTGAGGCGCGCGCCCTGACTAACCTGGTCGGTAACGGTGTGGCGACTATCGTGGTGGCGAAGTGGGTTGATCAGCTGGATGAAAAACAGCTCAAGGAGACGCTTTCTGCGCCAAAAAAGGCTAAAAAGCTGTCTGAAACCCCTCTGTAATTCATTAATTGACTAAATATCCTGGCAAATGCCCGTCGTGACTTGCCCTCACGGCGGGCATTTGCATAATAACCCCCAGAGATTTTTTTCATTTTTCACTTTCCGGTGGGACATCCTCGCCGATGTGTGGTCTAAGAAGCTGTTCCGTCCTTAATAGCGGCTTCCCTGAGTTATCCTTTCAACTGATAGCAGCAGGCCGTAGATCGCCAGTGATTTTTTTTGGTTTGTGATTGAGTAGGGGTTCACATGCAGGGCACCAGAATTCGTCTTTTGGTTGGTGGGATACTGCTGGCCGCCGCCAGCGGCACTGTGCAGGCTGAAACACTCCAACCCGATCCCGCCTGGCAGCAGGGAAAACTCGATAATGGTTTCAGCTGGCAGGTTTTGACAACGCCGCAACGTCCCAGTGACCGCGTTCAAGTCCGTCTGATGATTAATACCGGCTCGCTGGTGGAAAATACCCAGCAGAGCGGATACAGCCATTTACTGCCGCGTCTGGCCCTGGTGCACAACGCGAAGCTTGATACTGCACAGCAGCGCTCGCTGTGGCAGCAAAGTATCGATCCCGATCGCCCGCAGCCGCCGGCCATCACGTCTTATGATTTCACTCTCTATACCCTGAGCCTGCCGAACAACCGCCCGGAAGTGCTGAAAGAAGCCATGAACTGGCTGGCGGCGACGGCCGGGGAGATGACCATCAATGAGCAGACGGTGAATGCCGCGCTGGGCGCGGACGATCCGATTGCCACCTGGCCTGCCAATCCGCAGGATGCCTGGTGGCGCTACCGCCTGAAGGGTTCAACGCTGCTGGGCCACGATCCGGCCACGGCTGCCAGTGCGCCGGTGGATATCGAAAAGCTCAATGCTTTCTACAAGCAGTGGTACACGCCAGATGCGATGACGCTGTTTGTGGTCGGTAATGTCGACAGTCGTAGCCTGGGCGAACAGATCACCAAAACCTTCTCGCCGCTGAAGGGCAAGCGCAACGCGCCTTCGCCAATGCCTACGCTGTCGCCATTGCCGCCGCAGCCGGTTAACCTGATCAACAGCAACGTCAATCAGGATCGTTTGTCGCTGGTGTGGGATACGCCCTGGCAGCCGATCCGTGATTCGCAGAATCTGCAGCGTTACTGGCAGAGCGATCTGGCTCGCGAGTCACTGTTCTGGCACGTTCAGCGCGTGTTGAGTGAGAACAAAGCCCAGAAGGTCCAGGTCGGTTTTGACTGCCGCGTGCTGTATCAGCGCGCGCAGTGTGCCATTAATCTGGATGCTGATAACAACACGCTGACCAGTAATCTGAATCTGGTGGCCCATGAAATGGCGAACATTCGCGATAACGGCCTGCCGCAGGAAGAGTTCGATGCGCTCATGGCGCAGAAAACGGCGGAGCTTAACAAGCTGTTTGCCACCTATGCGCGAACGGATACCGATGTGCTGATGAGTCAGCGTCTGCGTTCGCAGCAGAATGCGGTGGTGGATATCGCGCCTGAACAGTATCAGAAATTGCGCCAGGGGTTCCTGTCCGGCCTGACCCTGCAGATGATGAATCAGGAGCTGCGCCAGCAGCTGTCGCAGGACCTGACCATGGTGCTGATGCAGCCGCAGGGCGAGGCCGAAACCAACGTGAAGGCGCTGGAAGAGAGCTGGCAGAAAATCATGAAGCCTGCGCCGGAAGCGCCTGCCGCACCGGTGGATGAAACCAAGCCGGAAGTGTCGGATATCCCGGCTTCGCAGAACTGAGCGGCTGCCCGGCGTGGTTATTAAACGACCCGCCGGATTGGTCTGCCCCATAAAATCGGTTTTCCAGATTGATAAACCCCGTCCTTCATCAGAACGGCGGGGTTTTCTGACGGGTGTGAAAAACCCGCAGCCTCTGCGAGACTTCCCTGCTGTGCTTTGCCATATCGTCAGGAAGAGCAATGACACTGTGCTCATGATGACTGTCCCTTGAAAACAAAGCCTTACCTTACTGCGGCACGTTTATTCCGGGCAATTAATCACCACTCGCGGGCGCGCAGCCATTCATTAACCAGCATCGGCCAGCTGGCCAGCGGCAGGTCCGCCACGTTGCGGATGCCGAAGCCGTGGCCGCCTTTTTCGTAAAAGTGCAGCTCGCTGGAGACCTTCTTCTCCCGCAGCGCGCTGAACATCACCATGCTGTTATTGATGGGGACTGACTGGTCATTGACCGCATGGATCAGCAGGGTTTGCGGCGTTTGCTCGCTGACGCGGGTTTCCAGTGAGTAGGCATCGATGTCACGCTGGGTAGGATGCTCCCCCAGCAGACGCAGGCGCGAGCCTGTATGCGCCAGCCCTTCACGCATGCTGATCACCGGATAGAGTAGCACCATCGCATCGGGTCTTGCCGTCAGCGAGTCGGCGATATCCTGTACCGGATAGAGTTTTTCATTGAAGCGAGTCCCGACGCTGGCCGCCACGTGCCCACCGGCGGAAAAGCCCATCATCACAATACGCTTGCCGTTCAGGCCCCGCGCGGCGCGATGGCGCAGCACGCGGACAGCCCGCTGGGCATCGGATAACGGCGCATCGGCTGCTTCATGGTGTCCATCCTGTGGGAAGCGGTAGGTCATCACCGCCAGCGTGTAGCCCATGGCGGTAAAGAACATCGCCAGCGCGCTGCCCTCTTTGTCGATCATGATGCGTTCAAAACCGCCGCCTGGGGCGACCAGCAGGGTCACGCCGTTGGACTCTTCCGGATACCAGAAGGCAATTTCAGGACAGCGCACGCCGGAGGCGGCGCGATCAAAAGGCTCATACTCTTTGGCCAGATCGATAATTTGCGGCTGCACCCGGGAGTCACTGGCACCCGGGGCATCCCCTGTGGGCCAGATATTAATAATGTCGGCTTTCATAGGCACTCCTGTTTATCATTATTTAAAGTTAAAGAGCCCGCGAAGAAATTGTCGTCCGGGTACAGTTATCAGCATCGCCTGGTTAATTATAATACGTCCAGCGAATAGCGGCCGTGTCAGCCAGTTTCAGACAATACCCAGACCGGGATTAAACAACGATTCTTTTTTTCATGCCTTCCCGTTATCTGTCTGTTTTTAAAAGAAACTGAAAGCTTATGGGTTTATTGCAGAATGAGAGCTAAAGAGGTTTTCGTTATTTATTAATATATTCATATTATTATGCTTTACGCATTTTGCGGCTGACCCTGTTCCAGGAGTATTCTTATTCAGTCTGGTAATGGGTTTGATGCCTTTTCCCGGCGAATGCGAAAGGTCAGTTTACTCCTGATATTTTTACGGCTTATTCTGCTGATAATTTTACTTTATGCTTTATTACTGAATGCAAAGTCTTGCTGGAGGAAATCATGGCCCGAAAAAGTGTAAGCCTGAGCAGCTTTCTGCCCTTTATTGCGCTGTTTTTCTGCCTGCGTGCAGTGGCGATTCAACCGGCTTTTCTCGATCAGACGACGATGGCGGTAGTCAGGGAGCAGCTGGCAAGCGGGCAGGCGGCGGCACAAACTCAGCAGGCATGGCAACGGCTGAAGCGGCAGGCGGACAAGGCACTGACCCAGCCGCTGATGAGCGTGACGGAGAAAGGTATGCTGCCACCCGGCGGCACTAAACATGACTATCTGAGCCTGAGTGCCTACTGGTGGCCGGATCCGCAGCAGCCTGATGGCCGGTGGATCCGCCGCGATGGGGAGAGTAATCCTGCCAGTAAAAATAACCAGTCGGATGGCGTCAGGCTGGCGACCTTCACCTCCCGCGTGCAGGCGCTGACGCTGGCCTGGTATTTTTCCGGCGAGCCGAAGTATGCTGACAAAGCCATCGCGCTGCTGCGCCACTGGTTTCTCGATCCTGCCAGTAAAATGAATCCCAACCTGAATTTCGCTCAGGGCGTTCCGGGAGTGGCCGCGGGCCGCTCTACCGGGATCCTGGACGGCCGCTACTTTGCCACCCGCGTGGTGGATTCACTGATCCTGCTGTGGACAGCGTCTGGCTGGCGCAAGGCGGACGAGCAGGGAATGCAGAGCTGGATGCAGGCGTATCTGACCTGGCTGGAAACCAGCAAAGCGGGTAAGCGTGAGGCGAGGGCGGCGAATAATCATGGTAGCTGGTACAGCGTGCAGGTCGCGGGTATCGCCTGGTATCTGCAGCAAAAGCCGGCGATCGCGCAGCAGGTCAGGGCGGCCAGGACGCGAATGCAGCAGCAGATCTCAGCCGATGGCAGCCAGCCGCTGGAGCTGGCGCGCACTCGCTCGTTCCACTACAGCTATTTTAACTTGCAGGCGTTGGTTAACCTCGCGGTGCTGGCTGATCGATCCGGGAGTGGCGATCTTTGGCGATCGAATGGCGACGATCCCGGCGGCACAAAGCAGGTGGGGATCCTTACCGCACTGGATTTTATCGCGCCGTGGACTGACAGCAACAGGCCGTGGCCTTATCAATCCCGGGATCGCGTCAGTGAAAGGCTAATCCCGCTGCTTTCTCAGGCGGACAATAGCCTGCACCAGGCGCGCTATCAGCAGCTTGTCCGGCAGGCGACTTTCCGGGCCCGGGATAAAACCCAGCGCGGCGCTTTAGCAGAAGCTCAGCGTGAAACCTGGCTGCTGTCACTGCCGGGTATCTGATAACGCTGCGTGTTTTAAGCGGGCTGACAGGCCGCGCCCGTTATTCTGGCATTGCGGAAAGCGGGATAATCGCGCCGCGATACTGTATTACCGTACTGGCGGTCAGATGCCCGCGACGGGCCGCCTCTTCTGCATTGCCACCGCTCAGCCTCACCGCCAGATAACCGGCGCTGAAGGAGTCTCCGGCGGCAGTGGTATCCACCACGCTGCTGGCAGGGAGTTTGACCGCTGGCACTTCAGTCAGCGGTTGTTCTGCCAGCGAAACCAGACAGGACTCCGCGCCGCGCTTGATCACCACTTCGCTCACACCAGCCGCGTGCGTTCTGGCAATCACCTGCTCCACGCTGGCTTCGCCCCAAAGCAGGGTTTCATCCTCCAGGGTCAGGAAGGCGATATCGGTACAGGCCAGCATCCCCTGGTAGGCTGCCTGACTCACTTCCGGTGACGGCCACAGACGCGGACGGTAGTTGTTATCAAAAATGACCTTGCCGCCGTTCTGCCGACAGGTGGCCAGCAGCGCCATCAACTTTTCCCGGCTCTGCGGGCTGAGGATCGCCAGGCTGATACCGCTCAGGTAGAGGTAATCAAAATGGGCCAGCTTCCGGCAGATTTCATCGCCCTGCTCGCTCCCCAGCCAGAAGCGTGCGGCGGCATCGTTGCGCCAGTAATAGAACGTTCGTTCGCCCTGTGCATCGGTTTCAATCACGTACAGGCCCGGCAGTTTAGTCTCCATCCGCTGGATCAGTGAGGTGCCGACCTTTTCCTGCTGCCACGCCGCGATCATTTCAGTGCTGAAAATGTCGGTGCCCAGTGCGGTCACGTATTCCACGCTCAGCTGCTGTTCATTAACCTGACGCGCGATATAAACCGCGGTATTCAGGGTATCGCCACCAAACCCGCGGCTCAGGTCACTACTTTTCTGTGAAAGTTCGATCATGCATTCGCCAATAACGGCGATGGTCTTCTTGGTCATGGTCATCAGCTCGCTGTTAATTTACTCCAGTCTGGCTTTGCTGACCGGCAGAGTCAATATTTTAAAACAACGTTTTATTTTTATGTAAAGCGAGAAAAAACGGTCTAAAAGCCGCTTGTTAAAGCGATTGAAAGCCCAGCGGCGGGGCGATGATTGGACGGCACAAGAGGGCACAATCGCGATAAAGTTATACAGGCAGATGCCGATACTGGGTTGACGGGAGATGTTCCCCGCACGGTCTCATCTTATTAAAGGGTCAACAACATGGTGCTGAAGAACATCAGTCACCGGCTTCCTCCCTCAATTGTCGTTAAAAAACAGCAAGAAGAGCGTTTGTACTGGCAGCAGTGTCAGCGCACCTATACGTTTCAGCCTATCTACCGGGTGACCGGCAGTCTGATGGCAATTGAGCTGCTCACTGCGGTGTTTCACCCTTCCGCGCCGGGCCAGAGGATATCGCCGGAGTCCTATTTCGCAGCGATTGATATTGCGCAGCGATTACACGTTGTTCGTGAGCAGCTGGAGCTGCTGGCAACATGGGAAAGTCAGTTTGCTGGCGGCCAGATGGTGGCTTCGGTCAATATCGATGGTCCGACGCTGCTGGCAATGCAACATAATGCTTCAACCCGACAGCTGATTGCCCGCTGTCCCTGGGTGCGCTTTGAACTGGTGGAACAGCACGCGCTGCCTCAGGAAACGAATATCTCGCAAATGCCCGAGCTGGGGCCGTTATGGCTGGATGATTTCGGCTCGGGGATGGCGAACTTCTCGGCGCTGACCGAACTGAAGTATGACTACATCAAGATGGCGCGCGAGCTGTTTATTCTGCTGAGAAAATCCGAAGAAGGCCGTAATCTGTTCAACATGCTGCTGGCGCTGATTAACCGCTATTGTAAAGGGGTTATTGTGGAAGGTGTTGAAACGATTGATGAATGGATCCAGGTGCAGAATTCTCCCGCCTATGCTGCGCAGGGCTATTATTTTGCCCGTCCAATGTCTTTTGATCGACTTTCAGAGCTGCCGATGCACTTGATCTGATGCCGTTTCCGCTTCTCTCGTCTATCTTTGACTTATGACAAGAGCGAGCATGGAGACGAAGAATGTCGCGCACGGGAAAAATAATCAGCTGGATTGTCGGGATTCTTTTATTGTTGGTGGTCGTGGTGGTGGTGATTATCGCGACATTTGACTGGAACCGCCTGAAACCCACCATTAACCAGAAAGTCTCGGCGGAAATTAACCGTCCCTTTGCCATCCGTGGCGATCTGGGGGTCAGCTGGGAGCGCAATCGTGATGAGCCCGGCTGGCACAGCTGGGTGCCCTGGCCGCATATCCATGCCGAAGACATTATGCTCGGCAATCCGCCTGATATTCCTGATGTGACCATGGTGCATCTGCAGCGCGTGGATGCCACCCTCTCTCCGCTGGCGCTGCTCGGCAAGCAGGTATTTATTCCATGGATCAAGCTGCAGCAACCTGACGCCAGGCTGATCCAGACCGCTGAGCACCAGAACAACTGGACGTTCAATCTGGCCGGAAGCGATAACCCGGATCCGAATCAGCCGCCTTCCGCCTGGTCTTTCCGCCTCGATACTATCCTGTTCGATCAGGGGAAAATTGCTTATCGCGATGCGATTAATAAGGCTGATGTTCAGGTCACGGTCGATCCGCTCGGCAAGCCGGTACCCTATGTTCAGGTGGCTGGCAGCAAAGAAGACGTGGCTAAAAAAGGCGCTTCTGACTTCGTCTTCGGCTGGAAAGCCAGCGGCACTTACCATAATGAGAAACTCGATGGCAACGGTAAAATCGGCGGCATGCTCTCTCTGCGCAGCCAAACTAACCCGTTCCCGGTGCAGGCGGATGTGCGCAATGGCACCACGCGTGTGCAGGTTGAAGGCAGCCTGCAGGATCCCATGAATGTGGGAGGGCTGGATATTCGCCTGCGCTTCTCGGGCGATACGCTGGCTAACCTGTATGGCCTGACCGGCATCCTGCTGCCGGATACGCCGCCCTATGAAACCGATGGTCACCTGATTGCCCGCTTCCAGGACAAGAATGGCCCGGTGTTCCGCTATGAAAACTTTAACGGCCATATTGGCGACAGCGATATTCACGGCTCGATGACCTATACCCAGGGCAAGCCGCGACCAAAACTGGAAGGTTCGCTGGAATCCCGACAGTTGCGTATGGCCGATCTGGGGCCGCTGATTGGTGTCAACTCGGGCAAGGGCAGCGAAAAAACCGCGAAGGCCAGGGCGGCAAGGGGCGATGCCTCCAGCCAGCCAGCCGATCGCGTGCTGCCGCATGACAAGTTCGATACCAAAAGCTGGGGTGTGATGGATGCAGATGTGAAGTTCAGCGGCAAGCGCATTGAGCACAGCAAGTCGCTGCCGCTCAGCGATCTCTACACTCATCTGGTACTGAAAAAGGGCGATTTGCTGCTGGATCCGCTGCGCTTTGGCGTGGCTGGCGGCAATCTGAATTCGACCATTCATATGGCAGGCGATCTTACGCCAATGCGGGCCCGTGCCGATATTCATGCGCGCAGCCTGAAACTGAAGCAGCTTTTCCCGAGTGTCTCAGCAATGCAGAGCAGTATGGGGCAGATGAATGGCGATGCCACGCTGAGTGGTACGGGTAACTCCGTGGCCGACATTCTGGCGACCAGCAACGGCGATCTTAAATTGCTGATGAATGACGGGGTGATCAGCCGCAGCCTGATGGAAATCGTCGGGCTGAACGTGGGCAACTACGTGGTCAGCAAGCTGTTTGGCGATGATGACGTGCGCATTAACTGTGCGGCTGCGGATCTGAATGTCACCAACGGTCTGGCCTCAACCAAACTGTTCGTCTTTGATACGGAAAACGCGGTCATCAACATCAACGGCACCACCAATTTTGCCAACGAGCGCCTGGATCTGTCGATCAATCCGGAGAGCAAGGGGGTTCGCATCATCACCCTGCGTTCTCCGCTGTACGTCCGCGGTACTTTCAAAAACCCGGATGCGGGCGTGAAGGCAGGTCCACTGATTGCCCGTGGCGCAGCGGCGGTAGCGCTCGGCGTGGTAGCTGCACCTGCGGCGGCGTTGCTGGCGCTGATTTCGCCAAGCGACAACCAGCAGAATCAGTGCAGTAACGTGCTGCAGCAGATGAAGAGCAAGAAATAAAAATGGGCAGTCCGGCCTCAGGCCGGGCTGCCTTTGACAGGAAGATGAAAGTCATTTGTGAGACCAGCTCTTGCATATTCACACACTGGGCACCTTTAGCTGTCACGACAAAAGGTCTTCCCGGATGTGGCGCTGAATCCTGCAAAAAACCAGCCCGCCCAGGCCCCTCTCGCGGGTATTTGTTCCCTGCTGAACCAGCCAGCGATCGCTCCATTCCGGGGTGATTAGCTTCCTCATACCGTAGCGCCAGCTCAGATTGCGCGCTGTAATGGACGATAATACCGTCAGTGTTTGTCTACGGGCAGAGGCGAATGGGCGAATGCGGCTCGAAAAAAAACCGGCCCTGAGGCCGGTTTTTGACTGCACGTGCACACTTAGTCGTAAAGCGATTCGTCACGGGTTTCTTTACTGGCTATCAGCGCGAACAGCGTCAGGCAGGCCATCGCCGCCAGATAGATCCCGACGTAGAACAGGCCGTAAGTGTGGGCCAGCCAGGTGGCGATATACGGGGCCACGGAAGCGCCCAGAATCGACGACAGGTTATAGGAAAACGAGGCGCCGGTATAACGCACTTCCGTCGGGAACAGCTCCGGCAGCAGCGCGCCCATCGGGCCAAAGGTCAGCCCCATCACGCTCAGGCCTAGCAGCAGAAACAGCATTACCACCAGCTGGTTGCCTGAACCCAGCATGGCAGGGAACAGCAGTGAGAAAGCGATGATCATCAGCGTAATCACAATCATGGTTTTGCGGCGGCCGAAGTGGTCAGCCAGCAGGCCCGCAATCGGCACCATTACGCCAAACCCGATCACCGCCAGCATCAGCATCCACAGCATGGTATTGCGTGGGAAACCCAGACCATTCGGTGCCGCAGTGGTGCCGTAAGTCATGGAATAAACGGTCATGATATAGAACAGCGTATAGGTGGCCAGCATGATGAAGGTGCCGAGGATCGTTGCTTTCAGGTGCTGAGAGAGCAGGGTACCCATCGGGACTTTAACCTGCTTCTTCTCTTTTTTCACTTTGGCGAAAACCGGGGATTCGTTCAGCGAAACGCGGACGTACAGGCCAATCAGTACCAGCACGGCAGAGAGGATAAACGGCACGCGCCAGCCCCACTGCATAAACTGATCGTCGGTCAGCAGCCAGGAGAGCAGCAGGAAGGTGCCATTGGCGAAGAAGAAGCCGATGGGGGCACCCAGCTGTGGGAATGAACCGTACAGCGCGCGTTTTTTAGCCGGGGCATTTTCGGTTGCCAGCAGCGCAGCACCACCCCATTCGCCGCCCAGACCCAGACCCTGACCAAAACGCGCCAGTGCCAGCAGCAACGGCGCAAACACGCCAATGGTCTCGTAGCCGGGTAGCAGGCCAATCACCACGGTGGAGATCCCCATGGTCAGTAGCGAGGCAACCAGCGTCACTTTGCGGCCGGCACGGTCACCGAAATGGCCGAATAGCGCGGAGCCGATGGGACGGGCGACAAAGGCGATAGCAAAGGTTGCCAGCGACTGTAGCGTGGCCACGGTGGTGTCACCCTGCGGGAAGAAAATGTGCGGGAACACGATCACTGCCGCTGTGGCATAAATATAGAAATCGAAAAATTCGATAGCGGTACCGACCAGCGAAGCGACCACCACTTTTCCGCGTGAATTTACGGGCGTGGCGTCGTTTTCTGCGTCGAGAGTTGGTGCGATGGAGGCTTGCATATGTCTTTCTTATTTGTAAAACGTGAAAAAGAATCTTACGCACCCCTAAAGAGGCATTCAATGGCGAAAAGCCTGTTGCAGCGGGCTTCCGGCGCGGAAAAGAGGATCCTGCGAGAGATAACAGAATTGCCGGGTGATGTCAGGGTGAATCAGCGCTTTTATGGCAAGATTCACTAGGAATCGGCCTATAAAAAGTATCGGGTTAGCTATAAATGCTGGCTATTGCGTAATATTTAATCACTGAGCCGGATTTTTAACTGATTCGGTGAGGTTAAACGCGAAGTTTTATGCCCTCCTCTCGTTGTTACAAGCCATTTCAGGAGAAATGCCCCCGCCAGCTAAATCAATCCTAAATCAGCAGCGATTAACCCCCCCGAACCCCTCTTTTTCTGATCGAAAACAGGTTGCTGTTTTTTGCAGCAAATAGACTTCTGGTCATTAATTTTCCAGAAAACTCCAGAAGGTGCTCCGCGATGCTGTTAAAACACCAAACGTTGAACGGGCTGCTGCTGTCCGGGCTGCTGACTCTCACCGTGCCTTTACATGCTGCTGTTCTCCCTGCGGTAGCCGTGACCACTCTGACCAGCGAGAACGTGGCGCAGCCAGCTCGTTATCTGGGCCGGATCGAGGCAATGCGGGCGATTGACGTCGTTTCCCGTACCGAAGGTGTGGTCGCTGAGCGCGGATTTCTGGACGGTGAGACGGTAAAAGCCGGTCAGCTGTTGTTTGCGATCGAACCGGCGGAGCATCAAGCCGCGCTGGCCCGCACTGAGGCACAGGTCAGTAACGCCCGCGCGCAGGCTAATAATGCTCAGCAGCACCTGAGTCGTTTACAGCGTCTTGGTGCGGGTACCGCGGTAAGCAAGTCCGAACTGGACAGCGCCACCGCCAGCCGGGATATGGCCAGAGCCGCTTTAAAAGAAGCTCAGGCCCTGCTGCAGACCCAGCGGCTTAACCTCGGTTACACCCGTATCACTGCCCCGGTCAGTGGTCGTGCCGGACACAGCAATGTGCATGAAGGCACGCTGATCAATCCGGCCCGCGGCCCGCTGGTGACGCTGAAGCAGATCGACCCCGTCCGCGTGGTGATTGCCGTCAGCGAACGGGATTATATTGCTGCCAGCCAGCACGGGCTGGTGGGTAACCCGACACTGGCGAACCAGGTGCTGACGCCAACGCTGCAGCTGGCCAATGGTGAGGTTTATCCGGTTACCGGTGAGTTTGCCTCGGTGGATAACCGTATCGACAGCCAGACCGGCACGCTGGCCGTCAGTCTGCACTTTGCCAATCCGCAGCAGCTGTTGCTGCCGGGCGGCGTGGTAAATGTTCAACTGCTGCCGAAGGAGAGGGCGCAGCTGCTTCTGCCTGTCGCCGCACTGCAGCAGGATGCTCAGGGGTATTTCGCACTGAAGGTGAACCAGGATCAACGTGTTGAAAGCGCGCGCATTACCTTAGGCGAGCAAATTGACCAGCATTACGTAGTGACCTCCGGCCTGCAGGCTGGCGACCGGGTGATTGTTGCTGGCGTGCAGCGCGTCAGGCCCGGGATACAGGTTGCCCCCACTGAAGCACAATAAGGAGCCTGAGACATGTTAAGTTTCTTCGTCAGGCGTCCCCGCTTCGCCATGGTTATTGCCCTGATCATCACCCTGGTCGGCGGCATGGCACTTAAAATCCTGCCGGTTGAACAGTTTCCTGAAATCACTCCGCCAGTGGTCAGCGTGACCGCGCTATATCCTGGCGCCAGTGCCCGCGATGTGGCCGAGGCTGTTGGTGCGCCGATAGAAGCGCAGATCAACGGTGTCAGCAATATGCTGTACATGGAGTCGACCAGCAGCAACAGCGGCAGCTATCAACTGACCATCACCTTTGCTAACGGGACCCACCCGGATATGGCCGCGGTGGAAGTGCAGAATCGTCTCTCTCAGGTGACGGCCCAGCTGCCCGCTGAGGTAAACAATAACGGTATTTCGGTACGAAAACGCGCCAGCAATATCCTGATGGGGATCAGCGTGCTGTCCCCAAAACAGACTCACGGTGCGCTGTTCCTCAGTAACTATACCTCCATCCGCCTGCGTGACGCGCTGGCCCGTATTGATGGTGTTGGTGATGTGCAGGTATTTGGTGCCCGCGATTACAGTATGCGTATCTGGCTGGATCCACAGCGCATGGAAGCCTTGCATATCACCACGGATGAGGTGATCCAGGCACTGCAGCAGCAGAACGTGCAGGCCGCCGCCGGGCAGATTGGCGCTGCACCGACGCCAGCCGCTCAGCAGAACACGCTGACCATCAGCGGGCAGGGAAGGCTGATGACGCCTGAACAGTTCTCACGCGTGGTGATCCGTAGCAATCCGCAGGGCGGGATGGTGCGCATCAGCGACATCGCGAAGACCGAGCTGGGGGCGCAAAATTATCAGGTGAATGCCGCGCTGAATAATACCGATGGGGCGTTTCTGATGGTTTATCCTGCCCCGCAGGCCAATGCCCTCAGCGTGGCGAAAGCCGTCCGTGAGGAGATGGCCAGCCAGGCCCGGTCCTTCCCGCGGGATATGGAATACCAGATCAAGTTCGATGCCACGCAGCCGATCTCCGCCACGCTGCAGGAGATCGTGGTCTCGCTGGCCCTGACGCTGATCGTGGTGCTGGCCGTGGTATGGCTGTTTCTGCAAAGCCTGCGCGCCACTTTCATCGTGGCGCTGACCATTCCGGTCTCGCTGCTCGGCACCTTTGCTGCACTGCTGCTGGCAGGCTACTCGGCTAACACCCTCAGCCTGTTTGCCATTATCCTTGCGCTGACCATCGTGGTGGATGATGCGATTGTGGTGGTGGAAAACGTTGAGCGGTTGTTGGTTGAAGAGCCAGAGCTGACACCCGCCGGGGCAACCCGTAAGGCGCTGAAGCAGATTGCCGGACCGGTGATTGCCACCACGCTGGTGCTGCTGGCGGTCTTCGTGCCGATTGCAGTGCTGCCAGGCATCGTCGGCGAGTTGTATCGCCAGTTTGCCGTCACGCTGTCGGCGGCGATGGTATTGTCCAGCGTGAATGCGCTGACGCTGACTCCCGCGCTCTGTGCCTGCCTGCTGAAAAGACGAGTTACGCCAGTGAAGGGACCTCTGGCGTTGTTCAACCGGATGATTGATCGCACCCGTGATGGCTATGTTGGTCTGTCACGCAGGGTCAGCCGTTATGCGCTGACCACCGTGGTGGTGATGCTGGTCGCGGGTACGGTGACCTGGCTGGGCTATCAGCAGCTGCCGGGCGGCTTCCTGCCTGAAGAGGATCAGGGCTACGTATTTATCAATGTGCAGCTGCCCGATGGTGCGGCTTTGCAACGAACGCAGCAGGTCATGGAGCAGATGAACACCCTGGTGGCGAAAAACCCGGCGGTGGAAGACGTGATAACAATCACCGGTTTCAGCCTTCTGGGCGGCGGTAATGCGGCTAACAGCGGATTCGCCATCGTGCTATTGAAAGACTGGCAGGCGCGCCCGCCTGTGGATCTGATCCTGCCGCAGATCCAGCAGCAACTGGCGACAATACCCTCTGCCACGATGATGGCCTTTGTACCGCCAGCGATCAGCGGGTTGGGTAACGCTGCCGGTTTCGACCTGAGAATACAGGCGATGGAAGGCCAGTCCCCGCAGGAGCTGGCGCACATCGGGCAGAGCGTGATTATGGCTGCCAATCAGGATCCGCAGCTCAGCCGGGTGTTCACCACCTTCAGTGCCACAGTCCCTGAGATGAACCTGAGCGTGGACCGCGATCGGGCAGCGCTGATGGGCGTACCTGTCAGCCGTATTTTCACCGTGCTGCAAACCGCGCTGGGAGGCAGGAACGTCGGGGATTTCACCCTCAACAACCGCCAGTTCCGTGTACAGCTGCAGAATGAGATGAGCTTCCGTCAGCGCAGCGATCAGCTGATGCAGCTGACGGTCCGCAGCGACAGTGGCGCCGCAATAAATCTGAGCCAGCTGGTGACGCTGACGCCGTCGGTAGGGGCCCCTTACATCATGCAGTACAACCAGTTCCCGGCGCTGGCCGTCAGCGGCTCCGGAGCCGAAGGGGTCAGCTCTGCTCAGTCGATGAAGGCGATGGAAGCGGTGCTGGCAGCGCATCTGCCTGCCGGTTACAGCTACAGCTGGAGCGGGATGTCATTACAGGAGCAGCAAACCGGCAATCAGGCGGTGCTGATCTGGCTGGCGGCGATTATTTTCGCCTGGCTGTTCCTGGTGGCGCAGTATGAAAGCTGGAGCGTGCCGCTGGCGGTGCTGTTCTCGGTGGTCTTCGCGGCAACTGGCGCAGTGGCGGGGCTGCACTTTATGGGCTTTGCTAACGATGTTTATGCCCAGATAGGACTGGTTCTGCTGACCGGGCTGGCGGCCAAGAATGCCATCCTGATCGTGGAATTCGCCCGGGATCGCCGGGAACAGGGAGTCAGCATTGCTGAAGCGGCAGAACAGGCTGCTAAGCAACGTTTTCGGGCGGTAATGATGACGGCCATCTCGCTGATCCTCGGCGTCCTGCCGCTGGTGCTGGCAAGCGGTGCCGGCGCGGTCAGCCGGCAAATCATCGGTGTAACGGTGTTCAGCGGGATGCTGGTGGCAACTCTGGTGGGCGTGGTGTTTATTCCCGCGTTGTATCTGCACATTCAGCGGCTGCGTGAATGGTGTAAACGTCCTCGCGGAGAAAGCTGATGTCTTCATCCGTTCGGGAGAACACCTTCAACGTGGTGGTGGTGCTTGGGATGCTGGTTATCATTCTGGCGGGCATCCGGGCCGGCGCTGAAATCGTCGTGCCGTTTATTCTCGCCCTTTTTGTGGCGGTGATCCTCAACCCGCTGGTCAGGTTGCTGCAGCGGGCAGGCCTGCCGAGGGTGCTGGCCGTTTCGTTGCTGACTGGGGTGATCGTGCTGGCCGGTGCGCTGCTGCTGAGCTCGCTGGTCAGCATGCTGAATGATTTTGCCCGCACGCTACCGCAATATCGCCAGGTGATGCTCGAATCACTGCTGGAGTTTCAGCAGCATGCAGGTCAGCTGGGCATACCGGTTTCCACCGAGGCGCTGATGGCCATGGTCGATCCCAACGCGGCTATTAATCTGGTCAGCCGCCTGATTGCACAGCTCTCCGGTGCGGTCTCCGGTATTTTTCTGCTGCTGATGACCGTGGTCTTTATGCTGTTTGAGGTACCGCTGCTGACGGAGAAATTACAGCGTCTGTTTCGCCGCCCCTCTGAAGGCATGGCCGCTATCCAGCGGGCGCTCGACAGCGTCAGCCGCTATCTGGTGCTGAAAACCGTTATCAGCCTGCTGACCGGTATCACCATCTGGTTGATGCTGCTGTGCCTGGATGTCCGCTTTGCGCCGCTGTGGGGGGGGCTGGGTTTTGCGCTCAACTACATTCCAAATATTGGTTCGATCATTGCGGCCATTCCCCCTATTGTCCAGGTGCTGATTTTCAACGGTACCGCCGAGGCGGTATTGGTGACGGGCGGTTACCTGCTGCTGAACCTGTTGCTCGGTAACATTCTGGATCCACGGCTGATGGGGCGCGGGCTGGGGCTTTCGACGCTGGTGGTATTCCTGTCGCTGATCTTCTGGGGCTGGTTGCTGGGGCCGGTGGGCATGCTGCTTTCCGTGCCGCTGACCATCGTGGCCAAAATTGCTCTGGAACAGACACAGTGCGGGCAACCGCTGGCGCTGCTGCTCAGTGACAGCAGCGGCCAGCCGAAGGATTAATTCAGCGTCTGGTTAACGCGTTGCAGCATCCATGGAAAGAATGGGTTGGAAGTCTGGCGCATCAGCATATCAAGGCTGACTATCAACACCGAACGCTCGCCGCGCGGCGTCAGGGAGCCAAAACTGACGCCGAACTCATTGGGCCGATCCGGCGAGCGGCCGTACAAGGAGTCGCTTGGGGGGAACGGCAGCGCAACATGGGACAGGGAGTAAACATCGCCGGGATAATTGATGCCCAGCGGCATTTGGGTGACGGCAGTGGCTCCGGCTGCCGTCGTCTCTGCCACCGCAGTACTGCTCTGTGGTAAGACATTGGTCACCAGCGTGGTGGTGTAATTGCGCGGCGCGGCGGGCAATAAATGTTCTGCGGCGTGCCTGGCGCTGCTGCGCATCAGCGGTGCCAGCTGCACTGCCTGATTCACATCAAACAGCACCAGCTCGCTGCCGTTACTGGGCAGCAGATTGTACAGCGCCCGGATCACCGCAGGCGTACTCACCGTGGCATCCGCCACCGACTGGAAAGTCAGGATCGGCGGGGCTTTATCCAGCAAATTATTCTCTCTTTCACGATGTAGCTGAGTTTGCAGCGCGCTGGTCAGCAACCATGACTGGCGGGCAGCTTTCACCGGGAAGGAGTTGTACTTAAACGGATTGAATTCCGGCAGGATGCTGAGCCACGCCGAGCGGGCAAAAGCAGGTAGCAGTGAAGGCAGCCCGGCCAGACCGGCATAGCGCGCATAGCTGCTGACGCCGATCATCGGCGAAATCAGGATCAGGCGGCTGGGGACGGGCAGGGAAGGGTTCTCCAGGGCATCCAGCGTGTATTTCATCGCCAGCGCACCGCCGTTGGAAAAACCAATAATCTGCAGCGGTGCGCCAGCCGGGATGCGCTGTCGCGCTTCACGGACCGCCAGTCGGGTGGCCGCCATCCAGTCTTCCCACTCTACTTTGGTCAGTGCCGCAGGCACCGTGCCGTGGCCCGGCAGGCGAATGGCCACCGCCACGTACCCTTTCTGCTGATAATCAATGGCGAAATGGCGCAGGCTGTAAGGTGAATCCGTCAGTCCGTGCAGCAGAACGACCGCACCCCGCGGCGTTCCCTGGGGGATTAGCTCATAAGAGCGGTTCCAGTCGGTGGTGAAATGCTCCGGATAAACCGGGCTATTTTCAGCATAGCGGTTAAGCGTTTCAGGGCTGTCTGCGGTTTTATCACTGACATTGCGCTTCATCTCGGCAAAGATTTTCTGTTCGTTTTGCAGATAATCCGCCCAGTTACCCCGATCCATCTGGCTGTCGCTCAGCTCATCCGGAGCCCATTTGTGCCAGGGCTGTAAATCGGGTCCACGCTCCGTCACTGCCACGCGCACTGCCAGCAGGACCAACAGCATAAGCAGCAGGACGATCAGCGATCGCTTTAACCAGATTCTTGTCCTTCTCAGCATAGTGGCCTGTCCTCTCAGTTATTCGCCAGAAGTATAGAGCGAATCTGCCGCCTGACGTTGATCGCCGTCATCTGCCACCGGTGAGTTAAGCCCGGTGGCGGAGAGCTAAATGCAACGTGTTGATAAATGGTTTAAGGAAAAAACAGGAAATAATGACGTTACGTTACCATCTAATTATTTGTTTTGAAAGGTTTATTTACGAATGATTATGGCGGGGATGCCGTTTTTTTAAGGGTTTACTTCGCCTGCGGGCAGGATTATAGTGGCGGCGAATTCATCAATGGAGACCACAATTGGACAGTCACCCCTTAAGTTTTACCCTTTAAGGTAAGCCAACTCCATTGTTTGCTTGCCGAAAACCGGCGGGCAATGTTTCACTCCAACCTTGTGTCACATCCCCGTTTTGCCCTTAACTTTTGTCCCGTGCTGAAGCCGGGCAAGGATCGCACTATGAAAGAACCTCCGACCAGCGGCGGGCGATGGTACACAGGCAGAATAAGGAGTGACGACTCTCTGTAATCCTCCCTCCTTTCCTGCTTACTGCCCCCGTCCCGATCCCCAAAAAACTTAAAAATCCTCATGCGCAGGAGAGATTCCCCGCGCCTGAATAAAAAGAAAATTAAGGATCTGGCAGATGAAAATGCACAACGCCAACTTAAAACTCGCCCGTGATTTAGCTATCGCCAGCGAAATGACTCAGAGCCTGGACAATACCCTGGCGCGTCTCAACACCCAACGTAATGGCCTGACCAGTGAGGATGCCGCTGAGCGTCTGCTGGAGCATGGCAAAAATCAGGTCGCCAATGAAAAAGCGCCGCACGCGCTGGTGCAGCTGTTTCAGGCCTTTAATAATCCCTTTATCTGGGTGCTGATGGTGCTGGCTGTCGTCAGCTTTTTCACCGACTACTTTATTCCGCTGCGTCATGGAGAAGAGACCGACCTGACCGGCGTGACCATCATGCTGATCATGGTGTCGCTTAGTGGCCTGCTGCGCTTCTCGCAGGAGTACCGCACCAATAAAGCGGCGGAAGCGCTGAAATCTCTGGTGCGCACAACGGCCACGGTGATCCGCCGCAGCAGTGAAACCTCGCAACCGGTGAAGATGGAAATTTCGCTGCAGGACGTTGTTCCTGGCGACATTATTTTTCTTTCTGCGGGTGATATGGTGCCGGCGGATATCCGTCTGCTCTCCTCCCGTGACCTGTTTGTCAGTCAGGCCGCGCTGAGTGGCGAAGCTATCCCGATTGAGAAATACGACACACTGTCTGGCATTAACGCTCAGGCACCGGGTGAAGAAGTGGGGGATCACGACCTGCTGACGATGCCGGGTATCTGCCTGATGGGCACTAACGTTGCCAGCGGTACCGCCACTGCGGTAGTGGTGGCGACGGGCAATCACACCTGGTTTGGGTCGCTGGCGAAATCCGTGGTGGGCACTCGCCCACAGACCGCTTTCGATCGTGGGGTGAACAGCGTCAGCTGGCTGCTGATCCGCTTTATGCTGGTCATGGTGCCGATTGTTCTGTTCATCAACGGATTCACCAAAGGTGACTGGAGCGATGCGCTGATGTTTGCGCTGGCGGTGGCGGTGGGGTTGACCCCGGAAATGTTGCCGATGATTGTCAGCTCGAACCTGGCGAAAGGGGCTATCGCGATGTCCCGCCGCAAAGTGGTGGTGAAACGCCTTAACGCCATCCAGAACTTTGGCGCGATGGACGTGCTCTGCACCGATAAAACCGGCACGCTGACCCAGGATCGCATCATTCTGGAACAGCATCTGGACGCGTATGGTCGCAATAATGAACAAGTCCTGCAGCTGGCGTGGTTGAACAGCCGCCACCAGAGCGGAGTGAAGAATCTGATGGATAAAGCGATCCTCAGCTTCAGCCAGGGCAATATGGCGGTCAGCGGACTGTGGCGCTATCGCAAAATCGACGAGTTGCCGTTTGATTTTGAACGCCGCCGCCTGTCGATTGTGGTCGCCGACGAGCACAATCAGCAGAAGCTGATCTGCAAAGGAGCAGTAGATGAAATGCTGTCTGTTTCCACCCACTGGATGGATGCAGGGGAACGCCGTCTGCTGGATGATGCCGCCCGGCAGCAATGGTGTCAGCAGGTTGAAGCGCTGAACCAGCAGGGTTTTCGCGTGCTGCTGGTTGGTGAACGTAACCTGGAAGATACCCCGCTGCTGCTGCCGCTGAATAAAGACGACGAGCGTGAGCTGACTATCTGCGGCCTGCTTACTTTTCTCGATCCGCCAAAAGAGAGCGCCGGGCAGGCTATCGCCGCGCTGCATGAAAATGGCGTGACGGTGAAAGTGCTGACCGGAGACAATGCCATCATTACCAGCAAAATCTGCCGGGACGTCGGGCTGGAGCCTGGTGAACCGCTGTGCGGGACTGAAATTGCCAGGCTGGATGACAGTGAACTCTCGCGGCTGGTGGAAGCGCGGACCCTTTTCTGCCGCCTGACCCCCCAGCAGAAATCCCGCGTTTTGCAGGCGCTGCAGCATAATGGCCACACCGTTGGTTTCCTGGGCGATGGCATTAACGATGCTCCGGCGCTGCGCGATGCGGATATCGGGATTTCAGTAGACACTGCGACGGATATCGCCAAAGAGTCCGCTGACATTATCCTTCTGGAAAAAAACCTGATGGTGCTGGAACAGGGAGTCATTAAGGGCCGTGAGACTTTTGGCAACATCATTAAGTATCTGAACATGACTGCCAGCTCTAACTTTGGCAACGTCTTCTCGGTGCTGGTGGCGAGCGCTTTCATTCCGTTCCTGCCAATGCTGGCGATCCACCTGTTAATTCAGAACCTGATGTATGACCTGTCCCAGCTGGCGCTGCCGTGGGATAAAATGGATAAAGAGTTTCTGCGTAAACCGCGCAAATGGGATGCGAAGAATATCGGCCGCTTTATGCTGTGGATTGGCCCCACGTCCTCGCTGTTTGATATCACCACGTTCCTGGTTATGTGGCACGTGTTTGCCGCTAACAGCGTGGAGCACCAGGCATTGTTCCAGTCCGGCTGGTTTATTGAAGGACTGCTGTCTCAGACGCTGGTGGTGCATATGCTGCGTACGCAAAAAATTCCGTTTATCCAGAGTCGTGCCGCCCTGCCGGTGATGCTGATGACCGGACTGGTGATGGCACTGGGCATTTATATTCCGTTCTCGCCGCTGGGCCATGCGGTCGGGCTGGTACCGCTGCCATGGTCTTACTTCCCATGGCTGGTGGCCACGCTGTTCGGCTACTGCGTGGTGGCTCAGGGCATGAAACGTATCTATATGCGCCGCTTTGGTCAGTGGTTCTGAGGAGCAAGGGATGAAACATAACAATGCCGTAACGGCGATTGTGCTGTTCTTCATCGGGCTGCTGATCTTCTCCAGCGGACTGCTGATGGTGCTCAGCGCATAAAGCTGAACCCTTCAGGGCGGATCGTCGATCCGCCCTTTTTATTCAGACTTTCAAAAACCGCAGATAAATAAAACGGATCGCGAAATACTCCACCGCCCCCAGCAGTAAAAACCACAGGCAAAACACCAGCGTATAGAGCTGGCCGATGTCGCTGAGGTGGAACATCTCCACCAGTTTGTGCGTCAGGCTCAGGCCAAACCACGGCGCAGGCAGCAGCAGGGCGGAAAGAAAGCCCAGCATCAGCGTGCTCATTGGCATTAAAAAAGTCAGAAAAGGGTTTTTCATTAGCATTCCATCCCGGTCAGTGGCGGCCATTTTCCGGTAATCTGACCGCCGGTTCAATCCTCAGATCGCGTGTGGTGAGTCATCCAGGACGGCTAATACGCCGCCCGGTAAAATACACCGTAAAAAAAATTTTCCCGGGATTGACCCCTCCTTTTCCCCTTTCTCTCACGGATATTCCCCCAATGCCTTAAGGGATGTGCCGGGTAAGGCAGTAATTCTTTTAGCCTTTTTGTCCTTTATTTTTATCGGAAAATAGCATTCGTTAAAAAGTATAGCCAAGGCTATATTCAAACCCATGATTTTATTGTCTTTTTTTTTATAAAAAAACATGGCAGGATGCGTTTCTCACTGAGTCTCTCGCGCTTATTTTTTATGCGAGATTTGTTCTTTTGATGCTTGTGCGGTGCCTGCGCCGTCAAGCCGGTATAACCACAATGAACCTATACGCAACGCTTATTCTGGCCTTTGGCATGTCGATGGACGCATTTGCCGCCGCAATCGGGAAAGGTGCCAGCCTGCATCGTCCCAGCTATAAAGAAGCCCTGCGCACCGGATTAATTTTTGGCGTGATAGAAGCGCTGACCCCTCTGATTGGCTGGGGCGTGGGTATTGCGGCCAGCCGCTATGTGATGGCCTGGGATCACTGGGTGGCTTTCACGCTGTTGTTTGTGCTCGGTGCGCGCATGATAGTGGAAGGGTTCCGTCAGAAAGACGCTACGGAAGAGGCGCCGAAGCGCCACGGTTTCTGGTTGCTGGTGACCACCGCTGTGGCAACCAGCCTGGATGCGATGGCCGTCGGCGTCGGTCTGGCCTTTCTGCAGGTGAATATTGTGACCACCGCGCTGGCGATTGGCGCCTCCACCATGATTATGGCGTCTGCCGGTATCCTGCTGGGTCGCTTCCTGGGACCGGTAATGGGTAAATGGGCGGAGATCTTCGGTGGCGTGGTGCTGATCGGTATCGGTACCAGCATTCTGGTTGAACATTTAGGCCTGCTGCCCTGACTTCGGGGTTTACGTCACTTCAGGGCGGGTCTCGTCCCGCCTGTTTAACTTTCGTTAAATATCTCCTGTCCCCTCTTCAGCTCGTTTTTGTGATCTACTTCAAATTTTATTGCCTGAAAACGGCCCTTCTTGTATACTTTTTTTGCGATTTACCAAAAAAATTTGAAGTAGAGGCAGCATGAAAAAATTCTTTAACTACGTGTTTCGTTGCTATGTTGAAACCTTTAAACACGTACCGCCGGGTGCCATGTATTAATGGCGCAGGCCAGATACCCTCGATAGCCGCGGTCAGGGAAAGACCGAGGGTTATCACTTCCCCTGTTACTTCTCCCGCGATTCCTTATTGCTGGCCGATACTCTGAAAGACGTTGCTTATCCAGTCGACAAATACCCTGACACGCTGCGAAAGGTGGCGACTTTGTGGGTAAAGCACCGAGACCGGGATCGGTGGCGGTAACAGCCCCGGCAACACGCTGACCAGCTTCTTCTCATTCAGTTCCTGAAGAACCCGATAGCGGGGGAGCTGCACAATACCCATTCCTGCCAGTGAAGCGGCGGTGTAGAGATCGGCACCATTAACCGTGACCAGATCGGGTAACTGCACGGTTTTCAGTGCATCCCCGACATTAAATTCCAGCGGCATGGCCCGGCCGGTCGCGCTGGAGATATAGTTCACTGCATAGTGTCCCTCCAGCTCTTCCAGTGATTCTGGCACGCCATATTTTTCCAGATAGCCCGGACTGGCGACAGTGATCTGTTCCAGCAGGGTGACCCGACGCGCCACCATGGAGCTGTCCTGCAGGTTTCCGGCGCGGAGCACACAGTGAATGCCTTCCCGGACCAAATCGACAAAGCGGTCATCCTCGCTGATTTGCAGGCGAATGTCGGGGTAACGTGCCATAAAATCGCCTAACGCGGGCACCACAAAATGCTTTGCCAGGGTGCCCTGCATATTGACCCTCAGTAGCCCTTTCGGCACGGTGTTACGGAACTGAGTTTCTGCCTCCTCCATATCAGCCAGCAGCCTGACGCAGTTGCGGTAGAATCGCCTGCCGTCATCGGTCAGCGTAACGGTTCGCGTGGTGCGATCCAGTAGCCGGGTGCCAATCCGTGCCTCCATCCTTTTCAGCAGAGTGGTGACGGTAGCACGGGGAATCTGCAGATCCTGCGCCGCCTGGGTAAAACTGCCGCGCTCGGCAATCCTCACAAAGACCTGCATCTCCTGAAAGCGATCCATCCCAGCCCCATTGTTAAAGTAAACGGAATAAAGTTACTCATTAGCGCTTAATTATCTTTTATGCAATATCAATCATGCTGTTCATACCCACATTCAACTGAGGAACAGATCATGACTTCAATTAACAAAGTAGCAATCGTCACTGGTGCATCACGCGGTATCGGAGCGCAGATCGCTTTGCGCCTGGCAGAAGACGGCTTCAACGTGGTGGTTAACTACGCCAGCAAAGAGAAAGAAGCACAGGAAGTGGTGGAGCAGCTGAAAGGCCTGGGCGTGGATGCGCTGGCCGTGCAGGGTGACGTTTCTGATGCTGCCGAAGTTGCCGCCCTGTTTGATGCCGCGGAGAAGAAATTTGGTCGCCTGGATCTGCTGGTGAATAACGCGGGAGTGCTGAAAACGCAGCCATTGATCGAGCACTCAGATCAGCTGTTCTCCCGGACCTTTGGCATCAACGTGCAGGGAACCTTTAACACTCTGCGTGAAGCAGGCAAGCGCATGAAAGACGGTGGCAAGATCATCAACCTCTCCAGCTCGGCCGTGGCGCTTAACATGCCGGGCTATGCCATTTATAACGGCAGTAAAGCCGCCGTGGAAGCTTTTACCCGTACTTTCGCCAAAGAGCTGCGTGGTCGCAATATCACGGTCAATGCTGTAGCGCCGGGACCGGTGGCTACCGAGCTTTTCCTTAACGGTAAAAGCGAAGAGCTGATCCAGTCACTGGCCAATATGAATCCGCTGCTGCGTCTCGGCCAGCCGGATGACATCTCTGAAATCGTCGCCTTCCTGGCCGGTGAGCAGAGCGGATGGATCAACGGCCAGGTGATCCGTGCTAATGGCGGGATGGCCTGATCTTTTTTACTTATTTCGCCCTACACTGAGTAGTGCCCCCTTGCTGCGATCTGACCTGTTTCGAGGGATTGAAGATGATGACTCTGCGCAAGAGTTGTGACTATAAGGTGTTAACCCATGGAATTTAAAGACTACTATGCCCTGCTGGAGGTTGATCCCTCCGCAGATCTGAAAGCCATTAAAACCGCCTACCGGCGTCTGGCCCGCAAGTATCATCCGGACGTCAGTAGCGAAAAGGACGCTGAAAGCAAATTCAAAGAGATGGCCGAAGCCTATGAGGTGCTGAAAGACAGCGAAAAGCGTGCCGAATACGATCTGCTCCGCCAGCATCGTGACGATCCCCGCTTCTCTCAGCCCCCGCCGGATTATGGTCATGAGAGCGGGCACTGGCAGGGCAGCCAGCGTTCTCATGGTGACTACTCTGACTTCTTTGAGTCCATTTTTGGACGCCAGGCCGCTGGCGGCGGGTTCCGGCATGCCAGCCAGGGGCCTGTTCCGGTGCGCGGTCACGATCTGGAAATGGAAGTGCCTCTGTTTCTGGAAGAGACCCTGCAGGGTGAAAGCCGCAACGTCTCCTATTCCCTGCCAGTGTTTGACGCGCTCGGCCGCCAGACCGATGAGGTGGCCAAAACACTTAAGGTTAAAATCCCCGTGGGTGTGGTGGATGGCGAGCGGATACGCCTGAAAGGTCAGGGCGTGGCTGGGGTGAACGGCGGGGCCAACGGCGATCTGTATCTGATCATCAAAATCGCACCGCATCCCCTGTTTGAAATTGACGGGCATAATTTGCAGATTGTGGTGCCGCTGGCCCCGTGGGAAGCGGCGCTGGGTGCCTCAATTCAGATTCCCACACTGAGTGGGAAAATAGCGCTGACGGTGCCAGCCGGAAGTCAGAATGGCCAACGCCTGCGGATCAAAGGAAAAGGGCTGGCCGGTAAAAGCAGCCACGGCGATCTGTATGCCATTCTGAAGGTGGTAATGCCGCCAAAAGGGGATGATAAAACGACGGCGCTGTGGCAGGAGCTGGCTGCGCAGGCTGCCTTTGATCCCCGTATACAATGGGAGTCATTATGATGACGGAACAACGCTACACCGTGATTGAAATCTGCCAGGTGGTGGATATTCTGCCGGACGAGTTGACCGAAGTGGTTGAACTGGGGGTGATTGCTCCGCTTGAACCGCAGGCCGACTGGATCTTCGATTATCACGCGCTGCATTATCTGAAGCGTGCCTGCCGTCTGCGCATTGAGCTGGAGCTTGAATGGTCAGGCACTGCCGTGGCGCTGACTTTACTGGACAAGGTCGACAGTCTGGAGCATGAGAATGCCCAGCTCAAGCGTCAGCTCGCGCGGCTGCTCCATGGCAGCCCGGACTGAGATTGTTGCCGCAGGCGGTGATATCAGGCCTGTTCGTGAAGAGCATCACAATAAACATAAAAAAATTGCCAGGTTGTCATATGCATAGACAACCTGGTAATCCGACTTTCCATGCGTTTTGCCACCCAGATGCTTTATTAACATAACCTGCAATATGCCTGTTCAATTGAGTATTTTCATTGCGCTTCTATCGCCAGAAAAGGCAATAAGATGAATGCCAGAATAATTATTCAAGGCAGGGGAGAGATAATTTTAACAAACAAGATACAAAACTATTTTCTGTAATAATCGACTATTTATGCATAATCCTTTCAAAATGGTGAATGATTATTGCTGATAAAATGATTTAAAGTGATATTGCTCACAAATAATGTCCGTCCGGATGATAGAATTTCTGCGCTATTTATTACTGCTCAAGGAGATTGAGAAATGGAAAATAACAACAGAAAGTCTGCCCATATCAGGCGAACGACGCACATTATGATGATGGCCCATCGCTCCTGCTTCAGCTTTGCCTTCTTTAATTACAAATAACACCCTTCCTCATTTTTAAAATATCCTGTTTTTCAGAAGATTAATTTCTGCGCATCACTGATGTCTGCCTGGCATTTATCACTAATGCTGTGGTTGTATTCATGTACGCGAAAATAATGGCTGATTAACGGGTTACGTCTATTTGACCCATGAAACTGCCCGGCAATGTCATGCGACATTGTGTGAGTTTCTGTACGTTTATTTTAAAAAAATCTGCAGCGATATTTTTCTGCGGGTTGTGTTCGTCTGAAGGATTAATTATGAATAGGTTAAAGATTGCGTCTAATAACTCCGCATTATCCTGTTTTGAAAGCTCCCGGGAGATTGTCGATGTTCACCACAGTGATTTTACCGACATAGCGGCCGTGGTGCTTTCGGTCGAGGATCTCAACCAGGGGTTGGCAACTGAAATAGACGCTCTGGGATTTAACATCCCTGTTTTTGCTGCCGTAAGCAGTGAAGAGGAGCTGGACAGTGACATTCTGCCTGGTTTACAGGGCGTTTTTGAACTGTGCGGGAAGAATACGCATTTCTACGGCAGGCAGCTTGAGGCTGCTGCGGTGAAATATGAGACTGAGTTATTGCCGCCTTTTTTTAATACGCTGGCCCGGTATGTGGAGAGAGGCAATACCACTTTTGCCTGTCCTGGTCATCAGGGGGGTGAATTCTTCCGTAAGCATCCGGCTGGCCGCCAGTTTTTTGATTTTTATGGTGAAACGCTTTTCCGTTCCGATATGTGTAATGCCGATGTCAGGCTGGGGGACCTGCTGATCCATGAAGGCGCCCCCTGCGAGGCTCAGAAGCATGCGGCGAAAGTGTTCAATGCTGATAAAACTTACTTTGTGCTTAACGGCACTTCAGCCTCGAATAAAGTGGTCACTAATGCGCTGCTAACCCGGGGCGATCTGGTGCTGTTCGACCGCAATAATCATAAATCTAACCATCATGGTGCGCTGATTCAGGCGGGTGCCACACCGGTCTATCTGGAAACTGCCCGCAATCCCTTTGGCCTGATTGGGGGTATTGATGCCCACTGTTTTGAAGAGAAATATCTGCGCCAGCAAATCCGGGAAGTGGCTCCGGAGCGGGAAACTGAAGATCGCCCATTCCGTCTGGCCATCATCCAGCTGGGCACTTACGACGGCACTGTCTACAACGCCCGGCAGGTGGTGGATAAAATTGGCCACCTTTGTGATTACATTCTGTTCGACTCCGCCTGGGTTGGCTACGAGCAGTTTATCCCGATGATGAAAGAGTGCTCGCCGCTGCTGCTGGAACTGGATGAAAACGATCCGGGTATTATTGTCACGCAGTCGGTGCATAAGCAGCAGGCTGGTTTTTCCCAGACGTCGCAGATCCACAAAAAAGATAAGCATATCAAAGGCCAGAAGCGCTACTGCAATCATAAACGTTTCAATAATGCGTTTATGCTGCATGCCTCCACCAGCCCGTTTTATCCCCTGTTCGCCGCTCTTGATGTTAATGCCAGACTGCATGAAGGCAAAAGCGGCCAGCGGCTGTGGCGGGAGTGTGTGCGGGTTGGCATTGAGGCGCGGAAAATGCTGCTGGAGACCTGCAGCATGATCAAACCCTTTGTGCCCGATGAGGTGGATGGAAAACCGTGGCAGTACTGGGACAGCGACACCATGGTTAACGATCTGCGCTTCTTTAATTTCGTGCCCGGTGAAAAGTGGCACTCTTTTAAAGGTTATGAAGGATCCCAGTATTTTGTCGATCCCTGCAAGTTGCTACTGACCACGCCAGGCATTGACAGCAGCAGTGGCGAATATAACGCCTTTGGCGTGCCGGCCGCCGTTCTGGCCTGCTATTTGCGTGAAAATGGCATCGTACCGGAGAAATGCGATCTTAATTCAATCTTATTTCTGCTCACCCCGGCTGAAGATCTTGCGAAAATGCAACATCTGGTAGCCATGATTGCCCGATTTGAAAAACATATTATTCAGGATTCACCACTGAGTGAAGTTCTTCCCTCAATTTATAAAAACAATACACGTCGCTACCAGAATTATACGTTACGTCAGCTATGTCAGGAGATGCATGATATTTATGTCAGTTATGACGTAAAAGAATTGCAAAAAGAGATGTTCAGGAAAAAACATTTCCCTCGCGTGGTGCTTAATCCGCAGGATGCCAATACAGAATTTGTACGTGGAAACGTTGAACTGGTTGCGCTATCCAGAGCGGAAGGGAGAATCGCGGCAGAAGGGGCATTACCTTATCCTCCCGGTGTTTTATGCGTGGTACCCGGTGAACGATGGGGAGGGGCAGCCCAGCGGTATTTCCTTGCGCTGGAGGAGAGTATTAATTTTTTGCCCGGCTTTGCTCCCGAATTACAGGGTGTGTATATCCAGCATGATGAAGATGGCTGGCAGCGAGCTTATGGTTATGTTCTGAATAATTAACGCCTTCCTGTATGAGTAGCGAAAACCACCGGTTATCGCGCTGCGTAAAGTGAGAATTAAAATGAGTCAATCAAATAATAAGATGGGTGTGGTGCAGTTAACGGTCCTGACCGCTGTCAATATGATGGGGTCCGGCATTATTATGCTGCCAACCAAACTGGCCGAAGTGGGAACGCTATCCATCGTTTCCTGGCTGGTAACCGCAGTCGGATCAATGGCGCTGGCTTACGCCTTCGCGAAATGTGGCATGTTCAGCCGTAAAGAGGGAGGCATGGGCGGTTATGCCGAATATGCTTTCGGTAAATCGGGCAACTTTATGGCGAACTACACCTATGGTGTTTCCCTGCTGATCGCCAACATTGCGATTGCCATCTCTGCCGTAGGCTATGGCACGGAGTTGTTTGGGATCAGCCTCACTCCTTTGGGGATCTGTATCGCCACCGTCTGCGTGTTATGGCTGGCTACCGCTGCCAACTTTGGCGGGGCCCGAATTACGGGACGGATCAGCAGCGTCACGGTCTGGGGAGTGATCATTCCGGTAGTGATTCTCTCCGTTTTCGGCTGGTACTGGTTCAGTATTGACGCTTACGTGAAGGCATGGAATCCGCACCAGCTCCCCACCTTTGAAGCGGTAGGGGCGTCGATATCCATGACGCTTTGGGCCTTTCTGGGGCTGGAATCGGCTTGTGCAAATACGGATACGGTGGAAAACCCGGAACGTAACGTCCCGATTGCTGTTTTGGGCGGAACATTGAGCGCTGCGGTGATCTATATCGTTTCAACCAATGTGATCGCCGGCATTGTGCCCAATATGGATCTGGCAAACTCGACCGCGCCGTTTGGCCTGGCTTTTTCACATATGTTCAATCCGGGCGTGGGGAAAATCATTATCGCGCTGATGGTCGTGTCCTGCGTCGGGTCGCTGTTGGGCTGGCAGTTCACTATTGCTCAGGTATTTAAATCCTCTGCCGACAGCGGTTTCTTCCCGAAAATATTTTCAAAACTGAACAAGGCGGATGCCCCGGTCAAAGGGATGGTCACGATTGTCATCATGCAAAGTGTGCTGTCGTTGATGACGATTAGTCCTTCGCTGAACAAGCAGTTCAACGTGCTGGTTAACCTCGCGGTAGTGACCAATATCATCCCCTATATCCTGTCGATGGCCGCGCTGATGATCATTCAGAAAGTGGCGAATGTTCCTGAGAAGAAAGCACGAGTGGCCAATTTTATTGCGGGGACAGGGGCGTTATACAGCTTTTATGCCCTCTACAGCTCTGGTGAGGCGGCAATGATGTGGGGAGCGATTGTGACCTTCCTCGGCTGGACGCTGTACGGCATGGTTTCGCCGCGTTTTGAGATAGTGAAGAAAAATGGCTGATTTGCCGGGCACAGAAAAATGAGGAGGAGAATGGGGCGATATTTTTCGCCCCTTCTTTCATTCTGCAGGCGGTTAGTCCTGGCTTTGATACTCGTCCAGCATGGCGTTCTGGCAGGCTTCCTGGCTCTGGCGGGCTTCTTTCTTTTGATCTTCGTTCAGGTTCATCCACGCGGCGATCACCGTACGGGCCTCATCTTCATCAAACGCTGGCTTTTCCTGCGCGGAAGGGGACTGTCCGCGGGCATCAAGGCCTTTCAGCTTTGCGATATAGCTGTCCACCGAGCCGGAAGATTTTTCCTGAGTGACAAGGGTGCACAGATTGGCAATATACCCCTGAGCCGGATCGTCAGATTCACCCTCTGCATGTGCCGCGCCGGTTACCGCAAGGGCGGCGAGCAGTAACATCAACTTTTTCATCTCTGCTCCTTATTAAAGGAATTACATTAATCAGTCCGCGCCTGAGCACGGCTCGCTGGCTTCGTGTGGTAAGCATAACCGAAGACGTTTTCAATTGTGCTGCACGAAACGTTACTTCATGTATGAACGGATTACCGCGACAATTTTTTCCAGATCCTGCTCTTTTTCCGCCCTGTCCAGCCCTTCTTCCATCAGATGCTCGCGGATATGCCCCTCCAGCACTTCGCTCATTAACCCGTTGACCGCTCCGCGTATGGCGGCGATCTGCTGCAAAATGGCAATGCAGCCGGTTTCGCTTTCCAGGGCTTTCTCCAGCGCATCGGCCTGTCCGCGAATACGGCGAACCCGCGTCAGCAGTTTTTTCTTATCGGCGATGGTATGGGACATGGTGGCTCCTTGATCAGATAGTATACTGGGGTATAGTATAATTTATTATTATCCGCAGCGCAGGAAAAAAAGACATGATGGATTTTACCGTATTGATTCAGCAGGGAGCAGGGAACGCCTGGTTATTTATTCCCAGCGCTGTTCTGTTGGGAGCATTGCACGGGCTGGAGCCCGGGCATTCGAAGACCATGATGGCGGCATTTATTATTGCTGTACGCGGTACGGTTAAGCAGGCTGCGCTACTTGGCCTGGCGGCAACGGTGTCGCATACCCTGGTGGTATGGGCGATTGCACTGGGTGGGATGTATATCAGCAACCGCTTTACTGCCGATGCGGCCGAGCCCTGGTTTCAGCTGATTTCCGGCGGCATTATCCTGGCGACAGCAGCCTGGATAGGCTGGCGTACCTGGTGCGAAGCGCACAGCTGGAAAAATAACCACGGGCACAGTCATGACCACGGGCACAGTCATGACCACGGTCACAGCCATGACCACGAGCACAGTCATGGACATGGGCACAGTCACGTCCTGCATTTTCATTCGCATCAGGCAGCCCGGCTGAGCCTGCAGGGCGGCGCGGCGCTACCCCGCATCGATTTACGTACCGAAGAGTATCAGGATGCCCACGCGCGTGCTCACGCGAACGATATCGAAAAGCGTTTTGCTAACCGCAAAGTGACCACCGGTCAGATCGTCCTGTTCGGCCTGACCGGCGGATTAATCCCCTGTCCGGCGGCTATCACCGTGCTGCTGCTGTGCATTCAGGTAAAGGCATTCTCGCTGGGAGCTCTTTTAGTATTGTGTTTCAGTATTGGGCTGGCCCTGACGCTGGTCACCGTCGGCGTTGGTGCCGCACTGAGCCTGCGTCATGCGACAAAGCTCTGGAGTGGGCTGAATACATTTGCACAGCGTGCACCCTATTTTTCCTGTGCACTGATTGCGGTAGTAGGAATTTATATGGCGATCCATGGTTGGATGGGGATCGCAGGCCGTTAACGGTTAACGGCCATAAACCGGGTGGGGATTACAACCAGGTTTTAAACCAGTCAATCTGCAGCCTGATGACAGTGCTGAAATGTTCGCCGCTGTACATATCATAATGTTTTGCGCCATCCTCAACGTGCAATTTTTTCTCCTTTGAAGCGAGGGCATCATACAGAGCGATACCCTGCTCAGGAGGATTGACGCTGTCGGCACCGGCGACCACCACCAGGGCAGGGCAACTGACCCGGCGGGCATTGTCCTGAGGTTTGTACTGCAGGGTTTCCCGGACGGTAAGGAAAGGGATTTTAATATCCATGGCCGGAAACTCTGCTTTATGGCTTTCAAAGAAAGCTTTCGATTCGGCATCATTCAGTACCCGGGTAATAGCCACAAACATCTCTTTGCCGGTGCTGGCCTGCTTTTCGGCCATTTTGGTCAGCGTGGCGATAAAGCCGGATTTCTCCTCAGCCGACATTTTCCCGGTAACGATAGCCTCGCCGTCAGCAAAAGCCAGCTGGCTGACCACGCATTTGATCTGCGGATCCCGGGCTGCAGCCCCCAGCACATGACAGCCGCCAAACGAGGTTCCCCACAGCCCAATCCGTTCAGCCACTCCCGGCAGTGTCCTGGCCCAGCTGACCACGCTGAGAATATCTTCGATTTGCTGTTCCGGTACCAGCCGTCCCCGCTCGCCACCGCTGGCACCAAAACCCCGATAATCGAAAGTGATGGCGGTGAAACCGGCCTGCATAAATGCATCGGCAAAGGCGGGCAGGAGCAGTTCCTGGATCCCACAGAATCCGTGGCAAAGAATAACTGCGGGCGCGGAATCTTGATTGGCAGGTGTTCTGACGGTTACGGCGATCTCGCCGGGTAGCGTAGAGGTGGAAACTGACATACTAACTCCCTGTGATAGTGGGTATTAATGGCATAGCCATCCCTGCAGGGCTGATATTACATGGAAAGGTCGGTAACTAAAGCGATCCTTATCAATTTACGCGAATTTCCAGGCCAGGATGTGGATCTGTTCCTGACCGGAAACGTATTGTTTCATCATGATAAAGAACAGACAATCATGGCCTGGCTAAAATTATCCGCGGTGCGGATGATCGGAATGATGATTATCTGACTGATGATGATCCGGATGATGGTGCTCCGGCGAATGATTCGGCTCATGCCGTGCATAGTGATTATTATGGTGAGGGACAATACAGCCGGAAAGCAGCGAAGCCAGCATCACTGGCATAGCCACATAAGCGATTTTTTTAATCCGTAACATGGGTTCCTGCCTTAATTCAACGATAGCGGGAGGCCGCCATTCAGGGGAAGGCAGCGGATCCTGCATTATTTAAGGTTGTTATTAATTTTATTTTTCTACAATCTCTTTGATCTGATCGCGGTTGATTTCATGTTGGTTGCCTGCCGCATCATAGTAAGTGACCAGGCCGGTAGATTTATCTGTTTCTGGTTTGCCTTTGGTGATAATCATTTCACCGCTGTGAGTCTGCATTACATAATTACTTGAACAGCCGGTAAGGGCGAATACGGTCATTACGGCAAGCAGAGCTGATTGAATTTTCATTGGACACCTCATTTAAAAAAGATGGGTCAGTAGATAGAAAAATCTCCACACCTTGCGGATGTGGAGATTTTTGCAGGATTAGTTCGGCATTGCTGAGGAGTGGTGGCTGGAGATCAGCCATTTTTCACCATTCCAGCTATAGGTGAAGGTATAGCGAGCTGCGGCTTTGCTGCCATCGCCAAAGGTAAAGGTGTAAGTGCCGGTATCAATGGCTTTATTACATCCGGTGCGAATGGTGCGGCTGTCGATATGGCCAACCGGTTTTTTCGCCAGGAACTTCTCAAAGTAATCGATACGTTCTTCATCAGTCAGGCGAACTTTATCTGACAGGGTCGGCAACAACACAGCATCGGAAAGATAATTATCTGAAACAGTTTTAGCATCGCCTGTTTTCAGCGAGTCATTCCAGCGATCAAACATCGCAGCAACTTCAGATTCGGTCATTTTTACGCAGGGAGTTGTTTCCTGAGCAAAAGCAACGGAAGAGGTCAGGACCCCAGCAATCATCACACCAATAATTCCAGTTTTCATAAATTTATCTCTCCATGGTTTCAGTATGTTTCTGCAGCGATTCTAACAGACCTGTTTAAACCCCTTTTAAACGGTAACGGGAAAGCATAATGCTAGATTAGCCCCATAGATCACCAGACACTTCGCCTCTCTTAAAATAAGAGGTAGTCTTGGAACTATGTTTAACACCAGTCAGAATAATAAGATGGTTGAAGTGTTATCAGGACCTGAGCGGCGTCGGCGTCGTACACCGCAGGAAAAAATTGCCATTATTCAGCAGACTATGGAACCCGGTATGACCGTGTCTCATGTCGCGCGCCTGCATGGCATCAATGCAAACCAGATATTCAAATGGCGCAAGCAATATGAAGACGGCTCGCTGACGGCTGTTGCATCGGGCGAGGAAGTGGTGCCGGCCTCCGCGCTCGCTGCCGCCAGGTTGCCAGGCGCTGGCCACCCCGGAAACCAGCTTGCGGGGATCGTTACGGTCAGGAGCGACCAGTCCCTGAGAAGTGCCGGTGTTTCTGATCAGTCTTAAAGCGGGCGGGGTGGGCCTGAACCTGACGGCGGCG
>JBNONK010000020.1:0-58293 GCA_050311775.1 Erwinia amylovora | reverse complement strand
GATAACGGTTCAGCCTACAGGGCTCATGAAACGCGGGCGTTCGCCCGGTTGCTGGGACTGGAGCCTTGCACGACAGCAGTGCGAAGCCCGGAAAGCAACGGCATAGCAGAAAGCTTCGTGAAGACGATAAAACGGGACTACATCAGCATCATGCCGAAACCGGACAGTCAGGCAGCGGTGATGAATCTGGCGGTGGCGTTCAGTCATTACAACGAACATCATCCGCATAGTGCACTGGGATATCGCTCACCGCGGGAATATATACGCAGGAAGTTATCGCAACCGTAAGAGAGCAAAAACGTCTGGATATATAGGGTCAAATCCACTCACTGTGCAATGACACTTTACTCACTTACTCACTTACTCACTTACTCACTTACTCACTTACTCACTTACTCACTTACTCACTTACTCACTTACTTATCCAGCACATATCCGCCTCTTCGAACCTATCCGCTTCCGTTGCTTTTCGTCCTGCTCTCATTTGTCATACTGACCCTGTCTGCTAGCCTTAGTGACGTATACCAAGGAGGCAAGATGCGAGTTATAAGTTCAGTTTTAATGATATCTATAGGGCTGCTGTCACTGCCAGCCTCTGCCGCGCAGACGTTTAAATGCAGCCTGACCCAGAACCGGGATGTGCCAGGTCAGAAGCCAGGCGTTGAAGTGCTGAATCATCATTCAATGGTGACAGATAATGGCAATACGTTCACCTTCTCTACTGATGGTGTAAAGAAGATCACCAGCCCTGAGCTGACATCAATGAAGACGGATGACGGGACTGAAGTGATGGCCGGAAAACAGAAAGATCTGACCTTCGTGAAGCTGAAGAACAGCTATGTTATCCGCAATGCCCACGAAGGCTATGTTTATGCCGACTGTCAGCCTGCTGAAAATAAATAAATGACAAACTCAACCCGGCCTTACAGGCCGGGTTGATCCGGACAGAGCTGTCTCTTCAGTGACAATGTATGAATGTTATTCAGGATAAACCAGCTGTTATTTGAGGGTTCTGCTGCTGATGTGAAGAGGGGGAGTGTTTTGCCGGGTGGTAGGGGGAGTTTCCAGAATGCTCATTTTCAGATTGTACGCTTTGTGGTGATGAACAGTAACTGAAACAGTGTTATTGAATTTATAAGATTGTTCTTTATCAAAAGTCGTGTTTATCAGTGATTAATAAAACAAACCCTCTGTGTTTAATTTTAGATTTTTATAATTAAGCCTGTGAACTGTCTTGCTGAATAAAAATGTCCATATGCTTTGATCTGAATCATTGGTGTTGAAATAACGTATTGCCTGAGTTATTCGGCGAGTTAGCAGGCACTGACAGGATTGTCTTTCATTATTCCAATTGTCACGCCAGAACATACCCCAAAGCCCTGAACGTACCCGGTCAACTTGAGTACAGCATTTGAACGTGTTCTGAAGCCTGCAAACGCGGGCTTTTTTCAATCACCACCATCGGGTAGACAGGCCCGCATTCAGGAGACTCTGTTATCTGTTCAGCACTTGACCTTTAACAAGGCGGCCAGATCAACCCAGTCCGATAATCATGCCCTCTCTTTCCTGACTGGTGCGACCGCATGGCATATCAACTGAACCTGAACTGGCCCGAGTTCCTCGAAAAATACTGGCAAAAACACCCTGTTGTGCTGAAAAAGGCTTTCCCTGATTTTCAGGATCCCATCAGCCCGGACGAGCTGGCCGGGCTGGCGATGGAGCCGGAGGTGGACAGCCGCCTGGTCACCCATTTTGGGGGCGAATGGCAGGCCAGCAATGGCCCTTTTGAGCATTTCGACGGACTCGGTGAAACCGGATGGTCGCTGCTGGCGCAGGCGGTTAACCACTGGCACGCACCGTCCGCTGAGCTGGTGCGCCCGTTTCGGGTGTTACCGGACTGGCGTCTGGACGACCTGATGATCTCCTTTTCCGTACCGGGCGGCGGCGTTGGGCCCCATATTGATAACTACGATGTGTTTATCATTCAGGGGATGGGCAGCCGTCGCTGGCGTGTGGGCGATGCATTGCCAATGCGCCAGTTTTGCCCGCATCCGGCACTGCTGCATGTCGATCCGTTTACGCCGATCATCGATGAAGACCTGGAACCCGGCGATATTCTGTATATTCCGCCTGGATTCCCGCATGACGGTTTTACGCACGAAACCGCGCTCAACTACTCTGTTGGCTTCCGTGGTCCAAACGGGCGTGACCTGATCAGCAGCTTTGCCGACTACGCGCTGGAAAACGATCTGGGCGGTGAGCACTATAGCGACCCGGACTTAACCTGCCGTGAACACCCAGGCAAAGTAGAAGCACATGAGCTCGAACGAGTGCGCAGCATGATGACTGAGATGCTCAGCCAGCCTGATCATTTCAATCAGTGGTTTGGTCGTTTTGCCACCACCCCTCGCCACGAGCTGGATATCACTCCGGCCGAGCCGCCGTATTCGCCTGAGGAAGTTCGGGATGCATTGATGGCGGGCGAAATGCTGATTCGCCTGAGTGGACTGCGGGTACTGAACATCGACGGTCGCTTCTTTATTGACGGTGAGACTTTAGACACCATGGATGCTTACGCCGCCGATCGGTTATGTCGTTTTACCGAACTCGGCCAGCAGGCGCTGGGCGATGCGCTGCACAATGCTGATTTTGTCGCTGAGCTGACCGGGCTGATTAATCAGGGCTACTGGTACTTTGCTGACTGATTTTTCAGCGGCTTTGCAGCAGGAAAGTCTCTGTAGTGCAGATGCTTATTTTTGTTTTGGTTGAAGCGCACAGCCAACCGGTTACGGGAATCTGACAGTCTGAAGAGGGCGTGGTCCGTAGTCGGTTCCGTTCCTCATGATGAATATTTCGGACCGGGTAGCTAAATTAAGAAAAAAATGTCCGCAGAAGGTTTAAGACAGATAATTCCTGCTTTCTTGCGCAGGGTTGAAACTTCATCATAACGTTCTAAGCTAAATCTTCATGTCAGACAAAATGCACTGTTTTCGGTGCGGAGTGAGGATGATTAGGGATGAAACGCGATATCTTGAGCGAAGAATATTATGACGAAGTGTGTCGGGTAGTGGGGGATGCGGTGATTGTGCTGGCGGAAGCAGGGTACGACACACGCCGGGAAGCGCTGGCCGATCTGCTGAAAAAGACCCGCAATGAGCGCCATGATGCAGACAGAGATGAGCAAAAGTTGCTGGAACATGCCCTCAGACTGGTAAAGCCCAGTCAGGGGCCGGTCTGATGCGGGCATTTTCTGCCGATCGCCGCAGAGGAGAGAATGGCGCCGCTGGTGCAAAGCGGCCATTCACATTTACTGAGGCGACTCAGGCGCCCGGCATCCAGGCGCCGCTGGCGATAAACCAGACCAGCAGCGCAACGCCAGCAATACCGACTGCTGCCGGAAATAAATAGCCAATTTTCATATCCTGCTCCTGCTGTGCGGGATCGGCTGCTACCAGGGGTAGCGTCCATCCGTCATCATAAAGAAAACTGCGACTAAAGCCACAACCACCAGCATTGCCGGAATGATCAGGTGTTTCACTGTACTCTCCCAACCCCGTAATGAGACTTTGCTGCCTGGCAGGCAGACGACGGCACTATCTTACCCCGTGACTGATATTTTAATTAGTGGGAATTTATCCAGTCGCTGCGATTGCAGGATTGTGATCTCCGGCTGCAGTCTGCTACCTTTTAACCATCATTTCATTGCAGGAAATGGAAAATGATCAAACAAGCTCTGGCAGTCACCTTTACGCTTTTTTATGCCGCCTCAACGCTGGCCGCCGTTCAGTGTGGTCCTTTTACCATCAAATCTGAGCCGCATGGTGGGTTTTATGTCAACAATGCAAAGGCTGAAAGGGTGAAAACCACCTTTACCGGCAAAACTGGCGACACTGATAATGTTCGCTATCACTGGATCGTGAAAAATACCCGCGCGCCTGGCAAGCTGGCAATGGAGCAGACTTATGTTCACGGCAAAGCAACGTTGAACGTTGAGATCGTCCGCACCAGCAGCCAGCAGGTTCGCCTGTCAGGCGATTACGACTGTGTGGGAGCAGGCGAAGTCAGCGAGTAAACGTTCTCACTTATCTGGCAGAAAAGTATCTTTCTCCGTGTGTAGCGTGACGATCGCTGGACAGAACAGTTTCACCTGCTGATCAACAGCAAAAATACGGTACTGCCCGCTGCTGCTTTCTCCTACTTCTGATGCCGGCATGATTGAAGCAGCAGCCAGTCCTGCCCGAAACATCTCAATGATCAGGCGGGGTTCGGATACCTTCATAATGATATTGACGTTTTTCACTTCGCTGTAGAGGTGGTTCAGCAGGACCTCATAGGTTCCTTCCCCTCCAGCCCGGTGCAACATGACCAGCGGCAGGCCTGCCAGATCGGCAAACGACAGCACATCATCAGGCAGCGTGCTGGCTAACGATGTGGAAACGACGGCAACCAGTTTTACGGGTTCAAACTCCCGCACGTAAAATGAGCGCACACCGCGAGGGGCCTGGATCATTGCCATATCCAGCGATTTGTCCAACAGCAGCGATTCAAGATGGCTGGAATCAGAGACGACAATGTTGGGATCCCAGTCTGGATTTTTACTGTAGAGGTCGAGAAACAGAGAATTAAAGTAGCTGAGGTAGAGATAGGAGATACCGATACGGATTGTGCGCTTTTTCTGCGAGGCCAGATCCACGGCCTGACGGGTGACACTGTTAACCTGGCTGAGGATTTCGCAGGATTTCCGATACAGGAACAGACCCGTTTCAGTGAGCACCATCTGTTTGCTGGTGCGGATAAACAGCGGTGAACCAATCTCTTCTTCCAGTTCCTGCAGGCGCTTACCCAATGGCGGTTGGGCGATGTTCAGCAGCCTGGCCGCTTTACTGATTGAGCCCTGTTCGGCAATCGCGCAAAAGTAGCGCATTCTTTTCAGGTCCATTTTTTTCCATCAATCCGGCGCTGTTATAAAAACCTGCAGTGAAATACAAAAAAACCACCTCCTGAAGAGGTGGTCCAATTCTACATTAGTGGATAAATAAACTCCAGTAATGGGATAATGGCATGACTAATATCAGCCCCGGTAATAAATTCCCTACCGGAAGCGATTTAATTCCGCTAATGCGAAATCCGGCAGCCAACATAATAAAACCTCCTGCCGCGGTAAAATCAGCCATCATCTCTGCGTTGGTGTGTGGCAAAATAATCACGGCTGCCGACGCAATAATAAACTGGACGATCCATTGCGGAATAAATATTAACGCCACTGCGTAACCCAGTACGGTAGCAAATATTGCTGCAGTGAACAGATCCATAATGGCTTTAACAAACAAAATATTGGCATCGTGCGTCATGCCCTCGGTCATTGCGCCGATAATTCCGGTGCCGCTGGCGCAAAACAGCACCAGGATCGCCACGAACTTCTCGGTAAAGAGTGTCGGCTCCATCCCGCTGTCCGGTGCCAGCTTTGCAGCAATGCCTCGTGCCATATTGCCCAGTTTGCCAATGTACTTTTCCAGATAAAGCAGCTCACCAATCGCTGCTCCCAGGATCATCGACAAAATCACCACCGGCATGCTGTGGATCTTCACCAACAGCACCACACCCAGCGCCATGGATGAGAGGCCAAAGGTTAAAGGCAGCGCCACACGTAATCTTTCCGGCATTTTCACGCCCAGAAAGCCCCCGATCAGCCCGCCCAAAATAATGGCACCGCTGTTCACTATGGGTCCGATTAACATTTCATTCTCCAGAACGGTAATTATTGACGCCCTTCGCCCCAGCGTTGAATTTTTATGCCCTGCAGGTCAAACAAATCCAGGGCGCGTGAGACGCTGTGATGCACTATTTCGTCCACGCTGGTTGGCTGGTGATACAAAGCCGGTACTGGCGGAAAAATAATCCCGCCCATTTCAGTGACCAGCTGCATATTTTTGAGGTGCGAAAGGTTTAATGGGGTTTCCCGGACCATCAATACCAGCCTGCGCCGCTCTTTTAACACCACATCGGCAGCGCGGGTTAACAGGGTATTGCTCAGTCCATGGGCTATCGAGCCCAGCGTATTCATTGAGCAGGGCGCAATAAGCATGCCGTCGGTCCGGAAAGAGCCACTGGAAATTGCCGCCCCCAGATCGTTAACGGAATGGACCACGCTGGCCAGCTCAACAACCTGATGCCGTTCAATATCGGTTTCCAGACTCCTGGTCAGCTCGGCTCCCTTGCTGATCACCAGATGTACCTCAATATCCAGCGCCTTCAGCAGGGTCAGGGCTTTCATACCGTACTGAAAGCCTGACGCCCCGCTGATGCCGACAATAATGCGCTTTCTGCTCATGCTGTTATCCCCGGTTATTGAAAGTCAGGCAGGAATTTCTTCACGTCAACTTCTTTAAATTTTGAACGCTGGAAATGCGTCTTCAGATGGAAGGGCACCGTGCAGTCAAAAATGGTTTTACAGGATATGCCTTCCTGCAGAATAGCCGGGCTGTAGGCTGGCGTTTGTGAAGGATCGAGAGGATGGCAACGGACACCAGCGATAAAGGCTGTGTCCACATCACCCTGGTAACGGGTCTGCATGGCCCACAGCACGTCGTCGGTATCGAAGATGTCCACATCTTCATCCACCAGGATCACGTGCTTCAGTTCCGAAAAAGCAGCAAAAGCCAGCAGGGCAGCCTGACGCTGACGCCCTTCATCTACCGCAGCAGATTTTTTAAACTGGATAACGGCCAGCAGTTTACCGCCGCCGGAAGTATGGGCATTGACGTTAAGCACGCGTCCCGGCATCGCCTTTTCCACCATTTCCAGAATGCTGGCTTCGGTGGGGATACCAGCCATGCTGACGTGTTCGCCGCTCGGGCCAAGTGTGGTTTGCAGTATCGGGTTTTTACGGTGGGTGACGGCTTTCACTTTAATCACCGGCAGGGCGGCTTTCGCTTCCCCGGTATAACCCGGAAATTCCGGCATGGCCTTGCCGGTATTGGTGTTCTGATCCTCACGGACGCGCACGTTTGGCAGCAGTTCGCCTTCAATGACAATTTCAGCATTGGCAATCGCTTTTTCATTGATGGCAATACAGGGGGGCAGCTCAATGGCCTGGCCACGCAATGCACCGGCAATGCTCAGTTCATTGAAGCCGAGCGGTGTGGTTGGGGGTTCAAAACAGGCGGCAATCTCAATCGCCGGATCAACGCCAATGCTGATGGATATCGGCAGAGGCTTGCCCATTTTCTCTGCTTTTTCGCGGAAGGCATCGATATGGCGGCCGGGTGTTAACCACATTGAAAGCTCATCGCGGCTTTGAATGCACAGGCGATGGATCGTGATATCTGATTCATGCGTGAGTGGATCGGAGGCATAACACAACCCCATGGTGAAATAAGGCCCGGCATCTTCTTCGGTATTCGTTGGCGCGGGAAGCAAAGTACGCAGGTCAAAATCCGGGTCTTCAGCGCGCCAGATAACCTGCTGACACTCAGCCTGACCACGGTCAATAACCACCGGTTCGACGGCGTTTTTCACTGACTCTTTCAGCAGGAAACCCAGCTTTTCAGGCGGGCAGTTCAATAAGCGACCCACACGTTCTCTGGTGGACATCAGGCCGGTGACGACCCTTACGCCCGGAAAGCCTTTGATGGTATTAAACATCATCGCCGGGCCTTTACGGGTAGGGCGTTCGCAGGTTCCGCCCGCGCCGACATAGCGATAAACGCCGGATAATTCCGCATGGGGATCCACTTCCACATCCGTACTGACCATTTCGCCGGGCAGGCTTTCTAAAAAGGCAATAGCTGAACGGAGGTCGTGAATATTCTGCTTATTACTGCTGGCTTTTTTATCAGACATAATCGATTCCATTTTTCCTGGTGGGAACAAGTAAAACTCGTCTGAAATATATTCCTGATGAATTAATTTAAATAATACCTTTTAAATACGAACGCCAAACCTTTTTGGTATATCAATTATTTGATGCTTTTTATTAAATCAAAGCAAACATGTCATTAACACTTTGTTGTTATTATTGTCGCTTTCATATCTAAAGTGGCATTATTGTCACACCATTTCACTCGCGCAGACTTTGTCATCGTGCGTTGAAGCACGATTAATTATCAGCAGCTCTACTCCCAGGGTATGATTAAACAGGGTTACACCGGACTGACGAAGGTAAGGAAGTAAAATGAAAGACAAAGTCCTGTCGCTTGCCGGGCTGATACTGATTGTTCTGGCCTCCTGGCTGGTGTTGCCGGGTGTTCTGCAAAGGATCAACCACAGTGACGCGATCGATAGCTATATCGCCAGGCCTGATTCGGCCTTCACGGTTTTTACCGGCTGTAAGAAGCAGGTTGAGGATGCCGACGACTGTTACAACGCCTACAGTGCCGCCGTTGCGCTCTCCGAATCGAAAGACTGCAACGTAGCACGGCGTTTCAAAATGCTGGTGGAGCACAGCAGGCCTGAGATTATCGAGCAGGAGCTGGCGAAGGTGTGTACCACAAAGAAATAATGCTCTCACCGCTGTACTTTTTTTCTGCGCTGCCGATATACAGAGGGTGTGTGTCAAACCAGAATTTAACCCAGAGGTAGAGATGGATAATTTTCAGAAAGAGATTGATGAGAGAGCGAATCTCGCGTTATCCAATAAGTTTGAACTTTTGTTATTCCGTTTAGGATCGGAGAGTAACGAAACCAAACCAGAATTGTTCGGTATCAATGTGTTTAAACTGCGTGAAATTGTGCCGATGCCGACCATCACTAAAGCCGCAGGCATGAAATCTCCGCTGCTGGGGATGGCCAATATTCGCGGGCAATTTATCCCGGTTATTGACCTGCCTGCAGTGACCGGCTGCAAGCCGGAAACCGGTCTGAACCTGCTGCTGGTGACTGAATATGCCCGCAGCACTCAGGCGTTTGCCGTCGAGTCCGTTGAGGATATCGTGCGTCTCGACTGGAGCCAGATCCACACCGCGGAAGCTGGCGTCAGCAGCCGCAACATCACCAGCATTGCCTGCCTGGACACCACAACCAATAATATGGCGCTGGTGCTGGACGTTGAACAGATCCTCAATGATGTGATCCCTTCCGTGCGTGAAGTGAAGGACGGGGACATTGAGATGAAGACCTTCAATATTAAACCGGGGGCGGTGGCCATTGTGGCGGAAGATTCCAAAGTCGCCCGTCAGATGCTGGAGCAGGGTCTGAAAGTGATGGGCATTCCGGCTCTGATGCATGTGACCGGTCTGGAAGCCTGGGAAAAAATCAAGCAAATGGAGCAACAGGCGGTTGCCGAAGGCACATCGATTCATGACAAGATTGCCATGGTGCTGACCGACCTGGAGATGCCGGAGATGGATGGTTTTACCCTGACGCGTAATATCAAAACCGATCAGCGGTTGCGTGATATTCCGGTGGTGATCCACTCTTCTCTGTCAGGCAGCGCCAACGAAGATCACGTGCGCAAAGTGGGTGCCAATGGTTACGTGGCGAAGTTTGAGATCAACGAACTCTCTGCGGTGATCCACAGGGTGCTGGATGAAGCGCCGCACTGATAAAAAAACCCAGCTCCGGCTGGGTTTCCTTTTTTAGCTGATGGAGTAGCCCACCACGCCATTGACCACCGCTGTCAGCATAAAGCCAAGCCCCAGCGGCAGATATATCTGATTGTGCTGACGGCCCCCCAGAAACAGAAATACCACGGCCAGGATAAAGAAGGGGATAGCAATAATATAATTGGTGGACATAAACTCTCCTTGTATGTCGTCACGAGGCCCTGAACTGACCCCTCCCGCATAATATAGCCTCACTGATAAGGGATAAACAGGCCTGCGACTTTATCCCAGGCCTTGTCGTCACGCTATGCTTGCTACACTTCTGCATCACGCTGTTTCAGGATCTCTTCGATAGCCGATTTGAAGGCTTCAGGTGGCTGGCCGCCCGACAGCAAATACTGCCGATCAAAAATCACGGAAGGCACCGAGTGGATCCCGGCATTAACCCATTGCCGCTCCGCATTCCGCACTTCACTGGCGTAGCGATCGGAACTTAACACTTCCCGCGCGGCAGCCACATCCAGTCCGGTTTCCTTAACGATTCGCTCCAGCACGTTATGGTCGGAGGGATCTTCGCCGTTGGTGAAATAGGCGATAAACAGTGCATGTTTCAGCGCCTGCTGTTTGCCGGACTCTTCCGCCCAGTACAGCAGCCGGTGTGCATCAAATGTGTTGTAAATCCGGAAGCCGGGTTTGCTGCTGTTAAGGATAAAACCGACATCGGCTGCCCGTTGCTGAATACGCTGACGGTTGACGGCGGACTCTTCCGGCGAGGAGCCGTATTTCTCCGCAATGTGCTCCGCCAGATCCTGACCTTCAGCGGCCATGGCAGGATTCAGCTCGAATGGCTGGAAGGTGATCGTGGCCTGAACCTGCGGGCCCAGTTCGGCAAGCGCTTTTTCCAGCCCCTGCAGGCCGATAATGCACCAGGGGCAGGAAATATCAGAAACGAAGTCTATCTGCAGTGGCTGGCTCATGGTTGCCTCCGGTGGCGGTGGGTTTTCTCTGCTGTTCAGTAACCCATGCCCTGAGTGTAGCACTCATCATTTGCCGCTTCTGAAGCACTGCGGGCGATCCGCGCTCAGGTAGAGGCGGCGCTGCGGCGCAGGCTGAACCTTCCCGGTTTTGAAAACATGACCAGATTGCCCAGCAATATCAGGAGCAGCCCGACGACCGCATTGACGTGCCAGACATAGCCTTCATACAGGGTGGAAAGGGTCAGCGCGACCAGTGGAAACAGCAGGGTGCAGTAGGCGGCCTGGCTGGCACCAATCCTTCCCACCAGAGTGAAATAAGCGCCAAAAGCGATTACCGAACCAAAGATAGCCAGATACAGAAGCGAGCCCAGGTAGCGTACCGACAGCTCAGGTATAAAGTGGTCACCCCTGAACAGGCTGATGGCTGCCATCACCAGAGCGCCGTAAAGCATCGCATAGGTGTTGGTCGACATCGTTTCCAGCCCACGCCGCTGATGACGGGTGCTGATCATATTGCCCAGCGAAAAGCCGAAAGTCCCCAGTGCGCTGAGTCCAATCCCCAGCAGCAGTGAAGGTGCAAGCTGAGTGGCCACCAGGTCGTGCCAGAACAGGGCCACAATGCCGGTCAGCCCCAGTGCTGCAGCGGGGAGCAGGTTAGGGTGGGGGCGCTGGCGGAAGAACAGCATGCTGTTAACGGCGTTGTACAGCACCGCCATTGAGAAAATCACCGACTCCAGTCCACTGCTGATCCAGGCTGCGGCATGATAAAAGCAGACAAAATTGAAGCCGAATACGCAGCAGCCCTGCAGCAGGCAGAACAGATGGTCGCGCAGGCTGATTTTCCGCAGGCGTCCCATTATCCCCAGTACAATAAGCATCGCCACGGCGGCAATCAGGAAGCGCCAGAAGATTGAAACGGTGACCGACACCACGCCCTGCTGCATAAAAATGGCAATCCAGGTGGTGCCCCAAATCATCACCACCAGAAGATATAACACTGCATTCATCCTTCACCTCCACTCAGTCTGATTGCGTCAGTGTCACTTTTCACGGCTGATGCGGCTTCCACCTGATTGCGGTGACTTGCATAATCTTGCGGTTTTTTGCCTGCCCGTACCGGGAAAGGCTGGTTTCTCGCTGCCCCGCTCCTTAAGATGGTGCTCTTAATCACACCAGCGGGTCGCCATGAACAAGTCCTATCAGGCATTTGAAAACCTCCAACAGCATCGTGCGCGTCTGCAGGGCAGCGTGCAGCTTGGCTCCGGTATTCAACTGGCGGCCTGGCGGAATGATTTTGACTGCGTTACCCAGCGCAGCGATCACCACACGCTGAGCCTGTATATTGAAGCGGGATTTGATACCTGGCATAAAACCCCGACGGGATGGCGGGATGGCGGCGGGCCGGACCGCTTTTGCCTGATGCCGGAAAACAGCGAGTCCACCTGGGATATCCGTTCAGAATTCTCCTTTGTTCATCTCTATTGTACCGATGAGCACCTGCGCCACCTGGCCGAGCAGATCTGGGATAAAAGCCCGGCAAGCATTTCGCTGGATGAGATGATCTTCTGTGAAGACCCACGGATCACCCAGCTCTACCGCCACTTTCTGCTCAGCTGTGACTGGCAGCAAAATGCCAGTCACCTGACGCTGAGCAGCGCCTCAACCCTGCTGATGACCCATCTGCTGCAGTACTACAGCCAGCTGTTGTGGAAACTGCCGATGGTGCGTGGCGGCCTTGCCCCAACGGTGCTGCGTAACGTAATGGCTTACATCGAAGAAAACCTTGCGGCTTCGCTGACGCTGGGCGAGCTGGCGAATCAGGCTGCCCTGAGCGAATTCCATTTTGCCCGCATGTTCAAACAATCCACCAGGCTGGCTCCGCATCAGTATGTGATGCAGCGGAGAATGGTGAAGGCGGAGCTGCTGCTGCGGCACAGTAAGCTGCCGCTGACCGAGATCGCTCTGCAGTGCGGCTTTAACTCTTCCAGCCATTTCAGCCACCGCTTTAAAAGCCTGCACGGGATGACCCCTTCAGCCCTGCGGCGCTGAGGGTCCGTTTCCGTCGATAACGACGCCGCACGCCACCAACTTATTGCCGCAACATCGCGATAAAAATTGATTTTTTAAACAGGTTTGCGTGACATGTTTCTGTCATCAACATATTCTGTCGACCTTTCTCTTTATGCCTGCCGCAGCGCGGTAATCTCACAGGACGGTTAATGATCTGGTTGATGCTGGTGACCCTGGTTGTGGTTTTTTTCATCGGTTTTCGCGTGCTCAACTCGCAAACGCGCCGTGCATCACGAGTCTTAACCAGGCGGCTGAACCTGGACCCGGTCTACGTGGAATCGCTGATCAGCTTGATGGGGCGTACGGCAGGGGATGAGTTTGTGGCTTATCTCTCCAGGGATAACGAAGCGCATCTGAGCAATGCAGCGAGCGTGTTATTGATTTATCAGGTGTTTATTGTTGATGAATCAGAAGAGAGTCTTACTTTCTGGCGCGGCGTGCTGCGCAAAGCTTACTTCCCGACGGAAATCTCCGGTGAGCATGTTCGTCTGGCGCTGGTCTTTTTACGTGAGCTGGAGCCCGATGCGCAGGAAATGCATGCTTTTCGTCTGCGCTACAATACCCGATTCTCATCCCCTGGAGACATTTCCTCTGCTGAAGTCAGCAACGTCTTTTCAATTCATTCCCGGATCAATCGCCACTAAATCTTTAACAACTCGGGAATGCCCTTCTGAGTGTTTCTTCATCTGTCAGGTCGTTTTTTCGACTTTAAACACGTTTAAAAGCCTCATTGTATCAATTTTGTTAAATAAAGGTGCTTTAGGGTTGGTGTTGATAAAAATGCCATCTGACGACTTTTTCCCATTTATTCAGTGTGGGTATTGTCACGACGGTGAATTATCGTCGAATTAACACCAGGTCAATTGGCCCTAAATCTGCATAAAAACAGGGGGGAATCAGACGTTCCTTGCTGTTACAGGTGTGTAACATTTTTTTGGCAATTTTTAAAAATATGATAAATGCTTAACTATCAATAAATAGAATTTAAATTTTACATTTTGTAACGCATGTATTCATAAAATTACGTAAAGAGTCGTCGATAACGATACTAATTAACTCAAATTACATTTTATTAGCATGTGAGAGTCGTAATGTTATGCTCCTTCAAAAAGAAACTACCCGTCGAAAGTTTTTACTGGGATCGCTGTTGGCATTACCGCTGACCGATATCGTGTTAAAAGGATTAACGGCAGCCCAGGCGGCAGAAATGGCCGCGCCAGAGCTGGTCGATTATAAACCACTCTTTTTTTCCGCCCATGAATGGCAATTTATCTTGGCCGCCTGCGATCGCCTGATCCCGGCGGGCGGTAAAGGTAAAGCGCCCGGTGCGTTAGAGACCAACGTGCCAATTTTCATCGATCAGCAGATGCACGGCGACTTCGGCGAAGAGATCTACATGCAGGGGCCGTTTAACGTTAACGCACCGGCCACCATGGGGTATCAAATCCCGTTCCGCCCGCAGCAAATCTACAAAACCGGTATCAGGCTGATTGAAGGCTGGTGCCAGACTACCCATCAGAAATCGTTCCATGAACTCTCAGACGCGGACAAAGACGCCGTATTGACTCAGGTTCAGAAAAACACCATTAACTTCAGCGAATTGGGCGAAGGCTCCCTGAAAGCGTCGCAGTTCTTCAGCGAGCTACTCTCGGATACCAGGCATGGCTATCTCGCCGATCCAATGTACGGCGGCAACAAGGGAATGAAGGCGTGGATCGCCATTGGTTTCCCTGGCGCGCGCGCCAGCTACACCGAGTGGGTGAAGCAGCACAACATTCCGTATCCGCTGGGCCCGGTAAGCATCAAGGGCGAACGCGCCTGAGTAAGCCTTTTCCCTTTTCTGAAGAGTGGCAGGATTTAAGATGGCAACTGTAAACAAAGAAGAAGTCGACGTCGTCGTTGTCGGCCTGGGCTGGGCTGGCTCGCTGATGAGTATTGAGCTGGCAATGGCCGGACTGAAAGTGCGTGCGCTGGAACGGGGGGCGGACCGATCATATGAAGATTTCGCCTACCCGAAACCGGCGGATGAGTACGCCTATGGCGTGCGTAATAAAGTGATGGCAACCCCCGCTGAAGCCGCGGTCACCGTCCGCTACAACATGAGCCAGACCGCGCTGCCAACCCGTAAATGGGGGGCTTTTGCTCCGGGTACCGGGGTGGGCGGTTCAGGCCTGCACTGGACGGCGGTATTGATCCGTCCCACCCCGACCGATTTGAAACTGAAAACCTATGCGGATCAGGCTTATAAGCCCGGGATCCTGCAGGAAGATATGCGCATCATGGATTTCCCGTTCACCTGGGATGAAATTGAGCCGTATTACACCAAATTTGAGCATATCTGCGGCCAGTCCGGCACCACCGGTAACCTGCGTGGGCAAATTCTGGAAGGGGGCGATCCCTTTGAAGGGCCCCGTTCCGAGCCGTATCCGCTGCCAGCACTGGAAGATACGCTCAACAACACCCTGTTTGTTGATGCGGTGAAGAAGCTGGGCTATCACCCGTTTCCGAACCCTTCCGCTTGCGTGTCGCGTGCCTGGACCAACCCTTATGGCAACCAGATAGCACCTTGCAACTACTGCGGTTACTGCAGTAAGTATCCGTGTCTTAACTACTCCAAAGCCTCGCCGCAGACTGCGGTTATGGATGCCCTCAAGCGCCGGGATAACTTCTCCTATGAAGTGCATGCCAACGTAATGAAAGTGGTGCTGCACGACGACAAGAAAACCGCCAAGGGCGTGATCTACATTGATGGCCAGGGCAACGAGTGCTTCCAGCCGGCGAAAATCGTGGTGCTGAGCAGCTTCCAGTTCTGTAACGTCCGTCTGATGCTGCTGTCCGGCATCGGCAAGCCTTACAACCCCATCACCGAAGAGGGCGTGGTGGGGCGTAACTACGCCTTCCTGAGTAACGGGGGGGCCACGCTGTTCTTCAGGGACAAAAATTTCAACCCGTTTGCCACCGCTGGAGCCACTGGCCAGATGTTCAACGACATCTCTCCGGGCAACTTTGATGGGCCTTCACTCGGCTTTATCGGGGGGGCAAAAATTCACAGTTCTCAGGCGACCGGTACGCCAATTGCCACCTCGCTGCCGAAAGGGACGCCATCCTGGGGAACAGGCTGGAAAGAGGGGATGGAAGAGTGGTATGGCCATTCGATGAAAATCAGCATCACCACCACCTGCCAGTCCTATCGTGATATCTATCTCGATCTGGACCCGAATTACACAGATGAGTACGGCTATCCACTGCTGCGTATGACCTTTGACTGGAAACAGAACGAGCTGAAGCTGCAGCAATATCTGAAAGGCATCGTTGGCAATATCACCAAAGAGCTGAATCCGGACAGTTACAGCGAAAGCTTCCTGCCGATGGATGCGCACTTTGACCTGACCAAATACGTTTCAACCCATAACGTGGGCGGCGCGGTGATGGGCGATAACCCGAAAACTTCAGCACTGAACAAGTACCTGCAGAGCTGGGATGTGCATAACGTCTTTGTGCCGGGAGGTAATGCGTTCCCGCAGAACTTCCAGGCTAACCCGACTGACACTATCGGCGCGCTGTCGCTGATGGCAGCGGCAGCGATCAAAGACAGGTATCTGAAAAATCCCGGCCCACTGGTACAGGCATAAGCGATATGAAGATGATGAAACTGAAGAGCTTTTTAATCGCCAACGTGGTGCTGATTAGCGCGGGTTACACCCTGACGGCGCAGGCCGATAATGCGGCGCTGGTGAAGCAGGGGGAGTACATCTCCCGGCTGGGCGACTGTGGTGCCTGTCACTCCCTGCCGGGCAAACCTGAGTTTTCTGGCGGCCTGGCGATTGAGTCGAATCTGGGGACTCTCTATTCGACCAACATCACGCCGGATAAAAATCACGGTATTGGCAACTACAGCGAACACCAGTTCTCCGATGCGGTCCGTAAAGGGGTGCTGCCGGATGGGACGCGCCTGTATCCGGCGATGCCTTATCCGGATTACGCCAAAATCAACGACCAGGATATGCACGCGCTTTACACTTACTTTATGCAGGGTGTGCAGGCGAGCGCGGAAACGCCGCCAGAAACAGACCTGAGCTTCCCGTTCAACCAGCGCTGGGGAATGCGCTTCTGGAACTGGGCGTTCACCTCTGACAGGCCGTTCCAGCCAATCGGTGGCGTCTCAGCAGAAGTCAACCGCGGTGCCTATCTGGTGGAAAGTCTGGGACACTGCGGCAGCTGTCATACGCCTCGCGGCCTGGGGATGAATGAGAAAGCACCCGACAGTCGCGACAGCAAATTCCTGGCCGGTGGCAGTCTGAACGGCTGGGAAGTGCCTTCACTGCGTGGCCTGCCAAAGTGGACAGAGCAGGAAACCGTCGACTACCTGGCAACCGGACGTAATGACAAGGCGGCCGTGGGCGGAGAGATGACTTCGGTTATCGAGCACAGCTCCTCATATATGACGGATGCCGATCTGAAAGCGATCGCCGCTTATCTGAAGTTCCTGGGCGGCAATCCGCCAGCCCCGGCAGCGGACGAGCAAGCCGTCAGTGCAACCGAAGCTAAGCTGACTACCGCGAAGCACCTCAGTATCGGCGAGCGTCTGTATCTGGATAACTGCGGTGCCTGTCACTTTGTGACCGGCAAAGGCGCGCCAGGCGTCTTCCCGCAGCTGGATCAGGCAACCATTGTTAATGCCGGCGATCCCACCGGATTCATTCACACCATTCTGGCCGGTGCGCAGCAGCCTTCCACCGCGAAAGCGCCTTCCACTCTGGTAATGCCTGGCTTTAAGTCTCGCCTGAGCGATGATGAAGTGGCACAGCTGGCGACCTTTATTCGCCAGGGCTGGAGCAACAAGGCTTCAGCGGTGACGGCGGATCAGGTGGCGAAGGTGCGTAAAACCCTGAACTAGTCAGCCACTGTGGTCTGGCTTGCCAGAAAAGAGAGAGGAAATTGCCTCTCTCTTTTTTTTGTCCTTCGCCGATTGGAAAAGATAAAAAAAACTGACTTGTCGGGAACCGGGCTTTCTTTTCTGCCACACAGCTGAAGTTTCAGGACGCTATCACTGGGTGGGGAGAGACATCGTGTTAACGGGATTAAGAACACTTATCAAGCCATCCACGCTGAATCAGACCCAGCGTGCGGATGCTGCCGGACAGCAGGGGCAGGCCGTGTTGCGCCAGCAGCAGATGCCGCCGCGGCTGAATGGTGGTGGTACGCTGCAAACAACGGCAAACGAGCAGGGGGCGCCTCAGGGAGCAGGCGTTCAGCAGCAGGCTGCTTCACGCAGCACGGGGCAGGGGCGATTTAACGCATTCGGCCATTTACCGTTATTCCGCCGACATTCACAGGCCGCTCAGGCACGCAACACTGGGCCGGAGGCGGAAGAGCACGAGATGCAGCCGCTGAACCTGATGAATATTGCTATACCCACCCTGCCGGAAGGCGGTCTTGAGCAGGAAATTCACGCAGAGATCGCCGCCCGTGCCGCGCCACCGCCCCCCCCGCCACCGCCTCATGTTCCCTCTCCTCAGGAAATAGCCGCCCGGCCCTATCAGGCCGAAGATAAATCCTCACTGGGTATCACTCTGGACGATAAACGTAACGTCAGGGTGGCCGCGCCGGAAGGGAAGGATGTCCAGCGGGCACTGGTCAGGCAGACTCTGGGCCACCCGAAAATGCACTATCAAAGCGTGGTGGCCAGCAAGAATCATCAGCAGCATACCCTGCTGGATGACAGCGGAAGGCTGATGGCTTTGCACTCCACGCCGGGTGGCTTGATCGGTGTGGCCCACAGCAGGGCAAATCCGCAGTGGCAGCGTGAGGAGACGCCCGGCTCCGCATTTCCCGGGCGGCGGCCAGCCGTCGTTACCGATCACGCGCTTTCGCTCAGCGATGATGGCAATACGGTCAGGATTGGACGTAATAATGCGCCTGCAGGTCGCTCCCCGGCCGAGGTGAAACTTCCTGATCGTGCCATCCTCAGCCAGCTGTCCGGCGTCCATCATCTGGCCACGTCCGCAGGTTCAGAGGCATTTCGCCTGCACAACGACAAGCTTTACCGCCTGACCTCACAGGAGCAGGGCTGGCAGCAGGCAGATTATCCGCTGCTGGCTCAGGATAAAGAACAGTCCAAGCTGGCGCGGCAGGCCGACAACGCTCTCTATCTGGTTCACGATGACCACCATCTGCATAACCTCAGCAGCCAGACGCAAAGCGTCCGCTTTGCAGACAAAATCAGTAAAGCCGCTGTTGCTGCTGACGGCCAGGCACTGCTGTTGCTGACTGATGACGACAGCAAACAACAGTACCTGAAATTACTCTCCCGCCTCGACAGCCCGGAAGAGGCCCATCGCCCCCTGAATATCTCCCCTCCGGGAACCACGCTGGCTGCTTTTGCCCAGACTGATGCGCTGGTCATCGCCGCCGACCATCAGGGCCGGTTGCAGGTAGCGTTGCGCCCTGGCGAGCAGAGCGACGAGCTGAATTTTGGTAGCGGGCTTAATCAGACCGTGCGTGACCGCCTGCAACAGCAGATTCAGGATGCCGTGGGCGAGCGTTTCCATGTGCAGGATTTCATTCACGATGGCGGCAACCAGCTGCATGCTCTGGTGAAGGATGGCATGGATCGCCAGCATGCCGTTGCACTCAGCCTTGATCCGGCCCGACCTCACGCAGCGTCCAGCTGGAACCTGAGTGACAGTATGGTAATGGATTTTCAGAAAGGCCTGCCAGAAGTCACGCCGGGGCGCGGCGACATCGTCAACATGGGCAATAATGGCCAACTGGCGCTGCAGGATGGCAAGGTGCATTTCTTTAATCAAACCACCGGCGGCTGGGAAGCGTCAGAGGTGAAGGCCGACCAGCTACGGGCCGGACAGGATGGTCAGGCCTGGGTGTTGAAAGATAACGAACTGAAGCGCCTCAAGGTCAACCTCTCCAGCAATAAAATCAACTTCGATCAGAATGCCTTCTCGCTGCATCAGGTGAAAAAGAGTGTCAGTGAAGATCTGGCAATGCCGGGGCTGGATAAAAATCAGGCGACCGTTTCGGCCAGCGTGCTGGACAACGGTCGCTACGTCACGCTGCAGGACAATGGTGATATCCATTCGCACCATGTGAATACCGAGACCCGTCGCGATAAACAACTGGCGCGCACGCTGGACAGGCAGGCGCTGAGCCAGGCGATGAATCATGCCGTCAATGTGCTGGCGAGGATCCCGGCTGAACCGCAGGAACACAAAGTTACCGATATGGCGATTGGGCCGGATAACCGAATGTTTATCCTCAGCGACAAGGGCAAGTTATTCAGTCTTCCGGCACAAAGCTGGCAGCAGGGCCAGCTGGCAGGCTTGCGTGAAGAAAAGCTTCCTGAAGTGACTGCCCCAGCAGCGGACGGGATGGATGAGGAGGCCGCCGCCGCGCTACCGTCAAAATTACACGGCAATCAGAAGGATGGTCTGTTGCTGGCACTGGATAACGGCAAAATGATGGTTCGTGGCAAAGAGCAGTGGCAACCCGTTTCCTCTCAGTTGTCACCGGGCGGCTACCATGAGGATAACCTGGCCGATCGGCATTATGACCGTCTCAGTGCCGCAACCCGTGATTCCAGACTGGGGAAAACTGGCCTCACTTTTAAGCGGGAGGTCAATACCTTCGGCCAGTCAGGCCACGACGGACACAAAGTGCATACGCCTTTTCGCACTCGTCTCAGCACCTTTGTCTTCCGCCCGACGCTGGAAACGCCGCGACCGCTGAAAAATATGGGTAATCTGATCCAGCACGCCCACAGCGGGCGAAAAGGGCTGACCGGCATCTACCAGCAGCAAACTCAACAGCTGGCGGAACTGAACCAGCACCTGCAGCAGCAGGCAAATCGCGCGCCGGAGCAGCCGCTCAGCCTGAAGCTGAAAACGCTGTCAGGCAAAGCAGACCTGCCCGCCTGGTTTGCCGAAATGCAGCAGTTCAATACCACGCTCGCGGACAGCGCGGCGCATCAGGCCGGTTTGCTGCATCAGCAGTACGGCACAGAGTCAGGGGCATTTAAACAGCAGCTCGGCACCCTTACCAGTAGCCTGAACCCGGCCAGCTCGCGCAATGACGACCTGGTGAACAAACTGAACCTACTGTTCTCTCAGCAGCCCAGCGGTAAAGGGAATACCGCTCAGGTGACGCTGGCTTCTTTGCAGAAAAAGGGCGTGGTGCTCTCGCATCAGAAACCCGCCGGCGATATTCCGGCGGCCCTGCATCGCGATAAACATGATTCGATGGGGCTGGTGAAGTCCAGACTGATCCTTGATGGCCTGACCAACGCCAAAATGCACGATCTGGCCGGGCGCCTGTCCACAGCATTAGATTTGCAGGACGGCACGCGTGAGCAGGCATTAAAGGATCTTGGCGACGAGTTCCGCACTTTGCGGGATGATACCTGGGAAAAAAATCCGGTTAAACAGGTTACCAGTCAGGGCTTTACCGGCAACGACCGGCTGGAGTCGAACTACGATGCGATCAAATCGATGACCAAAGCCTTCACCAAGCAGAACCACGGGATGAACGTCACCACCCGGACGGTGATGCAGGCAGACGATCAGCAGACGCTGGCCCGCAGGCTGCAAGGTACGGTGTTGTCGATGGAGAAGGGCGAGAGCATCTCCTTCAGCCGCGCCTACGGGGCAGCAACCACCATCACCGGCATTCCCGGCACCCAGGTGATTGCCGGTGTCGGCGGCAGGGGAAATCTGGATCGTGGATACAGCCTGAGCATGACGCGCGGAGAGGGCGGAATAAATGTCAGCTTTGGTCGTGATGGCGGCGGGGCGCTGACGGCGTTTACCGGCGTGGGTTACAACCTGCTGACCGATTATATGAAAGACTCCGCCCATGACGTGCCGATCGATCATGAGCGGGATCTTTCGCCAGCGGTGCGTCTGGGCGGCGTGTTTTCAGCCACGCCGCTGGATTTAAAAAAGCAAAACAGCGTCAGCTTTGATATCACCGAGGCCGAGCTGCCTGAGTTTATTGAGGGACTGACGGAAGGCACGCTGGATCCGCTGGCCCTGCTCAACCGCGGGATCAATCACAGCGTTAAGCATGGTGACGTGATGAACGTCAGCCTCGATGCCAACGCAGCGGCCCTGGCTTCAGCAGGCATACCGCTTACCAACAATCATGAGAAAGAGACGCCAGCCAGCTTCCGTGTCGGCGGCGGCGCTTACGCCGGGGTGAACATCCTCTCCGGCACGCGGGAGCGGGGGCAGACGACAAAAGAAGACAGTGTCACAGACAGCCGCAGTAACAACCGTCTTCGTGGCCTTAATAAAGCCAGCGTCGGGGCAAACTTTGCCCTGCCCACTGGGGTGTTGATCAGAAGCGATGATGGCCGTGTGCCTCTGTTTGCCGGCCCGGCGGCCAGCGTGCAATTGTCAATTGATAACCGCACCAAACAGAGCCTGACGCTGGAGACAAAGAATGCCCAGCCTCTGGAGCCGGTACATCTCGACAAGCTGATCGAGTCGCTGGGCAAAAATTTTTCCGATCCGGCGGCGGCGGCCCTGATGGAATCTCTAAAAGATAAAAAAGATGATGACGAGGCAGTGATGCTGACCCCGCGCCAGAAACTGGACAAGCTGGATGCGCATTTTACTCCGCGCAACAGCGAAAGAATGAACAATGGCCAGCAGGCTGCTCTGCGGGATCTGGATAAACACCTGCGCCAGCAAACAGCAGCCGAACGTGGGCATAAACTGCTGCAAAATGGTGAATACCAGACTACCTACGCCAACCTGAGCAAAGTGGACAACAACGGGTTATGGCACCAGCTTTCTAACTTGCTCGACGGTAGCCTGAACGCCAGCAACGCCAATAAAATGCGCGAACTGATGGGCAGCGATCATCAGTTACAGACGCTGATTGCCAGCCTGCAGGATAACGTCAGTACCGATGCGACGGTTACGCTCGAGCTGAAGGATGAGGTGCGTGAAAGGCTGGAGAAGCGCTGGCTGGAGCAGGGTAACAGCCCGGAGGAGATGACGGCTGAGCTCACCAACCGTGACAATCTGCGGCTGAAATCGATAGCTTTTACTAAATCCCAGGTTAAAACCGACGGATTTGCCACGCCGGCCTTCCTGCTTGGCGGATCGAATAATGCTTCTGTTTCGATGAAGCGCAATCTGGGAAAAATCAACTTCAGCTATGGTGAAAATCAGGATACCCCCACGCAGTATTCGCTGGATGGACGCATTGCCAAAGCGACCACTGATTTTGCTTCTGCGCTGCGTAAAGGGCAGGACAGCGGCTACGTTCTGAAAGGATAATGGAGAAAATATGTCAGCCACTGAACGACTCAATCACTGCCTGGCGCTTTATGGGCGCAGGCAGGGGATCTCACTCAGTCTGCGCGATGGCGTTTGTGCGCTGGTGGATCATAAAAACCAGGAAGTGGCGGTGGTGGAGCTGCCGCTGGAGAGCGACTGCGTGCTGTTTCACTGCAAACTTGAAGCGCTGAACGGGCCGACTACGCAGCACTATCTCCGAACGCTGCTGGCCCTGAATTTCGAAATGAATGCCATGCGCGGTTGCTGGCTGGCGCTGGACGGCGACGACAGCCTCAGATTGTGTAGCCAGCAGCCCGTCTCAGCTCTGGAGGCCAGCTATTTTGAGAAGTGTCTGGACGGTTTCGTGTTGCAGGCGCAGCAGGTCAGTGAGTTTATCCGCGAGCTGAAAAGTGCGGCATAAGGCCGTTGATCTCTTAACACAAATTATTCTCAGCCGGAAGGGACTTAATTTGCTCATAGTGTTAAGAAAGCGATAAGCTGAGGTAAAGTACCGTAATACCAGCAATTTTAAGATATTTGGAGATGTTTTTGTCGCCTGGAGTGGCCGATAGTATCCTCTAACGGCGCAACAGAAGCCGTGAGCACATTGAGGATACAATCATGAAAAAAACGACTCTGGCACTTTTAATGACCGTTTTCACAGCAAGCACTTTGTTCTCCACCGTCACTCAGGCTGATGGCCCTCCGGGACAGCCATGGCACCAGCAGGGCGGTCACGACGGACATGGCGGTCCTGACGGGCGCGGTGGGCCGGGTTCAGATCATCGACATGACGGTCGGGGTGATTATCGTGGTCATGATGATCATGGTCCTGATCGCCACTTTGAAGAGCGTGATCGCTTCGCCTGGCAGGGCCACGACTTCCGTCGCGGACACCCGCTGCCGCCTCGTTTCCGCGGCGATGATTACCGCATCAATGACTGGCACGAACGTGGTCTTCGTGAGCCACCTCGCGGTGAGCACTGGGCCTACATCGACGGCAACTATGTGCTGATTGCGGCGGCAACAGGGGTAATCACCTCAATCCTGCTGAACAATGCCTTCCACTAACAACGCCTTCCACTAATTACCCGGGCTGACACTTCGGTGTCAGCCCGGTTCAGTTTTTACCCATCCCATTGTTTTCCTTCTCTGCATAACAGTGATTATTCATTTTATTCGTAGCCTCAGATCAAAAAAAGGGCTGACCCATAATGGGCCAGCCCCGGTTGTTCTGATGATGATTACTGGTGAGCGATAACGGAAGTGATCACCCCGGTCGCGACGGCGATCAGCACGTAGTTACCGTCAATGTTCTGCCAGCGGTGACCCGCCGGAGGCTGCTTCAGGCCGCGCTGGTGCCAGTCATTGACCTGGTAGCCTTCACCACGGTATTTTTCTGGCAGCGGGCGGCCTTTACGGAAGTCAGGGTGCTGTTCATGATGCTGCGGCTGGCGATGTTCGGCAGCATGCTGAGGCTGAGCATGCGGAGACTGTCCATGGCCCTGAGGCTGGCTGCCGTGCTGTTCACTCTGCGGCGGGCGTTTTACCGGTTGCTGCTGGTGATCGTCCTGGCCGGGCTGTGGCCCCTCTGCGAAAGCGCTCAGGCTGGTGGTCGCAAACAGCAGCGCGGAGAGAGCAATAATTCCTGATTTTTTCATCTTTTTTTACCTTCGGTATGGACCGGTTGTTCTTGTTGATGCCCTCAATCTGGGGGGCAGACAAGAGAAGGACAAGTTCAAAAATCCCAGAAATGCCCTTCTTAACGATTATTTTACGCTTCCCTTGCGTAAAAATGAGTGCTGCTCCACGTTTTCTCCCCGCTGGTTGAGGTTGATAGGATCCGAGCGGGATGAAACAAGAGGAACGCCACAGTCAGATGGCGTTCCGTTTGATCAGAAGGGGGTTTCGACCACGCCACCGTCAACCCGCAGAGCGGCTCCGGTGGTGGCTGAGGAGAGGGGTGAACAGACGTAAATCACCATGTTGCTCACTTCTTCCACACTGGCGGCACGCTGGATAATGGAGGTTGGACGATTTGCCTTTACAAACGTCACGCCCAGCTCTTGCAGATCCGCCCCCCGGGCCAGCTCCTCTTTACAGGTGTCGGCAAAACCATCAGAAAGAGTCGGTCCTGGCAGAACAGCATTCACCGTCACCCCCGTTCCTGCTGCTGCTTTTGCCAGCCCGCGTGACAGCGCGAGCAGGGCGGTTTTACTGACGCCATAGTGGATCATATCTGCCGGAATATTGACCGCAGATTCTGAAGAGAGAAACACTACGCGGCCCCACTGAGATTTGATCATCTGCGGCATGTAAGCCCGGCTGAGGCGAACGGCGGACATGACGTTTATATCCCAGATATTCTGCCAGACCTTGTCCTCTGTCTTAAAGAAGTCACCGCCAGGAAAAATACCGACATTATTGACCAGAATATCGCATGACGGCTCGGCCTTCAGCAACGCCTCACAGCCTTCCGCGGTGCCCAAATCGACCACGTGGCCGCGGGCGTTGTTGCCCAGTGATGCCACCAGTGAATGAACCTGCTCTTCCGTACGTCCGGTGACCACAACCGTGGCCCCGGCAGCGGCCAGACCGGCAGCAATCCCTTTTCCGATGCCTTTGGTTGAGCCAGTGACAATGGCGGTTTTTCCGGTCAGTTCAATCTTCATTACGATCTCCTTTAACGACACAAAGAAGGTAAGTCTGGACCAGCTTTACTGAATATGACAGGCCGTCGCCAGCATAAAGCGCTGTTGTTCAGTGCTGTAGGTGATCAGCGAATTTTTACTGTTGGCACGCGCAAGGACCCAGCTGGCTTCCTCTTCGCTCAGCGGCGGCGGATCGTGCCAGAAGGGGGTGATGGCCTGATCCTTCAGCCACTCTGCCAGCATTCTGGCCGGTGGCAGGGTAAAGCCGGGGAACAGAGCGACCGCCAGGTCGGCCATCAGCCTCTGCTGCTGCAGGTTTTCAGTCTCGTTCAGCAACTGCAGGAAGGGCAGCAGTAAACGGCCACACACTTCGCCGTGGTGATAGTCCTTGAGCGCCCCCAGTTCACCGGCGATGCCGTGGATCACGCCCAGACCGGCCATACTCAGGCTCAGACCGCCCTGCCAGGAAGCCAGCATTATCTGTTCACGGGCCAGCTCGCCCTGCTCATCGTTACGGTCCAGATGTGGCCAGGCGCTGACAAAAGCCCGCATCCCGCTCAGCGCGATCTGACGGGTAAACAGGTTGCCCTTGCTGGAAAGATACGCCTCAAACAGGTGAGTGAAAGCGTCAATCGCACAGCAGGCCAGCACATGGGCAGGTGCGCCACGCAGCAGATCCGGATCGAGGATCGCGACCTGCGGCACAAAATTAGCGTGTCGCAGCGAGGCTTTCACTTTGATCTCCGCTTTGTCAGTAACCACCGCATTCTGGGTGACTTCACTGCCTGTTCCGGCCGTGGTGGGAACAGCAATCAGCGGCAGTGTTTCACCGCTGACCGCCGTGTCACCGACTTTTTCCAGATAACGTAGCGCGTTAAGCGGATGCTGGCTCAGCGCGGCAAACGCCTTGGCGGCATCCAGCACGCTGCCGCCACCAATGGCAACGACCCGCTGGATCTGGCCGCGCCAGCGTGACACCCAGCGATCAATTTCCGCAGGAGAAGCTTCGTGGCTGACGATCTCATGGCCGATTAATTGCGGCTCCAGTTCAGCCTTCAGCGCTTCCCAGGCTGCCCCGTTCAGAAACGAGCGGCCGCAGAACAGCAGGGTTGGCTGCGGATCGTTGCTGAGCAGCGGCAGCAACTGGCGCAGGCTGCCGCGGCCAAAAAAAGTCTGTCGGTTGGCAATCATCTGGCTGGTGTGCATATCTTGTCCTTGCAGATCAGAGGGCTGCATCTTTGTGCTGAGTTAGAGAACCCACTGTAGGTGAAATTATCATCGCGATTCAATCTGTAAGATCAGAGTGCGCGCGCCGGACAGCTGAAGGTGATCATCTTGTCCTGTGGCGCATTGATAACGCTGAAGCGCGTATCGGAAAGACGCTGTGCCAGCCAGCCCTCTCTGTTTACCGCTGAGGGGATATAGTGTTGCCGGTCGGAGGAGTGCAGCGGGCCGCTTTCCAGCCTGAGGTCGGGCAGGGTGACACTGAAAGAGGTAAAACGGTCAACAATTGTGCCCTCGACATTGCCCAACGGCTGGCCGGAAAGGGTCTGTACTTTTCCCTCACAGGGCATGCCTTTTTCACCAGAGGAACAGGCGCTCAGCAACATGACCAGTGCCGCCAGTGCTGGCAGCAGCAGAAGGGAGGTTCGTCCGGAGAGTTTGCTATCCTGCCAGTACATGAGACTTCCTTATCTTGAAGGTGAACCCTAAGTATAGACCGAAGTTGAGCAAACTTAGCAGAAGGGTAAGACCTTGAAATAAACAGGGATAACTTCTGCAGCGTCAGGCTATGTAACAGAGTTATTATCATTTTGTGGCTTTCAACTGAATCAATTCAGCCAATGACGTAACAACATTTCGCAAATGAATTATTGGGTGCTACAATCTCCGCCGCTTTTGCTGCTTTCCCCTGATTCTCCCGGCTCAGGCAGGCGTTTTGTTCGACCGAAAGCGCGATAACCCTGTTTTTATCGTGGAGATAAGCGGGCAAGTTCTGCAACTGCTTATATACTTTTGCTGCATTGATGCATTCGCGCTTCCCGACGCAACGTCCAGGCTGGATACCGCTTTAATTCTGGGCGTCAGGCTGAGAAGCTCCTGACGATTAACTTTATCAGTTGAACCGATCCTGTGAACAACAAAACCTCTGCCTACTTCTTAACGCCGCTGATTTTCCTGCAGCCTGCTCTCAGCTATGCACAGTCAGCTCCCACGACGGCCAGTGCGACGGCTTCCTCTTCATCGCAAGACGGATCGTTAATTGTTATGAAGCAGCGCAGTGGCGTCTCCGAGCTGGACACGCCAGCCGCCGTCAGCGTGGTCAGGGGGCAGGATCTGCGCAGCAATACCGCACAGGTGAATCTTTCAGAGTCTCTGGGCAGCGTACCAGGCCTGCAGATCCAGAACCGCCAGAACTACGCGCAGGATTTACAGCTGTCAGTGCGGGGGTTTGGTAGCCGGTCAATGTACGGGGTGCGGGGCGTTCGCGTTTATGTGGATGGTATTCCGGGCACCATGCCAGACGGGCAGGGTCAGACCTCCAACATCGATATCAACTCGATTGATAAAGTAGAAGTGCTGCGCGGACCTTACTCTGCGCTGTACGGCAATGCCTCGGGTGGCGTGGTGAATATTGAGACCGAAACCGGCAGTCAGCCGACCACCCTGATCGCGGGCACTTATTACGGCAGTTACGGCAGCTGGCGCAACAGCGTCAAGGCCAGCGGTGCCACGGGCGACGGCACCCACGCCGGGGATGTGAACTACACTATTTCCGGATCGCGCTTTACCACCAGGGGCTTCCGTGACCAGAGCGGCACGCAGAAAAACCTCGGTAATGGCAAGCTGGGCGTACGCATTGATGATGTCAGTACCCTGACGCTGATGTTTAACAGCGTTTCCGTGGATGCCAACGATCCGGGAGGACTGACCAAAGCCGAATGGGAGGCCAACCCGCGTCAGTCGCCACGTGGTGAGGTGTATAACACCCGCAAGAGCCTCGATCAGACTCAGGTTGGCCTGCGTTATCAGCGTGACATGAGCGAAAAGGACCAGCTGACGCTGACCACCTGGCACGGCGAGCGTCACACCACGCAGTATCAGTCCATTCCGGTCAGCGTACAGCAGAACCCGGCCTTTCCCGGCGGCGTGATTGTGCTGGAGCGCAAATACTCGGGTATTGATACCCGCTGGAAGCATGACGATCAGGTTGGCCCGGTGCCGTTCAGCCTCACCGGCGGACTGGATTATGAAACCATGACCGAGCGCCGTCAGGGCTTTCAGAACTACGTGATTAATAACGGTACCACCGAACTGGGTGAGAAGGGCAATCAGCGCCGGAACGAGAGGAACGTGATGTGGAACCTCGATCCGTACCTGCAGACCAGCTGGAACCTGACGCCAAAATGGACACTCGATGCCGGAATGCGTTACAGCACCGTCAGCTTCGACTCCACCGACTACTATGTCACCCCCGGCAATGGCGATGACAGCGGCAGTAAGCGCTATCACAAATTATTGCCGATGGGCTCGCTGAACTATGCGCTGACCGATGCCTGGAACGTTTACTTCTCGGCGGGACGCGGTTTTGAAACGCCAACCATCAACGAACTTTCCTATCGTTCAATCAGCGGAAACGAAACCGGCCTGAACCTTGGTCTGAAGCCGTCAACCAGCGACACCTTCGAACTGGGTAGCAAAACACGGGTGGGTTATGGCCTGTTCACCGCTGCGCTGTTCCAGACCAATACCGACAATGAACTGGTGGTGGCGGACAGCAGTAATGGCCGTGCAGTGTATAAAAATGCCGGGAAAACCCGCCGTCGCGGCCTGGAAATGTCCTTCGATCAGCAGGTTGCCGAAAACTGGCAGATGAAGATGGCCTGGACACTGCTGGATGCCACTTACCGCAATCAAACCTGCGACGACGACGGCAGTTGCACCCCGGCGGGCAACCGTCTGCCTGGGGTGGCGCGTAACATGGGGTATGCCTCACTGGCTTACGCTCCGGAAGCCGGCTGGCATGCCGGCGCCGAAATTCGCTACATGAGCAGTATTCAGGCCGATGACGAAAATGATGCAAAAGCACCGTCTTATACGGTCACCAGTCTGAATAGCGGCTATCGTTTTAACTGGGATAAGTGGTCACTCGATACATTTGCCCGCGTCGACAACCTGTTTGACAAAGAGTATGTCGGCTCGGTGATTGTTAACGAAGGCAATGGTCGTTTTTACGAGCCAGCGCCGGGTCGTAATTATGGCGTGGGGGCCACGCTGACTTACACGTTCCAGTAAGCAAAGTATCCAGAACTGCCTGCCTGATGGCGTCAGCCGAAGGGGGGGCTCAAAACACCGGGATGGATAATCAGTATAAACCGGGTGTTTTTTGCGATTCAGCGTTGATCCTGAATCGAAGACGTTAAATTTTGGTAAGGTCCATACTATGCAAAGTAAAGCACCGGCATCACGTATCCTCGTGATCCTTACGGCTCTGTTTGCCCTGCTCAGCGGGTTATACCTGCTGGTCGGTGGTATCTGGCTGGCTAAACTGGGCGGCTCCTTCTATTACATCATCGCTGGTGTGGTTGAACTGGTTGTTGCCTGGCTACTGTTCCGTCGCCGCTCTTCAGCACTGCTGTTGTATGCGGTATTCCTGCTGGCGACCCTGATCTGGTCGTTGTGGGAAGTGGGGTCCGATTTCTGGGCACTGACGCCGCGTTTAGACGTCACCTTCTTCCTGGGCCTGTGGCTGGTTCTGCCGTTTATTTACCGCGGACTGTCTCAGGGCAGATTTGCGCGCGGTGCGCTGAGCCTGGTTCTGGTTGTTACGGTGATCGCTCTGGCGTACTCCGTGTTCAATGATCCGCAGGAAATCAACGGTTCCCTGACTCCGGAACAGGCGGCGAACATCAACAAATCTGCTGATGGCATCGCTGCTGGTGACTGGCCGGCTTACGGCCGTACTCAGGCCGGTACCCGCTACTCACCGCTGGCGCAGATCACCGACAAAAACGTTGGTCAGTTGAAAGAAGCATGGACCTTCCGAACCGGTGACATGAAGCGCCCAACCGATCCGGGCGAGCTGACTGATGAAGTGACCCCCATTAAAATCGGTGATTCGCTCTATCTGTGTACGCCACACCAGATCCTGTTCGCTCTGGACGCGGCTACCGGTAAAGAGAAGTGGAAATTTGATCCACAACTGAAAACCGACCCTTCCTTCCAGCACGTCACCTGCCGGGGTGTTTCTTATCACGAGACGCCGGATGCGGCCTCTGTTCCGGCGGGTGGCAAACCTGCTCTGTGTTCACGTCGCGTGATCCTGCCGGTCAACGATGGTCACCTGTACGCGCTGGATGCGGAAACCGGTGCTCTGTGCCCGGGCTTTGGTGATAACGGTAAGCTGAACCTGCAGCAGAACATGCCTAACGCCCGCGCCGGTGCTTATGAGCCCACTTCCCCCCCCATCATCACGGACAAAGCGATCGTGGTGGCGGGTGCGGTAACTGATAACTACTCGACCAAAGAGCCGTCCGGTGTTATCCGTGGTTTTGATGTCAACACGGGCAAACTCCTGTGGGCATTCGATCCCGGTGCAAAAGATCCGAATATCCTGCCAGAAGGCGATCAACTGTATACCCCGAACTCGCCGAACTCATGGGCACCTGCTGCCTATGACTCCAAGCTGGATCTGGTTTACCTGCCAATCGGTGTGCAGACTCCTGATATCTGGGGCGGTAACCGTACCCCGGAAAGCGAGCGTTTCGCCAGCGGCATGCTGGCGCTGAATGCCACCACCGGTAAGCTGGCCTGGTTCTACCAGACTGTTCACCACGATCTGTGGGATATGGACGTACCGGCACAGCCTACGCTGGCTGATATTACCGACAAGAGCGGCAATACTGTTCCGGTGATCTACGTTCCGGCGAAAACCGGTAACATCTTCGTGCTGGATCGCCGTACCGGTAAGACCGTTGTGCCCGCGCCGGAAATGCCGGTTCCTCAGGGCCCGGCGAGGGGAGACCACCTGTCTCCGACTCAGCCGTACTCTGACCTGACCTTCCGTCCGAAAAAGAACCTGACCGGTGCGGATATGTGGGGCGCAACGATTTACGATCAGCTGATCTGTCGTGTGATGTTCCACAGCCTGCGTTATGAAGGCCCGTTCACACCGCCTTCCGAGCAGGGTACCCTGGTCTTCCCGGGTAACCTTGGCATGTTCGAGTGGGGCGGTATCTCTGTCGATACCGATCGTCAGGTTGCCCTGACTAACCCAATGGCTCTGCCGTTCGTTTCCCGTCTGATCCCACGTGGTCCAAACAACCCTCTGTGGCCAGACGAGAACGACAAAGGCGGCAGCGGTACCGAGACTGGCGTTCAGCCGCAGTATGGCGTGCCATACGGCGTGACCCTGAATCCGTTCCTCTCACCGCTGGGCTTCCCTTGTAAGCAACCGGCATGGGGCTATATCTCTGCGGTTGACCTGAAGACTAACGATATCGTGTGGAAAAAACGCATCGGTACCGTACGTGACAGCTCACCCATCCCATTGCCGTTCAAAATGGGGATGCCAATGTTGGGCGCACCGATCTCTACCGCGGGTAACGTGATGTTCATTGGCGCAACGGCAGATAACTACCTGCGTGCGTTCAACGTGACTAACGGTAAACCCCTGTGGGAAGCGCGTCTGCCCGCCGGCGGCCAGGCAACTCCAATGACCTATGAAGTGAACGGCAAGCAGTACGTGCTGATCGCTGCAGGCGGCCACGGCTCATTCGGTACTAAGCTCGGCGATTACATCATCGCTTACGCACTGCCGGACGACGCCAGGAAGTAATTCTGACGAGCGGCATTAAGCCGCAGCGGTAGGACAGCAGGGGGCAACCAATCCGGTTGCCCCTTTTTTTTATTACGGGGTGAAATGTGATGAAGATCGCATTTATGGTTAATCTGCTAATAATTCCCTGGGTTATTATTTCCTCATTGAAGGCACACAGCCTTCTTCCGAAATCATAGAAGGAATTTAACCATGAAAAACATCAAAACGCTGTCCATTGCCACTGTCGCCGCTCTTTCAATCGTCTCTTTTGGTAGCTTTGCGGCAGAAAGCATCTCCGCCCATGGCAGCACCCTGGACAGTGCCCAGTCACATATCGCTGCGAAAGCGAAAGCTGCAGGCGCTGACTCCTACAAAATTACCAGTGCCCGTGCAGATAACGGCGTTTACATGACTGCTGAAATCGACAAATAACGGATGGTTGTACAAGGAAGTGCCAGAAGAGGCTGCCCACGGGCGGCCTTTTTTGTACGCGCCGTTCACCAGCGCTGAAGGTTTTAACCCCTCTCACTGAATGAGTTTTTAAAATTCGTGCCAACTCTCTTCCGCAAAGTAAACATCCCCTCAACGACGGAAGTTTAATTTCCGCCCATTTCCCTTTCCTTGCGTTCTCTTAATTTTCAACTAAGGAATCTACTTTATCGTTCAGGAAGCGTTGAATCAGCGTGATTTACAACATGCCACAATGGCTGTCTTCTTCATAAGGGAAGAGGTGGCGAAAAAAAGCGGGCAAAACGTCCGCAAGACTGTCATCACGTTATGGTAAGAATGGTGGCGAAAATTCAACGATTTATCGATGGTTTGAGCTGCACAAATCGCACATCCTGCTAAAGTAAACTCAGGTAATTGTTAAAGGAAGTTTAATAATGTCCGATTTTCTCCCCTTTTCCCGCCCGGCCATGGGCGAAGCTGAGCTGGCGGCCGTTGGCGAGGTGCTTAATTCAGGCTGGATCACCACCGGCCCTAAAAATCAGCAGCTGGAAAAAGCGTTTTGTGAACTGACCGGCAACCAGCACGCCATTGCGGTGAGTTCCGCCACTGCCGGCATGCACGTGACCCTGATGGCGCTGGACATTGGCGCAGGCGACGAAGTGATCACCCCTTCGCTGACCTGGGTTTCCACGCTGAATATGATAGCCCTGCTGGGGGCTGAGCCGGTGATGATTGACGTCGATCGTGACACGCTGATGATCACTCCCGAGTTGATCGAAGCGGCTATCACCCCGCGGACCAAAGCCATTATCCCGGTTCATTATGCTGGCGCACCGGCTGATATTGATGCCATTCATGCGATCGGTAAGCGTCACGGTATTGCGGTGATTGATGACGCAGCCCATGCGGCCGGTACTTATTACAAAGACCGCCATGTGGGTGCCAGCGGCACGGCTATTTTCTCTTTCCACGCCATCAAAAATATGACCTGTGCGGAGGGTGGCCTGGTGGTGACCGATGACGAGTTGCTGGCAAACCGTATCCGCAGCCTGAAGTTCCACGGACTGGGTGTGGATGCCTTTGACCGTCAGACTCATGGCCGGGCGCCGCAGGCTGAAGTGATTAGCCCCGGTTACAAATACAATCTGGCAGATATTAACGCCGCCATTGCGCTGGTTCAGCTTGGCAAGCTCTCACAGTTAAATGCCCGTCGCGAAGAGATTGCCCGGCGTTATCTGCGTGAACTGGCGGATACGCCGTTCCTGCCGCTGGCACAGCCGTCGTGGCCACATCAGCATGCCTGGCATCTGTTTATAATCCGCATCGATCAGGCCCGTTGTGGGCTGACCCGCGATGAGCTGATGCAGGCGCTGAAAGATCGCAACATTGGTACCGGTTTACACTTCCGCGCCGCGCATACCCAGAAATATTACCGTGAGCGTTTTCCCCAGCTCTCGCTGCCTGAAACCGAATGGAACTCGGACCGTATCTGCTCCATCCCTCTGTTTCCAACGATGACCGATGACGATGTCAGCCGCGTGATTGCCGCGCTGCGTGAGATCGCTGAGAAATAACATGACTGCTGAACAGCCCATTAAGAAAGTCTCCGTGGTAATTCCTGTTTATAACGAACAGGAAAGTTTGCCTGAACTGATCCGTCGTACCAGCGAAGCCTGCGCCACGCTGCCGATGGAGTATGAAATTCTGCTGGTTGATGACGGCAGCAGCGATAACTCTGCCGAAATGCTGACCGTGGCGGCAGAAGAACAGGGCAGCCACATTGTTGCCGTGCTGCTTAACCGTAACTATGGCCAGCATTCGGCAATCATGGCCGGATTCAGCCACGTCAGCGGCGATCTGATCATTACCCTGGATGCAGATTTACAGAACCCGCCGGAAGAGATCCCGCGCCTGGTGGCGACCGCGCAGGAAGGGTATGACGTAGTGGGTACCGTGCGTCAGAACCGCCAGGACAGCTGGTTCCGCAAGAAGGCCTCGCGCCTGATTAACCATCTGATCCAGCGTACCACCGGTAAGGCGATGGGTGACTATGGTTGCATGCTGCGCGCCTATCGTCGCCACATCATCGATGCCATGCTGCACTGCCATGAACGCAGTACTTTTATCCCGATTCTGGCTAACACCTTCGCCCGTCGGGCGATTGAGATCCCGGTACATCATGCGGAGCGCGAATACGGCGATTCCAAATACAGCCTGATGCGTCTGATCAACCTGATGTATGACCTGGTGACCTGTCTGACGACCACTCCGCTGCGTATGCTCAGCGTGGTGGGAACCTTTATCGCGCTCGCCGGTTTTGCTTTTTCTCTGTTATTGATCCTTTTACGCCTGTTCTTTGGCCCGCAGTGGGCTGCAGACGGCGTTTTCATGCTGTTTGCGGTGCTGTTTATCTTTATCGGCGCGCAATTTGTGGGGATGGGGCTTTTGGGTGAATACATCGGACGTATCTATAACGATGTTCGTGCCCGTCCCCGTTACTTTATCCAGCGAGTGGTCAATTCTTCCCATCCCGTCTCTACTGAGGACGATAAATAATGAAAGCTGTTGTTTTTGCCTACCACGATATGGGGTGCATTGGTATCAATGCACTGGTCCAGGCTGGCTACGAGATCGAAGCCATCTTTACCCACGCTGATAATGCTTCGGAAAACCACTTTTTTGGCTCGGTAGCGCGTACGGCTGCAGAGCAGGGCATTCCCGTTTTTGCCCCGGAAGACGTTAACCATCCCCTGTGGGTCGATCGCATTAAAGCGATGGCCCCGGATATGATTTTCTCTTTCTACTACCGTAACCTGCTGGGGGAAGAGATCCTCAGCTGTGCGAAGAACGGCGCGTTTAACCTGCATGGTTCGCTGTTGCCAAAATACCGTGGCCGTGCGCCGCTGAACTGGGTGCTGGTCAACGGTGAAACCGAAACCGGCGTGACGCTTCACCGCATGACTGCCCGTGCTGATGCCGGCGAAATCATGGCTCAGGAGCAGGTGGCCATTACGCCAGAAGACAATGCTCTGACGCTGCACCGTAAATTGAATGCCACGGCAGAGCACCTGTTGAATAATTGCCTGCCCTTGCTCGAAGCCGGTAAAGCCACCGGGCGTGCGCAGGATGACAGCCAGGCCACTTATGTTGGCCGCCGCAAGCCGGAAGATGGCCGCATCGACTGGTCACAGCCTGCCGAAACCGTTAACAACCTGGTGCGTGCGGTGACCGATCCGTGGCCGGGCGCGTTTGGTTATGTTGGTTCCGCGAAATTTATCATCTGGAAAGGGAAAGTTCGTCAGGATCAGCCAGCAGCGAAAGCCGGTACCATCCTGTCGATCAGTCCGCTGATCATCGCCTGCGGCCAGGGCGCGCTGGAAGTGATGACCGGTCAGAGCGAGAACGGTGTTTACATGCAGGGTTCACAGCTGGCACAGACTCTGGGTCTGGTGAGCGGCGCGTTGCTGAGCAATCAGCCGGTGACTGTGGCCAAACGTCGTACCCGCGTGCTGATCCTCGGCGTGAACGGCTTTATTGGTAACCACCTGACCGAACGCCTGTTGAAAGACGACAACTTTGATATTTATGGCCTGGATATTGGATCCGATGCCATCAGCCGCTTTGTGGGACATCCTCGCTTTCAGTTTGTGGAAGGCGATATCAGCATTCACAGCGAGTGGATCGAATACCACATCAAGAAATGTGATGTGATCCTGCCGCTGGTCGCCATCGCCACGCCGATTGAGTATACGCGTAACCCGCTGCGCGTCTTTGAGCTGGACTTCGAAGAAAACCTGAAGATTATCCGTGACTGCGTAAAGTACAAAAAACGCATCATCTTCCCCTCGACTTCTGAAGTTTACGGCATGTGTACCGATCCAAACTTCGATGAAGATCACTCCAACCTGGTGGTGGGACCGATCAACAAACAGCGCTGGATCTACTCTGTTTCCAAGCAGTTGCTGGACCGTGTGATCTGGGCTTACGGCGATAAAGAAGGGTTGCGCTTCACTCTGTTCCGTCCGTTCAACTGGATGGGGCCACGTCTGGATAACCTGAATGCTGCCCGTATCGGCAGTTCACGTGCCATCACCCAGCTGATCCTCAACCTGGTGGAAGGCTCGCCGATCAAACTGATCGACGGTGGCAAACAGAAGCGCTGTTTCACCGACATCAGCGATGGTGTTGAGGCGCTGTTCCGCATTATTGAAAACAAAAACAATAACTGCGACGGCCAGATCATCAATATCGGTAACCCGGATAACGAAGCGAGCATCAAGGAGCTGGCAGAACAGTTGCTGGCCAGCTTCGACCGCCATCCGCTTCGTGACCAGTTCCCGCCGTTTGCCGGTTTCCGCGATGTTGAGAGCAGCAGCTACTACGGCAAAGGCTATCAGGATGTGGAGCACCGCAAACCGGCTATCCGCAACGCCGGTCGTCTGCTGAGCTGGAAACCTGAAGTGACTATGGACAAAACCATCGACGCCACGCTGGACTTTTTCCTGCGTACCGTTGAAGGCGTGGAAGAGAAGAAATGAGAAAAGTCGGCCTCCGTATTGATGTTGATACGTGGCGTGGTACCCGAGATGGTGTGCCTAAGCTGCTGGAAATACTCAGTTTGCATCGCACTCAGGCCACTTTTTTCTTCAGCGTCGGACCGGATAACATGGGGCGCCATTTATGGCGCCTGTTGAAACCGAAGTTCCTGTGGAAGATGCTGCGCTCCAACGCGGCCTCACTGTACGGCTGGGATATCCTGCTGGCCGGTACGGCATGGCCGGGGCGCAACATCGGTAAAGGAATGGCGGAGATCATCAACGCCACGGTGGATCACCATGAGGTCGGCCTGCATGCCTGGGATCACTTTGCCTGGCAAACCTGGGCTGGCGTCTGGTCGCCGGAGCAGCTGACGCGGCAGATCCGGCTGGGCAGGGATGCGCTGAGCGTCATCTCTGAACAGCCGGTCACCTGTTCTGCGGTGGCTGGCTGGCGGGCGGATCAGCGCACGGTCGACGCGAAGGAAGGTTTTCATTTCCACTACAACAGCGACTGTCGCGGCACCGCGCCGTTCCGGCCGCTGTTGAGCGATGGCAGTACCGGCACGGTACAAATCCCGGTGACACTCCCTACCTGGGATGAAGTGGTCGGATCCACGGTAAATAAGGAAGATTTCAATGCCTTCATTATTGACCGTATCAAAGCGGATCGCGGCACGCCGGTGTACACCATTCATGCTGAAGTGGAAGGGATCGTGATGAGCAACATGTTCAGCGAGCTGCTGACGCTGGCGGAACAGGCCGGTATCCAGTTCTGCCCGCTGAGCGAGCTGTTGCCGGAAGATCTGAGCAGCCTGCCGACAGGAAAAATTGTTCGGGGTAGCCTCCCCGGTCGTGAGGGATGGCTTGGATGCCAGCAAATAGCTGAGTGACTTTGTATGAAAATCATGAGAAATGGCTTTCTCCTTTTGATGTTGTTTGCCCTGTATTACCTGATTCCTCTGGAATTTCGCCATCTGTGGCAACCCGATGAAACACGCTATGCCGAAATCAGCCGGGAAATGCTGGTTAACGGTAACTGGGTGGTCCCTCATTTTTTTGACCTGCGCTATTTTGAAAAGCCGATTGCGGGCTACTGGATCAACAACCTCAGTCAGCTGATCTTCGGCCATAACAACTTTGCCGTGCGCTTTGGCTCGGTCTTCTCCATCACCCTGACCGCCCTGCTGGTGTACTGGTTGACGCTGCGTGTCTGGCGCGACCGCACTACGGCGCTGATGGCCGGGGTGATCTTCCTGACCAGCTTGCTGGTTTACGGCATCGGCACTTATGCGGTGCTGGATCCGATGATCACTCTGTGGCTGGTGGCGGCAATGTGCGGTTACTGGCTGGCGGTGGAAGCCCCGACAACCGGTAAAAAAGCGCTGGCCTGGCTGCTGATGGGCTTTGCCTGCGGCATGGGTTTTATGACCAAGGGTTTCCTGGCACTGGCCGTGCCGGTGGTCGCTATTCTTCCCTGGGCTATTCAGCAGAAGCGCTTTAAAGAGCTGCTGATGTTTGGCCCACTGGCGGTGATTGGCGCGGTGGCGATCAGCGCGCCCTGGGCTATTGCCATCGCCCGCAGCGCGCCTGACTTCTGGCACTATTTCTTCTGGGTGGAGCATATCCAGCGTTTTGCCGAGGCCAACGCGCAGCACAAGGCACCGTTCTGGTACTACCTGCCAATCCTGATTCTGGGGTGTTTACCCTGGCTGGCACTGCTGCCGGGGGCATTACGCAACGGCTGGCGTGACCGGCAGGACACCCGCGGCAGCCTCTATTTGCTGAGCTGGGTAGTGATGCCACTGCTGTTTTTCAGCATCGCCAAAGGCAAGCTGCCAACCTATATTCTGCCGTGCTTCGCGCCTCTTGCCGCGTTGCTGGCCAGACAGGCAATGCAGCTGATGGCGGTCAACGGTCGGGCGCTTAAGGTGAATGGCTGGATTAATCTGGTCTTTGGGTTGCTCTGTGCCGTCACGGTGGCAGGGTTCCTTGCGCCGTGGGGAGTGAGTAAACATCCTGTTTACGGCCACCATGAAGTGCTTAAAGTTGTGCTGGCGGGCGCTGCCTTCCTGCTGTGGGGCGTTTGTGGTTATCTCACCCTGAAAGCCCCGGCACAGCGCTGGAGCTGGGCTGCTTTGTGCCCGCTGGCGCTGGCGCTGGTGGTGGGGCAGGCCATTCCGGATCACGTGGTGGATTCCAAGCAGCCGCAGCAGTTTATTCGTGGGATGCGCAGCGAGATTGCAGCGAGCCACTTCATCCTGGCGAATAATCCGGGAATCGCTTCCGGGCTGGCATGGGAGCTGCAACGTAGCGATATCCTGCTTTACGATCAGCCGGGAGAGGTACAGTACGGCCTGAGTTATCCGGATGCCAGGGCTAAGTTTATCAAAGGATCTGACTTTGCTCAGTGGCTGGAGCAGCACCGCCATGAAGGCAGCGTCACGCTGGTGATGTTGCTGTCCCGGACCGATGAAAATCCGGATGCCGGCGTGCCAAAAGCGGACTTCAGCTATCGTCAGGGACGTCTGGTGATGTACCAGTACAAGCAGACACCATGAATACGCTGCTGATCGCCTTTGCCAGCCTGCTGAGTTGCGCAGGACAGCTGTGCCAGAAGCAGGCCGCGCACCATGGCCTGCTGAAAGGCAAGGGGCACCTGCTGTTCTGGCTGGGGCTGAGCGTGCTGTTGTTGGGGGGCGCGATGCTGGTCTGGCTGAGGGTGCTGCAACGCGTGCCGGTTGGCGTGGCTTATCCGATGCTCAGTCTTAACTTTATCTTTGTCGTGCTGGCAGCCCGCTGGCTGTGGAAGGAACCTGTGTCGCCACGCCACTGGATGGGGATTGGCCTGATCGTGGCTGGTGTGGCGGTGATGGGAGTGTACGCCTGATGGGGATTATTCTGGCGTTATGCAGCGTGCTGCTGGTCAGCGGCGCGCAGTTATTAATGCGCTGGTCGATGGTGAATCTGCCGTCAACCAGCGATCCCGTGGCGCTTCTCACTGCTTTGCTGGGGCTGTCTCCTGCCGCGCTGGGGTTGTTTGGTGGTCTGGCTGCTTACGCCCTGTCGATGCTGTGCTGGTTCCTGGCGCTGCAGCGGGTGGCGCTGAGCAAGGCTTATCCGCTGCTCAGCCTCAGCTACGTGCTGGTGTGGGGCGCAGCGCTCTGTCTTCCTGCCCTGAACGAGCCGTTTCAGTGGGGCAAGCTGGCCGGTGTGGTGCTGATTTTCTGTGGCCTGCTGCTGGTGTGCTGGCCCGCTGCCAAAGTAAAAAGCTGACCTAATGTGTGATTAAGTTTCCCCTGGCAAAATAGCATTATCTGCTGCTTCATGGGGAAACAAAATGCTGTCAGCCACGCCTGGTGCTCGCGCGGGACTGAGTAAGGTTCCGCAGGTCACGCTGTTCTTCTGGTTGATCAAAATGATGTCAACCACGGTGGGGGAAACCGCCGCCGACTTTCTTAACTTCAACCTCGGATTTGGCCTGAGCCTGACTTCACTGTTTGCCGGCATGCTGCTGGTAGTGGTGTTGTGGCTGCAAATGCGCGCCAGCCGCTATATTCCGGCGCTCTACTGGCTGACCGTGGTGCTGGTCAGCCTCTTCGGGACGTTACTCACCGATAATTTCACCGACTCGCTGGGCATCCCGCTGGGCTACTCCACCATCATGTTCGGTTCTGCGCTGATCCTGACCTTTATGCTGTGGCATCGCAGTGAGGGAACGTTGTCCATTCACTCCATCACCACGCTGCCGCGCGAAATTTTTTACTGGGCGGCGATCCTGTTCACCTTCGCGCTGGGCACTGCAGCGGGCGACTGGCTGTCAGAAGGGATGAACCTGGGGTATCTGCTTTCGGCGCTGGTGTTTGCGGGCGGCATTGTCGTGGTGGCCTTTGGCTGGCGTGTCTGCCACTTCAATGCCATTGCCTGTTTCTGGATTGCCTACATCCTGACGCGGCCGTTGGGGGCCTCCTGTGGCGATTTGCTGGCGCAACCGACCGACAACGGCGGGTTTGGTATAGGTATTGTCGAAATTAATACCCTGTTCCTGGTCGCGATCGCAGGGCTGGTGGGCTATCTGTCGCTGGTGGAAAAACCCCGGCATTCAGCTGAGTAACCTCAGGAGGTCGCATGCGCGTGCTGTTAGTGGAAGATGATGCAATGATCGGTGAAGCGGTGCGCGATGCGCTGAAAGAGCAAAGCTACGCCGTTGACTGGGTGAAAAACGGCAGTGAGGCGACGGCCACGCTGGACGTACAAAGTTATGACCTGGTGCTGCTGGATCTGGGACTGCCCGGGCGGGATGGCTTCAGCGTGCTCAGCTCGCTGCGCAGCCGTGGCAATGAGGTGCCGCTGCTGATCATGACCGCCAGAGATGCGCTGGAAGATCGCCTGCGCGGGCTGGATTCGGGGGCGGATGACTATGTGGTCAAGCCATTTGAAATGCGTGAGCTGCTGGCAAGGATCCGTGCGGTATTACGCCGTAAAGGCGGCATGTCCGGTCCGGTGCTCAGCAACGGCATCATCAGTCTCGATCCTGCCAGCCATGAAGCTTTCGACGTGGAGAAAGGTGAGGCGCATCGCCTTTCAAACCGTGAATTTGCGCTGTTGCAGGCGCTGCTGATCCGCCCCGGCACGCTGCTTTCACGCAGCGAGCTGGAAGAGAAAATTTATTGCTGGGGCGAAGAGATTGAAAGCAACGCAGTGGAGTTTTTTATCCACGCGCTGCGCAAAAAATTCGGTACTGATGTGATTAAAAATGTTCGGGGCGTGGGATGGATGGTCTCAAGAAACGCCTGAAGGAGTCGGTGCAGGTCAGGCTGTCGTTTGGCCTTTGCACCGCCATTATGCTGGTGGCGATGTTGACCGGCGGCATTGCCTTTTTCTCGGCGCTGGATGAAGCGCACGAGCTGCAGGATTCGTCGCTGAGCCAGATTGCCGATCTGGCGAAAAATGGCATGGTGGCGGGCCGCAACAGCAACCTGATCAGCCCGCCGATCCATGACGAGCGGGAATCACGCATCATCGTGCATTTTATGTTTGCCGCATCAATAGCGGATCAGGATCCGGTAAAAGGTTTCAGCCTGCCTTACCGTCTGGCTGACGGTTTTCACTCGCTGTACACCAACCAGCATGTCTACCGCGTGCTGGTGCGCCAGCTGGATGCGACCACCAAAGTGGCCGTCGCACAGCGCGCTTCGGTGCAGCATGACGTGGCGATGTCAGGTGCCCTGAGGACGCTGCTGCCGTTCTTTATCCTGATCCCGGTATTGCTGTTTATTGTTGCGGATCTGGTGAAGAAGATTTTCCGGCCTATCCGTCAGCTTGCCGTTGCGGTGCATAACCGCAGCGATCAGGACACCACACCGCTCACCACCGCCGATCTGCCGAAAGAGATTGTGCCCTTTACTCTTGCCATTAATCGCCTGCTGGACCGGGTTTCACTCTCGGTCGAGGCGCAGCGCCGCTTTGTCGCGGATGCCGCACATGAGCTGCGCTCGCCACTGACTGCGCTCTCGTTGCAGGCGGAAAGCCTCGCCACAGCGGAGTTGCCGGAGGACAGTCGCAAACGGGTCACCCGGCTGCGGGAGGGGATTACCCGTGCTAAAAATCTGCTTGAACAGCTGTTGTCACTGGCCAGAGCGCAGTCCCGCACCGTGGCGCCGGCGGCGGATCGGCAAACAGTCGTTATCAGCCAGGTGGTTCGTGAGGTGATCGCCGATCTGTTGCCGCTGGCAGAAAGGAAACATCTGGATCTGGGGATGCTGGAAGACAGCGCGGTGGCAATAGTCTGCCAGCCGGTCGCGCTGTTTACGGTGATTAAAAACGTGGTTGATAACGCTATCCGCTATACGCCGGATTACGGGCGTATCGACCTGCAAATCCTGGCAAATCAGGGACGAGTGGTGATCGAGATCGAAGATACCGGCCCTGGCATCCCGGCAGAAAAACGTCAGCGTGTGTTTGATGCGTTTTACCGGATTGAAGGCAACCAGGAGACGGGGTCCGGGCTGGGATTATCAATTGTCCGGACGCTGCTCGACCGATTACAGGGCGAAATCTTGTTAGGCCCGGCGGAACGCTCGCCGACCGGACTCAATGTCAAAGTCATACTCTGCCTGAGCGTATCACACTGAGGAGTTATTATGAGGCTATCCCACACTGCATGGGAGCAGGTCGATCTGCTGCTTTTTTCCTGGATTAACGCCCCGGCGAACCCCAGCCAGAGCATGCTGGATTGGGGAAATTTCTTTGCCACATGGGCTATTTTTTCTTGCCGTTGCTGGTGATTGCGCACTGGTTTTTCGGCTCCGCCAGGGGCAAGCGTATGGCGCTGGACGCCTCGGTCAGCGTGGGTATCGCGCTGTTAATTAACATACTAATCGGTCTGCTCTGGCAGCATCCACGGCCGTTTATGGTGCCGGTCGGTCACACCTTGCTGTCTCATGGGGCGGACTCTTCATTCCCCAGCGATCACCTGGCGGTAGCCTTTGCCGTGAGCTTCAGCTTTATCGCTGCCAGCCGGACAGTGCAGGGGATTCTGCTGTGTGGCGTCAGCCTGGCGATTGCCTGGGCGCGGATCTATCTTGGCGTTCACTTCCCGATTGATATTGTCGGTTCGGCAGTTGTCGCACTGGCCGGGGTTTATTTATGTCAGCGCAATAACCAGAGTGTAAATAAGGTTTACATTTTATTAGAGCGGATTTATATAGCGCTGTTCTCTCTGGCAATCAAAAAAGGGATATTCCGCTAGCGATTAAAAAAAGAATGAAATGGAGCAGGGTTGTCGGTATATTCGCAAATGATTATCGCTCTTATTTTTATTCTCATGGAGACACTACGTGACTATTCGTTCCTGGCTGTTGTTAGGTACCCTTGCGGCGTCGGCAGGCTGTGCCGCCACGACGTATCCGGTGCAGATTACCGATATGGATAATCAGAAAATCACCCTGAAGAAAGAGCCGCAGCACGTCATCCTGCAGGACGGTCGCGATATATTGTCGCTGGCGCTGCTGGACCGTGAAGATCCTTTCAAGCGAGTGGTAGCCTGGAATAACCTGCCCAAAAAACAGGACACACAAACCTGGGACCTGCTGAAAAAAACCTGGCCGGAAGCCACAAAAATTATCGACATGGGCTTCAACGACCAGGGGCAGGTGAACCTGGAGAGCGTGATTGCCGAGAAGCCAGATTTGATGATTGCCCAGCTGCGAGCCAAACCTGCACTGCAGCAGACCGGCGTACTTGATACGCTGGCAAGACTGAATATCCCGGTGGTTTTTGTTGACTATGAGCTGCATCCGGCGCGGAACACTGCCAACAGCATCTCCCTGCTGGGAACCGTGCTGAACCAGCAGGCCAGAGCGAAAGAGTACACTGACTTCTATCATCAGCACTGGGATGCAATGCAGCAGAAGATCGCGCAGATCAAACAGCATCCCACGGTCTTTATCGAGCCTATCGCCGGTAATTCTGATAACTGCTGTTTCACCCATGGCCGTAACGGCTGGGGCGGGCTGGTGGAAGCTGTCGGAGGGAAAAACATCGGCTCCAGCCTGCTGCCTGGCGCATCAGGGTTTGTGGCACTGGAGAAAATCATCGCCATGAAGCCGGATGTTTATATTATGTCTGGTTCAAAGCGGCCCAATAAGAACGTTCTGCCATTTGGCTACAATATCCCGCGTGAAGATATTACCGCCACATTTAATAAACTCACCAGCCGTAGCGGTCTGCAGCAGATTACTCCGGTGAAAGAGGGTAAGGTCTATGGCGTATATCACCACTTCTATAACCACCCTTATAATATTATCGGCATGGAAATTCTGGCTAAGGATCTCTATCCGGCTGAGTTCCGCGATCTTAACCCGACCGCAGACTTCCACCAGATTATTTCGACGTTCACCAAACTTCCTGACGACCCGGTGACCCTGAGCTATTCTCCGCAGCAAAAATAAGCGTTACGATTTTAATGATCAAAAGGCGACAATTTGTCGCCTTATCGCGTTACGATCGGCCTGATAATATTCCATCAGGCTGGTTAACAATTTATGGCGTACTCTCCACTCCTGCTCGATGTGCAGGATATTTCATTTGTGCAGAACGGCACCACGCTGCTGGCACCTGTTTCGCTGCAGCTCAATGCCGGTGAATTTATTTTACTGACCGGGCCATCCGGTAGCGGCAAAAGCACACTGCTGAAAATTATTTCCACGCTGCTTGAGCCCTCCGGCGGTGAACTCCTCTTCAAAGGCCAGCCGGTGAGCGGGATCAAACCTGAAAGCTACCGTCAGCAGGTCTCCTACTGTTTTCAGACTCCTGTGCTGTTTGGCAATACGGTTTATGACAATCTTGCGTTGCCGTGGCAGATCCGTCAGAAAAAGGCTGATGTGGCGGTTTTGAAGCACTGGCTTAAGCAGGTTAACCTGCCGGAAGAGATGCTGGAGAAGAAAACGGAACAGCTTTCGGGAGGAGAAAAACAGCGGGTGGCGCTATTGCGTAATCTGCAATTTCTGCCTGAGATCCTGCTACTGGATGAGATCACCAGCGCGCTGGATGAAGAAAACAAACAGATGATCAACCAGTTGATTGCCGGGCTGGTCAAAGAGAAGGGCGTGGCGGTGATTTGGATCAGCCACGATACCGCAGAAATCAGTCAGGCACGGCGGGTAGTGACACTCGCCACAAGCCGGGAAGGTGACGCATGAACCAGCATCATATTACCAATGAATCCCTGGGGCTGGCGCTGATACTGGTGTTGATTGCACTGATCGTCAGCCGCAAAGAGAAGCTGGGGCTGGAGAAGGACATTGTCTGGAGTGTGTCGCGCGCTATCGTTCAGCTGATTATCGTCGGCTACGTGCTGAAGTCTGTTTTTGACCTGAACAACAGCTGGCTGACGGTATTGATGGTGCTGTTTATCTGCGTGAATGCGGCACTGAATGCCCGTAAGCGCAGCCGTAATATCGATCGTGCGTTTACCCTGTCGTTTGTCGCTATCACCCTGAGCACCACGCTGACGCTGGTGATCCTGGTGCTGAGTGGTTCTGTTGAATTTATGCCGATGCAGATTATCCCTATCTCCGGGATGATCGCCGGCAATGCGATGGTGGCGGTCGGGCTGTGCTACAGCAATCTGAACCAGCGCTTCAGCGATAATCGTCAGAAAATTCAGGAGATGTTGAGCCTGGGCGCTTCGGTCAAGGTCGCTTCTGGTTCGATCATCCGCGACAGTATTCGTAGCGCAATGATCCCCACCGTGGACGCTGCAAAAACCGTCGGGCTGGTGAGTCTGCCGGGGATGATGTCCGGACTGATCTTTGCCGGTATCGACCCGGTGAAAGCGATTAAATACCAGATTATGGTCACTTTTATGCTGCTCGGCACCGCCAGTTTTTCGACCATTATCGCGGGCTATCTTGCCTACCGGCGCTTCTATAACTCCCGTGCGCAGCTGAAATAAGGCGATTGCAGAACTGAACAACAGGAAGGGGCGAACCGTTTCGCCCCTTTTGCTTGTTATGACACAGAGATCAGGACTGGTGATATTCCGGGGCGGCCTGGATATTCTCGTCGCGGCCGCCATCCTGCTTGTGAAATGACTGTTGTGGGTGCCTCTCGCCGTGCGAATCCTCGCCTAAATCCCACGGGAAGTTTTCGTGCAGCTTATTCGGGTTCGGATGCCAGCTGGCTGGCGACAGCAGCCAGACACTGGCGGTTTTATTCACCCCGGCCTGTGCGGAGCCCTGCGCGAGAACGAACAGTGAAAAAGCGCCGAGCAGGATGCATAACAGTTTACGTTTCATCATGGTCACCTTATAAAAAGTTGAGGTTCAACTAACTGACCAGATGATTATCCCGCACTGACGGTGACCTGACCGGGTCTGCCACATTACAATTCTGACAGGTCAGGCAGCAGCAGGGTGAACTGGCTGCCCATCCCTGGCTGACTGCTGACCACCACTTTACCGCCGTGCAGCTCGGCGATGGTTTTGACAATGGCCAGCCCTAAGCCGGTATTCTCGGCATTACTTCGTGCAGCATCGACACGGTAGAAACGATCGAGAATATGCGGTAAATGTTCCGCCGCAATCCCCTCGCCATCGTCGGTCACGCTCAGGCAGACGGTGTCTCCTTCACGCCATGCGCTGAGCATGATGTGCCCTCCGGGCGGCGTATGGCGGATAGCATTAGACAACAGATTGGAGAGCGCACGCTGCAGATGAATCGGATCGGCCTGAAACGCAACCTCTCCCTCGTTGCGTAACGTAATCTGCTGCTCTTCGGCCAGGATATCGTAGTAGTTAATCAGCCGCGCAAACTCGTCGGCGCTGTTCAGCCGTTCAATACTCAGAGGCTCGCTACTGTTATCGGCTCGCGCCAGAAACAGCATTGAGGAGATCATCCGGGACAGACGCTCGCCTTCTTCGACGATGGCTGCCAGCGTGTCACGATACTCCACCACGTTGCGATCTTTACTCTGCGTCACGCTGGCGGCGGAAATCAGATTGTTTATCGGGCCGCGCAGCTCATGGGCGATATCAGACGAAAAGCGGTTGAGCTGTTTAAATGACGATTCCAGGCGTGTCATCATGCCGTCAAATGAGGCGGCCAGCGCATTGAGTTCCGAAGGCCAGCGCTGCGTTGCCAGCCTGGTATGTAAATCTTCCGCCCGGATATTTTCCATTTCACGACTGATGGTGCGTAACGGGGAAAGACCGCGTCGCGCCAGCCAGTAGCCCAGTGCAGCAAAGGCAGCGATCGACAGCGCGGCGGCAAGCTGCATCCGCACCCAGTAATTTTCAATGATCTCATTGTTGCGGGAGACGTTCAGCGCTGCCTGGACCAGCCATGGCTCATGGTTTCTGAGGATAAAATTGGTGGAAGCGATCAGGTATTTTTCGTGGATTTCCCCCTGGCGATAGCGCCAGGAGGTGTAATGAAACTCAGTGGTAGCGGGGGAAAATCCTGCTCAGGCACGCGCATATTTTTCGACTGGGAATAAACTTTGCCATCCGGGCTGATAATGCGCAGCGACAGTCGTTCCTGCTGGACGATAAATTCGAACAGCTCCTTCTGCCACTGTTCCTGCGGGCCCTGACGCTCGCTGATGGTGGTGGCAATTTCCTGCTGAAAACGCAGCGTGCTGCGCAATTCGTTTTCGTCTTTCTGCCCCAGCTGGCTGCGCAGAGTGTCGTAAAGCAGCCCGGAAACGCTGTACAGCACCACGCCCATGGCGACGGAAAAGAACAGCGTCAGACGCAGGGTCATCGGCACGCTACGGGGTATCAGCATCTTCTCTCTCTTCCAGAACGTAACCCGCACCGCGGATGGTGTGCAGCAGTTTTACCCTGTAGCCGTCATCAATCTTGCTGCGTAAGCGGCGAATAGCCACATCGATCACATTGGTCTCGGGGTCAAAATTCATATCCCAAACCTGCTCGGCCAGTACGGTGCGCGACAGGACTTCTCCGGTGCGGCGCATCAGCAGGCTCAGCAGCAGGAACTCTTTCTGCGTCAGCTCAATGCGGTTACCTGCGCGCGAAACGCGATGGCGCAGGAAATCTAACGTCAGGTCACCAATCTGTAAGGCTGACTCTTCTGCGGCCGGAGTGCTGGCGGTCTGACGACGCAGGATTACCCTTGCACGTGCCAGCAGCTCGCTGAATGAGAAGGGCTTAATCAGATAATCTTCCGCCCCCAGCTCCAGCCCCCGTACGCGATCCTCTACCTCATCGCGTGCCGTAAGGAACATCACCGGCGTCATTTTTCCGGCCTGGCGTGCCATCTCCAGAATCTTCCAGCCGTCGATGCCGGGCAGCATGACGTCGAGGATCGCCAGGTCGTAGTCGTGGGTCAGCAAAAAATGCAGGCCATCGATGCCGTTACTGGCTACGTCTACCACAAAATCATTTTCTTTCAGACCTTTGGCGATGTAGTTCGCCGCCATAGCCTGGTCTTCCACTAACAGTAATCTCATGCGTCCTCCACGGCATGGGAAACAGCCGCAAGGCGACTGTTGGTGCGGTCAAACAGCAGATACAGCACCGGCGTGATAAACAGCGTGATGAACTGTGAAAACAGCAGGCCACCGACGATCGCCATGCCCATTGGCTGGCGCAGTTCTGCCCCGGCACCCCAGCCACAGGCGATGGGCAGCGCCCCCATAATCGCGCACAGCGTGGTCATCATAATTGGCCTGAAACGTTGCAGGCTGGCCTGCATAATGGCATCGTGGGCGGGCATGCCCTGTTCCCGCTGCGCGGCCAGCGCGAAGTCGATCATCATTATTGCATTCTTTTTCACAATGCCGATCAGCAGCAGAATACCGATCATCGCAATAAAGGTCAGGTCGAGGTTCAGCAACCTCAGCGCCAGCAGAGCCCCCACTGCTGCGGAAGGCAGACCGAGCAGGATGGTCACCGGATGGATCCAGCTCTCATAGAGTACGCCAAGGATAACGTAGATGACCGCCAGCGCCAGCACGATCAGCCAGACCTGACTGCTTTGCGACTGCTGATACAGCGCCGCCTGTCCGGCATAGGTGCCAAAGACTGAAGCGGGCAGCTGGATTTTCTGCTGGGCCTGGCTGATGGCCTGGGTGGCGTCAGACAGCGACTTGCCTGGCGCAAGGTCGAAGGAGACAGTGATTGCCGGAAGCTGCCCCTGATGGTTCACTGCCGTCACGCCCTGGGTGCGGGCAATATGCGTGAAGGTGGTGACGGGCAGCAGAGTATTGGCCGACGAACGTACGTAAATTTTCGACAGGTCACTCTCGTTCTGGCGGAACGGACTTTTCACCTCCATGATCACCTCATAGCTGTCTTCCGGTGCATAAATGGTCGAGACCTGCAAAGTGCCGAAAGCCGCGTAGAGGTTATTTCTGATCTGATCGATATCGACCCCCATCAGCGAGGCCTTGTTGCGATCGATGGTCAGATCCGCCTGCAGGCCGTTAAGCTGCGCATCGCTGTTAATGCCGATAAACACCCCGCTTTTCTGCATCTCATCCATGAGTTTGTGAGTCCAGCCGTTCAGTGAGATCCCGCCGCCGCTGTTTACCGACTGCAACGTATACTGATAGCTACTTTTCGCGGTCCGGCCGCCCACTTTCAGGTTCTGCACCGGGCTGTAAAGCACGGTAATCCCCGGCAGATAACCGGTCTCCGCACGCATTTTCTGCAGCACCTGAGCCATCGCCGGGCGCAGGTTTTGATCTTTTAACGTCAGGGTCAGTTGGGTCGTGTCATGATCGACTTTGGTGACGATATCGCTGATCGACGGATCCTTCTGCAGGGTAGCGCCGAGCTGCTGAGCCACTTTGAGTCTCCCCTCATAAGACATGTCCTGCGGAGTATCAATGTTGGCGGTGACCTGCCCGAGATCCTCCTGTGGGAAAAAGCCCTTCGGTGCTGTCCAGTACAGATAGCCAGTGAGCAACACGGTGGTGAGGGCGATCAGCAGCATCACCGTGCGATGATCGACTGCCCAGCTCAGCGCTCTGCCATAGCCCTGGCGTGTGGCCTCAAAGTGCCGTTCGAAAAATCGGCTCCAGGCCGGTTCAGGTTTGGGCGCCTTTTGATGTTTGATCAACAGGGGAACCAGCAGCGGAATAATAGTCAGCGAGGCGGCAGCGGAAACCAGTATTGCCAGCGACACTACCCAGGCAAATTCATGGAACAGCAGACCGAGGGTGCCGGGCATAAAGAAGATGGGGATAAATACCGCAATCAGCGACAGCGAAATCGATACCACGGTGAAGCCGACTTCTTTCACCCCGCGCAGCGCCGCCTGGCGTGGCGGCATCCCTTCTTCCAGGTAGCGCATGATATTTTCCAGCACCACGATGGCGTCATCCACCACCAGTCCGACGGCAATGGTCAGCCCCATCAGTGAGATATTGTCGAGGCTCAGCCCGCAGAGATACATCAGCGCAAACGCACCCAGCAGAGAAATCGGTACGCTCAGCGCCGGAATAATGGTTGCGCGGGCATGACGCAGAAACAGCAGGATCACCATAATCACCAGCGCGATAGTCAGCAGCAGGGTGATATTCACATCGTGAATGGCGTTGCGAATGGAAATTGAGCGGTCATTAAGCAGCTGAACATGCACTGAAGCAGGCATCTGCGCCTGCAGTTTTGGCAGCAGCTGATGGATGGCATCCAGCGTGGCGACAATATTCGCCCCAGGCTGGCGGCTGACGCTCAGTACAATGGCGGTATGGCCGTTGACGGCGCTGTAGCTCAGGATGTTCTCTATGCTGTCCTGCACCGACGCAACGTCTGACAGGTGTACCGGCTGGCCGTTGCGGGTGGCAATCACAACCTTACTGAAATCGGCGGCGTTCATCAGGTCGCCGCTGGTCTGCAGCATCATCATCTGGCGCTTGCCGTCCAGCTCGCCAATCGGCGAATTGTCGTTGGCCGCTTTCAGCGCCGTCTGGACCTCCTCCAGCGTCATATTGGTGGCAGCCAGCTTATCCGGATCGATCTCCGCCCGTACCGCATAGCGCTTCTGCCCGATCACATCCACCTCGGAAACGCCCTTCAGCGTCGACAGGGCAGGGGAGATCAGGTCATCCGAGAAGCGATTCAGGTCGGAAAGCGTCATCGAGGGAGAATCAATGCCGATTTGCGCTATAGGGGCATCCGCCGGATTAACCTTCTTGAAGGATGGCGGCGTGGTCATCTGCGAGGGCAGTTTCTTCATCGTCTGGTACAGTGCCGACTGCACGTCCACCGCTGCTGAATCGATATTCACCGACGGATCAAATTCCAGCACGATAGTGGTCGCGCCCTGCAGGCTGGTGGAGGTCAGCATTGACAGCCCGGGAATGGTCGAAAGATTCTTTTCCAGCGGCGTGGCGACCGAAGACGCCATGGTCTGCGGGCTGGCGCCTGACAGGGAGGCATTAACCTTGATGGTTGGCGTGTCAAAAGTAGGCAGCGCGGCAATCGGTAGTTTTGTCCAGCAGACGATGCCGGTAACAATCACCGCCAGCCACAGCAGCATCACGGCGATCGGGCGTTGCAGGCAGAGTTCAGATAATTTCATCAGTTCTGTCCTTCCCGGGCTTCATTTTTTGCGACTTTTACTGCCATGCCGGGCCGTAAATTGTTAGCGCCTTCCAGCACGACTTCGGTTCCCTGCGCGAGGCCCTCTACCACCGCCATTTGCTGCTGGATCCGCAGCAGGTTTACCGGCGTGGTGGCGACATGATTCTGTCCGTCGATAATGAAAACAAAATGGCCATCAGGGCCGTTCTGGATCGCCTGAGGGGGTAAAACCACCGACCGCGGCGTGATACCCGCCTCCACTTTTACCGCCTGATAAACGCCGGGCCACAGCAAGTGCTGACTATTGCTGAAGCGGGCCTTGAGGCTGATGGTGCCGCTGTCGGTGCTGACGCTGTTATCAATAAAATCCAGCGTGCCGGCAATGGGGTTACCCCGGGCATTATTCACCCAGACCTGTACCGGACCGTTGGCCTGAGCGGCCAGCACGGCGTTAAGATCTTTTTCAGGCAGCGTGAAGGCCACGCCGATGGGATCGAACTGATTGACCGCCACCAGCGGCAGGGTACTGCCGGGCTGAACCAGACTGCCGGGATGTACGTTCAGTGCCCCCGTCTTACCACTGACCGGCGCGGTGATGCGGGTGTAATCCAGCTGGACCTGCGCTGTGCGGATATCTTCCTGCGCGGCTTTGTACTGGGCATCATACTGCTGGAGGCTGCTTTGCAACGTGTCCCAGTCTGAAGAGGAGATATAATTTTTTGCCCGCAATGACTGGCCGCGATTCACATCCCGCTGTGCCTTATTCAGCAATGCTCTGGATTCGGCGAGTGTGGCGACGGCGTGATGCAGGGCGGCCTGCTGGCTGGCATCATCAAGGGTGAACAGCAACTGCCCCTTCTGCACAAAGTCCCCCTCCCGGAAGGCTACGGATTTAACCGTTCCGGTAATCTGCGCCTGAATATCAACCTGGTTGAGTGAAATCACATGCCCCTGGGTCATCAACGTCAGTGGCAGCGGTTTTACCTGGGCGGAGACCAGGCTCACCAGTGCAGGAGGGCTCTTTTCGGTCGTGGCGGAGAGGCCAGGTTGCTGCGGCCAGAAACGGTAAAGCGCCCCGGCAATGAGCAGAGTGCCGAGAATAACAATGGGTTTTGAGCGAAGAAAAGTCATGGCAATAACTGTCCCAAAATAGAGTTATGCCAGTGTATCGGGCGCATCCCGACAGAATGGGAAGGGATAAGATGACAATTTTGTCATGTAAAACGTGGAAAAACTGGCGGATCCGGCGATCCGCCAGCAGTGGACAGTGGTCAGAAGTTGATGTTGGCGCTGATACCGCCGATAAAGGCATCCTTAACTTCGCTGACAGCACCCGGCGAGGCCACATACTGCAGGTTTGGACGCAGGTTCAGCCAGTTGGTGACATGGGCGTTGTAATAAACCTCATAGTTATACTCTGAACCGCTCTGGATCGGCAGATAGGTCGGACTGTTGTAGTCGCCCACGCCGTTGTCCTGATTGGTCTGACGCAACATTTTAGTGTAGTCATCGTTGACATGAATACGGGCTGCGCCGATGCCGATTTCATCCTTTGGTCGGGCATCAAACGGTCCTTTCCACACCAGTGAGACCGACTGATAGTTGTCGGTTTTCGAGGTTTTCTGATCGTTCATCACCGCCTGAACCGTGACGCCCAGCCCACGCTGGTTGTCGCCCTCCATTGCCGTTAACTGTTGTTGTAACAGCAGGTAGCCGCCGTAGGCGTGGTTTTTCTGACCGTACTCACCGTCGTGATAGGAGCTGTAATTATCCCCGTTAACTGAGGAGTAGTACATCCCGATGCGGTAGTTACCCGGCAGCTTATCCGCACCAAAGGCAGGCTGCCAGCCCAGTTCCACCGGCACCATGTTACCCAGCGTCGGGCTGGTATCAAGGCGGAAACCGTTGCCGGTATCATAGTTGGATGGGGTCTGATTATAGAAACCGACCTGGAAGAACACTTCCGGGGTGATGTTCAGTTTTACCCTGCCGCCCCACTGGGAAACCGGCCAGTTATACCAGCGGTCACCGCGCCAGTTACCGGCCTGACCACTGCCGAATGCCAGGTTCTGGAAGTTGCTCTGGAAAGAGTCAAAGTCCTCGCCGACGGTCACACGACCGGCTTTCACTTCCAGCGCATGGTCAAAGAAGCCTTTATTCAACCAGAACTGGGTCAGACGCCAGGTTTGTCCACGCCCCCATACTTCCTGCACTGAAGAGAGGCCACCGGAACGTGGATCGTTTATATACTGGGTTAAATCCTGACCGTTGCGGCTGGTGATGGTTGCCTGGAACTGGGTGTCATTCCAGTTCAGCAGTTTTTCCAGGTCCAGCGTGGTGCCGAATGCCCACTGGTCGGTATAACGCGCAGAGGTTGACTGGTTGTAACCCCCGGAGAAGTTGCTGGCAGACTCCATGGTATAGTTCACCTGGAAATCAACGCCATCCTGTTTCAGCTGGCTACGGGTACCGCCCCAGTCGCCAAAGGCGTAGGGGGAATCCATGCTCAGCGGGGCATAATCTGCCACCGCCTGGCCGGATGCCAGCAGTAAACCTAAACCACAGAACGCCACCGATCTTTTTAATGTGGTTTTGGGGAGTTTGCTTTTCATGATGGAAACCTTCTTTTGATAGGATAACGCTGTCCTTCTGGAGGTCGGGCAGGCCAGGTCGCAGCTGTCAGCCACCGCTCAGCATTTTCTCCTGCACAAAAGTTATACAGAGGGCATAATAACTGACGTAAGGTGGAATTAACGGCCAGAACAGAATGAATGAAAGCACCAAACAGAATAATGATCGTTATAAATAGTGCTGAAATGATTCTGCTGTTACCGGAAAAGGGTAAATGTTCAGGTGGGATCACATTTTAGCGTGAGGGTAGGAGCGAAGTGGCGGCAAAAGCGCCGGATGGGAGCGCAGTGGTTGGTAACTGAGATAAAAAAGGCCGGTAGCCCGGCCTGTTGGTAACGGTGCCGGAGGGATATTTCCCAGGCCGGCACCGATCGGGATCTCTTTAGCGTCGGCCAAAAATCTTCGCCGCAAGGAAGCCGATACCGGCTGCAATCGCCAGCGACACAAACGGGGAATCCTGTGTTTTGCTCTTCACACAGTCCAGCGCGTCATCCACCGCATAAGACGCTTTTGCAGCACCCTGACGCACGCGGCCTTTGAACTCATGCTCTGGAGAATCGACAGCTTTACCAAATTGCTCCTGACCTTTGCCCAGGGTTTCATCGGCCTTATCATTGGCTTTATCTAACAGACTCATACTGCCTCCTTCTGATGACATGATTTCCTCATGGATGAACTTAAAGCGTAGACTATTACAGAAGGGTTACCGCTACGGTTATGTTTAAAATTATGACCAATGTAAAGGAAAGGGGCCGACAGTCGGCCCCTTTATAATTTGCCCGGCAGACCGGTAAGCTGTCAGTGTGACTTCATGCCCGCCGCGGTCATCATAAAGCGGAACACGGTAGCAACGACGCCAAGCGCCATCACGCTGCCGACATAAATAGCCACCATCCACAGAATGCGTTTCCATGCCGGAGATTTTGCGGCCTGCGGCGTCTGGTTTTGTACCATCATCATTTCCTCCAGAATACCTCTTTGCGACACCCTGCCGCTGTCTCAGCAGCAGGGTGATTCTGTACGGTATCAGCCCGAATAATCAGTGATAGCCTTCGTCCGGTTTGATCTTTCCACGGAATACGTAGTAGCTCCAGAAGGTGTAAACCAGGATAACCGGAATAATCAACAGGCCGCCGACCAGCATAAAGCCCTGGCTCTGCGGCGGTGAAGCCGCCTGCCAGATGGTGATGTTCGGTGGAATGATGTTCGGCCAGATGCTGATCCCAAGGCCGGTAAAGCCCAGGAACACCAGCGCCAGCGTTAACAGGAACGGCGAGTAATGCGCATGGCGTTTCAGCGCGCGCCACAGTCCCCATGAGGCCAGCAGCACCAGTGCCGGTACCGGCAGGAACCAGAACAGATTGGGCAGGGTGAACCAGCGGTGCATGATGTCAGCGTGCTGCAACGGTGTCCAGACACTCACCACGGCGATCACTGCCAGCAGAGCCAGCAGCAGGGGCCTGGTGAGTGCCGTCATTTTACGGTGCAGGCCGTTCTCGGTTTTCATGATCAGCCAGGTGCTACCCAGTAACGCATATGCCGCTACCAGACCCAGGCCGCAGAACAGAGAGAACGGTGTCAGCCAGCCCAGCTCAGGACCGCTGTAGGCACGGTTGGTCACTTCAAAACCGTTGATGATGGCACCCAGAGCCACACCCTGGCTGAAGGTGGCCATATAGGAACCGACAATAAAGGACTTGTCCCAGAACGGACGGTGTTCCTCGGTCGCCTTGAAACGGAATTCAAATGCCACGCCACGGAAAATCAGGCCAATCAGCATGATTGTCAGCGGCACCGACAGCGCATCAATGATGACCGCATAGGCCAGCGGGAAAGCACCATAAAGCGCTGCGCCGCCCAGCACCAGCCAGGTTTCGTTACCGTCCCACACTGGCGCGACGGTGTTCACCATCATGTCGCGCTCGGTCGCATCTTTATTGAACGGAAACAGGATGCCGATACCCAGATCGAATCCGTCCATCACGATATACATCAGGGTCGAAAAGACAATGATGGTGAACCAGATAATTGAGAGATCGATGCCCACGTTATTTACCCTCTTCCGGCGAGTTTAACTTATCCTGCACGGCAGACAGCGGACGTGAAGGGGTGTGCGACGTGCCAGGACCGCCTTCCGGGGTGTGATTACCTTCGCCCTGCACCGGGCCTTTCTTGATCAGGTTGAACAGGTAGGTGTAGCCCACGCCGAACACCGACATATACACCACGATAAAGGCGATAAGGCTCAGGCTCATGTGCATATCGCCATGGGCCGATACCGCATCTTTGGTGCGCAGCAGGCCATAAACCACCCATGGCTGACGACCAATTTCAGTGGTAAACCAGCCGGCAAGAATGGCGATCAGGCCGGAAGGGCCCATCAGCAGGGTGAACCACAGGAACGGACGCGAGGTGTACATACGATCGCGGAAGCGCAGCCACAAGCTGACCACCCCCAGCAGCACCATCAGCATGCCCAGACCGGCCATCACGCGAAAGGACCAGAAAATCACCGTTGAATTCGGCCGATCTTCTTTTGGAAAGGTCTTCAGCGCCGGAACCTGTTTATGCAGGCTGTGCGTCAGGATCAGGCTGCCCAGGTAAGGGATCTCCAGCGCGTATTTGGTTTTTTCCTGCTCCATATCAGGAATACCGAACAGGACCAATGGCGTAGGTTCACCCGGCGGGTTTTCCCAGTGGCCTTCAATCGCGGCAATTTTGGCTGGCTGATGTTCCAGCGTGTTCAGACCGTGGGCATCGCCCAGGAAAGCCTGAATCGGAGAGACAATCAGGGCCATCCACAGCGCCATGGACATCATCTTACGGATGGCTGGGGTGTCGTTTTTGCGCAGCAGATGCCAGGCGGCAGAAGCCCCAACAAAAAAGGCGCTGGCCAGGAAGGCGGCGGTCGACATATGCAGCAAGCGGAACGGGAAGGACGGGTTAAAGACAATCTTCAGCCAGTCAACCGGGATCACGATGCCGTTCTGAATGGCATAGCCCTGCGGCGTTTGCATCCAGCTGTTAGAGGCGAGGATCCAGAATGTGGAGATGATGGTGCCCAGGGCGACCATGCAGGTGGCGAAAAAGTGCAGGCCAGGGCCAACGCGGTTCCAGCCAAACAGCATCACACCCAGGAAGCCCGCTTCCAGGAAGAAGGCGGTCAGCACTTCATAGGTCAGCAGCGGGCCGGTAACGCTCCCGGCAAACTGGGAGAAGCCGCTCCAGTTGGTACCAAACTGATAGGCCATCACCAGACCAGATAC
>JBNONK010000019.1:0-77295 GCA_050311775.1 Erwinia amylovora | reverse complement strand
GACACCATTTTTGGCAAAGACCAGAAGTCATTCCTGCTCACTCTCGTGGATAAGGCCCTGAAAACCGTCATCATTCGTAAGTTGCCCAATAAGCGTGCGGAGACCGTGGTTGCCGCTTTCAGGGACATTGAGGCCAGTACCTTCTGCGAGTTTAAAACCCTGACCGCTGATAACGGCCCTGAATTTGCCCTGCACGAGCAAATCACGGAAATTACACGGGCGCGGGTCTATTTTGCACGCCCATACCATTCCTGGGAGCGCGGCCTGAATGAGCATACCAACGGGCTGATACGGCGCTTTTACCCCAAGGGAACAGACTTCAGTCAGGTGAGCCATCGCAGGATTGCTGAACTCGAACACATACTCAATACGCGAGGGAGAAAATCGCTGGGCTATCGCTCCCCCAATGAGGTATTTTTAACGCACTTACAGGCGGCATAAGCCCCCCCCCCCGGTTTTGTTGCGTTTCGAGTGGGAATGGGGCGCAGGCCCTCCCAAAAGATGCTATTCAATCTCCTAACCATCAAGGCTCAGCGCCTGGTTAACCGAATCATCCTTTCCTTACACTCCCTGTCTGACCATCAGCGTAAACTGGTGGGGCAGGGAGGTATCCTGTGCTGACTCAGCCTGCCAGCCACACCGGTTAAACAGCTTTACAACGCCCGCCACATTACCTGTCAGCTGAGCAATCAATGGATTAATCTGGTGACCATTATCGTCAAAAGCGACATCCAGATTAGACCGGGAGAGATAAACTCCGTTTACTCCGGCATTCAGTGCAACGGCATACCGGCCTGACCATTCCCGATCGCTCAGCAGACGGTAGTTCCAGTGCATGTCTTTCGCGGTTTCCAGCGCGTACGTGAGGCGAAACAGGTCACTCTGCTCCAGCAGGGCACCGGTGCAGGAGCGCCAGAGATAGTCCAGCTTGTTCCGCAGTCGGGCCCCGACGCCCTGTTCGCGCCCCTGCTTCAGTAACCACATGATATCAGGGGCCACTTCACGGCAGAAGCGGCGCTGCTTCAGCGCGGTGGCAAGCCAGCGGGTGAGAAAGAGGTTTTCCTGCGCGGGTGACTGCACGCCACCCTCCTGTCTGGCCAGCGCAAGCGCCACCAGTCCGCACCATGCCAGATGGCCCGATTTTTCCGTCAGCGTCACCGTACTGTTTCACCACTGATGTAAGCTGCCGCCTGCTCTTTCAGGCTGTAAGCCGGCGTTCCCCAGGGGATTTCGCCACGCTCCTGCTGCAGGAACAAAAACAGCAGAAAATCTTCATCACGTGACAGATTTTCAATCCAGCGCATCATGTGAACCGACTCGGAAAAGTCGGCCCAGGCCTCAGCGATCGCCACATCCCCCCACGCCTCATGCAGTTCCGGGTAATTATCGCGCAGCGTACGGATTTCCCGGCGTTCCTCTTCACTGTAATCGCCTCTGCTGTCACCGGGGCGGGCATACAGAGTCGGGTCATAAATATACCGGCTGATAGCGTTTCTCCTTTTGCTCACGGACGTATCGGGGGCGGGGAATACGGGCCGGAGGGGGAATTTCCCTTACAATTTCGCCCGTCCGGGTAATATTATGACGCGTTCCCGCGGACAACGCCAGAATAACGATATTCAGACAAAAGGCATATTACTTAAAATAATACCGGATGTCTGCAGCGCCCTTTTTGCCATTCAGACGATCAATACGGTGACGGAATTGTTTAATCATGGGCACAACCTCCCCGCCCCGGGTACCAAACGTCTGAGGGTATTCATCAGTGGATCAATATTTCGGATTATACAGCATGTGCGGGGGTTTTTATGCGTTTTTATCCTGCCCGTTCGTTTTACCGGGTTTATTACCGCCCCGTTTTCAATATATATTGCTTCCAGTTTTGTTATGTGAACATCCATATTATAGCAGGCACTAACGTACGATCTCGTTCCATTGGCCCTCAAACCACAAAAACCAATAATCATGCATACAGCCAACGCCCGGCTCTGGCTGATAAAATCAGCATGTTCACCGTCAGCGGTTGGGCATTACGCCAGTCTCGCGGGTAATAACGGCTGAAATCGACCTCATCCGGCTGCATACCGAAGGCATCAAACACCTCAGTCAGGAGTTCTGCTGCATCTTCAGGATCCATGTTCATATCCTGATTCAGTGACGTATCCACGGTGATTACTTTTTTTTTCAGCGTAAGCAGCGACCTTCCGTTCCAGGGTTCAACCAGCGCCAGTATGCGCTTTTCCGTATCGTCTACCATATCTTGTCATTCCCGCGTGCAATAGCGTTATAGCTGGTGATGGTATAGAAGGTGATTTCGGAAACGTCCCTGGAGAGCAGAAGCCATCCCACAACCGGAATAGCCCGACCTGCAAACGTACTAATTTTCCGGGTCATACGAACTCTCAGGGTTGAAGGGGGATATCCTCCCACGACCGTAGGCAGTTTAAGCCCCCATGGAAATTTCTTTGTGCCAATGAGCCGCCGGGCTCCGCGAGATGCCGGGGATGTCCCTTCAATAGCATCCCGTGGCTTTGTCCGGGTTGGCAGGTTATTCCTTCCCGCAAGGATGGCCACAATCGCAGCAAAGTCATCGACGCCCAGCTGTTCCGCGAATTTTTCACAGAAGATCATGAACAGTAACTCACTGGCGGACAGGTTAGGCCTGCCCGCATAAAAATAGGTGTTGTTCAGTTCTTCAGTCGTATCCATCTGTTTTCCTTAATGCTCCCTTTACGGGACAAAACTTTAAGCATGCTCCTTCTGATAAAACATAACGCTCACTTAACTGTAAGACAATCTTTAATGCGCGTCAGCGAATGAAGGCGCCAGTATGAGCTGAAGATAACGCTGTTGTCAGTAGGCGCCGGTGACGCGGCACGGCCGCCCCGCACTGACAGGTTTCACCAATCCACCCCTCCGCCCTGAACAGCCAGACCCGCTTTCAGCGATGAAGAAGTGGCTTTTGCGCCGTCGGAGTGGTCACGGCAAGGCAAAGCCGCAGCCGGGGCGTATCTCCGCGTTATGCGCCTGTAAGGCGCTTACGGGCGTGTATACCTGAATCTGAAGCAACATTTCCTGCAGCCATCGGTATACCTGCTTACAACACCCATTTTAAAGCCACACTGTTCCGGGCCTCTGGCCCGGGGCGGCGGGGCTTTGCAGTGGGGCACTGTGCTGATGTGAGCGATGACTGTTGTCATTGGTTCTGAGTGTTGTAACTAATACAGATGCCCCGGCCTGCCGGGGTGCTACTTCTGGTTTTTACCTGAAAGCTTTGCGCGGTGTTTCTGGCACGGAATTGCCCTGAGCAGAGCGAAGGGAGCTACCTCTGAGGCCAGGCGTGAGGCTGGCTCAAAGGTACTCTCTCTTTAGAGAGCATGTTTTGTTCAGAAGTAACGTTCGAAGTTAGCACTTTTACGGGCAACCCCTTTCGAAGTTAATGAGCCTGAAAGGTGGGATGTTTCGTCCGTGTTCGAAGCTAATTACATACTGATGGCCACACCGGAGGTAGTTCGAAATTAACTGCTTATTTTCCTGCCGGTACGAACCGGGTGAGGATGAAAATGGGGGTATGGAACAGCAATTTTGCGTAGGGAGTGTCCGTTTTCCCGGACGGCGGGCAGGGGTCATACTGCCGGGCACCCGGATGACCGGAAAAGTGCCAGCATAAGGCCCGCGAAGGACGCGGTTGAGAGTGGAAGTGTCGGGGTAAGGGTTACTTCAGCGGAACGCCGGCGCGCTCCAGCAGCAGCCGGAAGTATTTCTCGGGGTCGCTGACGTGCAGCTGCGGGAATTCCGCCTTAAGGTCGCGCTCAAGCTTCATCTGCATCACCGGCGTCAGCTGCCCGGCCGCCGCATAGCGGTGCCACGCACTGCGATAACGGCCGGTGGCGGATTCAGGGCGCAGCTGCCGCAGCTTCTGCGCGTGGCCGTCCAGTGCGGCTTCCAGGTCTGAGGTCACGCGCTGCTTTTCGGCGCGCAGCTCCGGGCTGACCACCCAGCGTTTGATCTGCTTCAGGCGGTTTTTCAGGGAATGGTGGTTATCAATGTTGATGCCCAGGCGGGCCATCTTCAGCTGGTGACGCTCATACTTCTCGCGCATGGACTCGGCCATGCCGGATGTAATGGCCCACTGGCGGTACTTGTGCAGCCATTCGCGCACGTTCTCAAGCGTCATGCCCCGCGAGGTGAAGAAGCGTTCGGTCAGGAACACGCGCATCGGCTTGTACTGCCCGGCGTCCGCGTCGCGGTCGCGGTGTATCACCACATACTCCATCTCTTCCAGTACCCGCAGCGCGGCCAGCAGCACGTCATAGGCCTTGCGGCCGCTTTCATAGACGTGCAGCACGCCCATGCGCCGGGCCATTTCTTCCACCGGCAGCATCGCTTCAAACATGTACTCACTGTCCGGGCTGTAGTCGCAGTTTGCGGCCAGCACCAGCGACAGGGCGCTCAGCGCCTCGCGGCTCTCGGAGCGCGCGGTGATGCGCATCGGCTTTGGCGTAAAGGTTTTGTCGAACATGCGGGAGTACGGGGTATAGCCCCGGCGCCGCAGTTCGGTCAGGTCGGCATTGCGGCACCAGTCGTGATGACGGATGCAGGCAACGACCTTTGAGGCCATGCCGCGCGGCGTTTTACCTTTGAATTCAGGTGCATGGTTGCGGTGCGTTTTGGACTGACCCTTACGCAGGCTGTTGGACTCGCCGCGGCGTGAGGGACGGTATGCGCCGGTGCGAACAGCCGCACCGCCAGTCGGAGAAATCGTAAAGACATGCTCAGACACAGATCCCTGCGCTTATGTTGCGCGGGGGGAGTTGACCTTTAAAAGGCATAAAACTATACTCCCTGCATAGAGCAACAAACTCTATACAGTTTTAGTGAGCCCCGTTAGTCTTCTCAGGTCGCCAAACTTTGAGGAAGATTATCGGGGTTTTTGCTATTCAGGCTCCGTAAAAAGTTATTCAGAACCTGTTCCCTGCCACCTTAAGGTGTGGCTGACCAAAATATCTCTTCGATCAACAATCTAACACTTGAAATCTCAACACTCAAGAAAGTTATTCCGTGACGTCATCATCTAACTGTTGACTTGCCATCCTGATGAGATTCTCGATCATTTCAGATTGAGTAAGCCCTTTAGCCTCACATAGTCGCTGTAGATTCGACTTTTCAGCATTGCGAACAAAAACTCTGATTTCTTTATGCGTCTCTTTTTTTCGTGCAACAAGAGCTTGCTGCCTCTCTGAAGGTGAAAGAGGGCGGCCTTTTCTATAGGGCCTTTTGTTGTCCGATGAGGAAGAATTAGCATTTTCAACATGCGACATCTCAGCCCCCCGCAATAAAAAATGGATCATAGGCTGAGAATACTACATCTGACAGAAATCAGCGACTTACTTTGAACGTCAGCGTGACCGGCGTTGGCGCGCCCGTCATGTGAGTAGGGTGTGAGACCTGCGGAACAATAATGTTACTGAGCGGGTGGCCAGTCGGTTCCAAGCGCCCACCGGCTCTGCCAGTGAGTGAGATAGCGTTGTGCCACGTCAGGCATGTCATTCAGTACAATGACGTTTTCCGAGTTGAAGCGCTCACCCGATCGGGTGAAGTTCAGCGAACCTGTTTCCACCGTGCACCCGTCCACCACGAAAAATTTATCGTGCATTATGGGAAAGGCATTCACGGTGCGCAGCGGTATCTTTGCCCCGGCAAGCAGCTTCATGGCCCACTGGCTGATGCGACCGTGGTTGGCCTTCTCATCCAGGACCACCCTCACGTCAACGCCCCGGAGTTTCGCTGCCATCAGCGCGCTGACCACTTCAGGTGAGGTGAACGAATACCCCATCAGCCTGATACTTTCCCGGGCATCGTTGAGTGTACTCAGTACCAGCTGCTCCGCACTCCCCTCCGGTGAAAAACCCACGGCGACGCCCGGTGCAGCCACGGTGCTGAGCGCAGGCATACCGCTCAGGGCTGCCATTAACATCATGTATGGAAGGTGTTTACGCATCGTATTCCTCCAAGTAACGCAGATTGCTGTTGAACTGGATGAGCGCGAGTCTGGCCGGGGGTGAAGAACCGGAAGGCTCCCGCGCCGGTTGTCTTCTGCGCCGGTTTGACCGTAATGCGCCGGTGCTCAGCGCACCCTGCCCATGGCCATGCGTTTTCTTTTTCACTGATTACTCCCTTTCATCTTCATTTTCAGCCCTGCCCGGGGCGATTGTGCTGAGGCGTACCGCAACGCAGTGAGGAACGAACAGCACGGTCGCTACGGACAGGATGGGGTTTTAGAATAAAAGCACGCTCAGGCCGTACGGAACCAGAAGCAGACCGGCCCGTTATCCGGGCAGGCGCGTTCGCACAAGGCGGAGATCCAGCAGCCTCTCACATAAATGACACAACCTGATTAACACGGGCGTGACAAGAGACAGCGACGCACCGGTCACGGCCATCGTTCCCGGGATGAAGTACATCAACACATTCCAGATAGCCATCATGTGCAGGGCCTGGGGGCTGCTTTGCGGTGACAAAATTTCATCGAACATCCCGTGGCTGCCCCAGCTGATCGCGGCAGCGGCCACGAACAGTGAAATACCGGTTACAAAAAACACATCAATCAACCGCTGGTTAAAACGGGCACTGCCGCAGGAAGGGGGTAAAAACTTCAGTTTCAGCATGGTCATATATCCGGTCAGGTAGTTAAGTCAGACTGCCAGTACGTCGGGTAGCAAGCGTCAACCTCGTTATCTCCCGACGTGCAGGTACAGTCCGGACAGGGGATCACAATCAGTTCGCGGCACGGTCGATGGCAGCCTGTAACTGTTCGGCCCGGACGGCCCCCCCCAGGACGGTGGTGTTCTCCGTGGTGGCGCCGCTCAGAGGCATGATGATGAAGCCCGGCGTGCCGGTCAGTCCTGTGGCCTGCGCCAGCCCGTCATTGCGCCCGGTCACCGCCTCCGCGGAGATTTCCGCCGGGCTGTTCGGGTCAAAGCCGGCGCTGGCACTCACCCGGTCAATATCTGCCTGCGTCAGCTGACCCTCATCGTGCCCGGTGGCATAGATCCCGTTGTGGTACGTCATGTAGGCCGATGGTCCTTTTTGTTTCCACACCTGCAGACCACGCTCCGCAGCCGTCCGGGAGGTTGCCCATTTACCGGCGAAGATGGGCCAGTCTTTAAAGACATACTTCACGTCAGGACGGGCTTTCATCACCTGCTCCACGACCGGCGCCATCCGGCTGCAGTACACGCACTGGTAATCAAAAAACTCAATCACCGCAACGCGCGCTCCGGCAGGACCTACCGCAGGAACGTCCGGATCGGTTGTCAGTGGCCCTGACAACTTCACCGCTGCCGTGCGCATGGCCAGCGACTGGCGCTCTGCCTGCTGCGCCTGAAGTTTCTGGCTGACCTGCAGTAAAATCTCCGGATGCGCCAGCAGATAATCGCCGGCAATCTGGCCAATCTGAGCCTGCTGCTCAGCGGTGAAGGTCCCGGCTGGCTGCGTCGCCCCTGCAGACGACAGGCAGCACAACAGTGCGGCCGTCATGGACGCCTTTACAAAGGTGTTTTTCAATGGGAAGTCCTCAGCGCACGTGGCGCCACAGTGATTTGGGGATTTTGTCGTAGAGACGCCCGGAAACCAGCTCGGCCCGCCTGTGGTCGGCGGCGGCATTAAACCGGTGCAGCTCGTCTCCGGTCAGGGTGTAATTCTGGTGCTCAGCCACTCTCTCCAGCGTTTCCGCTGACGTACACCGGCGCAGCCGGTACAGCCATTCCTCTCGTGTCATTTTTCTCTTGATGCATAGCAGGTTAACGTTCCTTCTGGATATGACGCTGCGGCGCATGGTTGAGTTCCTTATGCTCCATTTCCTGCCCGCGTGGCGCAGGCGGCAGTTCCGGGGTACGCTGCCTGTCGAGCTCCCGCGCGGCGGCCGCCATGGCTTTTTCCTTAACGGCTGACTGTTCAGGCCCGGCTGCCGTCCGGCCGTGCTGCTGCTCCTCCTGAACATGCTTCATTACGGAGGCCGGTATGCCGCCCCCCTGCGTCGCATCCCCGTTAAGACGAATATCCGCCGGCACTCCTGAGCCTGCCAGCGCATCCAGCACCGCCCGTACTGCCCCGCCCGGTAATGCTTCACTCCCGGCCAGCGCGGCCGACGCGTCCCGGACAAGTGAAGCATAGTCCGGGACCTTCTCGCCCGGCAGGGCCGGTATCTGCTGTTTCATTCGTTCCTCTATCCGGCTGGCCAGCTCACGCACTGCGTCAGACAAAACGTCTTCAGGACGCACGCCCTCTCTGTCCGGTGTAAATGCGGGCAGGGAATTTTTCTGCCCGGCCACGTCTCTGATACTGTCCGTGAGACCAGACTGCCTGTCCTTCTCTGCTCTGTCTTCAGGCATGCGGATCTCCTGAGCTCGCTGTGCCATCTCAACGGCATTCAGCGCCGCCTGCAGCGCTGCCCGCTCGTCAGGTACCGGTGCATCCTGCGGCAGGGTACGCAGTACCGCCTGCAGTTCCGATTGCACCAGCCGCAGCAGCGTGGCGTCCGGGCGCATCGCGCGATCTGGCAGTCCTCCCGCCACCTTCAGCAGCTGCGCGGAGGGGGCGTGTCGTCCGGTCAGCAGCAATACGCCCGATGAAGGGTTATCACGCGCGGCGGCCAGCCCCTGGGTAAGGTCACTGACAACCAGCGTTTCTCCGCTGCGGCTCTTCTGCAGTATGGCGGCCTGCGCCCCGTCCGTAACGAGCTGGCGCGACTCGCCGGTTTTTATCTGCCCGGTGTCTGGCTGCAGGGGAATAAGGGTCAGGCCCGCCGTCTTGCCGTTGCCGTCATAGGCCGGCAGCGCCAGGTACGGTGACGGAAACTTTTGCGTGGCCGGGATAACGCGGGCCGTTACCGGGGCACCCTTCAGGCCCTGTTCTCGCAGAAAAGCCCGTCCGAGAGCGGTCTTTGCGACCGGCTGCCCCATTGCCCAGATGCTGCGGGCCTGCGCCCGCGCCGGCTCCGGTGACAGCGCGTCATGCGCCGTGGCGGGTCCCTTGTCCTTTTCCCTCAGCGTGGCCACCCACTTATCCAGACCATCGGTCACCACCTGCACATGGTCCTTTGCCCTCGATACGTTGATGTAGAAGGCCCGCATGCCGCTCATGCGCTCACGTGCGCCCTCGGTTCCTTCCAGTACGATGTCATAGGCGGCGCTGGCGCCCTGCCCGCCGTAGCCCGTGACGGCCCAGGCATAATCAACGTGTCGGTCGGCAGTCACCGAGGCCGGATCGATAACCTTCACTCCGTCCCGGTTCTTCAGTACGATTTCCCCGTTGTCGCGCAGTGCTTCCACCCGGTACTGTTCGTGCGCCGCGTGACCGGCCTGCTTCTGCGTTTTGTTCAGGCGCACGCTGTCGCCCTCGCGCAGCTCAATATTCCGCTTCTCAAAGACCTCAACTTCCGTGGCGTTCAGCTCTGCCGGCGAGTAATACTGCATGCGGCCATTCTCATCACGTAATAATACCCGGCCGGTGCCGCGGTCGACGGCGGTCACGTTCAGATAGCGTTCATTTGCCAGCACCACCTGTCCTGCTTTCCAGTCCTGGATGCGGTTAAAGTCGTGCCGGCCACCGGTCACCCTGTCCAGCACCGGCACCGTCACCGCCTTATTGCCGAGCTCTTTCATGGCCACCATCGCATCATGAATACCGCTGTTGATGGCCCGCCGGTCGGCATTAAGCTGCACCAGTATCATGGTTTCCTCCCGTGCCGCATCGGTGCGGCTCATATAGTCAGCCACAATAAAGGAAACCGGATCCTGCGTTTCCACCACCGAGCGGGATGGCGGCACGGCCCCCGCCCTGCGCGGCACGGTTAACGGCGACACCTGCTCAATCTTCTCCAGCGCCGCCCCGGCTTTATTTTCGATAACGCTGTAAACGGCTGACTTCAGGTTGGCATCTCGCTGGCGCACGATCTCCTTCATCACCGCCACGTCTATCGGGCTGCGCTCCTGCATCAGCCGAAATGGTGCGCCGCTCTCGGGCGATTCCAGCTGCGCTATGTCGCCTACCGACACGGCTCGTCCTTCTCCGGCCGCAATCGCACGGTAGGCCGCTGCCGTGTCCTGGTTACCGAGCATTGATGACTCATCAATCAGAAAAAGCGTTTTGTCGTAGCGCACGCTTTCTCCGGCGGCGCTGCGCTGCTGCCAGTCCATCACGAAGGATTTTAGCGTCTGCGCATCAATGCCGGCGCCGCGCATTTCCTTAACCGCCCTGTGCGTCGGAGCCAGCCCGATGATAAGCGGTCGTTCTGATGCCGGCAGGGTATCGATGGCCGCTTTTACCGCAGCAAACTGCGTGGTTTTCCCCACACCCGCGTAGCCCTGCACGGCGGTAAAGCGGTCCTTACTCTGCAGAATGAGGGTTGTCGCCCCCTTCTGCCCCGTCGTGAGTCCGCTCAGCATCGATGACGAAATATCCGGCATCAGGGGTACCTGAGTGTTCTTGCCCGCAGTTACCTCAGCGATGATGACCTTTTCCATCTCCCAGGTGGCGCGCGCCACGTAGCGCGGTTCGCCCCCTACCTTCACCGGCATCAGGTCGCCGGCCTTTGCCTGCCGGGCTATCTCTTCGCGCAGTGCGCCCACGTCGTCCGAGAAGCCCACGGCCTGGTCAAGCAGTTTTACCTCAGAGAAAGAGACGTCCCGCATCTGTGCCACCGCCCTCGATACCGCTTTCTGCGCGTCGGTGCGCACGGCCGCATTCAGGGCCGTCAGCGCCTCGCCGGGTTCTTCCTTCCCGCTGGCCTGACGGACAAGCTCCAGCGGTGAGCGCGTGGTCCGCATGCGGCCAAGTCGTTCCTCCGCACGGTTAAGCGCCTCGCCGGTGAAGATTTCCGCCTCGCGCCCGGACTGCGCCAGCGCATTCATCATGTTGGCCGACAGGTCACGGCCGTTGAGGCTCGCCAGTACAATCCCCTGCTCATTATCCCTGCTGCCGGGTGCGCTGACGTAGCCGTGCGTGACGTACAGCGGCCGGTCAGTGGCCACGCGCAGCGGTTTTTCCTGCCCGGCTCGCGTGAGCGTCAGCCCGTCTTTTTCAACGGCGGTGACCGTCAGCCGGTCGCGCGCCTTCAACCCGGCATTTTTATCGGCCGCCAGTGCAAACAGCTGCTCCCCCTCCGCCACGCTGAGGGTTTCCGTTGTAAAGGCCCGCCAGTCACCGGTCAGCTCACCCAGCTTTACCCGGCTCAGCACGCCGTCCGCGTCAACCAGTGACAGCATGCGGGTTTCCGCATGCACCCGGTCAATCACGTAGTGACGGGTTTCGTTTTTCTGCGTCCGGTCTTCAAGTACCATGCCTGCAAGCCAGCTGGCCGGTATTTTGCGCTCCTTTGCCGTCATAAATACCGGCGTGCGGGCCTCAATACTGACGGTATCGCGCCCCAGCTTGCCGGCGTCCTGCAGTGCGTCACGGATGAGGCCGGTTAGCTGATGCTGTTCGCGGACTCCCACCACTGAAGCAGTCACCGTCGAGTCCGGTCCGCTCAGTTCGGCGTAACGTCCGGCCAGTGCCCGGTAACGGTCACGTTTATCGCCGATGCTGATAACCCGCGCTTCCAGTCCGGGCGCGGGTTCTGTCAGGCCGTGACGCTCCACGCCGGCCGAAGAGAGTACCGATAATGCGTTTGCATTTGACTGGCGGCCCGCGCTGTCCAGAAAAAGCAGCTGGGCGTTCTTCTCCCGCGCCTCGCCGGTCAGCACCAGCATCTCCTTCAGCCCGAGCTTTTCCGCCCCCTCAACGATGAGGGTGCTCTGGGGGGAAAGGCTGAACGAGCTGTCCAGCACGCGGCTGCGGTAGAGAATGTCGTCCTTCAGCAGCGCTGACTTACCGAGACTCATGCCACGCTCTGCTGAACTGGCCAGTACCTTCACTTCCCGGCCATTGTCGCGTGACATTGTCACCAGTTCTTCTGCCGTTTCACGAAGGCGCTGTACCGAGGCCGGTGCGCTGAGGATGGCCACCGGCGCAAACTCCACGCTTTTGAGCCGTGCCGGCGCATCATTTTCGGGAGAGCGGAAGCTCACCACCTTATTTTCCTTAACGATGTCCGCGGCCAGTGCCTGCACGGAAAGCTCGTCAAGCAGGTGGATGTGCGAGGTGAATACACCCTTGTCGCCATCCAGCGGTGCCAGCAGGTTCTCACTGACGGCACGGTCAATAGCCTGACGCAGGTGAGGTATCGACTGTTGCGCCTCCCCGGCCTCATGCGCGGTCATCAACAGGTCACCGTAGGTGAAGCGGGTGCGGCTGTCGCTCAGCACCGAAATGGCGGTCCGAACTGCCTCCATTGCATCCGGTGGCAGCGGGCGATCTTCACCCGGCAATGGCCGCTCAGCGGCCCGCAGCGTGGCCTCCTTCATTACCCCGGACAGGTCGAATCCGAGGTCATCCATCTGGCGCTGCCAGCGTTCCTGGAGGCGGGACCGGCCGTCGGCCGTTTCGGGTTTGCTGATGGGCCTCTCATCCGGAGGTTCGGGGCGGCTCTCAGTGCGTATGGCGGCAGCGTCTTCACGGCTGATGCCGGATACAGGCTGTTCTTGCGTCCGGGTCAGCGCTTCCGTGGTCAGTTCAGCTGCAGTCGCCTCACAGTAACGGCTGATATCCTGCTTACGCTGCCGCGTGTCCAGCGCCGCCACGTCCCGGCTTTTCAGCGAGGCCTCGTCCCCGACGCGGGCATGAATTTCGCGGTGGCGTGAGGAAAAGGCGTCCAGCACGTCGTCAGTGAACCCTTTAACCTCCCACAACTCGTGTTTCCCGCCGGTCAGCTCTGTTTCAAACCCCAGCGTCTCAGTTTTCCCCTTCAGTAAGTTGCGGTAAATTTTCCCGAAGCTCACCTGATGGCGGTACATCGTTTCAATAAACCCCGCGCCGTGGATGTAGTCTGTAGCAAGCGCCTTCCACTTACCTTCCAGCTCCGTAACGTTTGCCAGTACCGCATGGGTGTGTATCTGCGGATCCAGATTTCGGGAGGTGTCATGGGTGAACAGCGCGGCCACCATTTTTCCGGTGGGCACGATGGAAGTAATGCCGTCCTTCGTGTCGCGGGCGCTGACCATTTGCTCCATCACCGCCAGCGTCTCTTTTACCGCTTCGTGATGGGCCTCAAGCAGGCGCTTGTCACCGCCGGCGAGAATAAGCATTGAGATACTTTTGGGAGCAGAAAAAGTGAAGTCATGCCCCGGACGGTGAACATGGTTGCCCTGAACCTCCTTGCCGAGTTCGACGCCGTTCGGAAGCTTGCCGTGCAGCACGGCGGTGAACGCCTCCAGATCTACGGGCCCTTCAAGACCCAGCTCACGGGCGCCTTCGCCCAGCCACTGGCTCTGCAGATCGTCAAGAAAGTAGTAGTTGTCCTTGCTGCTGTAATAGCCTGCGGCGTCCGCAGCGGACGCCACCGGGGCGACGGTCATCATCGTTCGTACCCTCCGGGTTCATGGTGGTCATTCATGTTCTGATATGCCTCGTAATCGTCACGGTGTCGCAGGATGTTCTGTTCATCGTCTGCCATACGCGCATTGGCACCGCCGTACTGACGGGCGTGGGCCTCCTCGAGCTTTTCCTGGTCGGTTTTTCGCGGGCTGATGTGGCGGACGATGAGCCGGCCGCCTTCGTCTTTTTCCATCTGCATGTTCAGTTCAGGTGCTTCGCCCCGCGCTGCGCTATCCGGTGGCGCAGCCTCCTCAGCGTTGCTTTCACTGTTTTCTGACGCGGCGGCACGGTTTTTACGGCGCGCCAGCATGTCAAGGGCGCTCGGACCTGACGGCGTTGACTTCATGACTGACCGCACGACGGGCTGCTGTGGCGCCTGCGGCAATGGTTCAGGCGCGACGTCTGACGCCGTATCCGGCCGGACAGGTGCCGCTGGGGTCATTTCTGTTTCAGGCGTTGCCTCTGCGTCAGCCTGCTTTGCCGGCAGCGGCTCAGCATCAGCCGCGATGACCGGTGCCTGGACAATACGCAGCGGGAACCGACGCACGTTTGAGGACGGCGGCGTGTCACTCGCGGCCTCTGATGCCGGTTGTGCTGCAGCCGGTCGCGCAGCAGGTACTGGCGACATAATCTCCCGCTCAGCTGGCGAAGACGGGCGGCGCACGTGCGGATCAGCGTTTGAAGACGAGGCAGCGGGTGAGGCAGGCACGGACTCCCGCCCGGATGAGGCGGTGGTGATATCGCCGTCTTCCAGTACTTCTTCGCCGGTTGGAAACGAAATAGCGGCCGCCCGGGCACTGCGTTCATTGCTCTCGATGATGCGCTCGAGCTCCGGACTCAGGCGGTCGCGGAAGTCGCGCTCCATCAGCGCGGGGTGATATTTCTTCTGTTTGCGGTACTTCAGGTTCAGCTTCACCACCGGATATTCGCCCGGCAGGCGCACATAGAACTGCAGGTTAGGCATCTTCATGATCTGGTCGTAGTCCACGATGGGATCGTTGACCTTGTCCTTACTGATGGAGATACCGTCACGCACCTGATCAAGGCCGAAGCTGTTCTGTTCGCGGGCCTCACGCCGGCGCTGATGCCCCAGCTCCTCCTCCACGATTTTGGCCACCTCAGCACTGGGTGAGCGGCCATAGGCACGGGTGTTCAGCAGGTCAAAAATGGCTTTGGCCATCTCGCGGCCGTAGATGTGGATTAGCTGTGGCATGTTCTGAATGCCCAGCACGAAACAGCCGCCGAACTTGCGGGCCTCGGCCAGCGTCTCGTTAAATTCAGGTATCTTCTGCAGGCTGGCAATTTCATCACCAATGAACCACACGCGCCTGTCGCTGCTCTCGCCCATGCTCTGCAGCAATAGCGTGGCCAGCGACAGCCACATGGAAATAAGCGGCCGCACAGCCTTGCGATGACGCGCCGTGGTGGAAATAAAAAGCCAGCTGCTGTCATACTTTGCATCGGTCATCCATTCGCGGATGCTGAACTCCGGCTTGCCCTCCTTATCCAGCCCCTGCAGATATCGCAGGGACTTGGCATAGTTGGTCAGCACCGATCTGATGGAGATGGCGGTTTTCTCGATTTTCTCCTCGACCAGGTTGGCCGACGGGGTGTTTTTGAGAAACTCGCGCAGGCTTTTGAGGTCGATGGACAGGCAGGTCTTCAGGAACGTTTCAATGCTGCGGTCAGGACGGGATGCGAACTGCATGGCCGTGTCGCTGAAGATGGTGCGCGATGAGGACACCCAGAACGGGTCAGAGTCGCCTTCGACCGGCATCAACGCGGCCGTCATGTTCTCGTAGTCCACCACGTCCTGCGCTTCGCGCCACAGCACCCAGTTCTCACAGCGTCTGTCGTGCGCGTTCAGAATTTTGTCCACGCGCTCGTCGTAGTGGGTCTCAATAAACGTACCGCCGGAATCGTAAACAATCGCCCGGTCGCCGCGCCGGCGGATGTAGTCCAGCAGCCAGCGGATAAGGGTGGACTTGCCCACGCCGATGGTACCGTGAATGAGGTAGTTCATGACCTCGGCGTTCTTTACCATATTCAGGCCGCCAATCTGCAGGTCTGACTTCTCGCCGGCCTTTTTTAGCTGGCGGTTCACGTCGTTCAGCCTGTCGGTAAGCTTCATCCCGGAGATGTACTCGTCTTCGCTTTCCTTTTTCCCGATGCTCCCGATGTACCAGGCGATACAGCAGAAGAGTGCCAGCGCGACGGTGCCACACCCGGCGGCGCACAACTTCAGGTTCTGCAGCAGCTGTGCGCCCTGCACCTGCATCCACTCGCTGGCCAGCAGTTGTGCCAGCGTCAGCTTCGTGGTGCAGAGTGTTGCCTGTTCGCAGTGCCAGCTGATATCCCAGGTAGCGGGACTGCTGCGGTCCATCAGCGGCAGAAATCCCGAGAACAGGCGGCCGGACCAGTACCAGAAGCCGTTACGCAGCGTGTCGTCTGGCGTTACCGCCCAGAACAGGGCAGCCGTGGCGACCAGAAAAAGCAGCACCATCCAGTGCGAAATCCACTGGTTCACCTGCACGAACATGCGCAGGCGGTAGGCGGTCATCTGGCCGCCCTGTGTAAGGTTTTTAGGGGTGAAACTCATGGGTGACTCCGGCAGACGCGCAGGCGCAGCCCGCCCGGAGATGTCGGGCAGGCAGTTGCAAAAGGGAATAGTGTTGCAGGGGCCGTTCAGGCCCCGGAGATTATTTCAGGGTGACCGATGAGGGTGTGTTGATAAGTCCCGTGCGGCGAAACAACCAGTAGCCGGCCATCAGGGGGATACCGCAGGCCAGGAAAAACAGATTCCAGCAGGCAAGCGTCAGCGCCGACAGCACCGCACCGGCCGACAGCACGATAAGCACCAGCAGAGCCGTGATGACGCCCGGCGGCATGAGGTCATGTTGCGCTGTCCGCAGCGCGAGATCGTACGCGAACAGATGGCTGTCGCTCATGATGACCTTCACGATATCCGGCCCGTACTGCCACAACAGGCAGGCGCTCCAGGTGAAGAACAGGGTAAACCAGAGAATAAGGGTGCGTGCCGCACCGTTGAGAGTGAGCATAGTGATTTCCGTCAGTGTGTTGGTGATGATGGGGTAGGTACGGTGTGAATATAATGAGAACCGGACATGCGCCGCAGGGAGCGGCGCAGGAGACAGAACGTAGTGGGCAGCAAATGCTGCCGCCAGGGGTTTACATAATGCCAGCTACAGATTTGGCCAGCTGAGCTTCCAGGACCGGTTTCGCTTCTTCAAACTTGAGGTTCACCTTGTTGGCGTTCGAGACCACCCGCGTCTGGTACTTGATACGGTTGCCCTCTTCGCTGCTGGTCTGAACCTTAACGCTCGACGTTCCCTGACGCAGAGCGGACACGCTGTCTGTGGTCACTGACGCCTTACTGCGCTCGGAAATCTGCAGATCGGTCACCATTGTATAGTTCACGTCTTCGATCATTGCATCGGCGGCCATGCCCGCCAGCCCGGCCGCCAGACCCACGCCGAGTATCGCACCGCCTGACGTGCTGTTATAGGCCGTGATGCCCGCCCCCAGCGCCGCGCCGGTGGCAGCCCCCTCATAACCACTGCCCAGCAGCCCCTGAGCCGTGCGCAGGTCCATTTTTTCAGCCTTCAACACGTTGGCCTGGATCCAGTAATACGCCGCATCCGGAGAGGAAGTCACGGTATAGCCTTTGGCGCGCAGGTCCTGTGAAAGCAGTGTCTGCAGGTCGCTCATGTCCTTATCGGACGTGTTACGTACCTGAAGATAGACTGTCTTTTCGTTTGATGGCTCAAGCCATACTGTCTGGCTCATCTGTGTCTTGACGTCGAGGTTTCTCTTCTTAATGGCGGTTCCCATTGCGCTGCAACCGGAAAGTACGAGGCATGAGGCGGCCATAGCCGCCACGAATGAATTGCGGTATTTCATTTGTGATTCCTTTTCGAACAGAATGAGTGGGGCAAATGGCCCCATGAAGTAGAATGGATTGATAAAACCAGGAGGAAAGCCCTTCAATCAGAATGAAAGAAGGGATATCGGCAAAGGCCGGGAGAACTTAAATCTTTTTAAGCAAACTACTGATTTTTTCCATCAACGGAGCAATTCCATAACGAACTAACTCTGCGTTAATAACTAGTTGAAATACTATATAAGACATTAGTAATAAGAATGGTGCTCCATAGAAAGCTGATGGATAGAAAGCACACACTACAGCATATAGAAAATTCACAAAAGTGAGCACCCCGCCAAAATTACGGGACAATCTTTTAATTTTTAATAAGATGGCAGAGCTATCTCGGACTTTTTCAGGAATAGCCAGATAAACCAATGAGGGACCATAAAATGTAGCTATGAGAACTAAAGTTAAAATTACAGTGAATGCCCCAAATGCTAACACACCGCCTAAATAATGAATTATGGGATTGATCCACATATCGTCCGGGGGAGAAAATGAAATCACTATCCACACCATAGAAAGTGCATAAGATGCAAGGCATGCAAGAGGGAACAGCGAACTAATTTTTAAAGCCTGTAGAGCAGATGGCATATGACTGGCGTCATCCTGAACAGATTTAAATATTAATTCAGCATCTTTTCTCACTTCACTTTGTGTAAGACTCATATTTATCTCCCTCATCCTATTTTACGGCGAAGCTCCCTAAGCTTTTCATCAAAATCCGGAGCACTAACTTTCTCCGGTTTTTGCCCTTGGTCAGCTAGCTCTTTATCCCTCCCTTCTTTAAAAGCTCCCTTCGCTACCTGATGTTCTCCCTTTAATATATCACTGGATGCCTGAACAGTGGTTTTGTTTTGACCGATTTTACCGTCATTTTCCCTGATAGTTTCCCCGCTGGCAGATCTTTGTTCTGCCACCCGTTGCGCCACGTTTTCCGGTATTCCCGCAGTTCCGGCCTGTTCCTGCAACCGGTTCACACCAGACCGGTAATCGTCAGTCATGGACTCAGACGGCGGAGATGCCTGGCCGTTCAGATTATGCTCCCGGTTGTGCAGCGTCACGTCGTTCCGGTTCCCTGCGGAGATATGCACACCTCTTCCTGATACGGTCTGATGTGCTTCACCTGCGGGCGCATTTTCATCGGACGATACGCGACCCCGGGACGCTTCCGGCGCATCCGGTAGCGAGGATGAAGCCGTCAGCGGCTGCGTGGCGGTCTGCTCCGTGCGCGCACCGTAGTTCTGCATGATTTCCGGTTCAAGTCTTTCCTTCATAAACTCGGTGGCCGCTTCACGTGCCGTGTTCACGTTAGTGAGAACACTCTGCGCATCACTGCCAAACTTCGCCGTGCTCCAGTCCACAAACTCCTGGTTGTAGTTTGCGTCCAGGCTGGCGCTCTGGTTTTGTGCCAGCGTGGCCATCCGGCTGAATTCCTGACTGCGTGTACTGCTGTCCGTATACTGGTGATACTGACTTTTCGCATCATTAAGCGAGGCCGCAAATTGCTGTACCTGCGAATTCGACTGGTTATCCGTATGGCTGCCTGACTCGCTGAGACGGGATGACGTGACCATGTCCATTCCCTGCCTGAAGTCCCGAACCGCCTGACTGTTCTGGTCCTGACGATAATCATGACCCTCAGAATGGCTGTCCTGCGTACCGTGCGAACTGCCGGAAGCGTGCCGCCAGTCGGTACTGACGCTACCCTCTCCTCCCGCACTCAGCCCTGTCGCCCATTTACCGAGCTTGCCGGCCAGCTGGTCACCCGAGTCGAACTTGGCATACCCCTTCAGGCCTGCTCCCACGCTCCCCTGGTTATTGATATCCATCAGCTGGTTATACGCCTGCTGTTGAGAAATGTTGTGCGACTTCGCCCAGCTCTCTACGGCAGACTGCATCTGGCTTGCTCCACGTGATGCATTGGTGGCCACGCTGTTGTCGCTGCCCTGCGTAACGGTATCGCTGTTACCGTGCTGGCTGCTGAGCTGGGTCATTTGCTGGAAACCGCTGGTCACGCTGTGGTTATAGCCATCGAGAGCCGTCTGCGCCTCCTGCTGCGCCTGCCTTGACTGCTCCGAGAATCCACTGCTGGCGAGAGAACTCAACCGCATATTTACCGGCAGGTTGGAGATCGCCCCACTGGTATCATAGACGTTGTGCCCGTCGGCGGTCTGCGTATGCATGGCGCCATTTCCGGTCTGGAAAGCCTGCGAACCGGAACGTTGCAGCATATTGGTATCGAATTTATTGGCGTTAACGTTATCGGTCGACATGTTATTGAATGACCAGTTACCGTCTGCCGTGGTTGAAGCCTGCCCGCCGGCTGCAAAGGCTGCCGAGCTCATCACCCCACCTACCGCCTGTGAGGCCACAGAGGCCGCACCTTTGGTCAGGAAGAACGAAAGCACCGGAATGGACATGCTGAGATAGCCCGCGATATTGGCCACGTCAGAATGCTGCAGTGCCACCTGATCTGCATTGGCAAGCACCAGTGCCGTGTTGCCCGTTTTTGACTGCAGATAAAAGTTGGCCAGCGAGTTAAGTATTGCGAACATAACCGGCCACATCTGGAAGTAAAGAAAGCCGCCAGCGTACAACTTGAGTGTGTTCAGTCCGAAAATGGAATGGTTGGTCAACGCCAGGGCAATCAACAGTGGAAACAGGCCTATCAGGATGAGCATCATCATGGACTGGAACAACGGCAGGGTACGCGCTGCAATCGCCCCCCCGGCAGCCCAGCTCAGACGCTGCTTGGTCATACTTGACTCGGTTGCCAGATTTACCAGGTTGGCCGTGTCCGATGATCGGGCCGCAAAGCCTTTCCAGCCGTCACGTACCGCGGCGTTGGTCACGTTATTACGCATAATCTGCGAGGCGCTCAGGCCACCCTTGTAGAAGAATCCGTAGCTCTCATCCATGGCGTTGCTGAGCAGCGAATCCGCATTCACCTTGCTGCCGAACAGCCGCGTCGCGGCATCATGCCAGCTCACCCCACCAATACGTATGTCATCGTTCATGAGCGTCTTTATGGTGACCGCCGCCTGCTGGCAGGTCACGAACTCACGCCCGCTGCTGCCAGGCTGGTAGAGGCCGCGAAGCGGGCTGGGGTTATCAGTGATAAGCGTCAGTGGATCGGTGCTGTTGAGCAGCTGGCTGATGGTGTACTTATTGTTAAGCATGATGTCGCCGATAACGCAGTTTTCCACGTAATCGGTAAGCATCTGCGCCAGCTGAGGGTTCTGCGTACGGAAATCGGACGTCTGGGCGACAATCTGCGAACCAAACAGCATGCCCGACTTCGTGTAAGTCAGCGAGTCCGGACGGGCCAGAGTGTAGTCATAGAGTTGCGCTACCCCGAATCCCGCGCCCGTTGACAGGCCTGCAATCATTGCCAGCCCCAACGGCACGTTATCAACCTCGTACACCGCCGCCGGATCGGTGATATCAATAATTTGCACGCTTCTCTTTGGAACCAGCATGGCAGAGGTGATCAGCATGAAAACCGCCAGCCAGTGCATAAACACCATCGGGTTGCGTGATTTTATGAAGGAGACCATTACCCCTAATACACCGAACAGCCCCACAATGCGCAGCAGAGTGTCAAACGTGGACGAGCCGATAATGGTGACGACGCCGTTAAACACCTGACGCCACATATCACCGCCATAAATTGTGTAGACCTCAGTCATTGCCGTTACCCCAGCGATAGTTACTCTGATAGGACGTGGAGATGATGGTGGAGACCTGCTGCTGCAGGTACTGCATGTTGCGGTCAATGCCGTCCAGTGCGTTCTGGTCCGCCGCCGACTGCAGCTTCATCTGGGCCAGCAGCGACTGCGCCTGCGCCACGTTGTTACGAAGCTCGCCTGCTGCCTGCTCCGGGAAGTTCTTTCCGGCCAGCGACTGTCCGGCCTGTTTTACCAGCTCCTGCAAGTACTGGATCATCAGATCCTGAGCAATAAAGTCAGCCACCTGAATAAGGTAGGTCGGGCTCATGCCCATACTGCGCGAATTGGTCAGGTACTTGAGCACCGGCACCGAGGTGGTATTGATGAAGCCCTTTTCCCTGTCGGTCATGCCGGTGTCGTCACCGAGTTTCTGGTTGATGGACAGCATGATGGTGCGCACCAGCGTCACCAGACCGTTGTCGCTGCTCACCGTAACGTCAGTCACCGTGGGGCCGAGACACAGGTCGGCGTCGTCACAACCATAAATCTTCGCCGTACCGCCGCGCATCAGCACGCTGATGACGTCCCGGTTATCAACCATTGGCGTCAGGATAGTGACATCGCCGGTCTTGTTAAAAATGATGGAGCCAACGATGCTCATTACCAGTTCCTTGAGCTGTCGGTTACCGTCGAAGAGGTGGTTGCGACCCAGCGCATCCCACACCAGGTTCTTGTTCTTCAACACCTGGTCCTTCATGTCGTCACCGGCACGACCGGTCACGCTGTCACCCTGCCCCCCTACCGTGCATCCCTGCCGGGACGCGGCCCAGTCTGAAAACAGGTTGCTCTCGCCCGCAATGTCCTGACAGATTTTCTGGTTCGACACCTGCGAGACGGGCCAGAGCCCTCCGATAATCCCCTGTGCGGCCTGACAGGAGCTCATGTTTGACGAGTTGACGTCGGAGGCAAGTTTTTGCAGAAAGTCTTTCGCCTGTTTGAGCTCCGGCACCATCGTCTGCAGCGCAAGGTCGAAGGCATAACCCGCCGCGTTGCTCATAATCTGCTTAACGAAACGTTGCAGTTCTGCTCCGTTGATGTAGGAAAAAGCCCCCAGATAAGCGTCTATCCCTCCGCAACCCGCGTTAAGCGAGGGCACCTGCATCGAGATAAGCTGCACCTGCTTTACAGGGTTTCGCAGGTAAACCGAACCACCCGTCATGTAACCTGCTGCCTGCCCCTGCCATGCCTGCGCTTGTGAGACGTTCCCGTCATAACCGAGGCTGCCAAAAAAACCATTGAGGTCACCCTGTACGTCGGCAAGTGCTGGACTGCTTATCAGTAGAGCGGAGGCCGCGGAGATAAATATTTTACGCAGATTCATAGCGTTGGCTCCGGTGTTGTTTTTGTATCCCTCATGAATCCGTTGCGCCGCAACGTGATACTGACCAGCACACCACAGGCAAATCCCCCCGTCAGTGCTAACAGAAACAGCAGTGGAAAAACCCGCAGATCATAAGTTTGTTCCCTGCTGATGAGGATGAGTGAAAACGTATTGAAGATTTCAGAGACAAGCCAGGCATAAAGTCCCGCAGCGGCCAGCAGTGAAATACAGACGAGCATCAATGTCCGCTCGGTATTCGAGAGAGTGAAAGGGGCTTCGTACATGATTTTATCCGGATATTTACTGAGCGGTGAGCGCCGGGCTGGTCGGAACAGGACCCAGCGTATCGGGGGCAAGATGATCAAGGTCAGCTTCAATCATCTGGCCGAGCCGCTGGGCAATCGTGCCTGCGTCGGTTACTCCCTGATAGAGTGGATATGCCATATTGGTGTTCACGTTGACCATAAACGTGGTGGGCGTCGCAATCGGCAAACCATTACCGAAAAACGTCAGTATTTCACCGGCAATCGGCTCACTGGCCGTGGCTTTACGCGGGATAAGTGCCACCGGAAAGGCGCTGTCTCCGTAGCCATCAAGGGTATAAGGGTAAACTTTAATCCCGGTCTCATTCGCCCATTCTTTCAGCACCGGATCGAACTTTGCACTGTACTGGCATCCACGCTGCATAAAGACCACGATGGCATAATCACTGAGATTGATCTGGCGGCCATCACTCAGCGTCATCATGTTCGGTGCCCGCATGCCATGCCCCGATGGTAACCCCAGCGTGGGTAGCGCGGGTGCCCATCCCGTATTAACTTTTGCCTTCTCCATGGCCGCGATATCGTCGGTCACGGTGGCCTGTGCTGCCGGATGTGCCAGCAGCATCAGTAAGGGGATAAACAGACTGAATCTCATATTACCTCCCGGATTTCTGCCTGCGGATGAACAGTATCGCCATGCTGGAGATGATGGATAGCAGCACGCCTGTTTTATAGAGAGACAGTAATATGCTGTTAATTTCTCCTGCCAGAACCTTCCGGCTCACCGCCGTCTTCACACACGCAACGCGTTCCGGAGCGGCCTTTACAGTCGCCGGAGCAGAGTCATCCAGTTCAGGCGCAGCGGGCGGGATGGAAGGGAATTCCGTTACGGCACTGGCCGGTGATATACAGTCCCATACCTGACCTTCCGGTGCGTCCCGCACAATCCTTTCAGCCTCATTCAGCAACATGCTCCCCACGTTTCCGATGTTGTGCGCAGCCAGCAGGAAGAGCAGGAAAAAAAACAGGGCCGGATGGATAACAAACGTTTGGAACACCAGGTTTGTCAGGCCACGGGTGGCCTTCAGCCGCCTGTGCCATACAGGTGAAAGCGTCAGCATAGATAACTCCTCAGAAATTGGGTTTGAAGCCGGTAGCCACGTTAAGAAAACGCTTTGACAGGTCGTCCTGCGTCATAAAGCCGTAAGCCAGCGGTCGGTAATCTTTCGATGCCGGGTCGACCAGGAACAGCGCCGGATAGTGACTGATCCCCATCCGGGCGCTCTGCCCACCGTCAGGCCGGCTGTCCGGCACCTGCGGTGAAATCTGACCGTCCATGCTGACGGGAATAAGTGCGATGTGTCGCGTTCGGGCAAAGTCAGCAACCACGCCCGCCATCTGCGCGTCAATCGGGTCGCCGCCGCGGTAGAAATACACCAGGCCGTACCGTCCGGCGAGTTGCGCAATGGCCTGCGTCTGGTCCGCCAGGTCACGGGCCTGCTGCAGCGGCGCGGTGCTGTTGTAATGAGGATGCTCCAGGTTGTAATCGAGGTCCGGGTGATGCAGCTGCGCCACCGCAAACGACTGGCTGAACATCGAGGCCCGGTCGGTCCAGAACTTCTGCCAGCGCAGGAATGTCGCCGTGTTCTCCGCCGACGGGTGAAGAATGGCATTGTTCAGCGCCTCCTTCGTGTAGCCCTTCAGCACGTCAGCCTGTTCTCCGGGTGACAGCTTACTGAAGTCCGGTACCTGCGGGGCAGGCTGTGGCCTGGGGGCGGGAGGTTCCGGCTTTTTCTTCGGCTCGTTATACCAGTGCCAGCCGGTAAACGGATCAGACGGAGCCACCACCTCATCAGCCGGCGGTGTCCCGTCCGCATATGCCGGTAGCGCACAGGCTATCAGGGCGGCCAGCAACAGCGTTCTCATCATTTACCTCCGGTCTGTGCGTTAACCTGCGCAGCAATGCGGTCTTTCGCCTGCTTCACCATCGTGGCAGAGTCAGGAATTTTCTGGTTATCCATCAGGTCGTTGTAAAAGTCCTGGAAGTTAATGAGATCAAAGTTGATGGCCTGCAGCTCCGGAACGGTTATTCCACGACAGTCCGGAGAATCTCCGTTTCCGAAACTGACGTGCAGCTGATCGCGTCGCCCCTGTTCCTGAATGATGCGGGCCAGCTTGCCGCCAAATACGCAGTACGCCTGTTTTTTCTGCACGCATACGCCCAGCACCGCTCTGTTGCACGCTTCGCCGACCAGCACGGTCACTTTTTTGGCCTTGGCCTTTCCGATGGCCATCTCATCGCTGTTGCAGTTTGCAAGACCTGCACTGTTGCCCCAGCCCGTATCCACGCAGCAGTTTGAGAAGCCGGCCATTGCTTTACGGCAGTAGAGCGCCTGTCCGGTAAAGGCTTTCACATTGATCTGATCGGCCTTCACGTCGTCACCGGCAGAAGCAAGTCCCGCCAGTTTGGCCACGGCCGTATCAAATCCCCCGTCTCCCGCCCCATCGGTGTCGCTGCAGTCGCCGCTCTGACAAAAATAGTTACCGGCGCAGAGCAGACCGCTTGAGGTGTAGGTGGTCTGACACTGATAAGTATCCTGTTCATGCAGGCAGGCGATCCCTTCCGCTTCAGTGCAGGCCCGGCCGACCACCGTGCAGTTAGGATTACTCATTAACTGCGCACAGTTACCGGTTGAACTGACGGGTACGATATAGGCGTCGGAATACTGCCAGCAGCTTTCCGTTTGAGAATATGTCTGACCATCAGCGGTAACAGACCGGGTGCCGCCGGGGTCAGTACAGGTGCTGCCGGCCGTGGCTGTGGCGGTCGATTTGTCAAAACCGCAGCTCTCAGACCAGCCAGTAGCCGCCTTTTTATCCGAGACGGTGACGTTAAACGTAACGTCGAGATGGAAAATCGTGGTGCCGTTATTGATGTACTTGATAAGCGTGTTGATAGTGTCATCGAGACGGGATGACTGAGGTGTTATCAACGCAGAGTAAACCTGGCCTGCGTTAACCTGTATGCCGGCAACGCCAAGCGACACGGCTCCGTTACCATATTTCAGCGTAACGGCATTGTTCAGAATCGTTGTGCTGTAATTCACCCCTGAGTTATAAGTCGGCGCCGGCGTGTAAACCAGCTGAGTGGTACCGCTTATCAGCGTGGCCGTTTCAGGAAAGGTGAAATCAACCTGCACCTGGTTTCCTGTGCGACGGGCGTTGGTCAGCTGCATATTCATTGTGCGCGTCTCTGTATGGCTTGATCCCGTCACGATCACACTCCCCGTGCGTGCACAGGTCTGCACCTGATTCACGTCTTTATCACAGGAGTAGTTTTCAAATACCGACTTTGATACCACCTTCGTGGTGCACTCGCTGCTGGTACCGTCCATCACGGTCCCGGCGTTCGCTTCGGCGGTCTTGCCGTTCTGTATGAAGTCCGCACTGGGATCGATGGTAACCGCCGGATTTTTCGTTGAGGAATCGGTGGCAGCCTGCCCGGCCTCATTCTGCCCGAGTTCTGTCTGCCCCTTATCGCTGATGCCGCCGTCGCCCCCCTGAACGCCGCCGTAGTAGCTACTTTGTGAAGGACTGGACGTATAGCCCGGGATAACCGATGCCGGGTCAGTTCCCTTCGCGGCGTCAGTTCCCTGCCCTTTGCTGCTTCCGGCGAGACCGGCACCTGCGCTATATGCATCGCTGACATCATCAGCCCGGGCACACTGGAGCGTCGCCAGCAGAACAAACAGCCCCGCCGTCAGTTTCCTCATCGCGCTCCCTCCCCTACTTTAAGTAACTGATCTGCCGTGGCGTTGCAGTCCCCCCGCTGTTTCACCTCTTCCAGAGCCTGTTTAACCGGAAGACTGCCGTAAAGAACGTCGAATTTCTCTCCGCACGTCACGACCAGCGCCGGTACCGCTTTAATGCCGTACTGTTGGAACAGCGTCGGATCAATCTGGACGCCGGCCTGCTTATCTTTTTTTGAAAGCTCAAACATCATTGAAGCGGTTTTACGAAAGTCGTTATCAAGCAGGCCACGCAACGTGGCAGGGATACCAAACCGGCGGGCATCTGCAAGCATGGGTAACAGACCTTCCTCCGGGATGCCCAGGCTGACAAAATAAACGGCCTTCGGCGTGGTGCGGCTGGCACTGTTTTCCTCTGCCTGTGCCGCTGCGATTTCGTTTTGCATCTGCGAAACGCGCCCCTGCTGCATATCGGGGAGAGTAATGTTCATGCCCTGCAGCTGGCTTTTGAAAACCTCAAGATCACGCTGCTGCTGTTTCATGTAAGCCATATCGCTGCCGGATACGGTGGGTTGCTGCGCCGCCTGCACGCCGGCGGCAGACAGCAGCATGGCGCTGAAGATCAGCGCCGTCATCAGAGTGCATTTCATGGTGAGTCCTTACAGGTAAACGCAGTTGCGTTTTCGCCACATGAGGTAGCCGAAGTTTTTCTTTGAGGCAGGGGTATTGTGGACCGAACCCCAGAGCTGCGTGGTGGTGCCGAACGGGTGACAGTCACCCGGCTCGGGGTACATATTGACCATCTGGTAGCGCCAGCGGGATTTGGGGATGATCGGGGACGGATATTCGTAGCACACCGCAAGGTCCGCCCCCACCGTCTCCATCACCAACCCCTCCCTGTGGAGCTTGAAGGCCATCCGCTCACTGACCAGCAGCGAGGCCTCCAGCGGGGAAAACTCATTGCTGGTATATCCCGTAAACGGGTACATCGAGCCCTGTGCACCGGCGCACCAGAACAGCGGGTCCAGCGGTACGCCTGCTGTGGAGGCGATGGAATCCGCCGCACACGCGCCCTGTGCCAGCAGGTTGTTGAACAGCGCCACTTCCGGATTCAGGATCATCGAAAGCGTGCTGTCGTTCCAGAGAGGGTCCACCTCGGAGAGATAGGCAATATCCATGTCGCCGGTCTGCATACAGCCTGTACTGGTGATGATATTGAGCCAGAAAATCAGCGGATATTTGTACCAGTGAACGTGGTAGAAACTGCCGGGCGTGGGTGAGTCGCTTTGTCCTCCACGTCCGGTTCCGGTTCGTCCGAGATCAATTTTGAATCCCCCCATGTTCACCATCACGCCCGGCTCGCGGGTCACATCGGTCAACGCCAGGGGTTCCCAGAAACCTATGGCCAGCCCGAGGCGGTAAAAGATGCCGTAGGGACATATCTGTATCGGTGACGCCGGATTAGGGGTGTCAGGATGACCTCCAGAAGCAAGCTGAATACTGCCGAGCGACATCGGGAAAAGACATTTCCAGCAGACATCACTGATGGGATTCACCCAGCGACCATCACCTGCGTTGCTGGTTGCCGCCATCACCGGCTTTGCCATGATGCCCGCTGTCAGCAGGCACAATATAAGGAGACAGCGCCTCATGCGTGTGGCTCCTTATCAGAGCGGAGCCATACGCACACAGGGCCGTCATCCGTGTCGTGGATGCTGCCGGTAAACCAGCCTCCGCTCGCCGGCCCCGAAGGCTGCCAGGGGCTGCAGTTGCCGGTCTTCCTGTAGTCGGCCATCATCCATTCCGGGACATCGTTTTCCATCCAGGTGGTCGCCGCCTGCAGATGATTTGCTTTCAGCCAGGCCTCAAACTCGCCGGGCTGCGGGTACTCGTTGCCGTCTGCTGGCTCAAAAAATGCCGGATGTGTCCAGCCGCCCCAGCGATCGCGCACGACCGGCTGAGCCGATATTTCAGCGGGGTGTGTCATAAGAGAAGATTCCGTGGTTGCGGCAGCGGGGCTGCCGGAGTCAGACGTCAATCAGGCCTGCCTGCGGGGTGCTGGCTGAGGCGTACCGCAGCAGCGCGAGGAACGAACAGCCTGCGCGACGCGGGAAGGAAAAGGGGTTAAGCGCTCTCAGTAATACGGAAGCAGAACAATCAGCACGCAGGCCGATGCAAGCGCCAGTAACGTCATCACAAACATGCCTGTATTCGACATTCAGTTCACCTCGTCTCAGGGGAGGTCTTATCCGCGCAATCCTCTTCAGTGGTAATGTAGCTGCCCCGGATAACGTACCAGCCGGCCGATTCAGCTCCCCGCTGGCACCAGTCGGCCCAGTTACCTGCGTAGTCATCTTCACTGGCCTCTGCCAGTATCTGCTCCATTTTTTCAGCACTCTGGAGGGGGGCCAGATACCTGTACCTGGCCTTCACAATCGCCGTTCCTGCGCGAGTACGCGTATCAAAAGGCAGCGTGACCTTTGCCCTCCCGTCGGTACTGAGCGCATATCCCTCTGATTCAATTGCGGCAGCAAATGCGATAAGAAGGTGCTGCCAGTAGCGCGTATCTTCATGACCTTTAGCTTGCATGGCCATTACGCTGCTGGCAAAAGGCGCGGGGCGCCCCCTGCCGGGCCTGACGCAGACAGCCTCCGCACGCGATACCCGGCCGGCCACAAAGACCCTGGCCATCCGGACAATAGCCACCGACATCGCCAGCAGAAGCACGAACAGTCCCGCATCCGGCAGGCGTCCTGCCAGTGCTCCGGCCGCACTGAGGCTGTCCGGCGAGAGCGAGATTTCAGCCCGGCACACCGGTGGGGAAGCCGGAACTGGCCCTGCAAACGTCTGTAAGCGTTCAGCGTGCATTACCGGAGATGAAAAGTGGGCATCTTCTGACTGATCAGTCATCCGAACCTCCTTCATCCTTCATTATCCCGCTGCGGCGCATGGCTTCTCCCACGTTCTTATCAGTCAGTGATGCCAGGACAATAGCAGAGTCAGGGAAAACGCAGGAAAAACAGGCGTCAGAAAGAAGATTCTGGATGAGGGAACCGTTCGCGGCCGGATACGGCCGGTGCGTCAGCACCGGCTTTATGTTGTCCCGCAGGGACGCTGTCTTTTTTTTTGGCCACTGAATTCGCGCAACGGATGTGACAGGGGCAGGTGAAGCTTGCCCCTTTGTCCTCAGGCGGTGACCTTCAGGTTAAAGATGACTCTCCAGTCCGTGTAATTACCGCCGTCACGAACGGGTGTGATCCGGGCGACATTTTCCGCCACGCCGTTTATCGTCAGGATGCGTTCGACACCTGCGAACAGGTCTTCGTCCTCCGCCAGGGGAAACCACAGGTTGCAGTTGCTGCCGCTCAGCAGCGGATCGCTGCAGAAATGGACTGCCCTGCCTTTCGCAGAGCGTATTTCGCTCATGATCAGGCTGCTGCGCACCTCCCGTGTGCCTGCCGCACGTACCAGCGCCTCCACCACGTCACTCCAGCACCACTCCTTATCGTCCGGCACCGGCAGATCAACACAGCGCAATGACTGCCCCGCCGCACGTGCCATCCGGCGGGCCAGATCCCCGATGGTGGGTTCATTACTGGCACCGTCAGCGCCGGTCACCCACTGACCGTGGACATAGAATGCTTCATCTCCGTTATCAAGCGTGATGAGGCAGAACGCCCCCAGGACGCGGATAATGTCGGCCTGCGTCGTGGCCGGGGGATTTACTGAGGCCGCAGTCTGTGCGACGATTTGCGTGTCAGATAACATAACTCTCTCCAGTGTGTGTTTCAGACAGCGCCGGTAATCTCACTTACCGGCGGTTAAGAAAGCAGGAGCAATCCTGCTTTTTTAGCTGTTTTCCCGCTGATACTGCCAGGAATTGAATGGATCGCCCCCGCCGGCTTTTGTGAGGTGCTCCCGCGCGTACTGCTCCAGTCCGGTTTGCTCATTGCGAAAAAGCGCCCGCGCCATTTCGGTCAGGTTCCCTTCCGCCAGATACACGTTCGTCGTCTCATATTCGGCATCCCCGAGCGGGTTGGCTGAATGCACCACGCGCACGTTATACGTTTCAGCTTCCGCGCCTTTGCGTGGGCTGTGAACGTTAACGCAAATCAGCAGGCGCTCATGATCTGAAACCAGCTCGAGATCAATGGATGAGAGAACACAGCCCGCGTGGGGCAGTGCTTCCTCGTGCGTAAAGCTGGCGGCGTCCAGCCTGTCCAGCGCCATGTCAAACACGCTGCGGATTGCCGCCGTGTCAACATCCGGCAACCCTTCAACAAAAAGGTGTCGGCGCAGGCTACGGCGCACGGCACCTGCGGTGCGCATATGGGTGCTAAGTTGCTCTGACAAAATGTCGTCTCCTGCTTCAGGCGATATCGTTAACGTGCATGGCATAACCGGCGGCCAGGTTTGTCGCCAGCTGCCGGGACGCCATTCCCCATGCCGCCTCCCCCAGATCGCCATACTGGTTGTGTGCAATATGGCTGGCTTCAATCCACGCGCGAAAAGAGGCAATGGGTAACATCGGGCGCGGGCGTGACCAGTCCGTCACGGTGTTGCAAATCTGATCGACCATGTTCAGCAACGTGCCGTAAATAAGCTCCGCGCGTTCCTCCTGCAACATGCGCTGTGACTTAAGCGCTGCCAGCCAGGCAAGGCTGTCTGCCAGTTCCGGGCTGAGGCCGGGTATGCCCTGGCCGTTAAAAGTGGATGATTCTTGAGTTTCTTTTGCTGCGGTGTTGACGTTTTGCTGTGCCATGTTGCTTCTCCTGCTGTGATTGAAAGTGATGATTCTTTGAGATCCTTCGCCGCAGAAAGCAAAAACTGCCGCGCCGGAAAGGACGCGGGTCAGGGGGAAACGACAAGGCCGCAGCCCGCAGGGACCGGGCGCAGGCGTTTAGCGTCAGCGACCCTTGAACGGCGGCCCCGGTGTGGCAAGTTTGTGCGCGGCGGGGGAACTCAGAAGAACATCACCACGGCGGGGGTGAACGTGGCACAGTTCCGGACGGCTTAAGTCCGTCCGGCCTCAGCGGCCGCAGCGCGGCCAGTGGGATGCGCCAGCCCGCGGCTGGCTGCGGGGGTTGCGTCATGCGATGGAAACCCGTCGGCCCGGAACGGGCCAGGGCAGAGACGCGAAGCGGCTCGGTGCGCAGCATGACAGCGTGGTGCCCCAAAGGGGCAGACGCCCGGTGTCAGTGTCAGCGTCACCGTTACCGGAAAAAGAGAGAAAAAGAGACGTCAGAAAAGGACTGGAACAGCCCGGCAGGCTTAACGCTTAATGATGTGCTGTGTACGCGTACGGGGGAAGCCGGTGCGTCAGCACCGGCACCTCCCGGCCCGCAGGGCGGCGAGACGTTTTGCGGACCACCCGGACGTCGACGGAGCCGGGCCATCCGCTGGCCCCCGGTTCATCAACCGGCTTCCTCGTCACACTCCGCCTCAAAGTTAATTCGCGCCATGCGCAGCAGGTCGTCAAAGTCCTGTCGGTCCGGCATGATGCTTTCCAGCCTGCAAAGGTGCATCAGGTTACAGACCAAATCCTGGATCGCGGTTAGCGCATCCTCGTCGGTGCTGTCCAGCCCGGTGCGCCGGGCAAACAGCCAGACCGCTTCAGCGGCAAACACGGCCCTGTCGGTGTTGTCATACACCCCCCCCAGGCTGGCGGCCCGGGCGGCGAAGCTGCCAATAAGGGCAAGTGCGCCCATATTGATCTGCTCCTCTTCTGTTCTCACGTGCGGCGCGTTCATGGCTTCCCCTTTCACCGTTAAGCGTTTTGTTCTCCCGGCGGAACCTCTCCGCCGGGCAGTTCATCAGGCCCCGCTGGCCGGGGCATCAATGCGCACGATCATGGTCGCCCCGCCGGTATAAGCAAAGCTGCCGCCCGGCAGCTTCTCGCTGTGGGTCGCCTCCGGTATCAGCTGGCGCTGCTGTCTCGGGCCGTCCGTGCAGACGGCGACCAGCCTGCCGCCCGGCGCAAGCAGGCCGCGCGCGTGGCGGATGTGGTGAATATCGGCACCGTTGCGAAAAGGCGGATTCATCACGATCAGGCTGTAGCGCGTCTGCGGCGCAAAGCTCAGAAAATCCAGGCAGTGAACGGACACCGCCGGAAAGGATTTCTCCAGCTGGCGGGCCAGCGCAATATGCCTTTCCACCGCCTCGCAGGCGATACCCGGCGCGGCGGCCTGAACCGCCCGTAAAATGGCACCCGTTCCGGCTGACGGCTCCAGAAAGTTATCTGAGGGCGCGGGCGCGGCAATATCCATCAGCCTGCTGCATACCGCGTCAGAACTCACAAAAAGCTGCGTATCTGCGGATACTTCAGCCACCGGACGCAGGCCGTTGATCCGGCCCTGCATCTCAGCGATGCGGGCCTTGAGTGCTTCTGTCATGGCACCTCTCCTGGCTCCCCGGCCACGCCGGGGAGTTTTAAAATTAGCGGGGAATTTCGACGGTTTTTGCGTCGCTGATATAGACCTGCAGCAGGGTGCAGCCGGACGACATCACGCGGCGGACGCGGTGCGGTTTGTGGTCGTCGGTACCCGCCACGCCGCGCACGGCCTTGTAATCTCCGGGCGTTTTTGCCCATTCGGCCTTTGTCATGGTGCGGAACCCTTCCGCGTGATAGTTAACGATGGGCGGGCGTTTCGCTGCCAGCTTCGCGGCGGCGGCGGCTTCCCTGTCCGGTGCCTGGTAATCCGTGATGCGGTCAGGCGTCAGGCTCATTTCACGGCCCGGCATGCGCATAAAGGCATATTGCGCCGTGACCACAGAGCTGATTTTTCCGCCGCTGCGGTTCACGCGCAGGATCTGCAGCCACTCGCCGCGACTCTGCACCATCCCGCCCGCTTCCATCTCCAGAGAGGTGGAAAGAATGCTGCCGGACTCGTCGAGCATCGCGCGCTCATAGGCCAGGCGGTTGCGGTAGTGAGCCGCCCAGCGCTGGTAATGGGCAATGCTGCGCGTACGAACGCGGGTACTGATCTCGCGGGCCTGTTCCGGAGTGATGATTTCGTCAGTCAGCGCGGAATAGAGGCTCATCCGGCCCTCATGCTGGCTTTTGTCAGCCGGGCGCGGGTATTTGTCCAGCGTGAAGCAGGCAGAAACGTGATCGTAGTTCGCAATCGACAGCGCCCGTGACGGGGTCAGCCCATCAGCCGCCCAGGCTTTAATAAACTTTTCCGCGCCGCTGATTTCCTTTTCTGCCTTGCGTAAATCGGCCTCAATTTTTTTGATACGGCGCCAGCGCACGGCGGGCTGTTCCTTGTAGCTCGCGTGGCGCAGCGCGGCGGCGGCGCGATCCTGCCAGTATTCGGCGGTTTCGAACAGGTTCACCGCCCGGCGCATGCCGTTCTCAACGCGCTGCGCAGCACGGCGGGCGCGGCGTTCGCTGTGATGCCCGACCAGAATCGGCTGGCCCAGGGGGATGCCGGAGGTGAGACGCTCGACGGCGTCCAGTTCCCGCGCGGAATCGGCGGCGCGTTTATCGCTGTAGTCTTCAAAACGTTCTGCCCGTTCTTCCTGGCGGCTGAACAGGGACTGATCTTCGTCCTCAATGTCGCCCGCCAGTTCGATAAGCAGATCCTCGCGGGCCGGAGTCCACATCGGCGCGACAAACAGCTCCTGTTTTGGTGCCCATCTGAACCCGGCAGCCTTCACGCGGGCATAAGTTTCTTCATCAAGGCGCAGCAACGCATAAAGGCGCAGCTTGTTATCATCAGGAGAATAGGTTGCCGTGTAAGCCTGGCCGGTTTCAGCGCTGGCCAGAGTCTCAGCCGCGTCAGAAGCGGCGGTGTTGACGTTAAAAGTCGATGATTCTTGAGTTTCTTTTGCTGCGGTGTTGACGTTCTGCTGTGCCATGTTGCTTCTCCTGCTGTGATTGAAAGTGATGATTCTTTGAGATCCTTCGCCGCAGAAAGCAAAAACTGCCGCGCCGGACAGGACAACGGTCAGGGGGAAACGACAAGGCCGCAGCCCGCAGGGACCGGGCGCCGGCGTTTAGCGTCAGCGCCCCTTGAACGGCGGCCCCGGTGTGGCAAGTTTGTGCGCGGCGGGGGAACTCAGAAGAACATCACCACGGCGGGGGTGAACGTGGCACGGCTCCGGACGGCTTAAGTCCGTCCGGCCTCAGCGGCCGCAGCGCGGCCAGTGGGATGCGCCAGCCGGCGGCTGGCTGCAGGGGGGTTGCGTCATGCGATGGAAACCCGTCGGCCCGGAACGGGCCAGGGCAGAGACGCGAAGCGGCTCGGTGCGCAGCATGACAGCGTGGTGCCCCAGAGGGGCAGACGCCCGGGCTACGTCGTTACCGTTCAGCAGACACACGGTTCACAGCAGAAAACGGGGTGGAAGGAAAAAAAGGATCACCAACCGGCTTTCTCGTCACACTCCGCCTCAACGTTGAGCGGAACCAGATTTCAGATTCGGCGCATCAGCATAAGCAGCCTGACAAAGCGTGCAACGCGCATCCCTGCACGCCACACGATGTACAGACCGGCCACGGCCATGATCGCCATCAGTGACATCGACACAGGATTATTTATACTTGTCATCCCCCCGTGCATTGTTACAGCATCGACTATATCCATTATCACCCTTACATTATGATTTAACGCCAGTCTGCGTCTTCCGGCAACAGTCCTCACTCCCCGTCGCTACAACCGCCATTGCGCCAGTATTCAATGTCGTCCTCAAGGGCTTTAATGTGCCCGTCCAGCGCATTCAGAAGCTGTTCCGTTCCCGTCTCCAGCGCGCCTGAAAGGCCGTCCCATTCCGACCCCATATCGATAAGTTTCGCGCGCATGGTGGCAAGCTTCCGGCGCTGGCTGCGGGCCGTTTTAAGTTCAGTAACGTAGTCTCCTCTGCTCATGCGATCCCCCTGCCCTGCGTGAGCTTGTTCGGCACCATCCAGCGATCCAGTACCCGCATCGCCTCACTCGCCTCTTTTGAGCGGAACCCGGCTTCAGCGGTCAGCCTCCATAACGGTTCGCCATAAAAATACAGGCTTACAAAACCGGCCATAGAGGAAAATCGCCCGGCCCATCGGTAAAACATACTTATCAGATCGCTCTGGAGTACCTCCGTGTCTGTCCACCGGGATGCCCAGCTGGCGGCCGTGGCAGGCGTCTGAAACGCGAGTTCAATTTCAGCCTGCGCCGTCAGTGCCAGCCGCGCTCTCTCCTTCAGCGCCTCCCTGCGGCGATACTGGCGGCTGTATTTTTCGTCGCGCATTTCAGTCTTCCTGTGCCGCCGCTCGCTGCACTGAAAAATGACTTCAGGAAAGAGCAGGCGTCCCGCGTCCGGAGGCAGCGGGTGGGTGGCGCAGCCACCGCTCTCAATAAGCCAGTCAATGGCCTGCAGCCATTCGCGCCTGCTGCCCCGAAAATCGTCCTGCCTCAGAGTTGGACTGAAGAAGCGCAGCTCGCGGAGGGAGATGCGCTTACTGCCCTTAAGAAAGCGGAAGAATGCCTGCGCATAGGGAAAGTCAGCGCAGGGCGCATGACGTTCGCGCCTGCGCTCAACGTAATCAACAGCCTGAAGCATGGCGCGGCGTGCCTCGCACAGCGGAACCAGTGAACGGTTTTTTGGGATCATGCTTCGGCCTCCTGTACCAGGTAATCGGCCAGGCCGCTGACGCTGTACTCAATCAAACAGGCCTGCGCCGCAGCGGCAATCAGGGCGCTGATGCGAGACGGCCCGAACGGCGTCAGCCGGAGAACGTCACGCACGCAGCCGCCATCCGCCGACGCGATCAGGACAAGCCACTCCCCGGCAATTTCACCGGGGCTGCACACGCACAGGCAGAACCTCTCGTCGGGGGGCGTGAAGCGCAGCTGCACCGGGAACAGGCCGCCGAATTCGGCCCGGTACTCACCGTTAACCGTCCAGCCGTCAGGGACGGTCAGCAGGGAAAGGACGGCGCTGGTCAGCACATGCCTTTCACCCTCCCCCCGCGCCCGCCACTCTTCGAACTCACAGGGATGCATTGCCGTCAGCATATCGAGATTGGTTGTTCTGGTATTTTCCATGATAGTCTCCATGCGGCCCCGAAGGGCCGCGTTCCCCGTCAGGCCGCGTGAGCGGGATTGTTATTGTCACAGTCGCTGTCAGCGTGGCTGGCAGCGGCGTCGTCAGTGGCCTGTTCCGGCTCCGGCCCTTTCATCCATGCTGGCACCCAACGCGTATCGCGCAGGCGGTCTTCAGCCAGATCTGCGGCATCGCCTTTTTTCATCTTCTCCGCATCCCCCGCCGCGCCCGTATATCCGGCCTCGTTAAGCGCCCCGATGATTTGGGCATGTTTCAGGTCAGCGAAAAATCCGGCTTTTGTCGGATGCCACCAGTCGCGCAGGTGGAAGCCCAGCGCAGCCTCAAGTTCAATCAGGTTACTGCGCGAGGTGTGCCCACATTCGCGGGTCTGGACGCCGTCCACCGAGCAGGCCACGCAGTAGGTCATGAGAGCCATGAGCGTTTCGCCGTTCAGGGTAAAAAACGTGGTGAAATCTTTCGCCCATTCAGGCGGCAACAGGGCCTCAAGCCGTTTGCCTTCCTGCGTGAGCGCCAGGAAGGCGGCGCCGTTCCTGCCCGATGGAGCATTACCCGTCAGGGTGGAATGTGATACGGTCAGGCTGACCCGGAACGGGTTGCTGCGGGAATAACCGCCAGAGAACACGCCGCGGCAGAGTTGCCAGGTCAGCAGGGCAACCGCTTTTTTCTGCTGTGCCATCAGCGCGGCCTGCACGGCAAGGGTGCGCTCTGAGGACATTTTCGTGAGCAGCGGCAGGCTGATCCCCTCAGCTTCATCGGGCGGTGACTGATATTCAAAATGGCTGATACCGGATGTTTCGGTGACGCTCTCCTGCCTTCCCTCCTGCCGCTCCGCTTCGCGGCTTTCTTGGGTTTCGACCGTTTCCACATCTGACAGGCGGATCACGCCGCGCTGTACGCAGAGTTCGCCTAAGTAATCAAACCCGACCACCACGCCCGATACGGCACGGTTTTCCGGCGTCCATGCGCGGATCTTTGCCGCTTTTTCGATCGCCTCAATTTCATCAGCCGCCGCGCTGTAGCCGTCATCATCCGCGCCCTGCGCACATTCGTCGGCCTTTTCGTACAGATCATCAATGCGTGACGCTTCATCATTGATATAAATCGGCTCCGGCTCGTCCGTCAGGCGGTATACCAGCGCATCCGCGTGTGGCCTGACGGAATTCATACGGCCCAGGCTCCACTTCCAGCCCTCCTGCGACTGGATTTCCAGCGCTATCGCCTCCAGTTTCTGCAGGGTCAGGTTTTCAAGCAGCACGATGTCAGCCGTTCCTTCGCCCTCCTGCTGGCTGAACAGGTCTTCACGCACCACGCCGCCTGCGTTCTCGTAGGCTTCGCGGCCCACGAACAGGAAACGGGGGTCAGTAACGGAAATTTCTTTATCGGTGATCTGCTTTTTCAGCATGTTAACTGGCAGTTCAGGCCAGCCATCCTTCACCGACTCATACACCCGCACCTGACGCTCCTGGTTATCTTCAAGGCAGAGCACCTGGCACTGCTCGACCGTCAGGCGATCGTCTGCCAGCAGCCTGAGCAGTGACGGGGAGAGGTTCGCCAGCTTCAGCATGCGTTGAACGTGACGGGTGCTGTAACCCGCCTCCGTGCCGATCTGTTCGGCGGTTTTCCCCTGCGCCGCCAGCGTACCAAAGCTGGCGATTTGCTCTGCCGCATGCATGTCACTGCGCTGGACGTTCTCAATGCAGGAGACAAGCGCCGCCATGTCTTCGGTCACGCGCTTAAACGGCACCGGATGATCGGGCGTCAGAAACTGCCGTGAGCAAAGCAGATTAAGGGCGGTGAGGCGTCTGCCGCCTGCGGCCACGGCCAGTTCGCCGTCTGGCAGTGCGTGGGCAACCAGATTCTGTAACAGGCCGACCGACCTGATGGTGGCCGCCAGGCTCTCCACGCTTCCGGTGGCATACGGGATGGTACGGGCATTGAGCGGTGACGCCACGAACGCCGACAGGGGCGCATGTTCCAGAGGTGCGGCATCCAGCGCCGCCCTGACCGCCGCCTGTTCTTCAGCGGTGACTTTTCTGGCTCTGGTGTTTTTTACTGCTTTTGATTTAGACTCGGTTACTGACATTATTAATACCTCCTGTTGATAACTGTCACGCCCTGCGGAGTAGCCCCTCCGCAGGGCACCTTTCATTGCTTACTGCGTTGTGCGGATACCGTAATTACCGATATAACGGTTGAGCCAGTAACCCGCATTTGCCTCAAAATTCCATGCCCGCCAGATCATCTCGCCGTCTTTACGCACGACCAGGCGAAAGTGCTTAACCTGATCGTCTTCGATAGCGACATTGGTGTACTGTGCAGCGACCGCCTGCGCTTCCTCACGCGTAAACGTGTCCTCCGGTAATCTCACCACTGCTGACTTTCCCACTGATAATCCCCTTGCTTTTTTGCCCTTAAAAACCCTCACCCGTTGAGTTGCCGGGGCCGCGGTCTTGACGTTTTGCGGGGAACTGCTGCTTTCTCCCCAGGTTGTATCCTTCACCCGTTTGAGAGCCGTTCGCCGCAAAGGGCGTAACGAGCACGGGCCGGTGCAGATGTCCGGGAGCGAGCGGAAAAATTTTTGGCCTGACAAAAAATTTTCCGGCGAGAGGCTTCAGCCGTCCCTGGACAGCCAGCCGGTTTGTGCTTGTCTCAGCCCCGGCGAAAGGACTCAAAGGGGTGAACAGAACCCAAGCGGAAAGCGGTAACCCGCCGCAACGGCGTGACGCGCGGGCGCGAAACGGCGTTGCCCCTTACATCCCGCAGCGTGTGCTGGCGGGATGCGACGAGCGCCGGAGACGGCGCGACTGAGCGGCGCAGCCGGAACGGCTGCTGCAAGCGAAAGGTATTGCGTCAGGATGGAAACCCGCTGCCCCGGAACGGGGCCGGGCAGAGACGGCTCGCCGGCTCTGTGCGGAGCATGACAGCCGACAGGACGCCCGGTGGGACAGCTTTTTTTCTTTACCACACGAACAGAAACGGCAGTCAGGGTCACGCACTGTGAATAAAAAACCGGTAAAACCGGCTGTAAAAGCCGTTCTGGAGAATCCCGTTATACCAGGCCGGGCGGTGGACGCGCCGTCAGGCGCGTGTTCTTCCGCGCCGCCGCAAGGCGGCAGGGGGTTCTGCGCGGCCGGACGCTGCTGCGGGGCCTCCCTGCCCCACTCTGTTATTCCCTCAGCGCCCTGCCAATCTGCGCCACCGCATTCGGCCCCTGCCCATACAGCCTTGCGGCTGCGCCCTCCCCGCTCTCAATTTCTGTCCTGTGCAGGAATTCAGCCGCCAGCCTCAACACCTGCTCAAGCGCGTGGGCGGGAACGGTCACCTCCCGCAGCGCCCGCGCCTCCTCGCGCATATTTTCCGCCATCATTCTGATGGTTTCCTCCCCCACGCCGCCCTCATGCGTGCACAGCGTGTCTATTTCTGCCAGTAACTGTCCGGCCTCCGCGTCCGTCAGGGCAGGCTCTCCCGCGTAATCGTGTACGTCATCAAGTGACCAGATAATCAGCGTCAGTTCCGCGTCAGCGGTATACTCGCGCAGCAGCCTGGCGGCCAGTTCGTTTACGGTTCCGTGCATTTTGTTTCTCCGGTTTAAGGGGGGCGGCCACCGCCGCCCCGTCAGTGTCAGTCAAGGGCGCGAAAAATCGCGGCCGCTTCGGGGTGCGTTTCGGCAAAGGCCAGCAGCTGGCGGAAGCGTTCGCAGTAGTGTTCGCTCAGATCCGGCTCGTCGTGGCGGTCGTACATCCAGCTGCTGTGGTTCAGCACCAGCGCGGTGATAACCAGCCCCGCCGCTTCGGCAGACAGCGCCAGGTCAGCACCGTTGTCAGGGCTGACAAAGCGCCACTCTCCCTCGCCTGGCTGCATGAATCCCCCGCCGCCTGCCAGCACCACGAACTCCCATTCGCAGCCGTCGTACCCCGTCAGGAAGCGGCTGGCGTACAGGAAAACGTTGTGCTCGGCGCGCACGTAATCGTGGGAAAACAGCATCGGCAGAAAGCGCATCGCAACGTAGCGATCGACGTGGACGGCGGCGGGGGTCTGTGTGTTCATAGCATCTCCGGTGTCAGCAGGGTTATCAGCGCGGGCTTGCGCCGTGACCACACCAGAGACGGGCGAAAAGTGGAGAGCGCAGGAGCACCGCCGGAAGCCGCAGCGCAAAGCTTTTGCGGGCTGAACGCCCGTAAAAGCTGCGAACGGGTGACCAGGTGGCGTCAGCGTACTCTTGCGAGCGCAGCGGCCCGGCTAAGGTTCGGGCACGGCGTAAGCCCTCACAACGCGGCGGCCGGCAGGGTTTATTTCCGCCAGGCATCTGCCGCGAGGCGGGTGCCGGTCAGCGGCGGAGCGCAGCGAGGTCCTTTTTGCTTTTTCCCACGCCGCGCGGGGCGGCGTGAGTCTTCCGTCAGGCGGCCAGCAGCGCCCGGACGCGGGCAATATCGGCCAGCCCGTCGCGGACCGCCGCCGGCGTGCCTGCGCCCGCATCCCAGGCCGCGCCGTCTTCAGCATTCAGGGCCTCCCCGGCAATTCGCATCACGCGCGCCAGCAGGTCAGCATCCAGCGTCACCGTTGCGCGGCCTGCCCGCAGCCCGGCCAGCAGCTCCCGCACGGTGTGCGATGAAATGCCCTCTTCAATATGGTCATAAAGTCCGAAGTTCCCTATCTCACATAAAATCGCGTCGGCCTCCTGCACCGTCATGTCCTCCGCCTGCGCCATTACGTCCTGCGCCGTCCAGACCAGCAGCGCCAGCTTTTCCTCACCGCCAAAGGCGCGCTTCATCAGGCGGGTCACTTCTTTTCGGGTTCCGTACATCATGCTTACTCCGTCAGTGTTGTTGTGGCCGGGGTTCCCCGGCCGCGTGAGGTCAGTCTTTAAAAGCGGCGTCCAGCGCCAGCACTTCCTTATAGGCTTCCAGAAACAGCGCGTTGATGCGGCAGACCGTCTGCCGCGCCAGCCGTTCGGGCAGCGAGTCGGAATCCCAGCGCCAGCCGGATTCCAGCCCGTTCAGCCGGGTCCGCAGGTCGCACATTTCATTTGAAAGCGCCGCCACGTCGGCGCGGAGTTCTTCATATCCGGCATAGTTCATTACGCGGCCTCAGGCAGCCAGTCGCCGTTGGCGGCAGGTCGCAGCATGGAGCGCTGCACGGCGGCCAGGCGGTACTGGCCGGCGCGATGGTACTTTTCCATCATCTCGATGCCGATATAACGACGCCCGGACTGGAGCGCGGCGACACAGGTGGAGCCGGAGCCGGCAAACGGATCGAGAACAATGGCGCCCGGGTGTGTGAATGACTCGATCAGGGGTTGCAGGCTGGTCACGGGTTTTTCGGTCGGATGGTGTTTGTTGCCAGTGTACTTCCAGCCCTGCACGTCCGGCAGCGGGTTCTCCGGCAGGCGCGGGCGGCCCTTTGCCAGCACGTAGGCGCACTCGTGCGTGTAGCCCACGTAGGCGGATTTTGAGGCGTAGGTTTTGGTGAAAACAAAGTGACCGACGATGCGGAAACCGGCGGCGGTCCAGGCACTGATAAAGCGATCGGCGCGGTTCCAGCCGTAAAAGCTGACCATAAGGGAATCATTTTTCAGCACGCGGAACATCTCATGGCAGGCGGGTTGCAGCCACTCGTCGGTTTTGTCGCCGACGATGGTACGCCCGGAACGGTCGCGGAAGCCGACCAGGTACGGCGGATCGGTCAGAATGAAATCAACGGCTTTATCGGGGAAGCCGGACATAATATTGATACAGTCACCCTGGATAAAACGGGACATGGTTACTCTCCTCTGCTGATGGGGGCACCGGTAGTGGCGCCGTGGCCACCACAAAGCCGGTCGACCAGCCGGGCAGACAGGGGCGGACGCGCAAGCCGCACGCGCCGCCGGAGCGGACTGAATGTCCCGCGCACGGCGGGGAACGGGTGAGCAGGACGGCGACAGCTTCCCTTGTCTGAACGGCAGACCGGCTACAGTGAGGACACGGCGCTTTCAGACCCCGGTTTCCGGCCGCAGGACGGGGAGCGGCAGAGAAGCGGAGCGCAGCGACTTCCTTTTCAATGAAGGTCTGATGAGAGGGCCGCCGGGCGGCGGCATCCTTTATCCCTGGCCACACGGGTAACGCCGCGATGCACCGACCGGTTCACGCCGGAAAGGTCCACATTAACGGGGGATAAAATGCGAGATGAGCTGTGGATAAAGCTACCGGCACCACATCAGATCAGTCCTGAAGGGCACCGGGCACAGGATGGCTAATTAATATACAAAACGGGTGCGGCAGCGGAAGGTCGTCATGCCGCACGCGCAGTCAAGGCTCCTGTATCCGGATCTCAACCTGTCTGTAAAAATTATTTTCAGAGCAATAACAGGAAACTATCTGAGCGGGCGCAGATAAGGCTTGAAAACGCCTGAAAGACATTAATACTGTACAAATACCCAGTTAAATTCTGAAGGTCATTATGCTTCATTTTATTGCGCCCGATGCCAGCCCGGCTTCCCAGTCAGCGCCGCTCTTCGCCGAGCGCTGCCCGGCCGGCTTTCCGAGTCCGGCACAGGATTACGTGGAAGCCCAGCTCGATCTGAATGAGCTCTGCATACGGCATCGCAGCGCGACCTACTTTGTCCGGGCCTCGGGCAGCAGCATGGTGGAGGCCGGCATCAAAGACGGCGACCTGCTGGTCGTTGACAGGTCGGAAAAACCGTCGCACGGTGATATCGTGATCGCCGCCGTGGACGGCGAGTTCACGGTCAAGATGCTGCAGCTGCGTCCCTGCCTTGCCCTGCAGCCGATGAACCCGGCCTTCCCCACCCTGTATCCGGAGCCGGACGCGCTGGAAATTTTCGGCGTGGTCACCTGGTTCCTGCATGCCACGCGGGGGTGAGGGATGTTTGCACTGGTCGACGTCAACAGCTTCTACGCCTCCTGCGAAAAGGTATTCCGTCCGGATCTGAAAAATGAGTCCGTTATCGTCATTTCGAATAATGACGGCTGTGTTATAGCAAGATCGGCCGAGTCAAAAATCCTGGGCATACGCATGGGCGAACCGTGGTTCCAGATACAATCACGGCAGTTTCCGTTACGCATTCATACCTTCTCCAGCAATTATTCGCTGTATGCCGACATGTCCGTGAGGGTCTCAACGGTACTGGAAGAAATGGCGCCTGCCACCGAAATATATTCCATCGACGAGTCATTTTTGTCGATCGGCGGCATTGACCGGGCTGAGCCCTTTGAAGATTACGGCCGGCGCGTCCGGGAACGGGTAAAAGTCGTCACGGGGCTGACGGTGGGCGTGGGTATGGGGATTTCCAAGACGCTTTCCAAGAGCGCCCAGTGGGCCAGCAAGGAATGGCCACAGTTTGGTGGCGTGCTGGCGCTCACTCCTGACAACCCGATCAGGACCGAAAAGCTTCTCTCAAGACAACCGGTGGAAGAAGTCTGGGGTGTGGGAAGGCGGCTGAGCAAAAAGCTCAACGCCATGGGTATCATCACAGCACTTGACCTGGCGCGCAGCAACCCTGCCTTTATACGCAAAAATTTCAGCGTGGTGCTCGAGCGTACCGTTCGCGAACTGAACGGCGAGCCCTGTATTGCGCTGGAAGAAGCGCCGCCGGCTAAACAGCAGATTGTCTGCAGCCGCAGCTTTGGTGAGCGCGTCACCACTCTGGAAAGCATGCGTCAGGCGATTTGTCAGCACGCCGCGCGCGCGGCGGAAAAGCTGCGTCAGGAGGGACAGTACTGCCGGCATATCTCGGCTTTTATCAAAACGTCACCTTTTTCTGCAGGCGAACCCTATTACGGCAACGTGGCGGGTGAAAAACTGACGGTGGCCACGCAGGACACGCGGGACATCATTGCAGTGGCCATGAAAAGCCTGGAGCATATCTGGCGCGATGGCCATCGTTATGCCAAAGCAGGGGTGATGCTGGGTGATTTCAGCCCGGCCGCCACGGCCCAGCTGTCGCTGTTTGACGAACGCCCTCCCCGCCCGGCCAGCGCGAAGCTGATGAGCGTGCTGGATAAGGTTAATAACTCCGGACTGGGGAAACTGTGGTTTGCAGGTCAGGGCGTGAACCCTGAATGGCAGATGAAGCGGGAGATGCTGTCACCTGCCTGGACCACTCGCTGGTCTGATATTCCTATAGCTACCCTATAATGATACTTCACACAAAATACTTATGATGTATGAAATCATACTTCTCATTTATGAATTATGATGTATTATTTATGAGTTAATACTTAATAACTCACACTTCATAACTAGGAGTAGCCATGATCACAGTCGTTGGCGGGAATAAAGGTGGCTCGGGAAAAACCACAACTGCAGTTAACCTTGCTATAGGCCTTGCACTGCGGGGGGAGGATGTATGCCTTGTTAACGGGGATCTACAGCGAACAGCTGCAAAACACCTTGCTGAACGTGAAGCTGCAGATGTAATGCCAGCTATAACACTTATTGAAAAATTCGATAACCTATCTCAAACTCTGCGGGCGCTTGATGAGAAGTATGAGCATGTAATTGTTGATGTCGCAGGCCGTAACTCCAGAGAATTTATTACTAGTGGTGTGGTTGCACACCAAATAATCGCACCATTACAGTGTTCTCAACCAGATCTTGATACGTTGATTGAGCTACAACAGCAAGTTGAAAGCATGAGAGATCTCAACCCAGAACTGAAAGTTTTTTGCCTTCAAAGCATGGCAACCACAAATCCGGTTTTGAGAGGCAATGAGCGTAAGGAGTTCCTCGAATATCTTGATGAGTTTGACACGATTGAAACTCTGGAGTCGGTTATTTGTTTTAGAAAAGTTTACCGTGACTGTATGAGCAGCGGCTTAGGAGTATTGGAAACAGAAAATATTGCGGCAAAATCAGAAATGGAAAAACTAATGAAAGAGGTATTTGGATAATGGTCAAGAAACCCAGCCAACAAGCCTCATCACGCCCAACGGTGACACAAGAACAAGCTGACGAATTGGCGCAGCGCCTTGCAGATAAACCTTATGGTGATCCAGCGAAATCAGTTCCAGAAAAAGAAGTGCCAGAAAAGCAATGTAGAACGACAATATCTTTGTATGAATCAATGCTATTGAAGGTAGAGGATTTAGCATTAAAGAACAAACGGAGTGGCAAAGAACCCAAAAACGTAAGTGCCATTGTCAGGGAAGCTCTGGAGCTTTACTTAAAATCATAAATCATACTTATGAAGTATTAATTATGATTTCATACCTTATGTGCTTGGTCACTCTTGTTATTCTAACGAAGAGCATGTGCAGAGTGACCAGCATGAGTAATGTTACGCTTATCATCCTCCTTCAGTTCCCTGAACATCGGACAGCCGGTATCGTGAGGGGTGCTAAACGACTGCAGATAAAGCGTCCCGGTATCCGACCGCAGGTTGGCGCTGTTCATCGGCGGAGCATCCCCCGCCACACAGCTGCAGGCCAGCCATGTGTCAGTTCTGCGCATCTCCGTCAGCACGTCCAGCGCCAGCGCTTTCTCTGCCGGACTGCCTGCTTCCCGGAGGCCGCAGACTTTTCTGACGGCTGATTCCTCGGCCTCGCTGAGGGTGCGGATGAGGCGTCCCCGGGGGACTTTTTTTCTCACAAGTCGCATGGCCATTTGGTCACTCCTGTGGTCCCTGATGTAGTCAGATAGTGAATGCCGGAAGTTGTGTCACCCAGGCGGGACAGTTCCGGTAAAATTACTGGCGCCATCCCCCGGCCTCATCCCAGCTGCGACCGGTGGCATCATCAGTCAGCGACATGTCATCCACCACGCAATTACGAATTTCAGCGGCCGTGTAAATCTCGTCAAAAAGCGCATCAATCTGCTCTTTAAGATCGGCGTCATCTTTGTAGGTGAACGTAAGCCGGTATTCGTTATCGCCCAGCACGGTACCGTCAAAGTCTGACTCAATGGTCAATTCGATATCCTCCCTGACCTTTTTTTTGCCCCGGGTGAATTTACTGCCGTTCTGCACGGGAACCCACAGGGTGGTGGTGACGGAAAAAGGCAACGTATTTTCAGACGCGTCAGGAGAGGCGGGGAGGGCGGTGGATAATCTGGCAAGCCTGACGGCACGGCTGATTGTCCCGCGGCTGCAGCCGAGGGTCTTCTGAACCTGGCTCCAGGAGCTGCCGCTGGCAATGAGGCGATTGATGGCATCGTGCCGGTGGTTGTTAATGCTTCTTCCCCGGTACTTTCCCGCCGCACGGGCCTTTTCAATACCCTGCTTCTGACGCTCACGCCTCTGTTCATAGTCCCGCCGGGCCACGGCGGCCAGCATGTCCAGGAGCATGTCATTGATGGCGCCAAACATCCTGTTGTCGAAATCACCCATCGCCGGTGAGAGATGCAGCCAGGTCGTGGGCACATTAACGGCCACAATCCTGACGTCCTTTCTGCCGATCATTTTCTTCAGGGCATTCCAGTCATCGCCGGCCAGCCGTGACAGGCGATCGACATCTTCAACCAGCATTACGTCACCACGCCGGGAGTCCCTGAGCAGGCGGAACAGTTCAGGACGGTCGAGCCTGGCGCCGGATTCGTTTTCCGCGTAATAGTTACATATGGTTATTTTGTGCTCACAGGCAAACCTGTCGAGCATGTCACGTGCACGCTGGGCATCCTGCTCACTGGTCGAGGCCCGCAGGTAGGCACGGACAAATAGGGTCATGGTGCTGTTTAAGTCCTTTAACGGAACCGGTTCGGTTAGAGTGGGGCAGCATGGCCTATACAGTACCTGAGTTGACTGGTTCGGTACAGGGATACTTATATCGAACCGTAAGTTCGTAGGTGAACCAAGTTAGTCCTTCGTGTTAGTAAAAAGATCATCATGTTGAATAACACCAAGAATTAGCTCTTGCGCTAACTTAGCTTATGGGCTAATATGTGTATAATAGGAGGGAACATTATGTTCACCGTAATTTTTCATGATGAAGCCGAATCCGAGTTGTCGGATTTACCTGCACCACTCAGGGCAAAGATGGTGAGACAATTAAAAAAGCTGGAGCATAACCCGCAACAACTTCGGGAACCGGACACTAAACCTATTGGTGATGGCCTTTTTGAGGTAAGAGCAAAAGCCGGTGATATAGCTCGGGGATTATGGGTTTACCAGGTAGGAAAAAAAATTTATTTGCTGAGGGTATTTATCAAAAAAACGCCCAAAACGCCCCCGGAAGAAATTGCCCTGGCGTGGGCGAGACTGGAGGAGATGAGAAAAGATGGCTAAAAATTCTAAGACATTGTCTCAGATTCATGACGAGTTTATGCGTGATCCCGCGTACAGAGCTGCTTATGAAGCTGAATTAGAACAGGAGCGCCTCCAGGAGACGCTTACAACCTGGAGAAAGAACGCGGGGTTAACGTCTGCGCAAGTGGCAGAACGGATGGGAATAAAACCCCCGACAGTTAGCAGAATGGAAAAAAATGCCACTAAGATGAGTTATGAAACACTACGCCGATACGCTAATGCATGTGGTGTTCATTTTCGACTACAGGTGATTTAGTTTAATTTGAAAAGAAGCCAGCGGAAAAGCTGGCTTTTTATTTTAAAGAGAGGGGTTCCATGTCAAATAAAAAAGAAGTTTTCTACCATTTTACGGGGGTGCCCATGCTGCACTCAATATTGTGTTCTCAAGGGCTTAATCAAGGGTATATAGAGCTTTTCGATGGTCAGTTCTTACGCGGTTATCCGTGGGTTACAACATGCCCATTACCTTATGGGCATGGGTTGAGTAATGGGAAGGAATCTATAACGGAAAAAAACGAGAATTTTTTACGTCGAGCAGGGAATATATCAAAGAATAAAGCTCTTCTGGGGACTCACAATAAGCAGGTCATCAGGATTACGATTGATGGAGAATGGTTGAAAAGGCAGGATAAATTTATTTCATATGTGAAACTAATGAGAAAATTGAATCAACCCAAAGACTACGCAAAAAAAATAGGTGTGGCGGGATTAATTGATACAAGTAGGTTGAATGAAAAAAAACTAATTCGATGGATGAAAAGTGATAAAACAAAGGAGAAGACTTGGTATGTTTTTGATGGGGTGATACCCGTTGAACAGTTTATCTCAATTGATTTTATGGTCTCTGAACATGTTTATGTGCCGTATAATTTTGAATCTCACGGAAGGAAGATTATGGAGAATAGTGGATTCTTCTGTGTATCTAGCAGCAAGCTGCAAGAATTGAATAAACTGACATCTAGCCAGTTCATAGGCGGTTCTGTATTTGCATTGAGCACGAACGAAGAACCTGAGCCATATGTTGCATTTAGAAATAAAAATTATAACGTAGCGGTTGCATTGTTAAGTAAAAAGTTTATTGCTAAGTATGGATGTGAGGATAAAATAGAAAAAGATAGAGAGGTTCTGTTTTCATGGGTTGGTGAGAACGAGGGTATGCTTATGGGGTTATTTAATGCTTCTAATGAAATGTATAAAAAAAGAATATTGGAGAAATTTTAATGTATATGTGTAGAAAATTATCGAAAGAATGTCTTAAAACGTTTGCCATTCAAACCGGTTTAATTTGGGGTTGTAAGCGGGAACCCGACAAAATTTTGGATAAGAAGATAATTCATTGTTGTAACTGACAGGGGAATGCTGATGACTGATCCAATGACCACCATGAGAAAGTATGGTGCCCGGTTACTGACGTTCACCCAGAACACGAGTGACCTGAGGCAATACCGCCAGCCCACCGATGCCAGGTTTCCCGCCGGCCGTATCCGCCGGGCGCTTTCGGCATATGGATGGCGCGGTAAAAGGCTGAATGATGAAGTTCGTCGGATCACCAGGGGACCATTCACTGAGTGGGGGACGACAGGGCAACAGGATGGCGCCCGGGTAGTGTATCCCTATGGCTGGGGACAACAGGAACTAACGCGGGAAATGCGCCGTATGTTCCCGCGCAACACCCGTTCGGTACGTTTCTTTACGACAGACGAACTCGTCTCTGATTTATATGATCTGTCAGCCACCGCCGTTGATGCGACAGAATCCCCGAAAGACTCCGGGCAGGGAGAACGTCATTTTTAGACGTGGTATATAAACCGGCTCATCATACAGCTATTCTGCAGAGAAGATGCCCTTTATGCACCTGAGCAGTGCCCGTGCCATCCCTGAAAGGAGTTCTGATGAATTGCTTTACTACAACCGATGACGAAAATGGCTGGCTTTACGAGACAATAATGGACCAGAGTGCATCACTGTCACCCACAGGCCTCACAACTGGCGCTACAGAACAGCTCTTGGTGCACTATTCCTTTTTACCCGGCACCCGCCCGGATTTTTCCAGCACACGATATCACTGGACCACTCACATATCGAATACCCAAACAAATACCGGCCTCAGTACCGGTACGTGTAACGGCTCGCAATCGAAAACAGTCGGACTCGCAATCAGCGCAAATTTTGGCTCACATTAACTGCAACTGAAATCAGATGCGGACTCACAATAACTGCAAATGGACTCGCATTTATCGCCGCTGGCTCGCAATCAAATTTTGTCAGCTCACGCTAAGTGAAAATGAAATTTTCGCCTATGCGCATGATAATCGTCCAATTCGGGTGTACCCAAAACAGACAGGGCAATGAGACAGTAACACCGCCTCATAAGGGTTTGAACCAGATTTACGAGACAAACAGCATTCAACATCTAGAGCCAAATGAGACGTTTTTCTCATTTGCAGTTATTGTGAGCCAGCCAAAATGGATTGCGAGTCCGTCTGGCTGATTGCGAGCCGATTATCATTTAATGTGAGCCGGAAGCATTTTTCATTTGCACTTAATCCGAGCCGAAAAACGGGATTATTGCGAGTCGGTGAAGTTTCGATTGCGAGCCGTTACAGGTACGGCTCTGTACTGGACAGACGTATATTTCATCAGGCTGTCCTGGCCCGCAGACTGGGATTTTATGGATATCATGAATGGTGACCACACCTTTGAGGGCCCAAAGTACCCGTGCAGGATGGGAGTTTGCAGTAAACTTCCAGCAGGGCTGGCTTGAAGAAAACGGGCTGTCCCTTCCACTATCCCCGTCTCATATGGGGCATATCCCCCTGGAGATAGACCCTGTAACGGGGTTTGAGGGCCAATGGAACGAAAACGTACGCTAAGAAGCTAACTTATTGTTAATATTGATTTTTAAATGGCTATAACTTAGCGAAATGAAAACTCACGCTATTGGCTCCTGATGATGCAATCCTAAAAAAGGATCCACCAGGGATCCTTTTTTTACCGCTGCTAACACCCTACCAGCTGCCGTACGGATATTTTTTCCCTTTGATAAAATCCTTTATGTCCGGATCATACCCATAAGAAAAGTCACTCTGCGTAATCCCTTTACAGGCATCCAGTTTATCCCCGGACAGCGTGGTAATTTTTACCGGTTCAACCGGCAGGTTGTCGCTTCCCGCGCTGTTCTGAAGCCAGATGCGCACTTTGCCTTCAGGTGCCAGACCAAACAGTAATGTTTTATACCAGGCTGTATTACCTCTTCTGTCCCTGCCGGTTGGCACCGACATTTTTTCCCGAAGGGCCGATGAGAAGGTGATGCGCGTCTCGTAAGTCTTTTTATCGATGACAGAATCCCAACAGAACAGCATCTGTGCCGGTGGATGCCGGACCTTGTTGAACTGGATCCCCCCGTCATCCGTTCTGCTGTTCCAGGTACCCACTACATCGGGATCACTCTGCGTACTGTCCAGCGTCCGGAAGGTGGATACCACCTTTTCGTTGTCGATAATCAGCGCTTTCGTCACCACCGCCGGTAATGCCTGAGGGGTAAAAAATGCAAAACCAACCTCCCCGTAAGGCATTTCTCCGGTGTCTTCCGGCGTCTGCGCTTCGCCTGCACGACAACCGCTGATCATGACCAGCATCAGCAGGGGAAAAAGGGCTTTCAGTTTCATACCTTCTTCCCGTCCATGCTGTAGACCGAGCGTTTCCACTGCTCATCCGGCCGGTTGATAAAGCCAATCAGCTCTGAGGGCGATGCCCCCCCGTGAATAAGACCGTCCGTATTGACCACGATGGCATTCCAGTTGGCCGAACAGTGAATATACTTCTCCGCGATCACGTCCAGCTCATCCTGACTGAACACCGGTGGCGTCTGGCCGCGGCGGGCAGCTTTCCCCATCGCCAGTGCCTTATCACACAGAGAAGACAGCTCATCCGGGAGGTGTAATTCCTGATTCGTTGCGCGAATAGGGTCAAACACCACCCCGGCCTCCTGTGCAGCCTCAAGCATCACCCTCAGCACCACGTGGGACCAGTCGTTTCTGACTGTCCGCTCCCGCAGGGTCAGCGCCGCAAAGCTGCGTTTCTGCATCTGGCCGTACCGATCCGGAGGAAGCCTGTCGTCATGCCAGGTTTCTGCCGAAATGTCATTTGTCCGCAACAGGGGAGCCAGGCAGGGCGATTTATCCAGCGTCTGCAACTGCGCCATAGCCTGGCGGTAGGCCTGCGTCTTTTCTCCCGGCTGGCTGTACGGTACGGTTTCCGTTGCAGGCCTCGTCAGAAAAAGATGCTCCTTCGTGACGGGCAGATAACCGCCGCCGATATCGGAATGCACGCCGGGCAGCGCCAGTTCCGGCCAGGCCGGTTTCACGCTGTTCAGCGCAAAGTTAAAGCGACACTCGTTCGTAGCGGTGATATGAAACACCTTCTCTGCCACGCCGGGACGCAGGGTGAGCTTCACGTCACCGGTATCCGCGCTGTGCGGGTTCAGGCCGTTAACCGGTGTGCCAATGGCGGCAACGGTATCGAAAATGCCGATGAAACGGGTTTTACCGGCAGGAGAACCATTGAAGGTCATGCCTGTCATGGCCTGCCGGATGGCGCTGATAATGGCCAGGTCTTCGGACTGGATGCGATTGGCAAAATGGCGGGCCGCCGCCGCACCGCGGCTGAAGCCAAAAATATCGAACTGTAAAGCCCTGATAATGAACGTACAGTCAGTCTGTTTTTTACTGACAGCGTCCAGCGCATCCTGAATGCTGTCAGCCAGCATGGATACCGCTTTATCTGTTTTGGCAACGACACCGGTATCAGAGATACCAAACCCCTGGCCCAGCTTGCTGTCAGGTTTTCCCGCGTCAGTGCCAATACCGTCAATATAAACAGCTCGCTGAACATCGGGGCTGTCTTCATTAAAGCGACGGCTGTAGAGCGTACTCAGCCAGTGTATATTGGTGTAGTACCCGGTATAGCTGGTTGCACCGCTGCCCGACACACCAAAATTTTCACGGGCGCATTTTGCCAGAATGGACTCGGCTTCCGGGTCATCCAGGTTGTAATGACCTGCGGTATACGCCTTCAGCATGTTCTGCGTGTTAACGGCATTGTTGCCGGTACCGTCGAAGAACACGCCTATCGTCAGCGTGATCTCCCGTCTCTTTTTCTTCGCCGCCTGCGCATGTTGTTCCGGCTCCGGAGCGACTACCGGGGCCATCCTGGCTTTTGCCTCTGAAAGCTGTGGGATCGTACCCGGGGCAATCAGAAAATTGGTCCCCTGCGGACACCCGCAACGGATCGCCGAGCCGTCCACCGCAACAGCGGCACTGTTTGAGCACCGGTGATCGCCGTCCACAATGACCCCCACTTCCCCACACTTCGGGCAGGGGGTAGTCTTGTCACCGATATAGAGTTTCAGCAACCCCATGACCGACATGCCGGGACGGGCCGCGATACATTGTGCTCCCGAAGAGGTTTTATCTCCGTGTAATCCGACATTCTTGCCGTGAACGCTACACCCTCTCATGATGGACATAATTCAGCCCTCTGCCGGTAAAAAATCAGCATCCATCGGCAAACCTTTCAGCTCATTCAGCGTACATCCCGCCTGTGGGGTGCTGATAATCACATCACCGTTGCTCAGCCTGCTGCCAACCAGCGCGATACTCTGCCCACCTTTCTGAAATTTCGACCCGCTGCCGGTAACAATACGGGCAGTGGTTCCGTCAGGGTAAACCACCTCATCCCCGACCAGCGCAATATTAACCTTCTGCCCGCCATCAAGCTCGATTTCAGCGCCATTCCACGCAGCCCGAACCACCCCGCCGCGCTGGGTTAGCGCCCCGTCAACCGCGATCCGGTAAATCGCCACCACCGGATGTTCACGCATGAAAGCCTCCTGCTCTTCGACAGTCTGACAGGCACCGTCAGACATCCCGGCCTTTTTCTCCGCCGAGAAGGGCGGACGCGCCAGTGAGACGGCTAATTCTGGAGTCAGTTCGTTGGTATATTGCTGTTCCATATCAAATCCCTCTTATTCCTGTGGGTTAAATGTCTATAGTAACCAGATGGGATCACTTAACCAAAATTTAGTGCCGACATCAGCCAGGCGAAGCAGTCTTCTCGTCCTCAAGAATTTTGTAAACCGTGGAACGGGCGATACTGAGTTGGCGGGCGATATCCGTTGCGCCAGTCCCTTTGCGGTGAAGCGCCAGCACGCATTTTCTGTCGATTGTACGTCTGCGGCCAAACCGGATGCCCTTCAGCTTCGCTTCCTGCCGACCTTCATTGGTCCGTTCCAAAATTCTACTTCGCTCAGCCTGAGCGACAGCGGAAAGTATAGTGATCACCATTTTGCCCATATCTCCATCGGTGCTAATCCCATCGTCAATAAAACGAATGGCAACACCCTGGGTATCGAACTCTTTTATCAACTGGATCATATCGGCGGTGTCGCGGCCAAGTCGGTCAAGTTTCTTCACCAGAATGACGTCACCTTCCTCCACCTTCATACGCAGCAGATCAAGCCCCGGACGATCGACTGAGCTGCCGGATGCCTTATCGGTAAAGATACGGTTGGCTTTCACGCCTGCATCTTTGAGCGTTCTGATCTGAATATCGAGCGACTGCTGACTGGTTGATACCCGTGCGTAACCAAAAAGTCGCATAAAAATGTATCCTAAATCAAATATCGGACAACTGGTGTCTGTTATAACAAAAAATCGATTTAATAGACATAAAAACGACACTGTTTTCACATGTCTGACAATTTATAATATTTCGGACGGTTGCAAAATTGTTAACATATAACCGTCAGGCAGGGAGGCCTATATGCCCGTCGATTTTCTGACCACTGAGCAGGAACTGAATTATGGTCGCTATGTTGCAGAACCTAATGACGTGCAGCTGGCGCGCTATTTTCATCTTGATGAACGGGATCTTGCTTTCATTAACCAGCGGCGGGGAAGGCATAACCGGCTGGGAATAGCGCTTCAGCTGGCACTGTTGCAAATTTCGTGATGGGGTAGCCTTTAATGTTACTGAAAGGCCTTACATTTCAAAGACTCTGCTCACCAGACGCACCTCACCCTGAGGATCACCGTAATAAAACGGTGAAGCCTGGCCTTTACGCAGTGCGCGCATAACCTCAATACCTTTGATTGTGGCGTAAGCCGTCTTCATGGATTTAAATCCCAGCGTGGCGCTGATTATCCTTTTCAGTTTGCCGTGATCGCATTCAATGACGTTATTTCGGTATTTAAATTGTCGGTGTTCAACGTCAGGCGGGCACCGACCTTCACGTTTAAGCAGCGCAAGCGCACGGCCATAGGTGGGCGCTTTATCTGTGTTGATAAATCGTGGGATCTGCCACTTCTTCACATTGTTGAAGATTTTACCCAGGAACCGGTATGCGGCTTTGCTGTTACGACGCGGGGAGAGATAAAAATCGATGGTGCGGCCCTTGTTATCGACTGCCCGGTAAAGATAAGCCCAGCGACCATTGACCTTTACGTACGTTTCATCAATGTGCCACGGGTTGAGATCGGAAGGGTTACGCCAGTACCAGCGCAGTCGTTTTTCCATTTCAGGCGCATAACGCTGAACCCAGCGGTAAATCGTGGAGTGATCGACATTCACGCCGCGTTCGGCCAGCATCTCCTGCAGCTCACGGTAGCTGATGCCGTATTTGCAGTACCAGCGAACCGCCCACAGAATGATGTCACGCTGAAAATGCCGGCCTTTGAATGGGTTCATGTGCAGCTCCGTCAGCAAAAGGTGGCCATAATTTTATCACCTCCAGATTTTTGCAACAGTGCCGTTTTATTATGGTGATCCCCTGGGCGAGATGCGTCTGGTAAGCAGAGTCTTTGAAATGTAGAGCCTTTTAATAAAACAAAAAGCCTACATCAACTCGAACTTTGCAACAGTGCCTATTTTTGTATCAGGGACATGGTCAGGCAACATCACAAAAAAAAGGATGTTACCTGACGATTCCTTAATGCGACAGAACCTGTCTGTCAGCTAAAATATATATAAACGCCTCTGAATAATGTCAATACAAAACAGAACTCAGCGACTTATCTATTGAATCTTCTTGTTTACATTGAAAATACCGCCACCTATAAAAATATCAAGGCCAGCACCACCACCATTAAACCACAGAACAGGATTTGAATGTTCATCATAGCCTATGATATTAGTATACCCCACAACGCAATGTATAATAACAGCAGAACAAGATCCCCTGTAGCCTTCTTGATTAATTCGGTTGTCTATCGTAAGTTTTCCGAAATCCACAGCAGCTCCAAGCGCTAAGCCCCCAAGGTAACATGTTATCCATGCTTCGTCATTTTTTGTTGTTGGGGTTCTAAGGATGGAGGTTACCCCCGCCCCAGCTTGAGCAGATGCCAAGTATGCATTTATGGAAATGTAATGACGGCTATCTGACATTATTTGTGCTACGCGATTTAATTCTAGAATCATTTCATTTTCTGGATTGAGTGCCACTAAATTATTTACCTGTTCCAAAATTAATTCCTCATTGATAAATTTAAGGTTTTTTTGAATCTACCATGCTAAATAATTGAACCTAACAATGATTTACTTGTACTAGGCCATGTTTCCCTCCTGTGAATAGACGGATGGTTTTCATAATTTATTACCTGAAAGAAATGTATTTCTTCTGCTTTTGCAAAAAAAAATTATTAACAATCAACTCAATAATAAATTAATCGCCACAACTACCTTTTTGCGAACTATTAAATAGGTGAAAATTGGAAATTTTATATTTTCTTCGTGCTGATTGTAAGTCAATGATAAAAACCTACGTTCTGTCGCATTAACTGCAACGGCCCGGCAAAAGGTACATTACCTGTTTTTCAGACAGCCAGCAGGTAAAACGGCACTGTTGCAAAAATCTGGAGGTGATAAACTCAACTCCCTTTTTCTAACGGAGCAGCGCATGAACCCATTCAAAGGCCGGCATAAAGGGCCACGGTATCTCGTCCAGATCGTTCAGCAGCTGGTAGATACAGAATTATTTATATCTCCATCAAAATAAAGCAGGAATAATGGTGGTAAGTTTACAGTAATGAACAATTTTCATCTGTTCCTGCAAACTTCTTTTTTTCTCACTCAGGTAAGAATAAACACACGCAGTACATGAATCTGAATCTGAATCTGAATCTGCATCTGTACTACGAACATGATATGCGTTAGGGTTAGACTGTGTATTTTCATGGACATAGTTAGGATTAGGGATTCCCATGACGAAAGTTGGTGAAGCATCTTCGCCATTACTAATAAATTCCTCAGCTTCAACTATTTGACTAGCAGAGATTCCACCTAATGCTGAATATTCTTCCTGATGTCTGTTAATTCTGGCGGTATTATATATGCGCGTATCCTCTGTGTTATTATATCCAGTAATCAAAGATTGATATGCATCATAAAAGTTGTTGGTGGCACGTATTCTATAAACATAATATGTCGTCCCCGGACGGTTAAGTTGCCCCCATCCAATGGAGAAATTTCTGGATGCCGATGTGGAAACAAAAGCCGACTCCCTACTTCCCGAATAACAAGTCTCCCCTTCAACATGAAGATATAAGTTACCATTATTCCCCAGAGACTCAAATCCCTCTAAAAAAACCACTTCAGGGGGTCTTGAATCAGCTCTATAAGTATATTCAACCGCATATGAGAAAAAAGAAAAAAATAATAACACTGAGCATAAAATATACATGCGCATAAAAATCCCTTTGTAAGTCTAACTAATTAAAACCTCTCCATCATTGCTGAGGAAGGTTAATAAATATTGCATGAAGAAAATAAGAACTATCTTTAACTGCACAGATATCTACATAATCACTATTATAATAAGCATCTCTGGCAATTGTATAAAGACCTTCATTTGGTATAAAAAACAATCTCTTTTCAATTATTGAATTATCTTTTGGAATGGTTGTTAACATTCCAGTAATACCATTTTCATCAGGTGTATACCCAATAGAGGATATGTTTTCCATAATATAATCTGTCCCTCCTGATTCCTTGCACTTGTCTTCAAATGTATAAATTCTTGCATTTACATCGACGGATAAAAACAATAAAGAAATTATTGTGATTAATTTTTTCATTTCAACCTCACCTCTTGATTATGAAAGAGTTCGTTTCGATATGAAAAGCTGAAACGCTACCTTTGTTACAACTTTCGACAACAAAAACATAATTATTATTAATGGCACTAGTTAGAAGTGTTATTGACGCCACCCCTCCCTTACTAATTGCTTTTTTGGAAAGATTTATATTACTACTATTGTCAGACGTACTTCCATCATTAGATAATGTGTTAACCATCACAGAAAAACCAAGCGGGACAGGTTTGCCATAATATATTTTTTCGATTTTTGCCTTTTTTCCTTTGATTTTATCACATATCGCGTTTCCGTCGTCTGCATATGCGGGTATATTAATCAAGGCAACGGTGATAAAAAAAGCTGCTTTAAATATATTCATTTCTATATCTCTTTTTTTGTGATTTATCTATGCAATTCAAGAGAATAGACATCAGAATACGGACTTCCAGAATTAAAACAACCCGTAACTTCTACGCCGGTAATTAGTGCTATATAGGCTGAGCGCTCAAGTGGCGTATACCCATATGCCACCGGGTCTCTCGGGTAAATTCTTCCCCCTTCAATAACTTTACCGCTAGCATCAGAAAGTTCCATATAAACAGCCTCTCCACCATCACTTTGAGTTGTAGCAACAACTTTAGAAACATGTCCTGTTTTAATCGTGTATCCATTGCATATCCAACTATATTTCATCCCGGGGTATGCGCTTTGAGCCGAAAAAGAATAAAGCGACAGAATAATTATAGAAAGAAAGGTTTTCATCATAAATCCTCAGTAAATTTATTGGAATGTGAAATCACAAACAAAACCAAATTTAGTTTGTAGTCACGACAACCATTAACCACGGCGTGGGTTTATTAATCCAATGAAAAAATCTTAAATAAAAATATAAATGTAAAATCTAAATTAAAATATTAAGTAATATATAGATAAGTTTTCTGTCCGATCTTATAATAACATAATTCATCTTATCTATAATAATTGAATTATTATTTGACATTAATTTAAATGATACATCAATATCACATTCTTTAATCTTTTTCCTGACTTTGCAAAGAAGTTGTGATATATTATTTGTGTTAACAATGATTTTTCTTTTACCCCAGATGTATTTCGTCATCTCATTTATACATATTTCTTTTCTATTCAAAAAAATCAACTCGGCCATTTTGAATTCATTTTCTGTTAATCTTTTTATTTTGCCTTTGTGTTTAATTTCTTTTTTATTTAAATTTAAAAATATAATCATAATACCTCCTTTCTGTTAAGATGGGAATTTAAAGCATAAGTCCCTGTAAAAATAAATAGTTATACTTCTAATAATAATTGATAATAATTTAAAATAAGATACATAGATCGAGCGAAGCTGCCTGTCGGCTGCAAATCGATGTTTGGCAGAATGGCATTATTCTGAAATTATTCAGCCGAAGGTGGTTCTGTGCCCCATTCCCACTCGAAACGCAACAAAGTGACCCACTGGCCAGACACGGATAAAATCACCGTTCTGGCCCTACTGGAGAGCCTGTTGCATGCAGGGAAAACATCTGACTCAGAAAGAGCGGTTCTACATCGAAAAGCGGCGTGGTGAAGGTGTCAACCAGGCAACCATCGCCCGGGAGCTTGATCTTCCCCGCTCGACCATCAGCAGGGAACTCAGACGCAATACCGACCCCACTTTCAACGGCGTTTACTCCTGCCGGAGGGCGCATACGTTGGCCCGGGGGCGGCGTCATAAACCTCTGCCAGACAATGCTTTTCACCAGCTGGAGCCACACATTCAGGACTTCATCCGGCTGGCGCTTTCCACCCATACCTCACCTGAAGTCATCAGTGGCCGCCTGCAACTGGAATTCGGCGTCTCCGTCAGCAAGAATACCCTCTATCGCTATATCCGGCAGGAGCGACAGGCTGGCGGTGAGCTGTATCAGCAACTTCCTCACCGGGGAAAACGCTACAGCTACAATGCCGAAAACCTCAAACGTGGCCCCATTCCCAACCGTGTTGGCATTGAGCATCGCCCGGCGGAAGCCGATCTTAAACAGGAACCGGGCCATTTCGAGATTGACACCATTTTTGGCAAAGACCAGAAGTCATTCCTGCTCACTCTCGTGGATAAGGCCCTGAAAACCGTCATCATTCGTAAGTTGCCCAATAAGCGTGCGGAGACCGTGGTTGCCGCTTTCAGGGACATTGAGGCCAGTACCTTCTGCGAGTTTAAAACCCTGACCGCTGATAACGGCCCTGAATTTGCCCTGCACGAGCAAATCACGGAAATTACACGGGCGCGGGTCTATTTTGCACGCCCATACCATTCCTGGGAGCGCGGCCTGAATGAGCATACCAACGGGCTGATACGGCGCTTTTACCCCAAGGGAACAGACTTCAGTCAGGTGAGCCATCGCAGGATTGCTGAACTCGAACACATACTCAATACGCGAGGGAGAAAATCGCTGGGCTATCGCTCCCCCAATGAGGTATTTTTAACGCACTTACAGGCGGCATAAGCCCCCCCCCCGGTTTTGTTGCGTTTCGAGTGGGAATGGGGCGTGTGTCCGCTGGTATCTGGCTTATTCCCTGAGCCTGCGTAACCTGGAGGAGATGATGGCTGAGCGGGGTATCATCGTTGACCATTCCACGCTTCACCGATGGGCCATAAGGCTGGTACCGCTGCTGGATAAGGCGTTGCGGCGGCATTAACGCTCTGTGGGTCGCCGGTGGCGAATGGATGAAACTTACATCAAAGTCAGGGGGAAGTGGAAATATCTGTACCGGGCAGTCGATACCGGAGGTCAGTCCATCGATTTTTTACTGACGGCGAAGCGGGATGCCGCAGCAGCCCTGCAGCCATTCGCCACCACGGTGCACCAGAGGTCGTTACTATTGATAAAAGTGGTGCCAACACCGCGGCACTGGCCACACTCAATGCCGGTAAATGGGGTTTGAGGGCCAATGGAACGAAAACGTACGCTAAGAAGATAATTCATTGTTTAAACTGTATTAGTCGCGACTTGATCTGACACTGGACCTTGAAAGGTTGAGAGTTACCGGTTTTGATATGGGTGTCCAATCCTTAAACAAAACGCGAGGTAACTCTCATGCTTCATACTAACAATCCCATCATCAAACACAAAGCCGGCCTGCTCAATCTCGCCGAAGAACTCGGTAACGTATCAAAAGCCTGCAAGATCATGGGCGTGTCACGCGACACGTTTTACCGTTATCAGGAACTGGCTGCTGAAGGCGGCATTGATGCGCTGGTTAACCAGAATCGCCGGGTTCCCAACCTGAAGAACCGCGCCGACGAAGCCACTGAACGCGCGGTTGTTGAATATGCCGTTGAGTTCCCGGCCCACGGGCAACACCGGACCAGTAATGAGTTGCGTAAAAAAGGCGTGTTTATTTCCGGCAGCGGCGTGCGCTCCATCTGGCAACGGCACGACCTGGAAAACTTTCGTAAACGCCTGAAAGCGCTTGAGGAAAAAGTCGCCAGAGAAGGCATCGTGCTTACCGAGGCTCAAATCGCCGCGCTGGAGAAAAAGGCCCACGATGATGAGGCCAGTGGCGAAATCGAGACTGCTCACCCGGGTTATCTCGGGTCGCAGGACACCTTCTACGTTGGCAATCTGAAAGGTGTGGGGCGAATCTACCAGCAGACGTTCGTGGATACGTACTCTAAAGTGGCCCACTGCAAGTTGTATACGAGTAAAACGCCCATTACCGCCGCCGACCTGCTCAATGATCGCGTACTGCCGTTCTACGAATCCCATGGACTGCCGATGCTGAGAATACTGACCGACAGGGGGACAGAATACTGTGGTAAAGTGGAGCAGCACGATTATCAGCTTTATCTGGCCATCAACGATATCGACCATACAAGAACGAAGGCGATGTCTCCGCAGACGAACGGCATCTGCGAGCGCTTCCATAAAACCATTTTGCAGGAATTTTATCAGGTTACGTTCCGGAAGAAGCTATATGCAGACCTGGAAAGCCTGCAGATGGATCTGGACAACTGGTTGTGGCATTACAATAATGAGCGAACTCATCAGGGAAAAATGTGCTGCGGGCGTACGCCGATGGCCACTTTACTTGATGGGAAACGGGTCTGGGCAGAAAAGAATCTGAACCAGATTTAATCTGACAGACACCTGTATAAATAACCGGTAACTGTCAGATCAGGTCTGAGCTAGTACATTTAAACTGAAATTTAATGATCTCAATTCCCCGTTCATAATATCCTCCGGTAGTGTGAACGTATAATGGCCCAGCATATTGATATGCCCGTGCATCAGTGGGGATAACCGGGCGATATCCTCTTCCCCTGTTTCTTCTCCATTACTGCGCATCCAGCTCAGTGCTTCCTGCATATAAAGCGTGTTCCACAGTACCACTGCGTTAGTGACCAGACCCAGAGCACCCAGCTGATCTTCCTGCCCTTCACGATAGCGCTTTCTGATCTCACCGCGCTGCCCGTAGCAGATCGCACGCGCCACAGCATGGCGGCCTTCTCCCCGGTTGAGCTGCGTCAGGATCCGCCGACGATAATCTTCATCATCAATATAATTAAGAAGGTACAGCGTCTTGTTGACGCGTCCCACTTCCATGATCGCCTGTGCCAGCCCTGACGGGCGCGAGCTTTTCAGCAAAGAGCGAATGAGTTCTGAAGCATGAATGGTGCCCAGTTTCAGCGAACCGGCGGTTCGCATCATCTCATCCCACTGATCCTCGGCTTTCGACAGATCGGTACATCCCCGCGCCAGCTCATCCAGTGCACCATAATTTGCCGATTTATCCACCCGCCAGAATACGGCTTCCCCGGCATCAGCCAGACGGGGGGAAAACTGATATCCCAGCAGCCAGAACAGGCCAAAAATAATGTCGCTGGCACCGGCAGTGTCCGTCATGATCTCAACCGGATTCAGCCCTGTCTGCTGCTCCAGAAGGCCTTCCAGCACAAAAATGGAATCCCGCAACGTGCCGGGAACAACGATGCCGTGGAATCCAGAGTACTGATCAGACACGAAGTTGTACCAGGTGATGCCACGCCCGGAGCCAAAATATTTTCTGTTAGGCCCGGAATTAACCGTTTTCACCGGCGTGACAAAGCGCATACCGTCAGCTGAAGCCACTTCGCCGCCCCCCCAACGCCCAGCAAGCTCCAGTGTGGACTGAAAATCAACCAGGCGGGCATTGGCACTGACCAGCGTTTCTGCCCGGAGGTAATTCTGTTTCACCCAGCTGAGCCGGTGGCGCGTCAGCGCCGGTATATTGTGCTTTATCAGCGGTTCCAGCCCGATATTGCAGGCTTCTGCCATCAAGACTGCGCACAGGCTGATGTGCAGATCCTGCGCCCGGGCCCCGGATTCACTGACATGTGTAAACTCACGTGTGAATCCCGTTCTGGCATCTATCTCAAGCAACAGTTCCGTCAAATCTACCGGTGGAAGCAGCTGCCTTACCCGACTGTTGAGACGATGCAACGATGGTGGCTCCTCTAGTTTCTCCAGACTACTGATGGTCAGGGAAGGATATTTACCGTCATTGCAGATATGGACCTCCGCATTTCCTTCGAAGCGGGATGCGACTGCTTTCCAGGTTTCATCCAGCTGGATCGCCAGCTGTTGCACGCCTTTATGTCCATCAGTGGGATGTCCCAGCGCCCGGCAGACGGGCACCCGCTGAGCCTGCCATTCTTCCCCCTGCAACATCTTCTCGCGGGGATTTCCCCAGCGATCGCTGTTTTCGAGCCAGATGTCCCGTCGGCGCAGTGCATCCTGAAGGCGCTCCAGCAGACAAAGCGAGTAACCGGCACGTTGTATCCGGCCCTCCGCATCGTACACCAGGCGTTTCCAAGGGCCGGTAATAATATGTTCAGGCGCATCGTCCAAGATGCGCTTTTTCGAACCGTTCAGTTCGGTCAGATAATGAATGGCGGACAGCGTATGTTCTCCGGCTGGCGCAGCCTGGAAATGCAGGTCGCGCAATACCGCCGGAAGAAAACGCTTTACCCGCCCGTACTGCTCCACCATTTCGTCATGGAAATTGTTGTTCTGAGGCCGGGCCAGCTCACTGTGTAGTGGCCCATCACTTCTGATACGGACAACTTCGGCGGTATCTTCACCAGAAGATGTACATGATCTAACTGAAGATTTAATTCAATAATCTTTAGTTGCTCACTAAGTATCCATATCTGTTGGTAAACCTCCTTCCCAGCATTGCCTTTGAGAATTCTGAAACGGCACTTAGGCGTCCAGACTATATGATATTGACAATGCCACGGGCCGTTGTTTTAAGTTAGGGATTAAAACCTCCCTCATTGCTGAGGGAGGTTGATAAACAATGCAACTAAGAAATAATCCCTATTTGTATATGCACAGATATCTATATAATCACTGTTATAATAAGCATCTCTGGCAATTGTATAAAGACCTTCATTTGGTATAAAAAACAATCTCTTTTCAATTATTGAATTATCTTTTGGAATGGTTGTTAACATTCCAATAACGCCGTCTTCATCAGGTGTATACCCAATAGATGATATACTTTCCATAATGAAAACTTTCCCTCCTTCCTCCTTACATTTATCTTCAAATGTATAAATTCTTGCATTTATATCAACGGACAAAAGTAATAAAGATATTGCTGCAATTAATTTTATCATTTCGACCTCACCTCTTGATTATGAAAGAGTTTGTTTCGATATGAAAAGCTGAAACGCTACCTTTGTCACAACTTTCGACAACAAAAACATAATTATTATCAATAGCACTAGTTAGAAGTACTATTGACGCTGCCCCTCCCTTGCTCTTTGTTTTTTTCGAAAAATTTATATTACTACTATTGTCAGACGTACTTCCATCATCAGATAATGTGTTAACCATCACAGAAAAACCTAGCGGACTAGGTTTGCCATAATATATTTTTCCAATTTTTGCCTTTTTCCCTTTAATTTTATCACATTCCGTGTTTCCGTCGGCTGCATATGTAGGTATATTAATCAGAATGGAAAATAGCAATAAGGTTATTTTAAAAGTTTTCATTGTCATTAGTCCTTTTATGTGTAATTTATCTATGTAATTCAAGAGATAATACATCTGAATACGGGGTTCCTGAATCAAAACAACCAGTTACTTCTACACCGGTAATTAATGCTATATAGGCTGATCGTTCAAGTGGTGTATACCCATATGCCACTGGATCTCTTGGGTAAATTCGTCCGCCTTCAATAACTTTACCGCTAGCATCAGAAAGCTCCATATAAACAGCCTCACCACCATCGCTTTGAGTTGTAGCAACAACTTTAGATACATGGCCTGTTTTAATCGTGTATCCATTGCATATCCAACTATATTTCATCCCGGGGTATGCGCTTTGAGCCGAAAAAGAATAAAGCGACAGAATAATTATAGAAAGAAAGGTTTTCATCATAAATCCTCAGTAAATTTATTGGAATGTGAAATCACAAACAAAACCAAATTTAGTTTGTAGTCACGACAACCATTAACCACGGCGTGGGTTTATTAATCCAATGAAAAAATCTTAAATAAAAATATAAATGTAAAATCTAAATTAAAATATTAAGTAATATATAGATAAGTTTTCTGTCCGATCTTACAATAAAATAATTTTTTTTATTTACAATTATGGCGTTATTATTTGTCATTAATGTAAATGATACATCAATGTCACATTCTTTTATTTTCTTTCTGACCTTACAAAGAAGTTGCAATATGTTATTTGTGTTGATAACGTTACTTCTTTCACCCCAAATTAATTCTGTTACCTCCCTTATACATATTTCTTTCCTCTTGGAAAAGAGCAAGTCAACCAATTTGAATTCATTGGAGGTGAATTTTATCGACTTTCCTTTGAACAGGGCAGCCTGACGGCCGCAAATTGAAAACCGTGCCGTCAGCCTGACCCGGAGTTGCCATTCACTGGTTCGAATATGTATGATCTGACTACATATTTTGCTCAGAGACCACCACCATGATGACACGTAAAAGTATCGACACCGTCCTGCTCTCCGTTGCCGCTGATAAGCTTTCCCAGCGTGAATGGGACTGGATTAAGCTGATGAAGCCCATGGCTCCACCTCCGGCAATGGTCGCCAGCGCCATACTTGAGCATCGTCACGATGCAGCAGCACTCACCCGACTACAGGAAGCCGGAAATTAATCTGTCCCGTGGTTTCTGATTTCAGCCCCCGTCCGCTCAAAAAGCTCTTCACCACCAACCAGTGCTGGGCTTCCTTTCTGGATGCCGGCGGCCTGCGTGATATCGAAGTTGAAGCCGTCACAAAAATGCTGGCCTGCGGCACCCGCATCAGCGGCGTGAAAGAGTATGCCTGCGACAACGCGCAGTGTGGCACTGTTGCAAAAATCCGGAGATGATAAACTTCTCGCCACCTTTTGCTGACGGAGCAGCACATGAATCCATTCAAAGGCCGGCATTTTCAGCGTGACATCATCTTGTGGGCGGTACGCTGGTACTGCAAATATGGTATCAGCTACCGGGAGCTCCGGGAGATGCTGGCTGAACGTGGTGTTAATGTCGATCACTCCACCATTTATCGCTGGGTTCAGCGATATGCACCGGAAATGGAAAAACGACTGCGCTGGTACTGGCGTAACCCTTCCGATCTCAACCCGTGGCACATTGATGAAACGTACGTGAAGGTGAATGGTCGCTGGGCTTATCTTTACCGGGCGGTCGACAACAGGGGCCGCACGATCGATTTTTATCTCTCCCCGCGTCGTAACAGCAAAGCCGCTTACCGGTTCCTGGGGAAAATCCTCAACAACGTAAAGAAGTGGCAGATCCCGCGATTTATCAACACGGATAAAGCGCCCATCTATGGCCGTGCGCTTGCTCTGCTCAAACGCGAAGGTCGATGTCCGCCTGACCTTGAACACCGTCAGATTAAGTACCGGAATAACGTCATTGAATGCGATCATGGCAAGCTGAAAAGGATAATCAGCGCCACGCTGGGATTTAAATCAATGAAGACGGCTTACGCCACAATCAAAGGTATTGAGGTAATGCGTGCACTGCGCAAAGGCCAGGCCTCAACATTTTATTATGGTGATCCCCTGGGCGAGATGCGTCTGGTGAGCAGAGTATTTGAAATATAAGGCCTTTTAGCAACTCAGAAGGCTACATCATCGCGAGCTTTGCAACAGTGCCATTGAGATTAAAACACATGGCTCTCGTGGGTTACGCTCGTGTATCAACGACCGATCAGGATCTGACGCACCAGATCGCGGTTTTGACTGCCACCGGCTGTCGTAAAATTTTCGCTGAAAAAATAACCGGCACAAAAAAGGAAGGGCGCCAGGCGCTCGATGAATGTCTGGATTACTTACGGGAGGGAGATACGCTGGTGATCACCCGTATTGACCGGCTGTCACGAAGCCTGCGCGACCTGCAAAACCTGGTGCATGAGCTTGAAGGGCAAAATATCAAACTCAGGGCCACTGAGCAGTCCATTGATACGTCCTCCGCTTCCGGCAAGGCTTTTCTGGATATGCTGGGCGTCTTTGCCGAATTCGAAACCCGCCTGCGTCAGGAACGGCAGCGTGAGGGGATTATCCGGGCGAAAGCCAGAGGTGCATATAAAGGAAGAAAACCCACCGCCCAGGCGAAAACGCAGCAGGTCATTGACCTGACCATGGACGGATTGACCCGCGAAGCGGTTGCCGGCCAGCTGGGCATTGGCAAGGCCAGTGTTTACCGGATATTAAAAGCATGGCGCCTGCAGCATCCCGAAGCCATCCTGCCCGGTGAACGGGTTAAGCCCCTGAGCAGCAATAGTGAGACCGTGACCGATCGTGCTACGATAGTCCCATGAAAAATAACCCAACGCCCCATGATGCCGCATTCAGGCAGTTTCTGACCCAGCCCGAGATTGCCCGCGACTTTATGGAACTCCATCTTCCGGCAGAGCTGCGCGCTGTCTGTAACCTCAGCACGCTGAAGCTGGAGTCCGGCTCCTTTGTCGAGGACGATCTCCGCCAGTATTTCAGCGACGTGCTCTACAGCCTGAAAACCACCGCCGGGGATGACGGCTACGTGCATGTGCTTATCGAGCACCAGTCGAGTCCTGATCGGCACATGGCTTTTCGGCTCATCCGGTACGCGGTGGCAGCCATGCAGCGCCATCTTGATGCCGGTCACAAAAAGCTGCCGCTGGTCATCCCGGTGCTGTTCTATACCGGCAGACGCAGCCCGTATCCCTATTCCACCAACTGGATGCAGGAATTTGACGATCCGGCTCTGGCCGCGAAGCTGTATACCGGCAATTTTCCGCTGGTTGACGTGACGGTCATTCCCGACGATGAAATAATGAACCACCGCAGTATGGCCGCGCTCACCCTGCTGCAGAAACATATCCGCCAGCGGGATCTGGCAGAGCTGACGGACAGGCTGGCCACTATCCTGCTGGCCGGCAGTCTGTCTTCGCCACAGGTCATTTCGCTGGTACACTATATTCTACAGGCAGGAGAGTCGTCGGATGCGCAGGCGTTTGTACGTGAGCTGGCGCTCCGGGTCCCGCAACATGAGGAAGAACTGATGACGATCGCACAACAGCTTGAACAGAAGGGCATCGAGAAGGGCATCGAGAAGGGCATCGAGAAGGGGATTCAGCTGGGTGAACAGCGCGGTATTGAGAAAGGCGAGCGTGAAGCAACATTGAAAATCGCCCGCGCCATGCTGCAGAACGGCATCGATCGCCGCTCGGTAATGCAAATGACCGGGCTGTCCGACGACGACCTGGCACAAATTCACCATTAATCTCCCTGTCCGGCAGGGAAGGGCTGGCCGGATAAGGCCGGAGCCGTGACGCCAATAAGCCCCGCGTCAGCGCTCAGCCTCAGGAGTGCTGCGCCACCCCGGCATAATGCCAGACACCTGCGCCGGAACCCGCGATAAGCGCCATACCGGGCAGGGCGGTAAAAGGAAACAGGGAAACGCAGCCCCGGGCGACGTCCGCCGGCAGGCTGCAGCAGGGACAGGCCCGGCTCGCCTCCGTCCCCTCAACAGGAGGCAGCCTCAGTGGCCGGACACAAAAACAGCAAATCTTATCCCGCAGGCGGCACCGGCATATCCCCGGAGGCCGGAAGCCTCACGCAGCTACCGCTTCACCTCACCGCCATTCTCTGCCTGCTGGCCCTGCAGGATGACCTGTCCAGAACCGCCCTGCTGGACGGCCTGAATCAGCTGGAAATCAGCCCGGCTGCCCACCGCCGCATGAAGCCCGACGAGATGGCTGAGGCCCTGAAAGTCCTGGCGGCCCGGGGATGGCTGCAGACAGCGGACAACCGCTGGCGCCTGACGCCCGGCCGTGAGAATGCGGTTTACCTTTACATGGTCACGCATCCGTCAGCCTGGGGCGGCGACCGGTCACGCCCGGAAAACATCCTGCGTTCGGAAAAGTCCCGCCTGTGGTATGCCCTGCTGACCGGGGACGGCGGGGCGCTGCACCTGCACCTGGCTGAAGTGATGACCCACCCCGGCTGGTCGCCGCGCACCCACCCGGCATTTCTGCTGCTGGCAGACGGTGACGGCCGCCGGGCCTTCTCACTGCTGGGCGCTGACATTCAGACCGCGCTGCTGGCCGGCTTTCTTGAGGAGGCCTGTTACACCCTCAGCGACTGCACCATCCAGTATCACCACGCCTGCACGTTCAGCGACGCGCAGGGTGCGACGCCGCCCGCGTTACGGGAGCCTCTGGCCCTGCAGGCGCTGTGGCGCGACGACCATGAGCGCCTGCGGCGCATTGCCGGGGAGGGAGAACTGCCCCCGGCAGTCACGGGCTGGGCCGCGCTGTGCCGGGGAGAGCCGGAGGCCGCCCTTGAGGCGTACCGCCTGCTCGTCAGCCGGTACCGCAAAACCACCCGCAAACGCAGGCTCCACCTGCCGCCGCTGCCGGCCATGATGAGCGCGCTGACCCTGCTGGCCTGCCATCAGCCTGAGCATACCCCGGTGCTGCGGGAGCTGGCGCACCACGCCATCAGCGAGGGCGGGGGCAGCGGCTGGCTGCTGCTGGAGGGCCTGCTTCACGAATGCGAAGGCCTTCCGCCGGGCGGCGTACCGGCGGAACAGGCCGCCGTCCCGCTGAGCGGCATGGCCGGCGTGTTTCAGGCGCTGCTCCGGCACTGGCGAAGCGATGCCACCGGGAGCCCGCGCGCGCGACAGCGGCTGGAGATATTCCAGATGCAGCTGAACGCCCGGGGCTGGCACCGGCCTGAAAAGGACATCGCGGAGCTGCTCCGTCAGCAGTATCAGCAGGAGGCACCCGCGTTCCGGGATGACCAGCGCCCGCTGAGCGCGCTTTTCCGGCGCCGGGAGTCATGGGAGTACGCCCTGGAGGCGTTAGGCCGGCTGTCGCCGCCGGAAAGCGCCGGGACGACCCGGATGGCGTGGCTGCTGACCCTGAACCGCCACGTTCTGAGCCTTGAGCCCCGGGAGCAGAAATACGGGCGGGGAGGCTGGACAAAAGGGCGCCCGGTGTCCCTCAGGCGTTTTTATGAGCCGGCCGGCGCGCCGCCCTGGCTGCTGGCGCAGGACCGCCAGGCCCTGCAGCATATTCATCCCGCCCCGTCGTATTCATACTACGGGCACGGTGACACCTTTATCCTCGACGCGGAGGCGGCCCTGCCGGCGCTGGCGGGACACCCGGCGGTCTTCTGGCAGGAGGCGCCCGACGTGCGGGTTGACATCGAAGCCGGCCAGGTGGCGCTGGACATTACGGAGGAAGATGGCCACCTGACCCTCGCGCTCAGCCCCGCCGTCGTCAGCGAAACCTGCGAACTGGTGTGGGAAAAAGAAGCGCCCACCCGCGTGGTGGTGTACCCGGTGACGGACGAACACCGCCGGATAGCCGGTATTCTCGGCCGCGGACTGCGCGTCCCGGCCGCCGCCCGCGAACGCGTGCTGCAGTCGGTGTCATCCGTCGCCCCGCTGCTGCCCGTCAGGGCGAACCTGCCGGAGCTGACGGCGCACATCCCCCACGTGCCCCCGGACGAAAAGCTGTACGCGCACCTGCTGCCGCTGGGCGAAGGGCTGCGGCTGCAGCTGCGGGTCCGCCCCCTCCCGGACGGCGCCGTCTTCCTGCCGGGCTGCGGCAGCGATATTGTCAGCGGCGAGCGTGACGGGCAGCCGGTACAGACCCGGCGTGACCTGCAGGCAGAGCGGGCAGGGCTGCAGCAGGTGCTGGCGGCCTGTCCGGTGCTGGATACGTCAGCAGGGGATAACGGCAGCGAATGGCAGCTGGCAGGCACGCGGGACGCGCTGGAAGCGCTGACGCAGCTGCGCGCCGCCGACCCGGCGCTGCTCGAATGCGTGTGGCCGGAGGGCGAACGCCTGCGCCTGGGCGACCATCGCGACATGCAGGCGCTGAAGCTGAACGTGCGCCGCCAGGGAGAATGGTTCGCCCTGTCCGGTGAACTGGCGCTGGATGACGGCAGGGTGCTGCAGCTGCGCCAGGTGCTGGCCCTGCTGCAGGAAGGCCACGGCCGCTTTATCCGCCTGGGGGAGCAGGAGTGGCTGGCGCTGGATAACCAGCTGCGCCGGCGCCTGCAGCAGATGGCGCTGCTGGCCGGCGACGGGGATGATAACGGGGCGCTCACGCTGAACGCGCTGACCCTGCCGTTCCTGAAAGAGCTGGCCGGCGAAGCCGGACAGACTGACGGTGACGCCGAGTGGCGCCGGCAGCTGCGCGCGCTTGAGGCGCGGGAGACCCACCGGCCCGTGGCGCCCTCCACGCTGAGAGCAGAACTGCGCGACTACCAGCTGGAAGGGTTCTGCTGGCTGTCCCGGCTGGCACGGTGGGGCGTGGGCGCCTGCCTGGCCGATGACATGGGGCTGGGAAAAACCCTGCAGGCGCTGGCGCTGCTGACGGCGCGCGCGGGCGGCGGCCCGCAACTGGTGGTGACCCCCACCTCCGTCGCGCACAACTGGCTCAGCGAGGCGGAACGCTTCGCGCCCGCGCTCAGGCTGCACGATTACCGCCGCCGGCGCGACCTGTCCGGCACCGGCGACGCTGACGTGGTGGTGGTCAGCTACGGCCTGCTGCTGCAGGACGCGCAGGCGTTTGCCGCACTCCACTGGCACAGCGTGGTGCTGGACGAGGCGCAGGCCATCAAAAATGCGCAGACGCGGCGGGCGCGCGCCGTGATGGCCCTGAAGGCGGACTTCAGGCTGGCGCTGAGCGGTACCCCGGTGGAGAATAATCCGGGGGAGCTGTGGAGCCTGTTCCGCTTCCTCAATCCGGGCCTGCTGGGCGGGCTGACGTCATTTAACCGGCGCTTTGCGGTCCCCGCTGAGCAGGGCGACCGGCTGGCGGTGGCCACGCTGAAGCAGCTGATTAAGCCCTTCGTCCTGCGCAGGACCAAATCGCAGGTGCTGGACGAGCTGCCGCCGCGCACCGACATCCTTCACCGCGTCCCGCAGAGCGACGAGGAGCGGCACTGGTACGAGGCCCTGCGGCAGCAGGCGCTGGCGCGGCTGGAGAGCGGCGGGGACGACGCCGGCCCGCTGCAGGTGCTGACGGAAATCACCCGGCTGCGCCGGTTCTGCTGCCATCCGTCGCTGGTGCTGGACGATATCCCGCTGGCGGGCAGCAAGCTGGCGGCCTGCCTGGACATCATCAGCGAGCTGCGGGAAAACCGCCACAGGGCGCTGGTGTTCAGTCAGTTCACTGACCATCTGGCGCTGCTGCGGACCGCGCTGGACGAACGCGGCATCCCTTACCAGTACCTGGACGGTTCGACCCCGCCGGCCGGCCGGAAAAAGCGGGTGGCCGCGTTCCAGGCCGGTGAGGGAGACCTGTTTCTGATAAGCCTGAAGGCCGGCGGAACCGGGCTTAACCTGACGGCCGCCGACTACGTCATTCATCTCGACCCCTGGTGGAATCCGGCGGTCGAAGACCAGGCCAGCGACCGCGCCCACCGCATGGGGCAGACGCGGCCGGTGACGGTATACCGCCTGGTGATGGAGGGCACGATTGAGGAGCAGATAGTCGCCCTGCACGGCCGGAAACGGCAGATGGCGGAAGCGTTGCTTGAGGGCAGCGACGGCGTGGGAAGGCTGGACGCGCGGGCCCTGCTGGCGGTACTGCGGGGAGAGCAGGAGTGAGTCTGCGGAGAAAAATGCCGGGGAAAGCGGCAGGCCGTCATTTACAGCCTGCTGTTTTTAGTGATCTGCCGGCACCTCAATAACACCATCAGCAATGCCCTGAGCCAGCCTTTCCAGTCACTTTGCAAAACGCAGATATCCGGGGTATTGCAGGCAAAGTAAGCCAAAAAATAAGGAAACCAGAATTGAGTGGACGTTGGTGACGGACCTGTCGGTAACCAGTCTGGCAGAAGCTGTGGAAAAACTGGAATGGTTATGGTCATCGCTGGAAAATTGAGACATCCATAAGGCCCTTAAATAACGATAAGGGCTACCCATCACGAAATTTGCAACAGTGCCGGTTAGAACCACTTCCTCTTCTTGTCGTTTTGCAGGCTTTCCCGCAGTTCTCTTATTTGATCTTTCACTTGCTCATCTTTTAGATTCAGCTCTAAATGTAAGCGCTTGCTTTCCATGCGGGAGTTGGAAAGATCGTTAGCGAGTAAAATTATCTGAGCCTGATGTTGCTCCAACCCGGCTTTCACCTGTGCAATCTCATTTTCCTTCTGTCCGATTTCGCGCTGTTTTTGCTGAACCAGTTCCTCAAGGTCAGCAATACGCTGTTCACTTTCATGATGAAGCCGTGCAATTTGCGCATCCTGTTCCGCTCGAATTCCGTCCAACCTTGCAATCTTTCCGTTAAGCCCTTCGAAATCGAATATGGCTAATTTAGCACGACGGGATTCATATTCCAGGCGTCCCTGGAGATCGAGCACGATAGGAAGAAAAACTTCCGTGACATCAGATAACCCGGAATCAATGCCGTAGTCAGGATCAAATTGCGCAATAATCTGTTCAATCTTATGCTCGATGGCTGTATAGTCAGAAGGGTCAATCCAATAACTATCTAATAAATAAGCGATGAGTTTTTTTTGCCAGCTATCCATATAACAGGGATCTTCGCTGAAAATAGCGTCGATATCATCAAGTGAAGCGATAACATTAGCGGCCTCAAACCACTCGCTTTTCCCTGACGCATAAACCGCGGCACCGTCAATCAATGCCTCAATGCCTACACCTGAATTTACTGTCATCACGGCCCTGGCATGCTCAATCAGCGTATGTACATTAAGGTTGACGACCTTAACCAGCGGGTTGTCTTCTGTCAGTTGCTGAAGCGTTTTCTCCACAGCAACGGACGGGCAAAACGGATGGCGTTTCACTAGCAGTGTTATGCCGGTTCGGCGGGCCAATTCCGCAGCCCTTTTTAGCATGTCCAACATATTGAAGGGACTGAACTGGCTAACAGGATCATTGGAAACCTGAAGTGGGAAAAAGATATATTCTGCCGGCAGCTCGACATTCTCTTCATTCGGTTGCGGATATTTAGATATCCGCTTCTTTTTAAATTTCTGGCGATATTTTGCAATCACCTCCCCGGCATGCTCATCACTGATGGCGGAAATATCCGGCCACTCGCGCGCTTGGTCGGCAATTTCCGACCAGCCTGAATAACCATATCTGTCAATACCGAAAAGCGGCGTTACCGGCGCTTCTTTAAGGTGCCAGACATTTTTCTCTTTACCGAAAGAGTGATAGGAAAAAACCAATACACCTTTTTCAGGTTTTCGGGCTGCATTGTCGGCACCAAAAGGTACTTTAATAAAATGCAACGGAATATTAAACTTGCTAAGTTGAATCAGGAAATTTGAGAAAAAAAACGATTTTTCTCTCCATCAACAGGATTATCAAACCATGAAATGGGGACTTCTACCACTATCTTTTTTAGCATACCTGTCTCATATTATTTTTTTCTCACCTTTATTTTACAGAATAGCTAACTGGGTTGCATTAGCCGCCACGCCGCACGTTCTTGGTGCATATAAAACACCCATTATTACAGGCAACACTTCATATAATGAGTAGATCACCCCCGGTTAGTGTCGCATACCGCTTCTTTGGCGCAGTCCGTCAACAATGCCACGCCACAAATAAGAAATATATATCTTTTTTCCGCTCTGTCCCTTCAGCCAGAAAAACTTAACCACCCGAAACCCTATCGCCAGCCAACTGAACGGAGGACATCCCTCAAAATAGTGCCGGGAAAGAAACAGGTTTCTAATCAAATAATATACTTTCCACTGCGGCCTGATGTCGCGCCCGGTCAAAGAAATATCATGAACAAACGTTATCTCGGGAGAATAGCGAATATTGAATCCTGATTGCGTCAGATAATAACCAAAATAGAGGTCGTCATAATACAGGAATAATTCGTCGTGAATGGCATGCCAGTGTTCAGCTACTACGCTGCGGGAAAAAATCACGCCGACAAATGACAAGGTTTCCACCGAACATGGCGTATCATGCACAGGAATGAAGTCAGCAGGTTTTAATGCATAACAAACATGATCCGCTAACGAATGGGGAAGATGACGGAAAGGCAGGTTCATACGGCAGATATTACCTTGTGGATCCATCACCCGGCAGCAGAATATCTGATGTGTTTCCGGAAGGGTTGACAGAGTATTTAACAGATTGGCATCCGGATAAGCATCATCATCGTAGAAGACAACCCAGTCATAATCCAGATGATGCGTTATATACTCCGCCCCTTTTTTAAACCCTCCCGCTCCGCCGATATTGCAGTCCAGCGTGATGCAATGTAAACGCTCATCCTCATCCCTGAGCCCCGCCAACCAATCACCCGTTCCGTCCCCGGAGGCATTATCCACGACTACCACATACCGGAATCCTATGTCCAGCGTTGCCGCCAGGCAGGTTCGAAGCTTCTTGATACGGTTAAACGTGACAATAAGCGCTACGACATTCATAGGGTATTGACCATGAATACCGGCATTTTCGTATCGTCTGCCAGAGATGCCATATAAGCATCCGCCGTTTTCAGTGCTTCATCAATAGTAATGTCCATATCGAGATAACGATAGGTACCGAGGCGTCCGACAAACGTTACGTCAGACTCCTGCTGGGCCAGAGAAAGGTATTTCTCCAGCAATGTCATCTCACCGACCTGGCGGATAGGGTAATAAGGAACGTCGTTCTCACCGCAGTTACGGCTGAATTCTTTATAGCACACGGAACGTTCGTGTTTTTCCCACGGAGAGAAATAGTTATGCTCAGTTATCCGGGTATAGGGTACATCGACGGAACCATAATTCATGACGGCACATCCCTGATAGTCGCCGTCATAAATGAATTTTTCAAAATCCAGCGTACGGTATCCTAACCGCCCGTGACGATAGCCATAAAAGGCATCAAGGGGGCCACTGTAAAATACGTGGTCATAGTCGTCTGCTTCTTGACGATTGAACTTCGTATTCAGTTTAACAGTAATGTTTTCGTGTTCAAGAATCTGCTCAACCATTTTGGTATAACCCTCTCTCGGAATTCCCTGATACTTATGGTTGAAGTAGTTATCATCATAATTAAAACGCACCGGCAAGCGCTTTAATATCGAAGCCGGTAATTCTATGGGTTGCATTCCCCATTGCTTGATGGTGTAGCCTTTAAAGAAAGCTTCATATAACTCCCGACCAATAAACTTAAGGGCTTGTTCTTCAAAGGTCTGTGGGGCTAAAATGCCTTTATCGCTTTTCTCATCAATCAAACACCGTGCTTCGTTCGGGGAACAGGTAGTTTTGAAAAACTGGTTCATTGTATGAAGGTTGATCGGTAAGGAAAATACCTGACCGTTGACCGTCGCTTTTACGCGATTAACATAAGGCATCATTTTTCCATAACGATTCACATATTCCCAAACCCGTAGATTATCAGTATGAAAAATATGCGGTCCATAAACATGCACCATAACATTGGTCGCACCGTCCCGTTCATCAAAGCAGTTTCCCGCAATATGATTTCGGCATTCAATAATATGGATCTTATGCCCCATTCCCACTCGAAACGCAACAAAGTGACCCACTGGCCAGACACGGATAAAATCACCGTTCTGGCCCTACTGGAGAGCCTGTTGCATGCAGGGAAAACATCTGACTCAGAAAGAGCGGTTCTACATCGAAAAGCGGCGTGGTGAAGGTGTCAACCAGGCAACCATCGCCCGGGAGCTTGATCTTCCCCGCTCGACCATCAGCAGGGAACTCAGACGCAATACCGACCCCACTTTCAACGGCGTTTACTCCTGCCGGAGGGCGCATACGTTGGCCCGGGGGCGGCGTCATAAACCTCTGCCAGACAATGCTTTTCACCAGCTGGAGCCACACATTCAGGACTTCATCCGGCTGGCGCTTTCCACCCATACCTC
>JBNONK010000018.1:0-79682 GCA_050311775.1 Erwinia amylovora | reverse complement strand
TTTGTCTCCGATCCCTGCCAGATGTATGCTGAATCCGAACGGCTGGCCCACGAGCTGAATGGCCATTTTATGGATCAGTTCACCTATGCCGAGCGCGCAACCGACTGGCGCGGCAATAACAACATCGCCGACAGTATTATTTTTTTTCAATGGCAAACTGCGCGGTCAGATAGCTGACCAGCTCACGCTTTATCGCTGGTTTTAAAGCTTTTTTTCAATAACGTCTTTCAGGGCGCGGCACTCGAGAATCAGGTCCGCAAACATCTGTTTCAGCCGGCGGTTTTCATCTTCCAGGTCTTTCATCTTTTTGATATCAGAGGCTTCCATGCCGCCGAACTTCGCTTTCCAGTTGTAGTAAGAGGCCTCAGAGATCCCGGCCTCGCGGCAGACGTCTTTAACGGTACGTCCGGCTTCGACGGACTTCAGAACGGCGATGATCTGGTGTTCGGTGAATCGTGCTTTGCGCATGGCGATCTCCTCCGGGGACATAATCAGTATGCCGGAAGATCTCTAAATGTGAATGGTCCGGTTAACCGGGGTACTTACACAATCACCGAAAGCCATGGTGTTAATGATACGCGCTTCGGCGGCGGAAAATGCATCATCAGAATGCAGAACAAGGATTCAGCTGATAAAACGCTGGTTAGCTGACACGGGGAAGATGACTGTCCGGTCAATGCCGTTAAATATCAGGCCAGTTATGCATTTGACATAAGCATCTACGCCCAGTTATGGAACTATGTGGGGCTCACAAACGTTCAACTGGAAACCACGGGTAAATCACGATTTAAGGGCGGCCAGTGCGCCTATTTTGATTTCAGCGGTGCTGCACTGACTGATGCTGAGATTGCTGCTATTGATGGGCTAAAGGATGCCAGGGCGAAATTTTCCATTTCTGCAGGTGATACCGGTTTGGGGTTCGACGGCGGCTGTATGATGCTTAAAACGGCGCTGGAGAACGGCAAGTTAGTTGTCTACATCAACGGCACAAAATATCTGCTGGCGTTGGAAAAAGCCCCTATGTGAATGGCACACTGAAGTACGTCACTATCAACGAATCTTGATGAGCAGGCGATGACTCTGTAGGGATCGCCCGATATTAATTTTATCTGTGCTGGCCAATAAGTCGAACGACACGAGTTTTTTTGATTATGAGCATTATAAACAGGTAACCGATACATGCCGTGATTAACGAGATCCCAGCGCCGGCAAAAAACAACAGATCGTCCGCGTTCTCTGCTGTGGCCTCACCATATAACCAGTGAGCAAAACGGATGCCCTCATCTGCTTTGATCAAAGCTGTTACATCAATCATTTTCGCCGAAAGGGCAAAAAGTGCAATAAATAAAATTATTTTCAATAACCTACGGGCAAGTTGAGCTGCCATTGTTTGTTACCTCAATAAAGCCATATGCAAACATATTTTTCATACACGGTACGGGAATTTTCATGGCGTTTATAAGGGCGTCACGAATTTTGCCATAATCGCCATTATGAGCAAGTGTAATGCACCCAAGGGAAAGACTGCCGGGGTGCAACCGAAAGTTACCGCGCCAGACACTCCGGACCCATGTGCCATCATCTATGCTCATATCATCCCGATATAAAGCAAACCAGTCACTGTGTCTGTATGCAGCATCATTGAATACACGGTTATACTCATCCTTCACAGCTGCCCGCAGGCGTGAATACATGCCCCCGCTGGGGCGATCAACTATCCAGTATTTTCCTGTGGGGATTGGGCCATTTTCGGGAACTGATTCACACCCGCCGTGATTCCGGTATTTACCATTTCCCGAGAATGCCAGAAACGTACCAAGCCCCGCGAACGTAAGCGGGGCATAGCTGGCATCATTTACAACAAATTTTCCTTGTAGCGACATCGCTTGATCCTTTAGCTGTCATGGATGGTGGTTAACCCTCTGCCAGCGGGTTGCAGAACAATGGAATTTAACAGACTGCCGATTAACCATCATTACTATGTGGTTAAATGAGTAAAATGTAAAGTCAGGGTGTTGAATGGTAAAAATCTTTCCCCAAAACTAAAGGTATCTGTTTGTTATACATGATGTTTCAATATGCATTGAAATGCAGAAATTAACGCAAATATTTGTGTAAAAATACAATGAAATCAGTACAGTAACACTTGATTTCGCAGGTGCTGCTGCGTCATATGGAGTGGTTCGAAGCCGCAGACCTGATTGTTAAAGGCATGGAAGGGGCGATTGCCGCTAAAACCGTGACCTATGACTTTGAGCGTCTGATGGATGGCGCTAAGCTGCTGAAATCTTCAGAGTTTGGCGATGCTATGATCAGCCATATGTAAGCTGGGTTTTGCAATATATAGCCAACATGGATGTAAAAACTATGTTGGCTTTTTGTTTTCTCAATTCTTCCCCAAAACTCTTCCTCAAAACTGGTTATAAAACGAATAGTTCAAATGGCGATAACCGTCCAGTTTTTCCCCCGGTCATCGTGATATTTCGCTGTCTGTTTTAACAATTTATGGCCGAGTATTTTTTGTGTGTCGATCCCCTGAGCACTATAAAGTCGCTCTGACAAAGAGCGCTGTTCGTGAAAAGTCGGTGCCTTTTCTTACCTCCATAACATTGCATTTCTTTTTCTGGCATCCCCTTGACTGGCCGTGATGTACCGAGACTCACTTAAGTATAAATTATATTAAATATAACCACTGGCAAATGCATGCCGGTCCAAACCACTGTAGATGCATCTACCCGTTTTCCTTCTCAATAAAAGAAATTTCAATTCTTTCTGCTCTTGCTTTGATGAGAATTCATTTATTAGTCTTAAGGTGTCATAGATGCTATATGCAGACCTGTAGAATAAATCTAACTTCACAATAGGCATTCCTGCTCGTTTGAATATAAGATTGTTTAAATGAACCTGTGAACCTTGAGAGAATACCATCTCACAAACACGTTTTAATGCATCGTGAATATTTACCAGCTCTGGTGATGTAAAGGATATTTTCTTCAGGAATAGCAGGAACGAGACGAATTCAAGATGTTCGCCATTATAGTTGATGCCACAAAGTGATCTTTTCAACTTAAATTCATTAAACAAATCCATAACTAATTGGTCTGATATGAAAAGGTTGAAAAGTATTATCTTGGAATGTGTGGAATAGGTGCCATCCCTGATTAGCATCAGTAAATCTACCGTTTCTGGCAATGTTTTCAGCCGTTTTTTTACTACGGTATCAATGCTGTATAGTGGTAGAAAATCATCCTTTGAAATAACCATTGACTTCAAGGTTCTGATAATTTGACTTCACCATTCATTATTATATCAGGGCGGATGTTGGTTTTTTTATACTCAAACCAAAATCGTTTAAATTGAAGGTGTTTAAATATCTCACTTGAAAAACTCAGATAAAAAGATCCCATGTGATGAGATATGTCGTGATTTTCACTCACTCCCATAACCGGGATGTCACTATTTGTCATTTCATCAATGAAACCACTTAATCCTTCCTTACTGTAGAACACACTGTCATTGCATATGATTAAGCGAGTACAGCTTTCATCCATTTTCATTTTGTAGAAGTAGAGTATCGCATCCTTGTAGCTCCCGAAATCTCTACCTGAATTATCCCTCTCAATATATACATTAAAAACACTCGTGTTTTCTTTGATAGATTGAGTTGATAATTTTAATGTGTTGATTGCAATTATAAAAATACCCTTATGCTTCAGCATTCTCAAATATTTTTTAATATCCGGTCTGAGTTGTGCCTTCTCATAAAGGGCGATAATAGCAATATTCCCACCTGAAAATTCTTTTTCTAACAACACGTTAAATTTTTTGATTGTGGTCAATTTTTCAAATTGAGATTTCAGGACATATTTTGATCTGAGAAGTTTTTGAATAGCGCTTTCTGATATTTTTTTATTGAATAATTGCATTGGGTTTCCGCGTGAATTTTTTACACATCAATGGCTATAATTCTGCACCATAAAACTTAAGTTCACCAGTCCTGCCGCATTACATCTAAATTTCCTCTCATTACAACATACTTTCCAAAGCTGTATAAAAAGCCAGTTGTCAGATAAAATCACTGAAAATACTGTGTATGCACACAGTTTTTTTGGCTGGGTTACACCACGCAATATGAGATACCCTGCGCATTCAGGAATGCGATCAAGGTCGCCGATAATGGGCGGCTCACGGTCAGCACCATCGATTTCGTCAACGAGCTAAATACACTAACGTTGACTGGTGGTTCAGAGAGGCGAGCGTCCGGATCGATTGCTACCAGAGCTGTTTCAAAGACATCAGCGCGGAAGCGGGTGAACGGCACAACTTCATGTTTTACAATCCAAACAGGGGAGTTGATAGGGAATTTACATCACCACCCAGTGATTACGTCGAAAACCGCTTTACCCTTAATGAGCATTGCGACGCAGGGCCATCTACTCAGCCCTATGTTCTCGGCGGGAGGCTGTATGTTATTGATAGGGCCATAATACCTCAAAGAAGTCAGAAGATTTTGTTTGAGATGAATGGCGAGTGCAGCACAGGCAAAACGATGGGTCATGCGCTGAACACTATTGATGGTAATAGCAGGCGCGGCGTTGGATGACGTCATTGGGTAAGGTGCAGTAATCCACACGATCACGCCGCTATGTTGTCATTGCATAGTTCAGGAGTTAGATCAGTTTTTGTCATCATCAGTCACCGCTGAGAATAACAAAAAAGTCCGTGTTGCACAGGCCTAAATTCGTACAAGGAGGATCAGGAAATCCAATGTCAGCTTTTACTGAGCAGCCACAATACAGGTCATTGCAGTGACCGACAGTAAACATTCTACTCGCACAAAAAAAGAGCACTCAATATTAAAGGACGAAAAAAAACCGGCGCAATGCCGGTTGGTAAATCTGTACCCCAATGGAACCAGCAACGGATCCAGATGAAGAAGGTAGACGGTTTCAATGAAAACGCATTTAAACGACGATGAATTTTTTATCTCGTCAGAATAAATTAATTTTTTCTATGACGGTAAGTTAATCACCTTGTGGTTTTTACTTAAGCATTACAAGCAGGTAGACGCTTGATGCCGTGACGAACGAGATTCCAGCGCTGACACACAAGAGCCGATCGTCCGTGTTCTCCGTTATGGTCTTAACCTATAACTATAACCAGCGAGCACAACGGTGGCGTCTTCAGCGTTGATCAAAGCCATCGCATCGCGCTGATACTTTTTTCCAGTATTGGTCCCTGCAATTGGCGAAACGGGCTGCGCTTCATTCAGTATTCAGGGTGTGTTCTGGCTGCTTTTGCCCGCGCAATATCGTAGTGTTTACGTTCAGGATGCTAATCTCCTGTAAATTCATCCTCAGTAAAGAGGACCTGTATTGTCATTTTCCCGCCAACGTTTTAAAACAGGTGTGCCATGTTTCATGCTTGCGCTGCGCATGATTTCTTTGCCTTAAGAAACGATCCGAGTTATCAGGACCAGGCTGTTAAAAGTCAGTTCAGGATGAAAATTGTCCTAAAGATTTGCGCCGGAAAACCGTTACCTCTCATACACACCTGGGAGTTTTTATATGAATACACATTTTCTGGTTATATCCGCCATTATAGTAATGCCAGTTGCCCTGCCTGTTGCGGCGGGTACCATACAATTTACCGGAGGCATCACTGAGCTGGCGTGCGTGGCGGAAGTTGCAACGCAGCGTACACTGGTAAGGTGCTCGCGACCCGGTGAGGTGCGTGAGCTGGATATTGGCTCGTTAAGCACGGTACGTGCCTCCCCCTGGAATCTGGCGGATGTGACTCAAACAGCGACCCCGGAGAGACGTGATATTGTCATTACTTACAGGTAGCCAGTACACGACTACTGGTAGGTAAGCGTGAATGTCGCGCTGGCGTTAGCTGTGCCAGCAGTGATACTGCTGCCTGTCTGATAATATCTTGCCTGCAGAGGAATGTTGTACGTGCCCTCTGAGGTCGCCGTTCCGGTATTAACAGGGCTGGAAAGTGGCAGTGGTGCATTTTGATAGAGCAGCTGAATCCCCACACCGGACGCACTACCGGTCCCCCCGGTAAGATTCAGCACGCCCTGCGAAGCATTCTGCACGTTACCGTCAATCTGAACGTTGACCCGGGTGCCTGCATTAGAGTTCAACGGCAGGATGAAACTGCGGGTGTTAGCATCCCCGGGCCAGGTGCCGACACCACCGAACGCCCGTTTTTCCACCGTCCCCATCGGGACAGAGATCGCCGTACTGCTTACCGTGCAGGCTATCGTTGTGACGTTGAAAGCGGCAATACTGATGGCTGATTCGGGATATGCCCAGCTGGCCTGGTTGTTGCGAAGAATGAACGAGCTGACCTGACGCGCACTGACCGTGCCTGTGCCCGTTGTCTGCGCTGTTTTATAAAACTGTATTCGGGCCTGACCCGTAACTGGCTGACTACCGAACAGTCCGTTTACGGCACAGGCCAGATAATTATTGGCGTTTCCGTCTCCGGTCTGGGTTCCGTTAACGTATCCACTGTAGCCACAATTGTTTACGGACGTCACTCCCACGGCATAACCAATGCCCGCGATATTTGTGCTGTAAATGCGTCGCCCGTTAATCGTCATCACATACGTGCCATAGCCTTTCCCGCCAAATTGCTGATAACTCAGTGATGGGGATGGGGTATTTGAGCAGCTGAATGCCTGAACCTGTCCAGAGAGTACTTCGCTTCCAATAAGCGAACCTACGGGCAGGTCTCTCTGCAGCGTGACTGAAGGTGGCGTTAATAAGGTCGTTGCTGTGACCGTTCTGCAGGAATAAGCCTGTACGTCCGCGGCGGCAAGGGTAAACGCCCAACCGCAAACCATAATCAGTGCGTTCTTTTTCATAATTTTTGTCCTTTAACGGCAGGGGGCAGTAATGAGGTGCACGATGGGGTCTTCCGTGCGCGTGCTGTAAGCGGCTTCGCAATGTCCCCCCTGCCAGGTCACTGTGACCTTACCGCTCTGAGGAACACCGCTGAGGTAGACCTGTCTCTGATCGTCCACAATACCTGAGGACGCCCGGTTGCCGTTCATCACGGTGGCCGACGCACCAAACGGTACTGCCATCGGAGAGGCCAGTGTCAGCATAATTTTCTGTCCGTAAGTGGTCGGGAAATCAGCCAGAACCAGCGCACCCTGTCCGGGTACTACCACTCTGGCGTCGGTTGCGATGTCGACGTTTTTTCCCAGCGTACGGGTGTTCAGCCTGACGGCATTGCGCCGGTAAGGGGTGAGGTAGGGCACCACGGCGTAACCCCGGCCGTCAGTGTAAATACCCGTATTGTTCTCAACCTTTACATCCGCGGCCTTATCTGCCCTTACCAGCGCCAGCGTATCACCCAGTGGCTGCGACAGCGTCAGGCCGTAAGGATGTACAATGACACCGCCCATGGCACCGTAGTTGAGTTGCCGGGTCTGACGGCTGTAGTTGTATCCTGCCTGATATTCTCCGAATGAAGCCTTATAGTCAGCGCTCGCACTGCCCGAGGACCCCGTGCCGCTGCTGGCATAGCCCTGCTGAACGTTATAACTGAGGTTACTGTCTGTGAGGGCGGTTCCCGAGAGCCCAGCTGAAGACACGGATGTACCGTGACTGGCCTGACTTGCCGACAAATTGAGCCAGCTCGTCGGGAGAAAGCGATCGAACGGAATCTGTATGGCCAGTGATATGACTTTGTCCTTCTGGCTGTAATAAGGAGACTCAGACCACGCGTAGTTAAGCGAGTAGTTAATCGCGTTGACGCTGACGTTATATCCTAAGGTCAGATTATTTTCCTGGCCGTTCACTCCCCAGAACTGCTGCTGATAGGCAGACACATAGAGGCTGCCATAGTCGCCAAGCGTCTGGTTAATATTCAACTGTGCCCGGCTGCGCTTGTTATGCTGATCGCGCCAGCGGGCATAGGCACGCTGTGCCAGCAACTGATCGGATTCTTGCTGAGAGTCAGTGCGGGGGTTCAGCGGCAGGGTGTCGTAATAGCCGTTGGCTTCGTTAAAATCCAGATAGCCGGAGGTAGAGTAGCGGTATCCGGCCAGAGTGAATGTCGTGCCACTCTCTATAAAGTCTTTGGAGTACTGGAAGCGAAACGAGGCACCCCGTCGGTCAACATCTTCCAGCTGCGCCTGCGCCCAGGTACCATCAACGGAGACAGAACCGAGGCTACCCAGCCCTTTTCCCACGCCAAGACTGACAGCTGAATAGTCGCCGGACACAATGCTTCCACCGTAAAGGGTTGTGGCTAAGGGCATCCCGTATATGCCCGTAGCCTGTACAAACGCGGGTTCCCGCCGGGCATAGTCAGTTTGCGCTGCAACGCGATATTTCCCGATAGTGACTGAATACTTTAAGCGGCCCTCCCGCTGCATAACGGGCACTGCGGAGAACGCCTGGGTAAACTGACGTACTGTGCCATCGGCCTCGCGAACTGACACGTTCAGATCGCCGCTTGAAGACGTTGGGTACAGATCGGTGATCGCAAAAGGCCCCGGTGGCACATAGGCCTGATAAATAATGTTGCCGTCCTGCCGGATCGTTACCCGTGCATTACTCTGGGCGATTCCGCGTACCACCGGCGCGAATCCGCGAAGACTTTCCGGCAGCATGTTGTCATCTGAGAGGAGTTGTGCCCCCCGAAAAGCAAAGCTGTCAAACACATCTGAGGGCGTATAGCTGTCGCCTGCAACAAACTGTGCTTTAAGCGGTCGCACGTCACGCTGCAGATAGGTATTGATGCTGTTCCACCTGTGCGAACGATCTGAATCGGACCAGGAAGAGTAATTTCGCAGCCGCCATGCGCCCAGATTCATGCCGCTGCGCAGGTTCAGATAGTGATTATGTTCACTTTCTTCCCGGGCATTACTACGGCTGTTTGAGCCGGTGTAGGCATAATTCAGGAATGCAGCGGGAAGCCCCTCATCCCACTCGTCAGGAGAAACCGATCCCTGTACAGACTGTCTCACATACTCCTGTGGAATGCTGATATCGAGACGCTGCTGGGCAAAATCATAACTGAGTCTGCTGTCCGGCAGATAGTCATCAACGGGGTTGCTAAGGTTGCCGCTACCGGCGCGGGCGAATTCAGGTGTCGCGTCGGGGCGGACACCCCACATCACAAGATCCTGCCTGGGGATGTCCGGAACAAGGCCATCTACGCCAGACCTGAAGTTAAGCCTCCTGTCAGCCACGTAGTTACCGTTCAGGTATATTTCCGTTCTGTATTGCCCCGGCACTTGTCCACCGGGACGCTCAAGGGATGAAAGATCAACCCTGTCCGTCTGTGAACCGCGCTTCTCAATAGAGTCAGGGTCAAAATAATCCTCTGCGTGCGCCGTATGCAGTAGCAGTGACGTCAGGATAAGGGTCAACACAGGCTGCTCTTTTCGGAGCAGCCAACTGGAAAAGGGGGGGATCCACATTTTGAGTTAAGCCTTAGTCAGAGTTTTAATTTTCTGACGTCTGTTATGCCGCCGAAATCATTAATAGCGCGCCAGGTGACGAGTACGGAAGTGTCCGCCGGTACAGTAAGCGGTTGTTCGGAAAACGGTTTAACTGTGGGGGGGGCCTTTACCTTAAATTCGCCGACGTTAAGGTCATAAAATGAAACGTGGTATGGGGTCGGATTCGACACATATACATGCCCTCCGCGCCGTATAAAGGTCAGTTTTTGATAAGCCGTTGCCGGATCGCCGCTTAAGCCTTCTGGCCGGTAGAAAAGCTTAAACTGGCTTTTCACCGTGATAAACAGCCGGTTATTATCCGTCTTTAACGTACTGGGTACCGACTTTATGTTCAGCCAGAGCATCGACTCACGATCGGATGGCAGAGGTCGGCCTGTGTATACCACCCTTACAGAATTCTGCGAGTGAGGTTCCAGCCGAAAAAGTGGCGGTGTAGTGATGAACGTGTTATTGCCGTCACCACTTCCTGAGTTATTGTCGACCCAGGACTGGATCAGATAAGGCCTGTCGTCGGGATTATTCACGCTAAGTGCTGCCTCACGGGCACTTCCATCGTAAACCAGTCTTGATCCCCCAATTTCAACCCCGGCTTCTCCCGCTAGCGGGATCGCCAGCAGACTTAGCGTCAACAGTAAACGCAGCATACTTTTCTCCCTGAATAAAAAGAGCCGCGAACGGCTCATAAGACCAGTTATATGCAACGGTAAATGACGCCACCGCATTAGCACTGCCGGCTCCCACTGTGGAAGCGGTTGACACGTACTTGGCGATAAAGTTAAGCGCGTTGGTTGCGGTTGTGGAGAGTGTCACCGGCGCTGAGGCCTGACCAATAGGGATGAGCGTACTGCTGTCCTCCTGGTAGATACCCACGCCAACATTGGTCGCGGTCTGACCCGAGCTGAGAGCAAGCAGGTTGCTGTTACCACTGGCCAGAGGACCGTCAAAGTGGATGCTGGCCGAGGTGACAGCAGCAGGGCAGCCCGTGAGGTTAATGGTAAAGCGCGCAGATGAAGCCGTGGACCCCGAAGAACCGAACGAGGTTGCTGCGACGGTACCAAGATTGACGGTTTGATTTGCCGATGCGGTGTCAACCGTACAGGCCGTATCCCTGATAGTCCCCGTAAAGTTAATCGTACCGTCAGCAGCAGATGCCGCACCACACATTCCCATTGCCGCAAAAACAGTGGCTATAAGATTAATTTTCTTCATGGTCTTTCCTTGAAATAGAGAAATTCACAAAACCGAAATGTGAAATAAATTTATAGATTGCCCATTTCGGATGCACCCTGACTACGGGCTGACCAAGGTTAGTATTAAATATTTACGAATAAAACCAATTTCATGCAAAAACTTTACAAATAAGTGTTTTAATCTTAATTAGTGAAAATTTAAACATTTAATTGAAATTAAATCTCGATGGATTTATTAATTAAAGATTAATATTCTTTAATTTTAGTGTTTGAAAAAAATCTTATGTTGAGCATTGCCATTAAATGGCGGGTAATTTACAGTGTTTGCGGTGAGAAAAATCCTAAAAATTCTTAAAAGGAATCATTAAATTACAAGGTGTTTGAGGTTTTTCTGGTCATGCGTGATGTGAGTTTCTGTTTGAGGAAATGATAATTATTGTTAATTGGTGAGCAGGTTTTTTAATCGAAAATGGCATCCTGACGCATTTTCGCGGACGGGTATGGGGACGCTGGCGATGCATAACTGCACCACGAAGTAGATTCCAACTCATGCACCTGAGTGGCAGATAATTCCGGCCGGTTTTTTTGAGTTTAAAAAGCACTTTTTATGCTTCATAAACAGCGGGCTGACATTGGTATATGAATCACGGGTGACCAGCAATCACGACTGACGTTACCGTCAATTTCGGTGAGATAACTGCATGAGACCACCCTCGAGTTCATCATCAATTTCCAGTCTGTTTCACTGCTTTCTGTCATTGTGACCGATAAACGACAAGCGGCACGTTCAGTTTGCGCAGGTTGGGGGGCATTTGAAGATCGGAAATTATTATACGGTACGCCTGTTTTTTGAACAGACCACATTTCGCAACAGGGGCCGCCAGGAAGTGTACGTATTATCTGAGAAAATGACTGGCAGGTGATCGGCTATCTGAATCCGATTTATGCAACAAAGCGGTTGCAGGCCGAAGGAAAATTACTCCGATTTATGCGGTGTGATCAGTCGTTGCATATCCAATATCACCCGGTGAGTTGAGCCATGCAGGGGGATAAAAAAGCCCGCTCAGGAAAACTGCGCGGGCTTTTTTTGATGATTTTTGCGACATTTTGACGATTCGGACAGTCAGTTTTCAATTTTTAAGGGACTGATCAAATCAAAAACTGGGCAATCCGCCCCGTCAACGCTGACATTACAGATCAAGGTGCTTTGCGGTCTGCCGTTAACGTACTGTGTTGGGCATAGGTACCCGCATTAACCTTAACCGGCATACGCAGCACCAGGTTGGCTGCCGTCACGTACAGCCATTTATCACCGCTGGCACTGGTACACAATGCCAGATTCCCGGTATTCTCAGACGGAACCTTTATGCTTCCAATGCGTTTACCCTGTGCCGTAAATACCTGAACACCCTCTTTGCTGCTACTCCATACGTTCCCTTTTTCATCGACTTTTATGCCGTCAGGAATGCCGGGTGTAATCTCAGCAAAAATACGACCTTCACTCAAACCGCCATCCGTCACCCGATAGGCGACAATATGGTGGGCCAGGGAGGGGTTTTTAAAATCATGCGCCAGCTGAGTATCCGCAATGTAGAGCACCTTGCCATCGGGAGAAAAAGCCAGACCGTTCGGTGAATGAACCTCAGGGGTGTTCATTTTCGTCACGTTTTTAGTCACTACATCATAACGGTAGACATATTCACCGTTCTGTTCCTGCTTACCGCCGTAACCTTCCGCTTTATTCATCAGGCCAAACGTGGGATCGGTGAACCAAACCGAACTATCAGGCGCAACGACAACGTCGTTCGGGCTGTTGAAACGCTTACCCTGCCATTTTTCTGCCAGGGTAATCCAGCGACCATCATTTTCCTGGCGCACGATCGCGCGTTTACCGTGTGAGGCGGCAATGATCCGACCCTGAGCATCAATCGTATGACCATTCTGGAAGTCCGAAGGGGAGAGCCAGATTTTCAGACCCTGTTTCTCCGACCAGCTCATCACTCTGTTTTGCTTGACGTCGCTGAAGAGAAATAGCCCCTGCGAGGCACAAACCGGGCCCTCTGACCACACCGCCTTATCGGTAATCATTTGTGCATGGGCATCTTTGGCGACCAGGTTATAAAACTCAGGCAAATCGGCAACAATTTGAATGTCGGTTTTCGCCGCGCTGGATGCGGAAGCCGAAATTAACAGCGTGCAGGCCAGCATGCCCGGCGAGACCTTTTTAAAACGAACAAGCATTTCTTTCTTCCTTTCAGGTGAATAAAGTGAGAATCCTTTGCACAGCCTGCGATTTATCTGGATTCACAGTGCACGGCTGTTTGAAACCGCCCGGTTATATACGGAATACTTCCACCATGCCGCGTAAGGCATGCGCCTGCGACGACAGCGACTGAGACGCTGAAGAAGACTCTTCGACCAGCACGGCATTGTTCTGTGTGACGCCATCCATCTGGTTCAATGCCTGATTAACCTGCGAAATACCCTGCATTTGCTCAGATGATGCCAGGGATATCTCGTCCATAGCAACCGCCAGCTCATTGACCATGCCGACAATTTTCAAAATGCTTTGTCCTGTTCCGGCCGCCACATCAACGCCGCTTTCCACGTGTGATACGGCCTGCTCGATCAGCAACTTAATGTCTCTCGCTGCCGTAGCGCTCCGTTGCGCAAGCGTCCTTACCTCACCGGCCACGACAGCAAACCCCCGGCCATCTTCACCTGCCCGGGCCGCTTCCACCGCTGCGTTAAGCGCAAGAATGTTGGTCTGGAAAGCGATACTTTCAATCACTGCAGTGATATCACGCACCCGCCGCGCACTCAGTGAAATCTCGTTCATGGTTTCAGACATCCGCTGAACATCAGATTCTCCGCTACGTGCCAGGCTGGCGGCTCCCCGGGCTGATTCGGCAGTCTGCTGCGCACCTGCGGCGTTACTTTTAACCGTTGCCGTGAGCTGCTCCATGCTGGCAGCTGTTTCCTGCAGGGCGGCGGCCTGCTGCTCGGTACGGGATGACAGTTCAGTGTTGCCCTGTGAAATTTCATCTGAGGCTAACGCAACGGAAGATGCTGACTCCTTGATACCAGACACCAGGCTACGCAGGTTTACCTGCATTTCAACCAGCGAGGCCAGTAGGCTGGTTGAGTCGTTGCGGCGTAATGTAACGTCCAGCGTCAGGTTACCTGCAGCAATTGCCGCTGCCAGCGCCTGGGCCTGAGCGGGTTCACCGCCCAACTGTTTCTTAAGCCTGTGGGTGATAAGCCAGCTCATGGCAAAGCCCAGCGCGGCAAAGGCGATGGTCAGTACCGTCAGTGAGGTATACACCCCCGAGAGGCTGCGTGTAGAGTTTTCGGCGGTACTCAATGTCACCCGGGCCTGGTAAGAGACCATGCCGTCAACCGCATTGCGGTACTGAATAAGTGATGGAACCAACTGTTCGATAAGCGTCTGTCGGAGAGATGAAGCGGGAGCCTGGAAGGTTTTATCCGCGCTGGCATTCAACGTTACTGAGGCATTTTCAATGTTATGAAGTAATGAAGAAGCTTCATCCACTTCTTTAAGATTAATGCCCGGTATCGTTCTGGCACCATTAATCAGTCCGCGAAAACGCAGCGTGGTGGCATCACTGTTTTTCTGCAGCGACGAAAACTGTTCCGCTACGGTTGCTGCAGAAGCCTGACTGTCGCCAGTGGCCAACCCAAGCAGGAATGCGGTTTGTTGACCGATGTTGTCTTTCAGTGTCTGCAACGACTGCAAATCAGCCAGACGCGCGCCGGTCAATGTCTGCTGATCGCTGGCTGAGCTGAGCTTATATCCCGCAAACACCGTGACGAAAACGCCCGCAAGGATCACACACAGAAATGCCATTCCGAGCATGACACTGACTTTGATTTTTTGTGGCCTGAACATTTTCTTTCCTTCTGTTAAACCCTGCTTGCGGTGATGAAAGCGTTGAGTTATCTGATTAACACACCCTACTTTATCGGCATCTCATTCCGAAAATTCAGAAATTTCTTAGGAAAAGTTTTAATCAAATATCAGCGTTAACGGACCGGAAATGCAAACCATCCGCGCTATGGGCAGGCTGGTAAAAATTTTCACCCCTCCGCGCGGAGAATACTGATGAGCTGTTCTTCAGAGAAATGCTTGTAGAATGGCTGCATGTCGCGCGAAGTGGCCTGTCGATGTCTGGCACACAGTCACGGTGTAGCAGACGGCTTCATGCTGAAAGCAGGGATATTACAATGGATAACATGTCGCGAATGCGTTCAACAGTCTGCAAGTATTTTAAGGATTATATCGCGAGGGAAGACCGTCTCACTGGTATGGATAAGATCGTCTGACGTCCACCAGCGGTACCCGCAAATGACTTTCTTTTCATTGTTACTCCACCTTGAGCAATCTATAGCCGTTTCATCCGCGTGAATTAAAAAGAAGCGCTCTTCAGCAGCAACGGTTTCTCCATCAGGCAGCATCATTGGAAAAGTTCGTGACGCTACTGACGTTCCAGCTGCCTGTCTTTCCAGCCCGGTTTCTTCCAGCAATTCGCGTAAAGCAGCCTGCTCAAAAGACTCATTGTTTTGGAGTCCGCCACCCGGTGTTGCTTAATAGGACTTGCCACTTAAAGCATCATTTTTGTGGTGAAAATGGAACAGCAAGACGTGTTTTTGCGGTGAGAGGACGATTAACCGGGATGATCGACGAGTTCGCATAAGGGCTTCCTTCAATGCTGCATAAAAATTATTTCAGGATTTGTTATAAAATCATAAACGACCGCTTGAATCATTCAAACAGAAGGCACTGTCTGCGGCGTTCGCGGTGCAGAGTGTCTGCTTCCCGCCCAAAACAGACTGTCAGGTTTGCCTGTGCTCTGTCCACGAAACCTGTCAGCTCAGGTACGCTTAAGCACACCAGTGCAGGTAGCCCTCGTCTGTTCCATCATCCTCTCCTGACCTCTGCCATTGCCCGCCATCTTTTGTCTATTTCATTTTATTTCCCTGCTTCACTCTGTTAATCCAGCCGCTCCAGGTTATACGCAATCACTGGAAGTCAAGACTGGAATGCACTTCGCGTGGCTCCAGTAATATCCAGTACATAAACCATTACAATATTTATAGTCATTTTTAATGCCGATTATTTAATATAGCCACGCAATTGAATGGAGTTCAGGCAATTAAGGATAATGGAATGAAAAAGTTTGTCTGCAGTATCGCTGTTATGTTGGCTTCTCTGACTGCTCATGCTGAAAAAGTCGGGTACCGGGGAAATATCTTGTATTTTACCGCCGACCCGGCTTCTCATCCTGAAGCAGTCCATAACTATCAGGATGGTCTGTTAATAATCGATGCGGGTAAAGTCGTCGCTGCTGGTGATTACCAGACGCTGAAAAGTCAATACGATCTCAAAGAGACAATTGATTACCGTGGCAGAATAATTACGCCCGGATTTGTCGATACTCATATTCACTACCCGCAAATCAGTATGACGGGATCTTATGGTGAACAGCTGATCGGCTGGTTAAATGATTATACTTTTCCCACGGAAGAAAAGTTTAGCGATAAGCAATATGATGCCCACGTTTCTGACCTGTTTCTGAACCAACTGATTGCTAACGGTACCACCACTGCACTGGTTTTTGCCACCAGTAACCCCGTCTCTGTCGATGCGCTTTTCCAGTCTGCCCTGCAGAAAAATATGCGGATAATATCCGGCAAGGTGCTGATGGATCGCAATGCTCCGGCTCCCTTACTGGACACCCCTGAGACCGCCTACAGCCAGAGCAAGGCACTGATCCTGAAGTGGCAGCATAAAGGACGTCTGGACTATGCGGTCACGCCACGCTTTGCGCCCACCTCGTCTGACGCAGAGCTGGCCGTCGCCGGGAAATTGCTCAAGGAGTTTCCGGATGTGTATCTGCATACCCATCTGGCGGAAAACAATCAGGAAGTGGCCTGGGTGAAAAAACTGTTTCCGTGGAGCCGCAGTTATCTGGATGTTTATGACCACTATGGACTGGTGACCGCCAGATCGATCTTTGCTCATGCTATCCATCTTGACGATCGGGATTATGCGGTGGCGGAAGCGAAGCAGGCCAGTTTCTCCTTCTGCCCGACATCAAATCTGTTTTTAGGCAGCGGTTTATTTGATCTGGATAAAGCCAGTAAATATCATATTAATGTGGGGCTGGGAACCGATATTGGCGCAGGGACAACTTTTTCGTTGCTACAGGTAATGGATGAAGCCTATAAAGTGACGCAATTAAGAAAAGCATATACAGAAAATCCTCAGGAAGTCACCCCGTTATCACCTATGGAAAACTTATATCTTGCAACGCTGGGAGGAGCTAAAGCACTTTCTCTGGATAAATACATTGGCAGTTTTGAAACGGGAAAAGAAGCTGACTTTGTGGTGCTGAATCCGGAATCGACTGAATTATTGAAAATGAGAACAGCGAACAGTAAAAATACCGCTGATGTTATCTTCCCAATAGAAATAATGGGTGATGACCGTGCTGTTGAGCATACTTATATAATGGGAAAAAAAGCGAAATAGCTTAAATGCTATGATACCGGGCGTTGCAGAATGAACAGGGCGAGTTGGTAGATTAAATTTTCAATCTTAAGCCTCAACGGGACTGACGTAATCGTTACAAACAGGATCCCCAACCCGATTAGCAGAATCAGCGACCAGATCAGTTTATGACGCATTACTTGTCCTCATCAGGAAACCATTGGCCCGACAGTATCAATGGGAAACAGCTTTCATTCAATGGGTTATTTTTGATTGAAAGTTGTTGTGCGGTCAATCTGAGAAGGAAACGAGAGGAGATCCCTCGTCAAGGGGCGAACGGGAGCGTCAGGCTCCCGTTTCTGGCCGTCGATCAGGCTTTAATAAAACTGAGTAATATCTGATTAATCAGGTCCTTATGCGTGCTGCATAACCCGTGTGAAGCGCCGGGGATGACTTTGACTGTCGGGTCAGGCAGCAGTTTAATCGCCGCCTCGCTGGAAGAGGCTGGCGGCACTATCTGGTCGTCATCACCGTAGATGACCAGAGTGGGGAACCGTCATTTTTTTCAGATCCTCACGCTGATCGGTTTCCGAAAATGCCTGAACACAGTCGTAAAGCGATTTAATTGAACCCTGCATCCCCTGCCGCCAGAAGCTTTCCTTCAGGCCCTGGGAAACTTTCACCGTATCGCGGTTTAAACCGTAAAAGGCTGTGGAGAGCTCTTTAAAGAAGGCGGAACGATCATTTTGCACCCCCTCACGAATACCGTCAAAGACTGGTTCCATCTTTCAATTTCAGGTAGCTGCCCGAAGACATATTCGCACTCCTTTATTCAGGGTATGACTCGGAGGAATGAACGGAATCTGCTTAAAAGAAAGCCGTTAAAGCCTGGCCCATAATGCCGTCACTGTCCCATCTGAATCCGGTTAAGGAGAGGGAAGAGGCGGGGGGTGTTTGCCGGGAAAATTAAGAGTCAAAAAAATTTTATAAATTTTTCACGCGTACGCATTTCCCGACCTAAAGTTTTACCATCAGCTGTTTGAGCTTAACATATGCGATTTCGACCCCGGCCCCGGCCGGGGTTTTTTTATTCCTCATCCTGATGGTAAGGCGCTGTCGCAAAAAGGGGGCATTATGTTTGGTCATCTTATCGCCGTTAGCATTGGAGCTGCATCTTCAGCCGGAATCGCACTTTCTGCTCACCCGGGTGGGGTGAATTACAGCGTGCTTTTCGGCGCTTTTGCTGGCGCTGTTTTTTATGTTGCCGGTGCTGCCGATCTGCGGTTGTCGGTGCGGGCAGCCTACTTCCTTGTTTCAATGATTTTCGGCGTATTTGGTTCCGGCCTGGCCGGGGCCAAACTGGCTGAAATTCTGGGTTACAGCGAAAGACCGCTGGACGGACTGGGGGCTATGCTGCTGTCTGCTTTAGCCATTAAAACCTTAACGTTTTTCAGCCAGCAGGACCCGATTGCCTGGCTGGCCCGCTGGAAAGGAGGCTTCCATGGTAACAAATGATCCTTTGGTGCTGGTGAATGTCGCTGTCTGCAGCGCCATCGTTTTGCGACTGATGCTATTCCGTAAACCCGGCGCACGGCATGAGTGGTGGGCGTCATGGCTGGCTTACATGATTGTGCTCTCCTATGCCTCCGTCCCTTTCCGCTATTTCTTTGACCATTATGAACAGACCAGCTGGGCGGCAGTGATGGTTAATCTGATTATCTGTGCCGCAGTGTACCGGTCAGGAGGCAATGTGGCCCGACTGCTGGCTGTGCTCAGGCCCCCGGGTAAATAACGTCTGCGTCACCTGCTGTTTTTGCCTGGTAATTTTATCCAAAACCACCCTGTAGACAGGCCTGGTGAAGAGGAGAACTGGCTGTGAGTCAGAGCGTTACGCTACTCCAGCCTTTCGTGTAGAGAGCCGGCGGGTATCGGCTTGCCGGTATGACATGGTGTAAACGTAAAGAGGAAATAATCATGACTGATACCACTCAAAACATCGACAGAAACACTCCGGCAGCGACAGATACTGCTGCGCAGACAGCGATCACGACGGCAGTGCCTGCAACAGCGGCAGTGAATTTCACTCCTCTACCGCAGCTGACAACTCCACCGGCTCCTGCTCCCGCCGCTTACGATTCGCTACACGCTCAGGTAATGTCGGATCCGGTGGCAGTCACCGAAACCGCACCCCCCCTCGCTGCCGCTGGCTCCATTCCGGCGCAAGTTCAGGCCGACCTCGCAGCAGTCAACAGTGTTCCAGCCAGCAGCATGGAGCAGGCTGGCAGCCTGGTAGCCAACGATCCCCTGCTGGATAAAGTGGGAAAATTGCTCAGTTTTATCGGTCACGACGTGAGTGAGTTTAAAGAAATTGTTGCGCTGGCCCAAAAGCTGATCGCGAAATAATCTTTTCATCAACCCATCAGACAGTATGCCAAAAAACGCTTCAGGGCGTCGCTCTGACGCCCTGTCAATCAGGCCTGGCCGGGCACATCGTCTGGCGTTGCTATGGGGATGCCACGCTGATGATGCCGCGACTGACGCAGTGATGAAAATAACGTTGAAGTCTGGATCAGGTTAAAAGCGGGCAGTGGCGATATCATTTTTAACCTGCGCTCAACCGGACCGTCCGCTTTGAATCCGGTGAATGGTCCTTATTTACACCGGATCTGTCAGCGGTCACCGATGAGACCAGTATTGGTACAGTAACGCCTGACGCCCGATTAAGTTTTCATCATGGGTTAGCGGGAACAGACGCAAACGAAAACGGCGTGGTCACAATGGCAACCACCGAGGCTGCAACACCGACTGGTACGGCTCCGGCAGGGGATATTACCCTGAATGTCAACGGGACCGACCGAAAATTCCCTTACTTCAGTCAATCAATGGGCCGCCACAGAAACCGCCTGAAAGGGCGGTTGTTATTTGTCAGTGAAAAATGGGCGATTTTTTGCTAAAAAAGGACTGGTAGTAGACTAAAAACGGTGAAATAGTGCTGTTAAGCAACCAGGATTAGTCTGTATTTTTTTGCAGAAAGGGCATTTTCAGTCCAGGAAACAGCCTTTTTCATCAAAAAATCGTAAAAACAGACCAAAATGGCTATGCTAAAAAAATCAAGGGTTGAGATGGCCAGACGATGGTCCGTAAAATAGGGCCAAAACTCAAATCAGGAGAATTCTGTGTCAGAAGCTGCGTCCGTGGAACATCAGCCCGATCGACTGGAAGAGGCGAAGAACATCGCATTAGGTTGGCGTATTGTTGGCCAGATTGAGCCACAAACGCTGGAAGAGGCGATCCAGATGCTGCGGGACAGCGCGGCTCATGCAGCAAAGGTCTACGATCTGATCTATGCCGAAATGGCTTTGAGAGCGAAGGGATAATCATTGCGGGTCAGGCACTTTGAGCCAGCCCGGCAGTGCGTGAGAGGCACCACTCTTCCCAACATCTCTGCGGATCGCTATCCGTATATCCCCAGGAGGGATCCAGATTTCGCGCGATGCCGTCCGGCACGGAGATACAGGTAGCGCTGTCGCGGATGGCTTCCACTTCCTGTTGCGTCAATAAACTGCCTTTACGCTGCTCTGCATTCAGAAGCAGCCCTGCCAGCGAAGGGATAAAGATAATTGCCATAAGGATGTTCCCGGATAACAGTATTGTGAACATCTTCGGCGAAGGGCTGGAAAACTTTAGGCAGAGAAGACCATTCCCGGCGCGGGTTGGCACTATTTACGCTTTCGCCGGTAAAATCGGGCAGTAAAAGCGTTGAAAGGTTAAAATTCTTCCGCTACCAGCCACTGGTCCGCTTCATCAAACATCTCTTCAATGATCCGCAGCATTACCGACTTATCACTTTTACTGGCATCGGTCTTCACCCCGTTGGCCTGCATTGGCTTGACCTTCACCTCAGCATCCGGAAACACGCGCTGAATCCGCTTCTCCAGCTCGTTAAGGATCAGTTCCTGCGCATTGGGCAAGCCGGCGACGTTGCGCTTATCGTAAATCAGTTCAACAAACATGTGGGAGGGTCCTGGTTAAAAATGCTGGATAAAAATACAGTTAATCACCGCAATCTTCAATAACTATTTATGCTGAACTACACTGATTGGGGTCTTACAAAAAAGGGAATACAGATGAAAAATAAACTGATTGTCGTGGCAACGCTGGCGACGACCGTGCTGCTGGCCGGATGTTCAAGCGACCATATACTGCAGATGAAAGATGGCAGTACTTTGGTGGTGCAGGGCAAGCCGCAACAAGATAAATCCACCGGCATGGTGATTTATACCGACGAAAACGGCAAACAGCAGGCAGTTAACCAGGCAGACATTAAAGAGATGAGCAGCCTGAACAACTGAAACTCCAGGCGCAGTCTGATTGTGTCAATCAGACGACATGGGCAGAATAATGCGCCAGTCTTTTTGGCCTCAATGTTAACGAAATCAGAGAGAAAGCCCGGAGAATCTGCCCATGTTTCGCACTTTTGTTGCCGGAGGCTTACTGGCCTGCACCTCACTCGCTGCCTGGGGTTCAACCGCCACGCCACCGATGCTCAACACCGAGTTCCAGATCACCTGTCCGGGTCGTCCGACCATGACCGTAACTAATGCCCAGTATGGTCTGACTACCATGATGTGGGCAGGGGATAATTTCCAGATCGCCGCCGGGGATCAGCAGTCCCGCACGGATAATGGGGTGAAAGTGGCGATAACCCTGTTCCGCAATGGCGACCAGATGATCGTCAACAAGGCCGACGACCAGACATATTTTTCTTATAGTGGGGGACAGAAACTGGTGTCATGCAGCCGAACTGGTGAGAAAGAGAACAGCACGGTCACGCTGCAGCGCACGGATGCTTCAGGGAATGTTGAATCCTGATCCAATGGAGCAGGTTAATCCCTCTTTACTCAGGCAGACGCTGGCGTAAATCCAACGGCGAGCTCTCCGCTTCATCCAGTAACGCCAGCCACTCACGCATCGTTACCTCCTGCCAGGAAAGATGCGCCGTGGTGGTGCCCATCAGGATCACATCTGGCCGCAGCGCACGGTAAAACTCCAGCGACTGTTTCAGGTCGGCTTCATTGCTCTCCGGCACCAGCACCGTCACCCATCGGTCATGATAAAGGGTGATTGTATCGCCCACGAACAGGTAAGTTTTGCCATAGGGCGAAGCGTAAAGATAGCTGGTGCTGCCCGGCGTGTGGCCGGGTGTCGGCACCACGTGAAAACTGCCGCAATGCACTTCGGCCTGGTTAAAGGTGTCGTCGGCCTCCACAAACGCGCTGATCGGCCCCAGCGCCCGGTTATGGCAGTAAAGGGCGGAGTCAAAACGGTGTTGCAGCACACGGGCGCCTGGTCCCGCTTCATGCCAGTGGGTGAGGTAGTGGCGGATCGAGCCACCAAGATCGCCAATCGCGTTATGGTCTTCCGGATTTTCAATCCTTGAAATCAGCAGATTGCCACGTCCATGTTGCAGCAGGAAGCCATGCATCATCAGCGCCGGTTCAAACTCATTGGGCGGAAACTCCGGTGTGGATACCCAGAGATCTTCGTACAGCTGCTTCATGGGGGCTCCCGGATATTTACGGCAGCGTCGGATGGCCTGACAGCGTCAGCCTGCGGGTGGTGCCATTGACCTGCAGGTGTCCCTGAGCGCCCAGTGGGAGCGTCACAGTGTGCCAGTGATGGCCAAATTCCAGACCGGTGATCAGCGGCAGGCCGGTGATCTGACGTATCAGCGTCCAGACGCTGTCAAAGTCGTAGCCATTATCGTAATCAGTTAATTTTGCCCCGGTAAAACTCCCGGTGACGATGGCCTTTTGTCGTGCCAGCACGCCGCTCTGCGCCAGCTGCAGCAGCATTCTTTCCACCCGGAACGGATGTTCGTTCACATCCTCGATCACCAGAATGCCATGATCAATCTGCGGCATCCACTGCGTCCCGATCAGCGAGGTGAGCATTGCCAGATTACCGCCCCAGATCCTGCCGGTGACGTCAACCTGTTGCTCGTGCCTTTCCGCTTGCCACTCAACAGTAAATTCAGGCGAAGTCAGCGCACGCCAAAAGTGATCGACAGTGAAATCAGATAAAGCCTCAGCGCCAAAATTGCCGGCCAGCATTGGCCCGCTGAAGGTGATAGCACCCTGTTGCAGCAGAGCCAGCTGGATGACGGTGAAGTCGCTGTGGCCGCAGATCGCCAGCGGATGGGTGGCCAGACGGGTGGCCAGCGCACTCGCATTGAAGTGGGGCAGCAGGCGGGTTGCGCCATAGCCGCCGCGCACGGCCAGTACAATGTCCGGCTGGCAGTCAGGCTGAATCAACTGATGAAGGTCTGCCAGACGCTCAGCATCGCTGCCCGCGAAACGTTGTTCACGGCGGGAGATCACTTCAGTGTTTCCCACCTGGTGCCCCTGGGCCTGCAGCCGTGTAACGGCCAGCTGCGCCGCCTGCTGATTATGGCAATAGCCGGAAGGAGCAATCAGATGAAAAGAGCGGGGAGTAACCGACATAATCTTCTCTTTTACCCTCAAAGCGGCTCAGGAATGGCCGCTTTTCAATAGCCTTTCTCCGCTCAGAAATAAAAAAAGTCGCCTTTTGCTGCGAATTGTGTGATTTTTACGCAGCACTGGTGAATCATTTTACGCCACTGGCGGTCCCATACGACTGATGATGACGAAAAGCCGCCATGAAGTCACTCTCACTACTGCGAAATTCAGAGTGACGGTAATTTTCTCCTGCCCGGCAGCAGATATTATAAAGCGCGAGGCTAAGGCTCAGAGGATGAATATAGCGTGAGAAGCGTAAAAACGGTTGCAATACTGGGTGTGTTGCTGCTGGCGGGCTGCGCCAGTGAACCCCACAAACAGACGATTACACAGCAGCAAACGCCGTTAACCAAAGCCCCACCGGAAAAGGTGGCGCAGGCCTGGTCACTGGTTACCGAGAACGCGGCCCATAACTATGGGGTTGATAAGAAGCTGGTTGATGCGATTATTTCGGTTGAATCGGGCGGCAATCCAACGGTAGTCAGCAGGTCGAATGCCATTGGATTGATGCAGATTAAAGCTTCCACTGCGGGACGTGAAGTGTATCGGGTGCAGGGACGACGCGGGCAGCCGACCAGCTCGGAGCTGCGTGACCCGGTGAAGAACATTGATATCGGCACGGCGTACCTGAAAATCCTGCAGGACCAGTCGCTGTCCGGCATTCGCAATCCGGAAACGTTACGCTATGCGACAATTGTTTCTTATGCCAACGGGGCCGGTGCATTGCTGAGAACCTTCTCTCGCGACAGGGACCGGGCGATTGCGATGATCAACTCTATGACTCCGGGAGAGTTTTATCAGCACGTGCACGATAAGCATCCGGCCGCTCAGGCCCCACGCTATCTGTGGAAAGTCACCACCGCTTACCGCACCATCTGATATTCAGCGGCGGGCTGATTCCCGCCCGCCAGCTTTCTGCTACACAGGTGCCGTTGCCAGCTCGCTTTTGAGATCAGCCAGCGAAGGGAACGAACTTTGTCCGCCATATTTCTGGATGGAGTGCGCGCTGACCTTGCAGGCAAAACCAATCGCTTCCGGCAGCGCCACATTCCGTACCAAACTGTAGGCCAGCGCTCCGATAAACGAATCCCCTGCGCCGGTCGTATCCACCACTTTCTCACAGTGGCTGGCAGGATAGTGTTCAGACAGACTCTCAGATTTCACCACCGCGCCTTTTTCGCCCAGTGTGACGATCACCGTGCCGCTGATTTGTTCCATCAGCTGTTCTGCCGCGCGATGCGCTGAAGCCACATCGTCCACCGGTTCGCCGCTCATAAAGGTAGCTTCGGTTTCATTAACCACCAGATAAGTGACCTGGCGCAGCACGTCCGGGCGGATATTGCGGGCAGGCGCGTTATTCAGCAGTACCTGACAGCTATGCTTTGTTGCCTGCTCAATCACGTGGTTCATCACGCTTTCAGGGATTTCGGACTGCAGGATCACCAGTGGAGTATCACGGAAGAACTCCGGGTTGATGTCAGTGTTGCTGATATGGTAGTTAGCCCCTTTGATAATGGTGCTGCAATAGTCACCCTCGCTAAGGATCTGAACTACGCCAACGCCGGAAGTCCCGCTGCGCTTGACGTTGGTGGTTTGCAGGCCATTTTTTTCCAGTGACAGGATCAGCTCCTGACCATAAATATCCAGGCCGACACAGCCCACCATATTGACGGTCAACCCCAGCTTTGCACATTGCACTGCCTGGTTAGCCCCTTTGCCGCCGGGCATCATCATCAGTGCATTGCCGGTAAAGGTTTCTCCTAAATGTGGTAAACGATCCTGCTGGATCAGGATGTCGTAATTTAAACTGCCAACTACCAACACATCAAATTTCATCTTTTTCTCCTGGTTAATCAGCCACTCTTTTTGACAGCACGGAGTTGCGTGTTTTTTGCAGGCTGGTCTGGCTGAGCTGACTGCGTTTGTTCGCCACCACCGTAAATAAAGCATCAAGGATGGTTAAGTGAACAATCCGCGTTGAGGCATTTTCTCCGGTAATAGGATTATTCCTTACTGCGGAAACAATGGCATAATCTGCCAGGTGACTTAACGGACTGTTAAGATAATTGGTCAGGCAGATCGTTTGCGCCTGATTATTTTTGGCCGTGTTCATCATGTTAATAATGTCGGTGGTTTTACCGGAGTGAGAAACCCCCAGTAAAATATCACCCGGTTTCGTCAGAGAAGCGGCCATCTGTTGTAAATGAGAATCCTGATAGACATTAGAGAAAATGCCTATCTTTAACAGTTTATGATGGAAGTCCTCGCATATTGCACCGGATCCGCCGCATCCCGCCAGAATGAATTTTTTATTTCCTTCCAGTCCGACCAGCAGATCGGCCACGTTGTTGAAAACGTCCATATTTACCGTGGCGAGAGAGTCCTGCAGGGCAAGGATCGCGCTCAGGAAAGACTCTTCAAGGATGGTACGGGAATTGTCGCCCTCGGCGGGGAAGGCGTGAAAATAATCTTCATCCTTATTTATCAACATCCCCATATTATTTTTTAGTTCGTGAAATCCGGTAAATCCTAATTTTTTCGAGACTTTAGTTATGCTCGATACGCTGACTTTTAAGAATCTGGACATGTCAGTAATACACATTGAAGATAATGAATCCGGATTATTCTCAATAAATCTGGCAATGGCCCGCTCTTTTTTTCCGAGAGAGGGGGCTAAAGTTCGGGCAAGGAGAACAATCTCATTGCCGTGAAGTTTCTGCTGTATCATCGTGTTTCCTGTAATTCTGCGGTCTGCATCAGGTATTGCCCAAAACAGTAGCACAGCCGAAGCTGAGGAAAGTGTTAACTGGCTCACAATAAAAGTGTTAATTTTACTATCGTATTTTACTGGTTTTACTAAGAGTAAAATTTTAGCTGAAGAAAATCACTATTTAAAAAACTTTCAGTAACGCTATCATCTTCTTCTTTATTTTTTCTGGGCGGAGTTCATAGAATGTTTTCGTCGCAATAAAACCGAGGAAAGAACCATGAAATTTTCGTCCCGAATTAATTCATTTAAATCACGCCCAGATTTATATGACGGTAGAGAGAAACTCGACACGCTGGATTTAATTAAGCGTATGGCTACGGTTAAAGGCCTGACTCATATTGAGCTGAACTATCCTGAGCACTTTATCAACCAGAATGTGCAGGCAGTAAAAGACACCATTGAGGCCGTGGGCCTGCAGGTGGGCGGCATTGCGCTGCGTTATCAGAAAGAGTTTGGCGAGGGTGAGTTCAGCAACCCGGATGCCGCCATCCGCGAAAAAGCGGTGCAGATCACGCTGGAAGCAGTGAACGTATGTAAAGCGCTGGGCGGCAACACAGTTACGCTGTGGTTTGCCAATGATGGTTTCGATTATCCTTTCCAGCTTGATTACACCCGCGCTTATGACAACGTGGTTGACTGCCTGCAGCGCGTTACCGCTGAACATCCGGATATGACCTTCAGCTTTGAGTACAAGCCGTATGAGCCGCGTACTTTCTCCCTGATTGGCGATGTTTCTTCCACGCTGATGTTGATTGATGATGTGGGTGCGCCGAACCTCGGTATCACCCTCGACTTCTGTCACATGATCATGAAGAAAGAGAATCCGGCATTCTCACTTTTCCTGTCGGCGAAGCGCAACAAGCTGGTCGGTTTCCACCTCAACGACGGTTACGGCCACTTTGATGACGGTCTGATGCTGGGCTCTGTACACCTGATGCAGACGCTGGAATACATCTACTACGCGAAAAAAGTGAACTTCGACGGTTTGGTCTATTTCGACACCTTCCCGAGCCGCGAAGACCCGGTGGCAGAGTGCGAACAGAATATCCGTATGTATCAGCTGCTGGCGGGCTATATTGACAAGCTGTCGATCGCTGAAATCGACGCCATCATTAAATCTCAGGACGCGATCAACGTTCAGAAAATGCTGCTGTCTCTGCTGGCGGGAAATAACCACTAAACCATCCCAAACGTCACTTTATAGTCCTGACATCTTCCCTTTCCAACATCTTTCCGCCGGCGTAACCCAGGTTACGCGTGAGGAGGCGCTATGTTAGATAAAATTGGATTACCTGCAAATTTGTTCTGGGGATACGTTGGCCTGACCCTGTTTATGGTCGGCGACGGTGTCGAACAGGCGTGGATTTCGATGTACCTGGTGGGCAAGGGGATGAGCGTTTCGTCCGCCTCCTACCTGCTGACGTTATACGGCGTTACCGTCACCATCGCCGCATGGTTCTCTGGCGTACTGGTGCAGACGCTCGGGCCGAGAAAGGTGATGTCATGGGGATTGATTACCTTCTTTATCGGCAGCATCGGCTTTATCGGCTTTGGTCTGCCAACGATGAGGATGTCGTTAATGCTGCCATTTTATGCCATTCGCGGGCTGGGCTATCCGCTGTTTGCCTACTCCTTCCTGGTGTGGATTAATTACAGCTCGCCTCTGGAAAGGCGTGCAACGGCGGTAGGCTGGTTCTGGTTTACCTTCTCGCTGGGCCTGAGCGTGCTTGGTCCGTGGTTTTCCTCAATTGCGCTGCCTGCTATTGGCGAAATAAAAGTCCTGTGGAGTGGGGTGGTGTTCGTGGTGATCGGCTCTTTCCTGGGGATTTATGTCAACCGCGATAAAATCCCGGCGGACGAGATCCACCCGTTTAATCTGCAGGAGCTGCTGGCTGGTATTACCATTTTGCAACGGCCAAGAATTGCTATCGGGCTGGTGGTTAAGTCGATCAACGGTATCGCGCAATATGGTCTGGCGGTGTTTCTGCCGTTGTATCTGCTCGATCACGGCTACAGCAAAACTGAATGGCTGCATATGTGGTCGGCGGTGTTTGTGGTGGCGATCTTTGCCAACCTGTTCTTTGGCTACTTTGGCGATAAGTTCGGCTGGCGCAACACCATCATGTGGGTGGGCGGTGTCTGCTACGCCATCGTGCTGATGCTGGTCTGGCTGGTGCCGCAGATGGCCGGGCATAACTTTGCGCTGATGACTTTTGTCCTGTGCCTGTGTGGCGTCACTATGGCGGGTTACGTTCCTCTATCAGCGTTGTTCCCGATGCTGGCACCGGATAATAAAGGTGCAGCAATGTCCGTGCTTAATTTGGGGGCTGGGCTGGGGGCCTTTCTGGCCCCGGCAATCGCCGGTGCCTTCTACGGAAGCTTGGGGGCGGGTGGCGTGCTGAGCATATACGCGGGGCTGTACATCCTCAGTGCGGTGCTGACGCCATTCCTGAAAACGCCTGAAGAGTTGAAAGGGGAGATGGTGCTCAGGAATAAAACGATCTGACTCCCCGGGGCCGCAAAGGCAGCCTGAATAACAGCGTTACTGAAAGCGGTTGACTTTATCATGGGCCAGCCGCTCCAGCGAAAAGATCACCTGCTGCAACTGACGTTCCTGCCCGGCATTCATGGTAATAAAGCGGAAGCTGAGACGGGGTGTGACCACCGTTTCATTTTTATTGCCCACCACGCTGCGTTTACCGACGTTGATCAACTGAGCATCCACTTCGAACCGGCCATATTCACCCAACTCTACGCGTAAATTTTTGAACTCTTCCCCGCCTTTCAGACCGGCAGGAATCGCAGAGTCACTCAGCACGCCAATCCCGCCCAGTGATAGATCCTGCAGGCGCATCCGACCTTCGCCGCTGCCGTCCGGCCAGTTTACGTAGCAGTAAAAGATCGGATCGAGTGGGGCAGACACGCGAAAGAATTCACGACGCTGGATCATCCACAACACTTCTGGCAGGTCAGCACCAAACGCTGGCAACCCTTCATGGCTGTCTGCTTCCAGCGAACTGAGGGTAAACTCGACTTTTGCACCGTGCGTTTCCGCCGTCAGGTTCAGCTCCTGTGCTTCACTCGCCAGCTGATTATCGTAGTCATTGCTGCCGTAATCGACCACCAGACGATGCTGGTCGACAGAGAGAAACTTAGTAATAAACTGGCCTCTGCTGTGCGAAACCATCACTGGCGTTTCGTTCTTTAACAGGTTCTTCAATACGCCCAGCACGGCCAGCGGCCCGCGTTTGAGGTATTGTTCTTTGTCTTCTTCTTTCACATTCGACTCCTGTTGAATGTCAAAAAACGTTCCGTCATCGGTGATACGACAAATTATCGGCAGCACGACGTGGGCCTTTAGACTTGTCTGAAAAAAAGTTTGGATTTAAATCACATAGTTATAATCCTGTCCTATACTAGTGCCGTGCTAACAGAAAAATCAAAGGAGCAGTAAATGGGTATTTTGTCATGGATCCTGTTTGGTCTGATCGCAGGGATCATCGCTAAATGGATTATGCCGGGCCGTGATGGCGGTGGTTTTATCGTTACGGTGATCCTGGGGGTCGTCGGTGCCGTAGTGGGTGGCTGGATCAGCACCTTCTTTGGCCACGGTAAGGTGGATGGCTTTAACTTTGGCAGCTTTGTGGTCGCCGTGATTGGCGCGATTGTGGTGCTGTGGATTTACCGCAAAGTCAAAAGCTGACGAACACTGAAACAGAAAAGGGAGGCGATCGCCTCCCTTTTTTTATCTCTGAAGATTAGAAATCGTAGCCTACAGTTGCGATGACGGTGCGCTCAGCACCCCAGTAGCAGTAGCCAGTGCCGTAGCAGGCAGAGACGTAGTCCCGGTCTGTCAGGTTATTGGCATTAACCTGAACGAACGCGCCTTTCAGGCTGCTGTTCCAGGCTCCCAGGTCGGCACGTACGGAAGCGTCGAACAGGGTGGCTGAAGGCAAACGGGTGGTGTTTTCATTATCCGCCCACTGTTTGCCGATGTAGCGCACGCCTGCACCGACGCTGATCCCATAGTCGAACTGGTATTTCGCCCAGGCAGAAGCCATGGAGTCAGGCGTCACATAGGGTGTGTGGCCGTCGTTACCATCTACGGAATCTTTGTAGCGCACGTGGTTCAGCGTGTAGCTGGCAATGGTGCTCAGACGCGGAGTCAGCTGGTTGTGGGCTTCCAGCTCCAGACCCTGTGAATGCACTTTCCCCGCAGGTTCGTAGTAAGACCCGACCACCACACGGTTGCCGACATCTTTCTGCGTCAGATCGTACAATGCGATGGAGTACAGATCAGAGGTGCCCACCGGCTGGTATTTCACACCCGTTTCATACTGCTCGGAAGTGGTGGGTTTCAGCAGGTTACCGTCTGCACCGGACAGTGACTGTGGGGTGATAGCCTGACTGTAGCTGGCGTAAGGTGAAATGCCGTTATCGAAGGCGTACAACAGCGCTGCCCGACCACTGACATGGTCATCCTGACGACGGTATTTGGTCCCAAAATCATAGTTATCGGTCTGCGAGACAATGCGGTCATAGCGACCTGATACGTCCAGATGCCATTTTTGCCAGGTCATCTCATCCTGCAGATACACCCCGGTCTGATAGTAGCGGCGCTGCGAATCATAGAAAGTGTAGCTCTGACGTGGGCCGACCGCTTCACCGGTCAGGGCGTTCAGCTGGTTAGCGTAGCCGCTGGCATCGCTCAGGTCGTTTTTGTACTGATGGTATTCCGCGCCCAGCACCACTTTATGATCCAGCTCACCGGTAGCGAAGTCCGCTTCCAGCTGATTATCAAGGGCGAAGGCATCCAGTGAAGAGCGTGAACCTGAGTAGTAGCGGTTCAGCAGGTCCGGGTTAGTGGTGTCCCAGCCAATCTGATAGACCTGATCGAGGTCGACGTTGGAGTGCGAGTAGCTGGCGTTTGAGCGGAAGGCCCAGGTGTCGTTGAAGCGGTGAGCGAATTCATAGCTGTAAATCTGCTCATTACGCTTGAACTGATCCAGAGAGCTGTCACCGTCATAGAAGCCGGTGCTCAGCTTACGGCCGTTGTGTTCGGTTATGCTGCCGTCACCCGGCACTGCGCTGTGGTAGCCACCTGACGGATCTTTCTGCAGATAAGCGCGCAACAGAAGAGAAGTATCTTCATCTGGCTGCCAGAGCAGAGAAGGGGAGATGGCGTACTTCTCTTCACGGGTGTGATCGTACTGGGTGTTGCTGTTACGGGTGACGCCAGTCAGACGGAACGCCCACTGATCGTTGATCGCATTGGTGTAGTCAAACGCGGCGCTGTTGGTACTGTTGGTCCCGGTGGAAGCACGGAAATGGCCTTCCGGAGTAAACTGCGGACGTTTAGAGGTTTCCATTACCAGGCCGCCTGGTACGGTCTGACCATACAGGGCGGACGAAGGTCCTTTGATCACATCAATGCGATCGAGGAACCACGGATCGACCTGCAGCACGTTATAGCTGCCGGGATCGCTCATCAGGCGCAGGCCGTCGAGGAAGATATTGTCGACGTCGCCGCCATGGAAGCCGCGCAGTGAAACGGTGTCGTAGCGGCTGGCTGCACCGGCGAAGTTGGTGAAGGCACCGGCGGTATAATTCAGCGCCTGGTTGACGTCCAGTGCACCCTGATCTTCCATCTGCTGACGGGTGACCACAGAGACAGACTGCGCGGTGGTGATCAGTGGACGATCGGTCTTGGTCGCGCCTTTGCTGGTTTTCGCGGTGTAACCGGTGGTCGGCGTGGTCGCCGTTTCTGTCGGTTGAGCGGTCACCACCAGCGTGTCAGCGGCGAAAGAGAGGGCTGGTGTGGCAAGCGCGATGGAGCAAAGCAAAGCAGAACGCTTCAGGGTAAAAGCCATTCTCATTGTCAAATCCCTTACAAATAAATGCGAGAAAAAATGATCCGCCTGCGCAGGGGAACAGATGAAAGACGCGCAGTTACGGTAATGTAAAGATTTATGATAATCTCAATGAGAATTATTATCCTTTCATTAACGGCTTTCAAGCATTGATTTGCTTATATATTCACCTGTAAACACAAGGGATTTATCGCACGAAAAGCCCGGGGCCGATGGTTTACTGCTGACAGTCCGTAATAAAACAGCCGTGAGACCGTTGAAAATCTTTCCAGCTTGAGGCCGACGGATTTGGGCGGCACCGGAGTGCCGCCGGATTATTACTGGCTTTTAGTGATATCACCGACGTTGTTACAGGTGACGCCTTGCGGACAGTAGAGGTCCATCAGCTTCAGCGTGACGCCGTTGGTCCAGCCGAAGCCATCCTGCAGCGGATATTCACCGCCACCACCACCGCCCAGGCCCTTACCTTCGACAACGTATTTCTCGACCAGCTTATGTTGTCGGTCATAGGTGGTCTGCACGTTTTTCAGGAAGCGCATGCCGATATCCTTCGCCAGCGCCTGTTTGCCGTAGTTATTCAGCCCTTCGACCGCCGCCCACTGCAGCGGTGCCCAGCCGTTTGGCGCATCCCACTGCTGCCCGTTGTTGTGGGTGGTGGTCACCAGCCCGCCTTCTTTCACCAACTGTTTCTGCACAGCCGTCGCGGTTTTAGTGGCTTTATCATTTGTAGCGACTTTCAGATAGAGCGGGAACAGGGTGGCAGCGGTCAGCTGCGGCCGGATTGCGGCTTTTTGCCAGTCATAGTCGGCATACCAGCCCTGTTTGTTATCCCACAGATAGCGGTTGATCGCGTCCTGACGTTGCTTCGCCAGTGCGTCGAAACGCTGGCTGGCCGGGGCATTGTTCGCCAGCTTATTGGCGTGGGCGAGGGTCAGCTCAAGATGAAACATCAGCGAGTTCAGATCGACGGGCAGAATGCGGGTGGTCTGGATAGTGGAGATGTCGCCGGGTTTGGCGAACCAGCGCGAACTGAAATCCCAGCCTGAAGCCGCGCCGGCGCGCAGATCGCGGTACAGCTCGCCTTTATTGCGCTCGGTGACATTTTGTACGGTAGCGATGTCATCCATGTAAGATTCCGTACGCGGCACTTCGCGTGCATCCCAGTAGCGGTTGAGCAGGGTGCCATCTTTCAGTTTCACCACACGCTTGCTGGCGTCGCCCGGCTTAAGCTTGTCAGCATCGGCCATCCAGTAGTCGTATTCTTTCTGCAGCTCCGGCAGGTATTTACTGTAAGCGCTGTCGCCCTGATGCTGTGCCAGCAGATCGACCATCATGCTGAAGAACGGCGGCTGCGAACGGCTGAGATAGTAGCTGCGGTTGCCATTGGGGATATGGCCGTATTTATCCAGCAGCGAGGCGAAGTTCTCCACCATATCCTGTACGCGATCCCAGTGGCCGCTTTCGGCAAGGCCCAGCATAGTGAAATAGCTGTCCCAGTAATAGACCTCGCGGAAGCGGCCGCCCGGTACGACATACGGCTTCGGTAGCGGCAGCAGCGAATCCCACTGGCTGGCCTGGTTTGCCGAGCGCGTCAGCACCGGCCACAGCCCGTCAATGTGTTCCCGCAGGCTCTGTCCGGCTGGTGGCACATACTTTTCGCCATCGGCGGGGAGGGTAAAGTTGGTGGCAACGAAATGGCGCAAATCGAAGTTGCGCTGCTTCTTCTGCATCTGCCAGTCAGCCAGAATGGAAGTGGGATTACTTTTCGGAATGGCATCAGCAAAGGTTTTCTGATCGGGGAACAGTTTTGCAGCCTGCACCGCATGGAAGAGGGGCCCTAAACGAATATCGGGCGGCTGCGGCGCATCGCTCAGCATGGGCTGCTGTTGCGGTTCGGCGGCGTTGACATAACCTGCCTGTGCCAGTGCGGCAACCAGTAAGGGCAGCGCCACAACGGTTTTCCATTGACGTTTTTCGACTCTCTGCATTAGTAGTTCTCCATGTCCGGATCCGGTGATCCGTAAGTTATTGACCCTGAAACAAACTTTAGACGAGATTGCGCGAGGCGTCCGCTCAACTGCCGGGAAATGTGACGCTGCCAGGGTTTTTCGCGAGGAAGTTCGGGAGCTCTTTGCCAGTGAGGGAGTGGATGTGACGCCGTGGCGCTACCTGCCCGCGGCATCTGACTCGTCCGGCAGAAGAGCAGCAGAACAGCGATCGCTAATGCAGGGCGTTTTCAGCGGGACAGGGCAGGTATCATCGACGGCAAGTGAGACTCAGTCAGACGATATAGCTGCGAAATTGCAGTCTGCCCGTTTTACTGTAGCGGCAGGGTTGCAGGACTGGTCGGGATATTATGCTAAAATAGCCGTTGTCATCGCGCAGAATAGAGAGCCTTATTTTATTGGCTGTAAGTGGAAATATCAGGTACCAACTGGATGTAATTAATTATTTATGGTTAAACACGCGGATTTTTATGCTGCTTTTAAGAAAGCTCTTTCTTTTCATTCTGTTGGACAAAGATAGAAATAATCCTAATTTCCGCCATGCGCACACATAATTAAGACAATTGATCATTAAACAGATTAACAATGAATCTGTTTGCAGGTTACAGCGATAATTGCAGTATCAAAGGACACGGATTCTTTCAGGCAACAGGGAAGCTGACTTATGAATAAACCCTCACAGAATATCCTGCACACTGGCGGCGATCCTCGTGCGCTGCCGGAGTTTATTGCCCTGCGCCACGAAACAGGCAAGCTGAGCCACAGCGGACGCGGCGAAATCGACTGGCTTCGGGTAGAGCAACTGTCCATTGCCCTGTTCCGGCAGAATGGCATGGATCTGCAAAGTGTGGCCTGGTACACGCTGGCCCGCGCCTGGCGGGCCGGTCTGGCCGGGCTCTGTGAAGGGTTAGAAATCGCCACTGCAATGATGAAATATCAGTGGGCGACGCTGTGGCCTCATCCGCTCCCGGCCCGTCTGGCCATTATTACCTGGCTGAGCAGCGGGCTGCAGCATGTGCTGCGGACGCTGCAGCCGACGCCGGACGACCTCTCCTTGCTGCTTCGCCTTGAAACGCAGCTGGACCAAAATATTGAGACGCTGGAGAAGCTGGCGCAGAAGCACCTGTCACAGCTGGACCGGCTTAAAGAGCAGGTCAGCAGTACAGTCAGTCGCCTGCAGAGCCCGCAACAGGGCCAGCAGTCAGCCACGCTGGCCATTCCGCAACCAGAGGTTGCCGGAAACAATGGCGGGCAGATCCCGGCGAACCGGTATGGCCAGGACTTTGTGCCGCTGATTTATGTTCCGCGTGATTTAACCAGCTCTACCCTCAGCGTCAGTTTCAGTTTCTGGGAGCGCAGCCGTGCCTTCTTTGCCGGGATGGTGGTGATGATGCTGTTAGGTTCAATGACGCTGTGGGGCTATGCACTGATGCAGCCGGAACCCGGCAAGGCGCAACAGATGGCAATGCTGGCGCAGCAGGTTACACCGGAGCAGGGAAAGCAGTACAAAAGCTGGAAGCAGGCGGCAGCCGCTACCGCTCTACCAGAGGAACAGATGCAGCTGTGGCAAACGGCGCAGTTCAGGTTGCAGCGCCTCAATGCGGAGCTGGACTCGCCTGAGTTTCAGCGATCGCAGGTGATGTCTGTGCCTGAGCTTAAGGCCCGGCTGATCACCATACAACAGCCTCTGGATGCGCTGGTGCCACTGGAAGAGTTGCTGCGCCAGCTGGAGAAAAATCCCTATTCACCGGTGCTACGCGGGAAAATCGAGCACCGGATTAAACAGGATCTGGCGCGTTATGCGCTGATCCTGCAGCTGGATGATGAGGAGGAGTAACAGAAGAGCGCATCCCGACGATACCTGCCGGGATGCGCGGGAGGCCATATCAGAACATCAGGACCATCCATGGATAGGCAATCAGCATCATACCCCCGAGGAAAATCGCCCCAAAGAGCGTGCCCAGTCGCCAGTAATCTTTTGTGGGCAGATAACCGCTGCCGTAGTAGATCGGGCTCGGTCCGGTACCGTAAGGTGTGATAATCCCCATCACCCCCAGTGAGGTGACCATCATCAGACAGAATACCGGCATATTGATCCCCGGTATCGAAGCGGCGATAGTCAGCGTGGCGGGCAGCAGCGCGGTGGTATGAGCGGTGGTACTGGCAAAGAGGTAGTGCAGCAGGAAGAAGGCGACCAGCAGCACTACTGCCGACACCTGCGGATCGTATCCCTGCAGGAGCTGGCTGCCTTCTTTGCCGAGCCAGGCGATAAAGCCGACGCGGGCCAGGCCATCCGCCAGCGCCACCAGAGTGGCAAACCAGGCGAATGTATTCCACGCGGGTTTATTGCTGGTGATATCGTTCCAGCTCAGCACCCCGGTCCACAGCATCAGCACCACTACCAGCATTGCCGCCATTGCCGGTTCAATCCATGCGGCGGCAAAAATCCACATCAGCAGCGCCGAGCAGACAAACACCAGCAGCAGGAGCTCATTGCGCGACAGCTTGCCCAGCTTCTCCAGCTCGCGGGTGGCCCAGAGCGGCACCTCATCATTCACCTTGACCTCAGGTGGGTAGAACCAGTAAGCCAGCAGAGGCATGGTCAGGATCAGCAGCACGCCAAGCGGCAGGAAGGCCAGGAACCAGGTTCCCCATGAGATGTTGAAACCAATAATGCTTTTCACCAGCGCCAGGGCCAGCAGGTTAGGGGCCAGCGCGGATAAAAACATTGAGCTGGTAATACAGGCCGCGGTGATGGCTACCCACATCAGGTAAGAGCCAATTTTGCGTGCGCTTGGATCATTGGGTTTGGAACCGTACAGCGGCGGCAGGTTGGCAATGATCGGATAGATAGTGCCCCCACTTCGCGCGGTGTTGGACGGGGTGAAGGGAGCCAGCAGCAGGTCGGCGAAGGTGATGGCATAGCCCAGCGTCAGGCTGCGCCGGCCCAGATATTTCACCAGGATCAGCGCCAGTCGGCGGCCGAACTGGGTTTTGTCATATCCGGCGGCAAACATAAAGGCCCCGAAGATCAGCCAGACCGTGGAGTTACCAAACCCGCTCACTGCCCATTTAAAGGCCTCAGCTGGCATTTTAAAATTCGGGTTGGCGATTTCCGCTGGGCTGAACAGCAACCACTGGCCGAACAGCGCGATCACCACCACGCCGGTCAGACCGATCACCGCGCCGGGCAGCGGTTCGAAAATCAACCCGACAATCACCCCGACAAAAATTGCAAAGAAATGCCAGGCATAAGGTTCAAGGCCCGCAGGCACCGGAACCAGCAGCAACAGCACTGCCACCACGATCGGCAGTGACAGCATGATCAGATGTTTCTTTTGTCCCGCTGGTGCAGGAGCTGCTTTATTGGGTTCGCTCATAACTGAAGTGAGTTCCATAGTTTTATAACAAGTTGATGAGAGTGCGCTTAAGCCCCGTATAACTCAGACTGCTTATATACGTTGATTTTAATTCTGTTTAAAAACGGCCTTTTACACTTTAAAGAAATTAATGGATTCTGACAGATATAGAGTATGAAATTATGTTAATAATACGGTGATGGGGCCGAAATTATGCTTTCCGGAGAAAATTTTTATCGGGCTCTGCCTGCCATACTCTGGCCATTCTGGCGCTAAAAACTGAGCAATTTCAATCCTAAAGGTAATCCTGTTCCTTGACTGTAGATCATGATTGTCAAAAATCCAAGCGTTGCTGTTAACTGATTGAATTATAGGTCTTTATTTTTGGCATTAATCGTAAGTTGATTTTTGAAAACCTTTGGTTGACAATTCATGATGGAATCTTCTGATTATCAGTTAATTACCAACTCCTGTTCATCGCAAGTTTATACCCAAAACAGTACTGACCGTTGAAAAAGTATTTTGGGAATAAATACAGGAAATCGGGCGGTTTAAACAGCGGGAATTATTGCGTCCATAAGAGAGTTCAAAAACTATTCAATACTGGAGTAGATCATAATGAATACGCTTACCCCGATTCTTAATCCTCTCACTCTGCCAAACGGGGCGGTGTTAAAAAATCGCCTGTTGATGGCACCCATGACCACCTGCACGGGGTTCTACGACGGCACGGTAACCAGTGAGCTCGTTGAATATTACCGCGTTCGTGCCGGCAGTATCGGCACCGTGATTGTCGAATGCTGTTTCATCGATCCCAGGGGGCCGGCTTTTCCCGGTGCCATCGCCATAGACAGCGACAACAAAATCTCCGGCCTGACCCGAATTGCTGATGCCATCAAGTCTCAGGGCTCAAAAGCCATTTTGCAGATTTATCATGGCGGCCGGATGGTGGAGCCAGAACTGATTGGCGGCAGAACCCCTGTCGCGCCAAGCGCCATTGCCGCACCGCGCGAGGGAGCTACCACGCCGCAGGCCCTGACTGGCGAAGAAGTTGAGGTGATGATCACCCGGTTTGGTGATGCGGTTAACCGCGCCATTAAGGCCGGGTTCGATGGTGTGGAAATCCACGGCGCAAACACCTATCTGATCCAGCAATTCTATTCACCCAACTCCAACCAGCGTGACGATCAGTGGGGGGGCAGCCGTGACAAACGGGCCAGCTTCCCGCTCGCCGTACTGGAAATTACCCATAAAATGAAGGATCGCTTTGCCCATGACTCCTTCATTATCGGTTACCGCTTCTCGCCTGAGGAGCTGGAAATTCCCGGTATTCGCTTTGATGACACCATGTATCTGCTGGAGAAGCTTGCTGCCCGCGGGCTGGATTACGTGCATTTCTCCGTGGGTCAGCTGCTGCGTCCTTCCATCGTTGATATCCGCGATCCGACGCCACTGATCACCAAATTCATTGAAATGCGGTCACCTTTGCTGGCAAAAATCCCGGTGATTGGCGTGGGCGGCGTGGTCAATAAAGCCGATGCCGAAAGCGCGCTGGAACACGGCTTTGATCTGGTTGCCATTGGTAAAGCCTGTATCGCCTATCCCGACTGGGCCGATCGCATTATTAATAATGACCATCTTGAGCTGTTTATCGACAGTAACAAGCGTGAAGAGCTGTCGATCCCGGAACCTCTGTGGCGCTTCTCACTGGTGGATGCGATGATCCGCGATATGAGCGTCACCGGCCGCAAATACAAAGCCGGGATTTATCAGGAGAAAGTGGAAGCCGAGGCGCTGAAGCTGAAGATCAACGTCACCCTGGACACCGACCGTATCACCGACATCATGCTGGTGCCGGACGACACGCTGGACGTGGATTTTACCACCACCTTTGAGAGCCTGCGCTCACGCATACTGGTAGCGAACAGCCCGCATGTTGATGCCATTACCGGCGCAACAACACAGAGTGAGGCGCTTAAAAAAGCCGTTTCCCGCGCGCTGGCCACTTCCAGCAAAGAGCACGTTATTGAAGAGGGCGGTAACCCTCAGGCCCCGCAGAATTACGATGTCGTGGTGATCGGCAGTGGTGGTGCAGGGCTGGCTGCCGCTATCCAGGCGTATGATGAAGGCGCCCACGTGGTGATCATTGAGAAAATGCCGACCATTGGCGGCAACACCATCAAGGCTTCGGTGGGGATGAATGCGGCTGAAACCCGCTTCCAGAAACTGAAAGGTATCGAAGACAGCAAGGAACTGTTCTATAACGAGACGCTGAAAGGCGGTAAGAATAAAAACAATCCGGTGCTGCTCAGAGAATTTGTCGAGCTGGCTCCGGAAGCGGTGGAATGGCTGGATGCGAAAGGTATTGAGCTGAACGATATCACCATTACCGGTGGCATGAGCGTTGATCGTACCCATCGTCCGGCTGACCGTTCTGCCGTGGGTGGTTTCCTGATCAGCGGCCTGGTGAAAAATATCAACAAGCGTGACATCGAAGTGCTGCTGGAGACTTCTGTCGCCGAGATCCTGTTTGAGAACGGCACGGTGACCGGTGTAAAGGTGGTTGATGAGTATAACGACAGCCGCATCCTCAATGCGAAAAGCGTTATTGTCGCTACCGGTGGCTTCAGCGCGAACCGTGAAATGGTGGTGAAGTACCGTCCCGAGCTGGATGGCTTTGTGACCACCAATCACAAGGGCGCTACCGGTAGCGGGATTGCCATGCTGCAGAACATTGGCGCGGACACGGTGGATATGGGTGAAATTCAGATCCACCCGACCGTTGAGCAGACCACGTCCTACCTGATATCCGAGGCTATCCGCGGCGGCGGAGCGATTCTGGTCAGCCAGGCGGGTAAGCGGTTCTATAACGAAATGGAGACCCGTGACAAGGTCTCTGCCGAGATTATCGCGCTGCCAGAGAAAAGTGCCTGGATCATCTTCGATGAAGAGGTGCGACGCAATAACAAAGCGGCTGACGAATATATCGCCAAAGGTTTTGTCATCAGTGCGCCCTCACCGCTGGAGCTGGCCGTGAAGCTGAACATGGATTCCCATGCGCTGCTGGCGACGCTGGAACGCTATAACCTCTTTGTCGAGAAACAGGATGATGAAGATTTCGGCCGTAAAACAGCGCTGCGCCATCCGCTGAAAGATGCGCCGTTCTATGCTATTCGTGTTGCACCGGGTGTTCACCACACCATGGGTGGCGTGACCATCAACCCGGAAACCCACGTGCTGGATGCTCAGCAGCAGGTGATCCCGGGTGCCTGGGCGGCTGGTGAAGTGGTGGGCGGGATCCATGGTGCTAACCGTATCGGCGGGAATGCCGTTGCTGACATTATTATCTTTGGCACCCTCGCCGGACGGAATGCCGCTGCTTTCGCGCGCGGCCGGTAGGTTCAGCACCAGAGCCAGGAACAGCCCGCCGTGCCGTTCGCCTTAAAACCAGCGGAGGGTGTCGCAAGACATCCTCCGCTTTTCATTTCACCGCTGGCAGGGCAAGGCTGACCCTGTATTAGCGCTTACCGGTAATCCGCCGTATGCGACAAATAGTCCCGCAGCCACAGGAAACGCAAGGCTTCTGACCGTTTTGCCGTTGAGGTTCAGAAGGTGGCTGATGAAAACGGCGCTCGCGTACCAGAAAAGTCACATCGCGGCCTGCCTGTGCCAGGGATGCGCCGAAATATCTGCCGGTTGCTGCGATCCCCACTACCAGAATGTGCATGAACGAGTGTCCGGTGGCGTGTAAAACTCTTACTTAAAACACAGCAGCAGGGGATGCCGGCGGTCATCCGGAGAGTCAGTGAAACTGCAGTTTCAGACCTTGAGCATTTTTACCGTGCTTTCCACATCTATCTCATCTTCTGAGAAGATCAGCGTTGTTCCCTGGAAGGTGGTGATCGCCAGTTTTTTCAGCGAGCGCATTTCACCAGCCGCAGCGGCGGATTTCGGCCTGATACTGCTCATCAGTGTGCCCACTGACAGCACCGTATTTTCTTTATCAATACGGGTATCGGCTGGCACTTCTTCACTGAACACCAGGAAGGACTTGATCGAAGTAAGCTTCAGGCGCTCGCCCGCGATATAGATGTATTTGCTCTCTGGTATAACTTTTACTGAATAGGCGGACAAGCCCTTGTTATTTGTGGTGGGCTCGAAAGTCACTGCGGCATCTTTCTTAATCAGGTCAGGGTTGGCGACCTTGATCACGTGAAAATAACGGTTATCACCGTTTTCATCTTTGATAAATCCAAAACCCTTATCTTTAAACCAGTTTATGATCGTTCCGTTCATCGCCATACCGCCTGCCTAATCGTTTATCCACTCAGTTTTTACAGCGCGCAGTGTAAAGCACAATGCCTGCGCCGACCACGCCTTTGCGTATTTCATTGAGTATAAATTCTGGTTTTTTGCCACGGTCATTAAATGTCATTTTAATCACCACAGGGTTATTCAGACCGGGATTGTTATCTGACCGGGGCGTTAAGGAAGCGGCGCACCACGTTGAAACGTTCAGCACCTGAACCGGGCACTGTGCGGCGATATCGATCTTGTCCTCCTCCCCCGGCTGAAAATTATTCCCGGTTAATTTCATTTAAATTAGAGGGATACTGAAAAAATTTCCGTTGGCCCACTTTTGGTATGCCATTTGTATGGTGTCAGGATCCCATGATTTCTACCCGCTGGTTAAGGAACCGCATGACGTCTCAGGCATCAGCACTCACACTCTCTTCACGGATGCAGCAGGCCAGCCCCTCAATGACCGTGGCCATTGCGCAACGAGCGAGGGGGCTGCAGCAGCAGGGCAAAAAGATTATCAATATAGCCTCCGGCGAGCGGGATTTCGACACGCCTGCCGGGGCTTTCTATCTGTTTGTCGATTGCCAGAAAGCATTAAATCGTGCTACTGCCGACGGCGAGCATTTACAGAGCGATGTGCAATTAGCCCACTACCTGCTGGAAGAGGCTGGTGTTGCCACCGTTCCTGGCAGCGCGTTTGGCCAGCCGGGCCATTTGCGGCTGACCTTCAGCCTGGCGGGTGAAGACGTTTTCTTCGCCTGCGAGAAAATCGTTTCTGTGCTGGAGGCGCTGCAATGAGTCCATCTTTGCGCTGTCCTGAGCCTGATTATGCCCTGTGTGAACAGATGCTGGATGTTTTAAAGCAGCACAGTTTCGATGGTACAGGCATTACCCGCGACGCTTACGGCGTGGGTGAGCAGAAAGCCCACCAGCTGGTGGAGGCGATGGCATTAAAGCTCGGGCTGGAAATAAAAAAAGATGCTGCGCTGAATATGTTCATGATCCTGCCGGGGAAAGATCGCCAGCAGAAACCAATAATGATCGGTTCCCATCTCGATTCGGTACCCAATGGCGGTAACTTCGACGGTGCTGTCGGGGTGCTGGCCGGGTTGGCGATTGTCTCCGGCTGGCGGGCTGCCAACCTGCAACCGCCGGTCGATATTATTGTGCTCGCCATCCGTGCGGAAGAGAGTGCCTGGTTCCCGGTCTCATACGTGGGCAGCAAGGCGGCTCTGGGGTTGCTGACGGAATACGATCTTCAGGCCAGAAGACGCGATAGTGGATTGACTCTGGCGGACCATATCAGCCAGTGCGGGGGCGATCCGGGAAGCGTGGCGCAGCAGCAGGCGCTTTACCGCCCGGACCAAATCCAGGCTTTTTTTGAAATCCATATTGAACAGGGACCCCAGCTGGAGGAGCTGGGCATCCCCGTCGGGATTGTCAGCGGCATCTGTGGCAGCCTGCGTTACCGTTTCGCCAAAACACATGGCAGCTACGCACATTCCGGTGCCACACCGCGCCTGTGGCGACAGGATGCGGTGGTGGCAACGGCCACATTGATCGCGCAGTTGCAGCGAAAATGGCAGCAGATGGAGCGCCAGGGTCACCGTCTGACCTTCACCTGTGGCCGCTTCTTTACCGATGCTGTTGCTGCTGATATGAGTAAAGTCAGCGGAGAGGTGGCGTTCTGTCTGGACTTTCGTTCCGAAAGCCGCGAGAGCCTGCAGGTGTTTGATGATTATCTGGCTGAATGTCTTGTCAGGCTGGAAAAACGCTATGGAGTGACCATCACACCCGGTGAACAGAGCAGCAGCAGTGCCGCCGGTATGGACGCCGGGCTGAAGGCTGCGTTGCAACAGGCCGCAGAAACATTAGCCATTCCGGTGCTCGTTTTGCCCAGCGGCGCGGGTCATGACAGCGCGCTGTTTGCAGCCAGCGGAGTGCCTGCTGCCATGCTGTTTGTGCGTAATCAGAACGGCAGTCACAATCCGCATGAAGCGATGGCGCTGCCGGATCTGGCAAAATCTGTGCAGCTGCTGAATCTGGCGCTGTGGAGCCTGTTAACTAAAAAGAACTGAAGCGTTTGATGATGCTCTCGCGCACATTATCAATATGCACCACCAGCAGACGCTGAGCCTCTGCTGGCTGGTTTTCCCGCAGAGCGCGAATGATCTGAAGATGCTCATTGTGACCGATGGCGAAACGTTCTGGCACCTGACGTAAATTAAACATCCGGGTTTTCAGCCGCAGAGCCTGAATATACTCTTTTAACAGGCGGTTACCGCTGTATTGAGCGATAGCATCGTGCAGACGGGTATCGACTGCCCAGTCCTCGTTGGGGTCAGGGATCTCCTGCGACAGCAGGGCCTTAATCTGCATTTCAATCTCATCCAGCCTCGCTGGAGGAACCCGTCCGGCAGCCAGCCTGGCAGCTTCGCCTTCCAGCGTGCGCCGGATGTGCAGCGTCTCTACCAGCTCCTGGATAGAGAACTCCTTAACCACCGGGGTTCTGCCGCCATTGCGCACAATAAAACCTTCGTTTTCCAGCCGGGTCAGTGCATTGCGAACGGGAGTACGCGAAATAGCCAGCAGTTCGGCCAGCTTGCGTTCCTGTAATACCGAGTTGATGGGCAATTCCCGATTAATAATCATCTGCAGGACAGTGTCGTAGGCCCGCCGGCTTAAATTACGCTCGTTCTCACCTGAGCTGTATTTATCGTTCATATCACCCTCTGCGCCCGCAAAATAGTCCCAGACCGCGGGCCGGTAGCGCTCCCGCTGTCTGCATGTTTAACCCTTGATCGCGTTAGTTCAGCGCGCAACTCACCGGCACTGCGCTGGCTACGTTATTGCGTTAATGTCCGTACCGGATCTTTAGGTGCCGGATTGAAGCCCACAATGGGCGTGACCAGCCTGGCGTAAGTACCGTCCGCTTTCATATCGGCCAGCGCTTTATTGATCGCAGCGACCAGATGTGGCTTGCCTTTTTTAAAGGCAAACCCTTTCTGAATCTGGCTGACATAATCTGGCGTCTGGGTAAACGGCAGGTGCATATCTTTTATCAGATAGGCATTGCCGATAGAGTCATTGATGACGCCATCGATATTGCCGTTCACCATATCCTGCACTGCGGCAGTGACATCAACATAGTTTTTTAAGCTGGCGCCGTGATCGACGGCAAGTCTGGCATAGGTGGATGACACCTGAGCGCCAATACGTTTCCCTTTTAAATCCTGCGCGGATTTAATGGCCGAATCTTTTGGAATGATGATGCGTCCGCCTGACTCAATCCAGCCGTCGGAGAACACAATCGCCTGCTGGCGCTCTGGGGTAATATCCATTGCCGCGCTGCTCATGTCGAACTGGTTTGCCTGCACGCCAATCAGAATGGAGTCCCATTTGGTGATCACCGGTTGATACTGCAAATGTAGACGGTGCGCCACTTCTTTCATTATGCGGATCTCAAGCCCGTCCAGTTTCCCGTCCGGCATACGCATGCTGTAAGGCGGATCTGTCCCTTCGGTGGCAACCTGTAAAACGCCTGGTTTGATCAATTCCAGTGAGTCTTCCGCCGCATTCGCTGCCAGAGAGGGCAGGGAGCTCACTATTGTTGCCAATAAAAACGCCGCTTTTAATTTCATAGAATGCAACTCCCGCAATTGTAGTGTCATTAAACCCTGGTGTTGGTGCGATGGCTGGCAAATAAGGCCAGCAGTTCGAGCATCACGGTTGCGCCAAGAAGTGAGGTGATCTGTCCCGGGCCATCATAAGCCGGGCTGATTTCGGTCACATCGCAGCCAACCAGATTGATATTTTTTAATTCACGTAATAACTGCAGGGCTTCACGGGAACTCGGCCCTCCCGCTTCCGGTGTCTCGACGGCCGGTGCAAAAGCCGGATCGACAAAGTCCATATCGAAAGTAATAAAGGTTGGACGTCCTGCGGTGTGCTCAGCAATTTGCCGGGCAACCTCACTGATGCCCTGCCGGAACAGCTCGTCGGTGGTCAGGACTTTGTATCCCAAATCGACAGACTGGGTGATATCGGTGGTACGGAACAGTGAACCACGCAGGCCAATCTGGATAGAGTGGTGGGGATCGACAATATTTTCCTCCACCGCTCTGCGGAATGGCGTTCCGGCACTGTATCGCTGATCGGCGAAGTATTTGTCCCAGGTGTCGCTGTGCGAGTCAAACTGCACCAGCGCCAGCGGGCCGTGGATCTTCGCCAGCGCTCTTAACTCTGCCAGCGTCACGGAATGGTCGCCGCCGATGGCAAAGGGCACCACCCCGGCAGCGGCAATATGGTGGATGGTTTCTTCAATCATCTGCAGCGATTCAATTTCATACCCCGGCACCACCGGGGAGTCGCCGACGTCAGCAATCTTCAGCGTTTCAAACACGTTAATGTTATTACGCGAGGGATTAATGGGTCGCAGCATCACCGACATCGCGCGCACGGCATTGGGCGCAAAGCGGGCACCGCTGCGATAGGGGGCGCCGGAGTCTGAAGGGATGCCTACGATGGCAGCATCCAGCCCGCTTAAATCGGTCACCAGCGGCAGACGCATAAAGGTCGGCAGGCCGCAGAAACGAGGGGTGACAAGTGAATCTGAAAGGGGTGAGGTCATAGTGTTTCCCGGATTAGCTGTATTTTTGATGGCTGCGCTCAAGGCGGGCGGCGAGCTCGGTCAGAATGGTGGTCAGCAGCAGATAGATCACCGAGGCGGCGATATAAAACTCAAAGGGCCGGAAGGTGGCCGAAATAATGGTCTGCGCATACAGCGTGATGTCGATCACCGTAATGGTCGAAAGCAGCGAGGTATTTTTCAGCGCTGAAATCGCTTCATTGGTGAGCGGCGGCAGAATAATCCGGAACACCTGCGGTAAAATAATGCGCCTCATGACCTCCGCGCGGGACATCCCCAGCGCAGAGGCCGATTCCATCTGGCTGCGCGGGATGGCATTTAAACCGGAGCGAATAATTTCAGCCACGTAAGCGCCGCTGTTCAGCGCCAGCGCAATCACTCCGGCGAAAAACGGCGAAAAGTGGATGCCAAACTGCGGAATGCCGAAATAGACAATGAACACCTGAATCAGCGCCGGTGTGCCGCGAATAAACCAGATATAAAAGCGGGAAACCGCGCGCAGAAATTTGACGCTGGATTGTTTGCCAAGCGCTGCCAGTAACCCAAAGATCCAGCTCAGCACAATGGTCAGTACGGTGATGCACAGCACGGTGAAGGCGGCTTCGAGAAAGCCCATACCGTAAACCTGAATATCCTGCAAAATCTGATTCATTGGACATTCTCCCGGCTGGCGGTGAGATCTTCATGCAGGATGCGGCGTAAAAACTGCTGTAGCCGCGGGCTGTTGGGCTTCGCCAGTACCTCCTGTGGCGGGCCATCTTCGGCAATCACTCCCTGATCGAAAAACAGTACCCGGTTGGAAACTTCCCGGGCAAAGGCGATTTCATGCGTCACCAGCAGCATGGTCATGCCGTCGTCGGCAAGGGTGGCTATCAGCGACAGCACTTCACCCACCAGTTCGGGATCCAACGCGGAAGTTGCCTCGTCAAACAGCATCAGCTTTGGCTTCATCGCCAGCGCCCGTGCGATGGCAACGCGCTGCTGCTGACCCCCGGAAAGTTTTGCCGGATAGCTGTCGCGTTTAGCCAGCATGCCAACCCGCGTCAGTAATTCGTCTGCTTCGGCAATCGCCACCTTGCGCGGCATCTTTTTGACCCGCATCGGGGCCTCAATGACGTTCTCCAGTACGGTCATATGTGGCCAAAGGTGGTAGCTCTGAAACACCATGCCAATCTGCGTGCGCAGCTGCTGCAGCTGACCGGCATCGGGCTGCGCTCTGGCCCCCTCGCGAAAATCAAAGGAGAAGTCTCCGAAGTCCATAAAGCAGCTTTGCGGCATTTCCATCACGTTCAGGCAGCGTAAAAAAGTGCTCTTGCCCGATCCGCTGGCGCCAATGATCGCCACCACTTCACCCGGCATCACTTCCAGCGCGATATCTTTCAGCACGTGCAAATCGCCGTAGCTTTTATTCAGCTCTCTGATACTCAGCAAAGGTTTTATTTCATTCATAATGATCAGCGGTCCCTTTTTTAATATACAGAGCGATATCCTGCGGTGTTCTGCTGGCCCCGTTGATTGGCGTAATATCCTGCGGACAGGCTGAGAGGATCAACCAGATATTCATTTCGGCGATCAGCGTTATCCGGTCTCCGGCTTTTGATACCGGAGGGACGCGATCCAGTTCTCCGGAGGTTTTGAAAGGGACATTCATAAAAAGATTCAGAGATGCCGGGGTAAAAGGCAGGGCAATGCCCACCTCTTTCAGTGCTTCGTGAAAATTATCACTGCAGCTACGATGATAGTCTTTCACGCCAAGCTGCTGATAAAGTTCCTCAGAGCAGGGGCACAGCAACGTATCGTGGCGACCTGGGGTTTCATCACGGCTCAGAGTAAACATGGGGCGACGTAAACTGCTGAAGGCCTGCATTCCCTGTTCAAAAAAAATGTTGCTGTTCAGCGAGCGGGTATGCTCCATTGCGGAATATTCCCGGGGGTTATCGCTGTTAATCGCCCAGGTATCCACAACCTGACTTCCGGCACTGTTTTCAATAATGATTTCCTGCCCCTGATATAACTGCAGCGCAATGCCACGGCTGGCTTCAAGGCGTAATAACGCGTGCTCTGAGGTTGGCTCTTTGATCATCTGTAGTCATCGCTCAAGGTTGTTACCCCCAAAAGTTTTCTCTTGGCACTTGAGTAAAAAGCAAAGAGAATGCCAAAAGTATTCCAAACTTGAGGGTTTAATCGTGCAAAAATTTTGCTGGATACCACAGCCAATACATCTAAAAGGAATCAATAAGTTAGTTGAAAATGGATTCGTACCATTACTTCAGCCTGAGTTGCCCTCAGCAGAATTAAGCCCTGAAGTCGAAGCCGTTATTTTTCGCAGTGGACCGTTCAGCTGCTCAATGATGGAGCAATTACCGCACCTTAAAGTGATTGCCGTGCACGGTGTTGGCACAGACGGTATTGATATTCTTTCGGCCACGCAGCAGGGGATTGTGATCCTGAATACGCCGGAAATGAATACGCGTTCTGTGGCGGAGCATGCAATAGCTTTACTGTTTGCCTTAAATAAAAAACTGATTGCCAGTGATTGCGCTGTCAGGAAAAATAGATACCAGACTTTTAAATATGAAGGGGGGCTGAGAGAGATATTAGGTACGACTCTGGGTATTGTTGGTTTTGGCGCAATCGGTAAAACTACCGCAACACTGGCTAAAGCGCTGGGAATGAATGTGCTGGTTTACAGCCGCAAGTCATCTGATGAAATTGAGCAGGCGGGTTTTCATAAAGCGGAGAGTTTTGCAGCGCTACTCGCTAAATGTGATGCCATATCACTGCATATTCCGGCAACGCCAGAAACCCGGCAGCTGATTAATGCTGAAACGCTTTCCCTGATGCCTGAACACGCATTTCTGATCAATACCAGCCGGGGAGATTTAATTGATGAAGCCGCCTTACTGTCTGCGCTGAAAAATAATCAAATAGCCGGTGCGGCGCTGGACGTCTTTCAGCATGAACCTTTACCCGCCGACGATCCGCTACTGTCGGCAGCCAATCTGATCGTCACGCCGCACACTGCTGCTTCGACGGAACAGGCGCTAATCAATATGGCAACAGCGGCGGCGGAAGGGATTATTCGCGTCTCGGAAGGCCAGTTCCCTCTGTCATTGGTGAATCCTGAGGTATGGGAGCAGCGCCGGCGTTAAATGACCCCTCAGCGTCGGGCGAGCACTTCGCTCAGTGGTGCAAAAATAACGCCCTGGGCTTCAAGCCGTTGTCGTAATTGTTGTGCCATTTCCACCGCGCCGGGCGTGTCGCCATGCACGCAGAGGGTATCGATAGCCACCGGGATTTTTTTGCCGCTGGCGGTGATGATGGCCTGTGCGTCCAGCATGGTCAGCATCCGGTCACTGGCTTCCGCGGCATCGTGCAACACCGCGCCGGGAAGCTTGCGGGACAGCAAATTACCGTTGTCGGCATAGGCCCGGTCAACATAAATTTCGCGGGCCAGCGGGAGGCCGAGTTTTAATGCCGCACGTTCGGTTTCCATTCCCGGCATCACCACCATAATTAAATCTTTATCTACCTTATAAATGGCCTGCGCGACAGCCAGAGCCAGTTCACTGTTTTCGGCTGCCATATTGCCCAGCGAACCGTGGGTTTTCACGTGCGATAATTTCTGCCCCTGGGTGTGGGCCAGCGCCTGCAAAGCTCCAATCTGATAAATAACCTGACGCTCAATGTGTGCCGGGCTGTCTCCCAGAATGGGGCGACGGCCAAAACCGTAAATATCATAAAAGCTGGGGTGGGCCCCGACGTGTACCTTATTTTTTGCCGCCTCCGCCAGCGTGAAGGACATCACCTCGGGATCGCCAGCATGAAAGCCACAGGCGATATTGGCAGAGGTGACAATTTCCAGCATTTCCGCATCCCGGCCCATGGTCCAGGCACCAAAACTTTCACCCATATCGCAATTCAGATCTACTTTCATTCCCACTCCACAAAATAGTGACTAAACGGGTCATAAAAAGAGGCTATGACTGGCGTTCCGGGGGCGAAGAGCGCCCTTTGACACCCTGTCAATGGTATGCCAAAGGTATTTTCACCGATAATCGTTTTAACTTCTGGCAGGTTGATGGGTGAAAGGCATTCCGAACAGTCTTACGTGGAAAATGGTCCCGGTTGCCGATCAGGCGGTTCTGATCGATTTTGGGGAATATATCGATCCCAAAATCAATAAACACGTGACGGAGCTGGCAATCCTGATTAATCAGCAACCGCTGGCGGGGATCACCGAAGCGGTCCCGACCTATCGTTCGCTGCTGGTTAATTATGATTCTTTACGCATCCGCCAGCAGGCAGTTCAGGTTTATCTGCAGGAATTGCTCACTCAGCCTCGCCGTAAATCGCCGCCGTTTCGTGCCTGGCGTATCCCCGTTTGCTACGGCGGGTCATATGGAATTGATCTGGAAACGCTGGCCGCGTTGCACCAGTTGTCGCCACAGCAAGTGATTGAGCGGCATATTAAAAGCCGCTATCGGGTATATATGATCGGTTTTATGCCGGGTTTTACCTATCTGGGCGGCCTTGATGCATCCCTGCATACGCCGAGAAGAGACTCGCCAAGGCTGTCAGTTCCGGCAGGCAGCATCAGCATCGGCGGGATGCAAACTGCAGTGGGTTCCGTTGAGGCACCGAGCGGCTGGCATCTTATTGGCAAGACGCCTTTCAGAAGCTTTGCGCCTGAGCGCGAACCTGCGGTGTTATTAAGGAGTGGGGACGCAGTGAGTTTTTATCCGGTCAGCACAGATGAGTATCAGTCACTGGCTGATCAGGAGGGTTATGCCCCGGAATGGAGCTGGCAAGATGCAGAGGTTTGAGGTGTTATCTCCTGGCCTGTTCACCACATTGCAGGATCTGGGGCGTTTTGGTTTTGAAGACCAGGGGGTTCCGCCAGCCGGCGCGATGGATGAGTTCAGCGCCGCCATTGCCAATGCGCTGGTGGGTAATCCGGCCGATACCGGCGTGCTGGAGCTCACTCTGACCGGGCCTACGCTGCGCCTTACGGGTGATGCGCCTGCCTGGGTGGCACTCACCGGCCATCTGGCTATTAACCTGAACGGTGAGCCGCTGGCAGGGTATCAGTGCTTCACCTTGCAGCCGGGTGATGTTTTATCCCTACCGCGGGTGCTGAGCGGGGCGCGTGGTTATCTGGCGGTTGCCGGAGGATTTCGACCCGAGCCGGTGATGGGCAGTGTTTCCACCCTGATGCGTGCCGGGCTGGGTGGCTTTGCCGGGCGCCAGCTCATCAAAGGTGACAGTCTGCCCCTGTCTGGCGGCCGTCAGCCTGTGGCGATTAATCACCTGACGCAGCGGATCCTGCCACAGCAGGAGAGACGCCCGATCCGGGTCGTCTGGGGACCGCAGGATGATTATTTCTCCGATGAGGCAAAGCGAGCTTTCACCTCCGGCAACTGGGCTTTGTCCGATCGGTGCGATCGCATGGGTTACCGGCTTAACGGGCAACCGCTATCGCATGCGAAAGGTTTTAATATCGTTTCTGATGCCATTGCCCGTGGCAGCATTCAGATCCCGGGTAATGGTCAGCCTATCGTGGCGATGAACGACCGTCAGACCACCGGCGGCTACCCAAAAATCGCCACCGTCATCCGCGCCGATCATGCCCGCATGGGGCAGTTTAAACCGGGAGATAAACTCAGCTTTGAAGCGGTGTCGGTGGAGAAAGCAGAGGATCTCTGGCGGGGCAGGCAGGCACTTTTTCAGCAGTGGCTGCGGGATATACGGGCAGGGGAGTGAGTCAGGTGCAGGTCTGACGACGACCGTCTGCGTATTTGTGGGTATTTACCCGTGTTTTATGTGCGGGTTAAAGCTAAACTGTGCCGGTCGAGTTGCAATCTTCAGCACCTCATAAAGGGGCTTCACCCATAACGTTGATTCTGAACCTGAACAGGATCATGAAAAATCCTCATGTTCATTGAAATTAAATCACTTTTTTTCACTCAGCGACTCTGGCATAAATTACACACTGCTTCAGACAATATGAACTTTGCTGAATAATAAAACCAGAAAACAAGATGTTAAAGCTGAAAAAGCATAAATAAATTCAGGTTTTATCTCAGAAATCAGGATACCTCATCGCAATGAATAAACAATTTGCATTCACAATCAAGAGCCTGGCTTTTGATGAAAATTACAACCCCTCTGAAAATACGCGCATCACGACCAACTTTGCGAATCTGGCCAGAGGAAACAAACGCCAGCAGAACTTGCGCAACGCCTTAAAGATGATTGACGATCGTTTCAATTCTCTGGCTGATACCGATAATCCAAAAGCGGATCGTTATTCTGTAGCGCTTGAAATTATTTCCGTTGAGATGGATGTCGAAGGCAAGGGTAAGACCTTCCCGGTGATTGAGATCCTGAAAACGAATATTGTTGATAAAAAAACCAACGAGCGTATCGAAGGCATCGTAGGGAATAATTTCTCATCCTATGTGCGCGATTATGACTTTAGCGTTTTACTGTTAGAGCATAACAAAAATAAAACCGGGTTCAGTACGCCTGATAATTTTGGCGATCTGCATGGTAATCTGTTTAAATGTTTCGTTAATTCAGTTACCTATAAAGATAACTTTAAAAAGCAGCCGGTGATCTGCCTGAGCGTGTCCAGTAAAAACACCTACCAACAGACTGACTATCAGCATCCTGTGTTGGGCGTTGAATATCAGCAAGATGCACTTTCCATGACCGATCATTATTTCGAAAAAATGGGCCTGCAGGCGCGCTATTTTATGCCGTCAGGCGCTGTTGCGCCTTTAGCATTCTATTTTTCTGGTGATTTAATCAACGATTATACGGATCTTGAGCTTATCAGCACCATCAGCACGATGGAGACTTTCCAGCGGATTTACCGTCCTGAGATTTATAATGCGCATTCTGTGGCAGGAAAGACCTACCAGCCAAGCCTGAATCAGCAGGATTATTCATTAACTGAAATTGTTTATGATCGAGAAGAACGTAGCCGGTTAGCTGTTGAGCAGGGCAGGTTCACTGAAGAAAATTTCATCAAACCCTACCGGGCCATCCTTGAGCAATGGTCTGCTGATTGCGTTCTCTGATTAACCAAAATAAAAGGTCACCTGCAATGAAAATTTTGTTACCCACTTCGACGGCGGGCAGCCTGCCAAAACCTTCCTGGCTTGCACAACCGGAGACACTCTGGTCACCCTGGAAACTGCAGGATCAGGAATTGATTGATGGCAAACAGGATGCGCTGCGTTTGTGCCTGCAGGATCAACGCCAGGCAGGTATTGATATCGTCAGTGATGGCGAGCAAACGCGCCAACATTTTGTCACCACGTTTATCGAACACCTGAGCGGAGTGGACTTTGAGAAGCGTGAGACGGTCAGAATTCGTAATCGCTATGATGCGAGTGTGCCCACCGTTGTTGGTGCGGTAAGTCGCCAGAAGCCTGTTTTTGTTGAAGACGCAAAATTCCTGCGTCAGCAAACCGATCAACCCATTAAATGGGCGCTGCCCGGTCCCATGACGATGATCGATACGCTCTATGACAGCCACTATAAAAGCCGCGAAAAACTGGCCTGGGAATTCGCCAAAATTCTCAATGAAGAAGCCAAAGAATTAGAGGCGGCGGGTGTCGATATCATCCAGTTCGACGAGCCTGCATTCAACGTATTCTTTGATGAAGTGAATGACTGGGGAATTGCTGCTTTAGAAAGAGCCATTGAAGGGCTGAAGTGCGAAACTGCGGTCCATATTTGCTATGGTTATGGCATTAAAGCCAATACAGACTGGAAAAAAACGCTGGGGTCAGAATGGCGTCAGTATGAAGAAATTTTCCCCAAACTACAGACATCCAACATTGATATCATCTCACTGGAGTGTCAGAACTCTCGTGTGCCGATGGATCTTATTGAACTGATCCGGGGCAAGAAAGTGATGGTAGGGGCCATTGATGTGGCCACCAATACTATTGAGACTCCAGAGCAAGTGGCTGATACCCTGCGTAAAGCCCTTCAGTTTGTTGATGCTGACAAGCTTTATCCTTCTACCAACTGTGGCATGACACCTCTGTCACGTCGCGTGGCAAGCGGTAAGCTACATGCGTTAAGCGCGGGCGCAGAAATCGTTCGCAAAGAAATTCTGGCTAAATAACCTCGCCAGAGGTCAGAGCAGGTGCACAAAATCCACGTTAAGGCGTGGATTTTTTGTTTTATAAGGGCCTGAAGTGCCCACAAAAGAGGGCGGTCAGAAATAAGGCCTGCGGCATGTCACATCGCGCTATTCTGTTTTTGAATGGAGCAGGATGTCTGGGCAGGGTCAGGGTCACGTGGAACCCATTTTGTATCAGGCAGGTGGTGTAATTGATCAAGATGGATTAAGGGTAACGCCGTTTTAGACGCTATTGCTTTTGCCAATGTGGATTTACCGCTCTTTGATGGTCCGGTGATGCAAATGCGCGGGCCAGAGTCATGTAATGACAAGGATGTTTTCACTCACAAGCCTCACGAAAACCTGTATAAAATAAAGCTATTTAAAAAAGCTTATAGTCTGTCCGATTCTGCGGCAAGTCCTGGCGATCTGTTCTCCAGTCATAAGTGCTATGCAGGACTGAAAGCGCCCGCTTTGGCATAAACCAACCCATTTTTCTCCCTCGGTGACGGCCAGTCGCTGAAACAACACCGTTCCATGTAGCAGTGCCCGGTCGTCGCCATACTTCCTCTCGCGACTTTTTCTGTGTTACTTTCATTTTTTTTCAGAAAGAAAACGATGACGACGAGCATTCAGTTTACCTTCTCCACGCGCCCCTTGATTCCTTTGGCCCATGATTATCCTCATGGCGCGACCGAACCCTGGCACAGCCATGATTGTGCACAGTTACTGCATACATTGAGTGGTGTGGTCAGGGTTGAAACAGAGCAGGGATATTGGATTGTCCCACCCAGCCGTGGCGTATGGCTGCCAGCCGGAACCCGGCATCGCCTGAAGGTCACAGGGAAGGTTGCCGCCAGAACGTTGTTTATCGATCCTTATGCCCGGGCTGACTTACCTGCAGTTTGTCAGGTCGTGCAGGTTTCTGATTTGCTACGAGAACTGATCGTTAATTCATTTTCGTTACCCCCGCAATACGATGCCGGAACCCGAGAGGAAAGGATCTACGAGCTTATCCTTGATGAGATCCGCGTGATGGATGTGCTGCCGTTTAATCTTCCGGAACCGCAAACACCCGCACTACAAACGCTGTGCCACCGTATTCAGAACGAACCGGGTAAACCCTGGACCGCCACAATAGCCGCGGCCCAGCTCAACATAAGCGAGAGAACGTTGTTACGGCAATTCCGCAAACAAACGGGCCTTTCGTTCGGGGAGTGGGTGCGGCGTGCAAAACTGATGATCGCGCTGACTTATCTTGCTCAGGGACATTCGGTTTTGCGTGTGGCTCTCGACCTCGGGTATGAAAGCCACAGTGCATTCAGCGCTATGTTCCGTCGTACCGTGGGAGTTGCCCCCAGTGAGTACTTTCAGTCACGCGGTTAAAGCGGCAATGCGTTAAGCAACGCCTGCAGTGATGAGCGCGCAACATCGTTGTCGATGCAAACCCCCCAGCGGCTTTCGCCGTCTGCAAACGTACAGCGGATATAGGCCACCGACCGGCTCTCGTTGTGCCTGCCAAGGGTATGTTCATGATAGTCTTCAATCGCGAAAGCGAAGTTGAACTGCGCTTTTAGCGCATCGGCCGCCGCAGAAAGCAATCCATTACCTTTGCCCTTTAACGAAATGATCCCTTCGGCTGTCTCAATGCGTGCACAAAACGAATTTCTGCCGTCTTCCAGGCTTTCACTGCGGTATTCCAGCAATGGCCAGCCGGTGGTTTGATGGCGAATATACATCGTGCGGAACAGGTGCCAGATATCAGCCAGCGTCATTTCGTGTCCCCCGCGATCGGTCTGCCTCTGAACGTGCTGGCTAAAGTCCTGCTGCAAGCGGCGCGGCAGTTTAAGGCCGTGATTTTGTTCCAGTATCCATGCAGCCCCACTTTTTCCTGACTGGCTGTTGACGCGAATAACCGCTTCGTAGGTGCAGCCAATATCGTTGGGATCGACCGGAAGATAGGGCATTTCCCAGCGCTCGGCTGCGGATTGTTGCCGGGCCGTGAATCCCTTTTTGATCGCGTCCTGGTGTGAGCCAGAAAAAGCAGTAAAAGCGAGTTTTCCCGCATAAGGATGACGGGGATGAACGGGCAATTGGTTACATTGTTCGACGCGCTCAACGACGTGTTTCATATCACTAAAATCAAGCTTTGGGGAAATCCCCTGGCTGTAGAGATTCATGCCCAGCGTCACCAGACACACATTCCCGGTCCGTTCTCCGTTACCAAACAGACACCCCTCTACTCGATCGGCGCCTGCGAGCATGGCCAGCTCTGCGCTGGCGACACTGCATCCGCGATCGTTATGCGGGTGCACGCTGATACAGACGGCGTTGCGTCGTGAAAAATGGCGGCAAAAATACTCGATCTGGTCGGCATAGACATTCGGCGTGTTGACCTCGACAGTCGCCGGCAGATTAATGATCATCGGTCGTTCAGGGGAGGGTTCCCACACATCGGCTACGGCCTCGCAAATTTGCAGGGCGAAATCCGGCTCAGTAAAACAAAATGTCTCCGGGGAGTATTCATAACTCCACTTAGTCTGCGGATTGGCTTCACACAACGCACGAATTTTTTGGGTTGCACTGACCGCCAGTTGGATGATCTCTTGTTTGCTTTGACGGAACACCAATCGACGGAACAGTGGGGCAGTGGCGTTATACAGATGCACCGTCGCGCTATCTGCACCATCAAGTGAGGCGAAGGTCCGTTCAATCAGGTCCGGACGCGCCTGCGTTAACACCTGAATCGTGACATCTTTGGGTATCAGGTTGTCTTCAATTAGTTGGCGAACAAACTGGAAATCCGTCTCTGAAGCCGCCGGAAATGCCACTTCAATCTCCTTAAAGCCACATTGGAGCAACAGCTCCCAGAAACGTAATTTACGCGCCGAATCCATCGGTTCTGCCAGCGCCTGATTACCGTCGCGCAGATCGGTGGAAAGCCAGCGCGGGGCGTGGGTCAGCTGTTTATTCGGCCACTGACGATCTGGCAGATTAACCGGGGCATGTGGGGAATATTTGCGCGAGGGTTCTTGTAACATGTTATCTCTCCTTTGCGATGAATTCTCTTTATCCTGCTCAATCTGAACAGGAAGAACCGACGCAAAGATGACAACCTGTGTAGCGAAACCGCCAGGCTGCAGGGCGTGGGCGGAAGATAACATTATGATGTCTGCGTTAAGCGAAAAGCAGAGGCTTGACTCCCCCCACCGCGCCGAATATGACATCCCGGTCACAAGCTCAGGCAGCGCCTGCTGCCGATGTTCCCTGATGAAAACCCAGCGTTTTCTGACCTTCAGGAAATAAAACCACCCGTTACTTGTAAATTATTTTAATGATTTCCAGTTAATGCCGATAACCACTATGAGCGCGATCGATAAAATCTTAAGCAGAGAATTTAAATGTTTTAAAATAATAGGGTTATAAAAAATGAATCTTCTGAGACTCAACAGTTATTTCATGAATTTTAAGGTGGGAACAAAACTCGGCATGGGTTTTTTTGTGGTAATTGGTGCCCTTATCATTACGGCACTGGTTGCATCAGGCTGTCTTGACACCATTCAGGATAATTCGGCAAGGCGAAGTCTGACCATCGAGATGAACAGCACATTCGGCACGGCCCGCCTTAATCGTACCCTGTATCAGTACACTAACGAGCAGCAGTATGCTGATAAAAATGCCGAGGCACTAAAACAGCTGAGAAATCAGTACAATAAATTGGCGCAATTCAACTGGGATTCTGGGGGGAAAACGTTTCTTAATGGTATTGAAGACGCCATGAACAGCTATGGAACGCAAAGAAACATCTTAGTTGATTATATGCAGCGCATGATGGCAATGGCTGCCTCTTTACAGCAACTTCCGTATCTCAGTCTTGCAAAAAGCATGGATTATCTTGCTGAAGGCGGAACGCTGGCTTCTGATATGTCCTCTTCACTGGAGCGTTTATCGTCACAGCTGAAAGAAGTCAATTTGCAACTTTTGACTTTTATCAAGCTACCGGATGATAACAGCAGAGCCGCGCTGAATATCGCCCTTGGCGAGGCCAGAAAAACGGCGGTTATGCTTGAAGAGGCTAAAAACCCTGCGTTGTCCGGCGCCACCTCATCAGCCCTTAATATTATTGATAAGGTCTCTTCTTCAGTCTCCCCCTTTGAAACGCTCTGGTCTGCACATCATACGGCGGCAAAAACGCTGGTAGGCAGAGGTGAGAATTTTGACGCTTCCCTGGCAAGTATGTTTGATTATCAAAAGAAAATATCTTCTGATTTTATTAAAATGGCGCAGATTAAAATTGCCTTACTGTCATTACTGGCCGTGATAATCAGCATTTTATTTGCCTGGCGGATAACCCTGAGTATTAAGCGGCCGTTGTCGCAAGCACTCAGTATGGCACGCAGGATCGCTGAGGGTGACCTGACTCCGACTACCGTAAGCTATCGCAAAGATGAGCTGGGGCTGTTAATGCAGGCTTTTAATAATATGCGGATTAAGCTTGAAGAAATTATCAGCAACGTCCGTAACGGCGTATCGAACGTCAACAGCGCGGCCACAGAAATAGCGACAGGAAATGAAGATTTATCATCGCGTACAGAACAGCAGGCTGCCGCCGTTGTTCAGACAGCGGCCAGTATTGAGCAACTTACGTCAACGGTAAAACTTAACAGCGAGAATGCGATTTGTGCCAGCAAGCTTGCCGGGGAAGCGTCATCGCAGGCCACCCAGGGAGGTCAGGTTGTCAGCGGAGTGGTTAATACGATGGAACAAATCAGGAAAAGCTCCTCACGCATTTCTGAAATAACCCAGGTAATAAATGGTATCGCTTTTCAGACAAATATTCTGGCCCTGAATGCCGCCGTTGAAGCAGCGAGGGCAGGTGAAGATGGGAGAGGTTTTGCTGTCGTCGCGGGGGAAGTCAGAAATCTGGCCCAGCGCAGTGCAACGGCTGCAAAGGAAATTGAAGGGCTTATTCAGGAGTCTGTCGGCCAGGTTAATACCGGTGCTGCACAGGTTGAACATGCAGGTAAAACAATGCAGTCCATTATTGATGCTGTGGCTCAGGTGAATGAGGTAATGAAAGAAATAGCGACTGCTTCAGACGAGCAAAACCGCGGGATCGGTCAGGTCAGTCAGGCAATGACTGAAATGGACAGTACCACTCAACAAAATGCCGCACTGGTAGAGCAGTCAGCCGCAGCGGCCGGATCTCTTCAGGAAGAGGCCGGGCGTCTGGAGCAGGCGGTGGCTTTCTTCAAAACAGAATCTGTTCTGGTGTCATCCGTGCCAACGGCTGCCATAAAAAAACGGCAAAAACCGGTTACAGTTACCCCGCATTCTTCAGTGGAAAACTGGCAGTCATTTTGACGTGACAGGGGCTTAAAGATGCCTGAGATGAAATCATAGCAGGCTGCGGCAGCAGCCTCACTTGTCAGTAAAATGCAATGCAGGAATGATTTATTAGCTCAGCAGTCGAGCTTTTGCTGCAACTTAATTACCCACGGTGATGCTCGTAATGGGGATGTTGGCAATGTCCACTGTGAGTCACAAGCGGCCAACCCAAAAAAGCCGGGAGCGGAGAAAGCGAGGTGCGAGAGGCGGAAATTAAACCATCGATTAGGGTAAACGATCGCGCGGCGTCGAGCACAGTACAATAAAACAAAAAGCAGTTGTCGATGCCGTCGGGTGACCCGCCCCATTAGCAAACACAGGTTCGAAGTAACGACTTCCACCTCTGGCAGAAAGCGCACAAGCTGACCGGGCTGGAAATCTGCTGTGAGCGAAAAGCGGATTTTTTACCCAAGATATTACGCAGGGTCTGGCCAGTTATAAATTCCTCACCGTTTTAATAACTCAACCAGATTAGACGTGCCTTGCCAGTGAATAATAAGCAAACGGTTGCTTTTGCAGTCAAGCCGTTCATTATATTCTTTTAATTAAAGGATTTTATCGTGAGCGACTCTGCATGCACATCAATAGGGCTGCTTTTGTTTCCCGCTCTCACTCAGCTTGATCTCACTGGCCCGTATGAAGTTTTTGCCAGAGCTCCTGATACTGATGTTCATCTCATCTGGAAAAACCTGGATCCTGTGGTTTCCGACCGTGGAATGGCTATTCTGCCAACGAGCACTTTTGATACATGCTCAAAACTGGACGTCATTTGTGTTCCCGGAGGACCCGGGCAGATTAACCTGATGGAGGATGAAGAAGTTCTTTCGTTCATCCGCACTCAGAGTATGCATGCAAGACTCGTAACTTCGGTATGCACAGGCTCTCTTGTTTTGGGTGCCGCCGGGCTGCTGGACGGCTATAAAGCGACCACTCACTGGGCTTCCCTGGATCAACTCGCTCTGTTAGGTGCCGAACCGATAAATGAACGTGTGGTGCGTGACCGCAACCGTATTACGGGAGCAGGCGTTACTTCAGGCATAGATTTTGCGCTTAATGTGGTGTCAGAAATATATGGCAGGGATATAGCTCAAAATATTCAACTCCATATGGAATATGATCCTGACCCTCCCTTTGCCTGCGGCTCTCCCCGTACGGCATCTGAAGCGCAGCTTAAAAAGGCTCAGCAGCAGGCTGCATCATTTATTGAAAAGAGACGACAGATCACTATAAGAGCAGCGTCTAAACTTAAAAAGTAAGTTTTGTAGCAGAAGGTGGGGGACTAATTTTATAATTCAGGTCAGCTTCTGGCAGAGGGCTGCTGTTGCAGCCCTGACAACGAACTTAGACGTTGAACGGTGATTTATAATGTATTTATTTGTTATTTAACATTTTTATTATTGAGTTTTATTTTAATACTCATCATTGTACTCACTTTTGTTGATGTTGTTGTCTGAGGCGGGTTACTGCCGCTATTCATTTGATTTTCAATGACTCTGGCAGCAGTACATCGATCTCATGTATTTTCGCAAATCTACCAAATAGTGGGGCAGTACCAAAAACATGCTGAGCTGACCCGCCTTGGCAGACGTTCCTGCCCTATAGTTTGAGCATAATGAGGAGAGTCTGGGTAGTGTAATCGTTCATGAAATAACTAGGTCAGGGGGCGTCAACCTTGATGGTAACTGTCACGAAAACGCTTTTGCAGAAAGCTTATGCCTGCTACTGAGACGGAAGAAGAAGCCTGCTGCGGTTCATTTTTTTATGATATCCCCTTCAAATCGCAAATAATTTTGTCATTAAAATAACCAATGAGCTCCACATACTCCCTTAATACGTGCAATAATCTCTCATAGAACGATAAGAAGAAATTGGGGAATATTGTTCATGTCACTAATCGTGAGTGTGTTGCGTGCGAGTCATGGGGATTCAATTCTAATCCGCGCTGACGCCAACTCAACCAAGCCATTTCTGATTCTGGTTGACGGAGGACCGTCTGATTGCTTCCAGAAAAAGCAGGGGCCCAAAATTATCCCCGGCCCATTGCAGGAATGCCTTGGTACCCTTGCAGAGAACAATATCGTACTCGATCTTGTCGTGATGACTCATGTGGATGACGATCACATAGGTGGACTGCTCAGGGCCATTCAAGCAGAACCGTATCAACAGGTCTTAGGCTCCAATGTATGGTTCAACTCTGGTCGGCTAATTGCTAGTGAACTGGCAGAAAATATACCTGAAGGTACTGATATTCAGATTATGGCTGCCGGTGGGCGGCAGACAAGCATCGCGCAAGGAATAGCATTTGATGACCAATTGTGTCGAATGGGCGTTTCAGATCGGAGCTTGAAAATTGCTTGCGAAAAAATTGTCTTCAGTTGGGGGGAGATAACTATTCTTTCGCCTCAAGAAGAGCAGCTTCGCTCGCTTGCAAAAAAATGGGAGCATGAAGAATCAAATTTGTTTACATCAGGTCCTTCGAACGATTACGGATATTCTCTCGACGAGTTGCTTGAAAGCGATGTCTTCGAGGAAGATAAGTCAGTTCATAATGGTAGTTCTATTGCTTTTTTGATTGAGTCGGGGGACGCTAAGGCACTATTTCTTGGTGACGCCCATGCATCTACTATTTGTACGAGCCTTCGCAATCTTGGTTATTCAGAGGAAGAACCATTAACTGTAGGATTATGCAAGTTGTCCCATCATGGAAGTAAGGCGAACACCAGTATGGAATTACTTTCGCTTATAAAAAGTGAGGTGTTCATTGTCTCAACGAATGGTTTAAGACATGGCCTTCCAAATAAAAGGACGATTGCTCGTATTAAGGCCGTCTCGCCCAACAGTTCTGTATTGTTCAACTATCCAGGGCTGAAAGAGAGGATGTTCAATACTGAAGAGTTAAATGATCTTGGGCCATTCGTTCAAGATATCCAAGGAGACATTTCGCTGTGATGTTGGAGCAACAAAAACTAAGCACCGTTATTGTCAACAACGGTAGCGGGGTAGCTGTGCCAGCCATGACTGCTCAGTATTCCTATGTGCTCACCGCTCGTCACAACCTCCAAGCCGATCCCAAGAAGCGCGAAACACTACTGCGACCTGAAGAAATTAGAATTACTTACCGAGATGGTCAAATAATTAAACCAAAAGAGATCTTCTCATCGCTTACGGAAGACGCAGCAATTCTTCTTATTGAGGGCGTTCAGATTGAACCAATTGCTTACTCTAACGACTTTGTCGAAGATCAAGCAAGAATAGCGATACTCGGATACCCTGCGACTCGTCGAACCGGGACGAAAAACAGTCTGAAGACTTTCCGAGGTGAGATTCAAGATTTCGAATTTAAACGGATAGATGTCTCAACAAGTTCATTTGCAACTCAAGATGAAATCATGGGGCTTTCGGGGGGAGGTGTTTTCTCCAAACGACAAAATGAATGGGTACTAATTGGTATCGAATACAGTATGGAGGGGCCGGAGAATGAGAGCCAGAACTGGCTTAGCTGCGTAAGGATCGGCATCTTCGAAAAAATAATTGCAGATAGCTCTTTTCAGGAGTTAAGCCTCGCCCCAATTTTGCCGCCATATCTCTTAGACTTTTTGCGGCTAGTGGAAGATTCATTTCCGTTAGAGGGGTTCGAATGCGAACGAACAAAAACGCTACTTCGCCAGATGTTGTGGGATGTTGCGAAAGAAAATCTAACCGGGAAATGTCCGTCACCCCACTCAATTATGCAGAAGTTTGGCGAGCAGCTTTTAGTTGCTGGCGACCCTCAGTACAGGCTCGCAGACAGGAAACTATGGCTTTCATGGGTAGAGTTTCTAGTAATGTGCGTGCTTCTGGATAACCCTCGAGAAATAGACCATGATTACATTGAAAAGTTACGGAAAAGACGCCGTCTTTTTTACAGCGGCTCTGATAAAGAATGGACATCTTACTTAGAAGCTATCGCAAAGTCGAATTTCAATGGACTCGAATCCGATGGTGTGGTTTTAATTACAACTAACCGCCCTCCTATCAAAACACGGCCAGCAGTATCTTTGTCGAAACTTGTTACGGATATTTGTCGTCCAAATGGTGCGAGTTTTGATATTGGTGCATCTGCTCAGGCTCCTAAAGATCTCAAACTGATGCACATTGATGGGTTGAATAGAGATTGCTTAGTCCTGAACGAGCATCAATATCCTCATGGTGATGAATTCGATCGCGACGTTGCAATAAAACTTATCACAGAGGCCTATCGTGCAGCTAAAGCTCAGTGAAATTGAAAAAAAATATCTAGATCAGCAATTTCCGGATATCCATTTTTCTTTCTACCAATCGACCGACATAGAGCATTTTATTAGTTGCTTCGTCGCACGTGTCCCTAATCATCAAAGCTGCAAAGATAACTGGCTCAACATAACTACTGAAATCGCCATTAACTTTCAAGCTGCTTTAACAAGTGAATTGGCATTGTGGAACATCTATCTTGTATTCATTTGTCCAGAGCAGATCGATAAGCATTTAAAGTATCAAATCGAAAATAACAGATTTGCCTTGAGAAAGATTGTTCTCGCTTCGAAAATAGATGAAACAACGTGGGAACAACAAATAAGAGATATGCTAGGAAGAGCGATCTTAGGGGATGATCTTGAACTTGATTCTGCTTTAGACCGAGCATGCACTGTCCCATTAATAACTACAGACGATAATTTTATACGCCGGGCGCTTACAAATATTCCTAATATCCCTCTGGATGGGAAAGAAAAGTCCATTCAAATCAGAAGAAAACAAATCGAAGAATTATTGGTGCAGGTGACAAAATATGAAAATTAAAAAAGTCATTGTAGAAGGGTTCCGTGCTTACCAAACTAAAGAAGATGGAACTTTTGACTTCTCAACGCCCACAGGTGAATGTGCAAACTTCGTATCCCTGTATGCTCCGAATGGTTTCGGCAAGACCTCGTTTTATGATGCTGTTGAATGGGCATTGACAAACAATATAGGTAGATTTGTAAGAGATTATACTAGAACGGAAAATGACAACCTTTCCAAATCGCAAAATCAACCGAGCAAAAAACAGTACATCCTGCGGAACCGCTTTATCAAAGACACAGATCCTTCTCGTGTCACAGTTGTGTGTGATAAAGGTGAATCGAGAGTAAAAAATGTGCCGAAAGCCAAAAGTGGGAGCCGAGATTATCTTTTCAAAAGAGAGGCGTTGGAGAAAGGATTAGAAGCCCTCTCCGATGTTTTCCTTTCTCAAGAGGCAATCGACGCATTTATAAGAGAAGAAAAACCAGAGGCTCGTTATGCTCGGTTCATGTCAACGTTCGGCGATGAGGACGAAGCCTATCGTGCGAACTTAACCGCACTCAAAAGAGAGCTATCGATAATTCTAAGGGCTTCTGAAGACGAAATTGTACAATTGAAGAAGATTGCTGACGTACCCATAAGGGAAACAATCTTTAAAGACATTAATGAAACAATTGATGCGCTAAATATTTCAAATGAGAATGTTTCACAAATTGATAAAACATTCGATGATGATTGCGAACGAGAAATCATCAGTCTTATTACAAAGAGAACTCACGATCTCCAAGCGAAAGCACATGACGCGAGAAATTCTATTGAAGAACTTTTAATCACTGCAAGTAAGAGCGAAGAAATTTTCACTGCGAAGCAGAAAAAAGACTCTAAGAAAGCACTCCTTGGCCAAGTGGTCTCGCGTCGAGTTTCAGTAGCTAAACGCGAAGAGCTTGTCGCATCAGTCTTATCGCTAAAAGGCATTCTTCAGGCGGAATCGAGCCGAGAAAGCAAATTAATCGAAGTCGCAAGTAAATTGCCTGATTTTCGATTAATTAATGAAAAAATAACAATCGCGCGTAAGAATTTACTGCTTATACAGCAGAATTTGTACAAAATCCAAGGGGAAGCTCAGAGCTTCACTCAGAGAAGAGATGAGTCCCAACGCTTACTGGCCGAACTTGAGGTGGCAACAAACAGTTTGCTGGAACTACAAAATGCTTCAACTTCAATCTTTCCTCAAATTGCAGAACTGACTAATTCAGTTCCCATCCGCGAAGCAGAGAGGTCGGCCAAGAAACTTCGTCAGCAAGCACTTGCAACGAAGATATCTCAAGAGCGCGAAGAGCTCATTAGAGTAGAAGCTATCGAAATTAACGAAGAGCGAATTGATAGCACTGACTTAGCCGCGCTCTTGAGGGAGCAGTTCTCAACTTTGCCGCTGAAAGCCGCAATCTTGAAGCGAAATGCAAGGGCTGAGGAGTTTACTGAAGCATCAAAAAACCTTGATCAGATTCGAACGCATACCAGCCAAGTTGCCAACCTGATTGAGTTAGGGGCTAGCCTACTATCTATGTCTCATTCTAAAGAATGCCCTCTATGCGCACATCAGCACCCCTCACATCAGTCTCTAATGGACGCTTTAGTTAACAATAAAGCGTTGTCTGACATCGAGTCTGCCGCATTGAAAGCAAAGGAGATGTGCAGAGCTGCATTGGAAGAAGCATCTGAAAATGTTACTAGTCAGATTTTAGAATGGGCTGCTGCAAAAACACGGGTTAGCCTATCTTTGAGGAGTTCAATTGAGAGAGATGAGAGCGAATTCCGAGCGTTAACACTTGAGCTCGAAAAAATAGAACAGTTACTATCAGAAACAAATCTACAACTCGCCGCGCTAAAATCTCGAGTGAATAATCTCCCGGAGAAACAACTCAATTCAAGCATTGCTAAGCAGCTCCATGAACTGACTAAGCGTCGAACTACAGAACTTAAGGATCTTGAAGATAGCTCCTTAAAAATCACTCAATTACAAAGAGTTATCAAAGAAGAACAACAAAAATATGAGCAAATTAATGCAGAAGTCACTTTAGCCGAAAATAGCGAACTTGTGAATGAAATAAGTGAGTATTGCATAAACAATGCAATTCAACCGGAACAAATTCAGCTTTCAATAGAGCAAGGACGGGCAGAGATTCAAAAACGGATCGCAGCGACTCTTACCCGTATAGATTTGTTGCAAGGAGAAGTCATCGCCCTAGACCTCAATGATCCTACTTTAGCTTCAACGACGATCGAAGAACTCAATAAAAATGAACTCGATCTACGTAGCGACATTCTCAATTCAGACATGGTTATCGTACCATTCGTAGCGACTATCAAGCGATATTTTCCATCTTATGAAGATTCCTGGAACGCCCAGATTTTGAATGAGTACCTATCAACTGCTGTATTGCAAAGAAAGGAAGAAGAAGAACAAACTATCCATACCCTTCGCCAATATTCTCTATTAGGAGAACAGTTGACCGGAATAAAACCATACATTGAGTCCTTAGTCGCTAGGGGAAAACTGGAAGAGGCGCTTCTTGAAATTCAGAAAAAAAAGGCTTTGAACGCATCCATTGAAGCAGAGTATTCTTTAACGATCAATCGGTTGAGAAATAGAATCAACGGCTTCTTCTACACTGACTTAATTAATGCGATCTATCGTAAGATTGATCCTCATCCTGATTTCAAAGAAGTGCAATTTGACTGTGATTTCCCCGAGGAATCAATACCAAAACTGAACGTTCTTGTCTCAGATTCACAAGGAGATGTTATCGCGCCAAATCTTTATTTCAGTGCTGCGCAGCTTAACATCCTTAGTTTGAGTATTTTTCTGGCCCGAGCACTTCATGTGAAAACAGCTGATGGTACCGACGTAAGATGTATTTTTATTGATGATCCTATTCATTCGATGGACTCCATTAATGTCCTTTCTACCATCGATATGTTGCGTACAATTTCAAAGAAATTCGATAGGCAAATCATTCTTTCAACGCATGATAGAAACTTCTTCGACCTGCTGCAGAAGAAAGTTCCTCAGAAAGAGTATCTTTCTAAATTCATTGAGCTGGAAACATTTGGAAAAGTCATGTCTACAAACGTACGTTCTAAAAATGATGTAGATTTGGTTGATTAGGGAATGATTAAATTAAATAAAATTGATGGTATCTTAAGCAGGGCTTCACTTGTTTCACAAATTCTGCTGGAGATTTTTGCTATATATTTATATTCCTACACGGTGCGCCCAATGTTTAACCGTCAAAGATTATTGTAGTTACATTAATACGTCTTTTATGTGAGGATGACTTAAATATGTATGAGGCTAGAGAGTTTGAAGTTTTGGTTGAAGAAATATTCAATGCCACAGAATATTTCGAAACTGTAAAAAAGCAAGAGCAATACGATCTGCATTTAGAAAAAGATGGTAGCCAATATGTTGTCGAAATAAAATATTATCGAACCATGAGAGCTCAATCACAGTTAATTAATAAAGCACTTAACTTTTTGAGTAAAGTACAGGAACGTAAGCAAGATGAACTTGATGACGGAGTCATTGCTATTTTAGTTGTTTCATCCTACTTGGAGCTAGAACTCAAGCAAACAATTGAAGAAGATAATGACATTATTGTTATAGATTTATTAGATCTTATTAGTTTGACTAGTCACTCACTTGATTTAAGAGATAAGTTAGTTAGATTTTTGGAGATTCCTGATGATATTTTAATTAATCAAAGGGGCCGTGACATAGATGACATTTTAATTAGACTTCAAGGGGAGGACGGGGGGGGGATTTGTTGTCAACAAATGGAATGCTTGGATGAAGATTTAGTAGATAGTTATTCGGAGTATTTGATAGACAAGCTTAAAATCTTGCCACCTGGAAAAGATAATTGGAAAAAATATGAAGAGCTAATGGTCACTATTCTAAAATACTTATTCGAAGGTGACTTAAATGGATGGGAGAGTCAGTATGAAAGCGAAAATAAGTTGAATAGATATGATTGTGTATGCAGTATTAAGAAGAATACTGATTTTTGGAGTTTCGTAGTTGAACAGTTGAAATCAAATTATATCCTCTTGGAGTTCAAAAACTATACTAGCGAGATAGGTCAGGGAGAGGTTCTTACTACTGAAAAATATCTTTATGATAATGCATTTCGAAAAATTGCTCTAATATTTTCTCGCAAAGGTGCAAATGCATCAGCATTAGAGATGTGCAATGGGGCAATGAGGGAAAATGGTCGTTTAATTCTTGTGTTAAGTGATGATGATATTATTGAAATGCTCTTTCGTGAAGATAGAGGAGACGATCCTTCGGATTATTTATTCGATAAAGTGGATAAATTTCTCATGAAGTTATCGAGATAAAAAATAACTAGGCATTGTATAGATGTAAATATTATGACTAGCTGATTATAAAAACTTAATTGCTCGATTTATCATTAGGAACGGTTAGTGCATGGGGACGATGATATTATTTTCCTGGAGATGTAGTTTTTACATGTGCTTTAGATACCGGTGTATCCCTAGAATGGCTTGCTACAGGAAAAGGAAGTTCTTCAGAGGATGCTGGTCAAAGCGCTTGTCTGACAGTTATTCAGTGCTCAAAAAGTAAAATATTGATTCAGATCTTTTAGAAGATAGTGGTGAGTAGACTTGCGATCAGTCACTAATTCAGCCACAATCAGAACATTGTAGTTTTGTGGAAAAAGACACGAATCTTGGATTATATATTTTGTGCAAAAAAGTTTAGGTAATAGACGACGGTTAATTTATATTGACGGCAGTCGCGATGTGTATGAAGCAAGTAGGCTTCCAGGCAATACCATCATGCTAAAGAATGGAACTGCGGATTTTAAATACGCTGTTATCAATGTCCTGCGTCTGACTAAATAAAATATAAAAAACATTCATTCTTAAATTATGCTTATTTAATTATTATTTTTGCACCTGATATATACAAATTTGACTTTCAAAGGATTACAAATGAACAATGTTATAAAAACATATAATTTAATAAACGGCATTAATCTAACCTTAAGTAAAGATGCATTGAATCATATAATTTATGGTGACATTAATACCAAACCCGTTGAAATGGATGGTCGACGCGTTACTAAAAAAGTATTGGCTGGAGGGCTTCATTCTGTAAGCGGATGGGACTTATTTAAACAAGAACACACTAATGTCAAGCACCTTTATGATTATAGATCAGATGTTGATGAAGATTGGTTTTATGCGAGAGAACTTCAAAATGAAGTAATTTTATTGAAGTTGCCTTCAACTTTAATGACGTCAAAAGCCGCTAAAATGACTAAGTTCCCTGAAAATTATTATAAGTCAGGTTATCTATGGAAAACGTTATTTCCAGTCTATGTAGATGAGAGTAATTTTGTAGGTTTTCTTGATGAGGTTCTAGAAAATATTAATTATAGGGAATTGTCAGGTGGAGAATTGGTTGGCTATATGAACTGTTCAGAACCATTAAGAATGATTAGAGTTTCTGTTCTTCACCGAGATGGAAAAATAAATTCGGTCTATCCTTCATGGTCTCAACCGAATACTGGCAACAATGGAAAGCCGTTCTCATATTTTGACAATATAGGTCACTTCATTGCATCTTCTACAGTGCTTTACGACAGAACAGAAGATCATAACCTCTTCAATAATAGTATGTTTCTTGATGCAAGAAACATAAAGGACATATGTGCTCGTACGCCTGAGATTTTTTTAGAGAGAACCTCTCCTTCAAATGATCTCGATGAGTGGAGAAGAAGTAGGGTGAGGGAGTTGAAGGCTTATGCTGCCGGGGCTAATGAGGACGACATATATAAAATATATAATTATCTTACTGATGGGGTGATATTTAAAGAAAACTACTTTTACTTTAATGATTTGTTGAATCACTTTGGGGTCGATGCTTTATCAAATATTAAAGAGATTAACTCCATTCTTTATACTCAAAATATAATAGACGGGTTATATGTGATTTACTTTAGCTGCTTAGCTGAAAAATTATTTAAAAAACTAGTTAGTTTCCTTCTGAAAAGCATGGTGACACATGTATTAATTGACTGCTGGAATAAGCGCAGGATTCATCTGTGTATAATGAAACTTTGCCGTTCCTCAGGAGATTCTGAAATTATAAAACAGTACTTACGGGACTTCGCTAGCAGTCCTACTAGGAGAGAAGTTTTTGTAGAGTACGATTATGAAAGTTTAGAGAAGAGAAAAGCCTATGCTAATGGATTTGAATTAAGTAACTTACCACAAGCTTTTATTATAATGAAAAGACCACCAGTCAATAGATGTTTAAATATGGATGATTTTATACATTTTACACGCGATAATTTAGGTGAGTCGTACTCATATGCTCTTGACGAAAAAATGAGAAATAAAATTCTTGATGATTATATGTCAGAGGATCATCTTTCTAAAGTTATAAAATTAAATCTGAGATATATATCAGAGAAAGATTTTTTATGGTTTGGTTTTGAATTTGGAACTCTTATTGATGAGTTTATTTCAAGTAATTCTGAAATGGATTTTAAAGTTTTATCTTCAATAGTTAGAGATTATTGCAAAATACAATTTGCCCAGAGATTTAGAACAAATCTTAATTATAAAGAATACTCTGAAATAGAGCCTTTACCATATAATGATGTTGGTGATGAATATATATATTCTTTAACATTGAAGCACGAAAGAATATCGAACCATCTTCGAGTGGAAGAGTTTTTAAAACAAATCCAGAAAATGTCCAAACACTATGGTAATCAGAATCTAGATGGAATGATTACTGAATATCATACATTAAATGGTAAAGAACACCCTTCATTACCTCATGATATAAATATAATATTAGAGGATTTGAAAGGAGGGGGAATTAAATAGTGCGAAACATATATTTTGATGAGGAGCTACGAACACCCCATGATTTGAGTAGTGAGGATGGTCTACGTATGCCTTTCATGGCTTTAGTTATAGTTAACTAATTGTTTTTAAACCATCTAATTAGTATTCGGTCTTTTTTCAATTTACCGGGAGGCTCATACGCTATGAAAAGGGCCTGCTATGCTTATTATTACAACAGCTAGGGGGAACAGCTGTGTTGCTGATAAGATTATAGACGCGCTATACTCGAGTGAAGTTTCAGTGTGACGGCGAACCTGCTGCACTGATTGATCGAAATGGCAGCATTTAGCCTTCATGTGCCTGTGGGCTTTATCAACAGTTAGAGCCCGGTCCACTTTACACTGCTAAAGGTTTGAAACTGATTGAGAATGTTCGCTCCTATGTCTGTCGGTAAAGTGAACACCATGCTCAGTAACTGGTAGCATTGGAGGTGATTTTAGTTGCAATACTGAATTTGCACTCTACGACGGGTATATTCTGTTTGGTATCTGTAGCAGTTGCCATTGTACTGACCCTGCATATGCTTGGTAGATTAGATTTTGTAATAAAGGGGGCATTAGCTGGAAGATCTTTTTTAGGCTCAGCGGTATTTTGTGTAACGAATAAATAAAATGCGATATTAGCTACAATGGTAAATATAATGATCTTTTTCATGGGGTTTCCTTTTGGAGAAAAACATGAATTACTTCATCCAAAAGGAACCCGAATGTTATTCAGTGATTATAAACCTGATACTTTTATATAAAACTGACCTTTACCTTCATCAGTTTTCTGAATCCGATAGGTAATTGGTAGGGAATTTTGCAAGTCTGGTTTTGTAAACGTTAAATCAGCCGCACACTGATAAACATCCAGACCTGATTCATGGCTAATTGTTCTGACATTTTCTACAGAAATACGCACATCCTTATCCAATGTCATCCCTTTCTCGATTGTCTTTCTGGCAATATCTACGACCAGATTTTTAGCATCATCACTATTGCATTTTGGTGTTTTCTCGCCGCAGCCAGCCAACAAACCAGCCGCTATTAGTACCAGAAGCATTGTTCTTTTCATCTAAGATTCCTTCGTTAATTAAGGCATTTATTACTGCTTATTAAATAGACCATCCATTGTGCCTGCCGCAGAAATCCTACAGTAGCCTTCGCAACCACGAGTCATCACGCTGGCCTTACCGTTTTTCAGTTCACTAATTACTGCGACACACTGGCTGGTATTGTCATTCCAGACCCAGCGACGCTTCTGGCTTTCTCCGGCAACTATTTGGTTTGCCGTCCCTTCCATATTGCATACGCCTGAGCCATCTCCTGTTGAGGCATTAATGTTGAATTCAGCATTGCCCTTTCCCGGATTCAGGGTTAGAACCGCTCCGGGTTTTACGTACTGCGCTGCTGCGACAGGTAGCGTTATGGCTGCCATCAATAAGGCCAACAGTTTTCTGTTCATTAATTAATTCTCTATTAAGTGATACGGATGTTTTTGGTGATTTTCCCCAGTGTCTGCGGTCTGCGTTTTCCCACAAAGAAATAAACGACGTTGAATGCGGACCTGCGATGATTCCCTCGACCGAGAGAGGGCCAGTTGCGGAAAGATTCGATCTGTTCTTCTGAGTAGGGCGTGTCAGAGAAGTCAAACAGCACAAGCAAGGCTTTGCCGTCGTGCTTCATCAACTTTTTAACTTCAGTGCTATTTACAGTTGCGGAGACATTGGAACGTGCCGCAGTTGGTTTACGTACTGCAAACTCAACGGCTACATCATCAATGACAAAATCAATGTAACCGTGCCCGGATACAGTTCCTGGCAGCTTGCTTTTTACTTCCGGTGAGACATTATCTGCAAACCAACCCAGCAAATAGCAACGTACCAGAGGCAGTAATTCCCGCTCGCTACATTCGTTCAGACGCAGGGTTTTGACGAACTCCCTGCGATAAAGAGAACTGAAAAAATACTCAAAACATTCCGTTATTTCAGTGATGGTGGTTGCCATGGTTGCATCCTTTACCTGCTACTTGGTCCATTTTTAAGGGCATACCTTTCCGGCCATAATGTTTCCGGTGTCGTATCCAGAGCCCCGGCAATAATGCGCTCAGCTCTGGGATAATGACGCTCTAAGGCGTTATTTAATGTCCGTGGCGCAAGGCCGTGACTGCGTGACAGTGACGCCAGCGTTAACCCTCGCTTGTGAAGCGCTGCCACAATATCGGCACGATGCCAGTTCCCTGAACTTCCTTTGCTCTGCTTTTTCTGCGATGCTGTTGAGTTACGCACAGTATTAACTCCATGGAATCAGTACATGGATATTAAATGCGAATAAAAGATACCTTTCAAGTTCTTTTGGTATCTATTTGTTGGTTTTCGTATTAACGCATTGATATCTGGTGAAATTTATATGAGCAGTAAGAGAACAGTTTCGGCTATACCTACTCATCCTGAAGCTTCTGTTGAAGAGGCTAAAGACTGGCTGACAGCAGAGGAATTCACTCATATTGAGGGAATGCCGGGTACGCCTCGCGGTGCGAGAATGCGCCTGGAAAAGCTGGCATCCCTGCACCCGGAAATACGTCGTAAAAGGACTGCCGGAAAAGGCGTTGTTTACCATATCAGCGTAGCCACAATGTCGCTTGATGATGAGAGAAACAGGGCTAAGGGCGAAGCGTTTACTCTCAACGACAGTGATCGCCAGCTAAGCCTCTGGGTGCAGCTGTATCGCAATATGTCACCCGCTTCGCGGTCACTGCTGATGGAGTTGGCTTTGAAGCGGGTTAAGGAAGATCTGACGTCGCAGGGGCCTGACGTTTCTGAGCTGGCGTCGCAAATCATGAAGCTTCCCGAAGATGAGCGTAAGCGCCTTTTTGAGAAGCTGAACGGGAAGGTGTGATAGCGTATGTTTTCCGCCATGTCAGACAGAAGGAACCACCCCGGAACCCTGACCCGTCTGACATGGCGGAATGAAAAGTATGCCATTACTTATTAATGAATAAAAATCTGTTTTCAGTTATTTCCGTTCTGAATTACGAACTGGTTTCTCGTTGTCATTATTTGCAATGAAAGTATATTTTTGCTATAATTTCATTGCTGGATAGTGTTATTAATTGCAACCAGCCATTTAAATCATCACATTCTTTAAACGTTCATTTTTGTTAATCCTTCACTGGAGGGGTGACTGTATTTAAAGAACACAGGTCTGACTATATCTAACAGGGGGTATCGTGTATTCATTATTACAATGGCAGGAATTAGTTAATAAACTCTTTATTAAGTATTATGGCATAGACATTAACGACACTGCCTTTTGTTAGGCAAGTTATATGAAAAGATACTGGATTGATTGTGTGCGTCCTTATCAGGCAGTCAATGAATGGGCATATAAGTATGATTTGCACAGACTTGATTCAGTTGACACTCCTTTGAGTGAAGTTAATGAACTATCCGTCAACCAATACATGGAATTAAAGTGAATAAAATACATCAGGAAGGGCTGGCTATGCCCGTCAGTCAGGAATTAATTAACGTCATATTTAAAGAGATGGGAAATCCCCCACCGCATAAAGCTAGAATAGCCGCTGTCAGTCTTTTATTTAAAGACCTGAGTTATAGCGCTGAAAATGGCGGTTACCATCCTGTCGAAATACGACTTATTTCACGCAATGATGAATGGTATTTTGATTACATCACCGACTTCGGTTATATGGGGACGGTATACCCCGAACTGGAAAAGGAAATTGATGTTAGCTGGAGTCAGCAATATGTCTTTCTTGCTTATGTTGGTGACCTGCCTGTTAACGCCGGAAGGGAGTTATTTAAACTCTGGCAATCCAACTTTATTCAGTATCACGCCATGAACGTCTACACCATTACCGTCCTGTGGGAAAGCTAATCCCTCTTTACTAATCATCACTACTGACATGGAGAATTATCTGTGACTGATAACAGGGGGATACGTGCGTCTCAACAGGGCGAACTGGACTGTCTTTGCGGTGCTTATTGCGTAGTTAACATGCTGAGCTGGCTGTATGACGGCAGAGTGAAACGACGCCCCTTAATGAACCGGCTTATTCAGACTTATCAGCAGCGCTGGCCTTTGCATGAATGGCTGACTGAAGGGATTGAAGAAAACCGTTTAGACTGGCTGATGGCGCAGGTGTTGCAGAAAGGACATTACAGCCGCCAGTTCCCGGTTGAAATCACCAAACCCTTTGCAGGGAAGCGAGGGTTATCAGACGGGCGACTTTTCAGGGAAATGCAGCGGTTTCTTGACGTCACTGACCACTCCCGCCTGATTATGCTCAGCGACCAGTTTCACTGGTCCCTTCTGGTCAAAATAGATGAAGAAACGCTCTGTTTCTTTGACAGCAACGGGCGAACCACCATGCCCCGCAAAACATTTTCCCTGCGTACTGGCGTAACCCGCCGCCAGCTGTTTCCTGACGCCATTTATTTCATTGAACGGGAGTTCTGAAGTGACCCTATTTACCCAACGTGAAACCCGTATCCTTGACCAGGCGCGTGACATTATCAGCCGGTATTACCAGCGTGGGGTTCAGCTCTGTTCCCCTGATGACGTTCGACGGTGCGTAATGGTTGAGCTGGCACCGCTTGAACATGAAGAGTTTGGCATCATCCTGCTCGATAATCAGAATCAGCTGCTGCACAAGGAAATCCTGTTCAGGGGGACGTTAAACTCGGTCAGCGTTCACCCCCGTGAAGTTATTAAGCGTGTACTGAAACATAATGCCGCCGCAGTCATCCTTGTCCACAACCATCCCAGCGGCGAGCCTGAGCCCAGCCATTGCGATATCAAGTTGACTAAAAAGCTTCAGGAGCTGCTGGAAATGCTGGATGTCCGGTTGCTTGACCACTTTATCGTGGCCGGGACTGAAACGGTGTCGATGGCTGAGCGAGGACTGGTGTGATGCTGAAAGTTACCTGGTTTAATGTACGTTATTGCGGGTTAGGCGCATGAGCAGGGCTGCGTTACGTCAGGTTGTGCCGGTGGTACAAACCACCGTGTTTGATGCGTATATCAGTGGTCTTGCACCATCGGGACGGCGGGGCATCACCAGCCTGTTAAACCGCAGCGCCAGCATACTTAAACGCGGTGTGGATGCAGAAGACTATCCGTGGGAACAACTCAACTACGCCGCCGTCGCTAAAGTACGTACGGCACTGCTGGATGACGGTTACGCCGTGTCGTCGGTGAACATGGCGTTATCAGCACTGCGGGGCGTGGCGCAGACGGCCTTTAACCTCAATTGTATGAATGCCGAAATGCTGGCACGTATCCGGTCAGTTAAGCGCGTGAGCGGCGATATCCAGCGCAAGGGAAGGGCTCTAGACAAACAGGAAATCCGGGCTCTAATTCAGGCTGCAAAACAGCATCCGCAACCGGTACGGCGCTACCGTGATGCCGCTATTGTGCTGACACTTTGCGGAACGGGCTTGCGGGCCGGGGAACTGGTTAAACTTGAGCGCCGGGACTATGACAACGGCATCCTGACGGTCAGGAAAGGGAAGGGGCGTAAATACCGCGAAATTCATGTGGCGGATGCGGTGGGCAAGGCCATCCGCGCATGGCTTAAAGTCAGTGCAAACGAAGCTGAAAACGCACTGTTCAGCCGTATTCAGCGCAATGGGAAGACCGCCACCCAACCTCTGACAACAACCGGGTTAACGGGTATCTTGGCTGAGTTACAGCAAACGGCAGGCATAGCACGTTTTACCCCGCATGATATGCGGCGCACCTTCATCACCCGTTTGCTGGAGCAGGGCGTGGATATCAACACCGTACGCCAATTGGCAGGCCACAGCGACATATCCACGACGACGCGCTATGACTATCGTGGTGAGGGTATGAAAGCCAAAGCATCACAGAGTTTACGGTGCTGGTGATGATTAAAGAGGTAAATCCCGTTCTGCAACACCTTGTTCAATCAGCTCATGTCGACGAAGCGCAATTTCATCTAAGTCGTCACTATCGACGCCACTTTCTGTCAGGTAAACCACGAATTCCCAGCGAGGTGGTGCATTATGCAAGATGATCGACATCCCACTTTCTCTTAACAAGGATGCCACCATTGAGGCGGCCTGCCTTGTTCCTCCAAACCAGTAACGCCCAATTTTTCCGATTGACTCAACAGCAGGAACATAATGCTGTTTGAATACTGAGGCCCGAAGTGCGTTCTGGTCGATATCAAAAGGCATAGCTTATCTCCTTGGTAACCATGATAATTTATTAATAACGCTCTGACCGACAAATAGTCCAGCCACAACATCAAAACTACAATCTCATTTCATCATCCGCTTTCTGAAACGGGGGGATAGCATGAAAGTAAACGCCAGCAAGCGGGTTTAGTGCTCGTAAATCATAGCCGTCGATGTCAGCGTGACTGAAGGTCTTTAAGATCTTCGTTGAGGATCTCTAAATCCAGTAGGTCTCTTACTTGCTGCTCCGTCCATGCCGATAAACGATTTCGGGAACCGTTCAGCGTGATAGTGTTTGGTGCCGGATATTCATTAGCACTCATTTTTGTCCTGATTTTCGCAATACTATGCCCTTCACTTTGCATGAAGCTGGCAGCCTGGTAGAGATCGTATAGTTCCTGACTCTTTGCGTTAAAAGCGGGGATAACATCAGGTAACTGACCGATTTTCTTCTTTTTGATATGAACCTCTTGATACACCTTATTGATGCAGTAGCTGATAACCCGGCTAAGTGAATCAATGTCTTTACGCCCTTCTATGTTGAGTACGCTTCCCCGCTGGTCTTCAAATATCTCGGCAAGTTTCTCATAGGTGTCTCTTCCTAAGTATATCTTTGTTCTTGAAAATCCCGCATCAGTGTATTTTTTCTCTTTCCTTGCTTTGTTGGCGGCATCCCTTTGGCGTTTGATGTCTGAAATGTCTACGTGAACAGAGTTATATTCTGTAGAATCGGTTTTTTTACTGTCATTTGCCATCAATGGCCTCTCATTACATGAATTTCTTACGATATATTGACTATTAATTAAGCATTTTAGAGTCGAGGACTCCTCAATGATGAGAAGCGGCTCTTAGGATTCAACTATCAGGGTTTTAGCCCGGAAAATCCAAGAGTTTGTGCATTTTTAAGAGCCGCTTCTCCTGTAAGCCTGATATTTCGAGTTTGATAGAATGGCTCCATCAGCTAACGGGGAGGCAAACATGAAAGAGAGCAAGTTAATTAAGATTCAAGAAGTATTAAAGCGCTGTGCCATTAGCCGGGCAATGGATTTGACCCTATATATCCAGACGTTTTTGCTCTCTTACGGTTGCGATAACTTCCTGCGTATATATTCCCGCGGTGAGCGATATCCCAGTGCACTATGCGGATGATGTTCGTTGTAATGACTGAACGCCACCGCCAGATTCATCACCGCTGCCTGACTGTCCGGTTTCGGCATGATGCTGATGTAGTCCCGTTTTATCGTCTTCACGAAGCTTTCTGCTATGCCGTTGCTTTCCGGGCTTCGCACTGCTGTCGTGCAAGGCTCCAGTCCCAGCAACCGGGCGAACGCCCGCGTTTCATGAGCCCTGTAGGCTGAACCGTTATCCGTCAGCCACTCCATCCAGCTCGGTCAAACAGACCGGAACGTTTCCGGCATTTACTTCCTCAGGGCTGTCAGGTGCGCTATCCGCCGAGGATCGAACGAATCAACGTATTAAATTTGAACTGAAAAAAGCGGAGCCGGCTGAACAGCAGGAGGTTGACGAG
>JBNONK010000017.1:0-86517 GCA_050311775.1 Erwinia amylovora | reverse complement strand
AAAGCGGTGAACCTGACGCGCGGCTGCAATGTCTCACAGTGGATCAATGGCTTTCGCATCGACTTCGCGCAGCAGCTTCTACGAAACACGGCTCTTCCTGTAACGGAAGTGATGCTGGAGGCGGGTTTTGTCACCAAATCAAACTTTCATCGCGAGTTTCTTCGTATCAGCGGTATAACCCCGACGGATTACCGCCGGACAGCGGCTGAAAGCCGAGGGACTGATTGAGGAAGGCGCTGATATCCCGGGTAAGCTGACGATGAATAGCAGCCCGATTTCTGGTGCCGCCATCCTGGCAGACGATCTCTTGGCCCGGTTCTTTTTCGGCAATTAATGCCATCGCACCTGGTTTGCACTGCTGCATAAAACTAGAGTGCGTGGCGCCTTCGACACTCTCTACCCGCCTGACTGCGGCGGGGATATATTCAGTCAGGTAGCCCGACTCCAGCCGGGCGGGTAACTCATCGCTGTCCGCCTGCGCCGTCATAATCAGCACCGGGACTGCAATCTGAGAAAGTGATTCTGGCGTGAATCCACGGGCCAGACCCAAATCGAGTGAAATTACGGCTTTGATTGCCGGATCGCTTTCGTCTGCTGCCAGCCGCCCGTCAGCGTCATCAATCCCCAGCGCCTGAATTAACTTGCAGGCTGACAGCTTGTCATGTGTCTGGCAATCATTCTGAAAGCGTGCGGCGTCAAAGCGTGCCCCCGCCAGTTCAAGTACCGTCCAGCCGCCGAGAGAGTGTCCGGCGGCGGCTATTCGCTGCGCATCAACTTTTCCGGCAAGAGAGGGGGTAGTAATAATTTTTACCATCGCCCGCTGGAGATCCTGCGGGCGGCGCCAGAGTTCCTTCGCATCCAGGGGACGCATGTTCAATGTTGTCGTGCCGGGATGATCGACCGCCACCACAATATAGCCCTGAGCCGCCATTTCCATTGCCAGCCAGCTCAGGTTGCGCCAGTTGCCGCCATAGCCGTGAGAAAGCAAAAGCAGCGGATGCTTGCCCGCTTCCGGAGCTGCATCGCGCAGCGCAGAGGTGCCGTAAAAGGCAATATTGTCACCCACCTTTTCCGGCGAACCGGTGGCCGCGGTAGGATACCAGATAGCAATATCGAGAGGGCGAGAGTTAGCCTCGTGGATATTCAACTGGCGAAAAGCCGTGTTGGCATGCGATGCGACGCTAAAGAGAAGAGAAAAAAGAAAACAAGAAAGGGGCCGTATCATAACGATCTCCGGTAAGTAGACAGAGACGCATTGTGGTCACGAACGCACGGTTGATGCGTCCTGAAACGCGATCCAGTACCTTTATTATGACTTTTGTCAGCCGACCTAAAGCTGAATTTCGCATCCATCAAGTCTGACCAGAATCTATGATTTAACCGTTTTATCAAAAATTAGGCCACGGCATGGACGATTATGACCCTGACCCGAAATCCTGCTCCATTCAAATATGTTATTCCTGACTGCTATCTTGTGCACGGAGTACACAATGCCTGAGTTCTGCTTTTTTAAAAGGGGCGGCATATTGCCGCCTGGAAAGATCTGACGCGGAAAAATCCACTCAACTGGCCGATGACGGCTGGGAAAAGCAGTTTGAAGAGGTTTGCGCTGCCGATGCTGAAAGTGCCCTCGCCAGGCTGGCGGACATGCGGGAAGAAGACGTCAAGACGGAGCGCACTTTCATAACGGGTTCCGTATTCAGCGGCCTCTTCACAGCGATTCTCAACTAATGACCCGCTGGCAGGGTTATAACTCTGCCAGCCCCCTCGTTTTTAACATTAGAGTTCTGTTGCGAATTGCTGTTACCGCCGCAGTATCTGCTGTAGCCGCTTCTGTTGCCAGCGGCCGATCAGCCCGCGAAAAAAAAAGGTCTTCATGCCACGAATAACCAGCAGTGCAAACCAGATCCCCGCTACCCACAATGACCATACGCTGGTCGGGGCCGTTAAGTGGTTAAGAACCAGCAGCAGCGCACAGACAACGACAGCCGTAATAACTGACCGGTAAAAACGGCCTTCCTCAGCGAGGTTGCTCTTCGCCCCGGCAATTCTCTGGTCGAGCGCGTCAGGGTCGGAAAGATCCGCCACACTTACCTCAAATACAGCTGCCAGGGCGCTCAGTGTTTCCAGGCTTGGCTGATCGCAATTCTCGATGCGCTGCACCGTGCGCGCACTCAGCCCGGACAGTTGGGCAAGCTGCTCCTGGGACCAGGCCCGCGCAAGACGCAGCAACCTAAATTTGTTGGTATGACTCATTTTATGTCCCCGAATGGAAGGTGGTCAGCGCACAGTGTTGCCCAGACAATCCTGCACGACCACGATCATAACCCGACAGTAACCTGACAACGATCTGACACGTGCTTTGAGGTTTTTGAAGTCCTGACTTCAGGAGCATAAACGGTCGGATTTAACATACAAGTTCTTGTTCAACTTCTGCTTCTGGCACAGGGCAGACGTATTTTACGGTGCGTCGGGCTTCTACGGACTTCCGGACGGCAATGATCTGGTGTTCGGTGAATCGGGCTTTGCGCATGGCGATCTCCTCCTGGTTCAGAGTCAGTATGCCGGAAGATCTCTAAATGTGAATGCTCCGGTTAAGCGGGATGCTTACATATCAATGCCTGCTATTTGTGACCTCAAATTAATTCGTTATAAATAATTTGACCTTCCCTCAGGGGCAGGGTTTATGCTGCGGCACAGTTAACGATTGCCAGGATAAGGAAGGGCTGATGCAACGCCGTGATTTTATTAAGTTGAGTGCCGCACTGGGGGCTGCCAGCGCGCTGCCGTTATGGAGCCGTTCGCTGATGGCGGAGCAGGTACGCCCGGAATTGCCGATTCTGGCCCTACTGACGCCGGACGCGCGTGGGATGATCAATATCGCGGCGCAGCAGGGCCAGACGCAGTGGATGGGAAAATCCTTCACTACCTGGGGTTACAATGGCAACCTGCTGGGTCCGGCCATTCAACTTGAGCGCGGCAAACCGGTGACGCTAAACCTGCATAACAAGCTCCCGGAAGCGACCACCGTTCACTGGCACGGACTGGAACTTCCCGGTGAAGTGGATGGCGGCCCGCAGGGGGTGATTGCGCCAGGCAAGTTCCGCACCGTCAGTTTCACTCCCGATCAGCCCGGCGCAACCTGCTGGTTCCATCCCCATCAGCATGGCCGCACCGGTTACCAGGTGGCGCAGGGTCTGGCCGGACTGGTTATCCTGAAAGATGACGCCACTGAGAAACTGCTGTTGCCCAAAATCTGGGGCGTCGATGATATTCCGGTGATCCTGCAGGACAAGCGGCTGTCCACCGACGGCGGCAAAATTGATTATGACCTGGACGTGATGAGTGCGGCGGTGGGCTGGTTCGGCAATACTATGCTGACCAACGGTGCGATCTATCCGCAGCAGGCTGTGCCGCGAGGCTGGCTGCGTCTGCGTCTGCTGAATGGGTGCAATGCCCGGTCGCTGAATCTGACCACCAGTGATCACCGTCCCCTGTACGTCATCGGTAGCGATGGGGGCCTGCTGGCTGAACCGGTGAAGCTCACCGAACTGTCCATGATGCCCGGCGAACGCTTTGAAGTGCTGGTGGACACCCACGACGGCAAAACCTTTGACCTGCAGACGCTGCCAGTCCGGCAGATGGGGATGACGCTGGCTCCGTTTGATCAGCCGCTGCCCGTACTGACTATCCAGCCGTTACAGATCCTTGCCAGCGGCTCGCTGCCTGACAAGCTGGTGCAGGTGCCAGCATTAGCTGCCCACCAGGGGGCGAAAGAACGCTGGCTGCAGCTGATGATGGACCCGGAGTTGGATCGCCGTGGCATGCTGGCGCTGATGGAGAAATATGGCCGTGCCGCGATGGCGGGCATGAGCGGCGATGCGCATGATAAAGAGGGTGATGATTCTGCTGGTAAGGGCGGGCGGGATCATGGTTCAGCTCATGGAGCGATGCAGGGCATGGATCATGCATCAATGTCGGACATGCAGCATCATCAGGCAGATTCCAATCCATATGATTTCCACAACGGCAATAAAATTAACGGAATTGCCTTTGATATGATGAATCCGGCCTTTGATGTGAAGCAGGGGGTGACAGAAAAATGGACGATATCTGGAGAAGGCGACGAAATGCTGCATCCTTTCCATATTCATGGCACCCAGTTCCGTATCCTTTCCGAGAATGGCAAGCCCCCTGCGCCGCACCGCAGTGGCTGGAAAGATATGGTCCGCGTGGAAGGCTGGCGCAGTGAAGTGCTGGTGCGTTTCAACCACGCCGCAGCCAAAGATCAGGCCTATATGGCCCACTGCCATCTTCTGGAGCATGAAGATACCGGGATGATGCTTGGATTCACGGTGAGTGGGGACAGTGCTGAAGAGAGCTGAGACCCGGCTGTAAATATGTCACCCCCGCTGGCGCGGGGGATGACGTGGTTTACAGGCGGTCATCAGAAATGATAATTGATCCCTGCTATACCGCTGTAGTCGGTCCGGAAGGTGCCACCGAAGCTGGTTTTTACTTTTGCACTCAGCGACAGGTTCTTGCTGAGTTTCCCTTCGATACCGACATGCGCGCGATAGCGGTTGTCAGAGTAAGCGCTGAACTCACGCTGTGCCCGGCTGTCTCCGAGCGTCAGACGTGATCCCGACTGGCCGGGTGAGTATTGATATTCAAGCCCTGCCGTCAGCATCACATCAGGATTGCTGGCCCAGATCCCCCGCTTTTTCAACTCGACACCACTGGTCACGAAATATGGCGAGCCGGAGCTGAGAGCGATCTGAGCATCTTCTCCTTTCACCTCATAACCTGACATAGAACCACCACGGAGACCGATGTACGGCGATACGGAAAATGCCCCCTCTGCCAGGGTGAACTGGTAGCCGGTTTTCACACTGCCCGCAAGGATATGACTGTCCCGCTGTGCCCCCTTGATCCCCAGGATCGGGTCGAAGCTGAACTCCTGACTGAGGTGCATATAGCGGCTGGCCGCATCAACAAACCAGCCTGCAGGTGATGACCAGGAGTAGTCGACGCCAACCGTCGCCAGGCGGTGGGTCTCCTGACCGTTGCCTCTGGTTTTCCCCTGAGTGTAGCTGGCGTTGAAACCAAACATCTGCTGGTCGCGAACGGTATCTACCCCGACGTTCAGCGTCTGCTGGTTGATAGTAAACCCTTCAAAACCGCCTTTGCTTTGCTCAAGGGTCACCCACTGGCCGCTTTTCTCTGGCTGAGAGCGTAGCATTGACGCACGACTGTTCATCCCGCTGAGAGCTTCGCTGAAAATATACTGACGGGATGCCATCAGGGCACGCGTGTCACGGATCAGTGTTTTGTTATCCTGGATGGTGAACCAGTCGTCAGGATTGAAAGCGGGTGGCTGCTCCGTTTCAGAGGTCTGCTCTTCTGCAGGTGCGGAGTCCTGCTCTGCGCTTGCGTCTGGAGCTGTCGTATCACCAGAAGGTGAGTCAGGCTCCGGGGCCGCATCAGGCTGCTGAGGAGTAACATCCGGTGCATCCGGTGTTGGTTCAGGATCCTGTGGCGTGGTGTCAGGAACATCCGGCGTGGGTTCAGGTTCTGGCACAGCATTATGCTGCAGCAGCCACTGCACCCTGTTATCTGTCTCTTTCACCAGATAATCTGGCGTATACAAACTGAATCCGCGGGCGATATCCGGCAGGGTAAAATAATCATGGGTTGTGCCTGCGGGCGCATCCACCATCACCACATCTTCATACAGCGATACCGGCTGTGAAGTATCCAGCAGCAGAGAGACGTCAAGAATATTGCTGTCGCCTGCGGCAGAATGCCTGATGGTCAACTTATCGCTCTCTGCCGTAGCCGGCTTCACCCCCAGACTGAGGGTCATCCCGGTGGCGTTCAGCGAGTCCACTTCAAGCTGCTTGGCTGACCAGTTTCCGGCCGGGAGCATCGACAGATGAGCACCACTCACTGCGCGTAGCGTGGTGATATTGCTGTTGCCGGTCATCGTCCACCTGGCCGATGAATCCAGCGCCACAAGGGTGCTGCCCGCCGATGTGACGTTGCCCTGATAATCGACCTGCCCCAGATACAGGCTGGCATTATCGGCCAGTGAAACGTTGCCGGTCACCACGCTGTAAGGCAGCGCAGATTGCTCTTCAGCGCTGCGAACAGGCTGGCTACAGCTAACGGTATCACTGTAAATAACCGAATAGCAGCGCCAGATTTTATCCTGTTCATCCGCGCTGTTGTTGTAGCCAAACATCACTCGTGAGGCGTCACTGGCCACAATATCAGCCGTGACGTCTGCATACTCACCAACCTGAAAGGTGGACCCATTATTCACCCTGATCTGACTGGCTTTGAAATAAGATGTCAACCAGTCATCGTCTGTCACAACGCCACCAGCATGGGCAACGGGCTGGCCGGATAGCAGCACCGTGCCGCGATCGACATTCAGATTGCCCTTGAGATTCATCCCTCCTGTTAACGCCAGTTTCGCCTTATTACCGGCAATATCGACATCAATGTTCAGTTCGCCATTCGTTTTATTACTGTCGGTTTCGCCAATGAAACCCCGGAATACCTGCTGATTCAGCTGTGATAAAACCTTGTCGGCCGCGACTGCCCGGTCAGTGCCCAGATATAACCAGGTGCTGGTACTGGTTTGATTAGTGGGGTAGCCGCCATACTTGCTGGTTAATAATTGAAAATACTCCGCCTGTTTAGAATAGGGGTTGCCATATTTATAAATGTCCCCAACGGTTCCCTTGCCGGAAGATGACCATGTTTTGAAAGTCACATCCTCATCACCGTAGCCCGTTATTGTCAGGTTTGCCGCCGTTTCGCTGTTATGGTTAACCAACGTCGCGCCACTATCCGTATGATTGATTTTTTTAAAGGAGAGCGCGTTGCCGTTAAGATCTAATGTTCCCCCCCGATAACCAAAGAAGATATTCGATGTACTGACCTGGCCGGCATCCGTCAGCACCACCGTCGGACGACCGCTGACCAGCGTGACGGAGGAAAAAGCCTGTTTTTGCCCGTCACTGTCCGCCTGTTGATCCAAAATCACCGTACCAGCACCGGTGTTCAGACTGCCTTCATTGATTCCGGTGGCATGAATATGTAGCGTTCCCTCGCCGATTTTATGCAGTGCATCAGCGGCTACGCCATTTACCTGCCACAGAACTTCTTTGCCGGCATCCACTTCCACGCCGCCGCCAGTCCAGGTGGCATCAGCGCCGGTGGCTGATATCAGGGAATAGTCTGCGGAGAATTGCAATTTACCCGCGCCCATATTGACCGCGTCTGCCAGTTCAATGACGCCGCCATCGCCGCTGAAGCGTAAATCTTTTGTGGCGTCGAGTTCTTCATTTGTCGCTTGCGAAGGGGCGAGGTTTTTATAGTTATCAGCCAGTCCCTGCCATGACCAGCTATTGCCCCCCTGGGTTATTGCTGAACTTCCCCAAAAAATTGTGCCCTCTGCGTCACTGTCGGTGATATCAGGTGAGGTATTGGTTTCCTGGACTGAAGCAATAAAATCACCAGGAATATATCCCGCCACAGCACGTTTCAGATAGAGACCGCCGTCGTAGTCATATCCGACGTGAACCGCGACCAGTTTCCATTGCTGGTCAACGTCATCCCAGGCAAATACCGGGCTGCCACTGTCACCCCCGTTCGCGCCGATAGAAAGCGGGGTCGTATCGGCATCATCAGGGCCCAGATTGTAGTAACGCAAATAGTTTTTGTAGGAGATATCCCGCACATTGGTGGTGCTGATGGTGCCGCCTGTCTTCCAGTTGTAAGCTCCTGAAAGGGTAACTCGCTCCGTCTCGTCTTCGTTTACCTGCGCCTGGGTTCCCGTTCCGACCCGGGTATACCACGCATAACGGGATTGATAATTGGCAAGAAAGTCTGACTTCGTCACGGTGTCATACGGGGCGGCATCGGTGACGACTTTATTCAGGCGCGGGGCATGGAAATCCTCAGTGCTCAGTTCGTTACGATTAATCAGATTATAAGTCGCGGCGTATTGTGCACCATTACCAAATGTCACGTTCTTATAGCCGCCGTTGTGCTTCACGCTGACAATGTAGGAAGGCGATATCAGCGTGGCATAGCCCAGCGTGGAAACTCCCCCGAAGTCTGGCATGGTAAATTCCAGATAGCCTGATATGGAGCCATCTTTTTTATACACGGGGATGGCTGTCGCACCTGGTAAATATCGGCCAAGGTTTTCACCAAAATCGCGGTATTCTTCGACAGCGATATCAGGGCGCATAATTCCAGCTGTGGAAGTCAGGCAAACAAAAAAAGAACAACAATAAGCAATCTTTCTTCTTTTCAAAATAATTATCCTTAACAATGATTCCATTTTTGTACTCTTCAGGAGTTTATGTTCCCCGCACTCCCTGAACAGATCAGGTCTCCTGTGTGGTGAAGAAGCGTTTTATCCGGGCCTTTAAAAAACGTGAGATTCTGGATGATATAAGCGGCTATTTCAAGAAAAGTCTTAAATGTTGACCCCTGGGGTAAGTCAGGGTTGAAAAAGATCATTAATTTGCTTTGAGTTTATGCTGTTCAGGAGGCGTGAGATTAAATCTATTCTTTTTTAAGGTGTGATGTTTAAGAAATGGTGGTGGATTTAACAATAAATATTCAAAGACATGCATTCTATATATCTTAAATTTGAATCGGCCTGGTTTGATAATTATTTCTGCTCATATTGACAGTCATTTTCCAGAAGGTTTTTTATTATTTCCGGAAAATGCAGCATAAGCAGCCGCTCAGAAGTCCTTTTTATCTTCATTACTGGAAAGAACTCCCCTGCACCAGCAGGGGAGAGCAGACAGCAACTGCAGGTTAATTTCAGAGTCCATTCAGCGCGATCCGCAGGTCCTCAATCAAATCATCCTTGTTCTCAATGCCAATCGAGACGCGTACCGTTGCGTCATTAATGCCGATTCGGGCACGGACGTCGGCAGGAACGCCGGAATGGGTGGTGCTGGCAGGATGGCTGGCGAGGGATTCAGTGCCGCCCAGGCTTACCGCCAGTTTGAACAGTTGCAGTGCGTTCAGCAGTCTGAACGCGGCTGGCAGACCGCCCACGACATCAAAGGAGAAGGTGGAACCCGCGCCGGAGCACTGTTTGCTGAAGATTTTACCCGCAGGCGAGTCAGCATCTAGCAAGGGCAGGTAGTGTAGTTTTTCAATTTTCGGATGAGAGCGCAGAAACTCCGCTACGGCAGCGGCATTATCGTTAGCCCGTTCCATACGCAGCGACAGCGTCTCCAGCGAGCGGCCAATCATCCAGCAGGAGTGCGGGTCCAACTGAGTCCCTATGGCGCCGCGCAGTGATTTAATCTGCTTAATCAGTGCCTTGCTGCCCATTACCGCGCCAGCAATCAGGTCAGAATGGCCGCCGACATATTTGGTCAGCGAGTACAGTGACAGATCGGCACCATGCTCAATCGGGCGCTGGAATACAGGGCCGAGCAGGGTGTTATCACAGGCGATCACCGGGCGGTGCTGCTGCTTTTTCTCCATCGCATCGGCGACCCGTTTGATCAGCGCGATATCGACCAGGCTGTTGGTGGGATTGGCCGGGGATTCAATCAGGATCACGGAAACGCGCCCCTGTTTCATCGCCTCTTCAGCCGCTGCCTGCACCGAGGCCTCATTCACCCCGTCGGCGAAGCCCACGCTTGCCACACCCAGCTTGCGGAAGGTCCTGGTGAGCAGCGTTTCGGTGCCCCCATACAAAGGCTGCGAATGCAGGATGGTATCGCCCGGTTCCGCAAACGCCAGCAGGGCGGTTGAAATCGCCGACATTCCGGAAGAAAACAGTGCGGCACTTTCGGTACGCTCATAAATGGCCAGCCGGTCTTCAACAATTTCGCTGTTAGGGTGGTTGAAGCGCGAATAGACCAGACCGTTTGCGCCACCAGCAGGGGGTTCACGCCGTCCTGAGACATAATCAAAGAAGTCGCGGCCTTCTTCTGCGGAGGTAAAGACGAAGGTTGAGGTCAAAAAGACCGGCGGTTTAACCGCGCCCTCGGACAGGGCTGGATCGTAGCCGTAGTTGAGCATTTGTGTTTCAGGCTGCAACTCGCGGTTGCCGAGGTGAGTCTTTTTGGAATGCGGGGTGGTCATGCAATCTCCTGCCGGTCTGGCATGCTGTCATACTGTTAAGTTGAGCCTACGTTAGCATGACCGCGATCGCGCGAATAAATGAATTAACGTTCTATCCTTAAAACATTTTGCATCATTAAATATCGCAAAGTGGCAGTTTGGAGGTCTGTACGTCTGATGAAAGCAATTCACTTTCCGTTGCGCAACGGGCGTAAAACCGGGGCTGAAGTGTGATAAACTTCGCTGCTTCCCTTAAGCCATCAACAATATCGACATAAGTTATGAAACACACTGTAGAAGTCATGATCTCTGAAGGCGAAATCGCCAACCGCATCGCTGAAATGGGCAAACAGATCTCCGAACACTACCGCAACAGCGGCAGTGACATGGTGCTGGTCGGCCTGCTGCGCGGCTCCTTTATGTTTATGGCGGATCTCTGCCGCAAAATAGACGTTTCGCACGAAGTCGATTTTATGACTGCCTCCAGCTACGGCAGCGGCATGTCGACCACGCGGGACGTCAAAATCCTCAAGGATCTGGACGAAGATATTCGTGGCAAAGATGTTTTGATCGTTGAAGACATCATCGATTCCGGCAACACCCTGAGCAAGGTGCGTGAAATCCTCAGTCTCCGTCAGCCAAAGTCTCTGGCGATTTGTACGCTGCTGGATAAGCCGGAACGCCGTGAAGTGGAAGTGCCGGTGGAATACGTCGGCTTCACCATTCCTGATGAATTTGTGGTGGGGTACGGGATTGATTACGCCCAGCGCTACCGTCATCTGCCTTACGTGGGCAAAGTGGTGATACTGGACGAATAAAACATCGGCTATCAGGCCAGTGGCACAGCACGATCGACTAAGGCCGGATTTTTCGGCCTGTTATATCATGCCACGCCTGTTAATCGTTGGGGCTTTCCACGTCGTTCAGCAGGTTAGCAATACCGTGGCGGTAACGCTGTTCAAGGCTTTCGCGGCTGGTGGCGGCCACTTCCAGGTCGCGCAGGTAGCCGTCCTGAATGCCGTAAACCCAGCCGTGAATGGTCACTTTCTGATCGCGCTTCCAGGCAGACTGCATGATGGTGGAGTGACCCAGGTTATATACCTGCTCAATCACGTTGATTTCACACAGTTTGTCGAAGCGTTTTTCCGGCGGCAGCTCGCCCAGTACCGAACTATGCTTGTACCACAGATCGCGGATGTGCAGCAGCCAGTTGTTGATCAGGCCCAGTTCGGGGTTTTCCACCGCCGCCTGTACACCGCCGCAGCCGTAGTGACCACAGATGATGATGTGCTCCACTTCCAGCACTTCAACGGCGTACTGCACCACGGAAAGGCAGTTTAAATCGGTGTGGATCACCAGGTTGGCAACGTTGCGGTGAACAAACAGTTCACCCGGCTCCAGACCGGTCAGGCGCTCAGCGGGTACGCGGCTGTCTGAACAGCCAATCCACAGAAAACGGGGTTTCTGCGCCAGAGAAAGGCGCTCAAAAAAGCCCGGGTCTTCCTCTTTCAGCAGCTTGGACCACTCGCGGTTGTTGCTGATCAGGGTATCAATATCTTTCATCTTTTACTCGGCTATTACTCGAAATACGTTGCAGTAATATAGGCCAGGAAAACGCGATTTAAAACGGCAAATAAGAAAACCACTCAAAACAGGGCACTCTTTAACCTATGACTTATGCACTGGAACTTGAAAAACTGACCAAAACCTATGCCGGCGGCGTTCAGGCCCTCAAGGGAATTGATCTTACCGTCGAAGCCGGTGATTTCTATGCGCTACTCGGGCCTAACGGCGCGGGAAAATCCACTACCATCGGCATTATCAGCTCACTGGTCAACAAGACGGGTGGCAAAGTGCGGGTATTCGGTTATGACCTCCAGCAGGATGTGGTGAATGCCAAACGTCAGCTGGGGCTGGTGCCGCAGGAGTTTAACTTCAACCAGTTTGAGACCGTACAGCAGATTGTGGTGGATCAGGCGGGTTACTACGGTGTGGAGAAGAAAGACGCCATCGTTCGGGCGGAAAAATACCTCAGACAGCTCGATCTGTGGGACAAGCGCAATGAGCGGGCCCGGATGCTCTCCGGGGGGATGAAGCGCCGTCTGATGATTGCCCGTGCGCTGATGCATGAGCCTAAGCTGCTGATCCTCGATGAGCCCACTGCAGGCGTGGATATCGAACTGCGTCGCTCAATGTGGACCTTTCTGCAGGATCTGAACGCCAGAGGCACCACCATCATTCTGACCACCCACTATCTGGAAGAGGCCGAGATGCTGTGCCGTAATATCGGCATTATTCAGCGCGGCGAACTGGTGGAAAACACCACCATGAAGGGCCTGCTGTCCAAGCTGAAATCGGAAACCTTTATCCTCGACCTTGCGCCGAAAAGCCCGCTGCCGCAGCTGGAGGGTTTTCAGTACCGTCTGGTGGATACCTCCACGCTGGAAGTGGAAGTGCTGCGTGAGCAGGGCCTGAACAGCGTGTTCAGCCAGCTCAGCCATCAGGGCGTGCAGGTCCTGAGTATGCGTAATAAAGCTAACCGTCTTGAGGAGCTGTTCGTCGACCTGGTGAACGGTCGCAAAGGAGAGAGAGCATGACACATCTGTACTGGGTCGCCCTGAAGAGCATCTGGGGAAAAGAAGTAAACCGTTTCGCCCGTATCTGGATCCAGACGCTGGTGCCGCCGGTGATCACCATGACGCTTTATTTCATCATTTTCGGTAATCTGATCGGCTCCCGGATCGGCGATATGCATGGCTTTACCTATATGCAGTTTATCGTGCCGGGCCTGATCATGATGGCAGTGATCACCAATGCCTATGCCAACGTGGCCTCGTCATTCTTCAGTTCCAAGTTCCAGCGCAATATTGAAGAGCTGCTGGTTGCACCGGTTCCCACCCACGTGATCATCGCCGGCTATGTTGGCGGTGGCGTGGCGCGTGGTATTTGTGTTGGCGTGCTGGTAACAGCAATTTCGCTGTTCTTCGTGCCGTTCCACGTGCATTCCTGGCTGATGGTGGGCGTGACCCTGTTGCTGACGGCTATCCTGTTCTCCCTGGCAGGCCTGCTGAACGCGGTGTTTGCACGCACTTTTGACGATATCAGCCTGATCCCGACGTTCGTGCTGACGCCGCTGACCTATCTGGGCGGGGTATTCTACTCGCTAACACTGTTGCCACCTGTCTGGCAGATGATCTCTAAGCTGAATCCGATCGTCTATATGATTAGCGGCTTCCGATATGGCTTTCTGGGCATCTCCGATGTGCCGCTGGTGTTTACTCTGGCGGTGCTGCTAGCCTTTATCGTAGTGTTCTACCTTATGGTCTGGGCGCTCATCCAGCGCGGACGCGGTCTGCGGACGTAGTCAGACGAGAAAAAAAAGCGGGCCGCAACAGTGCCTGCTTTTTTTTATGCTTAAAAAAACTAAATAATGTTAAAAATAAGGCTGGCGAATTTTTTTACTTTCGCTGGCCGCAAAGGGAGAGTAATCATAATTAAGAGGCCAGTCTGGTTTCGGAAATATCATGATGGTGATGTTTTCAAAGGATTGAGCGATGAACAGAATTGCCTGGATTGATAATCTTCGTGGTTTGAGCATTCTTGCGGTGATATTCCTGCAATGCACAATTGCCGTTAATGGCAACGCCGGGCATTTCAGTGCCCTTAGCGAGAGGGTCAACACCCTGCTGCAACCTTTACGCCTGGGCCTGATATTTTTTGTCTCCGTGCTGGTTTCTCACCTGAGCGGCGGCGGGGATATCATCTGGTTTTGCACTCCCTGTTTCTGTTTTTTATGGTAATCCTCCTGGTCAGGAATATTGTTTTTTCTTGGGTTATTACAGCCTGTATAGTCCTGAGCGGGTTGTTACCTGCGATTCCCGACGGGATATTCTCCGGTTTTGATAACTTATATATTAATAAATCCATTTATTTATTTTTTTCTTTTACCTTGGCGGTTATTTAGTAAAAAACAAAGTGGACATTCCCCGCTTATGTCCAAAAATGGCCTGATGGTGGCATCTGTGATTGCTTTTATTGTGCTCTCTTGCCTGAATCTTATGATGGTGAATAAGATTGCTTTTCCGCTGCTGACCCACTTGCATTGCTGGCCGTCCCGCTGTTCGTTCGTCTGGAAACGAATCACTGCTGTTCAGCGATCTGAAGTTTGACGGGGCTTTCGTCGCTGCACTGCTATTCCCGCTGGGAATTTGCCGGTTACGCAAACGCGGGTGGCTGAACTTCCTGTTCAGTGTGAAGCGGTCGGTGAAGGTGCCCATGCTGGCGCAGTAAGGGGGAAGGATGGGCTGGCTGCAGCCAGCCCATGCGGGTCAGGCTACCTGAACCGGGACGGCTTTCGCGAGGCGCTTCATCAGGTTGTCGCCTTCGAAATAGGCCACTTTTGGCTGCCACTGGCGTGCTTCAGCGTCGGGCATATCCACGTAGGAACAGATAATTAAAAGATCGCCCTCGCAGGCGCAGCGGGCTGCCGCACCGTTAACAGAGATGATTCTGGAGCCCCGCTCAGCCGCAATGGCGTAAGTGGAGAAGCGCTGACCATTGGTCACGTTATAAATATCGATCGCTTCGTACTGCAGAATGCCGGAAGCGTCGAGAAAATCCTGATCGATGGCACAGGAACCTTCATAATTCAGATCCGCCTGAGTCACTTTGACCCGGTGAAGTTTGCCCTGCAACATAGTACGGTTCATAACTTTCTACCTTTACCTTAACGGGAAATCAGAAAAACGAACGCCAGTATTCACTGAGCGTGGAAACCAGTTACTGAGTGTACGCTTTATACTTCAGGTTACAGGTGCGTTAGCTGCACGAGTGCCCCCGGTCACTTACTCAAGTAAGCTTCTGGGAATTTGCTCGCTGGCTGCGTGATTCGGCCTGATAGCCTCACCCCGTCGGGGCCAGCGCTAGCGCTGTTCAAAAACGTCTGCGTTTTTGTCCTGCAACCTGACGTATTATGCGTAAAGATTGATTTGTTGATTATCAATCAGGCGCGCTTTGCCAAGCCATGCAGCCATCAGGATCACCGCTCGCTGGCTGTCCACGTTCAGCGGCAGCAGCGTGTCGGCATCGCAGATCGCCAGGCCATCGGCGCGCAGCCCTCTCTCTGCCAGAGCAGCTTCGGCATCGGCCAGCATCTCATCCACATGCCGCTCTCCATTGGACAACCGCTCAGCCAGGCTGTTCATCACTTTGCTCAGACCAGGCGCTATCTTGCGTTCATCGGCGGTCAGATAGCCGTTGCGGGAGCTTAGTGCCAGCCCATCCTTCGCACGCACGGTCGGTACACCGACAATCTCAATGTCGTAGCCCATATCGGCCACCATCTTGCGGATCAGCGCCAGCTGCTGGTAATCCTTCTCGCCGAAGCAGGCCAGATCGGGTTGCACCAGGTTGAAAAGCTTGCTGACGATGGTAGAAACGCCACGGAAGTGGCCCGGACGGCTGGCGCCCTCAAGCAGCGAAGAGAGGCCCGGTACATCCACAAAGGTCTGCTCGCCCAGCCCTTTTGGGTAAACATCTGCCGGTGCGGGTGCGAACACCAGATCCACCTTGCGGCGGTTCAGTTTCTCACAGTCTTCCTGCAGCGTGCGCGGATAGGCGGCCAGGTCGTCCGGGCGCTCAAACTGCATGGGGTTGACGAAAATCGACACCACCACGATATCCGCGTGTTCGCGGGCCTCATCGACCAGCGTCATATGCCCGTCGTGCAGGTTACCCATGGTCGGCACCAGCGCAATGCGTTTGCCATCCTGCCGCCAGCGGCGGATTTCCCGGCGCAACATCGGCAGGGTTTCAATAATCAGCACAGCGTTTCTCCTGTGTTAGTGGAAACTGTGTTCTTCGGCAGGGTAAGCTCCCGCTTCGACTTCCGCCACATACTGCCTGACCGCTGCGCGTATATCACCGGTTTCGGCAAGGAAATTTTTAGCGAATTTCGGGATATGGCCGCCGGTGATATCAAAGGCGTCATGCATCACCAGGATCTGACCGTCGGTCACGTTACCCGCGCCGATGCCGATCACCGGAATGTTCAGCGCATCGGTAATCCGCTTCGCCAGCGCCACCGGAACGCACTCCAGCACCACCATCTGTGCGCCGGCAGCTTCCAGCGCCAGCGCATCGGCCAGCAACGTCTCAGCAGCTTCATCTTCGCGACCCTGCACCTTGTAGCCACCGAAGATATTCACGGACTGTGGCGTCAGGCCCAGATGGCCACATACCGGCACCGCACGTTCGGTTAACAGCCTGACCGTCTCAGCCAGCCATTTACCGCCTTCAAGCTTGACCATATTTGCTCCGGCGCGCATCAGCTGTGCGGCGCACTCAAAAGTCTGTTCCGGCGTGGCATAGGTCATAAAGGGCAGGTCAGACATCAGCAATGCCGCGGGCGCACCGCGACGCACCGCCTGGGTATGGTAAACAATGTCCGCCACGGTGACGGGCAGTGTGGAATCGTGTCCCTGTACCACCATGCCTAACGAGTCGCCAACCAGCATCACCTGGATGCCCTCATCGGCAAACAGGCGGGCAAAGCTGAAGTCGTAGGCGGTAATGGAGGCAAATTTGCGTCCGCTCTTTTTCCACTGGCGAAGGGTAGAGACCGTGGTCGGTTTCATCGCAACCTCTCAAGATATGTTCTGGTGGGCGTATTTTAATGGAAGGGAAACGGCTTTGCACTACCAGAGCTGAATGGCGGAGGTATCCAGTGTTGCAAGGACCTCAGCGGCACGGCTGCCGTCCGGGAAAGTGATTTCCGGCGCGATGGAAACCAGCGGCACCAGCATAAAGGCCCGGTTGCGGATATCGTAATGCGGCACGATCAGGCGCGGTGTGTTCAGCGTCAGATCGCCAAACAACATGATGTCCAGATCCAGCGTGCGGGGTCCCCAGCGTTCGTCTTTACGCACGCGGCCCTGTTCAAATTCAATACGCTGGGTCTGGTCAAGGAGGGCTTCCGGCGTCAGTCCGGTATCCAGCGCAACGGCAGCATTCAGATAATCTGGCTGGTCAGGCGGCCCGTAAGGCGGCGTGCGGTAAAAAGCAGAAGTCGTGACCAGAGTGGTCTGAGGAAGGACGGCCAGAGCATCAAGTGCGGCCTGCACCTGATGCAATGGATCGGCAAGGTTACTGCCCAGCGCGAGATAGACGCGGTTCATGCGTTGCTGCTGTTACCATCACGACGCGGGCCGGGAACGCGCTTGCGCGGGCGGCGGGTACGACGGCGCGGCACCGGATCGTCACCCAGCGTGTTCAGCATGGTTTTCTGCTGTGGCGGCGCGGCCACCTGGAATTCACTCCACCAGGCCGACAGGCGCAGCAGCTCCTGGTTGTTTTCCACTTCAGCACGCAGTGCCAGCAGATCGTAGGCCGCTCGGAACTTGGGATGTTCCATCAGCTTCCATGCGCGCTTGCCATGGCGGCGCGACAGGCGAAGCTGCAGCTGCCAGATGTCACGAACCAGAGTGGTGATGCGTTTTGGAATAGCCAGCGAGCGGCAGGCTTCATCCAGCACGTCATTCATCGCCAGCGCGAAGGCATCGTAATAAGCCAGGCCGCTCTCCTGCGCAATTTTCTGTGCCGCTTCCAGCTGCGGATACCAGAACATGGCAGAGAACAGGAAGGCCGGATTAACACGCATATCGTTGTGGATGCGGTTATCGGTATTTTTCAGCACCTGGAGGATCATCCGCTCCATGTTGCTGTCGCCCTGTTCGGTAAAGTAACGGGTAAGGACAGGGAACAGCGGCTGGAACAGCTGATATTCACGCAGTTGCAGATAGGTGTTGTAGCCGTAGCCGGCCTGCAGCAGCTTAAGCGTTTCTTCAAACAGGCGGGCAGGGGGAATATCGTGCAGCAGCGTAGCCAGGCGAGGGATCGGCTCTGCCGTCTCCGCAGCAATGCTCATATCCAGCTTGGCGGCGAAGCGGATCACGCGCAGCATCCTGACCGGATCTTCGCGGTAGCGGGTTTCCGGGTCGCCAATCAGGCGGACAATGCCCTGATGCAGATCGTTCAGGCCGCCGACATAATCACGCACGGTGAAGTCGGCCACGCTGTAATAGAGGCTGTTAATGGTCAGGTCGCGACGCTGGGCATCATCTTCGATGGTGCCGAAAATATTGTCACGCAGCAGCATACCGTTCTGGCCGCGCTGCGAACTGTTGCGATCTTCAACCGGCTGCTCGGCTTCGTGGTGTCCACGAAAAGTGGCGACCTCAATGATCTCCGGGCCGAACATCACATGGGCCAGACGGAAGCGACGCCCCACCAGACGACAATTGCGGAACAGTTTACGCATCTGCTCCGGCGTGGCGTTAGTGGTGACATCAAAATCTTTTGGTTTTTTTCCCAGCAGTAAGTCACGGACGCCACCACCCACCAGATAGGCCTCAAAACCCGCTTTATTCAGCCGGTACAACACCTTGAGGGCATTTTCGCTGATGTCTTTACGCGAGATAGTATGGCCGTCGCGAGGGATAACGGTCATCTGATGCACTTCACCGACCTCGGCAGGCGTCTCGTCTTCGCGACTTAAAACTTTTCGGCAAAAATTAGCAACTCGGGTAAAAATGGGACACCTCGATAGTGACATTTAGGCTTAACGATAAAAAAACAGCGGCTAATCATAGCTCAGTGCAGCCCGTTTGAGAATGCTCATCTCTCATCCCCTTAATCTTTCAGGATCGATCCTGGAAGTTCCTGGTGGAGAGCATTCCGGTAAAAGCTGTCCTGGCGGGGGATCGTAGCCACATCCCACTGCCTGACTGCCCGCTGTAATAATCCTGACAGCGGCAAATCCTGCCAGTCGTCAGCGACCGGCTGGCCCAGAAACTGCAGGGCCTGCACCATCACAGGGCGCGGGTCTCCTGGCGGTAAAGGAGGGGCATGATTCTGCTTTGAGAGCTTGTTGCCATCGGTGTTGATCGCCAGCGGCAGATGCAGATAAGCGGGAGCCGGCCAGCCGAACTGCTGATAAAGGGCGATCTGCCTGACCGTGGGCTCGATCAAATCAGCGCCACGTACCACTTCCGTGACGCCCTGATAATGGTCATCCACCACCACCGCAAGGTTATAGGCGAACAGCCCGTCCCGGCGATGAATAATGAAATCTTCCTGCGCCAGCCGGGCCTCTGCCTCCACTTCACCCCGCAGGTTGTCGTGGAAGCGAGCGACAGGGGCATCGACCCGCAGACGTAATGCCGCATTATCCGGGCCACAATTGCGTGTGCGGCAGTGTCCATCGTAAACCCCACCGACCTGCTGGATGCGGCTGCGCGTACAGGTGCAGTAGTAACTGTGGTTATGCTGCCGCAGCCAGGCCAGCGCCTCGCGGTAGGCATCATGGCGCTGCGACTGCCAGAGTACTTCACCATCCCAGTGCAGGCCGTACTGCTCCAGCTGCTGAAGAATGCGCTTTGCGGCTCCGGGCACTTCGCGCGGAGGATCGATATCTTCGATGCGAACCAGCCATAAGCCTTGCTGCGCGCGTGCCTGCAGGTAACTGCCAACCGCAGCAATCAGAGAGCCAAAATGCAGAACACCTGAAGGGGAGGGGGCAAAGCGCCCGATATAAGAAGAGGACATGGTGGTGAAGACAGGCAGTGAAGCGGGTGAATTACCTGCCTCACTGCACAATCCATTAGCCATTAACCGGCCATTTGTTTTTCGCGGATTTCCGCCAGCGTTTTACAGTCAATGCAAAGATCGGCGGTAGGACGCGCCTCAAGGCGACGGATACCGATTTCAACGCCACAGGATTCACAGTAGCCGAAATCGTCGTCTTCCACTTTCTTTAGCGTCTTCTCGATCTTTTTGATCAGTTTGCGTTCGCGGTCACGGTTACGCAGTTCAAGACTGAATTCCTCTTCCTGTGCAGCCCGGTCAACCGGATCGGGGAAGTTGGCGGCTTCATCCTGCATATGGGAAACCGTACGGTCAACTTCATCACGAAGCTGGTTACGCCAGGCTTCCAGGATCTTCTTGAAATGCTCCAGCTGGGCTTCATTCATGTACTCTTCGCCCGGCTTCTCCTGGTAAGGCTCCACCCCAGCGATGGCGAGAATACTCAGGGACGAGGTTTTACGGGTTTGCCCTTCTTGCATGTTGTTTCTCCTGGATAACACGCACTATCGATCCCCACAGGGGATAAAAACAGGTCGCTATAAATAGCAGAAGCGATCAAGGTTGGCAATTATTCCTGAACATCCCTTGACAAGCCTGTGAGTAAAAGCGTATTTGGCGCAACTCTAAGACCATTCTTATAACAGCAAATTGCGCCACACTTTACAACTCCACAACCAGTGCCTTTTGTAACGAGAGCCCTTCAGGTGATAACTGCGCTTTATAACAAAGCACTTCAACCCCGCTCTGTTGCGCCTGTGCCAGTAGTTCTGCATAACGAGCGTCAATATGACGCGCCGGGGTGACGTCCTCAATCCCCGAGTGCAGAACGGCAAAAAACAGAACCGCGCGTTCACCATTTTCAGCCATCTTCGCCAGTTCACGGAGATGCTTCTGGCCGCGCACGGTTACCGCATCCGGAAAATACCCTTTTCCTTGCTGTAAAAGCGTCACGGATTTGACTTCAATATAGCAGTTCGCACGGTTATCTGCCTGTAACAGAAAATCAATGCGACTCTTTTCCGCGCCATATCTGACCTCAGAGCGCAGGACAGAGTAACCGGATAATTCTGGAATAGCCTGGTTTGCCAGCACTTCTTTGACTAAATTATTGGCCCGTAAGGTATTCACACAAATCCAGTGATCCTGCTGCGTTTCCGTCAGCTCCCAGCTGTGGGGATATTTCCTTGTCGCGCTGTCTGACGTTGAGTACCAGACCGTGTCACCCGGCGTGGCGCACCCGGTCATCGCGCCGGTATTGGCGCAGTGCAGAGTCAGCTTTTCCCCCTCGGGTGTGATCACGTCGGCCAGAAAGCGTTTATAGCGCAAAATCAGTGTTGCTGGCCGCAGTGGCGGATCGAAAATCATACTTATTCCTGCTTCAGTGCCCAGTCCGCCAGCTCTTTATACTGGGTTCGTCCTTTAGCGAAAACGGACTCGAACAGCGCGAAGCGCTCAACGTGAACCTGCCAGCTAAAATTGCGGGGTGGTAACGTGACGGGCTGCGTAGCGTTACGCAGTAATGTGACATGCGGATGAAAGGGCATCGGGCTCTGGTAACAGCCGCTGCGGGCCGCCTGCGAACGCAGAATCTCCGCCAGTTGCAGCAGCCCGCGAGGCGACTGTTTCGGCCCCAGCCAGACCACGCCGGCGCGCGGCCAGTGGCCCGCATCATCCAGGGTAAGTGTAAAGCCGGGCTGCTTAATTCTTCCTGCCAGCTGCTGCAGCGCCCCGGTCTTTTCTTTGCTGATTTCACCGAGAAAGGCCAGCGTCAGGTGCAGATTATCAGCCGCCACCGGACGGCCTGCCCCGGCGGGAAAAGTGTCGGCACGCCATCTTATTAAGCTCTGCCTGCTCTCTTCCGGCAGGCTGATGCCAAAAAACAGCCTTTTTTGCTCACTCATGGTGCTCTCCGGTATTCCAGAAGCGGGAATGGTACAATGCCCGGCAAATTCAGACCATGACGTTATGGAGCATTCGTGAGTTCATTACCGGTCAGCGCTGTTTTATCCGACCTGCTGACAGCCCTGCGGAAGTCTCCTCAGGTGCTGCTGGCGGCACCTACCGGCGCGGGGAAATCAACCTGGCTGCCGCTGCAGATCCTGAAGCAGGCAGCGTTCAGCGGGCGTATTTTGCTGCTGGAGCCGCGTCGTCTGGCAGCGCGAAACGTGGCCCAGCGACTGGCGGAACAGCTGGGCGAACAACCGGGGGAAACGGTAGGCTACCGCATGCGATCGGAAAGCCGCAGCGGACCGGGTACGCGACTGGAGGTGGTGACCGAAGGGATCCTGACCCGGATGTTGCAACAGGACCCGATGCTGGAAGGCGTGTCGCTGGTGATCCTTGATGAATTCCACGAGCGCAGTTTGCAGGCCGACCTCGCCCTCGCGCTGCTGCTGGATGTGCAGCAGGGACTGCGGGACGACCTGAAAATTCTGCTGATGTCGGCAACCCTCGATAACCAGCGCTTACAGACGCTACTGCCCGATGCCCCGATGATCCGTTCTGAAGGACGCTCTTTCCCTGTTGAACGCCGTTACGCTTCACTGCCTGCCAACCTGCGATTTGATGAGGCGGTTGCCCGTCAGGTCAGCCAGCTGCTGCGCGAAGAGAGTGGCTCGCTGCTGCTGTTCCTGCCCGGTGTGGGGGAGATCCAGCGGGTGCAGACCCATCTTGGATCACTGATAGCCAGTGATACCGACCTGTGTCCTTTATATGGCGCATTGCCGCTGGCTGAGCAGCGTAAAGCGATCCTGCCCGCCGCAGCCGGTCGCCGGAAAGTGGTGCTGGCGACCAATATCGCTGAAACCAGCCTGACCATTGAGGGCATCCGGTTGGTGGTGGACAGCGCGCTGGAACGTGTGGCGCTGTTTGATACGCGAACCGGGCTGACCCGCCTGCAAACCCAGCGCGTCAGCCAGGCTTCTATGACACAGCGCGCCGGGCGTGCCGGTCGTCTGGAACCAGGTCTGTGCCTGCATCTGATCGCCAGAGAGCAGGCGGAGCGCGCGTCCAGCCATACTGACGCGGAAATCCTCAACAGCGATCTTGCTTCACTGTGGCTGGATTTACTGCAGTGGGGCTGTCACGACGTGGCCCAGCTGAGCTGGCTGGATGTGCCGCCTGCCGCCAATCTTCGTCAGGCGCAACGGTTGCTGGGGCAACTGGGCGCCACGGATGCCGCAGGCAGGCTTACCAGCAAAGGGAGAAACATGGCAACGCTGGGAAGCGAGCCGCGGTTTTCCGCCATGTTGATTGAAGCCGGTAACTGCAGCGACAAGGTGACCACGGCAGCCCTGCTGGTGGCGATGCTGGAAGAACCGGCGCGTGGCAGCGTGGATCTTCGGGACAGTTTCCTCCGCAGGCAGTCCAACTGGCTGCAGCGGGCCAGGCAGTTGCAAAAGCGACTTAAGGTGCCTGAAGGTAATGCTGACAGCGAGTTGATTGCGCCGCTGCTGGCTGGAGCCTTCCCGGATCGTATTGCCCGCCGTCGTGGTGCAGAGGGGCGCTATCAGCTGGCAAACGGCATGGGAGCAATGCTGGACAGCGACGAAGCGCTGACCCGCTATGAATGGCTGCTGGCTCCCGGCTTATTGCAGGGCAGTTCCCAGCCCGATGCCCGCATTTTGCAGGCGATGCCGCTGGAGATCGACGTGCTGATAAAACAGCGGCCTGCGCTGGTAGAGCAGCGTACTGAAGTGGAGTGGGATGACCAGCGTGGCACACTGCGCGCCTGGCGCCGCGAGCAGATTGGTGAGCTGGTGCTGAAGTCGCAGCTGCTGAGCAAACCGGATGAGGATGAGCTTCATCAGGCGATGCTGCGCTGGATCCGACTCAAAGGATTGTCGGTCCTGAACTGGACCCCGCAAACCGAGCAATTACGGCTGAGAATGGTCTGCGCCGCGCAGTGGCTGCCGGAAAAAGACTGGCCCGCAGCCAGCGAGGCAGACCTGCTCGCCAGCCTGGAAGAGTGGCTGCTGCCCGCCATGAACGGCGTGCGTGACGCAAAAGGGCTGAAGCAACTTGACGCGACCAGCGCTTTATTACAATTGCTCACATGGTCCGGGCGTCAGCAGCTGGATAGTCTGCTGCCAACTCACTACACTGTGCCCACCGGAAGCCGGCTTCCGATCCGTTATGATGAAGAGAAGCCGCCCGCGCTGGCTGTTCGCCTGCAGGAAATGTTTGGCGAAGCACAAAACCCCAGCGTGGCCGGGGGGCGGATAGCCCTGGTGCTGGAGCTGCTTTCACCCGCGCAACGTCCTTTGCAGATTACCCGTGACCTGGCGGCGTTCTGGCAGGGCACGTACCGTGAAGTGCAGAAAGAGATGAAGGGGCGGTACCCCAAACATGTCTGGCCGGACGACCCTGCCAGTGCGCTGCCAACGCGGCGCACTAAAAAGTATTCTGCCTCCTCCTGAGCAGGTGGGCTTTGATTTCGGAAGGTTCCCGTTCCGAAGTGGATGATCTAAGAACAAAGTAGCGGTCCCTGAGCGGCGCCCGCTGGAGAAAAGAAACGAATGTCAGACGATCGCGAACCTATTGGGCGTAAAGGTAAACAGCCCAACCCCCCGCGCAAGGTGGCGGGCCGGGGTCGCCGCAGGGATGATGAATATGATGAACATGATGATTTTCAGGATGAAGACCACGATAACGAGGAGGTAGAACCGGTGCCACGTAAAGGAAAAGGGCGTCCACCGCGCAAGAAAAGAGGCTGGCTGGGCTTATTTATCAAGCTGTTGTTGGTCTTTATCGTGCTAATGGCCGTGTACGGGGTTTACCTCGATTCACAAATCCGCAGTCGTATTGATGGTAAAGTCTGGCAACTGCCTGCGACGGTTTATGGTCGCATGGTCAATCTTGAGCCGGGCATGTCCTACAACAAAAAAGAGATGATCGCCCTGCTGGAAGGCACGCAGTATCGTCAGGTGACCCGCATGACGCGTCCCGGCGAATTTACCGTGCAGGCTAACAGCATCGAGATGATCCGCCGTCCGTTTGACTTCCCTGACAGTAAAGAAGGGCAGATCCGCGCACGGCTGAGCTTTAACAGTGACTCCCTTACTGAAATTAAAAACCTCGATAGCGGACGCGACTTTGGCTTCTTCCGCCTCGATCCAAGACTCATCACCATGCTGCAGTCGCCAAACGGCGAACAGCGTCTGTTTGTGCCGCGCTCGGGCTTCCCGGATCTGCTGGTAGACACGCTGGTGGCGACCGAAGACCGACACTTCTATCAGCATGACGGGATCAGCTTCTACTCGATTGGCCGTGCTTTCCTCGCCAACATCACCGCCGGTCGTGCGGTACAGGGCGGCAGTACGCTGACTCAGCAGCTGGTGAAAAACCTGTTCCTGACCAACGAGCGTTCGCTGTGGCGTAAAGCGAACGAAGCCTATATGGCGCTGATTATGGATGCGCGCTACAGCAAAGATCGCATTCTTGAGCTGTATCTGAACGAAGTCTATCTGGGGCAGGCGGGGAACGATCAGATCCGTGGCTTCCCGCTGGCCAGCCTGTACTACTTCGGCCGCCCGGTTGATGAGCTGAGCCTCGATCAGCAGGCACTGCTGGTGGGGATGGTAAAAGGGGCCTCGCTGTATAACCCATGGCGTAACCCGAAACTGGCGCTGGAACGTCGTAACCTGGTGCTGCGCCTGCTGCAGCAGCAGAAGGTGATCGACCAGGAGCTGTATGACATGCTTAGCGCGCGTCCGCTTGGCGTACAACCGAAAGGTGGGGTGATCACGCCTCAGCCAGCGTTTATGCAGATGGTGCGTAATGAACTGCAGGCGAAGCTGGGCGATAAAGTGAAAGACCTGTCGGGCGTGAAGATCTTCACCACGCTGGATCCTGTCTCACAGGATGCGGCAGAGAAAGCGGTTGAGGATGGCGTGCCGGTGCTGCGTAAGCAGCGTGGCCTGAGCGATCTTGAGACCGCTATGGTGATCGTTGACCGCTTCAGTGGTGAAGTGCGTGCCATGGTCGGCGGTGCGGATCCTCAGTTTGCCGGGTATAACCGTGCGCTGCAGGCCCGCCGTTCCATCGGTTCTCTGGCCAAGCCAGCAACCTATCTCACTGCCCTGAGCCAGCCGGATAAATTCCGCCTGAACACCTGGATCGCTGATAACCCGATTGCGCTGAAGCAGCCAAACGGGCAGGTCTGGAAACCGCAAAACGATGATCGTCGCTTCAGCGGCCAGGTCATGCTGGTGGACGCGCTGGCGCACTCCATGAACGTGCCAACGGTTAACCTGGGGATGACGCTGGGACTGCCGCAGGTGGTGGATACCTGGACCAGGCTGGGGGTGCCGAAGGAGCAGCTGCAGGCGGTTCCGGCGATGCTGCTGGGCGCGCTTAACCTGACGCCAATTGAAGTGGCTCAGGCGTTTCAGACCATCGCAGGCGGTGGTAACCGTGCTCCGCTTTCCGCGCTGCGTTCCGTCATCGCTGAAGATGGTACTGTGCTCTATCAGAGCTTCCCGCAGGCTGAGCGCGTCGTACCGGCTCAGGCCGCTTATCTGACGCTGTATGATATGCAACAGGTAGCAGAAGAGGGAACGGCTCACGCCCTGGGCGCACGTTATCCGAAAGCCCATCTGGCGGCGAAAACCGGTACCACTAACAATCAGGTCGACAGCTGGTTTGCCGGTGTGGATGGCAAAGAAGTGGCAATCACCTGGATTGGCCGGGACAACAACCAGCCGACCAAATTGTATGGTGCCAGCGGGGCAATGCAGATCTATCGCCGTTATCTGGATATCCAGGCGCCGACGCCGTTGCTGCCAACGCCGCCGGAAGACATCGCACCGATGAACGTGGATTCAGCCGGTAACTTTGTCTGCGGAAGTGGCAGCAGCAGCTGGAGAACGCTGCCGGTATGGACCACCGATGCCAACGCGCTGTGTCAGCAACAGCAGCAGCAGGTTCAGCAACAGCAACAGCAACAGCAACAGCAACAGCAACAGCAGCAACAACAGCAGCAAAATGAGCAGAAAGACAGTAATGGTGTGGCGGGATGGATCAAGGATATGTTCGGTAAGTAACTGACCCCCAGATAAAAAGCCGGTTCATGATGAACCGGCTTTTTTTTTACCCGCGATTGCTGGCCGCAGGGAACAAAATAGCCACAAAGGTGCGTTTCAGTGTCGCAAGTACATTGCATGCTTATTTCCCACAATTTACATCAGGTTATTCGGCCAGCAAACAGCCCTGAGACGGCTGTTTTTTTCTTGAGCGCTTCCGGTAATTCGCATATTATCCAATCGTTATAATAATAATTCTCGTTTACGTTTACATTCAACCAATCTCATTCAGAGAAAAGCTAAATGGCTACCTTGTCTTTTAATCGTTTTTCCTTACCAGTGAATACCTCAATTCGTCGACTGGCCATCCTTGTTGCAATCGGTCTTTCTTCCTCCACTTTCGCGGCGGCTGAAGAGACTATTACCGTTAATGCTAATGCCGCTGCTGCGTCACAGGAAAGTGCCTGGGGGCCGGCTCCAACTATCGCGGCCAAACACTCTGCGACCGGGACTAAAACAGATACACCAATTGAAAAAAACCCGCAGTCAGTTTCCGTGGTGACCCGTCAGGAACTGGATATGCATCAGTTCCAGTCGGTGAAAGAAGCGCTGGGCTATACGCCAGGCGTGACGGTTAACAGCCGTGGTGCTTCCAACACTTATGACTTCGTGATCATTCGCGGCTTCTCTTCGCGCGGCCTTAACCAGAATAACTACCTGGACGGCCAGAAGTTGCAGGGCGACTTCTATAACGATGCGGTAATCGATCCGTATATGCTGGAGCGTGTGGAACTGATGCGTGGTCCAACCTCCGTGCTGTACGGCAAAAGCAGCCCGGGCGGAATCGTTTCTATGGTCAGCAAGCGTCCGACCACTGAACCACTGCGTGAAGTGCAGTTCAAAATGGGCTCCGATAACCTGATGCAAACCGGGTTCGACTTCAGCGATGCCCTGGACGACAACGGCGAGTTCTCTTACCGCCTGACCGGTGTGGCTCGCTCCAACAACCAGCAGCAGGACAACGCCAAACAACAGCGTTATGCCATCGCGCCTTCTTTCTCCTGGCGTCCGGATGACAAAACCAACTTCACCTTCCTGTCCTATTTCCAGAACGAACCTTCTACCGGTTACTACGGCTGGTTACCGAAGGAAGGCACCGTTGAGCCGTTGCCAAATGGTGGCCATCTGCCAACCAGTTTCAACGAAGGCGCCACCAACAACACCTATTCCCGTAACGAGAAAATGGTGGGCTATGCCTTCGAGCATGGCTTTAACGATACCTTCACCGTGCGTCAGAACCTGCGTTTCTCTGAAATGAAAACGTCTCAGCAGAGCGCTTACGGCACCGGGCTGTGCAACAACAGCATGAACGGCTTCAACTCTTACTGCACCAGCCTGACTCCTGCACAGCAGGCCCATTATCTGGGTCGCGGTACCGTGGTTGATCATGAGCGTCTGCAGAACTTCAGCGTGGATACCCAGTTACAAACCAAATTTGCTACTGGCGATATGGATCACACCCTGTTAACCGGTGTCGATTATTCCCGGATGCGTAACGATATCAGCGCGCTGTTCGGCAATACCACGTCACTGGACCTCGACAACCTGCCGTCGATGACCGATACCGATTTCGGCACCGCGGTGCCTTACCAGATGAACGAATCCAAACAGACCGGCCTGTACGTTCAGGATCAGGCTGAGTGGAACAAGTGGGTGTTCACGTTGGGCGGTCGTTATGACTGGTCTACTCAGGCCACCACCGTGCGTGCCGATAACGGCTATATCGACCGTAACGATCACCAGTTCACCTGGCGTGGCGGTGTGAACTACCTGTTCGACAACGGCATTACGCCTTACTTCAGCTACAGCCAGTCCTTCGAGCCTAACGCATTCAGCCTCTACAGCACCCCTCGTGTGGCCTATGAGCCATCGAAAGGCGAGCAATATGAAGCCGGCGTGAAGTATGTGCCGAAAGACATGCCAATCGTAATGACCGGTGCGCTGTACCAACTGACCAAGACCAATAACCTGACGGCCGATCCGAATAACGCCTTAAACCAGGTACCGTCTGGTGAGATCCGTGCCCGTGGAGTTGAGCTGGAAAGCAAAGCAGCGCTGACCCAGAACATCAACATGACCGCGTCTTACACCTATACTGATGCAGAATACACCAAGGACACCACCCTGAAGGGCAATACGCCAGAGCAGATCCCTAAGCACATGGCTTCACTGTGGGGAGATTACACCTTCAACAATGGCGCGCTGAGTGGTGTGACTCTGGGTACCGGTGGCCGTTTCATCGGTTCCAGCTACGGCGACCCGGCGAACAGTTTCAAAGTGGGCAGTGCAGCGGTAATGGATGCCGTGGTGAAATATGACCTGGGCCGCTTTGGTCTGTATGGGTCAAGCGTGGCGCTGAACGTTAACAACGTGCTGGACCGTGAATACGTCGCCAGCTGTTTCCAGACCTATGGATGTTTCTGGGGCGCAGGCCGCCAGTTCGTGGCGACAGCGACTTTCCGTTTCTAATTTTAAATCGGGCGCGGTTTGCCGCGCCCACCAATCAGAAGACTGCTATGCATCCTCCGTTTGCCCCAGAAACCACCTTCTCGCTCGATCAGGCTACCTTCACCGTTCCCGGCAGAACCTTGCTGCAGCCGTTGTCGCTGACTTTCCCGGCGGGTAAAGTTTGTGGGCTGATTGGCCACAACGGCTCCGGCAAGTCGACCCTGCTGAAAATGCTGGGCAGGCATCATGCTGCCACCGGTGGTCAGGTGCTGCTGAATGACAAGCCGGTGGCGGCATGGCCGGGTAAACTGTTTGCCCGTGAAGTTGCCTATCTGCCGCAGCAGCTTCCTTCTGCTGAAGGGATGACGGTACGCGAGCTGGTGTCAATGGGGCGTTACCCGTGGCACGGCGCGCTGGGTCGTTTTGGTGAGGAAGATCGCGAGCGGGTCGAAGAAGCCATTGCTCTGGTTGGCTTAAAACCTTTTGCTCAACGCCTGGTGGACAGCCTCTCCGGCGGTGAGCGTCAGCGGGCGTGGATCGCCATGCTGGTGGCGCAAAACAGCCGCTGCCTGCTGCTCGATGAACCCACTTCCGCGCTGGATATTGCTCATCAGGTTGACGTGCTGACCCTGATCCAGCGACTGAGCCGTGAGCGCGGCCTGACCGTGATTGCGGTCCTGCATGATATTAATATGGCTGCCCGCTATTGTGACACGCTGGTGGCGCTGCGCAGCGGGAGTCTGATCGCCCAGGGCGATGCTGAGGCGATTATGCAGCCTGAGGTGCTGAACCGGATTTACGGTATCCCGATGGGGATTTTACCTCACCCTGACGGCGGTACGCCGGTGAGTTTTGTTTACTGACGGATTGGTGTCTTCATGCCTGATTATCTCCGCCGCCGCCTGCTGGTGGCGATGGCTCTTTCTCCGCTGCTGCCCGCGCTGCGTGCCCGGGCTGCTCCGTCCATTGATATTACGCGCATCATTACCATTGAGTGGTTCCCCACGGAGTTGCTGATGGCGTTGGGTGTGATGCCGATGGGCACCGCGGAAATGTATCAATACAAGCTGTGGGTGGGGGAGCCGAAACTGCCCGCCTCTACGGTAGATGTCGGGTTACGCACTGAACCCAATCTGGAACTGATGATCCAGATGCAGCCCTCACTGATCCTCTACTCATCCGGTTATGGCCCGGCAAAAGAGAAGATCGAACGGATCGCTCCGGTGATGGGCTTTGCCTCCAACGATGCCAGCGGCAAACCGCTTACCCAGGCACGTAAATCACTGGTGCAGCTGGCGGAACGACTGGATCGCGTGCCGCAGGCTCAGCAGCATCTGGCTGATTTTGATGCTTACCTCGCCCAGGCGAAGGCGCGCATCAGCCAACGAGTTAAAAGACCGCTCTTGCTGATGTCGATCCTCGATCCGCGCCACACGCTGGTGTTCGGTAAAGGCAGCCTGTTCCTGGAAGTGCTGGACGAGCTGGGGATTGAAAATGCCTGGCAGGGCGAAACCAACTTCTGGGGCAGCGCGGTGATTGGCATTGAGCGCCTGGCGTCGATGAAGAATGTGGATGCGGTCTGCTTTGATCACGGCGACGATGCTCTGGTAGAGCAGGTGACCTCCACGCCGCTGTGGAAGTCGCTCTCCTTTGTCCGGGAGAATCGCTTCCGTCGGGTGCCGCAGGTCTGGTTCTATGGCGCAACGCTTTCGGCGATGCGTTTTTGCCACCTGCTCGACACTGCGCTGGGGGAAGCATGAAAACTTCACACCGCTTCCCGATCGTCCTTATAACGCTGCTGCTGGCCGCGGCGCTCGGGCTGACCTTTTACAACTTTAGCCAGCAGCTGCCGCCCGCGCAGTGGCTGAGTACGATCCATTCTGCCAATCCGGACAATGTCGCGGAGATGGTGTTCCACTACAGCCTGATGCCGCGCCTGGTGCTTTCTCTGTTGATTGGCGCGGGTCTGGGGCTGGTCGGACTGCTGTTCCAGCAGGTACTGCGCAACCCTCTGGCAGAGCCGACCACATTGGGCGTGGCCACGGGGGCGCAGCTGGGCCTGACAGTTGCCACACTGTGGAGTCTGCCGGGCGGTATCTTCACCCAACAAATGGCGGCGATGATCGGGGCGATCCTCGTCGGTCTGATCGTGTTTGGTATCGCCTGGGGCAAGCGCCTCTCTCCGGTAACCTTGATCCTCGCCGGGCTGGTGATGTCACTCTACTGCGGCGCGGTCAATCAGATCCTCAGCCTGTTTAACCATGACCGTCTGCAAAGCATGTTCCTGTGGAGTACCGGCACCCTGAACCAGATGGACTGGAGCAACGTCAGTTTTATCTGGCCGAAGCTGCTGATGGGCTTTGTGCTGGCGCTGATGCTGCGGCGGCCGATGACGCTGATGGGGCTGGATGACGGCGTGGCGAAAAACCTCGGGCTGGCTTTATCTCTGGCACGAGCAGGCGTGCTGGCGCTGGCGATTATCCTCAGCGCTCAGCTGGTGAATGCCGCCGGGATTATTGGGTTCATCGGCCTTTTTGCGCCGCTGCTGGCGAAGATGCTCGGCGCGCGACGTTTGATCAGCCGGTTATTGCTGGCTCCGCTGATCGGCATGCTGCTGCTGTGGCTGGCCGATCAGTGCGTGATCTGGCTGACAGAAAACTGGCGGGAAGTGTCCACCGGTACGGCGACGGCGATCATTGGCTCTCCGCTGCTGCTCTGGCTGCTGCCGCGCCTGAAGACTTCTTCTGGTATGCCAGCGTTGAATCATGGCGATAATGTTCCCGTTGAGCGTCATAACGTGCTGATGTGGAGCATGATGGGTATTGCCGCGCTGCTGGTGCTGAGCGTGGTTGCTCTGAGTGTTGGCCGCGATGCACATGGCTGGCAGTGGGCAACCGGCGAGCTCTGGCAGCAACTGTTGCCGTGGCGGATGCCGCGACTGACGGCAGCGGTCAGTACGGGGCTGATGCTGGGCGTGGCAGGCTGTATTGTCCAGCGGTTGACCGGTAACTCGATGGCCAGCCCGGAAGTGCTGGGGATCAGCTCCGGTGCGGCCTTTGGCGTAGTGCTGATGCTGTTCCTGGTCCCGGGCGATGCTTTTGGCTGGCTGCTGCCAGCGGGCAGCCTCGGCGCGGCGGTGACGCTGCTGATTATCACCTTTGTCGGTGGGCGTGGCGGTTTCTCTCCGGAACGCATGTTGCTGGCGGGGATGGCGCTGAGTACGGCTTTCGCCACGCTGCTGCTGTTACTGCTGGCGAGCGGCGATCCGCGCATGGCCGATCTGATGACATGGATTTCGGGTTCCACCTACAACGTGAATGCTGCTCAGGCAGGGCGAACCGTGGTGGTGGCCGTCGTGCTGCTGGCGCTGACGCCATTGTGCCGCCGCTGGCTGACTCTGCTGCCGCTCGGGGGTGAGACGGCCCGATCGTTGGGTCTGGCGCTGAAACCTTCCCGCATGGCATTGCTGCTGCTGGCAGCGGCGCTGACTGCGGCGGCAACCCTCACCATTGGTCCGTTGAGCTTTATCGGGCTGATGGCTCCGCATATTGCGAGGATGCTTGGCTTCAGGCGCGCGATACCGCAGCTGGTGATGGCAGCTCTGCTGGGGGGGGCACTGATGGCGATAGCCGACTGGTGCGGCAGGATGGTGGCGTTCCCCGAACAGATCCCGGCGGGGCTACTGGCGACCTTTATCGGTGCGCCTTACTTTGTCTATCTGTTGCGGAAGGTGTGAGTTTTTACAGCAAACGACTCAGAGCGTTAGCCAGGGAACGCGGGTCGGGAATACAGCGACTCGCACCATGGACGGTGCGAGCCGGGCGGCCAGGGACGGCGCTTTTTGCGCCTTTATGAGCGGCCAGTGTTCCCCGCCCGGGCGCGCTCTGTTTTGCTAATCAGCTGGCTACTGACTCAGGCCAGCTTTGCGAAGCAGCGGCGGGCCGCATCGACAGTGCGCTGGATATCTTCCTTGCTGTGCGCCAGAGACATAAAGCCAGCTTCATACGCGGACGGCGCCAGGTACACGCCTTCTCCCAGCATCAGATGGAAGAACTGCTTAAAGCGCTCCACGTTACACCTCGTTACGTCCTCATAGCAGGTCACGTCCGGCGCATCGGTGAAGAACACGCCAAACATCCCGCCCACGTGATTCACCACCAGAGGAATACCTTCCTCCTGCGCGGCGGCCAGCAGGCCATCCGCCAGCTGCGTGGTCAGTTCCGTCAGGACCGCGTGAGTGCCTGGTTTGGCAATTTCGCTGAGGCAGGCAAAACCGGCAGCCATGGCAATCGGGTTGCCGGACAGCGTACCGGCCTGATAAACCGGGCCGGTCGGAGCCAGCGCTTCCATCACTTCACGACGGCCACCAAACGCGCCCACCGGCATACCACCGCCGATGATTTTGCCCAGACAGGTCAGGTCCGGCACCACGCCGTAATAATCCTGAGCACCAGCCAGCGCAACGCGGAAACCGGTCATCACTTCGTCAATGATCAACAGCGCGCCAAACTCATCACAGAGCGCACGCAGGCCCGGCAGGAAGTCCGGCTGCGGCGGGATGCAGTTCATGTTGCCCGCGACCGGCTCAACGATGATGCAGGCGATTTCATCCGGGTACTGCTCAAAGGCAGCACGTACGGAATGCAGATCGTTATAGGTGCAGGTCAGGGTATGTTTGGCGAAGTCTGCCGGAACGCCCGGAGAGTTGGGCTGACCGAGGGTGAGGGCGCCAGAACCGGCTTTAACCAGCAGGCAGTCAGCGTGGCCATGGTAGCAGCCTTCAAACTTGATAATTTTGTCGCGATGGGTAAAACCGCGTGCCAGGCGAATTGCGCTCATGGTCGCTTCGGTCCCGGAATTCACCATGCGCACCATATCCATAGTGGGCACCAGTTCGGTCACCAGCTGCGCCATTTTCACTTCCATCTCGGTTGGTGCACCGAAACTCAGGCCGCGCTCTGCTGCTTCGATCACCGCGTTGCGGATCGCCGGGTGGTTATGTCCCAGAACCATCGGACCCCAGGAGCCAACGTAATCCACGTAGGCTTTACCGTCGGCGTCATACAGATAAGCACCGTCAGCACGTTCGATAAAGAGCGGTACACCGCCAACGCCGGTAAAGGCGCGCACTGGCGAGTTGACGCCACCGGGAATTAATTGCTGCGCCTGAGCATACAGATTTTCAGACTTACTCATGGTTCCGCTCCTGAGGATGCATTAAGAAAAACACCGCCATTCTAAGGGAACCTGCGGCTGGGTCAAAAGGTCAGTGGGCTTTTGACACGAATGGAGAACATTTTTCCTCGGGACATTCGCCCTGAGACAGGTAAGATACTGACCTTTCCTGACAAACCAATAAACGGGATATGAACGAGCCAACCTCCTCGACCGACCAGTTAACGGTGGTGCCTGCCAGGCGCAGTGATTTCCTCCGCATGTTGATACGCCGCGACAAAACCCCCGTTGTCGTGCTGATTATGGCGGGTATTGTCGGTACTCTCGCCGGGCTGGTTGGGGTAGGCTTTGAAAAGGCGGTTAACGCGGTCAGCACTCACCGCCTTGAAATCCTGGCGAAAGTGGAACATCACTGGATCCTGGCGTTTCCGCTGGCATTTATTCTCTCCGCAATCCTCGCCGTTATCGGTTACTACCTTGTCCGCCGTTTCGCTCCGGAAGCCTCCGGATCCGGCATTCCTGAAATTGAAGGCGCGCTTGAAGAGTTGCGCCCGGTGCGATGGTGGCGGGTGATCCCGGTAAAATTTATTGGTGGGATGGGCACGCTGGGGGCCGGCATGGTGCTCGGCCGGGAAGGACCGACGGTGCAGTTGGGCGGTAATATCGGTCGCATGGTGCTGGATATTTTCCGTATGAAGAGCACCGAGGCGCGTCATTCGCTGCTGGCTACCGGCGCGGCGGCAGGATTATCGGCGGCCTTTAACGCCCCACTGGCGGGCATCCTGTTTATCATTGAAGAGATGCGTCTTCAGTTCCGCTACAGCGTGATATCCATCAAGGCCGTGTTTATCGGCGTCATAATGTCGAGCATCGTTTTCCGCGTCTTTAACGGTGAACATGCGGTGATCGCGGTAGGTAAACTGTCGAATTCTCCTGTCAATACCCTGTGGCTCTATCTGCTGCTGGGGATGATTTTTGGTGTGGTGGGCGTGGCGTTCAACGCGCTGATTTTCAAAGCGCAGGATATGTTCCAGCGTCTGCACGGCGGGAATATGCGCAAGCTGCTGATAATCGGCGCGATGTTGGGCGGCGTTTGTGGCGTGCTCGGCCTGATTGAGCCGGAAGCGGCAGGCGGTGGGTTCAATCTGATCCCGGTTGCCGCGGCGGGTCATTACACTGTCGGCATGCTGCTGTTTATTTTTATTGCCCGTGTGGTGACCACGCTGCTGTGCTTTGGCTCGGGCGCACCGGGGGGCATCTTCGCCCCGATGCTGGCTTTGGGCACCTTACTTGGCACCGCCTTTGGCATGGCCAGCGCCTCGTTGTTTCCCGCTTATCACCTTGAGGCCGGTACTTTTGCGATTGCCGGAATGGGGGCGCTGTTCGCGGCTTCGGTCAGGGCACCGCTGACCGGTATCGTGCTGGTTCTGGAAATGACCGACAATTATCAACTTATTCTGCCCATGATTATTACCTGTCTTGGCGCAACATTGCTGGCACAGTTTCTTGGGGGTAAGCCGCTCTATTCGGCCCTGCTGGGTCGCCTGCTGGCGAAACGGCAGCAGGCGGAAGAAGCCACCGCAGCACAGAGTGCCACGTCAGCCCATGCCAAACAGGCTGATACTTGATTGCTATACTGGTGTATAAGATAATGATGCTATTAATGGTCGAAATATGACCTGTTGCCCGAATGCCTGATGGAGTACGAAATGAGTGACGATATAGCTCTGCCCCTGCAATTCACTGAAGCAGCGGCCAGTAAAGTCAAAAACCTGATTTCAGATGAAGAGAACCCGGATCTGAAGCTGCGCGTTTATATCACCGGTGGCGGCTGTAGCGGCTTCCAGTATGGCTTTACCTTCGATGATAAGGTTAACGATGGCGATATGACCATTGAGAAAGCGGGCGTGGCGCTGGTGGTCGATCCAATGAGCCTGCAGTATCTGGTGGGCGGTTCGGTGGATTACACCGAAGGGCTGGAGGGTTCACGTTTTGTGGTGACCAACCCAAACGCCAAAACCACCTGCGGCTGCGGTTCCTCCTTCAGCATCTGATAAATAACACCCGGCCCGTTAATCGATTAACGTCAATTTTTGCTGAAAGGTTAACCGGTCCCTTGTGGTTTTGCCGCTTCAGGGTTTTTGCTCAGGGTGCAGTTGGCGGCATAATTGTTGAGCAGCCAGCATCATTCGGGGGCCGGGCCGGCTAAACCAGTCATCTCTTACCGCAATCACCGTAGCGCTGAGCCGCGGTTGCCAGAAAGCCTCAATTGCCGGGATGCGCTGGCGGTCACCGCCGAACACCACAACCGCCGGATGGCGCATCAGCACCTGTTCACGACTGACCTGTGGCCAGGCCACGCGGCTGTCGGCAAAGATATTCTCGCCGCCGCAAACCAGCAGGATGTCGTTTTGTAGGGTGTTGCGGGAAGCGGTAAACAGCGGCTGCATACCAAATTGCAGAAAGACCGCTTTCCTGGGCAGGCTGGCATAGCGGGTCTGCAATGTCTGCCACTGTTTCTGGAGGCGTCGTGCTTCCTGCTCTGCCTTTTCAGGCTGCGGGCTCCACGCTTTGAGCTGGCGCACGCTGGCGATCATCTCGCTGACCGTAGTCGGTTCAATCCATTCCACCTTAATACCAAACGCCTTCAGCTGGTCGACCTGGCGTTGTGGATTACCGTTACGCCACGCCAACACCACGTCAGGCCTGAGGCCGATAATGCGCTCGGTGTTGATCCCCTGCCAGTTGGCTACCTGTTCAATTTTTTCTGCCTCTGGGGGATAGTCTGAGTAAGCACTGACTCCAATGGGAGTGATCCCGGCTGCAAAAGCCAGTTCGGTCAGATTAGGGGCAAGGGTGATAACACGGGGGGCAGAGGCTGCCGCTACCCCGTAGCAGGACAGCAGCAGTAACAGACCGGGCAGGAATTTAGCCACGGGCCAGATGGGTCAGCAGCGTTTCAACCAGCAGGGAAGAGTGCTGAGCGGCAACGGTGAGGAACTCATCGAAGCTCAGATGGGATTCCTGGTCAGCCACGTCAGAGATGGCACGAACCACCACAAACGGCGTGCCGAACTGGTGGCAGACGTGCGCGATGGCGGTTGCTTCCATCTCCACCCCCACAGCCTGCGGGAAGGTAGCACGGATGCGCGCCAGCGGCTCCGCCCCATTGATAAAGGCATCGCCACTGACGACCAGACCACGAACCGCATGCTGACCGAGTTCCCGGATGCAGGTTTCAGCCGCTTCAATCAGCCGGGCATCTGCGGTGAAGGCGGCAGGGCAACCCGCCATCTGGCCGGCTTCATAACCGAAGGCGGTTACGTCAGCGTCGTGATAACGCACTTCATCGGACACCACGATATCGCCCACTTTCAGTGTGGGGGCCAGGCCTCCGGCGGAGCCGGTGTTAATGATAAAGTCAGGTTTGCACATCTGTAGCAGCAGAGTGGTGCCCATCGCGGCAGAGACTTTACCAATGCCTGATTTCAGCAGGGCAACTTCCACGCCATTCAGCGTACCGGTATAAATTTCACAGCCTGCCAGGGCCGTCGTCTGGCGGTTTTCAATTTTGTCGCGCAGCAGGGTAACTTCCTGCTCCATCGCGCCAATAATGCCTGCTTTCATAGGGATACTCGCTAAGGTTGTGGTAAAACTCGTCAAAGATGGTGCATAGTTTACCATGATTAAACGTCATTAAACTTTCCGCCATTCAGTTATCCAGGGGACGATTATGTCAGCGATCGATTTCAGGACGAAATTCAGCTTTGAGAGACCCTTTAATAACCGCGAAGAGCCTGAGGGTGAATATCTCATCACGCGTCATTTTGAAAGTGACCGTGGCAGGATCATTAATTCTGCCGCCATCCGCCGCCTGCAGCAAAAAACCCAGGTTTTTCCGCTGGAGAGAAATGCCGCCGTACGATCCCGTCTGACCCACTCCCTTGAGGTGCAGCAAACCGGCCGCTATATCGCCAAGGAGATTATCCAGAAGTTGAAAGAGCAGCCGGGCGGGCTGGCGCAGTATGGCCTGGAAGGTTTCACCGGTGCTTTTGAAAGTCTGGTGGAAATGTCCTGCCTGTTACATGACGTGGGCAATCCACCGTTTGGTCATTTTGGCGAAGCGGCAATTAATGACTGGTTTAAGGTGAATCTGCCCGGTCTGTTGATTGAGCCAACCGATGCCGGAGTAGAAAATAACCTGCAGAATGAGAAGTTTTTCGCGATGAACGCCAGACTTCGCCAGGACCTGTGCCATTTCGAAGGCAATGCTCAGGCTATCCGCCTGGTGCATACTCTTCTGCAGCTCAATTTGTCCTACGTTCAGGTTGCCTGCATCCTGAAATATACTGCCCCCGCCTGGTTCCAGGGAGAAAAGCCTCGGCAGTTTAAGACGCTGATGAAAAAGCCCGGGTATTATCTGTCGGAAGAGAAATACGTCTCCGAATTGCTGCGGGCGACCGCGACTGAACAATATCACCGCTTCCCACTGACTTATATTATGGAAGCGGCAGATGATATTTCTTACTGTATTGCCGATCTGGACGATGCCGTGGAAAAGGCCATCTTCAGCGTTGAACAGTTGTACGGTTATCTGAAAGATGAGTGGGAATTGTTGAAGAAGAAGAAAAAAGTCAATTCAGATGATCTGTTTGTAAAGATAGTGGGGTTTGCTTACAGTGAGGCGCAAAACAAAGAGCGCTATCGCAGCCGCAGCGACACCTTTTTCATGAAGCTGAGGGTCAGGGTACAGTCCGTGCTGGTGGAACATGCGGTCAAACGCTTTATTGATAACATCGAGCCTATTTATCAGGGCAACTTCAATCATTCTCTGCTGGAAGATGAAGGGGCTGAAAGTCAGTTACTGGCGCTTTTCAAGGCGGTGGCCAGAAAGCATGTATTTAATCATGCAGAAGTGGAACAGCTGGAATTGCAGGGATATCAGGTGATCAAAGGCCTGTTGAATATCTACCAGCCGCTGTTAGCGATGTCTTATGCAGATTTTAACATCCTGATAAATGATGATTTCCATAAAGACTATCCAATAGAGACACGCTTATTTCACAAACTCTCCGGAAAACATCGCAAAGCTTATTCCGTGCATATGCGCAACCTGATCATTGAACATCGCTTTGAACGTTTGTTGTGGGAGCGTTATTATCGTGCCCGCCTGCTGCAGGATTATGTCAGCGGCATGACGGATTTGTATGCGTGGGACGAGTATCGTCGGTTGATGGCGGTCGAATAACGCTGGCGGGGAGTGAGTTTTGTAAAGCGAGAGAATAAATTTTTACCTTTAACAGAAACTTCCTCATGAACTTAGCGTTAAAACGTGACTCTCAACATCACGACCACAGCAATGGTTGCATAATTGGACACTTAGAGAAACAGACGCATGAAAAAAACACTTTTAGCTAGCGCGTTGGTTCTGAGCCTGGGAATGGCGATGGGCCCGCTTACTGCCACCGCAGCAGAAACTGCTTCTTCCTCCGGCCAGCAGCTGCCAAGCCTGGCGCCGATGTTAGAAAAAGTGATGCCTTCAGTCGTGAGTATCAACGTTGAAGGGAGCACAACAGTACGCACACCTCGTTTACCTCAGCAGTTCCAGCAGTTCTTTGGTGATAATTCACCGTTCTGCCAGGACGGCTCACCTTTCCAGAGCTCGCCAATGTGTCAGGGCAGCGGTGGACAGGGTGGTCAGGGTCAGGGCGGCGCGGATACTCAACAGGAGAAATTCCGTGCGCTGGGATCGGGTGTGGTGATTGATGCCGCTAAAGGCTACGTCGTGACCAACAACCATGTGGTCGATAATGCCACCAAAATTCAGGTTCAGCTGAGCGACGGTCGCAAATATGATGCGAAAGTGATCGGTAAAGACCCGCGTTCAGACATCGCGCTGATCCAGCTGAATGATGCAAAAAATCTGACCGCAATCAAAATTGCCGATTCGGACAATCTGCGCGTAGGTGACTACACCGTGGCGATCGGTAACCCGTACGGTCTGGGCGAGACGGTCACTTCCGGCATCGTTTCTGCGCTGGGGCGTAGCGGGCTGAACGTTGAAAACTACGAAAACTTTATCCAGACCGATGCGGCTATCAACCGGGGTAACTCGGGAGGCGCGCTGGTGAACCTGAACGGTGAACTGATCGGGATTAACACTGCGATCCTTGCACCGGACGGCGGCAATATCGGTATCGGTTTCGCGATCCCAAGTAACATGGTTAAAAACCTGACCGCGCAGATGGTCGAATATGGCCAGGTGAAACGCGGCGAGCTGGGGATCATGGGTACCGAGCTGAACTCCGAGCTGGCCAAAGCGATGAAAGTCGACGCCCAACGCGGAGCCTTTGTCAGCCAGGTGCTGCCAAACTCTTCTGCAGCGAAAGCCGGTATCAAAGCGGGTGACGTGGTGACCTCGATCAACGGCAAGGCTATTTCCAGCTTCGCTGCGCTGCGTGCGCAGGTTGGCTCACTGCCGGTGGGGACCAAAATGTCGCTGGGTCTGATCCGCGATGGTAAACCAGTCACGGTGAATGTAGAGCTGCAGCAGAGCACCCAGACCAAAGTTGATTCCGGCAATATCTATACCGGTATCGAAGGGGCTGACCTGAGCAACTACGACGTGAAAGGCGTGAAGGGCGTGAAGGTCGACAGCGTGAAAGCCGGTTCCGCCGCCGCTCGTATCGGACTCAAGAAAGACGATGTGATCCTGGGCGTTAACCAGCAGGCTATCGCCAACCTCGGTGAACTGCGTAAGATCCTCGATACCAAACCTTCCGTGCTGGCGCTGAACATCCAGCGTGGTGACAGCTCGATCTACCTGCTGATGCAGTAATCGCCGCAGTGCTGGCCTGTGGGCCATCAGTGTGATGAAAGGGACTGGTCATTGCGGCCCGTCCCTTTTTTTAACAGGAGCCTGTTACGGACAAGCCCCAGCATTCGATGCGGCGCGCTTCTGCCACTCCGGCGTTTATTCCCCGATTTCCCTCGCTTTGTGAACATGACCGCAATTTTTACAGTCCGGATCACGCTTAGTGCAGTTGCACAATGTACCGGCGCGGCCCTGCAGGTATGCTGGCTGAATATTGCTTTTCAGGAGTAGTTGATGGCCACTTATCATCTGGACGCCCGTCTGGCGCAGGAAATCGTTGCCCGCACCATGCAAATTATTGACAGCAATGTCAATGTAATGGACGCGCGCGGGCGCATTATTGGCAGCGGTGACCACGAGCGCATTGGAGAAATGCACGAAGGGGCGCTGCTGGCGCTGTCACAGGCGCGCGTGGTGGATATTGATGAAGCAGTGGCAAAGCATCTGCACGGCGTGCGTCCGGGGATCAACCTGCCGATGCGTATCGATGGTGAAATTGTCGGGGTCATTGGCCTGACCGGCGAACCTGAGTCGCTGCGACACTATGGTGAGCTGGTTTGCATGACGGCTGAGATGATGCTGGAGCAGGCCCGGCTGCTGCATATGCTGGCGCAGGACAGCCGCCTGCGCGAAGAGCTGGTGCTGAACCTGATCCGCAGCGACACGCTTTCACCGGCCCTGATCGAGTGGGCGCAACGCTTACGCATCGATCTTAACCAGCCGCGCGTGGTGGCGGTCGTCGAGGTGGACAGCGGTCAGCTGGGAGTGGACAGCGCGATGTCGGAGCTGCAACAACTACAGACGCTGCTGACGACGCCGGAACGGGATAATCTGATCGCCATTGTATCGCTGACCGAGATGGTGGTGCTGAAGCCGGCCTTTAATGCCCATGGCCGTTTTGATGCAGACGATCACCGCAAGCGGGTGGAGCTGTTACAGTCGCGGATGAAGGAGAGCGGTCATTTGCGCATGAGGATTGCGCTGGGCAACTTTTTCACCGGTCCGGGAAGTATCGCCCGATCTTACCGGACCGCCCGCACCACCATGGTGGTGGGCAAACAGCGAATGCCTGAGCAGCGCAGCTATTTTTATCAGGATTTGGTGCTGCCGGTGCTGCTGGACAGCCTGCGCGGGGGCTGGCAGGCCAATGAGCTTTCCCGCCCGCTGGCAAAACTCAAATCGATGGACAATAACGGCCTGCTGCGACGCACGCTGATCTCATGGTTCAGCAATAACGTGCAGCCCTCGGCAACGGCGAAGGCGCTTTATATCCACCGCAACACGCTGGAGTACCGGCTCAACCGTATTTCGGAACTGACGGGGTTAAATCTGAGTCATTTCGATGACAGGCTGTTGCTGTATGTGGCCCTGCAGCTGGATGAGCAGCCGTAACACAGCTTTGAGCTGCTAAGGCGCTGGCTGTATGAGTCTCCCCGGTCACTTACCTGAGTCCGTTTCCGGGGAGATGCTCGCAGTTTGAATCAGCTGGGGCTGGGCGGGCAAAAAATCGTTCGCCAAGTGAAAATTAACGGCCGCTGCGGGTCAGTTTTTCCAGATCGGATTCAATTTCGCTGATTTTATTAGAAACAACGCTTTCCAGATGACGCAGATCTTCCAGAATTTTGCGTTTCAGATCCACTTCCACCTGGTCACGCTGGCAAATCTGGTCCAGCTCATCAATGACATAACGCAGGTTAGGGCTGATTTCCTGAATTTCTTTATAGCCCTGGCTGACATTGTCGGCCACCACGGTTTTACGCTGGCGTGGATATTTAAATTTCGCGCTTTTGGCAAAAAACTCGCCTTTGTCTTTGCGGAAATAGATTTTCAGAATGTCGTTACTGGCTTCCTGACGCAGGCTGTAACGGTCGATATCGTCAGGATTAGTGATGCCAAGGCCTTTCAAATTATCGTACATAGTTTTGATTCCTAAGTGAGGTGAATGTCGTCCCGGCTGCGCATTGTGAATACTGCGTTGTGCAGTGCCCGCCATGCTCGCAGACAGGATGTCTGTGACCGGGCTGCGCGCTTACGCCTTGTCTTCACTTAGCTCGTTTGTTCAGGACTGATGCGATAACAGGCGTCGCAAAAGTCACAGCACGGATAACGTCAGGGTTTATGGTCTGAATCAACGGCGCGGATTATCGCCTGGTTATTGCGCAATAGCACCAGTTGTTTCGTGTCGCGAAACAGGTTTTTGGCAAAAGAAGTGTAAAGAAAAAATTACGGGCCACGGGAAGTGGCCCGCTGGGTGATTTAGTCGATAGTGCGCAGCAGTTCGTTGATGCCCACTTTGCCGCGGGTTTTTGCGTCAACTTTCTTGACGATAACCGCACAGTAAAGGCTGTAGCTACCGTCTTTGGATGGCAGGTTACCGGAAACCACCACGGAACCCGCAGGCACGCGGCCATAATGCACTTCGCCGGTTTCGCGATCGTAAATTTTAGTGCTCTGGCCGATATAGACGCCCATAGAGATCACCGCGCCTTCTTCCACGATCACGCCTTCGACGATTTCTGAACGCGCGCCGATGAAGCAATTGTCTTCGATGATGGTCGGGTTAGCCTGCAGCGGCTCCAGCACGCCACCGATACCTACGCCACCGGACAGGTGAACGTTTTTACCGATCTGAGCACAGGAGCCGACGGTAGCCCAGGTATCCACCATAGAGCCTTCATCAACGTAAGCGCCGATGTTGACGTAAGAGGGCATCAGCACGGTGTTGCGCGCGATGAATGCACCCTGACGTACGGCGGCGGGAGGAACCACGCGGAAGCCTTCTTTTTTGAAGCGGGCATCATCGTAATCAGCGAATTTCATTGGCACTTTGTCGTAGAAACGACTTTCTGCGCCATCAATCACCTGATTGTCATTGATGCGGAAAGAGAGCAGCACGGCTTTTTTCAGCCACTGATGGGTCACCCACTGACCGTCGATCTTTTCCGCCACGCGCAGAGCGCCGCTGTCCAGCAGGCTGATCACCTGGCTTACTGCTTCGCGGGTCACGGTGTCGGCATTGGCTGGGGTGATCTCGGCGCGGCGCTCAAAGGCGCTTTCAATAACACTCTGTAATTGTTGCATTAAGTCTGATTTCCTGTGTCAAATCATGTCTCCGGGAGCGGTCGCTGCTCGCCTGTTCGTTGGCGCTGGACTGGCGGGCTGGCCCCTGGAAGGCGTGGTAAAAATTAACTCTGAGTCACACTTTATCGTTTGGATTAAGGGCGTCTGTCAACCGTTGTTGTAACACTTCACACAATTCCGGACTGAGTGCGCGCCGTTCGCTGTTGGCAAGGATAAATAAATCCTCCACCCGTTCGCCGATGGTACTGATGCGCGCACCATGCAGTGAAACCCCTAAATCGGCGAAGACTTCCCCGACCCGGGCCAGCAGCCCTGGCTGATCCAGTGCGATCAGCTCCATGTAGGTCCGCCGGTCGGTGTGGGTTGGCAGGAAAATCGCTTCCGTTTCGACGCTGAAATGCTTCAGACGGGCGGACTGGCGGCGCGTTCTTGGCGGTTGCCAGCTGGTCTGGCCGATAGCCTGTTCCAGGGCCTGGCGGATCATCTCATGACGGTCGGCCGCCAGTGGGCTGCCATCCGGCTCCAGCACGATAAAGGTATCCATTGCCATGCCGTCGCGGCTGGTAAAGATCTGCGCGTCATGCACGCTGAGGTTACGGCGATCCAGCTCGCCGGCCACGGTAGCGAACAGGTAAGGGCGGTCCGGGCTCCAGATAAAGATTTCCGTCCCGCCGCGCGTGGCCTGCGGACTGACCAGCACCAGCGGTTTGGTCAGGTCGTGGTTCATCAGATGGCGGGCATGCCACGCAAGCTGGTTCGGCGTGTGGCGCAGGAAGTAATCTGCCCTGCAGCGTCCCCAGATATTGTGCAGGGCCTGCTCGTCAATATTGTCCATCCGCAGCAGCGCCAGCGCCTGAAGTCGGTGATGACGGACTCGCTCGCGCAGATCCGGGCTGTTTTCCATGCCGCGACGCAGCTGCTTCTCGGTGGCGAAGAACAGCTCGCGCAGCAGGCTCTGCTTCCAGCTGTTCCACAAGTTTTCATTGGTGGCGCAGATGTCGGCCACCGTCAGGCAGACCAGATAGCGCAGGCGGTTCTCGTTCTGCATAACCTCGGCGAACTGCTGGATTTCGGTCGGATCCTGGATATCACGGCGCTGCGCGGTCACTGACATCAGCAGGTGATGGCGTACCAGCCAGGCAACCAGCTGCGTCTCGCGAGAGTTGAGGCCGTGCAGCTCAGCAAACTCCAGCGCATCCTGGGCACCCAGGATCGAGTGGTCGCCGCCGCGTCCTTTGGCAATATCATGGAACAGTGCCGCCATCAACAGCAGCTCAAGCTGTGGCAGCCTTGGCCAGATCTCCACGCATAAAGGGTGGCGTGGACGGGTCGCCTCGTCAGCAAAGCCTTCAAGCTTTTGCAGCACGCGGATAGTGTGCTCATCAACGGTGTAGGCGTGAAACAGGTCAAACTGCATCTGCCCAACGATGTTGCCCCACTGCGGCATATACGCCCACAGCACGCTGTGACGGTGCATCGGCACCAGCCCCCGGCTCACGGCACCCGGATGGCGCAGAATCGACAGGAACAGCTGGCGGGCCTCCGGAATGTTGCACAACGGCTGCTTCAGATGACGGCGGGCGTGGCGCAGCTGGCGCAGCGTTGTCGAGTAGATCCCGGTAATGACTGGCGTGCGCACCATGGTGTAGAACATACGCATTATGGCTTCCGGCTGGCGGGCAAACAGCGTTTCATCGATCAGATCGATCAGTGGGCCACGCAGCTGGAATTCACTGTCGATCGCACGGGGCTTATCATCTTCGCCCAGTGCCAGGATCGCCTCCTCAAACAGCTGCAGCAGCATATGATTCAGCTCGCCGACCCGACGCGTCACGCGGTAGAAGTCCTTCATCATCCGCTCAACCGGCTCGTTACCTTCGCCCTGATAGTTCAGGCGCTGTGCCACGCTGAGCTGGCGGTCAAACAGCAGGCGGTTGTCGTAGCGGGGCAGGGAAAGGTGCAGGGCGAAACGAATCCGCCACAGTAAACTCTGACACTCATTCAGCTCGTTGCGCTCGGCTACGGTCAGGAAGCCAAAGCCCACCATTTCATCCAGCGATGTGGCACCAAAGTGGCGGCGGGCGACCCACAGCAGCGTGTGGATATCGCGCAGGCCGCCAGGACTGCTTTTAATGTCCGGCTCCAGGTTATAGCTGGTGCCGTGGTAGCGTTTGTGTCGCTCCTGCTGCTCTTCAATTTTGGCGGCGAAAAAGCGGTCTGAAGGCCAGAAGCCGTCGCTGAAGACATTTTTCTGCAGTTCAAGGAACAGCGCGACGTCCCCGGTTAGCATGCGGGACTCAATCAGATTAGTGGCGACGGTCAGGTCAGACAGACCTTCCAGCAGACACTCTTCCAGCGTTCGTACGCTGTGGCCCACTTCCAGTTTCAGGTCCCACATCAGCGTCAGCAGTTCGCTGGTGCGCTGGGCATCTTCGGCGGAAAGCGGGGTGCGGCTGAGGATCAGCACATCAATATCGGAAAGGGGGTGCAGTTCGCCGCGGCCATAGCCGCCGACGGCAACCAGTGCGATATCTTCCTGCTCCGGGAAACCATAAAAACGCCACAGGCGGCGCAGCAGACGATCGATAAACAGCGTGCGGGCAGCAATCAACGCTTCCACCTCTTCGCCGGCATCAAAAGCCGCAGCCAGCTGATGCTGGAAATGGTCCAGATGTTGCTTCAGCGCTTCACGCGTCAGCTCCGTATCATTCCAGTGCGCAGGAGAGTCCGTCAGCCCGTATTTTTTCAGTGTTTTGGTCACGCCAGTGCTCCCGGGGTATCTCAGCTATTCGGAATATTGTGATCGTCCACAGGACAATAGCGCCACAGGGCGGTAGAGATCAAAAAAAACCGGCGGCTGCCGGTTTTTTCTTAACGGAGAGGTGATTACATCTGGTGCGTGAGGAGGGCCGGGAGGGTATCATCTTTACGCAGGGTCATAATTTCACAGCCGTTTTCTGTCACCACCAGAGTATGCTCGTACTGGGCAGACAGGCTGCGGTCTTTGGTTTTCACCGTCCAGCCGTCTTTCATGCTGCGAATGCGGTAATCCCCGGCGTTAACCATAGGTTCAATGGTGAAAGCCATACCGGCCTGCAGCACGACGCCGCCATCATCCGCGTCGTAATGCAGCACCTGTGGCTCTTCATGGAAGCCTTTCCCGATGCCGTGACCGCAATATTCGCGTACAACGGAGAAGTCCTGCGCTTCAACATACTTCTGGATCTCGCGGCCGATAGTGCGCAGGCGGATGCCTGGTTTCACCATCCGCAGCGCGAGATACAGGCTTTCCTGAGTGACGCGGCACAGCCGCTCGCCCAGAATGGTCGGCTTACCCACGATAAACATTTTGGAAGTATCGCCGTGATAGTCATCTTTAATCACGGTCACGTCCACATTGACGATATCGCCGTCTTTCAGAATTCTGTCATCGCTGGGGATCCCGTGGCAGACCACTTCGTTAATCGAAATACAGACAGATTTTGGAAAGCCGTGATAGCCGAGGCAGGCCGAAATCGCCTTCTGGGTATTCACAATATAATCGTGGCAGATGCGGTCCAGTTCCCCGGTGCTGATGCCCGGTTTAACGTGCTCTTCGATCATTTCGAGTACTTCAGCAGCCAGCCGACCGGCGACGCGCATTTTCTCGATTTCTTCAGGGGTTTTGATTGTAATTGCCATTCATTTTGTCCGCAGTTGTCGATATTTTCGACAATAATAAGGGAAGTGCAGCAATGTTATCAGCCCACCTGGCTGCTGCCAAATGCAGTTTGTGGCGGTGGGTGCTGAACGAACAAACATTGGCTTCACGGGCGCCTTTGTGGTATAAAGCGCGCCGACGATTCTCTGTGGGCACTCTTGCAGAGAAACGCATAAATCTCATTATGTGTAAATAACACACATGTATCGACACGTACTCCGGGGTGCCTTAAGTGCTGCGCAAGCAGTTTGAGAGGTCGGTTGTATGGGATACATGGAGGCTTAACCCCAAATCATTCTATAGAGGTAATCATGGCAACTGTTTCCATGCGCGACATGCTCAAGGCCGGTGTACACTTCGGTCACCAGACCCGTTACTGGAACCCGAAAATGAAGCCATTCATCTTCGGCGCTCGTAACAAAGTTCACATCATCAACCTTGAAAAAACCGTACCTATGTTCAACGAAGCTCTGGCTGAGTTGACCAAGATCTCTTCCCGTAAAGGTAAGATCCTGTTCGTGGGTACCAAGCGCGCGGCAAGCGAAGCGGTAAAAGAGCACGCTCTGAGCTGCGATCAGTTCTTCGTAAATCACCGCTGGTTGGGTGGTATGCTGACTAACTGGAAAACTGTTCGTCAGTCCATCAAACGTCTGAAAGATCTGGAAACTCAGTCTCAGGACGGTACTTTTGACAAACTGACCAAAAAAGAAGTTCTGATGCGTAATCGTGAGCTGGCCAAGCTGGAAAACAGCCTGGGCGGTATCAAAGACATGGGCGGCCTGCCGGACGCACTGTTTGTTGTTGACGCTGACCACGAACACATCGCTATCAAAGAAGCTAACAACCTGGGTATCCCAGTGTTCGCTATCGTTGATACCAACTCTGATCCAGACGGTGTTGACTACATTATCCCTGGTAATGACGATGCAATCCGTGCTGTGAGCCTGTACCTGACTGCAGTGGCTACCACTGTACGTGAAGGTCGCTCTCAGGATCTGGCTCAGCAGGCAGAAGAAAGCTTCGCTGAAGCTGAGTAATAAGGACTGCTCCTCAGAGAGCCCTTAGACATCAGATTAAAATCTGTAAGGGGCCTGATTGGCCCCTTTATTTTTTCGACTTTGCTTTGCCGCTTGCTTGTCATAGTCGGCGGGGCAGAATGTTTTTCCCGAGATCAGGCATTTGTCGCGCCGTCTGTAGACGCCGCGGGCAGATGCGAGCTAACCGAGGATTAGAGAATGGCTGATATTACTGCTGCTCTGGTAAAAGAACTGCGCGAGCGCACTGGCGCTGGCATGATGGACTGTAAAAAAGCGCTGACCGAAGCCAATGGCGACATCGAGCTGGCAATCGAAAACATGCGTAAATCTGGTGCGATCAAAGCAGCCAAGAAAGCAGGCAACGTTGCTGCTGACGGCGTGATCAAAACCAAAATCGAAGGCAACTACGGTGTGATTCTGGAAGTTAACTGCCAGACTGACTTCGTGGCTAAAGACGGTGGTTTCCAGGCCTTCGCTGACAAAGTGCTGGACGCTGCAGTGGCTGGCAAAATCACTGACGTAGAAGTGCTGAAAGCTCAGTTCGAAGAAGAGCGTGTTGCTTTAGTGGCTAAAATCGGTGAGAACATCAACATCCGTCGCGTAGCTTCCCTGGAAGGCGATGTGCTGGGTAGCTACCTGCACGGCGCACGTATCGGTGTTCTGATCTCTGCAAAAGCAGCGGACGAAGAGCTGGTTAAGCAGATCGCTATGCACGTTGCCGCGAGCAAGCCAGAATTCGTTAAGCCAGAAGACGTGTCTGCAGACGTGGTAGAGAAAGAGTACCAGGTTCAGCTGGACATCGCCATGCAGTCTGGCAAGCCTAAAGAAATCGCAGAGAAAATGGTTGAAGGCCGCATGAAGAAGTTCACCGGCGAAGTTTCTCTGACTGGTCAGCCTTTCGTGATCGATCCAAGCAAAACTGTGGGCCAGGTCCTGAAAGAGAAAAATGCTGATGTTGTTAACTTTATCCGCTTCGAAGTGGGTGAAGGCATCCAGAAAGCTGAAACAGATTTCGCCGCAGAAGTGGCGGCGATGTCTAAACAGTCTTAATGGATTGAAAAGAACCGCCAACCGGCGGTTCTTTTTTGCCTCTCTTCGGGGCGCTTTTCAGTCTCATCCCAATAGCATTTCTGCAATGCTGAGGGGATGATAGATCAGATTTAACTCCTCACATCGACCTATATACTCCGGGAAAAAACACCATGGCGACCAATGCAAAACCTGTATATCAACGTATCCTGCTGAAACTGAGTGGCGAAGCCCTGCAAGGTGCCGAAGGCTTCGGTATTGATGCCAGCGTGCTGGATCGTATGGCTCAGGAAGTGAAAGAGCTGGTAGAACTGGGCATTCAGGTAGGTGTGGTTATCGGTGGTGGGAATCTGTTCCGTGGCGCTGGTCTGGCGCAGGCTGGAATGAACCGCGTCGTTGGCGACCATATGGGCATGCTGGCTACCGTGATGAATGGCCTGGCAATGCGTGATGCGCTGCATCGTGCCTATGTGAACGCCCGCCTGATGTCCGCCATTCCGCTCAATGGTGTTTGTGATAACTACAGCTGGGCAGAGGCTATCAGCCTGCTGCGTAATAACCGCGTGGTGATTTTCTCCGCCGGTACCGGTAACCCATTCTTTACCACCGACTCTGCGGCCTGCCTGCGCGGCATCGAAATCGAGGCTGATGTGGTGCTGAAAGCCACCAAAGTGGACGGTGTTTACTCCGCTGACCCGGTAAAAAACCCGGATGCGACCCTGTACGATCAGATCAGCTATGCTGACGTGCTGGATAAAGAGCTGAAAGTGATGGATCTGGCGGCGTTTACGCTGGCCCGTGACCACAAACTGCCGATTCGCGTGTTCAATATGAATAAGCCTGGTGCCCTGCGCCGTGTCGTGATGGGTGAAAAAGAAGGCACCCTGATTACGCAATAATATCAGTCAGCGCGTAAAATAAGGTATATTCTGCCTCTGTGGCGCGTAGCGCCGCATCAGCATGATATGACTATGTTGAAACGGGCCCTGACACAGGGCCTGTCAGGTCAACCTGGAATTCAAGGGTTTTAATGTGATTAACGAAATCAGAAAAGATGCTGAAACGCGCATGGATAAATGCGTTGAAGCCTTCAAAAACAACATCAGTAAAATCCGTACTGGTCGTGCGTCGCCAAGCATTCTTGACGGCATCATGGTCGAATATTACGGTGCTTCCACCCCTCTGCGCCAGCTGGCCAGCGTGACGGTAGAAGATTCACGTACGCTGAAAGTCAATGTGTTCGACCGCTCAATCAGCGCGGCCGTTGAAAAAGCGATCATGACGTCAGATCTGGGCCTGAACCCAAGCTCAGCGGGCAGCGACATTCGCGTTCCTCTGCCAGCCCTGACAGAAGAGCGTCGTAAAGACCTGATCAAAATCGTCCGTGGCGAAGCTGAACAGGGCCGGGTGTCCGTGCGTAACGTGCGTCGTGACGCCAATGATAAAGTGAAAGCTCTGCTGAAAGACAAAGAGATCAGCGAAGACGAAGAGCGTCGTTCTCAGGATGATATCCAGAAAATGACCGACGTCTGCATCAAGAAAGTCGATGCCGCGCTGGCAGAAAAAGAAGCGGAGCTGATGGACTTCTGAGTTCCTGATGCTGCGCTGAAACGCCGTACAGATTGCCGTTCCTTTGAGTGGTCAGTCTTACGGCGTTTTGCGTTTAATTTCCTATCTGGCGAGACGCCTGCGTTTCTCCGGTTATTACACAGAGCACCCTCATGAAGCAATTGACGATCCTCGGTTCAACCGGCTCTATCGGCACCAGCACGCTGTCTGTGATCAAAGCGAATCCGCACCTGTTTGCCGTGAAGGCGCTGGTGGCCGGGCATAACGTGGAGCTGATGGCGGAGCAGTGTCTGGCTTTTCGTCCGGCCTTTGCTGCGATGGCCGATGAGGTGTCCGCTTCGGCTCTGCGACTTCGTCTGAAAAGTCTGAATGTGGCGACCGAGGTCTTGAGTGGTGAGCAGGCGTCCTGTGAGCTGGCGGCGCTGGACGATGTGGATCAGGTTATGGCGGCAATCGTCGGTGCCGCAGGATTAATGCCTACGCTGGCCGCAATTCGCGCCGGAAAACAGGTTCTTCTCGCTAATAAAGAGTCACTTGTCACCTGCGGCCAGCTATTTCTGGAGGCGGTAAGCCGCTCAAAAGCCCAGCTTCTTCCCGTCGACAGCGAGCATAACGCCATTTTTCAGAGTTTGCCTGCTTCCCTCCAGCACCAGTTAGGATACGCTTCTCTGGAAGATAATGGCATTGACAGCATTATCCTCACGGGATCGGGTGGTCCCTTTCGCGAGTCGCCGCTGGCCGACCTGGTGCACATGACGCCGGATCGAGCCTGTGCGCATCCGAACTGGTCGATGGGGCGTAAAATCTCCGTTGATTCGGCCACCATGATGAATAAAGGTCTGGAATATATCGAAGCCCGCTGGCTGTTTAATGCGACCGACGCTCAGATGGAGGTCATCCTGCATCCGCAGTCGGTGATCCACTCGATGGTGCGTTACCGCGATGGCAGCGTGCTGGCTCAGCTGGGATCGCCGGATATGCGTACGCCAATTGCGCATGTGATGGCCTGGCCGCAGCGCGTTCAGTCTGGCGCTAAGCCGCTGGACTTCACCCGCATGGGCGCGATGACGTTCGCTGAGCCGGATTATGCTCGCTATCCCTGCCTGAAGCTGGCGATCGACGCCTGCAAAACCGGGCAGGCTGCCACCACGGCGCTGAATGCTGCCAATGAAATTGCCGTTGCGGCATTTCTCGATGCGCAAATTCGGTTTACCGATATTGCTGCCGTGAATACCACCGTTCTTGAAACGCTGAGCTGTGATGAACCTGACAGTGTGGAAGCGGTACTGGAGATCGATCGCCAGGCCCGCGCTGCCGCGATGGCCTGTTTACCACGTTTCAGTCTTTCCCGGTAATTCAGTCTGGTGACTTGCCGCCATTTGTGAGGTGAGAGCGGAGATGGTATAGTCTTCGCCCGCCAAATGAGAATGACGTTGCATTGAGCGGTATTGCAGGCCGTGTGAAACACGGCTTTTTTGCGTCGAGCGGGTAGAGATTTCAGAAACCGTCGTATTTCTGATTAAAGGAAATAATTACGCGTTATGTCGTCCGAAAATCAATTAAAAACCGATGACCTGCAGGGTGCCAATCCCCGTCACGTGGCCATCATTATGGATGGCAATGGCCGCTGGGCTAAAAACCAGGGGAAACTGCGTATTTCGGGCCACAAAGCGGGCGTGAAATCGGTTCGTCGTGCGGTCAGTTTTGCGGTCAGCAAGAAGCTGGATGCACTGACCCTGTACGCTTTCAGCAGTGAGAACTGGAACCGTCCGCCACAGGAAGTGATGGCGTTGATGGAGCTGTTTGTCTGGGCTCTCGACAGCGAAGTGAAAAGTTTACACAAGCATAATGTCCGGCTGCGGATTATTGGTGACATTGGTCGCTTCAATGCCCGTCTGCAGGAGCGCATTCGCCGCGCTGAGGAACTTACTCAACAAAATGATGGACTCACTCTCAACATTGCCGCGAATTATGGCGGACGTTGGGATATCATTCATGGCGTCAGAAAGATAGCTGAGCAGGTGCAGGAAGGTCTAATTCGTCCTGACCAGATCGAGGAAGAAACCCTTGGTCAGCATCTTTGCCTCAATGAACTGGCACCGGTGGATTTGGTAATAAGGACAGGGGGAGAGCATCGAATCAGTAACTTCTTGCTGTGGCAGGTTGCCTACGCGGAGTTCTTTTTTACCGATGTTCTCTGGCCTGATTTTGATGAACAAGTTTTTGAAGGTGCACTGAATGCGTTTGCACAACGAGAGCGCCGCTTTGGCGGTGCAGCACCCGGCGGCGCCTGAGCGCACTGGGGGTAATCTTTGCTGAAGTCTCGCCTGATTACCGCATTTATACTGATTCCAATTGTGATCGCAGCGTTGTTTTTGCTGCCACCTCCAGGCTTTGCCATTGTCACTCTGGTTGTCTGCATGCTGGCCGCCTGGGAATGGGGGCAGTTTGCCGGCCTGGCTGCGCGTTCGCAACGTGTCTGGCTGGCCGTGCTGTGCGGGCTGCTGCTCGCCTTTATGATGTTCACTCTCCCTGCTTATCAACACTCTGTTCATCTTCCACAGGTTGCCGGCTCGCTTTGGGCCGCTTTGTGCTGGTGGATTGTGGCGCTGGTGCTGGTACTGTTCTATCCCGCTTCTGCCTCGCTGTGGCGCGCTTCCAAAACCCTGCGGTTGATATTTGGCGTGCTGACCATCGTGCCGTTCTTCTGGGGCATGCTGGCGCTGCGTCAGTATCACTATCAGGCTGACCATTTCGCCGGTGCCTGGTGGTTGCTGTACGTGATGTTCCTCGTCTGGGGAGCAGACTCCGGTGCCTATATGTTTGGTCGCCTGTTCGGCAAGCACAAGCTGGCCCCGAAAGTGTCCCCTGGCAAAACCTGGGAAGGCTTTTTTGGTGGCCTGGTGACGTCAGCGATGATTGCCTGGCTGTTCAGCCTGTGGGCTCCGCTGACCGTCTCCACTGGCATTCTGCTGGTCTGTTCTCTGATTGCCGCGCTGGCATCCGTGCTGGGCGACCTCACCGAAAGCATGTTCAAGCGCGAAGCGGGAATTAAAGACAGCGGCAATCTGATCCCTGGCCACGGCGGCATTCTGGATCGCATTGACAGCCTGACTGCCGCGGTGCCGGTGTTTGCCTGCCTGCTGCTGTTGGTCTTCGGGACGCTATAAGGGACCCTATGCTGAGCATTCTCTGGAGCCTTGGGGCGTTTATCGTCGCGCTGGGCGTGCTGATTACCGTGCACGAATTTGGCCACTTCTGGGTGGCCCGGCGCTGTGGCGTCAAGGTCGAGCGCTTCTCGATCGGCTTCGGCAAAGCGTTATGGCGACGCAGTGACCGTCAGGGCACCGAGTATGTGCTGGCGCTGATCCCGCTGGGTGGTTACGTCAAAATGCTTGATGAGCGCGTCGAAAGCGTGCCGCCGGAACTTCGCCACCAGGCTTTTAACAATAAAACCGTCCTGCAGCGTGCCGCTATTATCAGTGCCGGCCCCATCGCAAATTTCATCTTTGCCATCTTCGCTTACTGGCTGGTGTTTATCATAGGTGTCCCTGGCGTTCGTCCGGTTGTTGGCGAAATAGTGAGCGGTTCGCAGGCGGCAGTAGCTCAAATTGTTCCTGGCATGGAACTTAAAGCCGTTGACGGTATCGAAACGCCTGACTGGGATGCTGTGCGTATGGCTCTGGTGTCGAAAATTGGCGACCAGCAAACCACGCTCAGCGTGGCGCCATTTGGCACCTCTCAGGTCAGTGAAAAACGGCTTGATCTGCGTAACTGGCAGTTCGAACCCGACAAGCAGGACCCGGTAACGTCGTTGGGTATCCGCCCACGCGGGCCACAGATTGAAACCGTGCTGGCAGAAGTGCAGGCCAACTCGGCGGCAAGCAAAGCGGGTTTGCAAGCGGGCGACAGGATCGTTAAAGTCGATGGTCAGCCGTTGGACCAGTGGCAGAGTTTCGTCACCCTTGTGCGGGATAATCCTGGCAAAGCGATGACCGTAGAGGTGGAGCGGCAGGGCAATCCGGTTGACCTGACGCTGACGCCGGACACGAAGCCAGGCAGTAGTAAGGCAGAAGGGTTTGCCGGGGTGATCCCAAAGATTGTCCCGCTGCCGGATGAATACAAAACGGTTCGCCAGTATGGGCCGTTTGCGGCAATCGGTGAGGCCAGCGCCAAAACCTGGCAGCTGATGAAGCTGACGGTGAATATGCTGGGCAAACTGATTGTCGGCGAAGTGAAGTTGAACAATCTCAGCGGGCCGATTTCAATCGCCCAGGGTGCTGGGATGTCGGCGGAATATGGCTTGATTTACTACCTGATGTTTCTGGCTTTGATCAGCGTGAACCTCGGGATTATCAATCTGTTCCCCTTGCCGGTATTAGATGGTGGGCATTTGCTGTTCCTGGCGATCGAAAAGATCAAAGGTGGGCCGGTGTCTGAGCGAGTTCAGGACTTCAGTTATCGCATTGGCTCGATTTTGCTGGTGCTGTTAATGGGGCTTGCACTATTCAATGATTTCTCGCGTCTCTAGTCAGCCAGCAGGCTGTCCTGGCACGAGAACCAGTTAGGAAGAATGCATAACAACGATGGCGATGAAAAAGTTGCTCATAGCGTCGCTGCTGTTTAGCAGCGCTACCGTATACGCGGCAGACGGCTTCGTAGTGAAGGATATTCATTTCGAAGGCCTGCAGCGAGTCGCCGTCGGGGCGGCATTGCTCAGTATGCCTGTCCGCGTGGGAGACACCGTCTCCGATGAAGATATCAGTAATACCATCCGCGCGCTTTTTGCGACCGGGAACTTCGAGGATGTTCAGGTTCTGCGCGACGGCAACACCATGATCGTTCAGGTTAAAGAGCGTCCGACCATTGCCAGCATCACCTTCTCCGGTAACAAAGCGGTGAAAGATGACATGCTGAAACAGAACCTGGAAGCCTCTGGCGTGCGCGTGGGCGAAGCCCTTGACCGCACGACTATCTCCTCAATTGAGAAAGGGCTCGAAGACTTCTACTACAGCGTGGGTAAATACAGCGCCAGCGTGAAGGCCGTGGTAACCCCACTGCCCCGTAACCGTGTTGACCTGAAGCTGGTGTTCACCGAAGGTGTTTCCGCCAAGATCCAGCAGATCAATGTGGTCGGCAACAAAGCCTTCAGCTCTGACGAACTGATCTCCCGCTTCCAGCTGCGTGATGAAGTGCCGTGGTGGAACGTGGTCGGCGACCGTAAATATCAGAAGCAGAAACTGGCGGGTGACCTTGAAACCCTGCGCAGCTTCTACCTCGATCGCGGTTATGCCCGTTTTAACATCGACTCCACGCAGGTCAGCCTGACGCCGGACAAGAAGGGCATCTACATCACCATCAACATCACCGAAGGCGATCAGTACAAGCTTTCCGGTGTGGTGGTGAACGGCAGCATGGCCGGTCACTCCGCGGAAGTGGAAGGGCTGACCAAAATCAAGCCGGGCGAGCTGTACAACGGCGCGAAAGTCACCAAAATGGAAGACGACATCAAGAAGATGTTTGGCCGTTACGGCTACGCTTATCCACGCGTGATGACCCAGCCTGAAATTAACGACGCGGATAAAACCGTGAAGCTGCACGTTAGCGTGGATGCGGGCAACCGTTACTACGTGCGTAAAGTGCGCTTTGAAGGCAACGACACCTCGAAAGACTCCGTTCTGCGCCGTGAAATGCGCCAGATGGAAGGTGCATGGCTGGGCAGTGACCTGGTTGAGCAGGGTAAAGAGCGTCTGAACCGTACCGGCTACTTCGAAACGGTGGATACCGATACGCAACGCGTACCAGGCTCCCCGGATCAGGTGGACGTAGTGTACAAGGTGAAAGAACGTAACACCGGGACATTCAACTTTGGCGTCGGTTATGGCACCGAAAGTGGCGTCAGCTTCCAGGTTGGCGTTACCCAGGATAACTGGCTGGGAACCGGTAATACCGTTGGCATCAGCGGCACCAAAAACGATTACCAGACCTATGCTGAATTCTCACTGACCGACCCGTATTTCACGGTCGACGGTGTCAGCCTGGGCGGTCGTATCTTCTATAACGACTTTAAAGCAGACGACGCTGACCTGTCTGACTATACCAACAAGAGTTATGGTACAGACGGTACGCTCGGCTTCCCGGTTAACGAGAACAACACCCTGCGTGTAGGTCTGGGCTACGTCCATAATGACCTTTCCAACATGCAGCCTCAGATTGCGATGTTCCGCTATCTGCGTTCCGTGGGACAGAATCCGGATCTGTCCGGTCGTGCAGAGTACTCTGCCGATGACTTCACGTTTAACTACGGCTGGACCTACAACAACCTTGACCGCGGCTTCTTCCCCACGTCGGGTAACCGCACCAATCTGAATGGTAAAGTGACTATTCCTGGTTCGGACAACGCCTTCTACAAGGCGACCCTGGATACGCAGCAATATCTGCCGTTAAACCAGGATCGTACCTGGGTGCTGTTAGGTCGCGGTAAGGTCGGCTACGGTGATGGTCTGAACGGTAAAGAGATGCCGTTCTACGAGAACTTCTATGCCGGTGGTTCAAGCACCGTGCGTGGTTTCCGCTCGAATACCATTGGTCCGAAAGCGGCTTACTATAATAACGGTTCAAGCACCTGTTCAACGGGCGTGTACTGTGATTCCAGCGATGCGGTCGGAGGCAATGCCATGGCAACAGCCAGTGCCGAGCTGATCACCCCAACGCCGTTCCTGAGCGAGAAGTATGCTAACTCGGTCCGTACCTCGCTGTTTGTTGATGCGGGTACCGTGTGGGATACCAAGTGGGAAAACACGGCTGAGACTCGTGCTGCAGGTATCCCGGATTACAGCGATCCAGGCAACATCCGTATGTCGGCTGGTCTGGCGCTGCAGTGGATGTCTCCACTGGGTCCACTGGTGTTCTCTTACGCCCAGCCGTTTAAAAAGTATGATGGAGACAAAGCCGAGCAGTTCCAGTTTAACATTGGTAAAACCTGGTAAGCCGGTTCGGCATGGAAGCTGAGGGAAGGAAGGTCACTTTTTTCCCACCACTTGCGATGAGTATCGCAAGTATCGCGCCGTTCACTGGCAACCTCCGGGTTGCCTTAACGCGCAACACCTGTGTCGAAGACACAAACGTTGATGGTAAGGAGTTTATAGTGAAAAAGTTGTTGTGTGCCGCAGGCCTTTCTCTCGCTCTGGCGGTTTCCGCTGGTGCTCAGGCTGCAGACAAGATTGCAGTGGTGAACGTTTCCAGCATTTTCCAACAGTTACCGGCGCGTGCGACAGTTGCGAAACAGCTTGAAAACGAGTTTAAAGGCCGTGCAACTGAGTTGCAGGGGATGGAACGCGATCTGCAGACCAAAATGCAGAAACTGCAGCGTGACGGTTCAACCATGAAGGCCAGCGAGCGCAGCCGCATGGAAAAAGACCTGATGGCTCAGCGTGAAACCTTCCAGACTAAAGCTCAGGCTTTTGAACAGGATAACCGCCGTCGCCAGGCTGAAGAACGTAATAAAATCCTGAGCCGTATTCAGGATGCCGTTCAGAAAGTGGCTGATAATGAAGGTTACGACGTTGTCATCGATGCTAACGCTGTGGCTTATGCCGGTAAATCCAAAGACATCACTGCTGATGTTCTGAAACAGGTTAAATAATTGATGTCTTCAATTCGACTGGCTGATTTAGCCCAGCAGTTGGATGCAGATTTGCACGGAGATGGCGACCTCGTCATCTCCGGCATTGCTTCTATGCAATCCGCCCAGGCAGGACAAATCACTTTTCTCTCTAACAGCCGTTACCGCGAGCAGCTCGCAGCCTGTCAGGCTTCAGCCGTGGTGCTGACGGAAGCGGATCTGGAGTGCTTCCAGGGCGCGGCTCTGGTTGTAAAGAACCCTTATCTTACCTATGCGCGTATGGCGCAGATCCTCGACAGTACTCCGCAGCCTGCCAAAGATATCGCACCGGGTGCGGTTATCGATGCCAGCGCGAAGCTGGGGCAGAATGTCTCTGTCGGGGCGAATGCGGTGATCGAATCCGGCGTTGAACTGGGCGATAACGTAGTGATTGGCGCTGGCTGTTTTGTTGGTAAGAACACCCGTATTGGCGCTGGCACTCGCTTGTGGGCCAACGTGTCGATTTATCATGAAGTTCAAATCGGTGAACGCTGTCTGATCCAGTCCGGCACGGTTATTGGTGCGGATGGTTTTGGTTACGCCAACGATCGTGGCAACTGGGTGAAAATCCCGCAGCTCGGCACGGTAGTGATCGGCGATCGCGTGGAAATCGGTGCCTGTACCACTATCGATCGCGGTGCGTTGGATAACACTCAGATCGGGAATGGTGTTATCATTGATAACCAGTGCCAGATTGCACATAACGTTGTGATTGGCGACAATACCGCGGTTGCGGGCGGCGTTATCATGGCGGGCAGCCTGAAAATCGGCCGCTACTGCATGATTGGTGGTGCAAGTGTAATTAATGGCCACATGGAAATTTGTGACAAAGTTACGGTCACCGGAATGGGAATGGTCATGCGACCAATTACCGAACCTGGGGTATACTCTTCCGGGATTCCGCTGCAACCCAACAAAACCTGGCGCAAAACGGCCGCGCTGGTAATGAATATCGATGAGATAAGCAAGCGCTTAAAAACCATCGAGCGCAAGGTCGGTAAGGACTGACAGAGCGTTTGTTGCCGGCATGGCGACCTGCTTTCAAAAATACAATGCTAAGCATGGAAAGCCTGCGTACAGAACTGATTTGCGGCCTGCAGACGATCCGACGATCTTTGCAGGCCGTGTTATTAATGCCATCAGAATTTTTTAGGACAGGAAGAGTATTTTGACTACTGAAACTCATACTCTGAAGATTGAAGAGATTATTGAACTGCTGCCGCACCGCTATCCGTTTCTGCTGGTCGATCGCGTACTCGAATTTGAAGAGCATAAATTCCTGCGCGCAGTGAAGAACGTTTCGGTCAACGAACCGTTTTTCCAGGGCCATTTCCCTGGTAAACCGATTTTCCCAGGCGTGCTGATTTTAGAAGCTATGGCGCAGGCAACCGGTATTCTGGCGTTTAAAAGCGTGGGTAAACTGGAGCCGGGCGAGCTGTACTATTTCGCCGGTATCGATGAAGCCCGCTTCAAGCGCCCGGTAGTGCCAGGCGACCAGATGATCATGGAAGTCACCTTCGAGAAAACCCGCCGTGGCCTGACCCGCTTTAAAGGCGTGGCGACCGTTGACGGTAAAATTGTCTGCGAAGCAACGATGATGTGTGCCCGCAGTCGGGAGGCATAATTCGTGATTGATGCAACTGCTGTTATCCACCCCAGTTCCGTTATTGAAGAGGGCGCCATCATTGGCGCTCGCGTCCATATTGGTCCTTTCTGTTTCATTGGCGCTAACGTTGAGATTGGTGAGGGCACCGTCCTGAAATCTCATGTGGTGCTCAATGGCCACACCCGTATTGGTAAAGACAACACCCTTTACCAGTTCGCCACGATTGGTGAAGCGAACCAGGATCTGAAATACGCCGGTGAGCCGACCCGGGTTGAAGTGGGCGATCGCAACAGCATCCGTGAGAGCGTCACCATTCACCGTGGTACCGCGCAGGCGGAAGGATTGACCAAAGTGGGTAGCGACAACCTGCTGATGGTCAATGCGCACGTTGCTCACGACTGCGTGATTGGCGACCGCTGTATTCTCGCTAACAACGCTACCCTTGCGGGTCACGTGACCGTGGATGACTTTGCCATTATTGGTGGGATGACTGCAGTTCATCAGTTCTGCACAATCGGTGCGCACGTTATGGTCGGCGGCTGTTCTGGCGTAGCTCAGGACGTGCCGCCGTATGTGATTGCCCAGGGCAACCACGCCACGCCATTTGGTATTAACCTTGTCGGCCTGCAGCGTCGCGGCTTCAGCAAAGAAGCACTGCACGCAATCCGCAACGCCTACAAGATCCTGTATCGCAGTGGTAAAACGCTTGATGAAGCGAAGCCGGAGATTGCCGACATTGCCCGTGAGCACCCTGAAGTGCAGCCGTTTTATGATTTCTTCGCCCGTTCCACGCGAGGTCTGATTCGTTAACTTATGCCACAGCATCCTTTAACGATTGCCCTGGTCGCCGGAGAAACTTCCGGCGATATTCTTGGTGCCGGTCTTATCCGTGCGCTGAAGGCCAGGCACCCTGATACCCGATTTGTCGGTGTCGCCGGGCCGCTGATGCAGGCCGAAGGCTGTGAAGCCTGGTACGAGATGGAAGAGCTGGCGGTGATGGGGGTAGTTGAGGTGCTGGGCCGTCTGCGGCGTCTGCTGAAAATCCGCCGCGATCTCACCCGGCGATTCACCGAACTGCAACCTGACGTCTTCGTCGGCATTGATGCGCCAGATTTCAATATCACCCTTGAGGGGCGTCTCAAGCAGCGCGGTATCCGCACTATTCATTACGTCAGCCCGTCTGTGTGGGCGTGGCGCCAGAAGCGCGTTTTCAAAATTGGCCGCTCCACCGACCTGGTGCTGGCGTTTCTGCCGTTTGAGAAAGCCTTCTACGATCGTTTCAACGTTCCCTGCCGCTTTATCGGCCATACCATGGCCGATGCTATGCCGATAGATCCGGACAAGCGTGCTGCGCGTCTGGAGTTGGGCATTGCAGAGGGGACGCCCTGTCTGGCCCTGCTGCCGGGCAGTCGCGCTGCAGAAGTGGACATGCTCAGCGGTGACTTCCTGAAAACGGCTGCGCTGCTGCGCAAGAAATGGCCCGATCTGGAAATTGTCGTCCCGCTGGTTAATCCGCGTCGCCGTGAGCAGTTTGAAAAAATCAAAGCGGAAGTGGCGCCAGACCTGCCGATGCATCTGCTTGATGGTAAAGGTCGCCAGGCGATGGTCGCCAGCGATGCCGCATTGCTGGCCTCGGGCACAGCAGCGCTGGAGTGCATGCTGGCCAAATGTCCGATGGTGGTCGGCTACCGCATGAAGCCTTCCACTTTCTGGCTGGCGAAGCGCCTGGTGAAGACCGATTATGTCTCTCTGCCTAATCTGCTGGCGGGGCGCGAGCTGGTAAAAGAGCTGCTGCAGGATGAGTGCCAGCCTGAGCGGCTGGCCGCCGCGCTGGAGCCGCTGCTGGCAGAGGGAGAAACACGTGACCGGCTGCTGGCCACTTTTGCGGAGCTGCATCATCAGATCCGCTGGAATGCCGATGAGCAGGCCGCAGCGGCCGTACTGGAGCTGTGCCCATGAGCCCCTTTATCTATCCTGTTGCCACCTGCATTGCCGGAGTGGACGAAGTAGGCCGCGGTCCGCTGGTTGGCGCGGTGGTGACGGCGGCAGTGATCCTCGACCCGGCCAGACCAATCGTCGGGCTGGCGGATTCCAAAAAACTTTCTGAAAAACGCCGCGTTGCGCTGTTTGATGAGATTAAAGAAAAGGCGTTAAGCTGGAGTCTGGGCCGCGCCGAGCCGGAAGAGATCGACCAGCTCAACATCCTGCATGCCACCATGCTGGCGATGCAGCGTGCGGTAGCCGGTTTGTCCATTACGCCCGATTTTGTGCTGATCGATGGCAACCGCTGTCCGGCGCTGGCGATGCCTTCACAGGCCGTGGTAAAGGGTGACAGCCTGGTCCAGGAAATCAGTGCCGCTTCGATCATTGCCAAGGTCACTCGCGATCGTGAGATGGCCGAGCTGGACCTGTTATTCCCGCAGTACGGATTTGCGCAGCATAAAGGTTACCCGACGGCGCTCCATATGGAGAGGCTGGCGATGCATGGTGTGACGCCACACCATCGCCGGAGTTTTGCGCCAGTACGTAACGCGCTGCTGGACGCCGAAGTCACGGCTGCTGCCACGACTTCGCTGTAATTTTCACTTCTCAGCCTTAAACGGGATCATCTATGGCCGAACCTCGTTTTATTCATTTGCGTGTACACAGTGACTACTCCATGGTGGATGGACTGGCCAAGACTGCACCGCTGGTGAAAAAAGCGGCGGCGCTTGGCATGCCCGCTATCGGCATCACCGACTTTACTAACCTGTGCGGCCTGGTTAAATTTTACGGCACCGCGCACGGGCAGGGCATCAAACCGATCATCGGCGCCGATTTCAACGTCGCCAGCGAGGCGATGGGCGATGAGCTGTCCCAGCTGACGGTGCTGGCTGCCAACAATACCGGCTACCAGAACCTGACGCTGCTGATTTCGAGAGCCTACCAGCGAGGCTATGGCGCAGCGGGTCCGATCATTGATCGTGACTGGCTGGTTGAGCTGAAAGAGGGATTAATTCTGCTCTCCGGGGGGCGTCGTGGTGACGTGGGCAAGATGCAGTTGCGCGGTAATGCTGTACTGGTTGCCGAATGCCTGGCGTTCTACCAGCAGCATTTCCCGAATTGCTACTATCTGGAGCTGACCCGCACCGGGCGACCAGATGAAGAAACCTGGCTGCATGCCGCGGTCGAACTGGCGATTGCCGAAGGGATCCCGGTCGTTGCCACCAATGAAGTCTGCTTCCTTGAGGAAGGAGACTTCGACGCGCATGAAATCCGCGTTGCCATTCACGATGGCTTTACCCTGGACGATCCCAAACGCCCACGTCTGTACAGCCCTCAGCAATATCTGCGTACCGAAGAGGAGATGTGCGAGCTGTTCTCGGACATCCCTGAAGCGCTGGAAAACAGTGTAGAAATTGCTAAGCGTTGTAACGTCACCATCCGCCTGGGTGAGTACTTCCTGCCACAGTTCCCGACCGGTGACATGACCACCGAGGACTTCCTGGTGGCGAAATCCCGCGAGGGTCTGGAAGAGCGTCTGGAATTCCTGTTCCCGGATGCGGAAGTGCGGGCGCAAAAAAGGCCGGAATATGACGATCGCCTCGAAATCGAGCTCAACGTTATTAACCAGATGGGTTTCCCTGGCTACTTCCTGATCGTGATGGAGTTTATCCAGTGGTCGAAGGATAACGACGTGCCGGTAGGGCCAGGACGTGGTTCCGGTGCCGGTTCGCTGGTGGCCTATGCGCTGAAAATCACCGACCTCGATCCGCTGGAATTTGACCTGCTGTTCGAACGTTTCCTCAACCCGGAACGTGTTTCAATGCCCGACTTCGACGTCGACTTCTGCATGGAAAAACGCGACCTGGTGATTGAGCACGTGGCCGAGATGTATGGCCGTAAAGCGGTATCCCAGATTATCACCTTCGGTACCATGGCTGCCAAAGCGGTAATCCGCGATGTGGGTCGGGTACTGGGGCATCCGTATGGTTTCGTGGATCGCATCTCCAAGCTGGTGCCGCCCGATCCAGGCATGACGCTGGAGAAAGCGTTTGCAGCCGAACCGCAGCTGCCAGAAATTTATGAAGCGGATGAAGAAGTTAAAGCGCTGATCGACATGGCGCGCAAGCTGGAAGGGGTCACGCGTAACGCCGGTAAACACGCCGGAGGCGTGGTCATCGCACCCACGCAGATCACTGACTTTGCGCCGCTTTACTGTGATGAAAACGGTAATCACCCGGTCACCCAGTTCGACAAAAATGACGTGGAGTATGCCGGTCTGGTGAAGTTTGACTTCCTCGGGTTGCGCACGCTGACCATCATTGACTGGGCGCTGGAGATGATCAACGCCCGCCGCGAGAAGCAGGGCGAGCCGCCGCTGGATATCGCGGCGATCCCGCTTGATGATAAGAAAAGTTTCGATATGCTGCAGCGCTCGGAAACCACTGCGGTCTTCCAGCTTGAATCGCGCGGCATGAAAGATCTGATCAAACGCCTGAAGCCTGACTGCTTCGAAGATATGATCGCACTGGTTGCCCTGTTCCGCCCGGGTCCGTTGCAGTCTGGCATGGTCGATAACTTTATCGACCGTAAGCATGGCCGTGAAGAGATTTCTTACCCGGATATCCAGTGGCAGCACGAGTCACTGAAGCCTGTACTGGAGCCAACCTACGGCATCATCCTGTATCAGGAACAGGTCATGCAGATTGCCCAGGTGCTGGCAGGTTACAGCCTGGGCGGCGCGGATATGTTGCGTCGTGCGATGGGTAAAAAGAACCCGGTCGAGATGGCGAAGCAGCGCGGCGGTTTTGAGGATGGTGCGAAAGCTCGCGGCGTGGACGGCGAGCTGGCGATTAAGATCTTTGACCTGGTTGAGAAATTCGCCGGTTACGGCTTTAACAAATCTCACTCTGCGGCGTATGCGCTGGTCTCCTACCAGACGCTGTGGCTGAAGGCGCACTATCCAGCCGAATTTATGGCGGCGGTAATGACGGCTGATATGGACAACACCGAGAAGGTGGTCGGGCTGGTGGATGAGTGCTGGCGCATGGGCCTGAAGGTGCTGCCGCCGGATATCAACTCTGGCCTGTACCCGTTCCATGTCAATGGTGATGGAGAAATCGTCTACGGTATTGGCGCGATTAAAGGCGTGGGTGAAGGCCCGATTGAGGCGATTCTGGAAGCCCGTCACCAGGGTGGCTATTTCCGTGAGCTGTTCGACCTCTGCGCACGAACCGACACTAAAAAGCTGAACCGCCGGGTGCTGGAGAAGCTGATCATGTCCGGCGCGTTTGACCGCCTTGGCCCGCACCGTGCCGCGCTGATGAGTGCGCTGAGCGATGCACTGAAGGCTGCCGATCAGCATGCCAAAGCAGAGGCGATCGGTCAGGCGGATATGTTTGGCGTGCTGGCGGATGAGCCGGAGCAGATTGAACAATCGTATGCTGACGTCACCCGCTGGCCGGAACAGGTGCAGCTGGATGGTGAAAGAGAAACATTAGGGCTTTACTTAACCGGGCACCCGATCAATCAGTATCTGAAAGAGATCGAGCGCTACGTTGGGGGAATGCGCCTGAAAGACATGCACCCGACCAGACGTGGTGAAGTTACCATGGCGGTTGGTCTGGTGGTGGCGGCCCGCGTGATGGTCACAAAACGCGGTAACCGGATTGGCATCTGTACCCTGGACGATCGATCCGGTCGTCTGGAAGTGATGTTATTTACAGATGCTTTAGACAAGTTCCAGCATTTGCTGGAAAAAGACCGTATCCTGATCGTCAGCGGACAGGTCAGCTTCGATGACTTCAGCGGGGGGCTTAAAATGACCGCCCGCGATGTGATGGACATTGATGAAGCCCGTGAAAAATATGCACGCGGGCTTGCTATCTCGCTGACGGACAGGCAAATTGATGACCAGCTTTTGAACCGTCTCCGTCAGTCACTGGAACCCCACCGTTCGGGGACTATTCCGGTACATCTCTATTACCAGAGAGAGGATGCGCGAGCGAAGCTGCGCTTTGGCGCAGCGTGGCGCGTGTCGCCCAGCGATCGTTTGTTAAACGAACTTCGGTCGCTGATAGGGTCGGAGCAGGTGGAACTGGAGTTTGACTAAAACAGGAATATTATGAGTCTTAATTACCTGGATTTCGAACAGCCAATCGCAGAGCTTGAAGCGAAGATCGATTCGCTCAAGTCGGTTGGCCGTCAGGATGAAAAACTGGATATTAATCTGGATGAAGAAGTGCAGCGTCTGCGCGAGAAAAGCGTTGAGCTGACCCGTAAGATCTTCTCCGATTTGGGTGCATGGCAGATTGCACAGCTGGCGCGTCATCCATTGCGCCCTTATACGCTGGACTATGTGCGCAACGTATTTACCGATTTTGACGAGCTGGCTGGCGATCGCGCCTATGCGGACGATAAAGCCATTGTTGGCGGTATCGCTCGTCTGGACGGCCGGCCGGTGATGATCATTGGTCATCAGAAAGGTCGCGAAACCAAAGAGAAAATTCGTCGCAACTTCGGGATGCCGGCCCCGGAGGGCTATCGCAAAGCGCTGCGCCTGATGGAGATGGCTGAGCGTTTCAATATGCCGATCATCACCTTTATCGACACCCCAGGAGCTTACCCTGGTGTGGGTGCGGAAGAGCGCGGACAGTCTGAGGCTATCGCACGCAACCTGCGTGAGATGTCTGGCCTGAAAGTGCCGGTGATCTGTACCGTGATCGGTGAAGGCGGTTCCGGTGGCGCACTGGCTATCGGCGTTGGCGACAAGGTGAACATGCTGCAGTACAGCACCTACTCGGTGATCTCACCGGAAGGCTGTGCGTCGATCCTGTGGAAAAGCGCCGATAAAGCGCCGCTGGCTGCTGAAGCGATGGGCATCATTGCGCCGCGTCTGAAAGAGCTGAAGCTGATCGATACGGTGATCCCTGAGCCGCTGGGGGGCGCGCACCGCAACCCGCTGGCGATTGGCGCATCACTGAAGGAGCAGCTGCTGGCAGACCTGGCGGATCTGGACGTGCTGAGTAAAGAAGAGCTGCTGGATCGTCGTTACCAGCGCCTGATGAGCTACGGTTACGCCTGATAGCTGAGCGGCTCGTCTGAAGCGGGCTCCGGACTTCGGACTGTTATGGGGAGTGATCCTTGTGGCGGCATGGGGTCTGGAGCCCGTTTTTTTTGGTGTGATGTCGGGAAGCGCTATGGAGGCGCTGCGGTTTGGTGGGCAGTCGGTTCAGAGCTCCGGCTGGGCAACGCTGAAATGGCCATCGTGTATGTTGCAAGGGTGTGAATGATTCAGTAGCATCAACTTTTTCGGAGACAGGAAATGCCCGTCAATGATTCACTGCTTGCCTATACCCTCGCTGCAACACTTTTGACCTTAACGCCGGGGCTTGATACTGCCCTGATCCTCCGTACCGCTGCCGCTGAAGGTGGCAGGAAAGCTTTTCATGTCGCTCTGGGCATTGATATGGGATGCTTTATATGGGGCGCTCTGGTGGCCTTTGGTTTAGGGGCTTTGCTGGTCGTCTCGGAGTTTGCCTATACACTACTGAAGTGGTGCGGTGCGGCATACCTTCTCTGGTTGGGCATTCAGCTGTTGTTGCGCCCGCGACAACATTTTAGCGCCGGCACGGAGGAGACGAATTATGCCAATAACTGGTTCCTGCGAGGAATGTTCGGTAATGTGCTCAACCCCAAAATAGGCATCTTTTATGTCTCATTTTTACCGCAATTTATTCCAGCCGGGCATTCCCCCATTAGCTGGACATTTCTCCTTGTTGCGATTCATGTGCTGATTGGTACGCTGTGGTCACTGGCACTCATTACTTCTGCCCGCTACGCTTCCGGAGTGCTGAAAAAGCCTGCTGTGGTAAAGTGGATGGACCGCATTACCGGGTGCTTATTTCTGTTGTTTGCCGCAAAATTGGCTTTGAGTCGAAGATAATTCCTGAGGATGGCGTTCATTTCAACGGCAAATCGATATCCTTGAGCCATTCATGTTCCGCGACCTCCTGCACGACGTTGTGGCTATAAAAAGAAAAGCGGGAAGTCACGGAATTCATCTCTGCTTTCAGGAAAACCGTCAGGCTACAGGGTGTTGGCCAACCCGGTTAACGCCTTACGCGAGCCCTGATGTCTTAACATCACATATCGACCGGCCGGGATGACGCTAATTATTCCCTTATAAAGCGAACCTTCCCGCCTTTATGACCGCTGTAAAACCCTTTACCGGCTTCAGTTCCCAGGTTGGCCCCCCAGAGGACTAAGGTGCAGTTTTCCAGGTAGTCCTGAATGTTCACTTGAGCTACGGTTCGCCGCCGCACCCCATTACCTGTCTGCTAACGACGGTTATCGTGAGGCTGGTGCACATTTTGGTGTCAGGGGGACGGCCCTGCGAGAGGGATGGCCGCTGACTAACTTCATGGACTGGACTCTCTGTCATCATAAATTTCAGTGAGTTGCATTTATGCTACGCTTATATTGTTGGTTTGCTTTTGAGATTTTTTTATGTTGCAAAGTCAGTTAACACCATTTTATAAGCTCATAAGGGTTCACCATTCACTTCGCTGCTAACCAGCATGACAACGGTGACTGAATTTTATTACTGGCCTGACAACCCCAGGTTGTTGACTGAATATAAGGGAAAAAAATGTTAATGATATTCGGTGAGTTATCGGGTGCTCCGATTTGGGTGCCTGCTGTATTGCTCGTCATTCTCTCACTGGCGCTGGGATTCCTGGCACGATTTATACTTCTCAGGTTCATCCGCTACTGGCAGAATCGTGACCGCAAACTCTTCAAATCGCTTGAGAAACACCTTCGTGGATCAATGTTTCTGTTCATTCCACTGCTGTTGATAAATGTAGGGGTCAATTATATTAATATTCAGCCGGAGTCTCTTGGCTTTATTACAACAACCCTTAATATATTTATAATATTGTCATTTTGCTCCATTTTAATTCGACTGGTTAATGTTGCGCAGGATATGCTTTTTATTCGCTATGATATTAATCTTTCTAATAACCTTCGCGCCCGTAAAATTCGCACTCAGATAATATACGTAAAAAAAGTCGCTATTGTACTGCTCGTCGTATTCTGTCTAACTTTGATACTACTCAGTTTTCCTGGCTTTCGGAAATTTGGCACAACAATCCTCGCCGGTGCAGGGGTTGCCGGAATCATTATTGGATTCGCCCTGCAGAAGTCGCTCGTCAACCTGTTCGCCGGAATCCAGATAGCTTTTACGCAACCTATAAAAATTGATGATGCAGTGGTCGTTGAAAATGAATGGGGCTGGATTGAGGAGATCAACCTGACTTATGTTGTTGTGCGTATCTGGGACCTGCGCAGACTGGTTCTGCCCATTACCTACTTTACAGAAAACCCCTTCCAGAACTGGACTCGTAATAATGCACAGATATTAGGCTCTGTTTTTCTTTACCTCGATTATTCCATGCCATTAGCGCCTCTCCGTGAGCATTTTGAAAAAGTCCTCAGTGAAACAAAACTTTGGGACCAACAGACTCAGGTGCTCCAGGTGACCGACACCTCTGACAAAACCATGACTATCCGATTATTGATGACCGCTCAGAATTCGCCAACAGCCTGGGATTTACGCTGCTACGTGCGGGAAAAAATGATTGAGTTCATTCAGCAAAATTATCCTCAGAGTCTTCCCCATGTGCGAGCTACCCTGACTGATTCGGTGGGTAATCGTCCGGAAGCCCGGTAGCTCACCGCTTTTAAAACTGAAAACACGAGTATCAGTTTAGCGGGAAGCCACGATCGGACATGACTCACCAAGGCCGGCCCTGATCCGGCCTCGGTGAGAAAGTCTGGTTCAGATCTGGATACCCGCGCCGAGGGTGAACAGCGGATCGTCAGAATCGTGCGGCATATCTTCCTTTTGATCCAGCACCGCCTGCCAGCTTGAGGGCAGTTCAAACGGTAATTTACCCTGCGCTTGACTCTTGCCGGTGATCACATCCAGCACCGCCCGATCGGATGCGCCAAAATTAGCCAGTAAGGCATCAGTTTTATCCAGAATGTTGCTCAGGATCGCCGGACGATCCAGGTACACCGAAATGACCGTGGGAATGTTCAGCTCCTTTACCCGGCGGATTAGTTTGTAATCTTCGCTGCCGCTGTAGGTGCCTGCTTTTGCATCCAGCACCACGGTATCGGCATCCTCAAAGCCCAGTTGACCAAAATTCACTGAACCGAAAGGGTAGTGCGGATCGTTCTGATGTGGAGTCTCCACCCGCAGGATCGCGATTTCCGCCTCTTCCGGCGTTGCCACTACTTCCAGCCCGTAACTTTCCGCCACAATGGCATTAATATTGTGAAGGAAGACCTTTTTACCGTTCACTGACAGTGGCAATACCGAGTGGTTATTCTGCAGTAAGATCTGTGAACGGCGCTGCGCTTCATCGGCCTGTTGCTGGAATTGAGGGTTACCGACGATTTTTGCCACCTGGCTTTCATCCACATACGGTTTTTCAAACAGCCCCAGTTCAAACTTCTGCTGCATGATACGGATCACGGAGGCATCAATTGTGGCGATCGGCAGCTGTTTTTGATTGATCGCGGCGACTAAATCGCTGGCATCAGTGGTACCACCAAACTGATCGATACCAGCCTCTACCGCTTTCACTACGCGTTGCTGGCGGCTAAGGTTTTCAACTCCCCACGACATACCAATGCCTGCAGCCCACGGGGAAATGCCCGCAGCAATGTCTGCATCGCTGATGCCGGTACTGCATTTCCCTTCACAGCTTTCCAGAATGCCCCAGTCGCTGAGGATGACGCCAGTAAAACCGAAACGGTCCCGCAGCATCCCGGTTAAGACCTGCCGGTTAAAGCCAAACCCCACCTTTTCAATCAGCCGATCCTTATACCACAAGCCGACAGGCTGACCGTAATACGGCATGACTGAAGCCACTTTGGCGGCAAAAGCGCCTTCAAAGGGCACCAGGTGATATTCCAGATTCTCACCAGGATAAACCTGCTCCTTGCCATAGATGTTATGAGGATCCAGGCCATCAAGCTGTGGCCCGCCACCGGCAAAATGTTTTACCACGGTAATGACGCTGGCCGTGGTCAGCCCCCGATCGCCGTTCTGGAAACCTTCGATGTAAGCCTGCACCAGACGTTTGGCCAGCTGATTATCCTCGCCGAAGGTGCCATTAATCCTGCCCCAGCGAGGCTCGGTCGCCAGATCGGCCTGTGGTGACAGGGCCATATGAATACCCACCGCCCGGTATTCCTGACGGGCGATGTCGCCAAAGGTTTTCACCAGACCGGCATCGCCGATCGCTGCCAGCCCCAGCGTCTCTGGCCACTGCGAGAAACTGCCTGCCGCCACGCTGGTGGCATTCGGATCGTTGACAAAATGGTTGCGCGGATCGGTACTGATGGTGACCGGGATCGCCAGTCGGCTCCGCTCAGCCAGCACTTGCAGCGCGTTATTGTCGGCAGAAACAGACTCTGGGTTGCCTGCCATACGGGTGATAAAGGTATTGACGAATTTACGACCGATATCTGCTTCAGCGGCATTCATATCCACCCTGCCTGTGGTACCCAGGGTGATCGTGCCGTGCATCATCGCTCCCGCTTTTTCTGCAACGCTCATCCGCGATATCAGATCCCGCGCGCGCGTGGCACTGTCCAGTCGCCAGTCCTCAAAGGGTTCCAGCGTGCCATTTTTATTCATGTCCTTAAACTCAAGGTTATCGACGGTAATTAACGGCAGGGTGCGGGTTTCCAGCTCGGCTTGTCTGGTAGGCGTTTCATGAGGATCATTATTATCACACCCGGTTAACCCCGCACTCAGTAACCCGATGAATATCAGGATCAATCTTTTTTTTAACACCATAGAGAGAACTCCATTCAGGTAGGTAGAAAACCAGTCAGATGAAAGCAGTCAATATACGGATAATTTTTTGCATAAAAATCAAAGTGGTACCTCTTGTTTCTTTTGGTATTATTGCATTTTTTTATTCGCGTAAAATGCAGGGTTTTATAATTTGAGATTGTCTTCACACTTTACTTTTTTAGTGGTGTTATTTTTAGGTTGAAAGCGGAGAGGTATTTTTCTTGTATCAATATGATTCTGGAATTAACAGGTAAAAACACCGTGAAATGACAGTGTTTTTATTTTTGTATTCGGTTTGTTTTATAAGGTTGAATTAAATTATTGTATTTTTTATTAAAATTTTATCTGTTCATGGCAATAATCGCGGGGTTTTTCTCCTGTTGCTGTGCAATATTCGCTATGCTTGTCCCCTGCGCATGATGACCAGGAGGTACGCATTGAATATTATCGCGATTATGGGACCGCATAACGCTTTCTATAAAGATGAACCCATCCGTGAGCTGGTCGGGGCGCTTGGCACTCAGGGATTTCAGGCTATCTGGCCGAAAGATGCCAACGACCTGCTCAAACTGATTGAGCATAACCCGCGCATCTGCGGAGTGATCTTTGACTGGGACGAATACAGCTTCGATCTGTGTAGTGAAATCAACCAGCTGAATGAATACCTGCCGCTGTATGCTTTTATCAATACCCATTCGACCATGGACGTCAGCGCCAATGAGATGCGCATGGCGATGTGGTTCTTTGAATACGGCCTTGGCGTGGCGGAAGAGATCGCCCAGCGTATCCGTCACTATACCGATGAATACATTGATACCATCACGCCGCCGCTGACTAAGGCGCTGTTTACCTATGTGAAAGAGGGCAAATATACCTTCTGTACCCCGGGGCACATGGCTGGAACCGCCTTCCAGAAAAGTCCGGTCGGCACGCTGTTTTATGATTTCTTCGGGGCCAATACGCTTAAGGCTGATATCTCAATCTCGGTGACCGAGCTGGGTTCGCTGCTTGACCACACCGGTCCGCACCTTGAAGCGGAAGAGTATGTGGCTCGCACCTTTGGCGCTGAGCAGAGCTACATGGTGACTAATGGCACCTCAACGTCCAATAAGATTGTCGGCATGTATGCCGCTCCGGCTGGCAGCACCGTGCTGATCGACCGCAACTGCCACAAATCCCTGACCCACCTGTTGATGATGAGCGACATCATCCCGATCTGGCTGAAGCCAACCCGCAACGCATTGGGGATCCTTGGTGGGATCCCTAAACGAGAATTCACCCGAGAAAGCATTGCGCTGAAAGTGGCCCAGACCGACCGCGCCAGCTGGCCAGTGCACGCGGTGATCACGAACTCTACCTATGACGGCCTGCTGTATAACACGCAGTACATCAAGGAGACGCTGGACGTTCCCTCAATCCACTTTGATTCCGCCTGGGTGCCCTATACCAACTTCCATCCGATTTACAGCGGCCTGAGCGGAATGAGCGGCGAACGGACGCCGGGCAAAGTGATCTATGAAACGCAGTCGACGCATAAACTGCTGGCGGCCTTCTCGCAGGCCTCGCTGATCCATATTAAAGGTGACTACGACGAGCAGACCTTTAATGAAGCCTACATGATGCACACTACCACTTCGCCGAACTACTCCATTGTGGCATCAATTGAAACCGCCGCGGCGATGCTGCGTGGTAATCCCGGCAAGCGTCTGATCAACCGCTCCGTGGAGCGGGCGCTGCATTTCCGCCGTGAGGTGCAGCGTCTGCGCGAAGAGTCGGAGGGCTGGTTCTTTGATATCTGGCAGCCGGAAGGTGTCGACGAGCCAGAGTGCTGGCCGATCCAGCCGGGAGAGGAAGATTGGCACGGCTTTATCGATGCCGATGCGGATCATATGTATCTTGATCCGATCAAAGTCACCATCCTCACGCCGGGCATGAGCGAGCAGGGCGTGATGGCGGAAGAGGGGATCCCGGCGGCGCTGGTCGCGAAGTACCTGGATGAGCGCGGCGTGGTGGTGGAAAAAACCGGCCCCTATAACCTGCTGTTCCTGTTCAGTATTGGTATCGACAAAACCAAGGCGATGAGCGTGCTGCGCGGGCTTACGGAGTTCAAGCGGGCGTATGATCTTAACCTGCGGGTGAAGAACATGCTGCCGGATCTCTATGCTGAAGATCCTGACTTCTATCGCAACATGCGTATCCAGACGCTGGCGCAGGGGATCCACAACCTGATCCGTCAGCACGATCTGCCGCGCCTGATGCTGCAGGCCTTCGCCACGCTGCCGGAAATGAAAATGACCCCGCATCAGATGTTCCAGCAGCAGGTGAAGGGTAATGTGGAAACGGTGCAGATCAGCGAGCTGGTGGGGCGCGTGTCGGCCAATATGATCCTGCCTTATCCGCCAGGCGTGCCGGTAGTGATGCCGGGAGAGATGATCACCGAGGAGAGCCGAGCGGTACTCGATTTCCTGTTGATGCTGTGCAGCATTGGGGAACATTATCCGGGCTTCGAAACGGACATTCACGGCGCCAGACTGACCGAAGAAGGTCAATATCTGGTGCGCGTGCTGAAAGAGTAGTTCCAGAATTGTGCCATTGTCGCCGTGCGCAGGGCTGCGTAATGTAGCCGGTGGAAGCCATCACACAGGAGCCATTATGTTAGGTATCAAGCAGGTTCATCACATCGCTGTCATCGCCAGCCAGTACGAAGTCAGTAAGGCCTTTTACTGTGACGTGCTTGGTTTCACCCTGATGGGCGAAGTGTACCGGGAAGCCCGCGACTCGTGGAAAGGGGACCTGGCGCTGAACGGCCAGTACACCCTTGAGCTGTTTTCGTTCCCGTTCCCGCCTGCGCGGCCGACCCAGCCTGAAGCCTGCGGCCTGCGTCATCTGGCTTTCAGCGTGGCGGACATTGATGCCGCTAAAGCCCATCTGGAAGCGAAGGGTGTGGTTTGTGAAGCGGTTCGCATCGATCCGCTGACCGACAAACGCTATACCTTCTTCTGCGATCCGGATGGTTTGCCGCTGGAGCTGTATCAGGCGTAAGATAGCGCCATACCGACCCGGTCAGGCATGGCCGGGTGGCCACTCCATGGGATCGAAATGTCACTGCTTCACCTTCAACAGCAACTTGCCGGTCATCAGCATCTGCTGGTGGCCTACAGCGGCGGACTTGACTCCAGCGTGCTGCTGCATCAGCTGGTCTGCCTGCGTCAGCACTCACCTGAGCTTCATCTGCGGGCGCTCCATATACATCACGGACTGAATCCTCAGGCTGACGGCTGGGTAAAGCATTGTCAGCAGCAGTGCGCAGAGTGGCAGGTCCCACTGGAAGTGGTGAAGGTACAGGTTAACAGCCGGGAAAAAGGCATTGAAGCCGCCGCGCGTCATGTTCGCTATCAGGCCTTTCTGGACCATTTACAGCCGGGGGAAGCGTTGCTGACCGCGCAGCATCAGGACGACCAGAGTGAAACATTGCTGCTGGCGCTGAAGCGAGGGAGTGGCCCGGCCGGGCTGTCCGCAATGCCTGCTTATGCCCGGCTTGATACTCACCCGCATTTACGCCCTCTGCTCACCTGCTCCCGGCTTCAGCTGGAAATATGGGCGGCAGAACATCAGCTGCAATGGATTGAAGATGACAGCAATCAGGACGAGCGCTTCGACCGCAACTTCCTGCGGCAAAGGGTGTTACCGCTGCTTACCACGCGCTGGCCGTATTTTTCTCAGGCGGTTTCCCGCAGTGCCAGCCTGTGCGCAGAGCAGGAGCAACTGCTGGATGAGCTGCTGGCGGAAGCGCTGAAAGAGCTGGTGGATCAGCAGAGTTCACTGGCAATTGAGCCGCTGCTGGGAATGAGTGAAGCCAGGCGTGGTGCGCTTCTCCGTCGCTGGATTGCCCGGCAACAGGGACTGATGCCATCCCGCGATGCGCTGCTGCGGATCTGGCAGGAGGTGGCCTGTAGCCGTGAAGATGCAGAGCCGCGTCTGCGGCTGGGCAGCCATGAGGTTCGCCGCTACCGCAACCGGCTTTACTGGCTTGAGCAGAGTGAGCCTTTACGCGATGCCGTGATTGAGTGGCCCGCCGGTGAAAAGAGAGTGGCGTTACCTGCCGGAGCAGGATGGCTGGTGCGGACTGAGTCGGAAGCGATGGTTTCTGGCAACAAAACAGCCACCATTCGCCCTCCCTCAGAGCAGGAAAGGGTGACAGTGCGCTTTCATGCGCAGGGCAAATTTCACCTCGTCGGGCGGGCTGGCAGCCGTCCGCTGAAAAAACACTGGCAGGAACTGGCTGTGCCGCCCTGGCAGCGTGAACGCACACCGCTGATTTTTTATGGCGATCAATTGATTGCCGCAGTGGGCGTCTTTGTGACCCGTGAAGGCGATCCCGGAAAGCAACCCGGCTGGCAAATCGGCTGGCAACAAGAGAAAGATCAATGATCAGAAAGACCCTCCTGGCGCTGGCGCTGGCTGCATTAAGTTTACCGGCGCTGGCAGAAGGCAATGTGCAGGCAGGTAAAGAGAAGTCTGCCCGCTGTCAGGCCTGCCATGGTGCTACAGGCAAATCGGCTGCACCTGTCTATCCCAATCTTGCCGGGCAGAAAGCGGCTTATCTTGCGCAGGCGCTGCATGATTATCAAAAAGGGGGGCGCAGTGGCGGTCAGGCGGAAGTGATGAAAGCTTTCGTGGCGGGGCTGAGTGAGGATGATATTGACGATCTGGCTGCGTATTATGCCGCGCAGCCCTGAGAAGGCTGTGGGCGGGAGATCCCGCCCGCGTGGGTTTAATCAGACTCGCTGACGACAACCGTACCCAGGTCCGGATGACTGAAGCTGGCAATATGGTCCAGACGCAGTTCGCGGACCTCGCCGGAGAGGTCGATAGCAAGATATTCCACGTTCTTACGTGACACCATGTCCGTCGCTTTGGCCTTCAGCTGTTCACCGTTTTTCAGTGCCAGCACCAGTATCCAGTTGTTCTGGCAGGCGAGTTCCAGGTTGTCGTAATCATCGCAGTTGATCGGTTTATAAGCTTCATTCGTCAACATAATCGCTCACCAATAAGTTTGCAGCAGCAAAAGCTGCCTGTTCCCTGATGGAAGAGTGTAGCTCAGTATTAGCCGCTACCTCATCAAGTGCTTTCAGAACGCAAGCTATCGCGTCCGGCACGTATCCCAGATCGCCGCTGCCGATTTCAGCATATTTACGACGAACTAATTCACAATACTTTTGCACAGGCACCTCAAGAGTTTTCTCTGGCGATTTCACGACTATAACACAGGATTTTATGTGAAATCAGCCTGCCGGCGAGTGATTTGCTGTGTCAACGGGTTACAATAGCGGTTAATCAAGATAAGGATCCCCATGGCACTTAAAGCGACCATTTACAAAGCGATGATTAACGTTGCCGATATGGACAGACATGTTTTTATCGACAGCAACCTGACGCTGGCCCGTCATCCATCCGAAACGGAGGAGCGGCTGATGCTGCGACTGCTGGCGTGGGTGGTGAATGCCCACGAGCGGCTGGTTTTTACCCGTGGGTTGAGCGCAGAGGATGAGCCGGAGATCTGGCTGCTGAACGATCATAACGGTATCGATATTTGGGTGGACCTGGGACTGCCGGACGAGCGCCGGGTGAAAAAAGCCTGCAACCGTTCCGCCAGCGTGTATCTCTATACTTACAACGCCCGCGCCGCCCAAATCTGGTGGCAGCAGAACCAAAACAAACTGACCCAGCACGATAATCTGACCATTCGTTTCCTGGATGATGAGCAGCTCAGCGCGCTGACCGGGCTGGCCTTGCGTTCGATGAACCTGCAGGCCACGGTGCAGGATGGCACAATTTGGCTGTCCGATGAGCAAAAACACCTCGAACTGCGCTTTACCGACTGGCTGGTTAACGGCAAACTGGCATGATTGTGTTGTCACGCAGCGTCACCATCCCGGACGCAGAGCTTGAACTGACCGCAATCAGGGCGCAGGGCAACGGGGGGCAGAACGTTAACAAAAGCTCCACGGCTATCCACCTGCGTTTTGATATCCGCGCTTCGAGCCTGCCGGCGTTCTACAAAGAGCGCCTGCTGACGGCCAGCCATCATCTGATTACGCCGGAGGGCATGGTGATCATCAAGGCGCAGGAGTACCGCAGCCAGGAGATGAACCGTGAGGCGGCGTTGAAGCGGCTGGAAAACCTGATTCAGGAACTGACGGTGGTGGAGAAGGCGCGGCGGGCAACGCGGCCCACGCTGGCTTCTAAAAAACGCCGTCTGGAAGGCAAGGCCCGTAAGGCCACCACCAAATCACTGCGCGGTAAGATGCGTCGCGCTCCGGAATAAACCGACTTGCCTGAGGCAGGAGGAAGAAAGTGAAAAAAATCATCGTTGCACTGTTGGTTACGCTGTTTTTTGGCTCGCTGCTGGGCTGCCAGAATCATGATACCGTTTCCGCTGTGCAAACGCCGGACGCCATGATGCAGAAGTATCAGGGCGTTATTCCCTGTGCTGACTGCGAGGGAATACAGGTTTCTCTCTCCCTGCAACAGGGCGGCCGCTATATTTTGAGTGAACATTACCTGGGATCGTCTGATGTCAGTAACGCGCAGCAGGGCCGCTGGACCCGCACGGCAGAAAAGCTGGTGCTGGTTTCCGATAAAGGCGAAAAGCGTTACTTCCGTCCGCAGGGGGAGGGGCTGGAGATGATGGATACCCAGGGAAACCCGATTGAGTCTTTAAACAGCTACAGGCTGGCACCGGTAAAAGCAGGGTAGAACCCGGCACACGGAAGCCGACAGCGAAGAGCAGCTCTGAGGCAGTAAACCAGTCGGCGGCGGACTGAGTGATTCAGCCCGCCGCCGCTGTTTTATGCGTTTAGTTCGCTTACCAGGAAATCAAGGATCTCGTTGGTTTTGATCATGCGCTTTTCACCTTCGCGACGGGATTTGTACTCAATCTCTTCGCTGTCCAGGTTACGGTCGCCAATCACGATAGTGTGCGGCACGCCAATCAGTTCCATATCGGCAAACATCACCCCCGGACGCTCTTTACGGTCATCCAGAATCACATCAATCCCTTTAGCACGCAACTGACCATATAGCTCCTCCGCCAGCTCTTTCACGCGGAAAGATTTGTGCATGTTCATAGGCAGGATCGCCACCTGGAACGGGGCCAGCGCAGCAGGCCAGATAATGCCGCGATCGTCATGGTTCTGCTCAATCGCTGCGGCAACAATACGGGTAATACCGATACCGTAGCAGCCCATGGTCAGGATCTGATTACGGCCATCTTCGCCCTGCACAGAAGCCTTCATTGCTTCAGAGTATTTGGTGCCGAGCTGGAAGATATGACCGACCTCGATCCCTCGTTTGATCAGCAGCGTGCCTTTACCGTCCGGGCTGGCATCGCCTTCCACCACGTTACGAATATCTGCCACGCGTGGCAGCGGCAGATCGCGCTGCCAGTTCACGCCGGTAAAGTGCCTGCCATCTTTGTTGGCGCCGGTCGCGAAATCGCTCATTGCGGCAACGGTACGGTCAATCACGACTGGCAGGGTCAGCCCCACCGGCCCGAGTGAACCCGGACCCGCGCCCACCGCAGCACGGATCTCTTCTTCTGTCGCAAAAGTCAGCGGCGCGGCGACAATATCAATTTTCTCCGCTTTGACTTCATTCAGCTCGTGATCGCCGCGCACCAGCAGAGCAACCAGGCCATGGCCGCTCTCTTTGGTGGCTTTCACCATCAGCGTCTTAACCGTTTTCTCAACCGGCAGGTTGAACTGCTCCACCAGGGCCGCGATGGTTTTGGCGTCAGGCGTATCAATCTCGCTCATCGCCTGAGTGGCATCTGCACGGCTGGCCGCCGGGGCTACCGCTTCAGCCAGCTCAATGTTGGCGGCATAGTCGGAACCGGTAGAGAAGACGATATCGTCTTCACCGCTCTTCGCCAGTACCTGGAATTCATGAGAAGCGCTGCCGCCAATTGACCCGGTATCGGCCTGCACCGCGCGGAAGTCCAGGCCCATGCGGCTGAAGCTCTGGCTGTAGGCGCGATACATATCGTCGTAGGTCGCCTGCAGCGATTCCTGCGAGGTGTGGAAAGAGTATGCATCTTTCATGATGAACTCGCGTGAGCGCATCACGCCAAAACGAGGACGAACTTCATCACGGAATTTGGTCTGGATCTGGAACACGTTCAGCGGCAGCTGCTTGTAGGAGCTCAGCTCGTTGCGGATCAGATCAGTGACCACCTCTTCATGCGTCGGACCCAGTACGAACGGGCGTTCGCCGCGATCGACAAAGCGCAGCAGCTCAGGGCCGTACTGCTCCCAGCGTCCGCTTTCCTGCCACAGATCGGCGGGCTGGACCACCGGCATGGAAATTTCGATAGCACCGGCGTTGTTCATCTCTTCACGCACGATGTTTTCAACTTTTTTCAGTACGCGCAGGCCGGTTGGCAGCCAGGTATACAGACCGGAGGCCAGTTTGCGGATCATCCCGGCGCGCAGCATCAGCTGGTGGCTGATCACTTCAGCGTCGGCAGGAGTCTCCTTCTGGGTGGAGAGCAGATATTGAGTAGTACGCATGAGTTACGATTCCAGTTAAGCAAAGAGCTTACGAATTAAGCCAGGCAAAAACTTGCTGGCGGCTAGTGTACCAGCGTGTCCGGAGACTCAAAAGATGCCGGGAAATAAATTAACGGCTGTCGACGGCGGTCACCAGCGTCCCGCTGGCGTTCACGCACCAGCGGACGTTGAAATCCAGCAACCACGCAGCATATTCCCGGTCGGGCTCTTCCCCTTTTCGGTAGGCCGGGCGGGGATCCTGTGCGAGGACCTGGCAGATAAAGCGTTCCAGCTGCGGATATTTTTGTAGCTGGCGGTCAATCTGCTGCTGCGCCCGAGCGGAGAAGGTCACCGGCATATCAGCTGCCGGAGCCTGCCGGGCAAAACCCGCCCGCGCGTGTGGGATGGATTCCACAAAGGGCAGATAGGGTTTGATATCAACAATGGGCGTGCCATCAACCAGATCCAGGCTGCCCAGCTCCAGGATCACGCCGCCTTTTTCCGTGCGGACCCCGTTCAGTTCAACCAGCGACATGCCAACAGGATTCGGACGGAAGGTGGAGCGGGTAGCAAAAACGCCCATCCTGGCATTGCCCCCAAGCCTTGGCGGCCGCACGGTGGGGCGCCATCCTCCTTCCATCGTCTGATGAAAGACAAATAACAGCCACAGGTGACTGAACTCTTCCAGACCGCGAACGGCTTCCGGCTGGTTGTAAGGGGCCTGCAGGTGCAATTCTCCACCACCATCCTCAATCAAACCAGGCTGGCGGGGAACGGCGAATTTCTCCTTCCAGGGAGAGCGAATCGTACCGATTTGCTGGAAGGAAAAGGAACTCATTGGCTGGACACTTTCAGCGCGGACCCCTGGCACACGGCCTGGCGATAGCAGCCCTGGGAGTTGGTAACAACTTCACATTTATGAAGCAGCACGGCGTTGGCTTTCATGCCGGAAGCATGAATCTGCATCCGCTTACGCGCCGTGTTGATGTTCGGAGGCGAAGCCTGCCGGCTGCTCTGGCAGTCCTCACCATAAACTTCACCCAGGTCGCGGAACGGCTTGCTCACCAGGTCGCTGGCATCGGTATAGATTTTAACCGGCGTTGGGCGAGGAGCGCGTTTAGCCTGTTCTTCTGACTCGGTTTGCGTAGGCTGCTTGAAAGGCTCAACGGGCTGATATGGTTTATGCAGCAACGAACACCCTGTCAGCGAAAGCGCTAACAAACAGAGCGGTAAAACACGCATGGGAGGATCCTCATGTTCGGTAAAAGTGGCGTTATTGAAACAAGCCCCGGGGGAAATAACAAGCGCTTAGAATGCAACAAAGCGGGCGACAGCCCGCTTTGGTAAGGTGATAACAGGCGTACCGGCTGTAGGTGTCGGTACGGAATCCAATTACCAGCCTTTTACTGCGCCACCGTTGAAGATTTTATCAGCGGCTGCACTCACTTCGTCAGACTGATAGGCCTGCACGAATTTTTTAACGTTTTCAGCATCTTTGTTATCTTCACGTGAAACAATGATGTTCACGTAAGGAGACTCTTTGTCTTCCACAAAGATACCATCTTTTGCCGGAGTCAGGTTGATCTGGCTGGCATAGGTGGTGTTGATCACCGCCAGCGCGATCTGCTGGTCATCCAGCGAACGTGGCAGCTGCGGGGCCTCCAGCTCAACCAGCTTGATGTTTTTCGGGTTCTCAACCACGTCCAGCGAGGTTGGCATCAGGCCAACACCGTCTTTCAGCTTGATCAGGCCCACTTTCTGCAGAAGCAGCAGGGAACGGCCGAGATTGGTCGGATCGTTAGGGATGGCAACCTGTGCGCCATTCTGCAACTCATCCAGAGATTTGATTTTCTTGGAATAGCCCGCGATGGGATAAACAAAGGTATTGCCGACCGGCACCAGCTTGTAACCGCGGTCCTTGATTTGCTGATCCAGGTATGGCTTGTGCTGGAAGGCATTGACATCGATGTCACCTTTGCTCAGGGCTTCGTTTGGCAGCACGTAATCGTTGAAGGTCACCAGCTCAACGTCCAGGCCGTATTTATCTTTCGCCACTTTTTTGGCGACTTCAGCCACCTGCTGCTCGGCACCAACAATCACACCGACTTTAATATGGTTCGGATCTTTCTCTTTCTGATCGCAACCAACCAGCGCCAAAGTACCGATCAGCGCACCCACAGCGGCAAGAGTTTTAAAATTAAAAGACATATCCCTTCCTTAATAATCAGAACGTAATGTTGTTTACTTGTGGGTGACTGCACGAACGATGCGGTCGCCACAGAACTGAATTAAATAGACTAAAACCACCAATAAGACCAGAACCGTATTCATCACGGTTGCGTTATAACCAATGTAACCGTACTGGATACCAATCTGGCCCAGGCCGCCGGCCCCCACTGCGCCACCCATTGCGGAATAACCAACCAGGGTAATCAGCGTGATGGTTGCGGCATTTATCAGGCCCGGCAGAGCTTCCGGCAGCAGAACTTTTTTTACGATCTGCATGGGCGTTGCTCCCATGGCACGGGAGGCTTCGATCAAACCGGTAGGCAGTTCCAGCAGGGTGTTTTCGACCATGCGGGCAATAAAGGGTGCTGCGCCGATCGTTAAAGGCACAATGGCGGCCTGCAAACCAATTGAAGTGCCGACGATCATGCGGGTAAACGGGATCATCCACACCAGCAATATAATGAACGGAATGGCCCGAAAAATGTTAACCAGCGCCGTAAGTGAACGATACAGCGCGCGGTTTTCAATAATCTGCCCCGGACGGGTGACGTACAGCAGTACGCCCAGGGGCAGTCCCAGCACGAAACCGAAGAAGCCAGAGACAAAGGTCATCACCAGCGTTTCCCAGACGCCGCGGCAGAGAAGGAGAATCATCGCCTCAGACATAACCTAATACCTCAACCTTCACGTGGTGTTCTTTCAGAAAATCAATCGCGGCCTGCGCGTCAGCTTCCGTTCCGTGCATTTCAGCCAGCATGATGCCGAACTTCACGCCGCCTGCGTAATCCATCTGGGCGCTGATAATATTGTTGTTCACGTTGAAGCGACGGGCTGACTCGGAAAGCAGTGGCGCATCAACGGACTGGCCGGTGAACTCCAGGCGCAGCAACGGTACGCTGTCCGGGCGGGTTTCTGCCGACAGACGCGCGGCATAATCATCCGGAATATCCAGATGCAGCGTGGACTGAATAAACTGCTGTGCCAGAGGCGTTTTGGGATGTGAGAACACTTCGCTCACCGTATCTTTCTCAATCAGCTCGCCATTACTGATAACAGCGACCTGATCGCAGATGCGCTTAACGACGTCCATCTCATGAGTGATCAGCAAAATGGTGATCCCCAGGCGGCGGTTAATGTCTTTCAGCAGTTCAAGGATCGAGCGGGTAGTGGCTGGATCCAGGGCGCTGGTGGCTTCGTCGCACAGCAGCACTTTCGGGTTGCTGGCCAGCGCACGGGCAATGGCTACGCGCTGTTTCTGGCCGCCGGAAAGGTTGGCAGGCCAGGCGTCGCGTTTATCGGCCAGGCCAACCAGTTCCAGCAGCTCGCTCACGCGTGCTTTGATTTCGCTTCCGGACAGCTTACCCAACTCCAGTGGCAGGGCAACGTTGCCCGCTACCGTCCGGGAGTTCAGCAGGTTAAAATGCTGGAAGATCATACCAATCTGACGGCGGGCCAGCGTCAGCTGACTCTCGGAAAGGGTGGTCAGGTCCTGGTCATCGACCAGCACGCTGCCGGACGTTGGGCGCTCAAGCAGGTTAACGCAGCGGATCAGGGTACTTTTACCCGCGCCCGATGCGCCAATCACGCCGTAAATTTGTCCCGCAGGCACATGCAGGCTGACATCAGACAGCGCTGTTATGGTGCGTGTACCCTGCTGGAACACTTTGGTGATATGAGAGAGTTTTATCATTTTATAAGGTGGTGCATTATCCATGGCGTTTATTTTAGTGCATCCCGACCAGGGTGGAACGCGAGTGGATGTTAAGGCATCCAGACGTCTAAATCAATCTAAGTCATTCAAACTGGCATTCTCGTGGTGAGCGCAATCATGCGATACTCTACGGCAAATTGAGTAGCAGGAGTTTCTACGTGGCAGACAAAATCCCCGCAATTTTTCTGGATCGTGACGGTACGATAAATGTTGACCATGGTTACATCCATGAGATCGACAACTTTCAGTTTATTGATGGCGTGATCGATGCGATGCGAGAGCTGAAGAAGATGGGCTACGCGCTGGTGATGGTAACCAACCAGTCCGGCATCGCGCGCGGCATCTTTTCTGAAGACACCTTTATGCAACTGACCGAATGGATGGACTGGTCTCTGGCAGACCGGGATGTCGATCTCGACGGCATCTATTTCTGTCCTCATCATCCGGATGCAGGCGAAGAAGAGTATCGCCAGCAGTGTGATTGCCGTAAGCCGCAGCCGGGTATGCTGTTGTCTGCAAAGAAAGAGCTGAACATCGATATGGCGGCTTCTTACATGGTGGGCGACAAAATTGATGACATGCTGGCGGGTAAAGCGGCCGGAGTGGGTATAAAGGTATTAGTTCGTACCGGGAAGCCGGTAACGGAAGAGGGGGAAAAAGCAGCGGATTGGGTGATTGATAGCCTGGCTGACCTGCCTGCGAGGATAAAACAGGGCTAAAAAGCAGCGTTGTGAACGAAGTTTCAGCGAACGATAAAAAACTTCGTTTTTATGCTTGCCTTCCCGCGGCGCATCCCTATAATGCGCCTCCATCGAACGGCAGCGAGCAAGCGCTTAGCGTGCTGAAAGATGAAGAGAAAATTCCTGAAAAATGGGGTTGACTCTGAAAGAGGAAGGCGTATTATACGCCACCTCGCGGCAGAGTGGCTCAGCTACTTCCCGCACCGCTCTTTAACAATTTATCAGACAATCTGTGTGGGCACTCGCAGGATTGGTATCAGCGTCGCAAGGCGCAAAAAATATCAAGCCTTAAGAGTGAACACATAATGAAATTCATTATGACGTTTTACACTTGAGCATCGCTGCACGTGTTGCAGCAAATCAAACTTAAATTGAAGAGTTTGATCATGGCTCAGATTGAACGCTGGCG
>JBNONK010000016.1:0-100769 GCA_050311775.1 Erwinia amylovora | reverse complement strand
CTTCGGTGTCAGCCCGGGTAATTAGTGGAAGGCGTTGTTAGTGGAAGGCATTGTTCAGCAGGATTGAGGTGATTACCCCTGTTGCCGCCGCAATCAGCACATAGTTGCCGTCGATGTAGGCCCAGTGCTCACCGCGAGGTGACCGCCAGCGCAAGCTCTCTGTGCTACCGTTCGACTTGCATGTGTTAGGCCTGCCGCCAGCGTTCAATCTGAGCCATGATCAAACTCTTCAATTTAAGTTTGATTTGCTGCAACACGTGCAGCGATGCTCAAGTATAAAACGTCATAATGAATTTCATTATGTGTTCACTCTTAAGGCTTGATATTTTTTGCGTCTTGCGACGCTGATACCAATCCTGCGAGTGCCCACACAGATTGTCTGATAAATTGTTAAAGAGCGGTGCGGGAAGTAGCTGAGCCACTCTGCCGCGAGGTGGCGTATAATACGCCTTCCTCTTTCAGAGTCAACTTCTTTTTGAGAAGTTTTTCTCTGCAGATTCAGCTTCCTGAACCTCTCAACCCGGCGGCCGGTAAGCCGTTGTTCCGTGTCGATGGAGGCGCATTATAGGGAGTTCCTGAACGCTGACAACCCCTAATTTGTGAAAAATAGCGCGTTCGCTGCATTCCACAGCAAAAGGGCTGTTTATACGCAGTTATGCACAAACTTATCCACATTCACTAACAGCGGCTAATTTAGACGAGCATCGCGCAAACGTTTTCGCTACAATGCCCCCGCAAAATCCTGGCCCCCTGTTGGGGGCGTTACCTGAATCCTGGCCCTGTTCTCTTCTATGTAAAGAAAGAAGATGGCTAAGATTGATGTAACGCTCTTATCTATGCGAACCAAAGCCAAGGGATAAACCTCATGCAACAACCTCGTCCTGTACGCCGTGCTCTGCTTAGCGTGTCTGACAAAGCCGGAATCCTCGAATTTGCTCAGGCACTGTCAAAACGCGGTGTCGAGCTGCTCTCCACCGGTGGTACCGCCCGCCTGCTGGCAGACGCTGGCCTGACCGTGACAGAAGTCTCGGACTACACCGGGTTCCCGGAAATGATGGATGGACGCGTCAAAACCCTGCATCCGAAGGTACACGGCGGCATCTTAGGACGCCGCGGCCAGGATGACGCCATCATGCAGGCACACAGCATCTCGCCAATTGACATGGTCGTTGTAAACCTTTATCCCTTCGCCCAGACCGTTGCCCGTGAAGGCTGCTCGCTGGAAGACGCCGTTGAAAATATCGATATCGGCGGCCCGACGATGGTGCGCTCTGCAGCCAAAAACCACAAAGATGTGGCTATCGTGGTCAAGAGTAGCGACTACCAGACAATCATCGATGAGATGGATGACAACAACAACTCTCTGCGGCTGGCGACCCGCTTCGACCTGGCGATCAAAGCCTTCGAACACACTGCCGCCTATGACAGTATGATTGCCAACTACTTCGGCAGCCTGGTTCCGGCCTATCATGGCAACACGACGGAACCTTCAGGTCGTTTCCCACGCACGCTTAACCTGAACTTCCTTAAGAAGCAGGATATGCGTTACGGCGAGAACAGCCACCAGGATGCCGCCTTCTATATAGAAGAGAACGTTGCTGAAGCTTCTGTTGCCACCGCACAGCAGGTTCAGGGCAAGGCACTGTCTTATAACAACATCGCAGATACCGATGCGGCGCTGGAATGTGTGAAAGAGTTCAGCGAGCCAGCCTGTGTGATCGTGAAACATGCTAACCCTTGCGGTGTGGCCGTGGCAGATTCCCTCCTTGAGGCTTACGAGCAGGCCTACAAGACTGACCCGACCTCAGCTTTTGGCGGCATCATCGCATTCAACCGTGAACTGGATGAAGCAACCGCTCAGGCAATCATCAGCCGTCAGTTCGTGGAAGTGATCATTGCCCCTTCCGCCAGTGAAGCGGCACTGACCGTGACCGCAACCAAACAGAATGTCCGCGTGCTGACCTGTGGCCAGTGGCAGCAACGCCAGGCCGGTCTGGACGTCAAACGGGTGAATGGTGGCCTGCTGGTTCAGGACCGCGATCTGGGGATGGTGACCGAAAGCCAGCTGCGTGTGGTCAGTAAACGTCAACCGACAGCGCAGGAACTGCGTGATGCGCTGTTCTGCTGGAAAGTGGCCAAGTTCGTTAAATCCAACGCTATCGTCTATGCACGTGACAACATGACCATCGGCATAGGCGCAGGCCAGATGAGCCGCGTTTATTCTGCGAAAATTGCCGGGATTAAAGCCGGCGACGAAGGACTGGAAGTGAAAGGCTCAGCAATGGCCTCTGATGCCTTCTTTCCCTTCCGCGACGGCATCGATGCTGCTGCTGCAGTCGGCGTGAGCTGCGTTATCCAGCCGGGCGGATCAATTCGTGATGAAGAAGTGATTGCCGCCGCCGACGAACACGGCATCGCAATGATCTTCACTGACATGCGTCACTTCCGCCACTGATTAAGGACTCAAAGATGAAAATTTTAGTAATTGGCAACGGCGGACGTGAGCACGCGCTGGCGTGGAAAGCAGCTCAGTCACCGCTGGCAGAAACCGTTTTTGTGGCGCCTGGCAATGCCGGTACCGCGCTGGAGCCAGCCCTGCAAAACGTCGCCATCAGCGCCACTGACATCCCGGCACTGCTGAACTTTGCGCAGAGCGAGAAGATCGACCTGACCATCGTCGGCCCGGAAGCGCCGCTGGTGATTGGCGTGGTTGACGCGTTTCGCGCCGCTGGCCTGAAGATTTTTGGCCCAACCCAGGCAGCTGCCCAGCTGGAAGGATCCAAAGCCTTCACCAAAGATTTCCTGGCCCGCCATCAGATCCCCACTGCGGAGTATCAGAACTTCACCGACGTGGAGCCTGCGCTGGCCTACACCCGCAGCAAAGGCGCTCCGATCGTGATCAAGGCTGATGGTCTGGCTGCCGGTAAAGGCGTGATTGTGGCGATGACGCTGCAGGAAGCGGAAGACGCTATCCAGGATATGCTGGCCGGTAACGCTTTTGGCGATGCGGGTCACCGCATTGTGGTGGAGGAGTTCCTCGACGGCGAAGAAGCCAGCTTTATCGTAATGGTCGATGGCGAGAACGTGCTGCCGATGGCCACCAGCCAGGATCACAAACGCGTGGGTGATGCCGATACCGGCCCGAACACCGGCGGCATGGGCGCGTATTCCCCTGCTCCGGTGGTAACCAGTGAAATCCACCAGCGCGTGATGGACGAAGTGATCTGGCCGACCGTGCGTGGCATGGCAGCCGAAGGCAACGTCTATACTGGCTTCCTGTACGCTGGGCTGATGATCGATAAAAGCGGCCAGCCGAAGGTGATCGAATTTAACTGTCGCTTCGGCGATCCGGAAACTCAACCGATCATGCTGCGCCTGCAGTCGGATCTGGTGGATCTTTGCCTGGCTGCCGTTGACGGCAAGCTGAACACCAAAGACTCAGTCTGGGATCCCCGCCCTTCACTGGGTGTGGTGCTGGCGGCGGGCGGTTATCCTGGTGACTACAACACCGGCGACCAGATCCACGGCCTGCCGCTGGAAGAGATGCCTGACGGCAAAGTCTTCCACGCGGGCACTAAAATGCAGGATGACCGGGTGGTGACCAACGGCGGACGAGTGCTGTGCGTAACCGCACTGGGCGAAGATGTTGCTGCGGCTCAGAAGCACGCCTACGAACTGGCAAAAAACATTTCGTGGGAAGGCAGCTTCTGCCGTAAAGATATTGGCTACCGGGCGATTGGCCGTCAATAAGCTTCAGAGGCCGCAGGAAGGGCTGCTGCCAGATGAGCAAAAACAGCACAAGGCCGGATAATCCGGCCTTTTTTATCGCTAAAAATCAGCCTCTTTTGGCTCCGCCGGGCAGACATCATCCTTTGAGACCAGCAGCAGTTGGGTGCCCCTGGGGGCTTCCAGCCAGGAGATGCTGACCGGCTTGCCGGACTCCTGCTGATGCTGCGTGATGTAGTTGCTCGAGTAACGATCAAAACCGGGCCGGGTTTCGCCCCCCTGACAAAGCGTAACGGTCCCATCCGCTGACCAGTGGCCCTGTTTAAGCAATACGCGCCCTTCCAGCAGGTCGTCACTGATCTTCAGCATACGCCCTGCATCAAACTGATATAACGCCACAGCATCGGGCGAGAGCGCTTCACGGCGCCCTTCCAGCTGCCGCTGCATAAAACTGAGGCTGCCATCCTGGTCAAAACGCATCATTACGCTCTCCGGGTGCTCGCCGGCGGTGCGCCGCTCAATAGAGATCAGCTTGTTTCCCTGCCACTGGTAGTCAGTGGTTTCCGTGGCTGAGCCAGTGAAAGGGGTATAGATGGTCATCAGGTGGCTGGCGCGCGGTGCGCTCTCTTTGCGCCAGATCCTGACTGCGCCACGATCGGCAAGATAACCGCTGCCGGTAAAGTCAGGCAGTTTTGGGCGCGAGCTACAGCCTGCCAGTAACAGCATTAGTGCGAGGATGAGCAGAGTATAAGGAGAGCGGGTCATAGTGTGAGTATCACACAAAGAAAGCAGAAATGCCGCAGCAGAAGAAGCTGAGGCAGGAGAAGAGGTGGACAGTAGAAGTCAGCCATAACAAAAGGGGCTTAACGCCCCCCTGTTTAAAACTCTTCACTGTCACACGATTACTTAACAGCGTCTTTCAGTGCTTTACCAGAAACAAATGCCGGTACGTTTGCAGCAGCAATTTTGATTTCTTTACCAGTCTGCGGGTTGCGGCCAGTACGCTCAGCACGGTGGTTCACTTTAAAGGTACCAAAACCAACCAGTTGTACAGCATCACCTTCTTTCAGAGACTCAGTAATCGCAGCCAGGGTGGATTCCAGAGCAGCTTTAGCCTGGGTCTTAGACAGGTCCGCTTTGTCCGCAATTACATCAATCAGTTGAGTCTTGTTCATAAGTTATCCTTACAGTGTATTTATCGCTTGCTAAGCATCGAGTGCGAGGGAAAAACCAGATTCTGGCACTCTCCTGCATACACGCACCGATAGCCACTTTTTTCAGCCCCCCAAATGTAGACCAGACAGGGGGCCAATGTGAAGCCTTAAGGCGCTACAAATCAGGCCTGAAGTCACGTTTTCTCGCCTTATTGCTGAAAATTTATACCGATATTACTGATCCCCGACTCCCGCAGGTCAGATCGCAGCCCTTTTATCAGCTCGAGATCCCTTTCTTCACAGGCGCTGAGCAGGCGAAAAATCTCCCACTGGATGTCCCATTCTTCTTCAACAGCGGGATTCTCTTTTAATTCTTCATCCGTCATTTCGCGTTCGGCCTGGGTCATTTCCAGCATCGCCACGGTGGTGATCGAAGCCTCACTGACCGCAATGGCATGCGCCAGGGTTTCACCGCTCAGACGAGAATGCAGTAGCTCGCTCAACGCCACGCAGGCATCAATCGCCGGATAGACGCCGTACAGGTCGTAATCCGCAGCGACCGGGATCGCCTCTTCCAGCTTTTCCAGCTGCGAGTCAAAGTTCACTTTGGCATCTTTAACCACCAGCGTTTCCCAGATCAGGTCAAGAATGCGGCGATAAAGCTGGCCGTCACCAAACCCGGTCTGCTGGCAGAAGGCCCAATAGTTGGGATACATGCGTTCACACAGGCAGGCCATAAAATTAACGTGCTGCCAGCTTTCCAGCTTTTCCAGCCGCAGGTGAATCGGATTACGTAACATGATGGGATCTCTTAACATTAGTGCGCGGCCTGCAGTGTAACTGAAAAGCCCGCGCCTCACACCGTTAACCCTTTGCTGACAGCCGCACAAAAGCCGGGCGCTGCGAAGCCACAGCATCGGCCCAGCGGGTCGGTTCGGGTAAACGATAACCCTGCAGGCAGGTTTCCACCCAGTGCAGTGCGGTATCCGCACTGATACGATGGCCCGGAGAGATGAACAGCGGGTTGCAGCGACGCTTGCTGCGCAACACCCAGCCAATCTGCTCCCCTTTGTCCATCAATGGCTGACGCGATCCGGGTTCCTGATCCAGCGGCTCAAACTTGCCGCACAAACGGCTCTTGGCCACCCCGATAGTCGGTACATCCACCAGCAGGCCAAAATGGCTGGCAACGCCAAGGCGGCGGGGATGCGCAATTCCCTGACCGTCAACAAACAGCAGGTCCGGCTGATGTTGCAGCTGCTGCCAGGCCGCCAGTAATGCGGGATATTCGCGGAAAGAGAGAAAACCGGGGATGTAAGGCATGGTGGTGGCAATCCGCGCGATGCGGTGCTCAACCATTTTCAGCGAAGGATATTCCAGAACAACCAGGGCTGCGCGGGTAACTTCACCGCCCTGTTCAAAACCGACATCCGCGCCAGCAATATAGCGCGGAGGCATTACCTCAAAATCATCCTCGCGCACCACTGCGGCGGCGCGAGTCAGCTGCTCTTGCTTTAATGCCTGAATGTCCATACTCAGTCCTGATGATATGCGCGTGAAAGTGTGTGAACCGCCTCCACAAATACGCCAGCGTTCTCGGGCGGCACATCCTGATGAATACCGTGGCCCAGATTGAACACGTGACCTGTCCCATTGCCGAAGCCCTGCAGAATGCCTGCCACTTCCTGCTCAATGCGTGCAGGTTGGGCATACAGCATTGACGGGTCCATGTTCCCCTGCAGCGCCACTTTATGGCCCACGCGGCGACGCGCATCGGCGATATCGGAGGTCCAGTCCAGGCCCAGCGCATCACAGCCGGTTTCAGCCATCGCTTCCAGCCACTGTCCGCCGCCTTTGGTAAACAGCGTTACCGGTACACGGCGACCGTCGTTTTCACGTAGCAGGCCATCAACAATTTTGTGCATGTAATTCAGTGAGAATTGCAGGTAATCACGCCCCGTCAGCACACCACCCCAGGTGTCAAAAATCATCACTGACTGAGCACCCGCACGGATTTGCGCATTAAGATAGAGCGTCACGCTGTCTGCCAGCTTGTCCAGCATCAGGTGCAGGGTCTGCGGCTCAGCGTACATCATCTTCTTCAGTTTGGTGAAGGCCTTGCTGCTGCCGCCTTCAACCATGTAGGTCGCCAGCGTCCATGGACTGCCGGAGAAGCCGATCAGCGGCACTGCACCCTGAAGATTTTTGCGAATGGTGCGCACGGCATTCATCACATAGCCCAGCTCCTGCTCCGGATCCGGGATCGGCAGCTTTTCAACATCTGCCCGGCAGGTCACCGGCGAAGAGAAACGGGGGCCTTCACCAGCTTCAAAATAGAGGCCCAGTCCCATGGCATCCGGGATGGTCAGAATATCAGAGAACAGGATCGCAGCGTCCAGCGGATAGCGACGCAGGGGTTGCAGCGTCACTTCACAGGCCAGTTCGGCATTTTTGCACAGCGACATAAAATCACCAGCCTGAGCGCGCGTGGCTTTGTACTCTGGCAAATAGCGCCCGGCCTGGCGCATCATCCACACTGGCGTCACATCTACCGGCTGGCGCAGCAGGGCGCGCAGATAACGATCGTTCTTCAGTTCACTCATCTTTAAGGACTCTCTCTTTTTCAGGCACGCAGTATACCATTCATTCCGCCCAGGCGCGGCAGAGGACGACGGTATCTTCAATCAGACGGCGAGCTATGGTACCTGCTGGCGGCAACTGTGGCAGCGCATCAAAGCGATACCAGCCCGCGTCCAGTAGCTCTTTCGGATCGATGTTGATTTCGCCGCTGTCGTAATCGGCCATAAACGCCATCATCAGTGACTGTGGGAACGGCCAGGGTTGCGAGGAAACATAGCGCAGATTTTTCACCTTCAGCCCGCTCTCCTCCATTACCTCACGCGCCACTGTCTGCTCCAGCGTTTCGCCCACTTCCACAAAACCGGCCAGCACGGTGTAAACACCGTTACGATGTTTGGTGTGCTGCGCCAGCAGGATCTCTTCCCCGCGCCGGATGGCCACGATAATGCAGGGCGCGATCTGCGGATAATAGCGCTGTCGGCAGTGGCTGCACAGGCAGGCCCACTCGGTTTTGCTGTGGTGCATCTTATGCCCGCAATAGCCGCACCACTGATGAGAACGATAAAACTCTGCCAGCTGGATCCCCCGCCCGGCAAGCTGAAACAGGCCAACGTCCTGATCGAGGATCTGTCGTAGCGATCCCATGTCTTCTTTGCGGCTGTCGCAGATCAACCGCACCGGTTCGCCCTGCCATTCGCCGATTAACGATCCTTTCGATCCACTCAGGCTGAATTCTTGTGCACTGCCGTACGGTAATTGACCTTTCGGTAACCAAAGTTTATGTTCGTGGCTGACAACCCACCAGCCAGCGTCTACGCTTGAAATCTCACGTTGCATAAATTTGCTCATCCTCAGCTTCATGATACTGGATTGGGGTTAGACAAAAAATTAAACACTTACGGAGTCACTCATGCTTAACCAGTTGGAAATTCTCACCGCGCGCGTTGGCGGGTGCAGTGACCTGGTAGATTTTTGTCTGCGCTCACGTAAGCAGCTGCTGGTTGCCTATTATCAGATGGTTGGCATCAAGCCTAACAAGGATTCGCTGACTCCGCTCGATGAAAACGCACTGGATACTTTTTGCCAGAGCCTGGTGGACTATCTTTCCACCGGCCACTTCACCGTTTATGAACGCTTTATTGAAGAGATGGAAGGCAGTGAACAGCTGGCGAAAGCCGCGCTAATCTATCCCTCCCTGCAGGCAAATACCGCGCAGATAATGCAGGTTTATGATACTCATTTCGAAAACGCCATCGATGATGATAACTGTATGGCATTCCACAATGCCCTGTCGGCTGTTGGCGAAGCACTGGAGGCTCGTTTCACGCTGGAAGATAAGTTTATTCAGCTGGCGCTGGAGAAAAACCTGGAACAATTGGGCGCAGCCAACGATTCCCAGCTCGCCCGCCCGGCCTGAAAGGTTATCAGGTTGTAAAACCCTTGTAGTTTCCAGAAAGCCCCTCTATGCTGAGTGGGCAATCCAGTGACTGGCCACCTGGCTTTCACTGTCGTTCTGCCCTCCCCGCTGTGGGAAGCAGAATTCTTCTTGTCGGAGTGCCCCAAGGGGCTGAGACCGTTCATTCGGGATCCGCGGAACCTGATCAGGTTAGTACCTGCGAAGGGAACAAGAGTAAAATTCAGTGACGGTGTGAACCCGTACCTCATCACACCCTGCGCTTACTCCTCCGAGCTCCGGACAAGCAACTTTCCCTATTTATTCAGGAACGTGCTATGTCTACCGTTGATAAAAAATCCACCCGTCGTGAGCAACGTGCTGAGGCACAAGAGTTTATCGATTCCCTGAAGGGCACCGCTTTTCCCAATTCTGAACGTATCTGGCTGACCGGCTCCCGTGCCGATATTCGTGTGCCGATGCGAGAAATCCAGCTTAGTCCGACAATGGTTGGCGGCAGCAAGGATAACCCGCAGTTTGAGGATAACGAACCGGTGCCGGTCTACGACACGGCAGGGCCTTACGGCGATCCTGAAGCGAAAATCGATGTGCACGCCGGGCTGGCACGGCTGCGAAATGCGTGGATCATCGAGCGTGGCGATACGCAACCGATTGGGCAGCTCAGCTCGGTGTATACCCAACAGCGGCTGGCCGATGAAGGGCTTGATCACCTGCGTTTTGACAATCTTCCGCATCCACGCCGCGCGCTGGCTGGTCGCTGCGTGACCCAGATGCACTATGCACGACTGGGTGTGGTCACGCCTGAGATGGAGTTTATCGCGCTGCGTGAAAATATGGGACGCGAGCGCATCCGTGGCGAAATCCTGCTGCAGCAGCATCCGGGCAACAGCTTTGGCGCGCATCTGCCGGAAAACATAACGGCAGATTTCGTCCGTCAGGAAGTCGCCGCTGGCCGTGCGATCATTCCCGCCAATATCAACCACCCGGAAACGGAGCCGATGATCATCGGTCGCAATTTCCTGGTGAAAATCAACGCCAACATCGGTAATTCAGCAGTCAGTTCCTCGATTGAAGAAGAAGTTGAAAAACTGGTGTGGTCTGCCCGCTGGGGCGCGGATACGGTAATGGATCTTTCCACCGGCAGAAATATCCACGAAACCCGCGAGTGGATCCTGCGTAACAGTCCGGTTCCTGTCGGCACGGTACCCATCTACCAGGCGCTGGAGAAGGTGAACGGCATTGCCGAGAACCTCAACTGGGAAATCTTCCGCGACACGCTGCTGGAGCAGGCCGAACAGGGCGTGGACTATTTCACCATCCATGCAGGCGTGCTACTGCGCTATGTGCCAATGACCGCGAAGCGCCTGACTGGTATCGTCTCCCGCGGCGGCTCGATTATGGCGAAATGGTGCCTGTCGCACCACAAAGAGAGTTTCCTCTATCAGCACTTCCGCGAAATTTGTGAAATCTGCGCGGCTTATGATGTTTCCCTGTCGCTGGGCGATGGTTTGCGTCCGGGCTCCATCCAGGACGCTAACGATGAGGCCCAGTTTGCCGAGCTGAGGACGCTGGGGGAACTGACCAAAATCGCCTGGGAATATGACGTGCAGGTGATGATCGAAGGCCCCGGCCACGTGCCAATGCAGATGATCCGCCGCAATATGACCGAGCAACTGGAGCATTGCCACGAAGCCCCGTTTTATACCCTTGGCCCGCTGACCACTGATATCGCGCCGGGTTATGACCACTTCACCTCTGGGATCGGTGCCGCGATGATCGGCTGGTTCGGCTGCGCCATGCTGTGCTACGTGACACCAAAAGAACACCTTGGCCTGCCGAACAAAGAGGATGTGAAGCAGGGACTGATCACCTATAAGATCGCTGCCCATGCTGCCGATCTGGCCAAAGGCCATCCTGGCGCACAAATCCGCGATAACGCCATGTCTAAAGCGCGTTTCGAATTCCGCTGGGAAGACCAGTTCAACCTGGCACTCGATCCGCACACAGCGCGCGCCTACCACGACGAAACGCTGCCGCAGGAATCCGGTAAGGTCGCTCACTTCTGCTCTATGTGCGGTCCGAAATTCTGCTCAATGAAGATCACTCAGGAAGTGCGTGAGTATGCGGCGAAGCAGGAAGCGGAAGCCAGACCGATTGAAGTCGGCATGGCCGAAATGTCAGAAGCCTTCCGCCAGCGGGGTGGCGAGCTGTATCACCCTGCCGATGCGCTCTCGCCGGAGGAAAAGGTATGAGCCGCGGCCCCTTTCCCGTCACGGAGGAGCGGCTTGGTCTCTATCCGGTAGTCGACACTGTGGAGTGGGTCGAGCGTCTGCTGGCAGCTGGCGTATGCACTCTGCAACTGCGCATTAAAGACCAGACGGATGAAGCGGTTGAACAGGAAGTGGCTGCCGCGATCGCGCTGGGCCGACGCTACCGGGCGCGGCTGTTTATCAATGACTACTGGCGGCTGGCGATCAAATATCAGGCTTACGGCGTCCATCTGGGTCAGCAGGACCTTGACACCGCGGACCTGGATGCGATCCACCGTGCCGGTCTTCGTCTGGGTCTGTCCACCCATGATGATGCGGAGCTGGATCGAGCCCTGGCTGAGCAACCTTCCTATATTGCGTTGGGGCATGTATTCCCCACGCAAACCAAAGAGATGCCTTCTTCCCCTCAGGGACTGGAAGAGCTGAAACGTCATGTCCTGAGATTAACAGGGATCCCCACGGTAGCGATTGGCGGGATCAGTCTGCAACGCGCTCCTGCAGTGCTGGCAACCGGTGTCGGCAGTATTGCCGTGGTCAGCGCCATCACCCAGGCTGCGGACTGGAAAGCGGCCACAGAACAGCTGCTGGCGCTGGCCGGAACAGGAGACACCGCCCATGTTCAGTGACAGCGATTTTATGCGCTACAGCCGTCAGCTGCTGCTGGAAGAGTTTGGACTGGATGCCCAGCAGAAGCTGCAGGCGGCCAGCGTGCTGATTATCGGGCTTGGCGGGCTTGGCTCACCTGCCGCGCTGTATCTTGCTGCGGCTGGCGTGGGCAAGCTGCTGCTGGCTGATGACGATACGGTGCATATCAGCAACCTTCAGCGGCAAATTCTGTTTCGCAGCAATGAGACTGGAGAACCCAAAGCTGCCGCAGCGAAAAGGCATCTGCAGTCGTTGAATCCTCAGGTGGAGGTTATCGCCGTGGAACATCGTATGGACGCAAAAACGCTGCAGGAAGCGGTGCAGTGGGTCGATCTGGTGCTGGACTGCAGCGACAACATGCAAACCCGTCAGGCAGTTAATGAAGCCTGTGTACACAGCGCCACGCCGCTGATCAGCGCCAGCGCGGTTGGTCTCAGCGGCCAGCTGCTGGTGCTGACGCCTCCCTTTACGCACGGCTGTTACCGCTGTCTGTGGGCGGATGATGCCGAACCGCAGCGCAACTGTCGCACGGCGGGCGTGCTGGGGCCGGTGGTCGGCGTGATGGGAACGCTGCAGGCGCTGGAAGCCCTGAAAATGCTGTCAGGGCACCGTTCTTTGCTGGACGGCAAGCTGAGGCTGTTTGACGGCCGCCAGCAAACCTGGCGTACGCTTAACCTTGAACGCAGCACCCACTGTCCGGTATGTGGAGGCGGCGATGAACATTGTGGTTAACGATGAGCCGATGGCTCTGCCCGTTCCGCTGACGCTGACGGCGTTGCTTGAGCAGATTTCCCGTCAGCAGCCGGGAACCGCGCTGGCCGTTAATCAGCACATTGTGCCCCGCGAACGCTGGGCTGACTGGCTTTTACAGGAAGGCGATGAGCTGGTGATTTTCCAGGCCATCGCCGGAGGTTGATATGTTACAGATAGCCAATAAAACCTTTTCATCCCGTTTGTTCACCGGCACCGGCAAATTCTCCAGTCCTGCGGTCATGCTGGAGGCCTTAAAGGAATCCGGCACGCAGCTGGTGACAATGGCAATGAAACGGGTCGATTTGCGCGGCGGTGACGATGGCATTCTGCGCCCGCTGCAGCAGCTGGGCGTGCAGCTGCTGCCCAATACGTCCGGGGCTAAAACGGCGGAAGAAGCTATCTTCGCCGCCCGGCTGGCCCGTGAAGCGCTCGGGACCCACTGGCTGAAGCTGGAGATCCATCCTGACGCGCGCTATCTGCTGCCCGATGCGATTGAAACGCTGAAAGCGGCCGAATCACTGGTGAAAGAGGGGTTTACCGTGCTTCCCTATTGCCACGCCGACCCGGTCTTGTGCAAAAGGCTGGAGGAAGTGGGCTGTGCGGCCGTAATGCCGCTGGGGGCGCCAATTGGCAGCAATCAGGGACTTAAAACCCGCGATCTGCTGGAAATTATCATCGAACAGTCAAATGTGCCGGTGGTGATCGACGCAGGAATTGGCGCCCCCAGCCATGCCAGCGAGGCGCTGGAGCTGGGCGCAGATGCGGTATTGGTTAACACCGCCATGGCTTCAGCCATTCATCCGGTACAAATGGCACGCGCCTTCCGCCTCGCAGTGGAGGCCGGGGCTCTCGCTTACCGCAGCGGCCTCGGCAGTCGCCATCAGCAGGCGATGGCCACCAGTCCGCTGACCCAATTTTTGCAAAGTGGAGTCATGGAATGAAGAGCTTTGTTTCTGAGTGGGAGAAGCTGGAATGGGACGATATCCGGCTGCGCATCAACAGTAAAACGGCCACCGACGTTGAGCGGGCGCTGAATGCCCATAAACCAGGTCGCGAGGAGCTGATGGCGCTGCTCTCGCCTGCTGCTCAGGCTTATCTTGAACCGCTGGCGAGAAAGGCCCAGTCCCTTACCCGCCAGCGCTTTGGCCATGCGGTGAATCTGTTTGTGCCGCTGTACCTCTCAAACCTCTGCGCAAACGAGTGCACCTACTGCGGCTTCTCCATGAGCAACCGCATCAAACGCAAAACGCTGGATGCGGAAGAGATCGGGCGCGAATGCCAGGCGATCCGCGCCATGGGGTTTGATCAGCTGCTACTGGTCACGGGCGAGCATCAGAACAGGGTGGGCATGAACTATTTCCGTGAGCATCTGCCTGCCATCCGTCCGCATTTCAGTTCGCTGATGATGGAGGTACAACCGATGAGCGAACCGGAGTATGCGGAGCTGAAAACGTTGGGGCTGGATGGCGTGCTGGTGTATCAGGAGACTTATCATCCGGCGGTTTACCGCCAGCATCATCTGAAAGGCAATAAACAGGACTTTTTTTTCCGGCTGGAAACTCCTGACCGGTTGGGCCGCGCAGGCGTGGATAAAATCGGGCTGGGTGCGCTGATTGGCCTGTCGGACAGCTGGCGAACAGATTGCTACATGATGGCAGAGCATTTGCTGTGGCTGCAGAAAACCTGGTGGCAAAGCCGCTATTCTGTCGCCTTTCCCCGCCTGAGGCCCTGCGCCGGCGGAATTGAACCAGCTTCGCTGATGAATGAGGCTCAGCTGGTGCAGGTGATTTGCGCCTTTCGTCTGTTTGCCCCGGAAGTTGAGCAATCCCTTTCAACACGCGAATCACCGCAGTTTCGCGATAAGGTGGTGCCGCTGGCTATTAACACCGTCAGCGCATTTTCAAAGACCCAGCCAGGCGGTTATGCGGATGGCAAAATCGAGCTGGAGCAATTTGCTCCGCATGATAACCGCCATCCACAGCAGGTGGCCGAGGCGCTGGTACAGAGCGGCATGCAGCCAGTCTGGAAAGACTGGGACAGCTATCTGGGACGGCAGCCAGCGAGTTAGAACGAACCCGCAACGCTGCCAGGCATGTCACCGGATACCGGCAGGTTTGGCAGCATCTTAAGCATTCCCGAAGAAACAGTAGGTTAATGGAATACACCTCGCAGTTTTTTTTATAAACATGTAACGTTAATTATTAACGCTGAATAACCCTCGCAAAACTAATTTCTAACACTGGCGGCACTTTTTTTCCGGCGTAAGGTAAGCGCGGTCGATGCCTTGACGGCACCGACCAGGCCCGGTGATACACCTCCCCTGCCGGGCCTGCCTCACTTCATCACTGTCGAACAGGGGAGGCATTTTTCCATGGCGTGCTCAACGGCTGCACCGAGGATTTCCAGCGCCTGATCGGTCTGGTTGGTAAAAGGCTGGGCGTAGTTAAGGCGTAAACAGTTACGGTACTTACCGGAGGCGGAAAACAGTGAACCGACGGCGATTTGTATACGGCTTTCACGCAGTTCCCTGTTGAGGCGCACGGTATCCAGCGCTTCCGGTAACTCAATCCAGATTAAAAATCCGCCCTGTGGCCGGGTCACACAAATACCACATGGGAAGTGCTTGCGAACGGCAAGGGTAAATGTCTCCAGATTGCGCTGGTACATCTGACGCACGCGCCGCAGGTGCGCAGGGTAATATCCCTGGCGGATAAACTCGGCCACGGCCATCTGCGGTTGTTTTGCCGTGGAGCCGGTGACGATGTATTTCATGTGCAGCACGCGATCAAGATAGCGTCCTGGGGCCACCCAGCCTACCCGCAAACCGGGTGCCAGCGTTTTGGAAAAGGAGCTGCAGAGCAGAACCCGGCCGTCTTCATCCAGTGATTTGAGGGTGATGGGACGTGGGTAGTCATAACTCAGCTCGCCGTAAACATCATCTTCAATCACGGCCACATCGAAGCGTTGTGCCAGGGCCAGCAACGCGCGCTTTCGCGGTTCCGGCATAATAAACCCCAGAGGATTATTACAGTTGGGTACCGCGATAACCGCTTTCACCGGCCACTGTTCGAAAGCCAGCTCCAGGGCTTCAAGACTGATACCGGTGCTGGAGTCAGTTGGGATTTCAATGGCTTTAATGCCAAAACCCCGCAGCGTCTGCATGGTGCCGTGAAACGTTGGTGACTCAACGGCGACAATGTCACCCGGCTGGCAAACGGCCCGGATCGAAACAGAGAGCGCTTCATGGCAGCCCGTGGTGATCACAATATCCTGGGGTGTCAGGTGGCAGCCGCTGTCGATGGTGAGACGGGCAACCTGTTCACGCAGCTCCGACACACCGTACAGATTGTCATAATCCAACATAGTTGGATCCTGCTGATGCCCGATGCGGCTGAAGATTTTCCACAGCGGCTTAAGCGTAGGCTGATTAAGATCCGGCATGCCACTGCCAAGTTTAGCGATATCCTTTTCTTCCCGGACGCTAAGCAGTTCCAGCACGGATTCCCACTGGGTGATTTCAACGGGCCGTTGTACCGGACGGGTTAATGCCGGGACGGGGGGAACAGCGTTGCGGGGCGTCACAAAGTAACCCGAACGCGGCTGTGGGGTGATCAGCTGCTTCTCTTCCAGCAGATGGTAAGCCTGCTGAACGGTACTGATACTGACGCCATGTTCAGTGCTCAGCGTTCTCACCGACGGCAGGCGCTCTCCACCCTGATAAAGCCCCTGCTCAATCCGTTTCGCCAGCAGATCGGCCAGATGCTGGTATCTTGTCATTGTATGCTCCGCTCAGTGTGTCAGTGTGGAAAACCAGTACAGATTGGCTCTTAAATAACCATTCAGCATCACTATCGCGCAATCTGTATGTTAAATAAAGGTGATTTTTGCATCTGTATTGCCCTGCGTGTTGATCGCAGAATAAAGCCATATCAACGTGAGGAGGGTAAGATGGAATTTCATGAAAACCGGGGCGGTCGCCCTTTCAAAGAGTCACCGTTTCGTCTGATGTACCAGCTACCTTATCGGCTGTGGCGAGCCTGGCGACTCAGGGTCCATACCCGCAAAATTCTTTCAAACCTGAGCAATGAGCAACTGAAGGATATCGGCCTGACCTGCGAAGATGTCAGGCGATATAAATAGTGTGGTGTTGGGCGCAGGGATGACTGCACCCTTTTTTGGGCAGCTGAATGCGTTTAGCTGCCCGTTTTTTATCGGGATTTCAGGCATAAAAAAACCCCACCGAAGTGGGGTTGTTAAGCGGGTCAGTGGCGACGATTAATCGTCGTTGCCGCCAAGACCAGCATTCAGCAGTTCTGCCAGGCTGGCAGACGCTTCATCTGCAGTCACCTGAGGCACCACTGGCACTTCGCCAGCTGCCTTGCGGCGCATACGATCCTGATGGTAAGCGTAACCTGTACCGGCAGGGATCAGACGACCCACGATGACGTTCTCTTTCAGGCCGCGCAGTTCGTCGCGTTTGCCCGCAACGGCTGCTTCGGTCAGTACGCGCGTCGTTTCCTGGAACGAAGCTGCAGAGATGAAGGACTCGGTCGCCAGTGACGCTTTGGTGATCCCCAGCAGATCGCGCATGTAAGTGGCCGCGATTTTGCCGTTGGCTTCCAGCTCACGGTTAGAGATCTTAACGCGTGACACTTCAACCTGCTCGCCATCCAGGAAGTCGGAGCTGCCTGCACTTTCGATGGTTGCTTTACGCAGCATCTGACGAACGATGACTTCGATGTGCTTATCGTTAATCTTAACGCCCTGCAGGCGGTAAACTTCCTGCACTTCGTTAGTGATGTAACGGGTCACAGCATGCACGCCACGCAGACGCAGGATGTCATGTGGTGACTCTGGGCCATCGGAAACCACGTCACCACGCTCCACGCGCTCACCTTCGAACACGTTCAGCTGACGCCATTTCGGAATCATCTCTTCGTACGGATCGCTGCCATCTACCGGAGTGATAACCAGACGACGCTTCCCTTTGGTCTCTTTACCAAAGGAGATGATGCCGCTGATTTCAGCCAGGATTGCCGGCTCTTTCGGACGACGGGCTTCAAACAGGTCAGCAACGCGTGGCAGACCACCGGTGATGTCCTTGGTACCGCCGGATTCCTGCGGCACACGAGCCAGAGTGTCACCCGAGCTGATCTTGATACCATCTTCCAGCTGCACAATCGCTTTACCCGGCAGGAAGTACTGAGCAGGCATATCGGTACCTGGGATCAGCACGTCATCACCGTTGGCATCAACGATTTTCAGCGCAGGACGCAGATCTTTACCACCGGCAGTACGTTCAGCACTGTCCAGAATCACCAGAGAAGACAGACCGGTCAGGTCATCCGTCTGGCGGGTAATGGTCTGGCCGTCGATCATGTCGGTGAAGCGAACGAAACCGCTCACTTCGGTGATGACCGGCATGGTATGCGGATCCCAGTTTGCTACGGTCTCGCCCGCGGCAACCTGCTCGCCGTCACCTTTCGCCATGGCTGCACCGTAAGGAACTTTATAGCTCTCTTTGGTACGGCCAAATTCGTCGATCATTTTCAGTTCAACGTTACGTGAAGTGATGATCAGTTTGCCAGCAGAGTTGGTGACCGACTTGGCGTTGATCAGCTTCAGCGTACCTTTATTCTTGACCTGAATGCTGGATTCAGCAGCCGCACGAGATGCCGCACCACCGATGTGGAAGGTACGCATCGTCAGCTGTGTACCCGGCTCACCGATGGACTGTGCTGCGATAACGCCGATGGCCTCACCTTTGTTGATGATGTGACCACGTGCCAGATCGCGTCCATAACAGTGGGCGCACACGCCGAAGTCAGTTTCGCAACTTACCACGGAGCGGACTTTCAGGCTGTCAACTGAATGCTCTTCCAACAGGTCACACTGGTGTTCGTGCAGCAGCGTGTTACGCGGCAGCAGAATGTCAGCAGTACCTGGCTTCAGCACGTCTTCCGCGGTCACACGACCCAGAACACGCTCGCGCAGTGGTTCTTTAACATCACCACCCTCGATAACCGGAGTCATCATGATACCTTCGTGAGTACCACAATCGTCTTCGGTCACCACCAGATCCTGTGCCACGTCAACCAGACGACGAGTCAGATAACCGGAGTTCGCGGTTTTCAGTGCGGTATCCGCCAGACCTTTACGAGCACCGTGCGTGGAGATGAAGTACTGGAGTACGTTCAGACCTTCACGGAAGTTCGCAGTGATCGGCGTTTCGATGATGGAGCCATCAGGCTTAGCCATCAGACCACGCATACCGGCCAGCTGACGAATCTGTGCAGCAGAACCACGAGCACCGGAGTCGGCCATCATGAAGATGCTGTTAAAGGAAACCTGACGCTCTTCCACACCGTCACGGTTAATCACGGTTTCGGTAGACAGGTTTTCCATCATTGCTTTCGCAACACGTTCGTTAGCAGCAGCCCAGATATCGATCACTTTGTTATAGCGTTCGCCGGCTGTTACCAGACCAGACTGGAACTGCTCCTGGATCTCAGCCACTTCAGCTTCCGCTTCGGTGATGATTTCCACTTTCTTCTCCGGGATAACCATGTCGTCGATACCAACAGACGCACCAGAGCGAGCCGCATAGGCAAAGCCGGTGTACATGGTCTGGTCAGCAAAGATAACCGTTGGTTTCAGTCCCAGGATGCGGTAACAGGTGTTCAGCATTTTGGAGATCGCTTTCTTGCCCAGCGCCTGGTTGACGATGGAGAAAGGCAGACCTTTTGGCACGATCATCCACAGGATGGCACGACCAATGGTCGTATCGATCAGGCTGGTTTTAGCAACCCACTCGCCCTGCTCGTTTTTCTCGTGCTCAGTGATACGCACCTTAACGCGGGCGTGCAGAGAGGCCAGCCCAGCGCGGTAGATACGCTCAGCTTCTTTCGGGCCAGTCAGCACCATGCCTTCGCCTTTGGCGTTAACACAGTCGCGGGTCATGTAGTACAGACCCAGTACAACGTCCTGAGAAGGAACAATGATTGGCTCACCGTTCGCAGGAGACAGGATGTTGTTGGTAGACATCATCAGCGCACGCGCTTCCAGCTGGGCTTCCAGCGTCAGCGGTACGTGAACAGCCATCTGGTCACCATCGAAGTCGGCGTTATAAGCCGCACAAACCAGCGGGTGCAGCTGGATTGCTTTACCTTCGATCAGCACTGGCTCAAAGGCCTGGATACCCAGACGGTGCAGCGTTGGCGCACGGTTCAGCAGAACCGGGTGTTCGCGGATCACTTCATCCAGGATATCCCAGACGACAGCTTCTTCACGCTCAACCATTTTCTTGGCGGCTTTGATGGTGGTCGCGAGACCACGCAGTTCCAGCTTGCCGTAGATGAACGGTTTGAACAGCTCCAGTGCCATTTTCTTCGGCAGACCACACTGGTGCAGACGCAGGTATGGACCTACGGTGATAACGGAACGACCAGAATAGTCGACACGTTTACCCAGCAGGTTCTGACGGAAACGACCCTGTTTACCTTTGATCATATCGGCCAAAGATTTCAGAGGGCGTTTGTTCGAACCGGTGATCGCACGACCGCGACGGCCATTATCCAGCAGCGCATCAACCGCTTCCTGCAGCATACGTTTTTCGTTACGTACGATGATATCTGGCGCAGCCAGATCCAGCAGGCGCTTCAGTCGGTTGTTACGGTTAATCACGCGACGATAGAGATCGTTCAGATCCGACGTAGCGAAACGACCACCGTCCAGCGGAACCAGCGGACGCAGGTCCGGCGGCAGCACAGGCAGCACGGTCAGGATCATCCACTCTGGTTTGTTACCAGACTGCACGAACGCTTCCAGCAGCTTGATACGCTTGGTCAGCTTCTTGCGTTTGGTTTCGGAGTTGGTTTCGTTCAGCTCTTCACGCAGCTGCTCGCATTCCTGCTCCAGATCCATGTTTTTCAACAGGGCCTGGATCGCTTCCGCACCCATTTTAGCGTCGAATTCGTCACCAAACTCTTCCAGCGCGTCCAGATACTGCTCTTCAGTCAGGATCTGACGACGCTCGAGGTTGGTCATGCCGCCTTCAACAACCACATAAGATTCGAAGTACAGCACGCGTTCGATATCACGCAGTGGCATATCCAGCAGTAAACCGATGCGGGATGGCAGCGATTTCAGGAACCAGATGTGCGCAGTCGGAGAAGCCAGCTCAATGTGGCCCATGCGCTCACGGCGAACTTTGGTCTGTGTCACTTCAACGCCACACTTCTCACAGATCACACCGCGATGCTTCAGGCGCTTGTACTTACCGCACAGGCACTCGTAGTCTTTTACCGGCCCGAAAATACGCGCACAGAAAAGCCCGTCACGTTCTGGTTTGAACGTACGGTAGTTAATGGTTTCTGGCTTTTTAACTTCACCAAAAGACCAGGAACGGATCATGTCTGGCGAGGCCAGAGCAATTTTGATCGCATCAAACTCTTCGGTCTTAGTTTGCGCTTTCAGAAACTTAAGTAAGTCTTTCACGGATTAGCTCCCGTCGGAGTGAGACTTCTCAGCACGCCCGGAAGGACGTGCTGTAACCAGTACAAATTCGAGTGCTTACTCGTCTTCCAGCTCGATGTTAATACCCAGCGAGCGGATCTCTTTCAACAGCACGTTGAAGGATTCCGGCATGCCCGGTTCCATCTGATGGTTGCCGTCAACGATGTTTTTATACATCTTGGTACGGCCGTTCACGTCATCAGACTTCACGGTCAGCATTTCCTGCAGGGTATAAGCGGCACCGTATGCTTCCAGTGCCCACACTTCCATCTCACCGAAGCGCTGTCCACCGAACTGCGCCTTACCACCCAGCGGCTGCTGAGTGACCAGGCTGTAAGAGCCGGTAGAACGTGCATGCATTTTGTCATCCACTAAGTGGTTGAGTTTCAGCATGTACATGTAGCCAACGGTAACCTGACGCTCGAACTGTTCGCCGGTGCGACCATCGAACAGAGTGATCTGACCGGAAGAAGGCAGGCCGCCGAGCTGCAGCAGCTCTTTGATCTCGCTCTCTTTCGCGCCGTCGAACACCGGAGTCGCAATTGGCATCCCTTTCTTCAGGTTTTCAGCCAGACGCAGCACTTCGTCGTCAGAGAAGGTATTCAGGTCCACTTTCTGACGCACATCGGTGCCCAGATCGTACGCGCGCTGAATAAACTCACGCAGTTTGGAGACTTCTTCCTGCTTCTTGAGCATGGCGTTGATTTTCTCGCCGATGCCCTTCGCAGCCATACCCAGGTGGGTTTCAAGAATCTGACCAATGTTCATACGTGAAGGTACGCCCAGTGGGTTCAGTACGATATCGACCGGCGTACCGTTCTCATCGTATGGCATATCTTCGATCGGGTTGATCTTGGAGATAACACCTTTGTTCCCGTGGCGACCTGCCATTTTATCACCAGGCTGGATCTGACGTTTAACGGCCAGATACACTTTCACGATTTTCAGCACGCCAGGTGCCAGGTCATCGCCCTGAGTGATTTTGCGGCGTTTCGCTTCGAGTTTTTTCTCAAACTCGTGCTTCAGCTCGTCATACTGCTCTGCCAGCTGTTCCAGCTGATTTTGCTTGTCTTCGTCAGTCAGGCCGAGTTCCAGCCAGCGCTCGCGTGGCAGCTTGTCCAGTTTTTCCGCTTCAACGCCACCGGAAACCAGCAGGTAGTTGATACGGCTGAACAGGCCCGCTTCGAGGATCTGCAATTCTTCAGACAGGTCTTTCTTCGCCTGCTTCAGCTGCATCTCTTCGATTTCCAGCGCGCGCTTGTCTTTTTCCACGCCATCGCGGGTGAAGACCTGCACGTCAATAACGGTACCAGACACGCCGTTTGGTACGCGCAGAGAAGAGTCTTTAACGTCAGACGCTTTCTCACCGAAGATCGCACGCAGCAGCTTCTCTTCTGGCGTCAGCTGGGTTTCACCTTTCGGCGTTACCTTACCGACCAGAATGTCGCCACCGGTCACTTCAGCACCGATATACACGATACCGGATTCATCCAGTTTGGAGAGCGCAGCTTCACCCACGTTAGGGATGTCAGCAGTGATCTCTTCCGGCCCCAGCTTGGTGTCACGGGACACACATGCCAGTTCCTGAATGTGGATGGTAGTGAAGCGATCTTCCTGTACCACGCGCTCGGAGACCAGGATGGAGTCTTCGAAGTTGTAGCCGTTCCACGGCATGAACGCGACGCGCATGTTCTGACCCAGTGCCAGTTCGCCCAGATCCGTTGAAGGACCATCGGCCAGCACGTCACCACGTTCAATGGGTTCACCCAGGTTGACACACGGCATCTGGTTGATACAGGTGTTCTGGTTAGAACGGGTGTATTTGGTCAGGTTGTAAATGTCGATACCGGCTTCGCCCGGGTACATCTCGTCTTCGTTAACTTTGATAACGATACGGGAAGCATCCACGTACTGAACGGTACCACCACGTTTCGCTACGGCTGTTACGCCGGAGTCAACCGCTACCGCGCGTTCCATACCGGTACCAACCAGCGGCTTATCAGCACGCAGAGTTGGAACCGCCTGACGTTGCATGTTTGCACCCATCAATGCGCGGTTGGCGTCATCGTGTTCCAGGAACGGGATCAGGGATGCACCGACGGAAACCACCTGCTGGGTGGAAACGTCCATGTAGTCAACCTGATCGCGGCTGAACAGACTGGATTCGCCTTTGCTGCGGCAGGTCACCAGGTCGTCAACGAAGTGACCTTCGTCGTCGAGGTTGGTGTTTGCCTGAGCGATAACGTAGTTACCCTCTTCAATGGCAGAGAGGTAATGAATTTCGTCGGTCACCACGCCGTCGCGAACGCGGCGGTATGGGGTTTCCAGGAAACCGTACTCGTTGGTCTGTGCGTACACGGACAGGGAGTTGATCAGACCGATGTTTGGACCTTCAGGCGTTTCGATTGGGCACACGCGACCGTAGTGAGTCGGGTGAACGTCTCGAACTTCAAAGCCTGCACGCTCACGCGTCAGACCACCCGGGCCAAGTGCAGAGATACGACGCTTATGCGTAATCTCAGACAGCGGGTTGTTCTGGTCCATAAACTGTGACAGCTGACTGGAACCAAAGAACTCTTTCACTGCGGCAGAGATTGGCTTGGCGTTGATCATATCCTGCGGCATCAGGGTGTCCAGGTCGCCCAGGGACAGACGCTCTTTCACCGCACGCTCAACACGGACCAGACCTACACGGAACTGGTTTTCAGCCATTTCGCCTACGGAACGGATACGACGGTTACCGAGGTGGTCAATATCATCCACTTCGCCAATACCGTTACGGATACCGATGAGCTTCTTCATCACTTCAATGATGTCGTCTTTGCTCAGGATACCGGATCCTTCGATCTCGTCACGCAGCAGAGAACGGTTGAACTTCATACGGCCAACCGCAGACAGATCGTAGCGGTCTTCAGAGAAGAACAGGTTCTCGAACAGGTTTTCAGCCGCTTCACGCGTTGGTGGCTCACCAGGACGCATCATGCGATAGATCTCAACCAGCGCGCTCAGGCGGTCGTTGGTTGGATCGACGCGTACGGTCTCGGACATGTACGAGCCGTGATCCAGATCGTTAGTGAACAGCGTTTCAATGCGCTTGTGGCCGGACTGGCTCAGTTTAGCCAGCAGATCCAGCGACAGCTCCATGTTCGCTGCAACGATCAGCTCGCCGGTGCTTTCGTCGATGTAATCTTTAGCGACGACTTTACCCGCAATGTATTCAACCGGAACTTCGATGTGCTCAACGCCATCTTTTTCCAGCTGACGAATGTGACGTGCAGTGATACGACGGCCTTTCTCTACATATACCGTTCCATTGGATTCGATATCGAAAGAGGCTGTTTCACCGCGCAGGCGCTCAGGAACCAGTTCCATCTGCAGCTTGTTGTCGCGGATTTCATACACGATTTTTTCAAAGAACAGGTCAAGGATCTGCTCAGTGGTGTAGTTCAGTGCGCGCAGAATGATGGTCGCTGGCAATTTACGGCGACGGTCAATACGGACGAACAGGTTGTCTTTCGGGTCGAACTCAAAGTCAAGCCAGGAACCACGGTAAGGGATGATACGTGCGTTATACAGCACTTTACCCGAAGAGTGGGTTTTACCCTTATCGCTGTCAAAGAAGACGCCAGGACTACGATGCAGCTGAGAAACGATAACGCGTTCTGTACCGTTGATGACAAAGGTACCGTTATCGGTCATGAGTGGAATTTCACCCATGTAAACTTCTTGTTCTTTGATGTCTTTAACGGTGCCTTCCGGCGCTTCGCGCTCGTAGATCACCAGGCGCAGTTTTACGCGCAGAGGAGCAGAGAACGTGACGCCACGAATCTGACACTCTTTCACATCAAAGACAGGTTCGCCTAAACGGTAGCTGACGTATTGCAGCTCGGAGTTACCGCTGTAGCTTTGGATCGGGAACACGGAGCGGAAAGCAGCTTCCAGACCGTATTGACCTTCCGGATCTTGCTCGATGAACTTCTGGAACGAGTCAAGCTGGATAGAAAGGAGATATGGAATATCCAGAACTTGTGGACGTTTTCCAAAATCCTTACGAATGCGTTTTTTCTCGGTATAGGAGTAAACCATAGGGTTCCTCAGCTCGCTGAAAAGTAGAACCTCTCTGTCCGTCCAGGGGGGACAGTTCATGCAACGCTGTTTTGTCTGTTCGAAAAGCAGAACGCTTTTCGTAATACCTCTTTCTATCACGCTTAAATCATTTCATTGCCGTTGCCAGGGCGGGGAGCCCCTGCAGGAAGGCAGTATATTAAGTCGTCGATAGAGAAAGATATTAAGCAAATCAATGACTAAACAGTGTGAAACGTCATTGACGCTTTAGAGCGCAAAAAGGCTGGTGACCGAAAAGTCACCAGCCATCAGCCTGAGTCACCCTCGCGGATTAATCAAGCTGCAACCTGAAAGGTTGGCTTACTTAACTTCAACTTCTGCGCCAGCTTCTTCCAGTGCTTTCTTCAGAGCTTCTGCGTCGTCTTTGCTGATGCCTTCTTTCAGGGCAGCAGGTGCAGACTCAACCAGATCTTTGGCTTCTTTCAGGCCCAGACCAGTTGCGCCACGTACTGCTTTGATCACGGCAACTTTGTTAGCGCCGATAGCTTTCAGTACAACGTCGAACTCAGTTTTTTCTTCAGCAGCTTCAGCCGGGCCAGCAGCAACAGCGACAGCGGCAGCAGCAGAAACACCGAATTTTTCTTCCATGGCGGAAACCAGCTCAACAACGTCCATTACAGACATCGCCGCTACTGCTTCCAGAATTTGATCTTTAGTGATAGACATGACAATTGTTCCTGTGAATCAGAGATAGTTTATACGTTAGCAAGTGCAACAGGCAAAAAAGTGCGATTAAGCAGCTTCTTTGGCGTCGCGAACGGCTGCCAGAGTGCGGACCAGTTTGCCTGCAGCGGCTTCTTTCATGGTCGACATCAGGCGTGCCAGCGCTTCTTCGTAAGTCGGCAGAGTTGCCAGACGGTCAATATTGGCCGCACTGATCAGCTCCCCTTCAAAGGCCGCAGCTTTGACCTCAAATTTTGCATTCGCTTTCGCGAACTCTTTGAACAGACGAGCAGCAGCGCCCGGGTGTTCCATAGAGTATGCAATCAGGGTCGGACCAACAAACGTGTCTTTCAGGATCTCAAACTGAGTTCCTTCAACGACGCGGCGCAGCAGGGTGTTACGAACAACACGCATGTATACGCCAGCTTCACGACCTGCTTTACGCAGTTCAGTCATTTTGTCTACGGTCACGCCGCGAGAATCCGCAACTACCGCAGACAGCGCGCCTTTGGCTACTTCGCTGACTTCAGCAACAATTGCTTGTTTGTCTTGAAGATTTATTGCCATTAGCTTTTGCTCCTGGATTTTGACCGGAGATGAATTTCTCCGGAACTCACTTCACCTGACCCCGGTTGCCCGGCGCAGGCGCTAAACACGGTGAGCAGAATCCAGCAAAGACTATAAAAAATATTCTTCAGGTTCTGTCACCGTCTACGCAGGAGATTAAGTGTTACCTGACGGTCTCACACCTGCGGTCTTGGACGGAGGCCTGGATAAGGCCAGGCTCCAACCGAAAATTCTGTCTATCTTTCGTCACCCGCACTGCGCGTGACTGGGATAGGGGTTCTGTATAATTACAGAACAACGGGCGTAAGATTCTAGTAGAAACTTTCGCCCGCGTAAAGCAGATTAGTTAGCAGCAGCGTTCAGGCCAGCCTGATCAACCGCAACACCTGCACCCATAGTGGTGGAGAGGCTAACTTTCTTGATGAAAACGCCTTTAGCCTGAGAAGGTTTCGCTTTTTTCAGCGCAACCAGCAGGGATTCCAGGTTTTCTTTCAGTTTATCTGCATCGAAATCAACCTTACCGATGGTGGTATGGATGATGCCGTTTTTGTCGTTACGGTAACGAACCTGACCTGCTTTCGCGTTCTTAACTGCTTCAGCAACGTTAGGGGTTACAGTACCCACTTTTGGGTTTGGCATCAGGCCACGTGGGCCCAGTACCTGGCCCAGCTGGCCAACAACGCGCATTGCATCAGGAGATGCGATAACCACGTCGAAGTTCATTTCGCCTTTTTTGATCTGGTCAGCCAGATCTTCCATACCTACCAGCTCAGCGCCGGCTGCTTTCGCAGCTTCAGCGTTTGCGCCCTGGGTAAATACGGCAACGCGAACGGAACGGCCAGTACCGTGTGGCAGTACAGTTGCACCGCGAACGTTCTGGTCAGATTTACGAGCATCAATGCCCAGGTTTACCGCTACGTCAACGCTTTCTACGAACTTGGCAGTAGCCAGTTCTTTCAGCAGAGCAACAGCTTCGTTGATGTCATACTGTTTAGTTGCATCAACTTTGTCACGGATCACGCGCATGCGCTTGGTCAGCTTAGCCATTTCTTAGTCCTCTACTACCAGGCCCATGGAACGAGCAGTACCTTCGATGGAGCGAGTCATCGCTTCAACGTCAGAACCAGTCATGTCCGCAGCTTTGGTTTCTGCGATTTCACGTACCTGAGCACGAGATACTTTACCTACTTTGTCTTTGTTCGGCTTGCCGGAACCAGACTTAATACCAGCCGCTTTCTTCAGCAGTACTGCTGCAGGAGGGGTTTTGGTAACGAAGGTGAAAGAACGGTCAGAATAAACGGTAATAACAACCGGTGTTGGCAGACCTTTTTCAAGGGATTCTGTTTTGGCGTTGAACGCTTTACAGAATTCCATGATGTTAACGCCCTGCTGACCCAGTGCCGGACCAACCGGTGGACTTGGGTTTGCCATACCGGCTGCAACCTGCAGCTTGACGTAGGCTTGTACTTTCTTAGCCATGATAATTCCTCTATTGGGTGCAAACGCTCTGTAAGGAGCTCCCCGTGATTAATATTCACGCGCTGAATACAGCGCATAAAAACAAAAGGCGCGAAATTGTATTGCAATTTCGCGCCTCTCGCAACCGATTTTCACCTGCCGGGCTTACTTTATGTTTACACTACCGCAAGCCCGACGGGGACTGAATATCAGCCTTTATCAACCTGTCCAAAGTCCAGCTCAACCGGTGTTGCACGGCCGAAGATGGAAACGGAAACTTTCAGGCGGCTTTTCTCATAATCCACTTCTTCAACCACACCATTGAAGTCGGCAAACGGACCATCGCTGACGCGGACCAGCTCACCCGGTTCAAACAGGGTTTTCGGACGTGGCTTATCACCCGCTGACTGCAGGCGGTTCATGATCGCGTCGACTTCTTTATCGCTGATAGGTGCCGGACGATCGGAGGTCCCGCCGATGAAACCCATGACACGCGGCACGCTGCGCACTAAGTGCCAGCTTGCATCGTTCATGACCATCTGGACCAGAACATAGCCCGGGAAGAACTTGCGCTCGCTTTTACGGCGCTGTCCGCCACGGATCTCAACCACTTCTTCGGTTGGAACCATAACTTCGCCAAAAAGTTCTTCCATGTTATGTAACTTGATATGCTCGCGCAGCGACTGGGCTACACGGCCTTCAAAACCGGAAAACGCCTGAACGACGTACCAGCGCTTTTTAGGAGCTTCAGACATCTCAGAACCTCAGGCCAGTGATAAACGATACCAGACGGACCAGAATACCATCCAGTCCCCACAAAATCAGTGACATCACGGCAGTTACCGCGGCAACGATTAACGTGGTGTGCAACGTTTCCTGACGAGTCGGCCAAATGACCTTGCGAACTTCAGTGCGCGCTTCACGGGCAAAGGCCAGCGTGGACTTGCCTTTTGCCGTCAGCAGCGCGATGCCGCCTGCTGCTGCGATCAGGATTACAACGGCCAGCGCACGCAGCGGGAGGGTAACCTCGCGGTAATAGTAGTTGCCCACGATGGCTGCAATCAGCAACACCGCCACAACCAGCCATTTTACCGCTTCCAGGCCGCGCCCGCTCCCTTGAGCTTCGGTATTAGCACTCATAAACCAACCTGCCACAATAAATCAGAAACTATTTTGCCCCGTAAAACAAGGCAACCGAACCGAATGATGCTGTCAGGCGAAACTCGGCATATAACGCCGTGCAACAGAGCCTGCCTCAGCAATGATTATGGTTGAAAATCACTGATGAGCCAGGTTCTATGTTACAGCGTGCAAAAAGGGCATCAAATGATGCCCTTTTCATGTGCGTTGCGTCAAATGTTATCAGCGATTAAGCGATAACTTTAGCAACAACACCCGCACCAACAGTACGACCACCTTCACGGATTGCGAAACGCAGGCCGTCGTCCATCGCGATTGGGTGGATCAGGGTAACAACCATTTTGATGTTGTCACCAGGCATAACCATTTCAACGCCTTCTGGCAGTTCGATGGTACCGGTCACGTCAGTAGTACGGAAGTAGAACTGAGGACGGTAGCCTTTGAAGAACGGAGTATGACGGCCGCCTTCGTCTTTAGACAGAATGTAAACTTCTGACTCGAATTTGGTGTGTGGCTTGATTGAGCCTGGCTTAGCCAGAACCTGACCACGCTGGATATCTTCACGCTTGATACCGCGCAGCAGGATACCACAGTTCTCACCAGCACGGCCTTCGTCCAGCAGTTTGCGGAACATTTCAACGCCGGTACAGGTAGATTTAGCCGTGTCTTTGATACCCACGATCTCAACTTCTTCGCCCACTTTCACGATGCCGCGCTCAACACGACCGGTCACAACGGTACCACGGCCAGAGATGGAGAACACGTCTTCGATTGGCAGCAGGAATGGCTTGTCAATCGCACGCTCTGGTTCCGGGATGTAGTTGTCCAGGTGGCCAGCCAGCTCGATGATTTTAGCTTCCCACTCAGCGTCGCCTTCCAGCGCTTTCAGAGCAGAACCGTGAACGATTGGCGTGTCATCGCCCGGGAAGTCGTACTGTGACAGCAGGTCACGGACTTCCATTTCTACCAGTTCCAGCAGCTCTTCATCATCAACCATGTCGCACTTGTTCAGGAACACGATGATGTAAGGAACGCCAACCTGACGACCCAGCAGGATGTGCTCACGGGTCTGAGGCATTGGGCCGTCAGTCGCAGCAACTACCAGGATTGCGCCGTCCATCTGAGCAGCACCGGTGATCATGTTTTTCACATAGTCGGCGTGGCCTGGGCAGTCAACGTGCGCATAGTGGCGGGTTGGGGTGTCATATTCAACGTGAGAAGTGTTGATGGTGATACCACGAGCTTTTTCTTCTGGCGCGTTATCGATCTGGTCGAATGCACGAGCAGAACCGCCGTAGGTTTTAGCCAGAACGGTGGTGATAGCAGCAGTCAGGGTAGTTTTACCGTGGTCAACGTGGCCGATAGTACCAACGTTGACGTGCGGTTTGGAACGTTCAAATTTTTCTTTAGACATCGCTTGTCCCTCTAAGACACGGATAAATCGGTGATATCACCACATCAACCAGGCATTGCCTGAATAGTTGAATTTTAACGCACAGAGAAGAATCAGGGAGGGAGATTTAGAAGTGGTGCTGATACCCAGAGTCGAACTGGGGACCTCACCCTTACCAAGGGTGCGCTCTACCAACTGAGCCATATCAGCACGGCTTGGAGCGGGCAGCGGGAATCGAACCCGCATCATCAGCTTGGAAGGCTGAGGTAATAGCCATTATACGATGCCCGCATCCTGGAACTCGGCTACCTGTTCTGTCTGTAGCTTGTGAATAACGAGAAAAGATTTCCCATTATTCGAGTCAACCCGCATACGCTTGATGACTCCGACTGTGCTTGTGCTCAGTCTAAAATCAGCATTTTCAACCTTAACTTCAAGGTCGAAATGGTGGTGGGGGAAGGATTCGAACCTTCGAAGTCGATGACGGCAGATTTACAGTCTGCTCCCTTTGGCCGCTCGGGAACCCCACCTGGGGTACTTGATGGTGCCGGCTACCGGAATCGAACTGGTGACCTACTGATTACAAGTCAGTTGCTCTACCAACTGAGCTAAGCCGGCATCAAGTGACGCGCATTCTAGGAAGACCGGCGTCATGATGCAACAAAAAAATTGCGATAAATGTTCTTATGCCTGGTATTTGTGCAATTCTTCGCAAATTGTCCCTCTGATTCAGGATTTCCGTTCAAATAATCAGCGCGAGGGTGGTTTTTTCACCACCTTTTTTCAGGGCATCTGACTGATAAAATGGTGCAGTCAGTCATGAGCCTTAAAGAAAGCAGCGATTTTTTTGCACCATACCGATCGTTTTGCACGTTAAGCGTGCATTTTTTCGACAGCACAGCACTTTCCTGCCCCGTCACAAAGACATTCTGTGAGTTGGATCACTAATTGCATTCTTCCGGTAAGCCAACAGAGGAGGACTTCGCATGAAAATTGTGATGATCAATGCCGCTACCTTACCTGTCTATCGTAGCGAGCTGGCAGAACTGCTGCTCAATGCGGCCACCAGCGACGCCGCGGATGGCGAACGACAACGACTTTCTCAGGAACAGGCAGAGAGCTATTTCCACAGCCTGCGTGCCGGGCTGGCTAAAGGAGACAGAAAGCTGTGGATTGCCCGGGATGAGCAGGGCGTCTCCGGCAGCGTTCAGCTGGAAGTCTGTCTGAAGCCCGAAGGTCGCAACCGCGCCGAGATTCAGCAACTGCTGGTTCACGATCGCGCCCGTCGCCTGGGCACCGGCAAAAAGCTGATGGCCGCCCTGGAACAGGAAGCGATGATACTGCAGCGCGGCCTTCTTTATCTGGATACGCCAGCAGGCGGTGCCGCCGAGGCTTTCTATCGCGCACAGGGTTATCGCTGTCTGGGCGAACTACCCGATTTCTCCTGCACCTCCGAAGGTTACTCCCACTCTGCCGTCATCTATTACAAACGGCTGTTTGCGGTTAATCAGGTTATCCGGGCGATTGCCAGCTAAAAATTCAATAAATGCGGGTGCCGTTCCGTTTGCATCCGCAGATTTTATTTTTCCTTCTGGTTAAGCCCCGTCTGGTGGTAACCTCCTGCCCATTGTTTTCTGAAATTTCCCTTAGTCCGTGAGCCGGAAGAGCAGGCTTTGCCGCGCTCCCAAAGTGTTTTGACGTCACGACGGGCAAATTCTTGCTGGCAGAAGCATGCATATGAGTAAAAAAGAATCCTTGTTAACCACGCCCTACCTGCAATTTAACCGCACTCAATGGGCCGCCCTGCGTGACTCTGTGCCGATGACGCTGAGTGAAGAGGAAATTGCCCGTCTTGAGGGGATAAACGAAGATTTGTCGATTGAGGAAGTGGCTGAAATCTATCTGCCGCTTTCCCGCCTGCTTAACTTTTATATCAGTTCCAATCTGCGCCGCCAGGCCGTGCTGGAACAGTTCCTCGGCACCAACGGCCAGAAGATCCCCTATATCATCAGCATTGCCGGCAGCGTGGCAGTCGGCAAAAGTACCACGGCTCGCGTATTGCAGGCCCTGCTCAGCCGCTGGCCGGAGCATCGCCGCGTTGAGCTGATCACTACCGACGGTTTTCTGCACCCCAATGAGGTGTTGAAAGAGCGCGGGCTGATGAAGAAGAAAGGTTTCCCTCAGTCGTATGATATGCACCGGCTGGTGAATTTCGTTTCCGACCTGAAGTCGGGCGCCTCGCAGGTTACCGCACCGGTTTATTCGCACCTGATTTACGACGTCATTCCTGACGGCGATAAAGTGGTGCAGCAACCGGACATCCTGATTCTGGAAGGGTTGAACGTGTTGCAGAGCGGCATGGATTATCCCCACGACCCGCATCACGTCTTTGTGTCTGACTTCGTGGATTTCTCAATTTACGTCGATGCGCCACAGGATCTGCTGCAGCACTGGTATATCAACCGCTTCCTTAAATTCCGTCAGGGTGCCTTTAGCGATCCCGATTCTTACTTCCACCACTATGCGCAACTGCCGGAAGATGAAGCAGTGGGCATTGCCAGACAGTTGTGGGAGGAGATCAACCTGATGAACCTGAAAGAAAACATCCTGCCAACCCGCGAACGTGCCAGCCTGATCATGACTAAGAGCGTCAATCACGCGGTCGATCTGGTGAGATTAAGAAAATAACCGCTGGCCACCTTATAGCAGGTGGCCACGTTGACGCGTTTAGCGATGGGCATCCAGCCAGACAGCATAGGCCTCATCCCAAATCGCCGCTGGCGATCCCGCTTTTCCTAAACCAAACCCATGCCCGCCACGGGTAATTTTGATCTGCTGGACCGGCACGCCCATCCGGCGGCAGGTATCATGCATAATTTGCGTGTTATGGGGACTGGAGATGGGATCGTCTTCAGCCTGCGCCAAAAATGTCGGCGGGAACTGACGCGTGACGTAGTTTTCCACCGACCAGCCCGCTTCATCCACCGGGGAAGGGTTCTCACCAAGCAGTTCAAAATGAGTGTGTGTATGGGTATAAGGGGGTTCCAGGGTAATCACCGGATAGATCAATGCAGCAGTGTCCACCACCGGGACAATGTGATCCATTGAGTCCTGCGCTTCATAAGTCACGAAGTCCGGGCGCGCGGCGGCCATGCCCATCAAATGGCCGCCGGCAGAGAAACCCAGCAGATGGACTTTGCGCTCCATTGAGCGGACCAGCCTGATTGCCCGCTGGGCATCCTGCAGCGGGGCCAGCCGTCCTGCCCTCCACTTCTCGCGCGGCAACCGGTAACTCAGCACGTAAGCCGTGTAGCCGCGGGCATTAAGCCAGCGCGCCACCGGCCAGGCCTCACCGCCCATGCCAATCCAGCGATAACCGCCACCAGCCGCGATCAGCACTGCCGAGCCGTTGGGTTCCTCTGGCTGAAAGCGTTGGAGCGCAGGACTGACAATATTTGACCATGAGCCGTTAGCAGAAACACGCAGGTCTCCGCTCGGGCCTCCGCCACCCGGAGGGTCGTCCTGCCAGAGCGGAATAATATCTTCTCTGGCAAACAGTTTTCCGGTTGTCATGGCAAGCAAAGTAGCGCCGGTTCCCAGTATCAACCGACGACGACTAATCATCTGGCATTTCCATCCTCAGTGACAAACAAAATTACATAACGAGGCCACCGCGCCGGACAGCCGTGCGCTAAGAGGAAGTATGCAATGTGAGTGCCAACACAATTGGGCGATTACGGGCAACACTGTGCCGGGCTTTTATGACCGTTTTATTTATCGGCATGAAGGTCAGGTCTCTTCACCGCTTTTTATGCGATTTGCCCCCGATGAGGCAAGTAAAAAAAGCTCAGGAAGAAAAAAAGCGGGAAACTGCCCGGAAAAACCAGGCAGGGAGTGAATCAATGGCTGGCGGCTTTCTCACGGCGGGAAAGACTGTCGAGGTAGCCCATCACAAAAGCAGACAGCACAAACGCCAGATGGATGATCACATACCACATCAGCTTATTGTCCGGGATATTCTTCGCATCCATAAATACCCGCAGCAGATGAATCGAAGAGATCGCCACAATGGAGGCCGCCACTTTGTTTTTCAGCGAGCCGGAGTCCATTTTGCCCAGCCAGCTGAGTTTTTCCTTGTTCTCGGAAATATCCAGTCTGGAGACGAAATTCTCATAGCCCGACAGCATCACCATCACCAGCAGGCCACCGACCAGCGTCAGGTCGATCATCGACAGCAAAACCAGCACCAGATCGTTTTCGGCCATCGCCAACACATTTGGCAGCAGATGAAAAACTTCCTGGAAAAACTTGATAGCCAGCGCCAGCAGACCCAGCGACAACCCGAGATAAACCGGTGCCAGCAGCCAGCGCGAAGCATAAATAAGATTTTCAGTGAAACGTTCCATAACATCCCGTAGGCAATTCAACACGGACATCAGTATACCTGAGGAAAGGTTAAATTCTGCATCGCGGGTGGCCGTAAGCCAGGAATTTAACGGACTTTACCTGCCTGCGTGGCGGAAGCATTCTCCGTAGCGGGTTCCAGCACGCGCTGAACCTGGCGCTCAAAGCCGGTCAGGCCCTGAGTCATTTCATTGCCGACGCGGGCGTGGCCGAAACAGAAACCCGGATCGCATAAAGCCGCAACATAGCTGACCGGCGTGGAAATTCCGGACACTGAGGCAAAGCTGGGGCAGCCGAACGCCAGGACGATCAGGAGCAGGGAAGATTTTTTCATGTTAATTGCCGTTGTTAACTGACTGCAGGATTGCCCTGCCAGCGCTGACTCAGTAAAACTCCCGATGCTGATTGCGGTAGTCTCTGGGTGTCACATTGAAATGCTTTTTGAATACACGCTGAAAGCACTGCTGGGACGAGAATCCCAAATCCATGGAGATGGTCATGATCGTTTTATGCGAGCTGACCAGGCTTTTAGCGGCCTCATCCAGACGGCGGCAGCGGATAAAGGAGCCAAGGGTCATGCCTTTTTTCTCTTTAAACGCACGCTGAAGATGCCATTTTGAGTAGCCTGAACGCGCTGCCACCGCTTCGATATTTAAACCATCATCCAGATGTTCTTCAATCCAGTCGATGATGACTTCTACGATTTCACCTTTCACTTGCTCTCTCCTGCTTTGGGCCCCCTGCATACGGTGCCGCCAGCCCTGCCACGATGAAAATAATTAATACCTTGTTTTTATTTAATAAATTCTGATATGCAACTAATAACGTGACTTATCAAAATTTTCTGAAAGGCAGGATATAAAGAAGTATAAAATAGTTCAAATAGATATTTTGAATCTTCGTTTATAGACAATATCTATATATAGTAAAGAAGAGGTGCAGGGCAGCCCAGAGCAGACCCGCCCAGGCTCCATTGAACAGGAAGACGGTCCGACGTAACAGCCGAATTCGGGGTCCGATGGCGGCCGTTTGCAGCCACTCAGCCGGGCTGTGGAAACCCGCACCATTGCGCCGAAGCCATCAGGCATTGGTTTCGTCACGGTACCATCGGGAGAAAAAGGCAGAAATGTGAACCGCAGGTGGGGTATCAGCGGCCTCTATTCATTGACAGTGGGCCTGACTGTTACTGTCGGAGTTAAGTCAGGGCTTAAATCGCTAAAATAGATCATTTACAGTCAACTTTATCACTATCCCCTGTCGGGAGCAGCCATGTTAGATCTCAATCTGGTCCGAGTGTTTACCGCTATTTATGAGACCCGCAGCGTCAGCGGGGCAGCAGACCGGCTTTTTATCACTCAACCCTCTGCCAGCTATGCGCTGGCACGGCTGCGCAATGAAACCAACGACGAGCTGTTCAAACGCAGCCGTAAAGGGATGGAACCCACGTCAACGGCCGTTCAGCTGTATAAGGTGTTTAAAAAATCCCTGACCGGCATTGAGATGGCCGTGGCTGAAACCCGCAATTTCACACCAGAAACTGCGCGGCATAAATTCCGTCTGGCCCTTTCCGATCTGGGAGAACTGCTGCTGCTGCCGCGCCTGGTGGCGCATCTTCGTCAGGTTGCCCCTAATATCCAGCTGGAAGTGATCCCGGTGGATATGCAAAAACTCGATGAATGGCTGCTGACCGGCAGGATTGATGCGGCAATCTGCAACCGCAACGAGACGGTTTCCTCCGCCCAACGTGAGCTGATGATGCATCAACGCTATGTCTGCCTGCTGAACCGCAACCATCCGCGCATTGCCGATAAGCTGACCATGGATGACTATATGCATGAGCAGCATGTGGTCGTTTCAGCCACCAGCGGCCACCATATCGTGGAAGATCGTCTGAAAGAGTTTGGGCTGGAGCGGGATATTGTGGTGGAGGTGCCCCACTTTGCCGCGCTGGGTGAGCTGATTGCCTCCAGCGAACTGCTGGTTACACTGCCTTTCAACGCCGCCAGCATCTACGTCAGACGTGGCAATGGCCGTATTCTTGAGCTGCCGTTCCACGTGCCCAACCCGGAGGTCTTTCTGTACGCCCATACGGAGATCGGTGATATCACTGCCAAAACATGGTTTTACAACATACTGCGCCAGGCTGCACCGATGATGATCGACCCCGTCTCATAGAAGACTCTGCGGCGGGAAAACCGGACTCAGAGCACATTCCGCACAAGCTTTTCCGCCAGCTGTTCACTAACCGGATGCTGTGGTGCGCCTATATTGGTGAGTACTGCACCATCGCCCTGAGTTATTTCTTTATTACCTGGTTCCCAATCTATCTGGTTCAGGCAAGAGGAATGGATATCCTTCACGCCGGATTTGCCACGGTGGTCCCGGCGCTGTCTGGCTTTGCCGGTGGCCTCTCTGGCGGAATGATTTCCGATTACCTGATCCGTTCGGGATGGTCAGTCTCCTGGGCACGTAAAACGCCTTATATCGTCGGTATGCTGATGGCTGCTACCTTAATCGCCGCTGCCGTGGCCAACGGTAATTTCCGGGTTATTGCGATCATGTCTTTTGCCTTTTATGGCAAAGGGATTGCTGCAGGCGCGGGGACCTGGGCCATTATCAGCGATACCGCGCCAAAAGAAGCCGTTGGCCTGGCCGGTGCAATATTTAACTGCGCCGGCGGCGATGTGCCGGAAGACGAGGCTGGCTCTCAGCTGCCTCAGGGTGCACGTTAACCCGGCTTAACCCGCCCCCGTCGGGCTTTAACGCCCCGTGCGGTGGTGGCAGAAGACGTTGATCTTCGCGCGCAAAACCGTCACTTTACCTCTTCATGTTTCACCAGGTACGGGTCGCCGTACCGGTATGAAGACGGAGTGCATCAATGTCATTAACCCTTCTGACGCAGCTGGCCGATCTCCCCGCCAGTCAGTGGGATGCCCTCACCCCTGACGAGCAGCCTTTTCTCCGCCACGCCTTTCTCAGCACGCTGGAAGAGAGCGGCTGCCTGGGCAAAGGTACCGGCTGGCAGCCGCAACATCTGCTGTGGAAGGAAAATGGTGAAGTTCGTGCCGTCTTGCCGGGCTACCGCAAAACCCATTCTATGGGCGAGTACGTGTTTGATCATGCCTGGGCTGATGCCTGCCTGCGGGCCGGTGTGCCTTACTACCCCAAATGGCTGGCAGCCGTTCCCTTCAGCCCGGTAACCGGCGCGCGTTTACTGGGTGAGCCTGATGCGGCACTAAAGCTGCTGCAGGCCCTTCCGGACTTTCTGCAGGAGCAGCAACTGTACAGTGCGCATATCAACTTCGGCAATGCTCAGACGGCAGAGCGACTGGCCAGCCAGCCTCGCTGGCTGCATCGCCCTGGCTGCCAGTATCACTGGCACAATCCCGGCTACCGGGATTTCCAGCACTTCCTTGATACGCTGATGTCGCGCAAGCGCAAGCAGATCCGCAAAGAGCGCGAACTGGTCGCCAGCCAGGGCTTTGAGTTTGAGTGGCTGGCGGGTCATCAGCTGACGGAAGCTCACTGGGACTTTGTTTATGCCTGCTATGCCAACACCTATGCGGTACGCGGCCAGCGCCCTTATCTGACGCGCCAGTTCTTCAGCCTGCTGGCGGAGAGAATGCCGGAGGCGATCCGCGTGGTACTGGCGACGCAAAATGGCCTGACCGCCGCGATGGCATTCAGCCTGGTGGATGGCAATACCTTCTACGGTCGCTACTGGGGATGTCTGGAAGAATTTAATCGCCTGCATTTCGAAACCTGCTTCTACCAGGGAATGGATTACGCCATTGCCAATGGCCTGCAGCGATTTGATGCAGGCGCACAGGGCGAACACAAGCTGGTGCGGGGCTTTGAGCCAACCCTTACCCAATCCTGGCACTTTTTGCGGCATCAGGGACTGCATGAAGCGGTGGAAGATTATCTGCAACAGGAGCGGGAAGGTGTACTGGCCTGGGCGGAAGAAGCCCGGGGGGCACTGCCCTACCGGCGCAATGAAGAGACTTAACCACTGCAACGCCAGCAGTTTGCTGATTGCTGAACGGCCTGTGTTCTCCACACAGGCACGTTCGTCCGATTAATATTCGCCGACAAAGCCGCCGGTCTGGTGCTGCCACAGACGGGCATAGAGTCCGCCTTTCGCCAGCAGTTCGGCATGGCTGCCCATCTCAGCAATGCGGCCGTTTTGCAGCACCACCAGGCGGTCCATTTTGGCAATAGTCGACAGACGGTGCGCAATAGCGATAACCGTTTTGCCCCCCATCAGCGTCTCCAGACTCTCCTGAATCGCCGCTTCCACCTCTGAATCCAGCGCGGAAGTGGCTTCGTCCATAATCAGGATCGGCGCATCCTTCAGCAGCACCCTGGCAATGGCAATACGCTGGCGCTGACCACCGGAAAGCTTCACCCCACGTTCACCGACATGCGCATCCAGGCCATAGCGACCCTGAGGGTCAGAAAGCATCGGGATGAACTCATCGGCTTTGGCACGATGGATTGCCAGCTGCAGCTCCTCTTCAGTGGCTTTTGGTCGGCCATACAGCAGGTTATCCCGGATGGAACGGTGCAGCAGCGAGGTATCCTGGGTAATCATCCCAATCTGCGCTCGCAGGCTCTCCTGGCTGACCTGGGCAATATCCTGTCCGTCAATGACAATCCGGCCGCCGTTCAGGTCATACAGGCGCAGCAGCAGATTCACCAGGGTCGATTTCCCTGCTCCGGAGGGGCCAATCAGCCCGATTTTTTCACCCGGACGAATGGTCAGCTGCAGGTTATCAATCACCCGGCGATCTTTGCCGTAATTAAAGTCCACGTCTTCGTAGCGAATTTCACCGCGGTGGACTTTCAGTGCCAGAGCCTGCGGTTTATCGGTCACGCTCACCGGTTGAGCGATGGTTTGCAGACCATCCTGCACCATGCCGATATTTTCAAAAATGCCGTTCACCACCCACATGATCCAGCCAGACATGTTCACGATGCGGATCACCAGCCCGGTAGCAAGTGCAATGGCACCCACGCTGATCAGCGACTGCGTCCACAGCCATAGCGCCAGACCGGTGGTGCTTACGATCAGCAGCCCGTTTAGCGTGGTGATCACCACGTCCATATTGGTGACCATACGGCCCTGCAGGCGGGTTTTATCGGTCTGATCGCCTATCGCTTCACGGGCGTAAGCCCGCTCCAGATCGCTATGGGCAAATAATTTAAGCGTGGTGATATTGGTGTAACCATCGACAATGGTCCCCATCAATCTGGAGCGCGCATCAGAAGAGGCAACCGAGCGGGATTTTACCCGCGGTACAAAGTATTTCAGGCTGATAACGTAACCCGCAATCCACAATAGCAGCGGGATCATCAGCCGCCAGTCTGCCTCAGCGAACAGCACCAGCGAGGTAATGGCATAAATCAGCACGTGCCACAGCGCATCCACCGCCTGAACGGAAGAGTCACGCAGGGCATTGCCGGTTTGCATAATGCGCTGGGCGATTCGCCCGGCAAAATCGTTCTGGAAGAAGTTCAGGCTCTGGCGCAGCACATAGTTGTGGTTCTGCCAGCGGATCATACTGGTCATGCCGGGGTTAATGGTCTGGTGCACCAGCAAATCGTGCAGCCCGATAAAAATCGGCCTCAGCACCAGTGCCACCACCACCATCCAGATCAACTCGGCGGCATGATCGCTGAAGAAACTGGCGGCTGGCGTGGCGTTCACCATATCAATGATGGTGCTGAGGTAACGGAACAGCGCCACCTCGATCAGCGACCCAATCAGCCCGACCACCAGCAGCATGGCGAAACTTTGCCAGACCTGGCGCAGGTAATAAACGTAAAATGCCCAGACGCTGTCAGGCGGTGTAGAGCTGGGCGCATCCTGGAAAATGTCGATCAGTCGTTCAAAGCGGCGATACAGCATTTAAGGCTCACTTGTATGGCTTAAAGAAGTGATTTTAGTGCAAAACCTGCTCTTTATCAGTCTCGACAACCAGCAGCCGTGGGCCATCTTTGCTGCGCGGCTTCAGTGTGGGAGGCTCTTCAGTGATGATCATGCGGATATCACTGAGCGGGCTGGCCAGCGGCGGCGGCAAGGGCTGACCGTAATTAAAGTGAGGGGATTGCATGGCTCGTGTCAGACTGGTTAAGGTGACAGGAGAGTCCAGCCTGCTGACTATTTCTGCCAAAGTGGAAATAAAGTTTGCTGATCGGGCAGGATAATAATCAGAATGGAATCAGTGTAGTGTCAGGGCTCTGGCAAACCGCCAGCATACCGTAACCCTCAGGCGAGGCTCATCATGGCGAAAGGACTGGTAATTTTACTGCACGGCGTGGGCAGCAACGGAGACGATCTGGCCGGTCTGGGTGCCCACTGGTCCGGCGACTTGCCGGGAGTGAGCTTCGCCAGCCCCAACGCGCCGTTCCGTTTTGAGCATGGGCCAGGCTATCAGTGGTTTAGCGTGGTGGGCGTCACTCCGGCAAATCGTGCGCAACGGGTTGAGCAAGCCCGCGATGCCTTCGACACGGAACTGAGTGCGATCCTGGCCAGGCATCAGATGCAGGATCAACTGGATAAAGTGGTGCTGGTTGGTTTCTCGCAGGGATCAATTATGGGATTGGATGCAGTGATTTCCGGGCGCTGGCCGGTAGCTGGTCTGGTGGCTTTCTCCGGCCGTCTCGCCTCACCGGGGTCCTGTAACGTGGCGAAGGAGACGCCGGTGATGATTATCCACGGCATGGCAGACAGCGTGATCCCCTATGCAGAGAGCGAGATTGCGGCAGAAAAACTGCGCGAGCTGGGCGTGGCAGTCAGCACCCACTTTGACCCTTCTGTCGGACACACCATCTCAGCCCAGGGCGCACGGAACGCTGCAGAATTTATCGGTAAGTGCCTGGCCTGAACACCGATCGATAAGCGCATCTGCCGCCATTCCGGTACACAGAGTCACTGATATTCCTCAATCAGCGGTGGCTCTTTCATCGGCAGGGTAATCACAAAGCGGGCACCGCCTTCCGGGCGGTTTTCCGCATGAATCTTCCCTTCATGGATATCGACAATTGCCTGACAGATTGCCAGGCCCAGTCCGACGCCGGGTACCGCAGATTCCTTGCTGCCACGGGAAAATTTCTCGAAAATCTGTTTCTCCTGGCCGCCAGGGATCCCGGGGCCGTTGTCCCAGACTTCAATCGCCAGCCACTGCCGCCCCTGATGCCGGGCACGGATGCCGATAGCCGCCTGCGGGCCGGCATATTTTAGCGCATTCTCCAGCAGGTTAGTCAGCACCCGCTCCATCAGCGGACCGTCGACGTGGATCAGCAGCATCTCTTCCGGCATATCCAGCTCGATTTTGTGCTGGCCCAGTGAAGGAGCCATCATTTTCAGCGTGCTGCCGATCAATTCATCCAGCGCCATCCACTCAGCCCGCAGGCTGAAACCACCGGACTGCAGCCGTGCCATATCCAGCAAATTATTTACCAGTCTGATAGTGTTCAGAGTCTGTTCGCGCATCGCACTGGCCTGTGGGGCGTGTTTCGAGCCTTCACTTGCCAGGTCCAGCGTAAGGATCTCTGACTGGCCAAACAGCACGGTCAGCGGCGTACGCAGATCGTGAGAAAGGGCAGAAAGCAGCGCATTACGCAGCTGTTCACGCTCGGCTGCCAGACGGGAAACGGCTTCGCGCTGGCTGAGCGCAATACGCTCCAGCGCATTGGCAATCAGCACGGTGAACGTCTCCACCAGACGCTGCTGCTCGGGGATCATCAGCTGACGCAGGTTCAGCGGCTCCAGTACCAACAGTCCCAACGTCTCATTGCCGCTTTTCAGCGGGAGGATCTGCCATGGTACGCCCGGGAGTGTATCTGTCCCGGCTCCGGCAGGCTGCCCCTTATCAAAACTCCAGCGGGCAATCGCCCGGTCAGGGACGGCACTCAAATGGGATTCGCCCACCGCCACCAGCTCGCCCTTTTCATCCGGCAGCATCAGCTCACTTCGGGCCTGCAGTGTGATGTCCAGACTGCGCGGTAAAGTCTGGGCAATATCCTGCTGGCTCAGCGCCCGGCTGAGGGTCTTCGCCATTTCGTATAGATGCCGCGCCCGTTGCTCACGGTAACGGGCCACGCGCGCCTGATAGCGCACGCCGGCCGTCAGGTTACCCACAATGACCCCGACGGCAAGCATCACCCCAAAGGTCACCAGATACTGCGCGTCGGAGACGGCAACCGTGCCGGTGGGCGAGACAAAGAACAGATCGAAGGCAAAGATATTGAGCACCGTCGCCACCACCGACGGCAGACGACCATAGCGCAGGGCGACCACCACCACAGCCAGCAGATAGACCATCACCAGATTGACGGAGTCGACGCCGGGCAGCACCCAGCGCCCCACTAAAGTCACCAGCGTACAGAGCAGCAGCGCCGCGATGAAGCCTCTCAGCTTCATGCGCCATTTGTCGCTCAGCCCCCGGTTATCCGACAGCGGGCTGGCTGGCAGGGAGATCGGCTCATCCAGTGCGACAATCACCAGATCCAAATCGGGCCCCAGCTGACCCAGCCGGTCAGCAAAGCTGTCGCGTTTCCAGCGGCGCGTAGGACGGCGTCCGATAATTATTTTGCCCAGATTGTGCTCACGGGCGTAACGCAGCACCGCTTTGGCTTCGCTGGGATCGGAGAGCGTGGCAGTTTCAGCGCCCAGATCCTGCGCCAGCTGCAATGTACGGAGAATACCCCGCCGCCGTGCTTCAGAGAGGCGGTGCAACCTTGGCGTTTCGACGTAAACAGCGTGCCAGACGCTGTCGAGACGGGCCGCCAGACGGGCCGCAGTTCTCACCAGTTTTTCGCTGCCGGTGTTATCGCCGATGCACAGCAGGATCGCATCCCGCGTATGCCAGACTTTTTCACGCCCCTGAGTGTCGCGCCAGGCCCGCATCTGCTCATCCACGCGATCGGCAGTACGACGAAGTGCCAGCTCACGCAGGGCAAAGAGGTTGCCCTTGCGGAAGAAGTTTTCGATGGCGCGCTCCGCCCGGTCGCCAATATAGACTTTGCCCTCTTTCAGGCGCTGGCGCAGATCGTCGGCGGGTAAATCCACCAGCACCACCTCATCGGCGGCATCAAAAAAGGGATCGGGGACGGTCTCACGCACGCGGATCCCGGTCACACCGCCGACCACATCGTTCAGGCTTTCCAGGTGCTGGACGTTAACAGTGGTCATTACGTTGATGCCCGCGTCCAGCAACTCTTCAATATCCTGCCAGCGTTTTGGATGGCGTGAGCCGGACGCATTGGTGTGTGCCAGTTCATCCATCAGGATCACTGCCGGTTGGCGGGCCAGCGCGGCATCCAGGTCAAACTCCGGATGGCGGTTCTGCCCGGTTGCCCGCCGTGGCAACACGGTCAGCCCGTCCAGCAATGCAGCCGTTTCCTCACGACCGTGAGTCTCCACAATGCCGACCAGCACCTCCAGCCCTTGCGCGCGCAGGCGTCGCGCTTCCTGTAGCATTGCCCAGGTTTTCCCCACGCCCGCACAGGCACCAAAGTAGATTTTCAGCTTGCCGCGGCCGCTCTCGTCAGCCTGCAGTAACAGCGCATCCGGGTCGGGGCGCTGTATCTCATCGTTCATCGAAGTCCCTGTTGAAAATTACTGTAGTGCGTCGAGAGCCATGTTCAGCTTCACCACGTTCACACCAGGCTCGCCGGTGAAACCGGGGAGCGGTACGGACGTACTATCGTCAATCAGCCGCTTCACTTCTTCCTCCGGCAGCTTACGCGCAACGGCCACCCGGGGCACCTGCCAGAGCGCCGCTTCAGGGGAAATCTGAGGATCGAGCCCGCTGGCAGAAGCGGTGACCAGATCCACCGGCACGGCCGCGCTGGCCTGTGGGTTTGCCTGACGCAGCGCCGCCACCCGTTGTTTCACCGCGTCATCCAGCGCCGGGTTAGTACCGCTCAAATTGCTGCCGGAAGAAGCCAGCGCATTATACGGTGAGTCACTGGTGGCAGAAGGCCGTCCCCAGAAATAACCGGGCCGGGTAAAGTTCTGCCCAATCAGAGCCGAGCCGCGCAGCTTGCCATCCACCTGCAACAGCGAACCGTTAGCCTGCGCCGGAAACAGCAGCTGCGCCAGCCCGGTCGTCACTAAAGGATAAATCAGGCCAGTGATAACTGACAGCAATAGCAGCAGAATCACCGCAGGACGTAATTGACTCATGTTCATTTCCTCAGAACCAACCGGTAACGGTCAGCAGCATATCGATAATTTTAATACCGGCGAACGGCACCAGCAGGCCACCTACACCATAAATCCACAGGTTACGACGCAGCAGGGCTGCGGCACTCAGCGGCCGGTAACTCACCCCTTTCAGCGCCAGCGGGATCAGGAATACAATCACCAGCGCATTGAAAATCACCGCCGACAGGATCGCGGAGTCCGGCGAGTGCAGACGCATCACGTTCAGCGCGTTGAGCTGCGGATAAGTCACCGCAAAGGCCGCCGGAATGATCGCAAAATACTTCGCCACGTCATTGGCAATACTGAAGGTGGTCAGCGAACCGCGGGTCATCAGCATCTGCTTACCGATATGCACCACTTCCAGCAGCTTGGTGGGGTTGGAGTCAAGATCCACCATGTTGCCCGCCTCTTTCGCCGCCTGGGTACCGGAGTTCATCGCCACCGCCACGTCAGCCTGAGCCAGTGCCGGGGCATCATTGGTACCGTCACCGGTCATCGCCACCAGCCGGCCTTCAGCCTGATACTGACGGATCAGTGCCAGCTTGGCTTCCGGTGTCGCTTCTGAAAGGAAGTCATCCACACCGGCCTCGGCGGCAATCGCGGCGGCAGTCAGCGGATTATCCCCGGTGATCATGATGGTTTTAATGCCCATCTTGCGCAGCTCGGCAAAGCGCTCCTTGATGCCGCCTTTAACGATATCTTTCAGCTCCACCACGCCCATCACTTTCGCGCCGTCACACACCACCAACGGCGTGCCGCCAGCACGAGCGACTTCTTCCACCAGTTGGTTGACCCTGGACGGGAACTGGCCGCCATTGCTGTCGATATGGCGGCGAACGGCATCCACAGCCCCTTTACGCACCACGCGGTCCTGCACGTTGACACCGCTCATGCGGGTCTGCGCAGAGAACGGGATGAAGGTGGCGCCCATGCTGCTCAGATCCCGTTCGCGCAGGTTAAATTTCTGCTTCGCCAGCACCACGATGCTGCGCCCTTCCGGCGTTTCATCGGCCAGAGAAGCCAGCTGTGCCGCATCGGCCAGCTGTTCATCAGTCACTCCCGGCGCAGCCAGAAACCGCGTGGCCTGGCGGTTGCCTAACGTGATGGTCCCGGTCTTGTCCAGCATCAGCACGTCAACGTCACCGGCGGCTTCCACCGCACGGCCGCTGGTAGCGATGACGTTCGCGCCCAGCATCCGGCTCATCCCGGCCACGCCAATGGCCGACAGCAGTCCACCAATGGTGGTGGGGATCAGGCAGACCAGCAGCGCCACCAGTACCGTGATGCTGACCGCATTGCCGCCCCACGCGGAGAACGGCCAGAGCGTGGCGGTGGCCAGCAGAAAGACAATGGTCAACGCCACCAGCAGGATAGTCAGGGCGATTTCATTAGGCGTTTTCCGGCGTGAAGCGCCTTCTACCATTGCAATCATCCGGTCGAGGAAGGTTTCTCCGGGATTGACGCTGCACTGGATCACCAGCCAGTCAGACAGGATACGCGTTCCCCCTGTCACCGAGGCAAAGTCACCACCAGACTCCCTGATGACCGGTGCGGACTCACCGGTAATAGCGCTTTCATCCACCGATGCGCCCCCTTCCAGCACTTCGCCGTCACAGGGAATGATGTCTCCGGCTTCCACCAGCACCACATCACCTTTGCGCAGAGAGTCCGCAGCAACCTGCTGATGGGCCTCGCCATAATGTGGCGCAGCCATTTTTTTCGCATAGCTGGTTTTCTGCACGCCTTTCAGGCTGTTGGCCTGCGCCTTGCTGCGCCCTTCTGCCAGCGCTTCGGCAAAATTGGCGAACAGCACGGTGAACCACAACCACAGTGAAACAGCCGCCGTGAAACCCGCGCTGCCGGACGTTTTCCCCATCATCATCGAGATGGCCAGCAGCGTGGTCAGCACGCTCCCCAACCACACCACAAACATCACCGGGTTGCGAAACTGTACCCGCGGGCTGAGCTTCTTCACCGCATCGCCCAGCGCTACCCGCATCAGTGCACCATCAAACAGCGCCTGTTGATTACGACTCATGATTCTTCTCTCCGGCGATTATTGACCGAACATTTGCAGGTGTTCTGCCACCGGCCCCAGGGCCAGAGCAGGAATAAACGTCAGCGCGCCAACCAGCAGCACGGTGCCAGTCAGCAGCGCGATAAACAGCACGCCATGCGTTGGCAGAGTGCCATTTCCGACCGGCTGAATTTTCTTCACCGCCAGCGAACCGGCAATCGCCATCACCGGAATGATGATGCCGAAACGACCCACCAGCATGCAGAATGCCAGCAGCAGGTTCCAGAACGGCGTATTGGCGCTCAGGCCGGCAAAGGCGCTGCCGTTGTTGTTGGCAGCGGAAGAGACGGCGTACAAAACTTCGCTGAAGCCATGGATGCCAGGGTTAGCCATCCCGCTGCGCCCGGCATCGGTCATCATTGCCAGCGCGGTACCCAGCAGCACCAGCGTCGGCGTGACCAGAATGGCCAGCGCGGTCATTTTCATTTCCCAGACGTCGATCTTTTTACCGAGATATTCCGGCGTGCGGCCGATCATCAGCCCGGCAATAAATACCGCCAGCAGCACAAACAGCAGCATTCCGTACAGACCCGCGCCCACCCCGCCGAACACGACCTCACCAATCTGCATCAGCCACATCGGTACCATGCCGCCCAGTGCGGTAAACGAGTCATGCATCGCGTTAACCGCACCGCATGAGGCTGCGGTAGTGATCACCGCAAACAGACTGGAATTCAGGATGCCAAACCGCGTTTCCTTGCCTTCCATATTGATGGCGCTGTCGGCTCCCAACGCCAGGAAGTGAGGATTACCACGCAGTTCTGCCCACATAACCACCACCACGGCAGCAATAAACATCAGTGACATTGCCCACAACAGCGCATGGCCCTGGCGGCGATCTTTCACCACATCACCAAACGCGAAGCACAGCGCGGCGGGGATAAGGAAAATCGCCAGCATCTGTACAAAGTTGCTCAATGCGGTCGGGTTCTCAAATGGATGAGCCGAGTTGACGTTAAAGAAACCTCCGCCATTGGTTCCCAGCATCTTGATCGCTTCCTGCGAGGCAACCGGCCCCATTGGCAGCGTCTGTTTCACGCCTTCCAGCGTGGTGAGATCGAGATAGCCGGAGACGTTTTGCAGCGTGCCCTGACTGACAAAAAACAGCGCAATCAGCAAAGATAACGGCAACAGCACGTAAAGGGTGATGCGGGTCATGTCGCGCCATGCATTCCCCAGCGTGCCAAGTGAACGATTGGCAAAACCCCGGTTCAGGGCAAATGCCACGGCAATACCGGTGGCGGCAGAAAGGAAATTTTGCACCGTCAGCCCCACCATCTGGCTGAAGTAGCTCAAGGTACTTTCACCCGCATAAGCCTGCCAGTTAGTGTTAGTCACAAAGCTAATTGAGGTATTCAGCGCCAGATGCCAGCTCAGGTTGGGCAGTTGCTGCGGGTTGAGTGGCAGGCTTGCCTGGGCCATCAGCATGGCGGTGAGCAGGATAATGCCGCCGAGGTTGAACAGCAGGACGACATACAGGTAGCGTCGCCAGTCCATCTGCTGGCTTTCCACACCGCTGATACGCCACAGGACGCGCTCAAAGCCCGCCACACCAGGCAGCGGACGATCGTCGACCAGTCGGGCAAGGCCACTTCCCAGTGGTTTGGCAAGGATCAGAAGGATCGCCAGATAGCTGGCGATCAGTAAAAATGCGCTGGCGGTCATCAGAACGCCTCCGCATTAATCAGGGCATACACCAGATAACCCAACAGCAGAAACACCAGCACAATGCCGGCAATTAAGGCCATGCTCACAACACACCTCCGGGGCGCTTTCAGATACCGATATTGTTGCCGGAGGGGTGCAAAGTTGATGTAAAAATGCGGGCGCGGGGTGTAAAAAAAGTATAAAAATGGTGGAGAAACAGACGGTAATCAGGAGTGTGCCATCAGCCGCAAGCGCTTCCGGGCTCTCCCAGACGACGCGTCCCCGTCGTCAGCCGTCACAGAGAGCTACTCATTGCCCCATTGATTCAGAAACGTCGCGATCTCATCAATCCGAAATTCGTCGATCCCGGCTTCGCTGGCCATCTCTTGCTGCGCATTTTCACTGATTTCTTCGTTATTCATTAAGCGGGTGAGCAGCTGCTGGAAATAGTGTGCCAGAGATTCACGCTCTGACTCGCTCACCGGCTTTGCCGTTTCCGTAGCATACTCATCCACGATGTCATAAAATTTAAGTGGTACGTCTTTGTTCATAAGGTGTCCCCTGGGGTTAAGTCTGTATGCGTGGCTGCCTGCACCGTCTGTCCTGAATATTATCATTCTTATTGCGTTTTCGGACATCCTTGCCGGGACAAACAGCCAACGGTGCATTCGCCAGTGGCCTGAAAATTCGTTATTATCCGCTGCCACTCGCCATCCGGGCAGCCTGATGTCTACGATATTCGATACCTTTATTGCTCCGCCGTGCCATGACAGGATAGAGATTCTGTATCAGGACGATCACCTGGTGCTTATCAACAAACCGACCGGGCTGCTCAGCCTCTCGGGGAAAAATCCACAAAATCTCGATTCAGTTCATCACCGGCTGGTACAGATATTCCCTGGCTGCACCCTGGTCCATCGCCTTGATTTCGGGACTTCCGGGCTGATGGTCATTGCCCGCAATAAGGCTGTCAATGCCGCCCTCTGCCAACAGTTCAGCCAGCGCGCGGTGACCAAGGTATACAGCGCACTGCTCTGCGGACATCTGGATGAAGACGAAGGGGTGACTGACGCGGCAATCGACAAAATCCCGGAGCGGTTCCCGCTGATGTCGATTTGCCCAATCCACGGCAAGCCCGCCCGATCCCGCTATCGGGTCATTGAGCGTTTTTATCTTGAGCGGGACGGGATGTTATTGCCATTGACGCGGGTGGAGCTAACCCCGGAAACCGGGCGCACCCATCAACTCCGCATTCACTGCCAGCATTTAGGACACCCCATTTTGGGCTGCGATCTCTATGGCGGTCGCCTGCTGCCGGGTACCGAACGGACGCCGCGCCTGATGCTGCACGCCAGCGAATTGCATTTTGCTCATCCCATCAGCCAGGCGCAGATCCACGCCCGTCATACCTGCCCGTTCTGAAAAAAAACCGTCACTTACCACATCAGGTCATCAGGCACTTTGAAATCGGCATACGGATCGTCTTCATTTTGTTCTTCAACACTCAGCGCACTGTTCAATACAATGCTGTTCGCATCTCGTTGCGCAATTTTGTCAGCGACGACCGCGGGGATAATAGCGTATTCGCTTTCTCCACCATTACCCTTATCCAAACGGGCAATGGCGAGACGACCACCGATCAGCTGGGCCTGAGTTGCCTTATCAACGGCTATTTTTTTTATCAGGTTATGATCGGTGAAATTAAAACCAATATCGCCTTTGGTCAGGACGATCCGATTCATTTCAATGAGCTGCTTCACCTGAGCTTTATATTCTTTTGACAGTGCAGCTTGTTTTTGTTGTTCGCTGAGCTGTTTATCGCGCTCAAGTTGTGCTTTTTTATTTTCTTCCACCGCCTCTCTTGCCTCACGAGCCTGAACGCGTGATTTTTTAGCCGTTCTCTGGACTTTGGCCATTTTTTTGCTGGTCACTAGTCCGGCTTTCAGCATCTGCTCTTGTAAGGTAAGTTTTGTCATGTTCGTTTCTGAATCAGTTGAATAATGCGTGAGATTATACCCCTAATTTTTGCGGCTGCACCACGTTGCAGTACCTGAGGCTGAGATCCCTCTCCCCGGCAATCACTCCACCGCATCCACAATCGGGTCACGAACGATAAACAGATAAGACAGGGCACCCAGCACCGTCACGCAGGCACACAGCGTCAGCGCCATACTGAATGAACCGGTTTTATCCAGAATCCAGCCAGTCATCACCGGCGCAAACGACGCGAAAATAAAACTGGCGAAGTTCTGGATACTCCCCACGGATGCCGTCATCCGCGACGTCACGTTAACGTGGATCAGCCCCCAGCAGGATGTCCCGGCAAAGTGGATACAGAACAACGCCATACCAATCAGCACCACCGCCATCGATGTGGTGGTTGCCTGCACCACAACCGCCGTAAACGCAGCAGAAAACAGCATACCCGCCACAATGCAGACTTTACGGGTTTTCACCGGCCCCATCCCGCGACGCACCAGCGTATCCACCACATAACCATTCAGCAGCATCCCCGCCGCACCGAACAGGAACGGGATTGCCGTCAGCCAGCCGGTGGCTTTCAAATCCAGATGATAAGTGGTCTGCAGATAACCCGGCAGCCAGGCCAGATACAGCCACGCGGTGTAGTTAATGCCGCTGAAACCGATCATCATTCCCCACATGGTGCGGTTCCTGAACAGCCCGCGCCACTCCTTCATGCTCATTTTTTCCTGACGCGCCCGCACGCTGCCCGCTTCCAGATAGTTCACTTCTTCTTTGGTCAGCGTTTTATTGTCACGGTTGCGGTAAAGCATATACCAGCCCGCCGACAGGAAAATGCCCAAAATACCGATGGTGACGAACATCCCCCGCCAGCCCATCGACAACATCATCGCCGCCAGAATCGGCGGGCTGACTGCCAGCCCAATCATTGATGCCGCGTTGAAAAAACCCATCGGCATGCCGCGCTCTTTGATATTGAACCAGTCGTTAATCACCTTGACGCCGCACGGGTTCATCGGCGCTTCACCCATCCCCAGCCCGATACGCACCAGGATGAACTGCGTGAAGTTATGCACCAGTCCGGACATCGCCTGGAAACAGGACCAGATAAACATGCCGATGCCCAGCATTATACGCGGGCCTTTACGGTCCAGCAGCGTCCCGCAGGGCAACTGAGCGATGCCATAAGCCAGTGAGAACGCGGAAAGCAGCAGCCCGATTTCGGTGGCGTTCAGCCCCATATCTCCGCGAATAGTGGTGTTGGCGACGGAGAGCGAACTGCGGTCGAGATAGTTAATAACCGCCGCCAGAAACAGCAAAATCATCGCCGTGGTTTGCACCCGTTTGATACGTGCTGAGCGAACCAGCGTACCGTGTGCGGGTACGGTATCGACCGGATCCTTGCCGCCAGCGATATCGCTGCCGCTGCCAGTCACAATCGGGCTGTTACTCATAAGGCATTCCCCAGTGTCAGGTGATCTGTTATGCCGCCACAGGCGGTGAGATGTCCCGATCAGAGTAAAGGCCGTGTTAATTTCACGTAGTGACCATGTTACAGTTCCGTGCGGCAGATTGCGGTTTGCTGTTTTTTATTGGTTCTTTATCGCCAGGCGTGGCCAAAAGCGGGATCTCAGTCACTGTACTGGTTAATGGAGCGGATCATCGACTGCTTCGCAGTGGTGAGATGACGATGTAATTCACAATGTGCTTCCACATCGTTGCGGCTGATAATCGCGGTCAGGATGGCCATATGCTCCTCCAGCGCGACGATATTGCGCTGCTTCAGATCGCTCTCATCCCACTGATAGTGCGAGTGAAAAATCACCGATATAATTTCCAGCGACTGATCGATAAAGGGGTTGTCGGCGGCCGAAAGGATCAGCTGATGCATTTCACGGTCCAGCTGCGCAAACATCCGATAACTGCTGGCAATGGTGTCGCGCATTTCCCGGTGGCGGCTCAGCAGGTCGCGGGCTTTTATCCAGCGCTTGTCGTCAGAAGGGAGGTTCATAAAGCGATTCAGCCCATGCGTTTCCAGCATTTCCCTCAGCTCAAACAGCTTCTCGGCGTATCGCTGCTCGAATTTTTTCATCAACCAGTGCCCTCGCCGTACGCTTTCAATCAGATTGAAACGGCTGAAGCGCAGCAAAAACTCGCGGACCACCACCGGGCTGACGCCAACCTGCTGTGCCAGTTGCAGCTCGGAGATACTCTCGCCCGCCCGCAACACGCGCTGGTTAATCATCTGGAAGAAAGCCTGTTCGAACTGTTGTGACTGCACCTCCAGCGAGGAACTGACCGCATCAAACCCGTCATCCTGCTCCGGGAGCCGTACAATCAGGTACTGATCCTCCACCTTGTCCAGCACGCCCCGTTCATACAGATGCGCCAGCGTATGCCGCACGGTGGTCCGGCTGACGTTAAACATTTCGGCCAGCGCAGACTGCGGCGGCAGCGGGGAACGGATGTGCTGGCGGCTGATACCTTCCAGCATCTGATTGACCACGTTATGGCGAAGATTCTGCGTGCGGCTCATGGCACCTCCTGGTTTTTATCTATTAAAAACCAATTCTGACCCGCGAAAGCCGTGTTCAGTCACAAAATCGCCGCCGGGCTCTGCACCTTGCCGCCGATTTGGCCCATAACTCAGGCATCACAACGGAGAACAACCATGACCATGATGACGACGCTGGTGTGCCAGCAGCCCAAAGAGATGCTTTATCAGCAGCGTGCCCGGACTGAACCGGCCACCGGAGAAGCGCAGCTGAAGATTATCACCGCCGGGATCTGCGGCACCGACATCCATGCCTGGGCTGGCAATCAGCCATTCTTCAGCTATCCCCGCGTGCTGGGCCACGAGCTGTGTGGTGAAGTGGTGGCGCTGGGCGCAGGCGTCAGCCAGTTCCGCATCGGGCAATGTGTCTCGGTGATCCCTTATCTTTCCTGCGGTACCTGTCCGGCTTGTGAGAGCGGCAAAACCAACTGCTGCGAGAAGATTTCAGTGATTGGTGTGCATCAGGATGGCGGGTTCTGTGACTATCTGAATGTCCCGGTGAGTAACCTGCTGGATGTCACCGGCGTGGATCCGGAGGCGGCGGCCTTAATTGAGCCTTTCGCCATCAGTGCTCATGCCGTCAGGCGCGCGGCAGTTCAGCCTGAAGACAGTGTTCTGGTGGTGGGCGCAGGTCCCATCGGCCTGGGCGTGGCGGCGATTGCCCGTGCGGCTGGCGCCCGCGTGACAGTGGCAGATACCAGCCCGTTCCGTCGCGATCACGTGGTGCACAATCTCGGACTGAAGGCGCTGGATGCTGCTGCAGAGGATTTCGAATCACAGCTCCGTGAACAGTTTGCAGGGAGCCTGCCGGGTACGGTGATTGATGCCACCGGCAGCCCGGTCGCTATGAATAATGCGGTGAAACTGATTGCCCACGGCGGCAGCATCGTGTTCGTTGGGCTGCACAAGGGAGATATCCAGATTGCCGATACCGAGTTCCACAAGAAAGAAACCACGCTGATGGGCAGCCGTAATGCCACCCACCAGGACTTTGCTAACGTGGCGCAACTGATGGCAGCAGGCAAAATCAGCGCCGGGATGATGCTCAACCGGCACTTTGAGTTTGCCAGCCTGGCCGAGAGTTTTGAATCGCAGGTGATCAATAACCGAGAGCTGATTAAAGGGGTAATCCACTTTTAATCAGCGACTGCCTCTTCTCACGCCGGCACGCGATAGTTCCCGCTGCGATATCACTCTCTGCCGGTGATGCCCCGGCTGCTGACACCGGGATAGTCAGGTGGTCAGCAGCGTATGCAGCGCCTGCAGATCGCGCTTCACCCACTCCACGTCCTGAGCGAATTTTTCATCGGACATCAGCGGCTGACGAAAGACGGTGATCAACACTTCCGCGCCCTCTTCATTACCCACCACCCGCATTGGCACAGAGACTTCTTTGCCAGAACCGGTCACAACGTAATGGTCCATCACGCCAAAAGGATTATGCTCAGTAAAGCGGATTTTCACGGGTTCGCTCGTTCCGGTGGCCTTCCAGTATTGACCTTCCTGCACCAGCGTGGACTGGCTGAGGCCCGAAGCCCATTTAGGAAAATAGTCGGGCTTCCAGATGGTTTCGTACAGATCAAGCCAGTTACGGGGGATGGTCAGACTGACGGTTTGTGATGGCAGCATGGGGTCTCCTTAAATAATATGATTAAGGTGATTTAACCACTGAGCTGCGCAGAGGGGAAGGGGCGGCAAGCCGCCCTCAGGAACTTCTTAAATCGACTTTCGAGGTTTCCACGTCATAAACACCGCTGACGCAGAGGTCGATGGGATGAGGATGCCACTCAATCAGCCCGCGTATTTCAAAGATGACCATCCCGTTCTTTCCTGGATGGTCTTTATCAATTAACGGGCGAACTAACAGCGATTCGGGAATAATTCTGGACTCGAAACGCAATATTGCATTTCTGATATTTTTCTCAATGATGTTCCAGTTGTGATGATTGGCATATCTTCCTGCCAGTGCGGCAATACCGTAGTTCATAACTGAACTGCAAACAGCTTTATGCCGGTGCTCACTCAGTTGATCTTCGATATTGGTATTGTTCAGCAAAGAGGAAATATCCTGCTGAACGATCGCACGCATCCTTCTTCCATCAAAATGAAAGGCATCATAACTTTCCTGCTGTTTTTTTGGCTCGTCATCCAGCAGCCTTTCAAACAACGTCGGCAGATAATGCTGTTTCTTGTCCATTCCCTGCTCCGTTATGCAAAGGTGATTTCTGTCACTTCAAGCAACGAGAATTCGCCCCGATCGGTAATCAGCATTTTTCTTCCCAGACCGGTGGAGAGAATATCTGACTCCTGAACCCATTCGGTCACGGTACCCAACTTGAGGCTTTGTTCCGCGTCAGGCGTGACAGGATAGCGGGCAGGAATATAGCCATAGTAGAACTCGTTATTGACCTTGATGTGCGCGGGTGCCCAGATCAGATCCAGCAAATCTTTCGGTTGCGGCACGGTCATCAGCTGAATGACCGAATAAGGCACCTGACGATAGCCGCCCGCGCTGACAAACTCACACACCGGGCCAAGACGACCATCGCTGTCGGCGATCCAGTTAAATGCGCCGGTCATTTCACCCTTACCGGCCGTTTCGGGTGCCAGTTCGAATGCCTGGGAACGCAGCGCTTCGGACTGCTCATGCTCTTTCTGTGTGTGCAGCTTGTTGGCCTGAAGCAGCATTGACATCCACTCAGGGGCGGATTCATCCAGCAGACCAGCGGTACGCTCACCAGCCAGAACGCTCTCCCTGACCAGCTCGCTGAACACCAGGTTCTTATACAGCTCGGTCTCTTTCTGAGCATTATCATCAATCAGCTCAATGGTCTGTAACTGCATAAGGGCTTTTTCCCAAAGGCCTTCAATACAGTACAGCTTGAACAGGGTTTTTCTCAGGGCGATATCTTCCGGTTTCGCTTTAACCCGAACCAGAACATCCGCAAGAACGTCGCTAAGCTGTGAAGTCTTTAAAATTTCAGTTAATGAAGAGGCATCAGTCATGCTATGTATTCCTTTCCGTGGTTAATCAATAAAGGCTGTCCAGCCCTGTTTTGTACAAATCATGAAACACCAGCTCCGGCACGTGTTTTTTCTCTCTGGAAGAGATATTTTCCGGGGCCAGTGATTTGAGAATATCCAGTTTTTCTTCCTCACCCAGCATGTCGTCATAAGAGTCCATCATGTTCATTTCCTTCCAGACTTCATCGATCAGCGAAGGCGCTTCGATAATGCACTCTGTCAGGGTTCTGGTTTTCATTTCGTCTCTGATGGCATCAAAATAGTGATCGCTGCCGGAAAGTTTGTTATTGAGCTCGGGGTTTTCATCAAAAAACTTCCTGTTTTGCTCGCCCCAAATCAGGAATTTTTTATATTCAACCTCCAGGTTCTTCAGGATATCCTTTTCTGCTTCAGCGCCCTTCTCGGCATCGTTAAAATAGCGAAGGTCGCCGGTATAATGCCCACCATTGGGCAAAATATCTTCCAGCTCCGGGACGATAAGGCTGGCTTTTTCCTCGTCAGAATGCACATTCAGCAAAGTGTGGAGCATGTCATCATGGGCGGCAGTTTCATCGCCCGACGTCACTTCAAAAGTGAACTGCCCCAGCTGGATAAGAGCGCCAAACCGCAGAGAGTAAGCCTGACCGCGCTCCAGTTCCTGGCCATCAACCAGGCAAACAAACTCTTCGCAATCATTGAAAATGACCGGCCCTACAGCTGCTGTATAAAAATAAATAACGTTATTTTTATCCTGCGGTAAAGGCGTCCCAAATGTTCCCTGACGGACACTGAAGCAGGCCGCATTTTTAAAGGTATAAGACTCCGCAAGATTGAAAACCAGCTGAGTATCGGGCCAGGTCATTAACAGTTGCATAAGTTATCCACCAATAAACACATCGCCGGAGCCACTGCAGATTGGCGCACCGCAGCCGGTTACATCGCCAAGCCTTGCTGCGGGGCAGCCATTAATAAATACGCTACCCGATCCACAGGCTACCGGGGCAGCACCGTGTAACAGTGCGCAGGGTGCCACGCTGAGCCCCACCGCACCGGCGGCCAGCCCATTGATAAAAACATTGCCGGAGCCACTGACCAGGGCACCACCATGTCCTGTCGCATCGCCTAATCTGGCTGCTGGTTGTGACATATCTCACCTCATTCTGTTTAACGAAAAACAAACTCCCTTGCGCAGGAGGGAAGAAAATCACTCTCCCCTCCTGCACCTTCATTTTTACCGTGCCAACCGGAAGAAGAGCAGAAAATTACTCATCGTCTGGTGGCCCACCACTCCCGGTAGGTGCCGGCGTCGTCGGTGTCGGCGTCGTCGGCTCTGGCGTCGTCGGTTCTGGCGTCGTCGGTTCCGGCGTCGTCGGCTCTGGCGTCGTCGGCTCTGGCGTCGTCGGTTCCGGCGTCGTCGGCTCTGGTGTCGTCGGCTCTGGTGTCGTCGGCTCTGGCGTCGTCGGCTCTGGCGTCGTCGGCTCTGGCGTCGTCGGCTCTGGCGTCGTTGGATCCGGCGTCGTCGGTGTTGGTAATGTAGGCAATGGCAATGCCAGACCCACAAAACCAAACGCTGACAGACCAGGCAATCCAGGAATAACGGCCGCACCCCCACCGCCGCCGCCACCGCCGCCGCCACCTGAGCAGCTGTCGCCAGGGTTCAAATCAACCTGGCCGCCCTGCAGGACGATATGGTTAGCCACCAGTTTGATTTTAGGGGCGGTGATACACATCTCCCCACCGGCCGTCATGACAAAGGGTCCGCCAACAGTCATGGTATGCGGACCACCGATGGCATTAGTGTGTGGACCGCCGACCGCCAGGTTATAAGCTCCCCCCACGTTCTCAGCCATCGCTCCACCGACCGCCAGGGTATAAGCTCCCCCGACGTTGGTCGCAAAAGCACCCCCAACGTTTATCCCTTTCGCCAGGGCAACGTTATCGGACTGCGACCCACCAACCTGAATACCTAAGCCCAGTCCCACCACCAGCGCACTGTTACCAATGATGTTCGTCTTTTCATCTGCACCGACAAAAGTGGACCTGGAAGCACCAATTGTGGTGGTCGAATTTAAACCAATCACCTGATCTTCATTACGTTTGGTCAGGCGCGACATATCACGTTCAGCCTGCTCCCAGTAATATTCCTGGCCTGGCTTATCCTCAAACTGGATGCCGTTAAAGTTGGTCCGTCCGCCGCCTACTGTACGGCTGATCAGCCCACTTTGCGTGGCGTTCTCAGGCAGATCCCACGGCGGCATGGTGACGTTGTTGTAGAGGGTTCCCAACACTAGCGGACGATCGGGATCGCCGTTGATAAAATCAACAATGACCTCATGGCCCACGCGAGGAATACAGATGCCACCAAATTGGTTCCCTGCCCACGCCTGACTGACGCGGATCCAGCAGGAGTCCGTCTCACGGTTTTGACCATAGCGGTCCCACAGGAAGCGGACTTTGATTCGGCCATAAGTATCGGTCCAGATATCTTCACCTGGCGGCCCTACCACCACAGCCGTTTGCGGGCCGCTGGTTTTAGGACGGATAGCCAGCTGCGGATGACGGTAAATCTTGGTCGTCGGCTGCACCGTGAATTCACAGTGATAGCTGAACTCACCCGAGCCGGTCAGCTGGCTGATTTCGATAATTTCAAGACGGCTGGAGATCACCATGTACTCGCGGTTGGCCTTCTCCAGCGGGCAGCCCTGCAGCTCGAAATCAATACCGCAGGCGATACCTCTCAGCTCACCCGCCCCCACGGCACGGGAACCCAGCGCACCACGCTCCTCACTGCGGATTTTGGCCAGTTGCTCACCGATATCCGGCTGATCGTAATCGCCCGGCCAGTGATACACCTCCATCTCATTAAAGCTGGTTTTACGTGGCTTGCTGTCAATCGCCGAGATATCAGCACGCGACTTGGTAAAATCGTAGTCGTTGGTATACCACTTACCGGAAGTGATGGTTTCCTGGAACTCAAAGCGGCTGATATATTCCTGATCGGCTTTTGGCGTATCCGGCATGTACTGGATAACGTGATAAGCCTCACTCTCAGACTGCTTGTGTGCACCGACATGATCGACCAGCACCAGCTTATGCTTCTGTTCAGCATGCTCGTAGAACCAGTAAATCCCCCACTCCTCCATCAGACGCTCGATGAAGTTAAAGTCCGTCTCACCGTACTGTACCTGGAAATCCAGTGCGGGATAGGTGGCTGTCAGCCGTTTCTCAACCGGGAAGTTGTATTCTGACAACACCTCTTCAATAATTTCCACCACCGTCTTCTGCTGGAAAATCTTGAAGTCTGAGGTTAAATCAGTCAGATACAGCCATGGCCTCAGGATAATTTCAAAAATTGCCTGATTGGCATCCCGACCAAGAAAGCGCGCCCGCTGTACCAGACCAGAGATTTCACGGGTTCCCTGCCCAAGCCCCAACAGGTCATCAAGCCCGTTACCGTCCAGCTCCAGCGACACGGTCATCTCTTTACCGATCAGCGCCTTGATATCGATGTTCGACGCTGACTGCCAGGGGATAAGTGGGTTCGCCGGTGTTTTGACGGTCAGGGTATAGGTATATAAGGTTGAAAATGCCTCTTCACCTTCGAGTTTCGTTAACACTAACGCTGGCTCGCCCAGCAAAAGAGGCATTGCCGAACTGCTTAAAGTAATAGTTCTTGACATATCAATACCTGATAATTAATTAAGGTTGTGAGCGACAGGAGAATGCTGTTTGCCTTCCTGCCTGAAGTGAATTTTTTGTGAGTCGATTATTTTTCCATACCTGGTTTGCCTCCACAGCCATACATTCCTTTCCATTTGAATACAGCCTGGCCAACCCTTCCATGGCATGATTTCAATCCCATTATCGCTATGTATTTTTTCTTCACTTTCACTCAATTCAGAAAGCAGTAACTCCGACCGGTTTCTGAATTTATATTGCTCATTGATCGCCAGAGATTCCCAAAAAGGCGAATAAGAACGCCGTAAGGACTTTATCCAGTCCTGCAGTGACGCCCTGTCACTGACCACACCGTCCTGCCGCTGGATGCCGATCAACATCCTTGATAACCAAAAGGCCGCATGGAAATTAGACTGCAAATTTTCATGTAGCCAGCGGTACGACACGCGGCTGTAAAGTGCAAAAACAGGTTGAGTCTCAGCAGACTCAAGGCCGGTAATGAGGGCGCCAAAATAATAATATTTTTTCTTACCGACATTGACCGGCATAACAAAGCACCAGGGGTGGGTGTCGCTAAGACACTGGCCAGCTAATGTGGCCTCCATCTGCGGAATCACCTCACCCAGCAGAATATCCGTTATTTTTTGTTGTTTCTTTTGGGAAAAACTCAGCAACTTTCCTGTTGTTCCTCCCTTTACAGATATCCAGACATCCATGTTCTTATTTCCTGATAATTAAAACACTGGCCGATCAGAAATTTCCCGGACAGGAAAAATTCTTCAGCAGGTCAATGATCAATTCATCCTTATAAGTCAGCCCAGTAACCTCGACCTTGATTTGGCGCTTATCCATATTAAAGATCAGCACTGGCTGGCCTGAGTCAGACGTTTCAATATCTTCTACCGTGTCCAGCCATCTCATCAGCGCCCACGGTCCGGTTTTGGTCATTCCGTTGTCTTTCAGCGTCACACGAGGCTTGGTGCTCATATTCACCACCGACTCAGAACGGCTGCCAGGCCACGTGAAGGATTTGGGCATCACCGGTCCATGAGAATAGGTCATGGTATTGCCATCAAAATTCAGCGTCAGTTGGGTAATTGAAGGGGACATGTAAGGAACTGCCGCCGTGTAGTTTACGCCCAGTTTGCTGCCGCCGTTCTGGAAGAACGCTTTGCGAATAAGCTGTGCCTGTTCAAAGACATCCAGTGCCTCAGAGTCCTGCGTATCAATATCACCCTTGTAGCGCCATGGCCGGGTCGAAGTATCCACTTTATCGGCCAGGTTTTTCTTGAAGTAATCATCCACCACGCCGCCCGTCGCAAAGAATTGCTCAAAATCACGCAGGCTCACTTCTTCCGGCACATCGGCGAAGGGATAACGCCCCTGCAGCGTGTTACGGCAGACTTCCCCCAGGCTGGCGGCAATCGTTTTGTTCGTGTTGCTGACAACCTGATGGTTCACGCGCTTATAAGCGCCATTCAGCAAGGGTGCGATAATGTATTTGAACGGATCTGGCCATACCGCAGACTCTGCGCTCAGCCTCTGGCCGGCATCAGAAACGGTGGGCAAATTGCCATTTCTGATGGCGCTGTCGGAAATCACCAGCTGCGTATACTGGTCATTCAGCACGCTCATGATGGTACTCAGCTTGGTTCCTGAAGCCAGCCCGCCATTAGCAGTGCTCCCGCCGACAAACTCACGAAGTGGCGCAAAGTAGTTATCCACGCCCTGTCGCAAAATATTTTTTTCGTGGGCGGCTAACGCCAGATTGAGCTTTGAAGCCGCATCAAGGAGCTGGGTATTGTTCATCCCCATTCCCATACTCCCCTGGCCTTTAAGCAGGCTGGCGGGCTGATCCGCCGCCAGCGTGGTCTCTTTCACCGCCTGCTTCGCCAGATTGATCAGCGGAGAGTTAGTGGAGACCAGGGTACGCATCATGTAGATATCAAACGACAGTCCCATGCTGTTGTTATCCAGCCCATCAGACTTCAGGCGAATATTCTGCAGGAAATCCTGCCACTGCCGGGTGTACTCTTTCAGATACAGTCGGGTCAGGGCATCTTTAGTCGGATCAATTATCCCGGCAGTTTGGTCTACTTTCAGCGATTTTAACGACGCAAGCGGCTCAGGATTTCCCATTACCCAGCGATCTTCCTGATCAAGCCCCCGTAGAATACCGCTGAGTTTTTTTTTAAAAACCTGATGGTAGCCGTCGTAAGTAAACAGGCCGGGAACACCTCTTTCCGCCAGGTCCGAATTGATCACGGTAAATACCTGACCGGCTTCTTCATCGGTCATTTTACTCAGGGTCAGGTTTTCTGGCGCATCCGCCTGCATCGCTGCCTTCACGCGGTCATACAAACGCGCGCTGAGCGGATTGCGGTTCAGCATATCCCGGGCTTGTTTGATCAAATCCTTGTCCATTGGCTGGCCATACTGGCGCCAGTCCTCATGGCTGAAGAGTTTATTAAGATGAGCCATAAAGAGGCTTCTCTCTTCATACGGCAAAATTTTTCCTGAGTTGTCCCAGGCTTTGGTGATCTCAGCAACCAGATAATCCTGGTTATACACGCCCTCGCCAGACAGCATCAGGTACAGCTTCAGCGTGTTATAGATATCCGTGGTGTCATTATTGAATACGGCGTTTTGCAGCGCATCATGAGCCTGGCTTTCAATCATCGGGAACAGCAGTCTTTTGAGGAAGAAGTGGTACAGGCCGTCGGAATCCCGATCCAAATCTTTCCCAACATAAAGCCCGTAACGGTACTCCATATCAGGATGCTGCACGTCAAGGCCACCGAACTCCGGCAGGAACTGAGCCAGATTCAGCAAGGTCGGCACCATGTTCTCGTTAGTGGTTTTCAGGAAAGTTTTCACTTCACCTTCCAGCCTGCCCACTTTCACGGCCGTCGCGTCCAGATAGGCACCATTATTGTGGTAGCTGTGATACAACCCGCTGAGCAACAGAACGCCCGCCACCACACATAAACAGTGTCCGAAGAAATTCTGGAAGCGGTACTTTGACTCCACCCGAAGGTTATGACGCACCAGGTCCGCATCTTTAATAATGATTTCTGAAAACAGCTGCCGGAGAAAATACTGGCGACCGTAAGAGACATCCTTGATCAGAAAATCAGCGTCTTCCTGCAGCGAAGCCGAATAAGCCAGGGTATCCGGGCTGCGGTTACTGATGAAGTTGCGCCATTTCTGCATCAGCGTGCTGTTGTTCACCATTACGCTGTTTTCTGGCTGGTTGCTGCTGCTAAAATAGACGCCGCGCAGAGAGGTGTAACTTTGAGTCTCGTCATAACGCGAAGCAAAGAACACGTTCTGCAGAATATCCGTGACGCTCTGCGTCAGCATCCTGAAGTCCTGCGGCAGGGCGTACATTTTCTTTCTGTCGGCGTTGTCATACTCTTCCTGCTGACGCATGGTCATGTTTCTCTCAATGCGGTTTTCCAGCAAAGAGAGCTCAGATTCCACCAGAGTGCGCAGTTCGGTCACGGCGGTTTTCATTTCATCGCCATAGGGGAAGGTCACCCCCCAAATCTGCTCGCGCTCCTGCTCGGTCAGGATGCGGAAATACTCCGCAAAACCGGTGAGCTGATCCAGCTTGGTCACCAGTACATAGACAGGGAAACGCACGCCCAGCACCTTGCGAGTGTCATCAAGGCGCGAACGAATTTTTGCCGACAGATCATAAAGTTCAGTTTTACTGCGCCCCATCACATCAGAGACAGAAACGGTCACGATAATGCCGTTCAGGGCCTTAACAGGGCGATATTTTTTAATCGCTTTTAAGATCCCGTTCCACTCAGGCATGTTGCTGTGTGCTTCATCAACATACTTGCCGGCGGTATCAATAAATAACGCTTCATTAGCAAACCAGCACTCACAGTTTGCCGTTGGCGGGCTCTCTTTACAGACGCGGTTCAGCTGTTCCGGCAGCGGGAAATTTTGTCCTGATGATAAAATGGCCGACGTTTTGCCCGCCCCTTCGGTGCCCAGTACCATATACCAGGGAAGTTCGTTAAGTGACTTTGAAGGCAGGAAAAAACGCTGGAACAATGAAACGTTTTTGCGGATTTTTTTGATGTAACTGACCGCATCACGGATCACCGCATTGATCTCGGTGACCTGAGTGTCAACTTTGACTTCTTTACTGCTGAAAAGGGTATCCAGTAATTTCGGATTATTTTTCAATGCCAGCAGTAATTTCCAGGCGCCGTAAACCAACGCCAGGAAAAGAATGACGCCAATGACGATAAACCGGCTCGACATCTCCGCCAGGGGATAACCATCGCCGATAAACACATACGGACCAATAACCCAGACAATCACACAGGCGGTGGCGACCGTGATCAGGAAGAACGGGGTGTTGAACCACAGGCCAATCAGGCAGAGCAGCGCCAGCACAATAAAGATCACACGGGCTTCTGTGCTTTCAAGTGGGCGTGTCTCACCGAATCCCAGGAACGGTCCCAGGAACCAGATTGCCACGATCAGCAGCGCGAAAAAGGCGATAACCATCATGACCCTGGTAACGCGCAACGAGAAAATTCTATTTAAATAAAACATTAGTTAACTCATCAATAAGTCACGAAAAATTCCACACGCCTGTTTTGCGCACGCCCTTGCTTGTCTTTGTTGCTGCTGACAGGCTGACTGTCTCCGGCGCCCTGTACGGTTATTTTTGCCGGGTCAATTCCCTCAGCAATGAAATAACGGGCAACGTCGGCAGCGCGTTTTTCTGACAGCACTTTGTTATTCGGGAACGCTTTCGTTTTAACAGGTGTGGAGTCGGTGTGGCCGACAATGATTACCTTGCCATTCACGCGATGGACTTCTTTTGCCACACGTTGAAGAATCGGCTCCATATCAGGAATGATTTTGTCCGATCCTGAAAGGAAGATTGAATCGCCGCGGAAGACAACCTTGCTCTGAACCTGAGTCTCATCGACGCTCACCAGCTGTTTTTTGATCTCATCTTTCAGCAAGATGGCCAGACGCAGGCGAGCCACCGCCGGGGGTTTGCTCACGTTAAGACGCTGCATGGCGTAAATGCGCTTTTGCAGATCGACTTCGTGAACAGAGAGCCAGTATTTGCACCAGATATAGGTGGAAGCCACCAGGATAGCAGCCAGCAGGCACGTGACGCGGACCGGAATGATCAGGCGTTCTTTTTTCTTATTGCCCCGCACAACCAGCCCGTGAGGAGACAGGGCTGACGGCATCGAATCCCGGGTACTCTGGATAATGGTCAGCAGGCGCTGGCGGATTTTCGTCAGCTGGCGATCGCCATCTTCAAGGATGCTGTAGCGCCCTTCAAATCCAAGCCCCAGAATGCGCAGCAGCACTTCAAGCACGTCCACGTACTCGTGGGGGTTCATTGAGAGACGACCAATCAGCAGGAAGAATTTATTCCCGCCGTCGTTATCGCCTTCAAAGTGGTTCAGGATGTTACTTTGCGACCATCCTGTCTGTAATCCCCAGGCCGTGGTGTGTGCCGCTTCATCCAGCGCGGTACAGATGCAATAGCGCACGATGGCCATTTTCTTCCATGAGATTTCCACCTCATCGCACACCACGCTGAACAGATTGATTTCGTTTTTCAGGCTTCTTTTCAATACATCTGCGTGCTCAGGTGACAGCATCGTGTCAGGCATGTCACTTAACGCACGCAGTAGAGGCTGAACGGCCTCCAGCAATGGGTTATCCGCTGCTTTAACTTTTAATACGCGCTGCTGAACACCTTCGCTTTTTAAAGAGGCTTCGTTTTTGTTGCTACGCCCGCCCATGGTAAAACTGTCAGTACTGTCGATCCCTGCGATGCCAGGCACATCGAAACCAGCCTGGTCATCAAGCAAAAACTTACCCAGTGCCTGAGGCGTTAACGCTTCATCGGGCATTTGCGTCGAGTCCGGACTCTCCAGATCCCTTGGCTGGTCTAGTTCACTCATTAGTTTCTGACTCCCCACAGCTCCATTTTCAGTCCCGGGAAATCACCCGCGACGTGAAGAGCCAGCGCACCCGTTCCGGCAATTTTTTCCCAGAAAGGCCCACTTTTAAGCAGGTCAAAATAGACATATCCCGAGTGATAAGGGATCTGCCGCGGTGGCACTGGCAATGCTTGTAATACCAATCCAGGCAGATGCGAACGGACTAATTCATGCAGCTGCTGCGGTGCGCTGATTTTGGCCTGTGCCGAAAATTGCTGCTGCAGAACGTCCATGGGTAGCTGTGCGTTGACCGCCAGCACCAGGTTCGAGAATGAGCGCAGTTCCCCCGGCAGTACCGAAGCAGACCAGACACCATTGCCTTTAGCATGCAGAACAATGATCTGACCGGCACGGATCAGGATCTGGTTGAGCAGATCGTGCAGATCTTCGACCAGCGGACGGATGGACTGATAAAGCCTCGCGTGGTCATAACCCGGCGCGCTTTTAGGGCGACGCGTTTTAGTGCGAATAAAAGTCGACAACTCGCCGGAAAACTTCGCCAGCTCCTGATACAACATAATAGGCGGCAGTTCCGGGATGTTTCTTAAGTGATCCAGTACCGGCTCATACTTGTTGAAGATCTGTAGCAGCAGATAATCCACCACTTCTGCGCTGCCGCTGGCTTTACCATCACTGTTGGACAGGCGCTCGGCCAGCATTTCCGCACGCATCTTCACCAGACCGTTGAGATGAGTCAGCCACTCTGTCAGCAAATGGTTTGCAGCATAGCCGGTCACTGGCGGGATATGGTCTTCAACGTGCAGCAGGACGCTGCCGTCCGGCTGAATCGCCCGGACCTTGGTCAGTGGCAATCCAATCCAGGATTCAGTCATTTCACTTTCGGCCACTAACTTCAGTCGCAGCTTCGCCAGCTGAACCGGCTTAGGTCCCTGGCGGATGGAGTTGGTGTCGCTGAGATCCGTTTCAAAGGCAGAAAAACGAGCCAGCGAACCATAATCGTTAGGATCGAAAATGGTTTCGTCGCTGTTATCCAGGCGCAAAGGCACCGACAGGTAGATCATCTTACCGAGGTGATCGGGGGTGATGGTCAGCGGTTCAGGCAGCTCAGCATGACCAGGGATATCAAACGGCGTACCGTCAGGCAGCACCCCTCTTCCCGAACGCAGAACGAGTTTTCCGTAGGAGAGAGCTTCCAGATCGATATCGTAGTGCGCGAATCCCCAGAAGAAAGGAGTAATAGTCGCGGCACGTTTATGTGCGTAATATTCTAAATAGCGTTCCTGCTGCTGAAAAAGCTGAGGGCGCAAAAAGAGGCCCTCGCTCCAGACGACTTTATTTGTTCTCATCGGTCAGTCCATTTTATCGATCGAGATTGCTAATGTGTTAAAATGCACGCTAAATGCTATCGGATCTCCTGGGGCGATCTTTCTCCACCAGGATTTCTTCTTGTGCTTTTCAGAAAGTTCAACCGTATCACTCCAGCCCGCCTTATCAATTTCCCGATAGGCTGCTGTTACCCCCAAAGCAATGGCATCTTTACCTGGTGTAAGTGTAATTATTCTGGTTTCACCGGGTTTGAGTATCCCCTCATAAAGTTTTGAGGATTCTTCTTTTAACTCTGGGTTGGTATTATCTGTGATAGTGAAAAAATCACTGTTCTCAAAGTTGTCTAATGCCTTCAGCTCATAAATAGCAATACTTAAAGGCGCCGCCTCCCCTTTTTCATTCGGGTTCACATCATCAGATGTGGTCAGGCTGACTTTGATTTTTTCAGATTTTTGTTCTTCTTTTGGTGCGGAAAAACCGCAGCCAACCAATAAAAAGGATAATAATAAAACAAGCGTGTAGCGAATCACGATTTCAGTATATTTAGTTGTTTTTCTAACTTGCAGCATCTTGCTGTACCTCGGGCAACCTGGCCAGAAAAAGGGGTTTTCCGGAATTTCCCGCTGCCGAAACTGGTAGCCTGACTGGGTGAAAAACTTGCCACCCCGAAAGATGGCAAGTTTACTCACAAACCTGAAAGCGAATTAGCTGCTCAGGTTAGCTTTAACGTCATAGCTTGCAGAAATAACACCAGATTTAGTGCCTTCTGAATTCTGCATGACGTAGTCCTGAGTGACTTTAGTGAAGGAGAACTTCACCAGTTCACGTGGACGGGTTTCGTCTTCAGAAGAACCAGCCATATCAACGCGGGTAATGATGACATCAGTAAATTTGATGGTCAGGTATTCCAGCGGATCGCCACCTGCTTTACGAATAACGAAAGCAACGTTTTTGATGTGCTTGCCGGACAGGCAATAGCTCAGCAGGTTAGGGCTGGCTTTATCGGTGTAGTGGGTAAAGCAGAAATCATCTACAGATGCTTTACCAGAACCACCGCCTGAACCACTGTGCATATTAGAATGCTGAGCAACATCCCACTGCCAGCTAAGAACTTCAATTTCATTAGAATGTGTAGCATCCAGTGATTCACCTTCGATGCCATCGATTTTTAAGAACATATCTTGTGCCATGATAATTTCCTTATTAAGCACTTATTGTAAGCGTTACACGTTAGTGTAACGGCCTGGTAAAACAGTGAACTCTACTGAGTTGAAAAGTAAAGATTCTCTGTTAATAAAGTTAAAAACTTTTTGCCTGCCCGTAACCGGTTAAAGGAACAGGCTTCAGACAATCATTTTTTAATTACGCAACGCCTTTCAGCGAAGGCAATTTAGCAACCATACGCAGTGAAACAGTCAGGCCTTCCAGCTGGAAATGCGGACGCAGGAAGAATTTCGCCTGATAGTAGCCCGGGTTGCCTTCAACTTCTTCCACCACGACTTCAGCTGCAGCCAGAGGGCGACGAGCTTTGGTTTCGAAAGAGGAGTTAGCCGGGTCACCGTCCACATAGTTCATCACCCAGTCGTTCAGCCAGCGCTGCATTTCGTCACGCTCTTTGAAGGTACCGATTTTGTCACGCACGATGCACTTCAGATAGTGAGCAAAGCGCGAACAGGCGAACATGTACGGCAGACGGGCAGACAGGTTGGCGTTGGCCGTTGCATCCGGATCGTAGTATTCAGCCGGTTTCTGCAACGACTGAGCACCAATGAAGGCTGCATAATCGGTGTTTTTACGGTGGATCAACGGAATGAAACCGTTTTTCGCCAGCTCAGCTTCACGACGGTCGGAAATCGCAATTTCAGTCGGGCATTTCATATCAATGCCGCCATCGTCGGTCGGGAAGGTATGGCATGGCAGACCTTCCACAACACCCCCACTTTCCACACCGCGGATCAGCGTACACCAACCGTAATGTTTGAATGAACGGTTGATGTTCACCGCCATGGCATAGGCTGCGTTAGACCAGACATATTTGCTGTGATCTGCGCCATCGGTGGTCTCTTCGAAGTTGAAGTGATCAACCGGGTTGGTACGGATGCCGTAAGGCAGACGAGCCAGGAAGCGCGGCATAGCCAGACCGATGTAGCGTGAATCTTCTGACTGACGCAGTGAGTTCCAGGCTGCATATTCCAGGTTCTGCGTGAAGATTTTGGTCAGATCGCGTGGGTTAGCCAGCTCCTGCCAGGAATCCATCTGCAGCACATTGGGTGATGCGCCAGTGATGAAAGGCACGTGTGCAGAAGCCGCAACTTTACCGATTGAAGAAAGCAAATCCACATCTGGCGCAGTATGGTCAAAGAAGTAGTCGGCAACCAGACAACCGTAAGGTTCGCCACCGAGCTGACCATACTCCTCTTCGTAAATTTGCTTGAATAAAGGGCTCTGATCCCAGGCAATCCCTTTATAGCGCTTCATGTTACGTCTTAAGTCGTCCTTTGAGATATCCATGAAACGCAGTTTCAGCTTCTCATCGGTTTCGGTGTTGTTGACCAGATAATGCAGACCACGCCAGGCGCTTTCCAGAGCCTGAAACTCCGGATGGTGCAGGATCAGGTTAATCTGCTCGGACAGCTTACGGTCAATCTCAGCGATAAATTTCGCGATGTTTTTGTAAGCATCGTCAGCAACGGTGATAGAACTGGCCAGAGCCTGTTCGGCCAGTGTTTTCACAGCATTTTCTACTGCCACTTTCGCCTGGTCGGATTTCGGCTTAAATTCTTTATTCAATAAAGAATTAAAATCGCTATAAGTGGTAGTTGCAGCCGCTGCTTGCTTATTATTTTCTACTTTAATAGACATGATTCCCTTCTCTTGACTCAATCTTTCCGTGGAGCATTGCCGGCTTCACTCTTTGGCTTTGGTTCTGCAGCCAGAGTGTTGAGCAGCGTTTTATCGTTCAGCACTTTCATTACCAGACTTTCTGCACCGGCTTTGCCGTCCATATAAGTCTGCAGGTTAGCCAGCTGCGTGCGGGCTTCCAGCAGTTGAGAAAGTGAGTCAACTTTTTTAGCAATTTCATCTGGAGAGAAATCATTGATACTTTCAAAAGTCATATCAATCATTAACTGGCCTTCACCCGTTAGCGTATTCGCTACGGCAAAAGCAACTCGTGGCTTCATTGCCTTCATACGTTCATCGAAGTTATCGATGTCAATACTCAGGAATTTACGATCGGCTACCGGAGGTAATGGCTCCAGAGCTTTACCGGACAGATCGGCCAGTACGCCCATAACAAACGGAAGTTCGATTTTCTTCTCGCTGCCATAAATTTCCACATCGTATTCAATCTGAACGCGTGGAGCCCGGTTTCTTGCAATAAATTTTTGAGAACTATTATTAATAGCTGCCATGATGTCCCTTTCACTGTGCACTTTAAAGGATTAAATTTCAATTTTCATTACCGTTTGGTAATAAATTTACAAGGATTTTCTTCTGAATATAATTTGCACCCCGCCTCGGATACTGGCAGCCAATGCACCAACCCCCTTCACTCTATTTATAAACAAGCTCAACGCCAGCAAGTGATTTCAACATTCCTGCCGTAACGGCACCACTGCCATTGGCAAAGTAGCTTGCTGTATATTGATGCGTTACATCACCGCCAGCCGCAGGAATAGCATAATCCTGACCAGTGGTGGGATCATCAATCACTATCTGCGTCCCATTTTCTTTACGAATTCTGACCTGAACATTCTCGCTGTAGTCCGTCCCTACCGTATTCGTTAAATTGCCCGTAGTGCTGTCAACCATACTCATATTATTGACAAATGTTACGGCTACAACACGGTCGGAAGGACAATCCTTCAGGGTAATATCAAATTCTTTATTTCCGGCTTCGCTGCCATTCGCTTGTAAGGATGTTGTGCTGATAGTTGGCAACAAAACCGTCTCTGAATAAGTTCCACTATTGACGCTTATATTGCAAGTCTCATCGTTATAAACGCCCTGAAAAGTCACATTAATTTTGCACTCATTGCTACAAGTCGTATCGGCTTTTAACTGGAGAGAAACCAGTAACCCAGAAAAAAACATCGTGCTGACAGCATGACGTGCATATTTATTTAATGAGCGCATGTGACCTCCAGCTGTGCCATTTCTTTATCTTTGGCATCAGGCAATTGACTGCCTGACTTAATACGACAAATTGTTGACTTGTCGCCCATGACATACAGCGCGCTACTGGCAGCATCCCAGCCGCGAATAAAGGCCTGCCCGCCCTGCCCAACAATGGTCTGACTCACTCCATCTTTGTCAGCCAGCTCGGTACCAATTGGCATATAATCACCATTAGCACCACGGACGGTCAGAACGGCTGGTCTACCGACAATCGTTTTCATACGTACGAATGCTGCAGAGCCTGCCCTTGGCACCACAATACTTTCGCTTTCCAGCACATCCACGGTGTCAGGTAACCCTCTGGAATCCACTGAAATAGTATTCTGCCGATAAGCGGTCAGTGACGGCATGATGGCATACCCATTGCTGTCAACCTTTGATCCGTAGCCGTTCATCAACTTAGCGCCTTCTCCGCCCGGGACATCAATAATGGCGAAAGCAGAATCGCCCAACTGTGGCCCCAGCGTCATACCGCCCTGATGGGCGACCAAACTGCCATTGGCCGACAACGAGAGCTGTTTCGACGACCTGTTGTTAATTGACGCCGTCATCCCTACCTGACCATAAGGCGAGCGGTAATTAGCATTACCGGTTACGCTCTCCTGGCGAGAGCCCGTTCCGTAACGACCAATCGACGTTCCCACACCATAGTTCAGTTCATTACCATCGCCCTGGCTACCGTTAGCATTCGTTTGTAGCGATGAATTACCCGCATTATCATGTGTATAGGTCGAATAGATCGAACTGAACGCGGGTTTACTGTTTACATTACTGTGTCCTAATGGCACGTTGACCGAGAACGTAAAGCTGTTCACATCCTTACTGCTACCCGATCGCAAACGAGAAGCCGAAAGCGACCAGGAGAAATAACGTTGTGACTGGCTATAGCTTAGCGAATATTGTTTCGCAGAGGGTCTGCTATCCCAGTAATTATAAATACTGCCTGAAGCGTTAATATAGGCATTGTTCCATAAGCGCTGCCCCATCGTCAGCGTTACCCTTTCGCGGGTACGATAATCCGCTTCATAATTAGAATATCGTGAACCATACCGTTCAATACTGGCTTCCCTGAAGGTATAAAAGCCTTTTGTCGAGTAGCGATAGGCCGCTAACGTGAAATCTGTGTTGGTTGGCTCAATATATTTGCTGTAACCGATCCTGAAGCTGTTACCCGATTTTTTCTTCTCATCGCGTAAATCGCTTTGCGCATAGGTCCCATCCAGGGAGACACCACCGAACGGAGTATTGTAAGCGTTACCGATAGCAAGCGCCCGGTAGTGTTCAGAAGCCTGAAGTCCACCATAGAGGGTGTACATGCTGGTCAGGCCATACTGATAAATACCCTGTAATACTTCCGGGTTACTGCGCAGAGCGTCATCTCTTAACTGCCCAACGGATAAACCAAACTGCGAGACACCTTCGTGCAGCAGCATTGGCGGGGCAGAAAATGGTACATTCTGAATGCGCTTCCGGCCGTCAGCCTCTGTGACGGTCAGCAATAAATCACCACCATAGCCCATGGCCCCGATATCAGTGAGTTCAAAGGGCCCGGGAGGTACCGTTGTTTCATAAACAACCTGCCCACGTTGCGTTACCGTGACTTTGGCGTTAGTTTCAGCATTTCCGCGCAGCACAGGAACATAGTTGCGGATCCCTTCAGGCAACATCCGTTCATCACTTTGCAACTGCAGGCCGCGTAGCGTAAAGCTGTCAAAAACATCGCCGCGAGTATTACTGTCACCCAGGGTCAACTGGCTTTTTAGCGGCGTAATGTCGGTCTGCGCATAACCCAGTAAATTCTGCGTGTGCATCCCATCTTTATTTGACCAGTTGGTATTCAACCTTTTTCTTAAACGCCATCCGGCAACGTTAAATCCAGCCAGCAAACCAATGTTATTGGTATAGGTGGTGCTGTTGCGCCCATTGTCATTTCCCGATCCAGAATACAGGGTATAGAGGTTAGCGTTATAATCCAGGAAACCAGCCGTTACACCAGACTCCCAGGTATTAGGATCAATATAGCCTCGCGGAAAATTGATCATGTTAGCCTGCGGCACAACGATCGAAAGAAGATAATCGCCACTGTTATAGTTAACAGTACTGCCTACGACAAGACTCTCTAACCTCAGGCATTCTGCGGTTGCTGAACCCGCCGGCTGTGTCTGCTTCTTTAGCACGTGGGCATCAAGTTTGATGCCCATACGCTCAATATCCGCCAGACTAAAGCAGGCATGGGCACTGGACTCGCCGGAAGTGGCAGTAAAACGAATAGTATATTTCCCCCGGTTTTCATTATTCACCACAACGATAACAGGATAGCTTCCCGGTGCGACATAGTTTCCTTTTTCATACCGGGAAACATCAACAGCAGCACCATGCATAAATGCAGGATTGAATTCAATAACAGCAGGTTGGCTGCCTGCACTTTGCTCAGGAGGAGCAGCCAGTACTGCCCAACCTGCAGGGGCAATCACCACCGCACAAATAATTTTAACTGTTGTTATTATTTTTCTGGACGAAAAGGCGCACGTAGGTGTGCTTTTCGGTTTAAGGCATAGACTCATCTCTGATTGATGCACCTGGTAAACTCCTTTTTCCAGCGGGCTGCCGCCACCTTTTACGGACTGAGCATTCGCTCTCCCTGTCCGACTTAGCGCATTTCTTCGCGCATTTTAATCCTCTTGCTGTAAATCCGATCCTTTTACTTTTGTTTCTGTAAAACCAATCCTTTTCCACTGCTGACTTTCAATGTGCCGTTATAAATTGAACCATAGTCAGTCAACATCCGGATACTCACTCCTGACATACCCGCTATGCTGCCTTTGTTTTTCAGCCGAAAGTCCTGACTGGCAAAAGGTGCGACCATATCGGTATTTAGCGCAACTGGCTTCCCGCCAAGTTGTACATCAGCACCATCAAAAGACAAATAGTAAGGCGTCGGATTAGTGACCCGAATCCCCGTATTATCGCTCAGTACTTCCCACTTGATTTTATCCACCTCACCCACACCAGAAGTGGAAAGTCCTTTAGGCCGATAAAATATTTTAATTCTGGTTCTGAACGCCAATTCCAGTCGGTCAACTTTATCCGTATTTTTTGTGACCGGCGGCACTTCCAGCATATTGAACCAGAAGACAGATTCACGATCCTGCGGGAGTGCCATGCCGTTATAGATCATCCTGACACTCTGGCCTTTTCCCGGTTCGACACGGTAAACGGGTGGCGTAACCATAAAAGGAACTTTGATGTTGTTAACGTCAGCAGCCGCATCGCCGTCATCCACCCATACCTGCACTAAGGCAGGGGTTGTGCCTCTGTTGTTTGTCCGAACATTCAGTTCTTTTTCACTACCCGGGAAAATAATACGCGTGCCGCTGATTGTCATCGCCGCCTGGCCGTTGGCTACCAGACATAACATTAAAAGGGCTGAAGAAGCTATTTTAACAAGCATATAATGACCCAATAAGAGATTAACCCTTAATCAAATATGATGCAGATCCCGGATTTTACGCATCCATAACACCAGGCTCGTATAATGTTCAGCAAGAGCGGCCTGACGGCCGCTCTTTCTGGCTAGCGTTTTAAGACGCTATTATGGGTAAGCCAGGGTGTACTGAGCTTTAGCATGCACCAGACCAGCGGTGGTTGCGCCAGTAGCGTAGTAGCCACCGTAATAACGCATGGTCGCCTTCTGATTTGCAATGGTAGCGGCAGTACCGGTGTCACCTAAAGCCAGTGGCTGTTCGTCAGAGTTATACAGACGAACCTGAACGTTAGTTGCGGCAGTTTCAGTACCAGAGTAATCATTGGTCAGGTTACCGGTAGTTGAATCGCTGCCAGAACCACCAATCGCTTCAAAATGAGCGGCGACTTTAGTCAGGCCGGTACCGCAGCCGCTGACATTGATATCAAACAGTTTTGAACCACCGGTTGCACCTGCTGCGGCCAGAGTAGTGGTAGACAGGGTTGGCAGGGTAACAACAATGGCCTGGCTATCTGTATCGATAGAACAGGTTTCAGTAATCAGTTCACCATTGAATTCAACAGTACCCTGAGTGACTTCGCCTGCGGCGTGAACGAAAGAAGAAGAAGCCATACCCAGTGCCAGTGCACATACAGTCAGTTTAAAATTACGCATGTAAAAATTTCCTATTTAAATATAAATTAATTGCATTCGGCGCACACACCCTGTGTTTGCCATTTCCATTGCTATTGCCCTACTTTTATTTATTTTTCCCCGCTTCCTCCTGTTGTTGGAAAATAATCTCTATTTCATTTTCTTTGTTCATTTCAAGCTGAATCGTCTGACCGGTAATGGCCGTCTCACTGCCTAAAATGCGCCGCCCCATTTCTGGCACGATATTCTGTTCAATAAAGCGGATTAACATCCTTGCGCCGGTTTCTGCCACCGGGCACTGCTCCACAATAAACTGCACCAGTTCATCGCTGTACTTCAGTTCGGCACCGTGCTGTTCCAGCAGGCGGGCGCCTAACCGGTTAAGATGTAAGCGAACAATATGCTGCAACGATTCTGGCTGCAGCGGAATATAAGGCACCACACCCAGTCGACCTAAAAATGCTGCCGGGAAGGTTTTCAACAGTTCTGGCTGCAGCAGTTTTTTCAGGCTCTGCGCGTCCGGCGCGGTATCAGGATCGTTAAACAGGCTGCTCATCATGTCACTACCGGCATTGCTGGTCAGCAGTAATATGGTGTTTTTGAAATCAATCTGGCGCCCTTCACCGTCTTCCATGCTGCCCTTGTCAAAGACCTGGAAGAACAGCTCATGCACGTCCGGATGCGCTTTCTCAATCTCATCCAACAGCACCACGCTGTAAGGCTTACGGCGGACCGCCTCGGTCAACACCCCGCCTTCGCCATAACCGACATAACCCGGCGGTGAGCCTTTCAGTGACGACACGGTGTGCGCTTCCTGATACTCACTCATATTGATAGTGATCAGGTTCTGTTCACCGCCATAAAGCTGTTCAGCAATGGCCAGCGCGGTTTCTGTTTTACCCACACCGGATGGCCCGACCAGCATAAAGACGCCAATTGGCTTTTTCGGGTCGGCCAGACCGGCACGGGCAGTCTGAATGCTTTCGCTGACCTGATGCAGGGCGAATTCCTGACCAATCACCCGCTCTGCCAGGCGCTGAGGTAACTCCAGCACGGCACGGATGTCGTCTTTCATCATCTGGCCAACAGGGATACCGGTCCAGTCGGCAACAATGCTGGCAATAACACCGGCATTCACTTCCGCCTGCACCATCGGCTGCTCCTGGCGAGCCGCTTCCAGGCTGGCTTCCAGCGTGGCGAGCTGAGACTGACGCTGCAGAATCTGCTCACGATCGGGGGCCTCTTCAGCTACCAGTGCCTGCAACTCTTCACGCACAGCAATAATGGAGGTGACCAGCTCTTTCTCCTGCTGCCAGCGCTGCTCAAGCTGCTGTGATTTTTCAGCATGTCCGGCAATGTGTTCCTGCAATGACGCTGCACGGCTGCTCTCACCTTTGCCAAAGTGCAGCGCTTTTTCAACCAGCGATAACTCTGTCTCGGCTGTTTCAGTCTGGAATTTCAGGATCTGCAGCTCAGTGGGCGGTGCATGCTGTGCCACGGCAACCCGTGCGCAGGCAGTATCCAGCAGACTGATCGCTTTATCAGGCAGCTGACGAGCAGGAATATAACGGTGAGACAAACGCACCGCAGCCTGCAAAGCTTCGTCCATGATCCATACGCCATGATGTTTCTCCAGCATTGGGATCAGGCCACGCAGCATTGAGGTTGCCGTCTCTTCATCTGGCTCACTCACCTGCAGCACCTGGAAGCGGCGAGTCAGGGCCGGATCCTTTTCGATGTGGCGCTTAAATTCACTCCAGGTCGTTGCACCGATGGTGCGCAGCTGTCCCCTGGCTAAAGCGGGTTTGAGCAGGTTTGCGGCATCGCCGGTTCCGGCTGCGCCACCGGCACCGACCAGGGTATGCACTTCGTCAATAAACAGGATGACCGGTTGAGGAGAAGCAATCGCTTCTTCCAGCACGGCTTTCAGTCGTGCTTCAAATTCACCTTTCATGCTGGCACCTGCAGAGAGCGCCACAACATCCAGGGTTAGCAGACGAACCTGAGAAAGAGCAGGAGGAACATTGCCTGCGACAATGGACTGGGCCAGCCCTTCCACCACAGCGGTTTTACCCACACCCGCCTCACCCGTCAACAGAGGGTTATTTTGACGGCGACGCAGCAGAATATCCACCATGGTATTAATTTCATGATCACGACCCAGAACCGGATCGATTTTTCCTTCGCGGGCCAGCGCAGTGAGGTCGGTAGTATATTGCGCCAGACCCCCGCTATTTTTCTGACCAGCTAATGCGTTGCTGGCTTCGCCTGGAATGGCCCCTTCATTCAGGACACTGCCATCATTTGCCGCTTCGCCGGATTCAACAGAAGCCTGAGTGATATAACCAAAATCGTTGGTCAGATGCTCCAGAGAAACACGCTCAAGAGCCGGGGAAATATCAAATAAGGCGCGACGCAATTCCATGGTAGTCAGCATCGCAATCAATAAATGACCGCTGCGGATCCGGCTGTCGAAACATTCAAGGCTGGCATAAATCCAGGCACGTTCGATCGCCAGTTCAATATGATAGGAGAAGTCTGAGATGCTGCTGGCACCGGAAGGTAAGCGGGTTAACGCCTGCGCGAAGCCGCGCTCCATGGCATCCACATCCACTTCAAAATGGCGCGCAATCAGGCGGAAATCGCTCTCTTCCTGCTGCCACAGCTGATTCAGCCAGTGAACCAGCTCAACATAGGGGTTGCCACGCAACTTGCAAATAGTCGTTGCGTTTTCAATACTTCTGAACAGTGTTGCGTCCAGCTTTCCGAATAAATTTTGCCTGGTAATAGCCATTATATAATCACATTCCTTTGGGGCCCTTTGGGCTTCTTATGCATACACATCCGTGCTTTCGGACTATATTATCCACGCAAATACAGAACGCAAAGAACAGAATCATTTCGAAACTGATTTTAGGATTTTTGGCCGAAATTAATTCCTTATTTCTTTCAGACCCCGCCCTCAATTCATTATTACCAAAGAGTTTTTAATTCAAAAGTAGTGATAAGATACCCAAAAGAGCATGAATATCGAAATCTTCGGATTGAGTCGTCAGAACCGTCATGATATAAGATTCTTACGCGTATAAGGAGGGGCGTGAGAGGATTCAGCGGGAGTGCTGGAAATATCATAAATCTTCTATTGTTTTCCTCTTTTTTATCAGGATGAAAATAATCCCCCCCTTCTTCAAGCGCCAGGATGCATTCAGGGATGAACGTTCTGTTAAGGTAATCAAATCACCTTTCCACCCGTGACACCCTCTATCGTTATCGACCAGTTTACGGCAATGGGGTTATTTACCCAACATTCTGAGTCAGAAGAATGAATTGAGCCCGAACTGAAAATCCCAAAAAAATTGAAGAGTGATAAAAATGGAATTAATGGGGTACACCGGTGGATCATAAATTTCTTGATTATTATAATCATGAACTCACCTTTATGAAAGAAATGTCTCGTGAGTTCGCAGAGAAGCATCCTAAAATTGCTTCCCGTCTGGGTATGCATGGTATTGAAGTTGCCGATCCCTATGTCGAGCGGCTGATCGAGGCATTTTGCTTTTTATCAGCCAGGACACAGATAAAGCTGGATGCGGAATTCCCTAAATTTACCCAGCGCCTGTTGGATATCGTCTATCCGAACTATAACTCGCCGACACCGTCGATGGGCGTGGTTCAGCTTACCCCTAATCTGCAAGAAGGCGATCTGACTCACGGCTATCGGGTGGCTAAGGACAGCGCGTTCCATACCAGGATTCTGCCGGGCGAAAACTCCCGCTGCGAGTTTCGTAACGGTCAGGAGGTCACCCTCTGGCCCCTGGAAATGACTGAAGCCCGGTTAACCTCCATCCCGCCCGACCTGCCGAACCTGGAAAAATACCGTATTTCGCATTCGAAGTTAAAAGGGGCGCTGCGGATTAAGCTGAAGCTGCAGGGTGACAAAATATTTTCCCAGCTTAAAGGCCTGGATGAATTACCCCTTTATATTGATGGTGACGAAAGGGTTGTTTCACATATCTTTGAGCTGCTCCATACCAGTAATGTGGCGATGATTATTCGCTCAGGCGGCTCGAAAGAACAGGATGTGGTGATCAATCAGCGGCCTCTGGCTTTCGAAGGTCTGAAACCCGATCAGACGCTGCTGCCGCTGGCATGGAACATGTTCCATGGTCACAACTTAATTCATGAATATTTTGCCTGTCGGCAGCGTTTTTACTTCTTTACGCTGACCCAACTGGCGCGTGGACTGCAGCAGAATCATACCAATGAAGCCGAGCTTATTATTTTGCTCGACAACCTGCCGCAGAATCTGATCGGCCATGTTGATCCGTCGAAATTTTTACTGTTCTGTACGCCGGTCATCAACCTGTTCCCCAAGGTCGTCGACAGGATCGAGGTTAACAGAGCGCTGAATGCCTTCCATGTTGTCCCGGATCGCAGCCGCCCGATGGACTTTGAAATCTTCTCGGTCAATAAAGTGCTCGGCCAGCAGGCAGAGAAAAGTGAAGAGGTGGTTTTCAACCCGCTCTATCAGACACGGCACTGCGACTACGGCAATTTTGGCCGCTACTTCTCAATCCGCCGCGAGGCCAGGATCAAAGAGGAGACCAAAAGAAAGTACGATACCAGGACACCCTATCTGGGAACCGAGGTGTTCGTGTCGCTGGTCGATCAGCAGGAAGCGCCCTATGCCGATTACATCCGCTATCTTTCCGTTGAGGCAATGGTCACTAACAGGGACCTGCCGCGATTGATCACCAGAAGCGGCAGTTTGGATCTGTCAATGACCGATGCCGTGCCCATTCTGGGCGCCACCTTTATCTGTCAGCCAAGTGCGCCACGCGCGCCTTTCGCATTGGGAGAATCAGCCTGGCGTCTGATTCGTCAACTGAGTTTTAACTACCTGCCGCTGTCAGACATGGAACACGGATTGGGTGGGGAATCCATGCGTAATATGCTGCGTTTGTTCCTGAACAGCTCAGATCATGAATCGAACGCCCAGGTCAACAGCCTGATCGGTTGTAAAAGCGAACCGGTCACCCGCCGTCTGCCTGGCGATGGCCTGCTGGTCTATGGTCGGGGCGTTCGCTGTACTCTGACCGTAGATGAAGAGGGTTTTTCAGGCATCAGTCCCTATCTGTTTGGGCTGATTATGGAAAACTACTTGTCCCGTCATGCCGCCATCAACATCTTTACTGAAACTGAACTGCACTCCATGCAGCGGGGCAAGATTGCCAACTGGCAGGGCCGCCCGGGTAAAAGAGGGGCACTGTGATGTACGGATCGCCGTCAGGCACGCACACGTCATTATCCACGCTGGATGCCTGGTTTAATGAGGAACGCCCCTGGGATGCGGGTTTTATCAGCATCATGCGGGCTATTGCGGCAAAAAATCAGGCATCGCCTCATCCCGGAATGGCCTCTTTGCCTTCTCAGGAGAAATACCGCATCGGTCAGTCGCCCACCATGGCGTTCTCACCCCGTGAGATCGCCAATATTGGTATCGAAGAGGGCATCACGAAGCTGCAACTTTTCGGTCTGGGCGTCTGGGGTCCGCAGGGGGCGATGCCGCTGCATATGTCGGAGCTGGTTTATTCGCGCTCGGAGCAGCATGACCAGACGATGGTGGATTTTCTGGATATCTTCCATCATCGCGCGCTTTCTTTATTTTACCGCGCCTGGTTTGTGGCCCAGGACACGGCCTCACTGGATCGCGCTGCCGATGAGCGCTTTTCATTCTATATCGCCAGTCTGGTGGGCATGGACCCACAAGAGCTGAACAGCGACATTTTGCCCGCTCATGCCCGTCTGGCCTCTTCCGCCCATTTAATTCGCGAAGCGCGTAATCCGGAAGGCCTGCTCGGCGCACTGCAATATTATTTTGAAGTGCCGGCCAGAATGGAAGAATTCGCCAGCCAGTGGATCTTTCTTTCTCCCAAAGATCAGTCAATCCTGGGTGAAGCTGACTGCGCCATGTCACTGGGCGATGGCGCCATTCTGGGCGATACGGTGAAGGACAGGCAGCACAAGTTCAAACTGATCCTCGGGCCCCTCACCTTGCAGCAATACATGCGTTTCAGCCCCTGGGGACAGGATCTGCCGGTATTGCGGGAGTGGGTACGTAACTTTATTGGCTTTGAATATGCCTGGGATACCCAGCTGGTTCTGGCAGCCAGTGAGGTACCACACGCCACGTTGGGTGGTGAACATCAGCTGGGGTATGCCACCTGGCTGGAGAGAACTGAAACCGATCTTCCCGTCTACGGGATGAGCTTTGAGCCTGAATTATATCAGGGACAGATGCAGTAAATTCGCTCAGTCGGTGAGCAAGCAGGAAAATTCCGTTAACAGCCAGCTTTCAGGATAAGGGACATTACCGTGGCTGATATAAATACAGCGCAACTCAGTAGTTACTATCAACACCTGGCGGAAGCCATTCCGGGAGAGCTCCCCTGTGGAGAAAACCTGGAATATGATGCCGGTTTTATCATGTTGCAATCAAAGTTACAGCCGCGCCTGGATGTGGAATATGGCAACTTTGTCGAGGCAGCCGAGCCTGTCAACTGGGCCGAGATAGAGCGGGAATGCCTGGCGCTGCTGCAAAAAAGCAAGGATATCCGTCTGGTTATCGCGCTGATCCGCTGCCGTACCCGGCAAATCGGTCTGGCGTCGCTCAATGAAGGATTGCAGGCGGTGCGTTATTTGCTGCAAGCGTTCCCGGTTGATCTTCACCCTCAGCTGCTGGACGAAGGTGAATTTGAGCCGTTGATGCGGGCCAATGCGCTCTCTGAGCTGGAGGATGTCAACGGTCTGCTGGCCGATATCCGCAATCAGGCTCTGCCTAAAGCCGCTGGCTTGCAAATCACGGTCAAAGAGTTTGAAAAAGCCAACGCCTCTCCTCGTGAAGAAGGTGCATTACCGGAAGCCACCGTCACCGCGCTGTTACATGAATGGGATGAACGAGAAGACAAAACGATTCATTCCCTGCGCGAAGCGTGGACCTGCCTGACAGAGATAAAAGAGGAGTTGGGGGATCCACTGGGTCATGATGCGCCTGACTTCTCCCGGCTTATTCCTCTGCTGAACTTATTTGTCACGCCCTTGTATCAGCCTTCAGCCCCCGTGGAACTTGCTCATGATGAGAGCGAACAGGAAAAGCAAGCTGAAGCAGTACAAGACTACGCAGAAAGCATCCCGGCAGAATGCATTACCGGAGATGAAACTCAGGTTCAACACAGTCCCCGTATTGTCATACAGAAAGCAAAAGAAATTGAGAATCGCTCCGATGCTTTAGCAAAACTTAGAGAAATTCGGACGTGGTTCACAAAAATGGAACCCAGCAGTCCCGTCATTCTTTTATTAGCATTCGCGGAATCAACTGTCGGTAAGAGTTTTTCAGAATTATTGAAAATATTACCAGCTGATATAATTGAAAAAATGGATCCAGACAAGGAGAAGTAAGATGCTACGGAAGGCTATATTTTTATCGCTGAGCGGACTTATATCGGGCCATGCGGCTGCTGATTGTACGCTGGCAAGGGGAACACCCACCACATTGAATCTCCCGGCGCAGACTATTGCTATCAGTGCCGATGCTGCTGCTGACACCTCAACGCCGATTGCAGGTGCGATTTATACGACTGCGTCTTTGGGATCGGCAGTTGGCTATGATGATTGTGTTGCTGGTATCGCTGGAGGAAGGGAACTTGTCGGTTTAACAGAGACTGTCGCAACAAAATTATATAAAACCAACGTTCCGGGGATTGGCGTAAAAGTGCATTTATATAACCCGGAAAGTGGTGGCTTTGGCGCTTATCCTACCAGTTATGTTGTAAGTTTTCCGAATGGGGAAGCTACAGGAACTTATGACTGGGTAGCAGGCCGTTATTATCGCGTACAGTTTTATAAAACCGCCGATAAACTGACACTCACCGATCCTACCGGAGATGTGGTTCTCAATGCCGGGACACTGGGTTATGAATGGTTAGGAAGTGATAACGTTCGCCCGATGACGTTGTTTGTCAATCAAATAAAAATAGTCAGCACACCAGCCTGTACGGTTGAAGGTTCCAAGACGATCGATTTTGGCACAGTGACACCCGCGATGGTGAGCGCAGGCGTGGAACGAGATCTGGATTTCAGTCTGACCTGTAAAACAGACTATGGCACCTATTCCACGACCGCAGGTTTGACCACCACCACTCCTTCTTCGGATCTAACCTACATCAAGGTTACCGATGCCGCAAACAACACGGACAACCTCGGCATTCAAATATTAAACAGCAGTGGTAGCGCGATTAAGGTAGACAACACCGTGTTGGAAAGAGTGGCTTCCACCGCCTCCGATAGTGCGGCTCAATTTAACTGGAAAGCTAAATTGATCAATGTTTCAACAGGCTCTTCTCGTCCACAAAATGGTAATTTCACTGCCCAGGCCGAGATTGTCATGAGTATCAATTAACTGACGAACAGTGCGATATCAGGCCGACTTGAAGGTGACTATATGGAATTAAAACCTGAAATTTTTGTCAGTATTGCCAGCTACCGGGATGCGGAGCTCATCCCCACGCTGACTGATATGATAAAAAACGCCTCTGGTTTGCACTCACTTAACATTGCTGTTTGCTGGCAGGACGAGGGGAATATCACTCCCTTTTTGAATGCAGGAATGGAATTAAGTGAGCAGAGAAAACAGGGGGAGCATGACCTATATATTTTTAATTATCAGGGTACCCGCCTTCAATTTCTGAGCGTGCACTACTTCCTCAGTGAGGGAGCCTGTTGGGCAAGACATCTCTGCGAAAGTCTGTTTAACAATGAAGACTACTTTCTGCAAATTGATTCTCATTGCCGGTTCATTGAAAGCTGGGATAAAGAGATGGTCGCGATGTTGACTGAATTACAAAAACAGAGCAACCATCCGGTGATCTCCTCTTACCCTCCGGGATATAAACCAGATGATGAAGAGTCTAAAAATGATTATGTCAGTCGTCTGGTATTTCGAAGCTTCTCCGGCGATCGCATATTGCAGCTGAACTCAGTTAATTTTACGGCTGATGAACCGTTCAGGGGAACCTATCTGGCCGGAGGATTTATCTTTGCCAGAGGGGAATTTGTCATTGATATACCGAACGATCCTCATATTTTCTTCGAAGGAGAAGAAATCGCCATGGCCGCACGTGCCTTTACCCATGGCTATGACGTCTGGCATCCCCATAAAATCCTGTTATGGCATTTTTATGGCAGGAAAGACCACACTAAGGTGTGGTCAGACCATAATGGAGAAGCGAAAGAAGCAGGATCGATTGATAAAGCCTGGTGGGACAGAGACCGCGAGTCCAAAAAAAGGGTCAGATATTTATTCGGGTCTGAGGAAGAGGGAGTTGATATTGAGCCACGCTATGCTCTTGGTGAACGGCGAACACTGAAAGAATTTGAGGATACAATTGGCGTGGACTTCACACTATGTAGCGTATTGCCAGAAGTGATTGAGAAGGAGCGTTGCTCATATTTCACTGATAATCATTTGCAAGACTGGCGAAAAAGAATTATCAGCGCTAACAGAAGGACGCTTATCTTTTCTAAATCTGAACTGGATTGTCCACTGGACACTGTTTCACGCCTGCATATTGGCGTTTACAGTCATGCCAACGATCTCCTTGAGAAAAAAGTGGTCTCCGGGGCAGAAATCGAAAAATCAATCAATGATGAAAACAGTGAAGAGTTAAAATTTGTACTGAATTTCACTACGTTATCCTCGCTGAAACCCAGTGTAATCAGAGTCAGTCCCTATATTCATGATGAAGGATGGGGAAAAATTGTGGAGCGGGCATGGTGAAAAGCGAAGTCTATTATAACAGAGTCATCTGCATCGATACGTTGCTGTCATTAAATGGCGTCATCCCCTCTTTGGCAGAATTTCAGCTTAAGCTGGTTAATTTGATTGAGCAATTCAGCAAAGAGCTAATCTCTGAGGGCCAGAGTGAAGAGCTCAGTGATGATTTATGCCATATCATCTGCAGCTATCTCGATAAGCATATCGCGCTTCGTCTGCATACCAGCAAAATTTCCTGGGAAAGAAACTTGCTGAGTCGCCATTTCTATGGCTATGACATGGAATTCGGCTCGCTGGCAGACAGAATTGGCCTGCTGTTAGAAGACAGTGACGGAAAGATTTTCAATTACGCTTACCGGCTTCTTCCTTTGATCCTCAAGTCTCTCGGCGAGGACAAGCACATTGCTGCACTGATCGTACGTTATGCCCCTGAACCTGTAACAGAAGCACTCCCTGAATCTGAACCGCAGAAAGGAGAAGAAAAAGAAGAGGAAATCCTTCTCTTTTCTCCGGCTAAGCCACGCAGCGGCTGGGCTAATCCTCTTATCTGGCAGACAGGGATCATGCTAATCCTGCTGCTGGTACTTTGGATTTATTGCAGCAAATATCTGGACGGTTTGTATTAAATGTTTGCTTCAACTCACCCAATTAACACGTCCGGGCCCCTTCTGACGCCACCGGAACAGGACAGAGCCATGGTTATTTTCATCATTGGTCCGTATGCCAGAAAATGGTTTCCTCATCCCCAGCCCATCGGCGATCGGGTTGATGATGATCTGATACGCTGGATACTGGCGCCGGATGCTGAGGATCTGCGCAATCAACTAAATCGGTTGCGCAGCGCTAACCGGCAAACGGTTGTCATGACTTTTTTCCCCTTTCTTCCGGACGGCCAGGAGAGCAGTGAGCTTACACTGGCACAGATAGCTGACTGGCAGGCCTCTTTCAGTGAGTTTCCGCTGGAGGAATCCCTTCCCTGCATCTTTGGCCTGTATGCACAGCTGAGCCAGGAACGCTCTGTGGAAGATCCCGATCGTGCTATCTGGCTGGGAGACTTTGATATTGCCGCCAGAAAAGAGACCACGCTCAGCAAGGCGTTTATCGCCCTGAGCGAAATGCTCGAACAACACAGCCAGCACGGTGGCTATCACGCTATTCAGCGCTTTGCGATGGCCGATGCCCTGCAATTATGGCTGCGTGACACGGGAGTGATGAAGGCTTTACAGACACTGTTCAGTCAGACCCCCCTGAAGCTGACCGGCGTACTGCTCTCTGACTATGGCGAGGGGTTTGTGCGGCATGGTGCCTGGGCAAACTGGATTGCCAGCAGATTTGAAATCTATCCCGGTCTGGCTTCCTCAATGGCCCTGCCCCAGCTCCCTGATGTGCTCTATAAACCGGGCGTAAAAACAATTATCAGAGAAGTCGAACGGCCCCGTAAGAAAGTGTGCTGGCTGCCAGTTGCCGTCGCGATGGTGTTGGGCCTGACGCTCGCAGGAACAACCTGGGTTGAAGGGCAGCACCTGCTTAAAGCCAAAAAGGTTCTCGAAGACTTCAATAATATTGACACCATTTATCTGCAACAAAAGCGGGATGCATTCGCTCTGTTAGCTCAGGAAAACGACAGCCTTTCAGGCTCTACTGCCAGTAAATTTCTGCAGGCGATTGGGCTCTCCAGAGGAGATAAAATCCGGGATGAAATCCGCAATACCCTTAGCCTGTATGAAAGCTCTCCGATTCTGTTCTCTTCCGGTCCGGTGGCTTTATTTTCCCTTAACAGCTCCGAGCTTGGCAAGAACAGCGATGACTCGTTAAAGGTTCTCCTGCCGGTGGTCGCCAATAACCGTCAGACCACCTTTATGATCGTTGGCCACTCAGATAATACCGGCTCGCATGATCTGAATATGCAGCTGTCAGAGAAAAGAGCGAGAGCCGTACGTGACTGGCTGGTAAAACATGCTGACGTTCCGCTCACGAACTTTTTGGTGAAGGGGGCAGGAGACACCGCTCCCGTAGCCAGTAATGAGACCGAAGAGGGTCGAAAACAAAACAGGAGAGTGGACCTTATCCCCCTCCCTGCGAATCAACATACCAATAATGAGTAAAAGACAATGAGTAAAAATAAATCGACCTATATCCTTTATGAAGGGTCACTGCTAACAGAAGCCCCTGTCTTTGACCAGAGCGTGAATGTATTACGCTTTCGGGATCCCGACGATTTTGAATACACCATTCTGGTCAACCGCGCATTTCTTGATGACGAACAAACTCTGGAACAGTTTTGTGAAGCACAGATGACGTTTATGACCAACACCATGCCGGCGTTTGCGGTAGAAGGGAAACAACTGAAAAGTGAGATTGGCCCGGCCAAACTTCCTGTCGTACAGATAGCCAACCGTTTTTACCTTGATGGCAAGCTGATGAAACAGGTCCAGACAATGGTCGCTTTGCCTTTCCATCCGGTGGTGAACAGTTCCCGCAAGAACATTATTATTTTCACCCTGAATGCTGAAAAGGAATTCACTGAATATCAGCGTAAACATTACGTTCAGCTGATTAACAGCTTCGATCCTGAAGATACGCCAATGAACCTGAAATCCTGATCTTCTTCAAACAGAATGCAGGCCCTGAAAAGATGCTCAGGGCCTGCAATAAAAACCAAAAAAATTATTTAAAGACATAAAGTACTGCGATCTTTATTACCGCAATGCGCGATGAAAGAAGCATATCTGTAAAATTCGACCCGATTAAGCATCCCCAGCTTACGAATACTGTTCCGGCAATGCGTATTAATCGTTTTTTCTGAACGATTCAATATCCTGGAGATATTGTTGATGTTATGCCCCTTGCCAATTAACAACAGAATTTTGCACTCTGTCATAGAGAGCTGCATAAATTTTTTCAGCCCGATCGTTTTGTGATTCTCCGGACTGCTGAAAGAGGAGTAATCCATGCTGGCTATCAACAAAATCTTTTCGAGTTTGCCCATGATCTCGGAAAGATTATTCTGCCGGCAACCAAAAGGAATATGGATTGTCGCCCTGTTGAGCTTGTTATTTTCACTCCGCCAGCGACGGCACTCCTTATTCAGCTGTATACTGACCATCGAATCCCGGAAGATGATGTTTTTTTCCTTGCTGTCATCCGCAGGCTCACCAGTCAGAAAACACAATGACGACTTACTCAACATGCTGTTGACTTCGTTAATCAGGAGGCTAAGGCCGAAGGTATAATAAAAATTATCACTCTGCAACGATACTTTCACAATATCTTTACATTGATTGTCATTAACGTCAAACGTAACCATTAAATGTTCCTTTTACCTGATGATCCCAGCCTGGGCAACCATGGAGAGCGCTCTGCATGGTGGTAAGTGACTCCATGTACCGGAGAGAAAATGCCTTCTTTCAGGAATAAGCGACAACACTTTTCCGTTTTTTAAGTAGAAAAATAATGACGAAGGTAAAGTCTCTTTTTTATGATGAGTTTATTTGTTGACAATGTTATAAATTTGTTTCTATGTGTTTTGTTTCAGTCAGCAGTCGTGCTGTGAATTATAAATTAAAGTCTGTTAAGATGAGTCCGGAAAAAGATGAAATCATTATTTCCAGTCAGAAAATATGATGCCATAATTTGACTTTATGCTCTCTTAATAGTGCGCCAATAGTTTAGTAACAAAATTAACATTCACGCTAATGCTACCTTCCTGAAAAGCACGTTGTATATAGTAAAAAATCTACATTTAATGCCTGCAGTATGAATTCACTGATAAAATATAATGTATTTGACTTAATTATTCACGACTGAACATAAAATGTTCGAATGCAGTTTTATTTTACATTAATTTTTTTAAAGGAATAAATATTCTATAAAACCAAATTAAAGAAACAATGGGCTAACGACTCGCTCTTAAGCCACCATTTTATTAGCTTTATCAACTGAGGGCGGTTACGGCGGCTGTTTGAGATCCTCTCAATCGACAGCTTTCCCGGTCAGGAAAAACCTCACACAGGGGTCACCGCTCAGGGTAGGTGTGCCTTCTCATGACCTGGTGCACAGATGATGAGCAGCTTTTTTGCCAGGGTATAGCCTGAGGTCCCAGACCTGTTAACGCAAAATAATGTGATTAAAATCACATTAAAATCATTAGCATGCTTTGCATTTTATCCCCACAGCAGCAACATGCTCCAAACTTTACAGCCTCCTCTCCGCTGTATACGCCATTACATAGCGTTATGTTACCCTTGTGCTCTCTTTACAGCAGTCCCTCTCCGGGTGGCAATCAAGCTGCCAACACATCAGCAAGGCATAACAAGAAAATGACAGTGGCAAACAAGTCGTTCTGGGCTGCCAAAAGTACGCTCTGCGTACTGGCCCTGACGGCAGTTCAGGCTCAGGCAGCAACGCAAGAAAAGACGCTGACGGTCGATACATCCCCCCTCAACAGTGAAGTGGCTGCACCGGATAAACAGGCAACGTTGGGTAATCTGGGCAAACGTGAAACTCGCAACACGCCCTATTCCGTTCAGGTTGTTTCCCCGACATTGATGACGCGCCAGCAGCTGAAAAGCATCACCGATATCTATCGTTATATGCCTTCAGTGCAGGGTGATGGTGCCCGTCCGCAAACCCGTGGCATGCAGGGCAGCGTGGTGCAGAACACAATGATCGACGGGCTGAACGTGGTTTCCACCACCGATTATGCCGCCGGGCAGTTTGACCATATTGAGGTGCTCAACGGCCTGGGCGGATCGCTGTATGGCCCGGCTAACCCGGCAGGCCTGTTTAACTTTGTGGCGAAACGCCCAACGGATGTCGCGCAGCACAGTCTGACTTTCGGTGCTGGCACCGGCCTGAGCCATCTGGTTTCAGGCGACTTCAGCGGCCCGCTGGATGATCACGATCGTCTGCGCTATCGCGCCAACTTTCTCGACGACGAGGGCAATGGCTATGTCAGCGGCAGCAAGAAGCGCCGCCAGCTGTTCAGCCTGGCGCTGGATGCCAACCTGACCGATAAAACGGTGCTGGAAACCAACTTCAGCGATTACCACTTTTACGATAAGGGCCTGCCGGGCAAGTTCGCCCTTGGCAGCGGGCTCTCATTTCCGTCTGCCCCCAATCCAAAGACCGTGCATCTCGGGCAGTATTACGCGGGTGATGATAACCACACGCTGACCGCCAGTCTGCACCTGAAGCATGATTTTGACGGCAACTGGCAGGGCGAAGTGGGCGTACTGCGCCAGATTGCCGACCGTGAATCCACGGCGGTGACCAACACCTTTACCGACAATGCGGGCCATTACAAAACCACAACTTCATCAGCGACTGCCAGTCGTTTTACCCTCAACAGCTATTTGGCAAACCTGAACGGCGAAGTGGATACCGGCTGGCTGCACCATCAGATCTCCACCGGCATTCGTGGTTTTGTCTGGAAGAACAACAACCCGGTCAGGGGGGGCACCCTGACGCTGGGTAGCGCCTCGCTGGACAATCCGCAGCCATTTAACGAGCCGGATTACCCTGATTTCACTCATCGCTATCACTCCGCCACGGCAACACAACAGGCATTTTTGCTCAGCGACACGCTGACTTTTACCCCGCAATGGAGCCTGCTGCTGGCCGGGAGCGAAAGTTTGCTGAACTCAGCTAACTATGCCAAAACAGGCAGCCGTACCAGCGACTCCAGCGACAGCGGGTTCAGCGGCTCTGCCAGTCTGATGTTCAAACCCGTCGACCCGCTGACGCTGTACGTCACTTACGCAGACAGCCTGCAGCAAGGCGATACCGCGCCAGCCGGAGCGAACAATGCCGGGAATATTCTTTCACCTTACCGCAGCAGGCAGGTTGAGGTGGGCAGCAAACTGGCGGTGAATAAAGTGCTGCTGACGGCGGCGCTGTTCCAGATCGACCGGCCATTCGCTTACACCACCAACAGCGGTGACTATGCCGTGGATGGCAACCAGCGTAACCGTGGCCTGGAGCTGATGGCCGACGGCGATCTGAGCGATAACCTGCACCTGTATGGCGGCATGACCTGGCTGGACCCACGCCTGCGTGATACGGCCAGCGCCAGCACCGAAGATAAGCAAATTGTGGGCCTGGCTCGCTATACTGCCAGCCTGTTTGCCGCGTACGATCTGCCGTTTCTGAGTGGTACGGATGTACACGGTGGCATGCATTATGTTGGCCGCCGCAGCAGCGATAACGCTAACGACAACTGGGTGGGCAGCTATGCCACCTTTGATATTGGCAGCGGTTACCAAACGCGGCTGTTCAATACCGCGACCACTTTCCGTCTGGATATGACAAACCTTACCAATCGCCACTACTGGACCAATATTGTGCCGGGTGGCCTCAACGGTTACAGCGGCGCGGGCTATGCCAGCGCCCAGATCGGTGAGCCGCGAATGGTGCAGGTTTCAATGCAGTTGAATTTCTGATGAGGCCACAATGAACAAGCGTCTGACCCTGCCGCTGCTGGCAGCCCTGAGCCTGTCTCCCGCCAGCCATACGGTTTTTGCCCGAACGGTGACCGATGATGTCGGTAATAACGTGGAGGTTCCGCAGGAAGCAAAACGGATTGCTGATGGCTGGTATGCCCATCACTCCCTGCTGATGACGCTGGGCGTGGGGGACAGGATAGTGGCGACGGTCAATCATGCCAGGGACCGCCCCTGGATGTTTAAAATCCAGCCCTCACTGAATCAGGCGCTGGCCGTTCACGGCCGCAGTTTTGAGAGTGAAGCGCTGCTGGCGCGTCATGTGGATACCGTCTTTGTGCCGACGGAAGACGCGGATGCGGCAACCTATCGTCGGGCCGGATTGCCGACGCTGGTGATGCATTTTGATGACTTCCCGTCGATGGAGCATTCCCTGCTGACTACTGCCGAAGTGGTCGGCACAGATCGGGCGCGGCAGCGGGCACAGGCGTACAACACCTGGCTCGATCGTCAGATTACCGCAATTCAGGCAAAAACCGGCGGCCTCAGCGAGGCTCAGCGACCGCGCGTGCTGCATATTGCATCGCTGCATCCGTTGAAAGTGGACGGACGCAATACGCTGATTGACACCTGGATTAAGCTGGCGGGTGGCCGCAACGCAGCAGCAGAAGTTGACGGCAACATGAAGGAAACGTCGCCGGAAAACGTTCTTTACTGGCAGCCGGATATCATCATTATCGGTGCCGGTGAGGGAAGCATTGCTGATTCCGATTATGCCGCGCTGTTCAGCAGCCTGAAGGCGGTAAAAAACCATCAAGTGTGGCAAAACCCGGCGGGCGTGTTCCCCTGGGATCGCTACGGTACCGAAGCCGGTCTGCAAATCCAGTGGGCGGCAAAAACACTGCATCCGGAGCTGTTCCCGAAACTGGATATGGTGAAAGCAACACAGGATTTCTACGCTCAATTCTTTGATTACACGCTGTCGGCAGACGATGCCAATCGAATCCTGCAGGCAAAGGGGCCTGAAAAGTGAATGAACTTCAGACTCTTATTTGCCAGTAATAACAGTGGATATTTTATTAAACAGTCTCTTCAATCTGCACTGACCAGCGGAAGCTTCACGCCGTCAGTCATTACCGACGTAAAGCCAGCCCAAACGGCCTGCTTCACATCGTCAAAATTTTTCCGGTGATCCAGATGCCGGCTCACCTTTATATCCCTCTCACGGATCCACCCGCAGACCTGTCGGTACAAAGGAATTTGGGGACGGTAACAAAAGTGCAGCGCCTGCAGAGGGGTGCAGACGCCGTTAATGAATATTCTGTTTTTCAGGGAAAACTGATGAGAGGGTTTAGCGCTGACTGAGATCTTTTATCAGCGCCTGGTTAAATCGTGCCGGATCTTCCATCTGCGGAGCATGGCCCATTCCGGGGAATTCGATCAGCGTTGCGTGCGGGATCAGCTTTGCAACCTGCCTGCCGAGCACGTTGTAGTGGCCAATCTTCGCTTTAACATCCGGCGGGGCAATATCACTGCCAATGGCGGTGGTGTCCGAGGTGCCAATCATCAGCGTGGTCGGCATGGTCAGGTTTTTGAATTCGTAATACACTGGCTGGGTGAAAATCATGTCATACAGCAGCGCGGAGTTCCACGCGACGATTTTATGCCCCGGCCCGTTATTCAGCCCCGCCAGCATGGTGACCCAGCGGTCATATTCCGGTTTCCACTGCCCGACATAATAGGTTTTCTGTTCATATTTTTTGATGCTGTCAGCCGAGGTTTTCAGTTCACGCTGGTACCATTCATCGACGCTGCGCCACGGCACGCCCTTCGCCTTCCAGTCCTCCAGCCCAATCGGATTAACCAGCACCAGCTTTTCCACCTGCTGCGGATACATCAGCGCGTAGCGGGTCGCCAGCATCCCACCGGTGGAGTGCCCCACCAGAGTAACTTTATCGATATGCAGGCTGTCGATCAGCTGATGGGTGTTGAGTGCCAGTTGCTGAAAGCTGTACTGATACTGCGTTGGCTTGGTCGAAGTACAAAAACCGATCTGATCTGGCGCAATCACCCGATATCCCGCATGGCTCAACGCCTCAATTGAATCCTGCCAGGTCACCCCACAGAAGTTTTTGCCGTGCATCAACACCACAGTCCGGCCATTGGCTTCTCCCTGCGGTTTGAGATCGATATAGCCCATGGAAAGGGTCTGCCCCTGCGAGGAGAAGCTGTATTGATGAACTGGCCAGGGGAAACTGAATCCCTGCAGTTCCGGGCCGTACTGCGGGGTAGAGGTGTCAGCGGCGAAGGAGGAAAAAGCCACCAGCGCACCTGTCAGCAGCAGGCCACGAAATTTTTTTAACACGCTAATAATCCTCAGTAGCGTTCCGCTTTGCACGCGGAAAGATGAAAAAGATCAGGCTAAACAAGATATAACCATAGCGGATATTCAGCACAAGGCCGACTGACCGCACGGCTGACAGAGGCTACAGCGCCGTCTGATTAGCAAAAAGGGCGATAAAAAATGGCGGTTTTCCACTTCCAGGATACATTTATTTTGTAAGTGCAGATTAAAAGGAATAATCATGCTGAACAGTACAGGCTGGTTGCTTACCATGCTGTGGCTGACTCTTTGCTGTCTGCTTGAGCCAGAGGCACCTGAGCGTTCAAGTTTCTTCATGAGCGCGTGAAGTCCTGTGCGCGGGTGATCAAGCGGCGGTATGCGGCGGTATATGGCTCACGTCCGATAATAAAAAACAGGGGCGAATTTCTTCACCCCTTTTTTTATCTTTCCAGTCTCAGACCGGACCGCTTACTTCTGGGTGAAGTCGATCACCATGCGCCCTTTAATTTTCCCCTCCAGCATCTCGTTGAAGATCGCATGGATCTCCTCCGGGGCACGTCGGGTAACCTTTGGCACCACTTTGCCTTCTGCCGCAAACTGGAAAGCTTCCGCCAGATCTTCCCTGGTGCCCACCAGCGAACCAACCACCTGAATACCGTCCAGCACCAGCCGCGGAATATTCAGGCTCATGGATTCCGGCGGCAGGCCAACCGCCACGATACGGCCCCCGGCACGCATTGCATCCACCGCCGAATTAAAGGCGGATTTGGCCACAGCGGTCACCACTGCGGCATGGGCGCCTCCGACCTTCTCCTGAATCACTTTGGCCGCCTCTTCCTTTGCCGAATTGATCACCAGATCTGCCCCCATCTCACTGGCAAACTGCAGTTGCGCATCATTGACATCTATCGCGATCACTTTGGCGTTGAAAACATTCTTCGCATATTGCAGGGCCAGATTGCCCAGGCCCCCCAGGCCGTAAATCGCGATCCATTTCCCCGGCTGAATACCGGAAACTTTTACCGCTTTATAAGTGGTGACCCCGGCACAGGTCACGCTGCTGGCTGCCGCTGAGTCCAGACCATCAGGGACCTTCACCGCATAATCCGCCACCACGATGCACTCTTCTGCCATACCGCCATCCACGGTAAAACCAGCATTCCAGACATCGCGACACAGCGTTTCATTTCCGCTGGTGCAGTATTCGCAGTGGCCACAACCTTTATAAAACCAGGCCACGCTGGCCCGATCGCCGATCTTCAGTGACGAGACGCCAGGCCCCACTTCCTTAACCACGCCAACCCCCTCATGGCCAAGAATGATGCCTGTCCGGTCACCAAAGTCGCCATCTTTTACGTGTAAATCCGTATGGCAGACGCCGCAACAGTCCATTTTTAGCAGCGCTTCACCGTACTCCAGCGCCCGCAGCTTTTTGTCCACAATATCGACGGAATGATTTTTATTAACCACTACAGCTTTCATCGTCCTTTCCTCTCTAAGTGTGTTTCGTACACCCACTATAGAGGCATCACGCGTGCTTTTGTGATTCAGGGCAGGAAAAAGGCCAAAAAATGCAGCAATAAACGCCCCTGATTTTGTTAACGCATAACGCGCCCGATAAAAATGAAACATCGTTTTATTAAATTAGTGAAGTGGGCGAGGTTTTTCTTCTTCTCATCGCCATACCCTTACGCCGCCTGGCAAAATCGCAAAGGTTTTCCGATCGGCATCACTCTACTTTAGCCCCATCCCCCGACTTTAGGCCGGGCGTGCAATCTGGTAAATCAGGATGAAAACTATGACGACACGTAAACCTGGAACGCTAAATTATCTTGCCTATGGCTCGGGAGATTTTCTCGGCGCGGGCACAATGGCACTGACCTCTGCCTGGCTGCTCTATTTTTACACCACGTTTTGCGGCCTCAGCCCGATTGAAGCCACCTCCATTTTCGCCATGGCCCGTATTGTGGATGGCGTGGTCAGCCCACTGATGGGCTACCTGACCGATCATTTCGGTTCAACCAGGCTCGGCAAACGCTATGGCCGCCGCAAGTTCTTTATCCTCACTGGTATCCCGCTGGTGTTTACCTATAGCCTGATGTGGCTGGGAGAGATGACGTACGTCTATTACCTTCTGACCTATCTGATTTTCGAAGTGGTGTACACCTCCATTCTGGTACCGTACGAAACGCTGGTACCAGAAATGACCGATGACTTTAAAGAGAAGACCAAATTTTCTGGCGCACGTATCGCACTGGCGCAGCTTTCCGCTATTCTGGCTGCGTTTCTGCCCGGCATCCTGCTCAGCTTTTTTGGCAAAAATAATCCGCTCTCTTTCTTCTACTCCAGCCTGGTGTTTTCGGTTCTGTGCGCGCTGGTGCTGACGCTGGTCTATTTCTACACCTGGGAACGTCCGGCGGAGAAAAAATCCGCCGCCGCACTGGCCGCAGAGCAGCAGAAACTGACGCTCAGTCAAAGCCTGGGACGTCTGAAGATTGATCTGCTGTCAACGTTACGCATAAGGATATTCCGTCAACATCTGGGCATGTACCTTGGCGGCTATATCGCCCAGGACGTGTTTAACGCCGTCTTCACCTATTACGTCGTTTTTGTGCTGATGCAGAGTGCCACCGTTGCCTCCAGCCTGATGGGAACAATGGCCGTTCTGCAGTTCATTGCCGTGATTGGCATGATCCCGCTCTGTATTCGCTTCGGGCCAGCCCCGTCTTATCGCATGGTGGTGGTGCTGTTTGGTCTGAGCAGCCTCTCCTATGGCGTGCTCTATTACACGGGCCTGAGCGATGTCTTCTCGCTGTTGTTGCTGATTTCGGCCATTGCAGGTCTGGGACGTGGCGGTATCAACTACGTGCCGTGGAATATCTACACCTACATCGCTGACGTGGATGAAGTCATTACCGGGCAGCGCCGCGAGGGTATTTTCGCTGGCATCATGACCCTGACCCGTAAAGCCTCTCAGGCAGGTGCGGTAATGCTGGTCGGCATTTTGATGCAGTTCTCTGGGTTTGTCGCAGGCAGCAATCAACAGACTCCACTGGTCAGCCACACCATTCTGGCCATTCTTTGCGGTGGGACCCTGCTGGTACTGTGCATCGGTTTCGCTATCTCCCTGCGCTTTAAACTCAACCTCAAAACTCACCAGATCCTGCGCGAAGAAACCGAAAAAATGCGTGTGGCTGGCAACGTCACCCCAGAGAACATCACGCCAGAGGCCCGGGCAACCGTAGAAATGCTGGCAGGCCTGCCCTACGAAAATCTGTGGGGCAATAACAACATTGGTTATCTCAACCGCCACAAACCCGCAGCGGAGTCACTGTCTGGCCGGGTGTCCCGCCTGGATAACCCTGGCGATAATTTAACCCATTTATAGTTCACTAAAGATCCATGAGGAAACTGCATTATGGTCGTATACCCAGTGAAACACAGCCCGCTCCTGTGTCAGCCCGAACGGTTTATCTCCAGTCAGGAGCTACATCAGCTGATTAATAAACTGGTGGATAACCTGGTCAATATTACCGATGAAACCGGCGAATTTTTGCTGAGGCTGGATGATGGCAGGGTCATTGATACCAAAGGCTGGGCTGGCTGGGAATGGACGCACGGCGTGGGTCTGTACGGTATTCATAAATATTACCGCCAGACCGGGGACGATCGGTTGCGTCAGATAATCGATAACTGGTTTGCTGACCGTTTTGCCGAAGGTTCCACCACCCGCAACGTGAACACAGTTTGCCCCTTTCTGACGCTGGCGTACCGTTATGAAGAAACACGCGATCCACGCTGGCTGCCTTACCTGGAGAGCTGGGCTGACTGGATCATGCATGCTATGCCGCGTACCGATATGAATGGTCTGCAGCACATCACGCTGGCGGAAGAGAATCATCAGCAGCTGTGGGACGACACGCTGATGATGACCGTCTTACCGCTGGCAAAGATCGGCAAGCTGCTGAACCGGCCTGATTATATTGAAGAGGCAAAGTATCAGTTCCTGCTGCATATCCAGCATCTGATGGATAATGAAACCGGGCTGTGGTTCCACGGCTGGACGTTCGATGGGCACCATAATTTCGCTAACGCCCGCTGGGCTCGTGGCAACAGCTGGCTGACCATCGTTATTCCGGAATTCGTGGAGCTGCTTGAGCTGCCCGAAAAAGATGCGACTCGTCGCTTTCTGCAACAGGTCCTGTCCCGCCAGCTGGCCGCGTTGGAAAAATGTCAGGATGAGAGCGGCCTGTGGCACACGCTGCTTGATGACCCAAACTCCTACCTTGAGGCCTCTGCCACGGCTGGCTTCGCCTTCGGCATGTTAAAAGCCGCACGCCGCCACTGTGCCGATCCCCGCTATATCGCTGTAGCGGAAAAGGCAATTAAAGGGCTGATTTCCCGAATTAATGCTGAAGGTGAACTGACACAGGTCTCCTTTGGCACAGGCATGGGTAAAGATCTTGATTTCTACCGCCAGATACCGCTCACCTCAATGCCTTACGGGCAGGCGATGGCGATCCTGTGTCTGGTGGAATACCTGCACGTCTATCTGTAAATAAGGAAAACTGCATGATTCTGAACGATTTTTCTCTTCACGGAAAGGTGGCTATCGTCACCGGATGCAATACCGGCTTAGGGAAAAGTATGGCTGTGGCGCTGGCACAGGCTGGCTGTGACATTGTGGCGATCAACCGCAGTGAACCCCTTGAGACCGCTGAAGAAGTGAACGCACTGGGGCGCCGCTTCCTGAGCCTCAGGGCCGATCTGGGCCAACAGGGCGAATTGCCATCGCTGTTGGAACGTGCAGTAAAAGAGATGGGCCGCGTCGACATTCTGGTCAATAACGCAGGCATTATCCGCCGTGAGGATGCGGTTAATTTCAGCGAGAAAGACTGGGACGACGTCATGGATGTGAATGTGAAAACGCTGTTCTTCTTATCGCAGCAGGTAGCGCGCCAGTTTATCGCCCAGGGTAGCGGCGGCAAGATAATCAATATTGCCTCAATGCTCTCTTATCAGGGCGGTATTCGCGTGCCTTCTTACACCGCTTCCAAAAGCGCGGTGATGGGGCTGACTCGTGAACTGGCCAACGAATGGGCGAAATACGGTATCAACGTTAACGCGCTGGCACCGGGATATATCGCCACCAACAACACCGAACAGCTGCGCAAGGATGAAGTTCGCAGTGAAGAGATTCTGCTCCGTATCCCCGCCGCTCGCTGGGGACAACCACAGGATTTGATGGGCCCGGTGGTGTTTCTGGCCTCACCGGCCTCCGACTATATCAATGGATATACCCTCGCGGTGGATGGCGGCTGGCTGGCGCGCTGATCCTTGCTGCAACCTTAAAATAACTCAATGCTGAACGCAGGAGAGATGATGAATATTGCACTGATGATGGAAAACAGCCAGGCGGGGAAAAATGCCCTGGTATTACAGCAGCTGCAGGCTGTTGCCGCGGACAACCACGATGCGGTGTTTAATGTGGGCATGAGTGATGAGCAGGACCACCATCTGACCTATATTCACCTGGGGATTATGGCCAGCATTCTGCTCAACGCCAAAGCGGTGGATTTTGTGGTGACCGGTTGTGGTACAGGCCAGGGAGCACTGATGTCACTGAATATTCATCCGGGCGTGGTTTGCGGTTACTGTATCGACCCGGCGGATGCCTTCCTGTTTGCCCAGATTAACAACGGTAACGCATTGTCACTGCCGTTTGCCAAGGGCTTTGGCTGGGGCGCTGAGCTGAACGTACGTTATATCTTTGAGAAAGCGTTCACTGGTCGTAAAGGAGAAGGCTACCCGACTGAACGTAAAGAGCCACAGGTGCGTAATGCCGGGCTGCTGAACCAGGTTAAAAATGCCGTGATCAAAGAGGGTTATCTGGACACTTTAAACGCCATAGATCCGGAACTGGTGAAGACGGCGGTGGGCGGCAAGCGCTTCCAGCAGTGCCTGTTTGAACACGGCAAAGACGCGGAAATCGTTGCCTGGGTCAAAAAACTGATTCAGCAGTAATTTTCCAGTGCCGTGGTCAGCGATCGAGGCTGACCATGGCCAATTCAAAAACTGACAGCCTGCCTTTGATAAGATAAACCTCATCAGCAAGACTGATAACAATCAAATTACCCTCCATGTTATCTCCCTCCTGATTATTATTCACATTATGTCAACAATAGCCCGATAATTAAAAATTGATCTAAATCAACCTGGTATATCAGCATTTGGATTTGACCCTATATATCCAGACGTTTTTGCTCTCTTACGGTTGCGATAACTTCCTGCGTATATATTCCCGCGGTGAGCGATATCCCAGTGCACTATGCGGATGATGTTCGTTGTAATGACTGAACGCCACCGCCAGATTCATCACCGCTGCCTGACTGTCCGGTTTCGGCATGATGCTGATGTAGTCCCGTTTTATCGTCTTCACGAAGCTTTCTGCTATGCCGTTGCTTTCCGGGCTTCGCACTGCTGTCGTGCAAGGCTCCAGTCCCAGCAACCGGGCGAACGCCCGCGTTTCATGAGCCCTGTAGGCTGAACCGTTATCCGTCAGCCACTCCAGCGACTCTGTTGGCAACTGCCTTCCGAAGCGTTTTTC
>JBNONK010000015.1:0-101192 GCA_050311775.1 Erwinia amylovora | reverse complement strand
TCTCTGTGCTACCGTTCGACTTGCATGTGTTAGGCCTGCCGCCAGCGTTCCATCTGAGCCATGATCAAACTCTTCAATTTAAGTTTGATTTGCTGAAAAGCGTGTAGCGATGCTCGTGCAGCGATGCTCAAGTGTAAAACGTCATAATGAATTTCATTATGTGTTCACTCTTAAGGCTTGATATTTTTTGCGCCTTGCGACGCTGATACCAATCCTGCGAGTGCCCACACAGATTGTCTGATAAATTGTTAAAGAGCAGTGCCACATACTGCGTGGCGCGGGGTGCAGATATTACGCTTTCCCGCTGTAGAGTCAAGGATTTTCTCACTTTTCTCTTTTTGACCCGGCGACCTGTAAGCCGTTGTTCCGTGTCAGTGGAGGCGCATTATAGGCAGTTCCTGACGGGTGACAAGTGTTTCTTAAAAAAAAAATAACTGACCGATTATTTTTTCATCAAAAGGTGAAAAAACCCCCTTCAAAAGGCCATATTTGCAGCAAAACGGCGTTTAAAACCCTTTTTGGGCATCACGATAATGAGCTGCCTGGTGCTATCCTTTACCCATTGCAGGTTCCGCCTGCGACTTCATCATGAATGAAAAGGATGCCCAATGATAAAATCCGCGCGCAGTATGGCCGGACTTCCGTGGATCGCCGCCATGGCCTTCTTTATGCAGGCGCTGGATGCGACGATACTGAATACTGCTCTTCCTGCTATCGCCCAAAGCCTTGACCGTTCTCCCCTGGCGATGCAATCCGCCGTCATCAGCTACACCCTGACCGTTGCCATGCTGATCCCGGTCAGCGGCTGGCTGGCCGACCGCTTCGGCACCCGCAAAGTATTTATCATCGCCGTGACTCTGTTTACCCTTGGCTCATTGGCCTGTGCCCTTTCCGGCACGCTGACCATGCTGGTTGTCTTCAGGGTGGTACAGGGGATTGGTGGTGCGATGATGATGCCGGTAGCCAGGCTGGCATTGCTCAGAGCCTATCCCCGCAGCGAGCTGCTGCCGGTGCTTAACTTTGTCACCATGCCGGGCCTGATTGGGCCGGTACTGGGGCCGATGCTTGGCGGTGTGCTGGTGACCTATGCCACCTGGCACTGGATCTTCCTGATTAATATTCCGATGGGCATCCTTGGCATTATCTACGCACGCAAATATATGCCTGACTTCACCACACCTAAACGCCGCTTCGACCTGCTGGGCTTTATGCTGTTTGGCCTGGGGCTGGTACTGTTATCCAGCGGAATTGAGCTGTTCGGTGAGAAAATTGTGGCCGCCAGCATTGCGCTGATGGTCACGGCAGGGGGCATCCTCTTACTTCTTCTTTATATCGTGCATGCACGGCGTCATCCGACTCCGCTGATCCCATTACCGATGTTTAAAACCCGAACCTTCTCTGTTGGCATACTGGGCAATATCGCTTCACGGCTTGGCACCGGCTGTATTCCTTTCCTGATGCCGTTGATGCTGCAGGTTGGCTTCGGCTATTCCGCCATTCTGGCTGGCTGCATGATGGCCCCTACCGCCGTCGGCTCGCTGCTGGCGAAGTCTACAGTGACTCAGGTGCTGCGCTGGTTCGGTTACCGGAAAACGCTGGTCTGGATTAGCGTCATTATTGGTGTGCTGATTGCCAGCTTTGCGCTGCAAACACCGGCGATGGGCCTGGTTATTTTGCTGCTGCCGCTGTTTATCCTGGGCATGGCGATGTCGACTCAGTTCACCGCCATGAACACCATTACTCTGGCAGATCTGAACGACAGTAACGCCAGCAGCGGCAACAGCATGCTCGCCGTCACCCAGCAGCTGGCGATCAGTTTCGGCGTGGCCGTCAGCGCCGCAGTGCTGCGTTTCTATGAAAACTTTGATGGCACTACCGTTCAGCACTTCCATGCCACCTTCCTGACGATGGGTGTGGTTACGGTATTTTCAGGGCTGGTGTTTATGCTGCTGAAACCCGGCGATGGCAGGCATCTGATCTCAAATCGGGAAAAACGCAAAAAAAGCGCTTAAATTTCTGCGACGGAGCCGCGCTCGATAAGTTCCGGCGTCAGCACCAGCAATTGCTGGCTGGCGCCCGGGTCAGCAAGGCGGTGGATTAAGGTATCAATCGCCAGTTCCCCCAACTCATCTTTCGGCTGGTGAACAGTGGTCAGTGGCGGCGTCATGTAGCGAGCCAGCTCGATATCGTCATAGCCAATCACCGCAATATCCCGCCCGACCGTAAGGCCTGCCTGAAACAGCGCATGATAAACCCCCACCGCCATTGCATCATTACTGGTGAAGATAGCCTGAGGCAGCGGATGGACCGCCAGCAGCTGATTCATCGCGTTGTAACCGCCCTCAAATTCAAAATCACCGTTCACCACATAATCCGGCAGGATCGGCAGGCCAGCCGTTTTCATTGCCTGCTGGTAACCTTCCAGACGCAAACGCGCCGGCGTTTTATCCTGAGGGCCTGCAATACAGGCTATGCGCGTGTAGCCGCGCGAGATCAGATAACGGGTCGCCATTTCTCCTCCCAGCAGGGAGTTATCCTGAATGATATCGCTACCGCCTTCAAAGGGTGACCAGTCCATCATTACCGAAGGAATAGAAGGATAGCGGTTCAGGATCTCAGCTGAGGGGATATGGCTCTCAGTACACATGATCAGCAGCCCATCGACCCGCTTTTGCAGCAGCGTTTCCAGACTCCGGTTCATGCGATCTTCATCACCTTCGGTGTTGCACAATATCAGACTGTAACCACGTTCAAAGCAGCTACGCTCCACGCCGCGAACGACTTCAGAATAAAACGGGTTACTACTGGCGGTCAGCAACATGCCGATCGTGCGCGTCTGATTGAGTTTGAGACTGCGGGCCAGCGCTGAAGGTGCGTAATTGAGCTGGGTTATCGCCGCAGTGATTTTTTCGCGAACCGCTTCGCTGACAAAGCGGTTGTTATTAATAACGTGAGAAACAGTTGAAGTTGACACACCGGCAAGCCGCGCGACATCTTTCATGGTAGCCACGAGTTACTCCTGCTGTAGCAAGAAGCTGTCGGTTTCATCGCGCCAGGGCACCGAGGGTTGCGCACCAGCGCGAGTGACCGCAATGGCCGCTGCCGCATGGGCAAAGCGAACCGCCTGATCCATTGGCTTATCTTCCAGCAGAGCAGTGATCAGCGCTCCGTTGAAGGTATCCCCGGCGGCGATAGTATCAACTGCTTTTACCTTAAAACCGGCAATGCGCTGACCGTTGCCGCTTTCACTCAGCCACACTCCGCGATTGCCCAGCGTAATCAACACGCTGGCAATACCTTTATCATGCAACACGGTTGCAGCCCGCGCCGCGTCTTCATCTGAATTGACCGGTACGCCGGTAAGAATTTCCGCTTCTGTTTCATTCGGCGTAATCATATCAACCAGCGCCAGCAGCTCATCGGAAAGCGGCGTGGCCGGAGCCGGATTGAGGATGACCTGCGTCTGATGCTGACGGGCAATTTTCGCCGCTGCGAGGACACTTTCCAGTGGAGACTCAAGCTGCATTAAAAGCGCATCAGCCTCCGCAATAGTTTGCTGATGTTTTTCTACCAGAGCCGGGGTGAGTGCCGCATTCGCCCCGGCATGGATCGCTATACTGTTTTCACCTTCAGCGTTAACGAAAATCAGCGCCACGCCGGTGGATTCGCCTGCCACTACTTCAACTGGCCTCACATCGATTTTGTCTTCCACCAGCTGCTGGCGAATGCGCTGACCGATATCATCCTCGCCCACGCAGGCCAGGAAGGAGATCTTCGCGCCGCTGCGCCCGGCGGCAACCGCCTGGTTAGCGCCCTTGCCGCCAAAAGCCACCTGATACTGCTTCCCGATCACCGTTTCGCCGGGACGCGGGAACTGGGCCAGATTAAGGATATGATCTGCGTTAATGCTGCCAAGGACAGCCAGCTTGCCGGTTTTTTTCATCAGGAAGTCGTCCAGAAAAAGGCGCCACCTGCAGGAGGTGGCGCGTGCCATACTTTTCTTTGATTTATTTAGTGACCAGCTTCAGATCCACCGGATTGATCGCCTGAACTTTCTGGCCCTTCAGCACTTTATCAGCAGTATCCACGCCGATAACGCCGATTTGCTCTGGCTGCTGTGCAACGGTAGCCGCCAGTTTGCCGCCTTCCACGGCTTTCACACCGTCTGCGGTGCCGTCAAAACCGACCACCACCACATCAGATTTGCCCGCTGTTTGCAACGCACGCATCGCACCCAACGCCATCTCGTCATTCTGGGCAAACACCGCCTGCACGTCCGGATGAGCGGTCAGCAGGTTCTGCATCACGTTCAGCCCTTTGGTACGATCAAAATCTGCCGGCTGGCTGGCGAGGATAACAAATTTGTGCGCATCTGCCGCAGTTTTAAAGCCTTCACCGCGCTCACGGGCGGCTGAGGTTCCGGCAATGCCTGACAGTTCGATAATTTTGGCGTTATCGCCGAGTTTCTTCGCGATGTAATCACCAGCCATTTTACCGCCGAAACGGTTATCCGAGGCGACGTGGCTAACCACTTTGCCCTGTGCCGCCACGCGATCAAGGGTGATCACCGGAATGTTGGCCTGGTTAGCCATTTTCACCGCGTTGCCTACTGCATCAGAATCCGTTGGGTTAATCAGCAGCAGTTTAGTCCCGCGCACGGTCAGATCCTGCACGTTAGCCAGCTCTTTCGCCGGGTTATTCTGTGAATCGAGCACCACCAGGTTATAGCCCAGCTTGTCGGCTTCTTTCTGCGCGCCATCTTTCAGCGAGACAAAGAACGGGTTGTTCAGGGTGGAAACCACCAGCGCAATGGTGTCTTTCGCTATGGCATTTGCACTCAGCGTGGTGCCGAGCAGAACGGCAAGGGCTGTCAGTTTGGTCATTTTCATCATAAATTCCTGTAGGGGAGAGTTATTTACTGCTTTTGTTATCCACCAACACCGCCAGCAAAATCACTACAGCTTTGACGATCATTTGGTAGTAAGACGAAACGCCGAGCAGGTTGAGTCCGTTGTTGAGAAAACCGAGAATTAACGCCCCGATCAACGTCCCCATAATGCGTCCCTTGCCGCCTGCCAGACTGGTGCCGCCCAGCACCACCGCCGCAATGGCATCCAGTTCATAGCCCGTTCCAGCTGTCGGCTGAGCCGAGGAGAGACGGGCAACCTCAATGGTCCCTGCCAGCGCGGCCAGCATGCCGCACAGGGCATATACGATAATTTTGACGCGATTAACGCTGATCCCGGACAGACGGGTGGCCGCTTCATTGCCACCCAGCGCATAGATGTAGCGGCCCAGGCGAGTGTGATGCAGCATGTACCAGGCCAGAAGGAAGACCACCGCCATCAGCCAGACTGGCGTTGGGATCCCCAGCGGACGACCAATACCGAACCAGCCAAACAGATCGGCATTGTCATTAAAGCCAGTGTTAATCGGGCTGCCGTTGGTGTAGACCATGGTGACACCGCGCAACAGCAACATCATCACCAGCGTGGCGATAAAGGCCTGAACCTTGCCTTTCGCCACGATGGTGCCGGTTACTGCACCGATCGCGGCACCCAGCGCCAGAGAAGCCGCAACGGCCACCAGCGCGTTCACTTCCAGACCAACCAGAGAGGCGCCCACCGCACCGGTCAGCGCCAGCAGCGAGCCTACCGACAGATCAATGCCTGAAGTCAGGATAACCAGCGTCATCCCTACCGCCATGATGGCGTTGACTGAGGTCTGTTGCAGGATGTTGAACATATTGTTCAGGGTGAAGAAGTTCGGGCTCATGCTTGAGACAATGGCGATCAGCACGATCAGCGCGATCAGTGACTTCTGCTCCAGCAGCCAGGCCTTGCTGAAAAAACGGGTGCTCTGAAGGGATTGGGTACTCATTGTTATGCCAGCTCCACGCTATGTTGCTTACCTACTGCCGCCGCCATCAGCACTTCCTGCGAGGCCTGTTCAATCGGGAAATCACCGCTCAGGCGGCCTTCATGCATCACCAGTACGCGATCGCTCATGCCCAGCACTTCCGGCATTTCCGAGGAGACCAGGATGATGCTCAGCCCCTCTTCTTTGAACTGATTGATTAACTGATAAATTTCTTTTTTTGCCCCCACGTCCACGCCCCGGGTTGGCTCGTCGAGGATCAGCACTTTGGGTCGGGTCATCAGTCCACGGGCGATAGCGACTTTTTGCTGATTTCCGCCCGACAGCAGGCCGATTGGCTGGTTCATCGACGGCGTTTTCACGTTAAACAGTTTGATAAAGTCGCTGACGGCCAGCTGCTCTTCCGCATGTTTCAGGCGACCGCCGCTGTGGCTGAAGTAGTCCAGCGCGGTAAGAGACATGTTCTCTTTCACCGACATCCCCAGCACCAGCCCATCACGTTTACGGTCTTCGGAGATATAGACGATGCCGTTCTGCAGCCCTTCTTCCGGCGAACGCGTCTGCACGCGCTTGCCGTCAAGTATTACGCTGCCAGCGCTGCGCGGCAGCGCGCCGTACAGGACCTTCATCAGCTCAGTGCGGCCCGCGCCCATCAGACCAGCCACACCCAGAATTTCACCTTTGCGGAGCGAGAAGCTGACATCCGCGACACCCGGCCCGCTGAGGTGCTCCACCTGCAGACGAACGTCGCCTGGCGCTTTATTGAGACGCGGATACTGCTCTTCGAGTTTGCGCCCAACCATCATCTCAATCAGCGAATCTTCATCCAGAGTGTCGACCGCCCGCTCGGCAATAAACTGCCCGTCGCGGAAAATCGTCACGTCATCGCAGATTTCAAAAATCTCTTTCATGCGGTGGGAGATATAAACAATGCCGCAGCCCTGCGCTTTCAGCTCGCGGATCACCCGAAACAGCGAGGCGGTTTCGGTATCGGTCAGCGCATCGGTCGGCTCGTCCATCACAATCACTTTCGACTCGAAACTCAGTACCTTAGCGATCTCCACCATCTGCTGATCGCCAATCGACAAATCACCCACCAGCTTGTGGCTGCTGAAGCGCAGATTGAACCTCTTCAACAGCACATCCGCTTCAGCGTGCATTCTCTTCCACTGAATACGGCCAACACCGTTCACAAACTCACGTCCAAGGAAGATATTTTCCGCAATGCTGAGCTGCGGGATCAGGTTGAGTTCCTGATGAATAATGCCAATTCCCGCCTCCTGAGAGGCTTTCGGCCCGTTGAATGAAACTTCGTTACCCAGCCAGCTAATGGAACCGGCATCACGGGTGTAGATCCCGGTCATCACCTTCATCATGGTGGATTTTCCGGCACCGTTTTCCCCTACCAGCGCCATCACGCGACCAGGGTAAACCGCCAGCGCCGCTCCTGACAGCGCTTTCACGCCAGGGAAAGATTTATCTATGCCTTGCAGTTGCAATAAAGGTTGCATGACGGCCTCAGAAGGTCACGCCAGCGCAAAGGATGACGTTGGCATAGGGGGAACACTCCCCGCTGCGAATCACCGCATGGCTGCGCTGTGTTTGCTGTTTGAACTGATGATGACTGACGTACTGAATAGTGAGGGTGTTGCCCTGGTGTTGTTGCAGCAAGTCGAGCAGGGCGAGCAGTTCACCGTGAAGCTGTGGATTGTGAGTTTTGATCTCTTCCGCGATGACGGCACTTTCTACCTGCATCTCTTCCGTCACGGCCTGCACCACCTGCATAAAACTGGGAATACCTTTCATCAGTGCCAGATCGACGCGCTGCGGCCCTGCAGGAATGGGCAAACCCGCATCGCCAATAACCAGACTGTCGGTATGCCCCAGGCGGGAAACCAGGGACGAGATTTCAGAATTCAGTAAGGTGCCTTTTTTCATCATTCACTCCAGAGCGAAACGTTTCGCTGATCGGGAGTGTAGAAAATCGCAGGGGGAAAACAATCGCTGGAATGTGAAATTGTGATCGCCATCGAAACGTTTCGTTCGCAGCGATGAAAGTTTGACTTAGTCAGTGAAGGACAGGGATTGAAAGGGCTGGCGGGAAACTGGCCGGTAAATACCGGCCAGATCAAACAGGATTAATTAAAGACCATACCGCCATCGATCAACAGCGACTGACCGGTCATATAGTTGGAATCAGGCCCGGCGAGAAACGAGACGCAGGCAGAGACATCTTCCGGCTCGGACAGACGCCCCAGAGAGATGCGTTTGGCAAATTCTGCCGTGCCATAGCCCAGTGGTTTACCTGCTGCGGCGGAAACCTGACGATCGATCTCTTCCCACATCGGCGTTTTAACAATACCGGGGCAGTAAGCATTCACGGTTATTCCTGCCGGGGCAAGATCGCGGGCTGCGGTTTGCGTCAGACCGCGTACGGCAAACTTGCTGGAGCTGTAAATCGCCAGCTCCGGGTTGCCAACATGGCCAGCCTGCGAACAGGCGTTGATAATCTTGCCGCCGTGTCCTTCCGCTTTAAACGCTTCGATCGCCGCCTGCATGCCCCAGATCACCCCTTTGATGTTAATGTCGTAGACTTTATCGACCATCTCTTCGGTAATCTCTTCAATTGGCGTGGTCGGTGCCACACCGGCGTTATTCACAATGACATCGAACCCACCCAGCTCTTTGCGTGCCTGCCCGACTGCGGCAAACACCTGATCGCGTTTAGAGACATCCGCCGTCACGGCTAGCGCTTTGCCGCCCGCACTGGCAATTTCATCTGCCACCTGGCGCGCCGTCTGACTGTTGTAATCCGCCACCGCAACGGCAAAGCCGTCTTTTGCCAGGCGCAGGGCAATCGCTTTACCAATGCCCTGGCCGCCGCCGGTCACTAAGGCTACTTTCGCTTTCATTTTCCACTCCCTGAACGGTTATTACAGAATTTGGCTAAGGTGCAACTGGCCCATCAGCATCGGGTTGTCGGCATAATCCACTGGCACCGCGACTACCGCGGGTCCCTGCACATCCATCGCTTTGCGCAACGTGGGTTCCAGCTCAGCCGCGCTCTCTACCGCAAAACCTGCGGCGCCAAACGCCTGGGCATAGGCTTTGAAATCAACCGGACCAAACTTCACCCCTGAAACGCGCTGATATTTCTTCTCTTCCTGCATCGCCACCATGTTGTAGGCCTCGTCAACCCAGATGATATGCAGGATATTGGCCTGCAGACGGACCGCCGTTTCCAGCTCCATGCTGGACTGCAGAAAACCGCCGTCACCGGAAACCGACACCACTTTTCGGCGGGGATCCACCAGCCAGGCCCCTATCGCCCACGGCAGGGCCACCCCCATGGTTTGCTGACCATTGGAGATCATGATCTGGCGGGCGCGGAAGCTGTAGAGGTAGCGGGCGATCCAGATATGGAAGCTGCCCATGTCCACCGTCAGGGTCACATCGCTGTTAATGATGTCCTGCATTGCCCGGACAATACGCAGTGGATGAAGGGCAAACTGATTAAGGCTCTGGCCCTGCAGCGACAACAGTTCACGCTGCTGCTGGCGGTCTTCAAGAATCGAAGACGTTTGCGTGCTGAGCTGCAAAGGCGCCGTGATGCGTGCCGCCAGCTTGTCGATGGTTGAGGCGATATCGCCCACCAACTCGGCGTCCGGAAGATAGCAGTTGTCCGCATCCGCTGGCAGCACATCAATATGGACCAGCGTAGCGTGGCCGCTGTTCCACATCGCCGGTTCGTACTCCACCGGACTGTAGCCGATGGTGATAATCAGATCGGCCTGACGCAGCAGCCTGTCACCCGCCTGGTTATTAAAAAGCCCGACCCGGCCGGCAAAACGCGAGAAATGTTCCTGCCTGACCGCACCGGCAGCCTGATAGGTGCTGGTAACCGGAATGTGGCTGCGGGCCAGCAGGCGATGGATCGCATCACTGTTTTCCGGCTGGCTGGCCATCAGCCCCAGCAGCAGAACGGGATTTTTCGCCTGAGCAATCTGCCCGGCAACGGCTTCAATTGCCGCATCCGGCGCGGCACCCTGCGCCACATGCCCCTTGCAGGTCAGCAGATTGCCGGTGGCTGGTTCATCAACAATATCCTGCGGCAGGCTGACAAAAGCCCCGCCGCCGCGACCCTGTTCAGCCTGGCGAAACGCATTAGAAACCACTTCAGCCAGCGCGTTGGAATCCGTCACTTCAACGGCATATTTGGTGACCGGGCGGAACATCGCAACAGTGTCCATGCTCTGGTGCACCTGTTTGGCGCTGTCGGCCCGCTTCACTGCGCCCCCCAGAGCCACCACAGGATCGCCTTCGCTGGTGGCGGTGGCCATCCCGGTGATCAGATTGGAGCAGCCAGGCCCCGAGGTCACCAGCGCCACGCCAGCGTTACCGGTCAGGCGGCCGACCGCAGCAGCCATAAAAGCGGCATTGGCTTCGTGACGGACCGGAATGGTCTGGATGGTGGAATCCAGAAGGGAATCAAAGACTTTATCTATCTTCGCACCAGGGATGCCAAAGACCTGCTTCACGCCCTGGGCCTCCAGCTGCGCCACGACCAGGTCAGCGCCGTGCAGCCAGAGTTTAGTGTCGGTTGGGTTTTTCATCGTTAACTCCTGAGGCTTAGCTCTCAACGGAACGGATGGCGGAGTCCAGATTTTCGGGGTTCAGATTGGCCTGCAGAAAATCGCTGTCGCCGGGCAGATCGATCACCAGCTTGCTGATTTCACCAAAGGTCAGTACCCCTTCTTCCAGCTGATAGTCGAGCAGATGGCCGCCGCCCTGCCGGTCATCGGTAATGAAATGTTCGTGATAACCCGCCACGTTAATCCCCTGCATGTACTGCGGCGTGCGAAAGCCGATCAGCACACCACTGCGCTGGCTGAAGTGGAAAGTGGGCTGCTGGCCCAGCACTTCCGGCATCGAACGATAAGGCCGGTGCTGGCAGGGAACGGTGCGCGTCTGCGCTGCCGAAAAACGGCCATCGATGCGCAGGGCGCAGAACTGGTTATCAGAGGTCACCTGGCTGTCGATCAGTTCGTGAATGGTCTGGCGACTGGCTGGTGATGACAAGTGATGACGGAACTGCGGCTGAAAGAAGGTCATCACTGCAAAAGGGGTTTTCTGTTGTGGGCTGGCTTCCCTGGCGCTGCCATCGGAACGCAGCTGATAAACTTCGCTATCAAAAGCGATCAGCTCACCATCCAGCTGGTTAAAAGTGCCCAGACCGAAATCCCCTTTTTTAAGAAGATCGGCAACGGTGATACTGCCTTCATAGACGCCACTGAGTAGTGCACTCATCAGAGAGGTCTGATAGATAACACTTTCTGGCTTATGGTTGTGCAGAGCGGTGACGGTTGAGACCAGCTGTTGCTCACATAAACAATCGGTTACAGAATGTTTCATCGTCTGCCTCGCGGGTAAAACAGTTAAGATTCGTTAATTGAATGTTGACTCGATTCAGTCGCGAAGACCAATATAGAAAGCCCTCCACTTTGAGACGTATTTAATATGGAACTTCGCCATCTGCGTTACTTTGTTGCGGTTGCGCAAACCCACAATTTCACGCGTGCGGCTGAGATGCTGAACATCTCGCAACCGCCGCTCAGCCAGCAAATCCTTCGGCTGGAACGTGAGATCGGTACGCCGTTACTGAAGCGGCTGACGCGTGGCGTGGAGCTGACGGCGGCCGGAGAAGCGTTTTATGAGGATGCCTGCCAGATCCTTGAACTGACCGGCCACGCGCTGGAAACAGCCAAAGGGATCGCTCGTGGCGTGTGCGGACAGCTGTCGCTGGGTTTTGCCAGCTCGGTGGCTTTTCACGCTAAGGTGTTTACTCTGCTGCGGGAATTTCAGGCGCGTTATCCGGATATGGAGCTACTGACGCGCGAAGAAAATATGGCGTCGTTAATACAGGATTTGCAGGATGGGCTTCTGGATGCGGCATTCGTTCGTCTGCCCTGTGAGAGCAGTAAAGCTTTTAATCTGAAGGTAATTGCCAGCGAAAAAATGCGGGTAGCTCTTCCGGCTGGTCATGCTCTGAGTGAACAGCCGCGCCTGTCGCTGGCGCAGCTGGCAGACGAGCCGCTGATCATGTTTCCCAGAGAGGTGGCGCCCAGCCTGTATGAACTGGTGCTGAGCGCCTGTCTGCGGGCCGGATTCCAGCCGCACAAAGGCCAGCAGTCTCCGCAGATTTCCTCTTCTTTGGGCATGGTTGCCGCCGGGTTTGGCTTCGCTGTGGTGCCGGAATCGCTGTGTTGTATCAGCCATCCGGGAGTGACGTTCCATCAGATTGATGATGCGGCACTCCACACCGATATCGCCCTGGCCTGGCGACGGCTGGATCGCTCGCCTGCCGTGATGCATCTGGTGGCGATGCTGCAGCCGACTCAGCCCTGAATTTTGCGAATCTGTTTAACCTCCACTTCAACCGAGTTGAAGTCTTTGTCGATCTTGCCCTGCAGTTCAACTTTGTCTGTTGGGGTGACGGTCTGTCCTTCCCAGCGCTTGTGGTCGATCTCAACCTTAATTGAGCCGGTGGCATCGCGGAACAGGTAGTCTTCATCGCCAATGCGCTTTTCAATATTTCCACGCAGGGTCACCCAGGCGTCATCACTCATCTCCTGCGCCTGTTTTACGGTGGTCAGCGCACCATTGGTGGCAACAAAGCCTCCTTTCTGTACTGAAGCCGCTGGCGCAGCAGGATCGTTGAAGCCACCAGTCTGGGCAGCAAGAACAGGAGTGGAAACCAGAGCGGCAATGGCCAGTAAAGCAGCGGTCTTTTTCATCTTATTCACCTTTTTCCTTGGAGTGGGTACGTGTTCTTCAGGACAGAGTAAAACAAAAGGTTCTTAACAGGATCTTAAGGCGAATCACCTCCGGGTTTTATTTCTGTATTTTGTCGAAAAAACGCGATTTCCTTCGATCGTGGGTATACAAACGGCAACCCTGTCTCGTATAAAGCCGTTATCTACACAAGGAATTTACGATGCGAATTTTAGTCATTGAGGACGATCGGCTGATTGGCGACGGCATCCGGGCCGGACTGGTCAAAATGGGTTTCAGCGTTGACTGGTTTACCGACGGCCAGGAAGGAAAGAGTGCGTTGTCCGCCGCGCCTTACGATGCCGTGGTGCTGGATCTCAGTCTGCCCGGCATTGATGGCCTGGAAATCCTGCGCCAGTGGCGGCAACAGGGCCGCGATGAACCGGTGCTGATCCTGACTGCAAGAGATGCACTGGAGCAGCGGGTTGCCGGTTTGCAACAGGGCGCAGATGACTATCTCTGCAAGCCTTTTGCCCTCAGTGAAGTCGCCGCGCGGTTGCAGGCGTTGATTCGCCGTCGCCACGGGCAGCTTCTGCCCACACTCAGCCATGGCGCGGTAGTTATGGAAACCGGATCGCACACGGTTACGCTTAACGGTGAGCCGCTGCCCCTGAAGGCACGCGAACTGGCGCTACTGGAATTGTTCCTGATGAATCCCGGTCGTGTGCTGACCCGCGCCCAGCTGGAAGAGAAACTGTATGGCTGGGACGATGATGTCTCCAGCAATGCCGTTGAAGTGCATATCCACCACCTGCGTAAAAAACTGGGCAGCCAGTTTATCCGCACGGTACACGGTGTGGGCTACACGCTGGGAGAACCGCTTTGAGCCGTCTGAGTTTACGTCTGCGACTGTTGCTGGGATTTATTCTGCTGACGCTACTCTGCTGGGGAGCAGCGAGTGTGGGATCCTGGTGGCAGACCAGGCACAACATCAACAAACTGTTTGATACGCAGCAGATGCTGTTCGCCAAACGCCTGGCGACGATGAACCCGGAGCGGATGAGCAGCCAGCCATTGACGCTGCCGAAAAGTAAAAAGATGCTGAGACATCATCATGGTGAGCAGGATGACGACGCGCTGGCTTTTGCCGTGTTCACTCCTGATGGCAGGATGGTGATGAATGACGGAGACAATGGCAAAGATTTCCAGTTTTACTACCACCGCGACGGTTTTACCGACGGCAAGCTGAAGGGTGACGATGACTTGTGGCGGCTGGTATGGCTCAGCACGCCGGATAAGCGTTATCTGGTGGTGGTCGGTCAGGAGTGGGAATACCGCGATGATATGACCAGAGATATCGTGCAGACCAACCTGGTACCGTGGCTGATTGCCCTGCCGATCATGCTGCTACTGTTGCTCTGGCTGGTTACGCACGAACTGGCACCGCTGAAAAGGATCGCCCACCAGCTCCGACAGCGCTCGCCGGATGACGGTTCGCCACTGCAGGAGAAGCGGGTGCCGCAGGAAGTCCGTCCACTACTGGAAGAACTGAACGCTCTGTTCGCCAGGATTGGTGAGATGCTGGTGCGCGAGCGCCGCTTCACCTCGGATGCAGCCCATGAGCTGCGGAGTCCGCTGGCCGCGCTGAAAGTCCAGACAGAAGTGGCACAGCTGGCACACGACGATCAGGCCGTGCGCCATCATGCCCTGGCGAATCTGGATGAGGGAATCGACCGTGCGACGCGGCTGGTGGATCAGTTGCTGACGCTTTCCAGGCTTGAAAGCGGCGAACAGCTGGAGAAACAACCGGTGGATCTGCAGCAACTGCTGCAACAGGCGGTGGTGGATCACTACCCCAGGGCACAGTCGGAAGGTGTGGAACTCATGCTGGCTGCACCGGACATGCCGGTCCTCCAGACTGGCAATGCGCTGCTGCTGTCGCTGATGATGCGTAATCTGCTGGATAACGCCATTCGCTACAGCCAGCCAGGTAGCAGGGTTGAACTGAAGCTGGCCCGGCGGAGCATCGAGGTGGTGGATAATGGTGTCGGGGTCAGTGCGGAGGCTTTGCAAAGGCTGGGCGAACGTTTCTACCGGCCACCGGGGCAGGAGAAAACCGGCAGCGGTCTGGGTCTGTCAATTGTCAGCCAGATAGCCAGGCTGCACGGGATGCAGGTGAGGTTTGCAAACCGTCGGGAAGGTGGGTTCGCCGTCAATATCAGCTGGTAACATTCTGAAGTCAAAAGTGCGGGGAACACCGACCGGTACGCATGCGTCTCGCGCCATGAGAGGTGCGAGACGGGCGGGTTTTTTGCGTCTTTAAGAGCGGCCAGTGTTCCAGGCGCAACCACCGGCCGTTACGCACTCTGAGGTTTTATAAATCCTTAAATCTCGACCTGGGTTCCCAGTTCGATCACCCTGTTCGGCGGGATTTCAAACTGGTCCGGCGCGCGCAGGGCATTTTTCTGTAGCATCAGGAACAGCTTGCCGCGCAGGCGCAGGTACCATGGGCGTTTGCCGATAATCAGCGATTCATGCGACATAAAGAACGACGTTTCCATCATCCGGCAGTTCAGCCCTTCCAGCCCGCAGCGGTGGAAAATCTCTTCCACATTCGGGGTTTCACGCCAGCCGTAGCTTGCCACCACGCGCCAGAATGTCGGGGAGAGCTGTTCAATGGTGACACGACGAACGTTATGCACGTAAGGCGCGTCTTCAGTTCTTAACGTCAGCAAAACCACGCGCTCATGTAACACTTTGTTATGCTTGAGATTATGCAACATAGCGAAAGGAATAACGTTCAGCGCACGGGACATATAGACGGCAGTGCCCGGCACGCGTACCGGCGGCGATTTCTCCAGAGAGGCGATCATCGCCTCCAGAGAATTGCCGTGCTCGTGCATACGGCGTAACAGGCGGAAACGCTCGCTTTTCCAGGTGGTCATCACAATAAACATCATCAGCGCCAGGCACAGCGGCAGCCAGCCACCCGAGAACACTTTGACCAGGTTCGCCGAGAACAGAGAGACATCGATGCACAGCATGCCGACAAGGATCAACATCACCAGATAACGATTCCAGTGCCAGTTTTTGATCGCCACGGTGGAGCAGAGAATGGCAGTCAGCACCATAGTGCCGGTGACCGCAATACCATAAGCCGCAGCCAGGTTACTGGAGTGCTTAAAGCCAACGATGACGATCACCACCGAGAAGAACAGGATCCAGTTGATGACCGGAATATAAATCTGCCCGGACTCTTCTTCAGAGGTATGCACGATGCGCATTGGCGGCAGGTAACCCAGACGAACAGCCTGGCGGGTCAGGGAGAACACACCGGAGATGACCGCCTGCGAGGCGATCACCGTCGCCAGCGTGGCGAGGATCAGCATCGGGATCAGCGCCCAGTCTGGTGCCAGCAGGAAGAAAGGGTTTTTAATCGCTTCAGGATTTTTCAGCAGCAGTGCACCCTGGCCGAAGTAATTCAGTACCAGCGACGGCAGCACCACGGAGAACCAGGCCAGACGGATCGGCAATTTACCGAAGTGGCCCATATCAGCATACAGCGCCTCCACCCCGGTGATGGCCAGCACCACCGCACCGAGCGCGAAGAAGGAGACTTCTTTATATTCCACAAAGAAGTGCATCGCCCAATAAGGGTTCAGCGCATTGAGGACCTCGGGATTATCTACAATACTGCGCGCACCGAGTACCGCCAGCACGATAAACCACAGCAGCATCACTGGCGCAAACAGCTTGCCAACAATTCCGGTGCCGTGTTTCTGGATAATAAACAGTAAAGTCAGAACGGCAATCGCCATGGGTACGATGTAAGCATCAAGATTCGGTGCCGCAATCTCCAGACCTTCAATGGCCGAGAGCACCGAAACGGCAGGAGTAATCACCACCTCGCCATAGAAAAAGCTGCCGCCAATCAGTCCCATTATCACCAGTATCGCGGTGGCTCTTGCTCCGGTGTTGCGGCCCGCCAGCGACATCAGGGTAAGGATGCCCCCTTCTCCGGCGTTGTCGGCACGCATCACATAGCTGATGTATTTCAGCGAAACCACCAGCACCAGCAGCCAGAAAATCAGCGACAGAAAACCAAATACCGCATCGCGCTCTACGCCAAAACCGAACTGCCCGGAGAGACATTCCCGCAGGGTATACAGAGGGCTGGTACCGATGTCGCCATACACCACCCCTATTGCTGCTAACGTAACGCCACCAAGGGACTGCTTTTTATCAGAACTCATAGACTAATCTTTTGTTGGGGCTGGAAATTGCCGAATTGCTCGCCGCTAATCAAGCCATCAAAAAGCGCACAGTATGCACGATTCATCACGAATGCCTATCCTTAATTACGTTAGCAAAACGAAGTTCAATGGCCCACGTCACCCTTTGACAAGAAAAAAGCTGACTCTTATCAACTCTTTCAAGCATCATAGCCAGTAGTGTTTGCGCTCGCCAGTGACCACGCTGGCCAGACCGTAGAAAAGGATGAATGTTTGATTATGCCTCAGCCTCACGTACTTGCGGAAAGAATCGCTCGCCTCAGCAATGCATTAGAAAAAGGACTTTATGAAAGGCACCATGCGATTCGCCTTTGTCTGCTGGCTGCGCTGAGCGGTGAGAGCGTCTTTCTGCTTGGCCCGCCGGGCATAGCCAAAAGCCTGATTGCCCGCCGTCTTAAGTTCGCTTTTCAGCATTCCCGCGCCTTCGAATATCTGATGACCCGCTTCTCCACGCCGGAGGAAGTGTTCGGTCCGCTGTCCATTCAGGCGTTAAAAGATGAGGGACGCTATCAGCGTCTGACCCGTGGCTACCTGCCTGATGCGGAAATTGTGTTTCTGGATGAGATCTGGAAAGCCGGGCCGGCCATTCTCAACACCCTGCTGACTGCCATCAACGAACGACGTTTTCGAAACGGCGACAGCGAAGAAAAGATCCCGATGCGGCTGCTGGTCACCGCCTCCAATGAACTGCCCGAGGCGGACAGCGGGCTGGAAGCGCTGTATGACCGTATGCTGATCCGCCTGTGGCTGGATAATGTGCACGAGAAGCAGAACTTCAGGAGCATGCTGACCCACCAGCAGGACGACAATAATCCGGTGGCTGACTCACTGTGCATCACCGATGAAGAATACAGCGAATGGCAGAAAGGCATTACCCAGGTTGCGCTGCCCGATGACGTTTTTGAACTGATTTTCCTGCTTCGCCAGCAGTTGGAGAACCAGCCGGAAGCGCCTTATATCTCCGATCGTCGCTGGAAAAAAGCCATTCACCTGCTGCAGGCCTGCGCCTTTTACAGCGGCCGCAGCGCGATTGCCCCGGTTGATCTGATCCTGCTGAAAGACTGCCTGTGGCATGACGTGGCTTCGATGAAGCTTCTCGATCGTGAAATCGATAATTTGATCACGCTTCAGGCGTGGCAGCAGCAGCCGATGCTGATCAGGCTGCAGCAGATTGAGTCACGTCGCCTGGTCCTGCAGCAGGAGAAGAGCGTCGAACAGGCCATCCGGCTGGAGAAGCATGGCGGCATGTTCAGCCGCAAGCCGCATTACGAACTGCCTGCGACGCTGGCTGACGATACCCTGACCCTGATGCTGCAAAAGCCTTTGATGTTGCATGATATGCAGGTAACGCATGTGGTTATCGCCCGTGAGTCACTGCATCACTGGCTACAGAAAGGCGGCGACGTGCGCGGCAAGCTGAACGGCATTGGCTTCGCCCAGACACTGGAGCTGCACGTGGACGGCAATGACTGCCTGACAATCAGAGACGTCAGCCTGCAGGCCACCCGACTGATGCTGCCGGGCAAACAACAGGCCAGCGGGCTTCCGGAAGAGATTACGCAGGCGCTCGACGAGGTGGAAACCCAGCTGCGCGGGCAACGTACCCTGTTCAGCCAGTACCAGCGTTGCCTGTTTATCAGTGATGAGTGGCTGGCGAAGATCGAAGAGAGTCTGCAGCAGGTTGCCGATCGTCTGAAGCAGGCCCGGCGGTGATTTCGCTGGATACGCTGAGCGACTTTCTGGCGGTCAGTGAAAACGATCTGATTGAGGAGCTGGTGCTGGCGCTGCTGGCCAGTCCGCAACTGGCGATCTTCTTTGAGAAGTTCCCGGGTCTGAAGAAAGCGCTGATGCAGGATCTGCCACGCTGGAAGTCTGACATGATGGAACAGCTGAAAAACACCCGGGTGCCGGACGATCTGGCCGATGAATTCACCCTGTTCCAGCAGTGCCAGCCGCTCAGCCTGAAAGAGTTCTGCCGCCGGCTACCGGAGGTGCTGCAGTACCTCGAACAACAGCATTCCCCCTTCGCCGAAAAAGCCCGGGAGCTGGTCGCCAATGCCGATGCGGCCAGTTCTCTTACCGGACCACAGCAGACGCTGTTTTTGCAGCGCTGGCGGCTCAGCCTGACGTTGCAAACCCTCTCCCTGAACCAGCAGCTCCTTGATGACGAGCGCGAAAAACTGCTGGCCGAGTTGCAGCAGCGGCTGGCGATGAGCGGCCAGCTGGCCCCGGTGCTGTCGGATAACGATGAGGCTGCCGCAGGTCGCCTGTGGGATCTCACCAAAAGCCCGCTGCAGCGCGGCGATTATCAGCTGATAGTGGAATACGGTGATTTCCTGGCGCAGCAACCCACCCTGCAAAAACTGGCCGAACAGTTGGGCCGCAGTCGTGAAGCCAAAGCGGTGCTGACTCAGGATGCACCGCTGGAAGCTTTCCATCAGCTGGTCAGGGAGCCGGAAAGCGTTCCGGAAGAGGTCAGCGGCCTGCACCAGAGCGACGATATTCTGCGTCTGCTGCCGCCCGAGCTGGCGACGCTGGGCATCAGCGAGCTGGAAATGGAGTTTTACCGGCGGCTGGTGGAGAAGCGGCTGCTCACTTATCGCCTGCAGGGCGAAGCCTGGCACGACAAGATCACCCTTCGTCCGGTTTCCCACCAGCAGCATGACGAGCAACCACGCGGGCCTTTTATCGTCTGCGTGGACACTTCCGGTTCAATGGGCGGCTTTAACGAACGTTGTGCCAAAGCCTTCTGTCTGGCGTTGCTGAAGGTGGCACTGGCCGATAACCGGCACTGCTTCATTATGCTGTTTGCCCATGAGGTGGTGAGTTATGAGCTGACCGCAGGAGACGGCATTGCTCAGGCGATCCGTTTTCTCAGCCAGCGCTTCCGCGGCGGCACCGATCTGGCCGCCTGCCTGGATACCGTGCTGCTCAAACTTTCCACCCCGGCGTGGAACGATGCCGATGCGGTGATCATCTCTGACTTTATCGCCCAGCGCCTGCCCGATGAGCTGGTGAAAAGCATTAAACAACACCAGCAGAAGCTTCAACAGCGCTTCCACGCCGTTGCGCTGTCCGATCACGGTAAACCTGGCATTATGCGCATCTTCGACCATATCTGGCGCTTTGATACCGGGTTAAAAAGCCGCCTGCTGCGCCGCTGGCAGCGTTAGCTTCCCTTCAGACATAATCTGGCAATGCTTGTTTGCTATAGTCATAAGTACGCTACAGCCATCCGGCAGATTGGGAGCATCAAGTGGTATCACAACAACAAAATTTTGCATCAGGCCTTCCCGCACCAACCCGCACCCTACTTTTAAGCGGCGGCAGCGCTGAACAGAAGCGTCAGGAACTGCTGGCCTACTTCACGCAGACCTGGACGCTCTACGAGAGCCTGTTCGACTGCCTCGCCGATGAAAAAGCGTATTACCACAAGGCTATTTCGCTGCGACACCCTCTGGTGTTCTATTTTGGCCATACCGCGACTTTTTACGTCAATAAGCTGATGTCTGGCGGCCTGATTGCCGATCGTGTCGATGACAATATCGAAGCGATGATGGCAATCGGCGTGGATGAGATGAGCTGGGACGATCTGGATACCAGCCACTATCAATGGCCGACGCTGTCCGAGCTGCGCGACTACCGTGGCAAGGTACGCCATCTGGTCGAAACCATTATTAAAGAGATGCCGCTGACTCTGCCGATTGGCTGGGACAGCCCGGCATGGGTGATCCTGATGGGGATTGAGCATGAACGCATTCACCTGGAAACCTCCAGCGTGCTGATCCGTCAGCTGCCCGTCACCTGGGTCAAACCGCAGCCGCACTGGCCTGCCTGCCCCAGTGCCCGCCATGACCGCGCCTCTGTGCCGCATAACAAGCTACTGGCCGTTGACGGTGCCCGCGTGACCCAGGGAAAAACCGATAACACTTACGGCTGGGATAACGAATACGGCACGCTGGTCAGCGAAGTGAAGCCATTTAAGGCCAGCCAGATGTTGACCAGCAACGCGGAATACTATGAATTTATCTGTGCCGGCGGCTATCAGGATGACCGCTGGTGGGACGAGGAAGGGCTGGGGTGGCGCAATTTTGCCAGCGCGAAAATGCCCACTTTCTGGGTGGGAACGCCTGAGCAGCCGGAACAGCTCAGGCTGCGCCTGATGACCGAAGAAGTGACCATGCCGTGGGACTGGCCTGTCGAGGTGAACCAGCTGGAAGCGGCGGCGTTCTGCCGCTGGAAAGCCGGCGAAACCGGCAAATCCGTGCAGTTACCCAGTGAAGCAGAATGGCTGCTGCTGCGTGAACGGCTGGCTGGCGATCAGACAGACTGGGCTGAAGCACCGGGCAACATCAATCTCGCCTGGTGGGCCTCCTCCTGCCCGGTGGATCGCTTTGCTCAGGGCGACTTCTTCGATCTGATCGGCAACGTCTGGCAGTGGACCACCACGCCCATTAACGGTCTGGAAGGTTTTAAGGTACATCCGCTTTATGATGATTTCTCCACGCCAACTTTCGACGGCAAACACGCGCTGATCAAAGGCGGCAGCTGGATCTCCACCGGTAACGAGGCGCTGAAATCGTCCCGCTACGCCTTCCGCAGACATTTCTTCCAGCATGCGGGCTTCCGCTATGTGGTCTCCAGCCATCAGGAGAAGATGTCGCTGAACCCTTATGAAACTGACAGCATTGTGTCGCAGTATCTGGACTTTCAATACGGGCCAGACTATTTCGGCACGCCAAACTATGCCGCCACGCTGGTGGATATCGCCTGCAGGATGACAGACAAACGCGGCAGAGCGCTTGATATCGGCTGCGCCACGGGCCGTGCCAGCTTCGAACTGGCCCGCCACTTTAACGAAGTGGTGGGAATGGACTATTCCGCACGCTTTATTGATGTGGCGCTGCAACTGACCCACGGTGAGGATTTCCGCTATATGACTCAGGAGGAAGGCGATCTGGTTGAGTATCGCCAGGTGCGACTGAAGGCGTTCGATTTGGGTAGAGAGCAGGCCGGGCGGATCCAGTTTGTGCAGGGCGACGCCTGTAACCTGAAACCGCAGCAGGATCGTTATGATCTGGTGCTGGCCTCCAACCTGATTGACCGCCTGCGTCAGCCGAAGCGCTTCCTGCAGGATGTCGCTGCTATGATCCGATCCGGCGGGGTACTGATGCTCTCCTCACCTTACACCTGGCTGGAAGAGTTCACGCCGAAGGAGAACTGGCTGGGCGGCATCCGGGAGAACGGTGAAGCTTTGACAACTTACCAGGCACTGCAGCGTTTACTGGCGGCAGACTTTGAAGAGATTGCGGCTCCGCAGGACGTCCCGTTCGTGATTCGCGAGACTGCCCGTAAATATCAGCATACGGTCGCACAACTCACCGTCTGGCGTAAGCGTTAATTCTCCGCAGCGGGTACCGCCCGGTATCCGCTGTCTAATCCACAATAATATTGCCTGCCAGGTTTACTTCCTGCACATTAATCGACTATACACTGTTAAATCGTTATTTCAGGAAGCCCTATGGCAGATAATCTGCAAATTGATAACCTCGATCGCGGTATTCTTAACGCTCTGCTGTCCGATGCCCGCACAGCCTATGCCGAGCTGGCCAAGCAGTTCAAGGTCAGCCCCGGCACCATTCACGTGCGCGTGGAGAAGATGAAGCAGGCCGGGATCATTAAAGGCACGCGGGTGGAGATCGATCCCAGGCAGCTGGGTTATGACGTCTGCTGCTTTATTGGCATTATCCTGAAAAGCGCCAAAGACTACCCCTCCGCGCTGGCCCGCCTGAACAGCCTGGACGAAGTGGTTGAGGCTTATTACACCACCGGCCACTACAGCATCTTTATCAAGGTGATGTGCCGATCGATCGATGCCCTGCAGCAGGTGCTGATTAACAAGATCCAGACCATCGACGAAATCCAGTCCACTGAAACCCTGATCTCCCTGCAGAACCCGATCATGCGCACCATCAAGCCCTGATCTGTGCACAAAATTATCCACAAACGATCCTGTCTTTATTAACCTGCAGACTGGCGCACCGCCGGTGTCGCAGTCAGTCTGGATCCGCCCTGCGTACGGCGGCCGCAGCATATTTTAGACCATGAGGCTGCGAGCACTGCCCGGGCGGAAAGGGCAAGTAAGATAGCCCCCCCATTATTAACCCTACTTACCCACAGGTAGATCCCTGACTAATCACAGCGTACAATATCCGCCTTTGCAGACAGGGATCCTTTTATGGCGGACGTAACCTTAATCACCGGCAGTACCTTAGGCAGCGCAGAATACGTGGCTGAAATGCTGGCTGAGAAGTTAGAGGAAGCAGGCTTTTCCACTGAACTGTTGCACGGCCCCGAACTGGATGAGCTGACGAATGAAGGCACCTGGCTGGTGGTGACCTCAACCCACGGTGCCGGTGACCTGCCGGATAATCTGCAGCCTCTGTTTGATGCAATAGAAGAAAGCAAACCAGATCTGAGCAAGGTGCGTTACGGTGCCGTGGGCATTGGTAACCGGGAATACGATCTGTTCTGCGGCGCCATTGATAAGATGGATCTTCTGCTGACGGCGTGCGGCGCAAAACGACTGGGCGATCGTCTGGATATCGACGTGCTGGAACATGAGATCCCGGAAGATCCCGCTGAGGTGTGGGTGGAAAGCTGGAAAACACGGCTGAACTGACGATCCCAGCAGGCCCGGATCGCGCCTTTTTGGCCGCGGGTGAGTGAAAAAACACATTATTTTTGTAAATTATGCCGCTTTACGTCGCTTTTTCAGCCAAATAATTGTGGATAACTATGCTGTATTCCCGGTAATAACCGGTTGTTATCCCAATAACAACCCGATGCCTTGTCAGGCCCTGTGAATAACAGGCTCTTTTGATCCCAGCTTATACGTCACAGGATCACCGATCTTTCACAGCAAACGATCCTCCTTAAGCCAATGATCGTTTTGAGAAAAAAAGGCTTATCCACAGAGATCCTCGATCCTAATAGAAGATCTAATAAAGAGATCTCTAAATAAAAAAGATCTTCTTTTTAATACGTGTCTGGCCCTGCACTTTCACCATCGTCTAAAGTTGAGTAGAATCCACGCCCCAGACCGCTATCACTCAATCGCACAACCGCGAGGTGCAGTACCATGTTTTATCCAGATCCTTTTGACGTCATCGTAATCGGTGGTGGTCATGCGGGTACCGAAGCCGCCATGGCGGCTGCCCGAATGGGTCAGCAAACCCTGCTTTTAACCCATAACATTGATACGCTTGGACAAATGTCCTGTAACCCGGCAATCGGTGGGATTGGTAAAGGACATCTGGTTAAGGAAGTGGATGCACTTGGCGGGCTGATGGCCCATGCCATCGACCAGGCGGGTATCCAGTTCAGGATACTAAACGCGAGCAAAGGGCCGGCGGTACGGGCTACCCGTGCTCAGGCAGATCGCGTGCTCTATCGGCAGGCAGTGCGCACTGCACTGGAGAATCAGCCTAACCTGATGATCTTCCAACAAGCGGTTGAGGATCTGATCGTTGAGAACGATCGTGTCGCAGGCGCTGTTACCCAGATGGGGTTAAAGTTTCGCGCAAAAGCCGTTGTGCTGACCGTCGGGACTTTCCTTGATGGCAAGATCCATATCGGTCTGGATAACTACAGCGGTGGTCGTGCTGGCGATCCTCCTTCAATCCCACTGGCTCGTCGTCTGCGTGAACTGCCGCTGCGCGTCAGCCGCCTGAAAACCGGCACGCCTCCGCGTATTGATGCCAGAACCATTGATTTTAGCGTGCTGACTCCTCAGCATGGTGACACTCCGATGCCGGTATTCTCGTTTATGGGCAATGTGGCCCAGCATCCGCAACAGGTGCCCTGCTACATCACCTATACCAACGAGAATACCCATGAGGTGATCCGCAATAACCTCGATCGCAGCCCGATGTATGCCGGGGTGATTGAAGGGATCGGGCCACGCTATTGCCCGTCGATTGAAGACAAAGTGATGCGCTTCGCCGATCGCAATGCTCACCAGATCTTCCTCGAGCCGGAAGGCCTGACCAGCAACGAGATTTACCCTAATGGTATCTCGACCAGCCTGCCATTTGACGTGCAGATGCAGATCGTCCGTTCAATGCAGGGGATGGAAAATGCCAAAATCGTCCGTCCTGGCTATGCCATTGAGTACGATTTCTTCGATCCACGCGATCTGAAACCGACACTGGAAAGCAAATACATCCAGGGCTTGTTCTTCGCTGGTCAGATTAACGGCACCACCGGTTATGAAGAAGCTGCGGCGCAGGGACTGCTGGCTGGTCTGAATGCCGGTCGCCTGTCTGCCGACAAAGAGAGCTGGGCACCCCGTCGCGATCAGGCTTACCTCGGCGTGCTGGTCGACGATCTTTGTACGCTGGGGACAAAAGAACCCTACCGTATGTTCACCTCCAGGGCCGAATACCGTCTGATGCTGCGTGAAGACAACGCCGACCTGCGTCTGACCGAAGCCGGACGTGAGCTGGGTCTGGTCGATGATGCCCGCTGGGCGCGTTACAACGAGAAGCTGGAAAGCATTGAGCAGGAACGTCAGCGTCTGCAGGATATCTGGGTACATCCGAAGTCTGAATCGGTTGAAGAGGTTAACGGTGTGCTGAGCGCAGCCCTGACCAAAGAAGCCAACGGTGAAGACCTGCTGCGTCGTCCGGAAATGACTTATCAGCAGCTGATGACCCTGAGCACCTTTGCCCCGGCACTCAGCGATCCTCAGGCGGCGGAACAGGTAGAGATTCAGGTGAAATACGAAGGGTATATCGCCCGTCAGCAGGAAGAAATTGACCGCCAGCTGCGCAACGAGAATACCCTGCTGCCTGCGGAACTGGATTATCGTCAGGTGAACGGCCTCTCTAATGAGGTGATTGCCAAACTCAACGATCATAAACCGACTTCGATTGGCCAGGCTTCTCGTATCTCGGGAATTACCCCGGCAGCGATCTCTATTCTGTTGATCTACCTTAAAAAACAGGGATTACTGCGCAAAAGTGCCTGACAAATACGGCATTTTATGATGATCTTCAGGGGCGAATTTATTCGCCCCTTTTTACGCTATAACCGGAAGTTATTGTGATTACTAAACTCTCTTCGCTGCTAAAAGCTGCCCAAATTTCTCTGTCCGATCAGCAAATAAATCAGCTGGTGGGCTATGTGGAGCTGCTGCATAAATGGAACAAGGCTTACAATCTGACCTCGGTGCGCGATCCTGAACAGATGCTGGTCCGCCATATTCTTGACAGCATTGTGGTGGACCCTCACCTGCAGGGAAGCCGTTTTATTGACGTGGGGACCGGACCGGGCCTGCCTGGCGTGCCGTTGGCTATCGTACGGCCTGATGCGCATTTCACCCTGCTGGACAGTCTGGGCAAGCGTATCCGTTTCTTAAAACAGGTGCAGCACGAGCTGAAGCTCAGTAATATCACCCCGGTTCAGAGCCGTGTGGAGGACTTTTCTGCCGAACCGCCATTTGATGGCGTGATAAGCCGGGCTTTCGCCTCGCTGAACGATATGCTGAACTGGTGCCACCACCTGCCTGCTCAGCAGGGGCATTTTTATGCTCTTAAAGGAGTAGTTCCACAGGATGAAATTACGGCATTACCGGCTGGTTTTACCCTCAATCGTGTGGTGAGATTGTCGGTTCCACAGCTTGAAGGAGAGCGTCATCTGGTGGTGATTACTCCCTCAGCCTGATCGTTTACGGGCGGCATTATCTGGCGTTTTTTTGCCCTTAGATGCCGCCGTTTTAAGCCGTTTTTTACTCTGATTGTACCGTAAGTCTGCAATAGGCCTACGTACTGTAAGTGCTTTATGTCATTGAATTTTAGTTAGGGAAAGTGACTATTTTTCAGGGTGACAAGATGCTGTCCAATCGGGGAACATGAGTGCTGTCTGAAAAGTAAGCTTTTGCGCAAGTTTCTGAACTTATTTTTGGTCCACAGAGTGTTTCTTTAAGGTTAAATTGAGCGGCTGAAATTATCCGACATTGCTGTTTACATTTAACGTTAATTTCACATTAACTTATCAAGTTGATCACCTTCATCCGTCATTATCTGGTCATTAATAATCACGCAGGGGAATATTCTGCCTTGATAAATCAGGGTAAGTCAGGACTGTGGAAGGGAGAATTAGTTGCAGCAGATGTCAATATGCACTTTGCGTTAAGATTAATGGTTATTTTTAAAATAAGCTAAATTAACTAATTGAAATTAATCTGATTTTTTATATCGCTTTGCACTAAATTCAGATAATTCCCGTCCCCTCGTTAAGCTTTATATTACTGAACTGTGATCTTACGCACGCTTTATGAGCAGTGTTTGCTGAAGATTGCAGACTATTTTGAACAGATTGCGCGATGCGTCAGTTTTGAAAAACAGGCCTCGCGAAAGAAATTTAAATAATTGTTCACCTTTTCGCTACTTATCCATTGAAATCGCAGGGGCGCACCGTATAATTTGCTCGTTTTTTGCTGCTTGACTCAAAAGAGCAAAGGCAGTTTTATACGACACGCGACATACCCCCGAGGGGGCAGGAGAGTTTTAGCGTCATGTCAGTGTCCCTTTACAGAGTGAAATTCGCCCGAACCGTGCTGTTGCTTCAGCTGGTGACCTTTGTCTTCATCGGCGCGCTGTTTGCCCTTAAGGATCTGACCTGGGGCTTGTCCGCGTTTGCGGGCGGACTGGCAGCCTGGCTGCCAAACGTGTTGTTTATGATTTTTGCCTGGCGTCATCAGGCAGGGGACCCGGTAAAAGGGCGCGTGGCCTGGAGCTTCGCACTGGGTGAAGGGGTGAAGGTGCTGGCTACCATCCTCCTGCTGATAGTGGCGCTGGCGGTATTTAAGGCGGTGTTCACGCCGCTGGGACTGACCTGGTTATCGGTGCTGATTGTGCAAATCGTCGCACCGGCTGTAATTAACAACAAAGGGTAAGAGGCATCATGGCTGCAGGAGAAATCTCTACGCCGCAGGAATACATAGGTCATCATCTGAAGAATCTTCAGCTTGATCTGCGTACCTTCGAGCTGGTGAATCCGCACGACGCTCCGTCGTTCTGGGTACTAAATATCGACTCCATGTTTTTCTCTGTGGTGCTGGGACTGGTGTTCCTGGTGCTGTTTCGTAAAGTTGCGAAATCAGCCACCAGTGGCGTACCGGGAAAACTGCAGGCAGCGATTGAACTGGTGGTCGGTTTTGTCGACGCAAACGTGCGCGACATGTACCACGGTAAAAGCAAACTTATCGCCCCGCTGGCTCTGACGATTTTCGTCTGGGTCTTCCTGATGAACTTCATGGACCTGCTGCCTATAGATTTGCTGCCAACTCTTGGCGAGCGTTATCTGGGGCTGCCAGCGTTGCGTGTGGTGCCTTCTGCTGACGTTAACGTCACGCTGTCGATGGCACTTGGCGTATTTATTTTGATTCTGTTCTACAGCATCAAGATGAAAGGCATTGGGGGCTTTACCAAAGAGCTGACTCTGCAACCCTTCAATCACCCGATTTTCATCCCGATCAACCTGATCCTTGAAGGTGTGAGCCTGCTGTCCAAACCGGTTTCTCTTGGTCTGCGACTGTTTGGCAACATGTATGCGGGTGAGTTGATTTTTATCCTGATTGCCGGTCTGTTGCCGTGGTGGTCACAGTGGGTTCTGAATGTGCCATGGGCCATTTTCCACATCCTGATCATTTCGCTACAGGCTTTCATTTTCATGGTCTTAACGATTGTCTATCTGTCGATGGCATCTGAAGAACATTGATTTTTTTCTCAACACTACTGCGTTTTAACTGAAACAAACTGGAGACTGTCATGGAAAACCTGAATATGGATCTGCTGTACATGGCTGCCGCTGTGATGATGGGCTTAGCGGCAATCGGTGCTGCGATCGGTATCGGCATCCTCGGAGGTAAATTCCTGGAAGGCGCCGCGCGTCAACCGGATCTGATCCCTCTGCTGCGTACGCAGTTCTTTGTTGTAATGGGTCTGGTGGATGCTATCCCAATGATCGCTGTTGGTCTGGGTCTGTACGTGATGTTTGCTGTCGCGTAGTAACCGATTGTTCATCGTTGAGCCTGGTTGTTTGGCGATGAACGGCTTCTGCCGGTTTACCGGCAGAAAAAAGTTAACTTAACAAGAGGCATTGTGCTGTGAACCTTAACGCAACAATCCTCGGTCAGGCTATCGCGTTCATCCTGTTTGTAGCGTTCTGCATGAAGTACGTATGGCCGCCTCTTATGGCCGCTATCGAAAAGCGCCAGAAAGAAGTTGCCGAAGGCCTTGCTTCCGCTGAACGTGCCAAGAAAGATTTGGATCTCGCGCAGGCTAATGCGACCGACCAGCTGAAGAAAGCGAAAGAAGAAGCTCAGGTCATCATCGAACAGGCTAACAAGCGTCGTTCGCAGATCCTGGACGAAGTGAAAGCTGAAGCTGAGGCTGAACGTAACAAGATCGTCACTCAGGCGCAGGCTGAAATCGAAGCCGAACGCAAACGTGCACGTGAAGAGCTGCGTAAGCAGGTCGCGATGCTGGCAGTTGCCGGTGCCGAGAAAATCATTGAACGTTCCGTGGATGAAGCTGCTAACAGCGACATCGTTGATAAACTGGTCGCTGAACTGTAAGGAGGGAGGGGCTGATGTCTGAATTTACTACTGTAGCTCGCCCCTACGCCAAAGCAGCTTTTGACTTTGCTGTTGAGCATCAGAGTGTCGATCGCTGGCAGCAGATGCTGGCGTTCGCTACCGAGGTAGCCAGCAATGAACAGGTAGCAGAACTCCTTTCCGGCGCGCTTGCGCCGGAGTCGTTGTCTGCACAGTTCATCGCTATCTGTGGCTCGCAACTGGACGAGGCCGGTCAGAACCTGATCAAGGTGATGGCTGAAAACAAACGTTTACCAGCGCTTCCAGATGTTCTGGCTCAGTTTATCCTGCTCCGCGCCGCACATGATGCGACCGCAGAGATCGAGGTAATCTCTTCCACTACATTGAGTGACGAACAGCTGACCAAAATCAGCACCGCTATGGAAAAACGTCTGTCACGCAAAGTTAAGCTGAATTGCAAAATTGATAAGTCTGTAATGGCAGGCGTAATCATCCGTGCGGGTGATATGGTCATTGATGGCAGCGTACGCGGCCGTCTTGAGCGTCTTGCAGACGTCTTGCAGTCTTAAGGGGACTGGAGCATATGCAACTGAATTCCACCGAAATCAGCGAACTGATCAAGCAGCGCATTGCTCAGTTCAATGTCGTGAGTGAAGCTCACAACGAAGGTACTATTGTTTCCGTCAGTGACGGTATCATCCGCGTAAACGGCCTGGCCGATGTTATGCAGGGTGAGATGATCTCACTGCCGGGTAACCGTTATGCAATCGCACTGAACCTGGAGCGCGACTCTGTTGGTGCAGTAGTGATGGGTCCTTACGCTGACCTCGCCGAAGGCATGAAGGTGAAGTGTACTGGCCGTATCCTGGAAGTGCCGGTTGGCCGTGGTCTGCTGGGCCGCGTCGTGAACACCCTGGGTGCACCCATCGACGGTAAAGGCGCAATCGACAACGATGGCTTCTCGCCAATCGAAGTGATCGCACCTGGCGTTATCGACCGTCAGTCCGTTGACCAGCCTGTACAGACTGGCTACAAGTCAGTGGATGCGATGATCCCAATCGGCCGTGGCCAGCGTGAGCTGATCATCGGTGACCGTCAGACCGGTAAAACCGCCATGGCGATCGATGCGATCATCAACCAGCGCGATTCCGGCATCAAGTGTGTGTACGTGGCTATCGGTCAGAAAGCCTCTACCATCGCTAACGTGGTGCGTAAGCTGGAAGAGCACAACGCACTGGCTAACACCATTGTGGTTGTGGCGACCGCTTCTGAGTCTGCTGCTCTGCAGTATCTGGCTCCGTATGCTGGTTGCGCCATGGGCGAATACTTCCGCGACCGCGGTGAAGATGCACTGATCGTTTACGATGACCTGTCGAAACAGGCTGTTGCTTACCGTCAGGTTTCTCTGCTGCTGCGTCGTCCGCCAGGTCGTGAAGCCTTCCCTGGTGACGTGTTCTACCTCCACTCCCGTCTGCTGGAGCGTGCTTCCCGCGTGAGCGCCGACTATGTTGAGCGTTTCACCAACGGTGAAGTAAAAGGTAAAACCGGTTCACTGACCGCACTGCCAATTATCGAAACTCAGGCTGGCGACGTTTCTGCGTTCGTTCCGACCAACGTAATCTCGATTACCGATGGTCAGATCTTCCTGGAAACCAACCTGTTCAACTCCGGTATTCGTCCGGCCGTTAACCCGGGTATCTCCGTATCCCGTGTTGGTGGTGCTGCGCAGACCAAGATCATCAAGAAACTGTCCGGTGGTATCCGTACCGCTCTGGCACAGTATCGTGAACTGGCGGCGTTCTCTCAGTTCGCTTCCGATTTGGACGAAGCAACCCGTAAACAGCTGAGCCATGGTCAGAAAGTGACCGAGCTGCTGAAACAGAAACAGTATGCGCCGATGTCCGTAGCGCAGCAGGGTCTGGTGCTGTTTGCGGCCGAGCGTGGCTTCCTGAACGACGTTGAACTGGCGAAAATCGGCAGCTTCGAGGCCGCTCTGCTCGCCTTCGCCGATCGCGACCATGCCGAGCTGATGGCTGAAATCAACCAGTCTGGTAACTACAACAACGAGATCGAAGAGAAGCTGAAAGGCCTCCTCGAAACGTTCAAGAAAACCCAGTCCTGGTAATGTCTGGCGGCTTGTCCTTTAAGGGGCAGGCCGCAAGGCTTTGAGGAGAAGCTTATGGCCGGCGCAAAAGAGATACGTAGTAAGATCGGAAGCGTCCAGAATACGCAAAAGATCACCAAAGCGATGGAAATGGTCGCCGCCTCCAAAATGCGTAAATCGCAGGAACGCATGGCGGCCAGCCGTCCTTATGCAGAGACCATGCGCAAAGTGATTGGTCACATTGCGTTAGGGAATCTGGAGTACAAGCACCCTTACCTGGATGAGCGTGACGTCAAGCGCGTCGGCTACCTGGTCGTGTCTACCGACCGCGGGCTTTGTGGTGGTTTGAACATTAACCTGTTCAAAAAATTGCTGGCTGATATGAAAGGCTGGTCTGATAAAGGCGTACAGAGCGATCTGGCCATTATCGGTTCCAAAGGCCTGTCATTCTTCAGCTCTGTCGGTGGCAACGTGGTTGCTCAGGTAACCGGCATGGGGGATAAACCTTCCCTGTCTGACCTGATTGGCCCGGTGAAAGTGATGCTGCAGGCTTACGACGAAGGTCGTATCGACAAGCTGTTTGTGGTCAGTAACAAATTTATCAACACCATGTCCCAGTCGCCGCAAATCGTCCAGCTGCTGCCGTTACCGCCAGCAGATGAAGACGAAGGCGTGGTGAAGAAGAGCACCTGGGATTACCTGTATGAGCCGGACCCGAAAGCGCTGCTGGATACCTTGCTGCGTCGCTACGTCGAGTCTCAGGTTTACCAGGGTGTTGTGGAAAACCTGGCCAGCGAGCAGGCCGCACGTATGGTGGCGATGAAAGCTGCGACCGACAACGGCGGAAACCTGATCAAAGAGCTGCAGTTGGTATACAACAAAGCTCGTCAGGCCAGCATCACCCAGGAACTTACCGAGATTGTCGGTGGGGCCTCCGCGGTTTAACCAGGTTAAATGATTAGGTAGAGGATTCAAGATGGCTACTGGAAAGATTGTCCAGGTAATCGGCGCCGTGGTGGACGTCGAGTTCCCTCAGGACGCAGTACCACAAGTGTACAGCGCCCTTGAGGTTCAAAATGGTGATGCTCGTCTGGTGCTGGAAGTCCAGCAGCAGCTGGGTGGTGGCGTGGTTCGTACCATCGCCATGGGTTCTTCCGACGGCCTGAAGCGCGGTCTGGTTGCGACTGACCTTGAGCACCCAATCGAAGTTCCTGTAGGAACTGCAACACTCGGCCGTATCATGAACGTGCTGGGTGAGCCAATCGATATGAAAGGCGACATCGGTGAAGAAGAGCGTTGGGGTATCCACCGCGCAGCACCTTCCTATGAAGATCAGTCTAACTCGCAAGAGCTGCTGGAAACCGGGATCAAAGTAATCGACCTGATGTGTCCGTTTGCGAAGGGCGGTAAAGTTGGTCTGTTCGGTGGTGCGGGTGTAGGTAAAACCGTCAACATGATGGAGCTGATCCGTAACATCGCGGCTGAGCACTCAGGTTTCTCCGTGTTTGCCGGTGTGGGCGAGCGTACCCGTGAAGGGAACGACTTCTACCACGAAATGACCGACTCCAACGTTATCGACAAAGTGTCCCTGGTCTACGGCCAGATGAACGAGCCACCAGGAAACCGTCTGCGCGTCGCGCTGACCGGTCTGACCATGGCTGAAAAGTTCCGTGACGAAGGTCGTGACGTTCTGCTGTTCATCGATAACATCTATCGTTACACCCTGGCCGGTACAGAAGTTTCGGCACTGCTGGGTCGTATGCCTTCTGCGGTAGGTTATCAGCCAACGCTGGCAGAGGAGATGGGCGTTCTGCAGGAACGTATCACCTCTACCAAGACCGGTTCAATCACCTCCGTACAGGCCGTTTACGTCCCAGCGGATGACCTGACTGACCCATCACCAGCCACCACCTTTGCTCACTTAGATGCAACCGTGGTACTGAGCCGTCAGATCGCTTCTCTGGGTATCTACCCGGCGGTTGACCCTCTGGATTCTACCAGCCGTCAGCTGGATCCACTGGTTGTTGGCCAGGAGCACTACGACACTGCACGTGGCGTTCAGTCACTGCTGCAGCGTTATCAGGAACTGAAAGACATCATCGCCATCCTCGGTATGGACGAGCTGTCTGAAGAAGACAAACTGGTGGTGGCACGCTCTCGTAAGATGCAGCGCTTCCTGTCCCAGCCGTTCTTCGTGGCAGAAGTCTTCACCGGTTCTCCAGGCAAATATGTGTCGCTGAAAGATACCATCCGTGGCTTTAAAGGCATCATGGAAGGTGAATTCGACCATATGCCAGAGCAGGCTTTCTACATGGTAGGTTCCATCGAAGAAGCCGTGGAAAAAGCGAAGAAACTGTAATAACGGTTTCCCTGGAGGTTAATCATGGCTATGACTTATCACCTGGATGTTGTCAGCGCAGAACAGCAGATGTTCTCCGGTCTGGTGCAGAAAATCCAGGTGTCAGGTAGCGAAGGTGAGCTGGGGATTTTCCCCGGCCATGCCCCGCTGCTGACCGCCATTAAACCTGGTATGGTTCGCATCGTTAAACAGCAGGGCGAAGAAGAGTATATTTATCTCTCCGGCGGCGTGCTGGAAGTACAGCCTGGCGCGGTTACCGTGCTGGCTGATACGGCGATCCGCGGTACCGACCTCGATGAGGCCCGCGCGCTGGAAGCGAAACGCAAAGCTGAAGAGCACATGAACAGCTCTCATGGCGATGTGGACTTCGCTACCGCGTCGGCTGAACTGGCCAAAGCGATCGCCAAACTGCGCGTGATCGAGTTGACCAAAAAAGCGATGTAACTCAGGTTTAAGCAGCCCGAATGCCAGTCAGTTTCCTGACTGGCATTTTTTTTTGACGAGAAAAATGTAGTATTTTCACCACTGAACCGCTTTACTTCCTTTTCATTACAGAGCTATCAGGATTTCTATGTCTGACACCGCGATGAGCGTGGTGATCCTTGCCGCTGGCAAGGGGACCCGCATGTATTCCGAACGCCCTAAAGTGCTTCATACCCTTGCCGGTAAGCCGATGGTGCAGCATGTCATTGATGCCGCCAATGGCGTTGGCGCGAACAGGGTTCACCTGGTGTATGGCCATGGTGGGGAACTGCTGCAGTCTACCTTGACCGATGCGTCGCTGAACTGGGTATTGCAGGCGGAGCAACTGGGAACCGGGCATGCGATGCAGCAGGCCGCGCCCTATTTTGCTGATGACGAAGATATTCTGATGCTTTACGGCGACGTGCCGCTGATTTCCATAGAAACGCTGAAACGGCTGCGTGCGGTTAAACCTGAAGGCGGCATTGCGCTGCTGACGGTGATTCTGGATAACCCAACGGGTTACGGTCGCATCATCCGTGAGAACGGCTCAGTAGTGGGCATCGTGGAGCAGAAAGACGCCTCGCCAGAGCAGCTGGCGATCCGGGAAATCAATACCGGTATTCTGCTGGCCGGTGGTGCGGATCTGAAGCGCTGGCTGAGCAAGCTGACCAATAACAATGCGCAGGGTGAGTATTACATCACCGATATCATCGCTCTCGCCTACCAGGAAGGCCGTGTGACCGAAACGGTCCACCCTTCCCGTACCACCGAAACCGACGGCGTGAATAATCGACTGCAGCTGGCGACGCTGGAACGCGTTTATCAGGCCGAACAGGCTGAGAAACTGCTGCTGGCCGGGGTGATGCTCAATGACCCATCACGCTTTGATCTCCGTGGTGAGCTGATCCACGGCCGTGATGTGGTGATCGACACTAACGTCATCATTGAAGGCAGGGTAACGCTCGGTAACCGCGTGAAAATTGGCAGCGGCTGCGTGCTGAAAAACTGCGTGATTGGTGATGACTGCGAAATCAGTCCCTACAGCGTGCTGGAAAACGCCGAACTGGCTTCAGCCTGTACGGTCGGGCCTTTCGCCCGCTTGCGTCCGGGTGCGACGCTGGCTGAAGGCGCGCACGTTGGTAACTTCGTGGAGATTAAAAAGGCCACGCTGGGTAAAGGCACCAAAGCCGGTCACCTGAGCTATCTGGGAGATGCAGAAATCGGTGCCAATGTGAACATTGGTGCCGGGACCATCACCTGCAACTATGACGGCGTGAATAAGTCTCTTACGGTGATTGGCGATAACGTCTTCGTCGGTTCCGACACTCAGCTGGTGGCCCCGGTCACGGTGGCTGCCGGAACCACGATTGCGGCAGGTACCACGGTGATGAAAGACGTCGCGGCGGAGGGCCTGGTCTATAACCGCAAGGATCAGACGCTGAAAACTGGCTGGCAGCGGCCAGTGAAAAAGAAATAAGTTTTTTTGGAAAATATAAGCAGTGATGCCCAAAATAATTCGAGTTGCAGCACAAAAACGTCAGCGTTTTTGAACTGCGCTGGCGCAGCCAACGCATCTGCAACCTGGAGTATGAAGGGTAAATAAAAATATAATCCCCACTCTCTACAAGGCTCGGGGAACCGGCAAAGACCGGACAATCAGGTCAGAAGACAAGGTTAATGGCCACCGCGCCATGACGTCAGGAAAAAAAATATGTGTGGAATTGTAGGGGCAGTAGCGCAACGTGATATTGCTGAAATCCTGCTGGAAGGATTACGCCGGCTGGAATATCGTGGTTATGACTCTGCCGGGCTGGCGGTGGTCACTGCCGCGGGTGACGTAACCCGTCTTCGCCGTCTCGGCAAGGTGCAGAAGCTGGCTGAAGCGGCAGAAACCACCCCGCTGGTGGGAGGAACCGGCATCGCGCACACGCGCTGGGCAACGCACGGTGAACCTTCGGAGGCCAATGCCCACCCGCATATCTCTGAACATATCATCATCGTTCACAACGGCATTATTGAAAACCACGAGCCGCTGCGCGAGCAGCTGATCGCCCGTGGGTATCATTTCGCCTCTGAAACCGACACCGAGGTTGTGGCTCACCTGGTGCACTGGGAGCAGAAACAGAATGGGGGGTCGCTGCGTGAAGTGGTGCTGCGCGTTATCCCGCAGCTGCGCGGTGCGTATGGCATGGTGATCCTCGACAGCCGCGATCCGTCCGTGCTGGTGGCCGCGCGTTCCGGCAGTCCGCTGGTGATTGGCCGTGGCGTGGGTGAAAATTTCATCGCTTCCGATCAGCTGGCTCTGCTGCCGGTCACCCGTCGCTTTATCTACCTGGAAGAAGGCGATATTGCTGAGATTACCCGCCGTGAAGTCACCATTGTGAATCGCAGCGGTGAAAAGGTTCAGCGCGCTGAAATCGAATCCAGCGTGCAGTACGATGCAGGCGACAAAGGCATTTATCGTCATTACATGCAGAAAGAGATCTATGAGCAGCCGATGGCGATCAAAAACACCCTGAGCGGGCGTTTCAGCCAGGGCGAAGTTGATCTCAGCGAGCTGGGACCAAAGGCTAACGAGCTGCTTAAGCAGGTTGAGCATATCCAGATCGTCGCCTGCGGCACCTCTTACAACTCGGGGATGGTCTCTCGCTACTGGTTTGAAGCGTTGGCTGACCTGCCGTGCGACGTGGAGATTGCCTCTGAGTTCCGTTACCGCAAATCTGCAGTGCGTAAGAACAGCCTGTTGATCACCCTTTCCCAGTCAGGAGAAACGGCGGATACGCTTGCTGCGCTGCGTCTGTCCAAAGAGCTGGGCTATCTTGGATCGCTGGCTATCTGCAACGTGGCCGGCTCCTCGCTGGTGCGTGAGTCCGATCTGGCGCTGATGACCAAAGCGGGCACGGAAATCGGCGTGGCTTCCACCAAGGCCTTTACCACCCAGTTAACCGTGCTGCTGATGCTGGTAGCGAAGATTGGCCGTCTGAAAGGCGTGGATCCGCAGATCGAGCATGATATCGTGCATGGCCTGCAGGCGCTGCCAAGCCGTATCGAGCAGATGCTGTCTCAGGACAAGCTGATTGAAATGCTGGCAGAAGACTTCTCAGACAAGCATCATGCGCTGTTCCTCGGCCGTGGCGATCAGTATCCCATCGCGATGGAAGGGGCGCTGAAACTCAAAGAGATCTCCTATATTCATGCGGAAGCCTACGCTGCGGGTGAACTGAAGCACGGCCCGCTGGCGCTGATTGATGCTGATATGCCCGTGATTGTGGTCGCGCCGAACAATGAGCTGCTGGAAAAACTGAAGTCGAATATCGAAGAAGTGCGCGCCCGTGGCGGCCTGCTGTACGTCTTTGCCGACCAGGATGCCGGTTTCAGCAACAGCGAAGGAATGCGTATTGTCTCTCTGCCGCACGTGGAGGAGATTATTGCGCCGATTTTTTACACCGTTCCCCTGCAGCTGCTCTCTTACCATGTGGCACTGATTAAGGGCACTGATGTGGATCAGCCGCGTAACCTGGCGAAGTCGGTGACGGTGGAATAAGCCTCCCGACAGCATTCTGAGTAAAAAAATAAATCCGGTTATGCTTTGCAAGCATACCGGATTTTTTTATGCCTGGAGCTGCGGGCTTTTCAGTTTGCCGCTCGCGTGGTTTGATGCCTCCTGGCAGTAACTGTCGCATTCGCCGCGCTGGTCAGCCTGACGCGCCTGATGTGGCGAATTAAACAGCATTGGATGGCCAAAGCTGATGCCAAATTCGGCTTCGCGCGGGGAAAGTCCTCTAAATCCTCAACTCACGCCATATTCAGGACAACATGCTGCTCAATGCGTCTGATCAGAGATTGCTCAGCCATGAATAACCATCAAATTTATTAAAATATTTGATGTTTTAAACCCGTAGACCTCTGTTGAGCAGCATACTGCTCAATGCTGATTTGAGCAGACAGGGATAAAGCAAAAGAGCTGGGTGTGAAGAAAATAAAGGAGTTAATGGAAGTGTTGTCTGGTTTAATTTTTTTATTCAACTTTTTAAAAAATATGCTTTTAATAAGCTGGTCGCGTGTTTTCCATACCCCATTCCTTCGTCAGTCAGATGATTCATCGACTGGAGGAACGTCTGAATGTAATCCTGTTCACCCGGGCGCAGGCGAGCCCCGGGGTGGGGGTAGGTTATTTATCATAATTATTTAACAGTTATTGCGGCAATTAACTGCTGTTTCACTGGCGGACAGTGACAGCGAGCTGCCCAAAGACCTGTAGCGTATTACCGCCCGACCACGCTGGGTAAAATTCGGCTGACCCCGCGGCTGATGATCAACAACAGTGATGCCATCATTGATGCAATGTTACAGGGAGAGGGTATTGCGCTGATCCCGACATTTATCGCCAACAACCGTCTGTTGAGCGACAGGCTGATCCGCGTGCTGGCCGACTGGCGCATTGAGAATCCTTTGCCAATGCCCCTCTATGTCATTACGTTGCCCGGCAGCCTGCAGCTGTGGAAAACGCGCGTATGGATTGATGAGTTTATGGCAGTGTTGAAAGCGCGGTAGCACCGCCATTTTAAACTGCCTCTTGTGTCACAAAACTGTCATATTTCGTACATTTTACTGTCACTAAACTGTCCTATTTTGCCTCCAGCAGCAATCATTATTCATATTAAAACGGCATAGAGCCTGACTTTTAATCCCCTGGAGGGAACATGACACTGATGCAAAAAACCGTGGCTCAAGGTGTAGCTGTAGCCCTGTCTCTGACTGCTGTTTCCGCGTTCGCGGCGACTAACCTGACTGGCGCAGGCGGTACCTTCCCGGCTCCTGTTTATAACAAGTGGGCGGCAGAGTACAACACAGCTACCGGAGCACAGGTTAACTATCAGGGTATCGGTTCTTCCGGCGGCGTTAAGCAGATCATCGCGAAAACCGTCGATTTTGGCGCGTCTGATGCACCTCTGAAAGATGAAGATTTACAGAAAAACGGCCTGTTCCAGTTCCCTACCGTGATCGGTGGCGTGGTACTGGCTGTTAACATCCCTGGTATCAAATCGGGTCAGCTGATTCTGGATGGCAAAACCGTTGGTGACATCTACCTGGGTAACATCAAAAAATGGAACGACCCGGCCATCACCAGGCTGAACCCGGGTGTGAAACTGCCTGACAGCAATATCAATGTGGTTCGTCGTGCTGACGGATCTGGCACCTCTTACGTGTTCACCAGCTACCTGTCTAAAGTGAACAGCGACTGGAAGAGCAAAATTGGCGTGGGCAACACCGTTAACTGGCCAACCGGTCTGGGCGGTAAAGGTAATGACGGCGTGGCGGCATTTGTTCAGCGTCTGCCGGGTTCAATCGGTTACGTAGAATACGCTTACGCCAAGCAGAACAGCCTGGCTTACACCAGGCTGGTGGATGCTGATGGTAAAGCAGTAGAACCAAGCGAGAAGAGCTTCAGCAATGCGGCGAAAGGCGCAAACTGGAGCGAATCTTTTGCCCAGGATCTGACGTTCCAGAAAGGTACTGATGCATGGCCAATCTCTTCCACCACCTTTATCCTGGTGCAGAAAGAGCAGGCTAACGCCGAGAAAGGCGCAGCAGTCCTCAAGTTCTTTGACTGGGCATATAAAAACGGTGGCAAAACCACTAACAGCCTGGACTACGCTTCCCTGCCAGATTCCGTGGTTGCACAGATCCGTGCCGCCTGGAAAACCAACGTGAAAGACAGCTCAGGTAAAGCCCTGTACTAAGCTGGTGTAAGGGACGAATGATTCGCTCCTTACTCTCGGGCGGCAGAGATGCCGCCCTTACACTTTCAACATCGAGAATTCTATGGCTGCAACCAAGCCGACATTTAAAGCTCCCGGCAAGCAGGGTGACATCATTTTCGGTGCGCTGGTAAAACTGGCTGCGCTGATTGTGCTGTTGCTGCTCGGTGGCATTATTGTTTCGCTCATTTTTTCCTCCTGGCCCAGCATTCAGAAGTTCGGCTTCTCTTTCCTGTGGACCAAGACCTGGGATGCTCCCAACGAACAATTCGGTGCGCTGGTTCCGATTTACGGAACGATCGTCACTTCCCTCATTGCACTGATCATCGCCGTACCGGTCAGTTTCGGTATCGCCTTGTTCCTGACGGAGCTGGCACCCAACTGGCTGCGTCGCCCGCTTGGCGTGGCGATTGAGCTGCTGGCGGCTATTCCCAGTATCGTCTACGGCATGTGGGGCCTGTTTATCTTCGCTCCGCTGTTTGCTACTTATTTCCAGACCCCGCTGGGCGACCTGATGTCGAACATTCCAATCGTTGGCGCGCTGTTCTCCGGCCCGGCATTTGGTATCGGGATCCTGGCTGCCGGGATTATCCTGGCAATTATGATCATTCCTTACATCGCCTCAGTGATGCGTGACGTTTTCGAACAGACGCCGGTGATGATGAAAGAGTCTGCTTACGGCATCGGTTGTACCACCTGGGAAGTGATCTGGCGCATCGTGCTACCGTTCACCAAAAACGGGGTGATTGGCGGCGTGATGCTGGGCCTCGGTCGCGCCCTGGGAGAAACCATGGCGGTGACCTTTATCATCGGTAACACCTACCAGCTCGACAGCGCTTCGCTGTTTATGCCGGGCAACAGTATTACTTCCGCGCTGGCCAACGAATTCGCTGAAGCGGAATCCGGTGTTCACACTGCGGCTCTGATGGAGCTGGGTCTGATCCTGTTTGTGATCACCTTTATCGTGCTGGCCTGTTCCAAACTGATGATCCTGCGGCTGGCGAAAAGTGAAGGAGCGCGCTCATGACCACCATGGAAATGCAGGCTCGCGCCGAACTGGAAGCCTCACGCCGCAAAATGCAGGCGTGGCGTCGGTTAAAAAACCGGATTGCCCTGACCCTCTCGCTGCTGACCATGGCCTTTGGCCTGTTCTGGCTGGTGTGGATCCTCTGGGCAACCGTGACCCGTGGCTTTGACGGCATGAGCCTGTCACTGTTCACCGAAAATACCCCGCCGCCTAATACTGCGGGCGGTGGTCTGGCCAACGCCATTGCCGGCAGCGGTCTGTTGATCCTCTGGTCAACGGTAGTCGGCACGCCGCTGGGTATTATGGCGGGGATCTATCTTGCGGAGTACGGCCGTAAATCCTGGCTGGCCGAGATAATTCGTTTTATCAACGATATCCTGCTCTCTGCTCCTTCTATCGTGGTGGGGCTGTTTGTCTACACGCTGGTGGTGGCACAGATGCAGCACTTCTCAGGCCTGGCCGGAGTGGTTGCGCTGGCGCTGCTGCAAATTCCTATCGTTATCCGTACCACTGAGAACATGCTCAAACTGGTGCCGGACAGCCTGCGTGAAGCGGCTTATGCACTGGGAACGCCGAAGTGGAAGATGATTTCTGCGATCACGCTGAAGGCCTCAGTTTCCGGCATCCTGACCGGTGTGCTGCTGGCGGTGGCGCGTATCGCCGGGGAAACGGCTCCGCTGTTGTTCACTTCACTGTCGAACCAGTTCTGGAGCACCGACATGATGCAGCCGCTGGCTAACCTGCCAGTGACCATCTTCAAATTCGCCATGAGCCCGTTTGCCGAATGGCAAAGCCTGGCCTGGGCGGGCGTGCTGCTGATTACTGCCTGCGTGTTGCTGCTGAATATTCTGGCGCGCGTGGTTTTTGCCCGTAGCAAACATTAATTGAGAAGCGCGGCTGCGGCGGCGCATATAAGCGAGAAAGAGAATGGCTGACAACACTTCCAGTAAGATGATTCAGGTTCGTGATTTGAACTTCTATTACGGGAAATTCCATGCGCTGAAGAACATCAATCTGGATATCGCTAAAAACCAGGTGACCGCTTTTATCGGCCCGTCAGGCTGCGGGAAATCGACTCTGCTGCGCACCTTCAACAAAATGTTCTCTCTCTATCCTGAGCAGCGCGCAGAAGGCGAAATCCTGCTGGATGGCGAAAACATTCTGACCGTAAGCCAGGATATCGCTCTGCTGCGTGCCCGGGTGGGGATGGTTTTTCAGAAGCCGACGCCGTTCCCTATGTCGATTTATGACAATATCGCTTTCGGTGTGCGCCTGTTTGAAAAACTTTCCCGTGCTGATATGGACGAGCGTGTACAGTGGGCGTTGACCAAAGCCGCACTCTGGACCGAAACTAAAGATAAACTGCATCAGAGCGGGTACAGCCTCTCCGGCGGACAGCAGCAGCGTCTGTGCATTGCCCGCGGGATCGCCATTCGCCCTGAAGTGTTGTTGCTGGATGAGCCGTGCTCGGCGCTGGACCCGATCTCTACCGGACGTATTGAAGAGCTGATCACCGAGCTGAAGCAGGATTACACCGTGGTTATCGTGACGCACAACATGCAGCAGGCTGCACGCTGTTCCGATCACACGGCCTTTATGTATCTGGGTGAACTGATCGAGTTCAGCGATACCGACACGCTGTTCACCAAACCGCACCAGAAGCAAACCGAAGACTACATTACCGGCCGCTACGGTTGATTTGACTGGAGAATACGATGGATAACCTGAATCTGAATAAACATATCTCCGGGCAGTTCAACGCCGAGCTGGAGCATATCCGAACCCAGGTTTTGACCATGGGCGGGCTGGTGGAGCAGCAGCTGACTGACGCCATCATTGCGATGCACAACCAGGATGGCGAGCTGGCACAGCGGGTGATCGACGGCGACCAGAAGGTCAATATGATGGAAGTGTCGATTGATGAAGCCTGCGTGCGTATCATCGCCAAACGCCAGCCAACCGCCAGCGACCTGCGCCTGGTGATGGCAATCATCAAGACCATCTCAGAACTGGAACGCATTGGTGACGTGGCAGAGAAAATCAGCCGTACCGCGCTGGAGAAATTTGGTCAGCAGCATCAGCAGCTGCTGGTGAACTTGGAGTCGCTGGGATATCACACTATCCAGATGCTGCATGACGTGCTGGATGCGTTTGCGCGTATGGACCTGAGCGCAGCGGTTGAGATCTACCGGGAAGACAAAAAGGTTGACCAGGAATATGAGGGCATCGTGCGTCAGCTGATGACTTATATGATGGAAGATCCGCGTACCATCCCGAGCGTACTGACCGCGCTGTTCTGTGCCCGTGCCATCGAGCGTATCGGTGACCGCTGCCAGAATATCTGCGAAATCATCTTCTACTTCGTGAAGGGGCAGGATTTCCGTCACGTTGGCGGCGATCAGCTGGATAAGCTGCTGACCGGCGACGACGGTATCGACAACCCGCCAGCCTGATCCCCGCTGGCCAGGTTCGCCTGGCCAGCTGATCTTCTTCCATCGCTTTTTCGCCGGTCCGGCACATTTCCCCTATCACTATTTTATGGCCTGTTAACGCGCTGAAACATATACTTGCCGCACTTTCACTTCAGGCAGGGATATCTTATGACCACTCAGACGCCGAAAAAAGGCGCCACGCCGGGCAAGGCAATGCTGGCGGCCATCAGCGGTTATGCTATGGACGGCTTCGATCTTCTTATTCTCGGTTTTATGCTTCCGGCCATCAGCGTTTCGCTGGCGCTGAATCCCTCTCAGGCCGGGTCGCTGGTGACCTGGACGCTGATTGGCGCCGTGATCGGTGGTGTGGTCTTTGGCCATCTCAGCGATCGTCTGGGCCGCATTCGTGTGCTGACCTTTACCATTCTGATGTTCTCGATCTTCACTGGCCTGTGCGCAGTGGCGCAGGGTTACTGGGATCTGCTGGCTTACCGTACGCTGGCTGGCGTTGGGCTGGGAGGCGAGTTCGGCATTGGAATGGCGCTGATCGCTGAAGCCTGGCCTGCCAGCAAGCGTAACCGTGCTTCCGCCTGGGTGGGCATCGGCTGGCAGCTGGGCGTGCTGCTGGCGGCATTCATCACCCCGCTGTTACTGCAGCATATCGGCTGGCGTGGCATGTTCCTGGTGGGGCTGCTGCCTGCGCTGGTTTCCTTTGCTATCCGCCGTGGTATGGGCGAGCCGGAAGGGTTCACCCGTCATGTGGATGTAAACCAGGGGCTCTCTTTTACTGCGCGGATCAGACTGCTGTTTAAGGATACGGCGACAGCTAAAGCCAGCCTGGGCATTTTTATTCTCTGTTCAGTGCAGAATTTTGGTTATTACGGCCTGATGATCTGGATGCCCAGTTACCTCTCCTCTTACTTTGGCTTCTCACTGACCAAATCCGGCCTGTGGACGGCGGTGACGGTGATCGGCATGACTTTCGGTATCTGGTTGTTTGGCGTGCTGGCCGACCGTTTTGCCCGCTGGAAAATCTTCCTGCTTTATCAATTCGGTGCGGTAATTATGGTGGTGGTTTATGCACAGCTGCGCGATCCGATGGTGATGTTATTTACCGGCGCGGTGATGGGGATGTTTGTTAACGGCATGATTGGCGGCTACGGCGCGCTGATTTCGGATACCTATCCGGTACAGGCAAGGGCCACCGCTCAGAACGTCCTGTTTAATCTTGGACGGGGAGTGGGAGGTTTTGGCCCGTTGGTGATTGGCCTGCTGGCCGCGAATTTCTCTTTCGTGGCGGCTATCACCCTGCTGGCGTTGATCTACCTGCTGGATATTGTTGCCACGCTGTTCCTGCTACCGAAAAAGCAGGGCAACGATGACTCGCTGGGCGCGATTGGCTGAAGCAGAGGGGGGAGGGGCCTGCGCCAGCGGCCCCTGCGATTCGTGCAGGCTTCATCCCTGTAAAGGGCGAACTCCGCCGCCCTGCTGATTTCAGCGTGTAATATTCCAGCCCCGAGCCTGCCACAGAGCAGGCAGCTGCGCCATCCCGGTAAACGTGGTCACCAGTGGATGCTCCAGCGGCTTATTATGCGCATCTGCACAGAAGTAAAACACCGGAATTCCGGCGGCAATCCCGGCTCTGGCACCCGCTTCAGAATCATCAATCAGAATGCACTGCTCAATCGGCACCCCCATTGCCTCTGCCGCGTGGAACATCAGCTGCGGATCGGGCTTCCAACTGGCGATGTCATAGCCGCTGTACAACCGGCCATCAAACCAGGGCAGCATCTCTGTCAGACCCAGAGAATGCTGCATTTTTTCGACGGTACCGTTCGAAACCACGCACATCGGCACGACGATTTTCTCCACCAGCGCTTTCGCACCCGCAATCGGCTGCAGCTGTTGATCAAACAGGCGGGCCACTTCTTTGCGGTAGGCGGGCTCCAGCACTTCCTTTGTCGCGTGCAGGCCGTGCTCAGCACACACCTCTGCAATGATGTCGTACAGCTTTACGCCTTTGTACTTTTCGAACATCTCCTGCAGTGACAACTCTGCGCCAAACTGCGCAAACGTATTAACGTAGGCCTGGGTACAGAGCAGCTCGCTGTCGACCAGCGTCCCGTCACAATCAAAAAATACACAGCTTACTGACATGGGCTCATCCTTAATGTTTAACCGTTCTCCCACTTTACTTCACTGACACTGAAATGCGACCCGGAAATGTCAATTCCAGTTAGTGGTTGCGATCTCCCGGCAAAAACAGCGCAATCGGTTGCGAAAAAACCCGCGTACGGTCTACCAAATTAAAATTTATAGGTTAGGATAGCCGACGATAACTTTTCTCCGTTTTGGAATCTCATCATGAACAATTCAGGTCTACTGCAGCGGATCTTCAAACTCCAGGAACACGGCACAACGGCACGCACCGAAGTGATCGCCGGTTTCACGACTTTCCTGACGATGGTCTATATCGTCTTCGTCAACCCGCAGATCCTCGGCGTGGCCGGAATGAACACCCAGGCCGTGTTTGTCACAACCTGTCTGATTGCTGCATTTGGCAGTATTCTGATGGGCCTGGTGGCTAACCTGCCTGTTGCACTGGCTCCGGCAATGGGGCTGAATGCCTTCTTTGCCTTTGTGGTGGTGGGTGCCATGGGCATCTCCTGGCAGGTGGGGATGGGCGCAATCTTCTGGGGTGCCGTGGGCCTGCTGCTGCTGACCCTGTTCCGCGTTCGCTACTGGATGATTGCCAATATCCCGGTCAGCCTGCGCGTGGGGATCACCGCCGGTATCGGCCTGTTTATTGCGATGATCGGCCTGAAAAATGCCGGGATTGTCGTGCCAAACAAAGACACGCTGGTAGCGGTGGGGAATCTGACCTCACACAGTGTGCTGCTGGGCGCGCTGGGCTTTTTCATTATCGCCATTCTGGCTTCCCGTAATATTCATATCGCGGTGCTGGTTTCTATCGTCGTGACCACACTGATTGGTCTGGCGATTGGTGACGTGAAGTTCGGCGGCGTGTTCTCAGCCCCGACCGGAATTACATCGGTGCTGGGCCAGGTGGACCTGGCGGGTTCGCTGAACATCGGCATGGCCGGGATCATCTTCTCCTTTATGCTGGTTAACCTGTTTGACTCCTCTGGTACGCTGATTGGCGTGACCGACAAAGCTGGTCTGACCGACGAGAAAGGAACCTTCCCACGGATGAAGCAGGCGCTGTTCGTGGACAGCATCAGCTCGGTAGCGGGAGCCTATATCGGCACCTCTTCCGTAACCGCTTATATTGAGAGCTCTTCTGGCGTCTCCATTGGAGGACGTACCGGCCTGATGGCTGTGGTTACCGGCATTCTGTTCCTGCTGGTGATGTTCCTGTCACCGCTGGCGGGTATGGTTCCGGCTTATGCCGCAGCAGGTGCGCTGATTTATGTGGGGGTGTTGATGACTTCAAGCCTGGCGCGTGTGAAATGGGATGACCTGACCGAAGCCGTTCCGGCCTTCGTGACCACGGCAATGATGCCTTTCAGCTTCTCAATCACCGAAGGGATCGCTCTGGGCTTTATTTCTTACTGCGTGATGAAGCTGGGCACCGGCCGCTGGCGTGAAATCAGCCCTTGCGTGGTGGTTGTGGCGCTGCTGTTTGTGCTGAAGATTGTCTTTATCGACGCACATTAAGCAATAACTCAGGCCGGAACATTCCGGCCTGAGGCTTTCCGTTCAAATCCTTTCTCAGGCGTGCAGGGATTTTTCAGGCGGCAGACTGGTTAAACGCACCGTGCGCGGCCCCATGTTATGCGTATGAGTCTGAATGTCCTGCAACCGCCGCCAGTTTTGCCTGCCGTCAAACTCCCACAGATGTAGCCGTTCACTGGCCGGAGCCAGCGCACAGGACCAGATGATCAGTGCTTCCACGTCTGAAATAGCCTCAATGTCCGGACAGCGCGCCGAGCGAAGCCGTCCGGAGGCCGGGTGCAGCTGCAGGGAAGAGCAGTCTGATGTTTCATCGGTCAATTTCAGCACGCTCTGACGCAGCGCCCAAAGCTGAGTTGCGGCTTCATCGGGGTCGGCCTGTGCCCGGATCCACGCTTTTTCACCTGAAGAGATGTCTCTGGAATGCAGTTCAAGGGTCTGGCGGCTGTGCGCACGGACAATTTCCATTCCCAGTCCTGCACGACCGCCTTCTTCAGCCAGCAGGACGGCCACGATATTACTGGCATAGCCTATGCTGAAATCCGGCAGGCTGCTGTCGGCAAACTGCGGCCGACCGGTGCTGGTCGTGATCACTTCGGGAAGCTGCGCTATGCCGTACACGCGCCACATCAGTTCAGCCAGCAACGTGCGTGAAGCAAGATAGCGGATCCGACGTCGTTCCGGGAAAGCCCGGGCGTAATCCACTGTCTGCGCAGAGAGTCGGTGTTCCGGGACGCTGGAGTCAGTCAGGGTCCAGCGAGCAAAATGACTTGCCATCTGTCGCTCCGTGAAAATGGTCGAAAAATCACCTTGTTATTGTAAGAATTTTCTTAAGAAATATCACGCAGGTTTACCCGTTTTGCCGTGAAATTCGGATTAATTTCATCCTGAACATGCGGGTGAAATGATTTTCCGCTGAGAAGGAGGGAGGAAGTGGCTGTAACCCTCTAAATTAATAACATGGAGATAACTTTTTTTTTACTTTATTGCGGATGGCGCGGTTGGTATCAAAACAATGGCGAAAATGATGAGATGAATTTCGCTATTATCAGAAACAGACTGGCTGGTATTTCTATCAGCATTGCCGGTCAACATGACCGGCAAAAAATAGATTTTCTGATGGCGATCAATTAAGCGTTCGCAACAAAACTTTTCAACATACCGTCCAGCAGATTTTGATCGTTCTCGTCAAATGCCGAAACTTTCGACAGGCTGAAAACCAGCACATCATCATCACCAAGCACAAACACAGCCTGCTTTTGCCACAGGCGATGTTCTGGCGGCCGCAGGAAGCTAAAGGTGATCTCTTCTCCCGGAATACGCCCGGCTCCCAGGAAAACTGGTTTACGTGGTTCCTGCTCCCAGCCGCGCATTTTAGGGATCAGCTGCTGGTACTGTTCATCGAGATACTCAGTTAACGTTTGTTTCTCTGAAAGTTTATCGCGGGAAATGTTGATGCCGGGCATGACAGAGGTAATGTCAGTAAGGGCATGTACCGTGCGATCGACATAATTCTCCGGAAGAATAACCTTTCCTTCATTAAAGGTGTAATAGCCGTTATTGTTCATAATATCCTTATCTGTTTAATAGGTTCCAAAAAATGATTCAGGCGATCCGTATTCCTTTCAGGCACCAGATTATTGCGGGACTGCATTAATAGTCAGGGGAGGAACACAATGAAATGACAGCAGGTCATTGTGTATGCTCTGAGTCTGGCAGATTATATTCTCCCCGTCCAGTAAGTGAAATGGCGGGAAAGAGGTTATCGATTTTTTGTATTTCTTAAGATTCTTAAAGAAAATATTCGGGGTCATCAGGGGTGACGGTTTATATTTTTGTAACCGTCACCGCCCAGAAGACTATTTTCCGATGCAGAAGCTGGAGAAGATACGGCCCAGCAGGTCATCTGAAGTGAATTCACCGGTGATCTCGCTCAGGCATTGCTGTGCGGCCCGTAGCTCTTCGGCCAGCAGTTCCCCCGCCCGAGCGTTCAGCAGCTGATCTTTACCCTGTAGTAAGTGAGTGGACGCTAACTCCAGAGCCTGTAAATGACGGCGGCGGGCGAGAAAGCCACCCTCCATATTTCCGGCAAATCCCATGCTCTCTTTCAGGTGGTTGCGCAATACCTCAATCCCTTCGCCGGTACGGGCGGAGAGTCTAATAAGTGAGTGATCATTCACTTCTGTCATACCCCGCGCCTCACCAGTAGTATCTGCCTTATTCCTTACCACCGTAATCGGCAGCGTGGCGGGAAGGCGGGCAATAAAGTCCGGCCAGATCTCTGCAGGCTCGGTTGCCTGAGTGGTGGTGCCATCGACCATAAACAGCACCCGGTCAGCCTGTTCGATTTCCTGCCACGCACGCTCAATGCCAATGCGTTCAACTTCATCACTGGCTTCCCGCAGCCCGGCAGTATCAATGATGTGCAGTGGCATACCGTCGATATGGATATGCTCACGCAGCACGTCACGCGTGGTTCCGGCGATGTCCGTGACGATAGCCGCTTCACGCCCGGCCAGCGCGTTCAGCAGGCTCGATTTACCGGCATTGGGGCGACCGGCAATCACCACCTTCATGCCTTCACGCAGCAGGCTGCCCTGCCGGGCCTCGGCACGCACGCCGTCAAGATCGCTGATGACCTGGTTCAGCTGGGACTCGATTTTACCGTCTGACAGGAAGTCTATTTCCTCATCCGGAAAGTCGATAGCAGCTTCCACGTAGATTCGCAGGTGAGTGAGTGCTTCCACCAGTGTATTCACCCGCAGCGAAAATGCGCCCTGCAGGGAGTTCAGGGCTGAGCGAGCCGCCTGTTCTGAACTGGCATCGATCAGATCTGCAATTGCTTCAGCCTGAGCCAGATCCAGCTTGTCGTTCAGGAAGGCCCGCTCGGAGAATTCACCCGGACGGGCAATGCGCACGCCTGGAATAGCCACAATGCGCCTGAGCAGCAGATCGAGGATCACCGGCCCGCCGTGTCCCTGCAACTCCAGCACGTCTTCGCCGGTAAAGGAGTTCGGGCCAGGGAACCATAGCGCTATCCCCTGATCCAGCGCGACGTTGTCGGCATCACGGAACGGCAGATAATCGGCGTAGCGGGGTTTTGGCACCTTGCCCAGCAGGATGTGGGCTACTTCGGCGGCTTTAGGACCGGAAACGCGCAGAATGCCCACACCGCCACGGCCTGGCGGGGTCGCCTGGGCGACGATGGTCTCGCTATGATTCATGTTTAACTCTCATTCAGGCAAAAAATAAGGCGGTCATCTGACCGCCTTATACTAAAGGGTTGTTTGCGGTTGATCGCGCAAATTACGCTTTCTTCTTGTCGCGACTGTGCAGACCGCGTTTTTCCAGACCGCGATAAATCAGCTGCTGCTGGATAATGGTCACCAGGTTACTGACGATATAGTACAGCACCAGACCGGAAGGGAACCACAGGAAGAACACGGTGAAGATCACCGGCATAAAGGTCATGATCTTCTGCTGCATCGGGTCGGTGACGGTGGTTGGCGACATCTTCTGAATGAAGAACATCGTCACGCCCATCAGGATCGGCAGGATATAATACGGGTCCTGTGCAGACAGGTCATGGATCCACAGGGCGAACGGCGCATGACGCAGTTCAATGGAGCCCATTAGCATGTAATACAGGGCCAGGAAGATCGGCATCTGGATAACCAGCGGCAGACAGCCACCCAGTGGGTTCACTTTCTCTGCCTTGTACAGCGCCATCATCTCCTGACTCATGCGCTGCTTATCTTCACCTAACCGCTCACGCATGGCCTGAATCTTAGGCTGCAGCATGCGCATTTTCGCCATGGAGGTGTACTGCGCTCTGGTCAGCGGGTACATGATGCCACGAACGATAAAGGTGATGACGATAATGGAGAAGCCCCAGTTACCGATAAAGCTGTGGATAAACTTCAGCAGTTTGAACAGTGGTTGAGAAATAAACCACAGCCAGCCGTAATCTACGGTCAGGTCGAGGTGAGGCGCGATGGCCGCCATCTTGTCCTGAATTTCCGGTCCAACCCACAGGGTGGCAGCGAGGTTCTGCTGTGAACCTGCTGCAATGGTCACCGGGGCTGATTTGTAGCCTACAGCCGCCACGCCATTACCCAGGTTGCTGGTGTAAAGGGTGTTGGTACCACTGGTACGAGGAACCCACGCAGTGGCGAAGTACTGCTGAAGCATCGCCACCCAACCATTGTTGGTGCTGACGTTCAGGTTTTCGTTATCGCTGATTTTATCGAACTTGTACTTCTCGTAGTTGCTCTCACTGCTGGAGTAAGCCGCACCACGGAAGGTGTGCAACGCAAAGTTGTTGCTGCCGGTATCACGATGCTTGGGCAGGTCGATGGTCTGCTTCAGCTGACCAAACATCGCCACTTCCAGCGGCTGCTGAGTGGTGTTGTTAACCTGGTAATCAACGCCGATCGCAAAATCACCACGCTTCAGAACGAAGGTTTTGGTGTAAGTTACGCCGTTTTCAGCAGTGTAAGTCATCGGGATACGCAGTTCGCTCTGCCCCTCCGCCAGCTCAAAACTATCCTGAGTGGTGGTGAACAGCGGGCGAGCACCGTTAGCCGGATTATCCGGGCCGTTGCGACCGGTCAGGCCGCTCTGAGCCTGATACAGAAAATCTGGGGTGGTTTCGAGAAGCTGGAATGGCAGTGAAGAACCCATTTTATCCGGGTAAGTCAGCAGCTTTGCCTGCTCAATATCGCCACCGCGGGTGTTGATCTGTAAAGACAGCACGTCAGTCTTAACGGTGATCGTTTTGCCCTGGCCGCTGGCAGGTACGCCCTGATTGGCGGCATCACCGTTTACTGTCGTGTTTTGCGTGGTCTGGGTTTGCTGTGGCTGCGGAGCGTGGTCCGTCTGCCAGGCTTGCCAGATCATAAAAGACACGAACAGAAAAGCGATGAGAAAAAGATTGCGTTGCGAATCCATCGTTAATGTTCTCTGTTATCGTCGGTTTTTGGCGGCACCGGATCGTCGCCACCCGGGTTCAAAGGGTGGCATTTTAATACGCGTTTCATCGTCAACCAACTGCCTTTTATCATGCCAAACCTGCGCAATGCCTCAATACCGTATTGCGAGCAGGTTGGATGAAAGCGACAGTGGGGTCCCAGCAGTGGGCTGATAGCGCGTTGATAGACGCGGATCAGCCCAATCAGGAGCCGCGAGCCAGGCGACAGTGACGACGCCATATCTTCTCCAACGCTTCCGCCAGCGCACGGTTATCCAGATCGGCCACCCCTTTCTTCGCTACCACCACAAAGTCCATGGCAGGAAGCTCATGCTGACGCAGGCGAAAACTCTCGCGGGTCAATCGCTTGATCCGGTTGCGTTCGTGCGCACGTTTAACATTTTTTTTGGCTACGGTGAGACCGATGCGGGGATGCCCCAGCGAGTTCAGGCGGCCGAGGATGGTGATTTGCGGCGTGCCGGCTCTTTGTGGCTGCTGGAAGACGAAAGTGAAATGAGTGGGAGTTAACAAACGTAACTCCCTGGGAAATGCGAGCTTAACCACTCAGCGGTTAGCTTTTATTACTTAGAAACGGTCAGACGTGAGCGGCCTTTAGCACGACGACGTGCCAGAACCTGACGACCATTTTTTGTTGCCATACGAGCACGGAAACCGTGTGAACGGTTGCGCTTCAGTACGGACGGTTGAAAAGTGCGTTTCATGGCGATTTCTACCTAAACTTGGAAAATTTCACTTGGTGACGCGTTTGATGGTCAGAAAACCGACCGACGCCTCAGTGTATCTTTAATAAAGAGGCGGGATTGTAATAATTGTACAGTCCGGAGTCAATTTACTTCGCGTTAAAGCTGCGTCTGGATGTCCCGTTCGACCGCAAAACCAGCCGGTTCGGGCCAGAGCGCAACACGCCGGGGCAGGAATTATACGGAGTCTGTATTAAAGCGCAAGGATCCTCGCGGATCTTCCGGCGATCTTGTTGCAGCGCCTTTGCGGTAATACGTGACGGCACCTTAAAAAATCAACCAATGCAGACGATCCTGAATGCCTTTTGAGCGCGATGGCGTAAACTTATCCCCGCGATCTTTGGCCTGTGGATAAATTGGATCAAAACTGTGTAGAAAGTGAAGATCTCTGCTGCGCTTTGCGCTATGATCCGCCCTTCCGTTAGCGATCCTCCGGGTCAGTCAGCGGCGGAGAAACCGCGGACAGCGGTTCGTATGTGTATCATCTGCATGCGTCAACAATGATGAATTTATCGCTTCAGCGCCTTTTTTCTTATCGAATTTTTTCGAGTGGAGTCCGCCGTGTCACTTACGCTTTGGCAACAGTGCCTTGCCCGTTTGCAGGATGAACTACCTGCCACCGAATTCAGCATGTGGATACGTCCATTGCAGGCCGAATTGAACGACAACACGCTGGCCTTGTATGCCCCAAATCGCTTTGTGCTCGATTGGGTTCGTGATAAATATCTCAATAATATTAACGGCTTGCTGAATGATTTCTGCGGGGCGGATGCACCTTTACTGCGTTTCGAAGTGGGCAGCAAACCGGTCACCCGTCAAATCAGCCAGCCGGTGATGGCCAGCGCACACGCCAGTGCGCCCGCGCCCGGCGCCCGCCCGGCGCCTTCGCGCCCGAGCTGGGACAGCATGCCGGCTCCGGCAGAGCTGTCGTACCGCTCGAACGTCAACACCAAACACAACTTTGACAACTTTGTTGAAGGTAAGTCGAACCAGCTGGCTCGCGCCGCTGCACGTCAGGTTGCGGACAACCCTGGCGGGGCTTACAACCCACTGTTCCTTTATGGCGGCACCGGCCTGGGGAAAACTCACCTGCTGCATGCGGTAGGAAATGGCATCATGGCGCGTAAGCCCAATGCCAAAGTGGTGTATATGCACTCCGAGCGTTTCGTGCAGGATATGGTTAAGGCGCTGCAGAACAATGCCATCGAAGAATTTAAGCGCTACTACCGCTCGGTAGACGCGTTGCTGATCGATGACATTCAGTTCTTTGCTAATAAGGAACGATCCCAGGAAGAGTTTTTCCACACCTTTAATGCGCTGCTGGAAGGCAATCAGCAGATCATTCTGACTTCGGATCGTTATCCAAAAGAGATCAACGGGGTCGAGGATCGTCTGAAATCCCGCTTTGGCTGGGGCCTGACGGTGGCGATTGAGCCGCCGGAACTGGAAACCCGCGTGGCGATCCTGATGAAGAAAGCCGATGAAAACGACATCCGCCTGCCGGGTGAAGTGGCGTTCTTTATTGCCAAGCGTCTGCGTTCCAACGTGCGTGAGCTGGAAGGGGCACTGAATCGCGTGATTGCTAACGCCAACTTTACCGGCCGGGCGATCACCATTGATTTCGTCCGCGAAGCGTTGCGCGATTTGCTGGCGCTGCAGGAAAAGCTGGTAACCATCGACAACATTCAAAAAACTGTCGCTGAGTATTATAAAATCAAAGTGGCCGATCTGCTTTCCAAGCGCCGCTCGCGTTCTGTTGCCCGCCCGCGACAGATGGCGATGGCCATGGCCAAAGAGCTGACCAACCACAGTTTGCCGGAAATCGGTGATGCTTTCGGGGGTCGTGACCACACCACGGTGCTTCATGCCTGTCGTAAAATCGAACAGCTGCGTGAAGAAAGTCACGATATTAAAGAAGATTTCTCAAATCTAATCAGAACATTATCTTCCTGACGCTATGAAATTTATTGTAGAACGCGAGCATTTACTCAAGCCGTTACAGCAGGTCAGCAGCCCTTTAGGCGGTCGTCCAACGTTACCGATCCTCGGCAACCTGCTTTTACAGGTCAACGAAGGCAGCCTGCTGCTGACCGGGACCGATTTAGAAATGGAAATGGTGGCCCGCGTCGCGCTGACGCAGGATCACGAACCGGGTGCCACTACGGTCCCGGCCCGCAAATTCTTTGATATCTGCCGTGGCCTGCCCGAAGGCGCAGAGATCACGGTGATCCTGGAAGGCGAGAGAATGCTGGTGCGCTCCGGCCGTAGCCGTTTCTCGCTGTCCACGCTGCCAGCCAGTGACTTCCCGAATCTGGACGACTGGCAGAGCGAAGTGGAATTTACCCTGCCGCAGGCGACCATGAAGCGCCTGATTGAGGCGACGCAGTTCTCCATGGCTCATCAGGACGTGCGTTACTACCTGAATGGCATGCTGTTTGAAACTGAAGGCGAAGAGCTGCGCACCGTAGCGACCGATGGTCACCGCCTGGCGGTTTGCTCAATGCCGGTGGGGCAGTCACTGCCTGACCATTCAGTGATCGTGCCGCGTAAAGGGGTGATTGAGCTGGTGCGCCTGCTGGATGGTGGCGATACGCCGCTGCAGGTGCAGATCGGCAGCAACAACATCCGTGCGCATGTCGGTGACTTTATCTTCACTTCAAAGCTGGTTGATGGCCGCTTCCCTGATTATCGCCGCGTGCTGCCGAAAAATCCTGATAAAACGCTGGATGCGGGTTGCGATCTGTTGAAGCAGGCCTTCGCCCGCGCCGCCATTCTCTCTAATGAGAAATTCCGCGGTGTTCGCCTCTATGTCAGCGAAAATCAGCTGAAAATTACCGCGAACAACCCGGAGCAGGAAGAGGCGGAAGAGATGCTGGATGTCACTTATGGTGGCACCGATCTGGAGATTGGGTTTAACGTCAGCTACGTGCTGGACGTGCTTAATGCGCTGAAATGTGAAAACGTCCGTCTGCTGCTGACTGACTCGGTGTCCAGCGTGCAGATTGAAGACGCGGCCAGCCAGTCTGCGGCTTACGTTGTGATGCCAATGCGGTTGTAATCGGGGCTGACAAACCCCCTGTCATCTGGGCGGTTGTGCCTCACTGCAGGGGCGAAATAAATTTCGCCCCTCTGCCCAATGTCTACGGGTTGTGATGACGGAATTTATTCCGCCCGTTTATCGTACCCGCAATGCCCCGGATGTGGTTCAAATGGCTTTAACCCGCCTTCTTATCAAAGACTTTCGCAATATTGAAAACGCGGATCTTGCACTGGCTCCCGGATTTAACTTTCTGGTGGGTGCCAACGGCAGCGGCAAAACCAGCGTGCTGGAGGCGATTTATACTCTGGGCCACGGCCGGGCTTTTCGCAGCCTGCAGGCAGGCAGGGTAATCCGTCACGATCAGGATGCTTTTGTGCTGCACGGTCGCATTGAAGGAGCGGAGCGGGAAGTGTCGGTTGGCCTGACCAAAACCCGTGGCGGGGACAGCAAGGTGCGCATTGATGGCAGCGACGGTCACAAAGTGGCTGAGCTGGCCCAGATGCTGCCAATGCAGCTGATCACGCCGGAAGGTTTTACCCTGCTGAACGGCGGCCCTAAATACCGTCGCGCCTATATCGACTGGGGCTGCTTCCACAACGAGCCGGGCTTTTTCAACGCCTGGAGTAACCTCCGGCGTCTGCTGAAGCAGCGCAACGCGGCCCTGCGGCAGGTTTCACGCTATCAGCAAATTCGCGCCTGGGATCAGGAACTGGCACCGCTGGCTGAACAGATAAGCCTATGGCGTGCTGCCTACAGTGAAGCGATTGCTGCGGATATCAATGCCACCTGCGCGCAGTTCCTGCCAGAATTTGAGCTGAACTTCTCTTTCCAGCGTGGCTGGGATAAAGAGACGGATTATCGCGAGCTGCTGGAACGCCAGTTTGAGCGCGACAGAGCGCTGACCTACACCGCCAGCGGACCGCACAAGGCCGATTTTCGTATTCGCGCCGACGGCACGCCGGTGGAGGATTTACTGTCACGCGGCCAGTTAAAGCTGCTGATGTGCGCCCTCAGACTGGCGCAGGGTGAGTTTCTCACCCGACAGAACGGGCGACGCTGCCTGTATCTGATAGATGATTTTGCCTCCGAGTTGGATGAAACGCGCCGTCAGTTACTGGCCTCGCGCCTGAAAGCCACTCATGCCCAGGTTTTTGTCAGCGCCATTGGTGCCGAGCACGTGTTCGACATGGCTGATGAAAAGGGCAAGATGTTCCACGTAGAACAGGGTAAAATAGCGGTTCAACCTGAAGATTAAACGAGCGAGAAACGTTGATGTCGAATTCTTATGACTCCTCAAGTATCAAAGTTCTAAAAGGGCTGGATGCAGTACGCAAGCGCCCGGGTATGTATATCGGCGATACGGATGACGGCACCGGTCTGCATCACATGGTATTCGAGGTCGTGGATAACGCCATCGACGAAGCACTCGCCGGTCACTGTAAAGACATTCTGGTTACTATTCATGCGGATAACTCCGTATCCGTGCAGGATGATGGCCGTGGTATTCCGACCGGCATCCACGAAGAAGAGGGTGTCTCTGCAGCGGAAGTGATCATGACCGTTCTGCACGCAGGCGGTAAGTTCGATGACAACTCTTATAAAGTGTCCGGTGGTTTGCATGGCGTGGGCGTGTCAGTGGTTAACGCCCTGTCGGAAAAACTGGAGCTGACCATCCGTCGTGAAGGTAAAGTTCATCAGCAGGTTTACGTTCATGGCGTGCCACAGGCTCCCCTGGGCGTAACCGGTGAAACCGATCTGACCGGAACGCGCGTGCGCTTCTGGCCAAGCCATGAAACCTTCACCAACGTCACTGATTTCGAATATGAAATTCTGGCCAAACGTCTGCGTGAACTGTCGTTCCTTAACTCCGGCGTGTCAATCAAGCTGGAAGACAAGCGTGACGACAAGAAAGATCACTACCACTACGAAGGGGGGATCAAGGCGTTTGTTGAATACCTGAACCGCAACAAAACCCCCATTCACCCTAATGTCTTCTATTTCTCCACCGAGAAAGACGGCATCGGCGTGGAAGTGGCACTGCAGTGGAACGATGGTTTCCAGGAAAACATTTACTGCTTCACCAACAACATCCCTCAGCGTGATGGCGGTACTCACCTGGCCGGTTTCCGTGCGGCGATGACCCGTACCCTGAACGCCTATATGGATAAAGAAGGTTACAGCAAGAAAGCCAAGGTCAGCGCCACCGGCGACGATGCGCGTGAAGGTCTGATTGCGGTCGTGTCGGTCAAGGTTCCTGATCCTAAGTTCTCCTCACAGACGAAAGATAAACTGGTTTCTTCTGAGGTGAAGTCTGCCGTTGAGCAGCAGATGAATGAGCTGCTGGCTGAATACCTGCTGGAGAATCCGGGCGATGCGAAAATCGTGGTCGGTAAAATCATTGATGCTGCCCGTGCCCGTGAAGCGGCCCGTCGTGCGCGTGAAATGACCCGCCGCAAAGGCGCGCTGGATCTGGCAGGTCTGCCGGGCAAACTGGCAGACTGTCAGGAGCGCGACCCGGCGCTGTCTGAAATTTACCTGGTGGAGGGTGATTCTGCAGGTGGTTCCGCCAAGCAGGGTCGTAACCGTAAAAACCAGGCTATCCTGCCGCTGAAGGGGAAAATCCTCAACGTGGAGAAGGCGCGCTTCGATAAGATGCTCGCTTCGCAGGAAGTGGCGACGCTGATCACCGCGCTGGGCTGCGGCATTGGCCGTGACGAATATAATCCGGACAAGCTGCGCTACCACAGCATCATCATCATGACCGATGCGGACGTCGATGGTTCTCACATCCGTACGCTGCTGCTGACCTTCTTCTACCGTCAGATGCCGGAAATCATCGAGCGTGGTCACGTTTATATCGCCCAGCCGCCGTTGTATAAAGTGAAGAAAGGCAAGCAGGAGCAGTACATCAAAGACGACGACGCGATGGATCAGTATCAGATCTCTATTGCGCTGGACGGCGCGACGCTGCACACCAATGCCGATGCGCCTGCGCTGGGCGGTGAGCCGCTGGAAACGCTGGTGGCAGAATTCAACAGCGCCCGTAAGATGATTAAGCGTATGGAACGCCGTTACCCGGTTGCCCTGCTGAACTCGCTGATCTATCACCCGACGCTGAGCGATATTTCTGTTGAAGCGCCGGTGCAGAGCTGGATTGATGGCCTGGTCGCGCTGCTGAACGAAAAAGAGCAGCACGGCAGCTCTTATTCCGGTCTGGTGCGCGAAAACCGCGAGTTGCATATATTCGAACCGATTGTGCGCATCCGCACCCACGGTGTGGATACAGATTATCCGCTGGACAGCGAATTCGTGCTGGGTGGCGAATACCGTAAAATCTGTGCGCTGGGCGAAAAGCTGCGTGGTCTTATTGAAGAAGACGCGTTTATTGAACGTGGCGAGCGCCGTCAGCCGGTTGACTCTTTCGAGCAGGCAATGGACTGGCTGGTGAAAGAGTCCCGCCGTGGTCTGTCAGTGCAGCGTTATAAAGGTCTGGGCGAGATGAACCCGGAGCAGCTGTGGGAAACTACCATGGATCCGGACAGTCGCCGCATGCTGCGCGTAACGGTGAAAGATGCCATTGCTGCCGATCAGCTGTTTACCACGCTGATGGGTGATGCGGTTGAGCCGCGTCGTGCATTTATCGAAGAGAACGCCCTGAAAGCGGCAAACATCGATATTTAACGGCGTTTAAGCGGCAGACAAAAAGGCAGATCGAAAGATCTGCCTTTTTTATGCTCAACGCTGCAGGATACCCGCCAGCGTGTACTGATAGAATTCACTGTTATTTTTCATTCCCAGTTTGCGCATGATGGCCCGCTTATGGGTGCTGATGGTTTTCACACTCAGGCGGGTAACGCGGGAAATATCGGTCAGCGACATACCCTCACGGGTGTACTGCACCACCATTGCCTGCTGTTTACTCAGGATAATGTCCTGCGGCTGGCCGCTGGAGGATTTTTTGGCGCACCAGGGCTGAAAAATCGCCGGGTTCCCTCGTTTGAAAAACTGCTGTAGCTCGCTGGCCGCCTGCTGTTTTTCCAGACGGACCTGATGCCGCTGACACTCTTTTCCTGTGCCTGTTCTGGTTGGTGCCGTCAGGGTCAGCGAAACATGGCGCCCGCCTGCGGACTGTTTTTTGACGTTGCGGATGGATTTATTGCAGCGCGTCCATCCGCTGGTGCAGACATCGGCGATAATGATATCGGGCTCCAGCAGTGACCTGCCTTCGTCACCGATCAGAAAAACGGGGTGGTTATTGAAGCTGTGCAGCCAGGCCTGATTGATCAGGCTGATGGTGCCGGTGATAAAAAAGCTGTCCTTGCTGTCGATCAGAATGTTCATTGTATTCCTCCATGAATGTTTATCACGCCTGACTTCATCGGGCTCGTTATCCTGAACTTCCCCTGTGGATAATGTGAGTGCACACTCCCGTTAGTGCCAGATTATTCCAGAATTTTATAATCACTCCTGTTACTTTACGCTCAAATACGCGTCTGATACCACCATTTATGGAGCATTTTGGAGATTTCCGCTTTATATGTTCGTCCGGGTCACTGTTAATAAATGGTCTGAATGCTTTCTGAACCTTAATTTATTGCTGATGCATCCATTGTTATGCCCTGCGGCACCGCTGCCGCAATCGGACTGGTCAATGTGAACTGAATCGCGCTAGCATGAGAAAAACCCTGTACTGACGAGGATGTTATGGCGATAAAACTGATTGCGATTGATATGGACGGCACATTGTTAAACCCGCAGCATGAAGTGACCCCGCGGGTAAAACAGGCGATTCAGGCTGCCCGTGACAAAGGCGTGGCGGTGGTGCTGGCAACCGGCCGTCCCTTTATTGGCGTGCAACGTTATCTGATGGAGCTGGATCTCCGGCAGGAAGGCCAGTACTGCATCACCAACAACGGCGCGCTGGTGCAGAAAGCGGAGACGGGCGACTGCGTGGCAGAAGTGACCCTGAACTACCATGACTATCTGTATTTCGAACAGCTGGCACGCGAACTGGGCGTTCATTTCCAGGCGCTGACCAAATCCCTGCTGTTTACCCCAAATAAGGACATCAGCGAATACAGCGTGCATGAATCCTATCTGACCGGCATCCCGCTGCGCTATCGTGCGGTGGAAGAGATGGATAAGTCCGCCACCTTCCCGAAAGTAATGATGATCGATGTGCCGTCGATCCTGGATGAAGCCATCAAACGCATCCCGCAGGAAGCCCGCGATCGCTACACAATTATGAAGAGCTCACCTTATTACCTGGAAATCCTCAGCAAGCAGGTAAATAAGGGGGCGGGCGTAAAAGCGCTGGCCGATCGTCTTGGCCTGGCTCGTGAAGAAGTGATGGCAGTTGGCGATCAGGAAAATGACATCGCGATGCTGGAATATGCCGGCACGGGTGTGGCAATGGGCAACGGTATTGATTCAGTCAAAGCCGTCGCGCAGTTTGTCACGAAAACTAATCAGGAAGACGGCGTGGCGCATGCCATCGAGAAGTTCGCGCTGTAAACCTCCGCAGTGTCCGTCCCGGCCAGCCCGGGACTTCATCCTGCCGCTTCTGTTCTCTTTCTCTGCGGCTTATAAAAGACGAACTCAGTAAAACCGACCGTATCATTCTGACCCCGGCGAGAGGATTGTCTCTGATCAGTATACGCCCGGCGCTTCCTTACCGGCGGAAACCGGGCTGTGTGAACGCTTTGCCACTTCGCGCAATATCATCCGGAAAGTTTTTCGCTGGCTGGGCTGGATGTTTCAGCGCTGAACCTCAGGTACCACAGGCGCTGCATAATCGGTTAAACGGGGTGATCACTCCGCATATGGCAGTGCCACCGGGGCCACCCGCAAAGCCACGTCACCGCTGGTGGTGAATAACGTGGCGGCATTTTTTGCCGGTTTGCTGCTGATCACGCCAGTACCCGAAAGCCCGAGAATGCATTACCCTTAGCAGCAGACACTGCTGAGGGTAAGCGAGATGACCGAAAAACAGCTGACTTTTGACCTCCGTCACCATCAGCTCACCAACATCAATATCTGGACGGCGGACAGCCACTGGCTGGTGTATGACGTGCGTCCCGATGGGGCAACCTTCAGCGGCCTGACGGTTGAACGCGTCAACCTCAGCGGCCAGACTGAGGTGCTGTATCAGGCCAGAGACGGTGCCCATGTTGGGGTGATCACGGCCAGCCCCGATCTGCCGCCTCGTTACGTCTGTATTCATGGGCCGGAGCATCCCGACAGCCAGTGGAAATATGATTTCCATCACCGGCGCGGCGTGATTGTGCAAAACGGCCTGGCGGAGAATATGGATGCCTGCGATATCACGGCCCCTTTCACCCTAGGCGCGCTGCGCGGTGGTTCGCATGTCCACGTGTTCAGCCCGGACGGCACGCGGCTGAGCTTCACCTATAACGATCATGTGATGCATGAATTTGCGGCGAAGGAAGATCTGCGCAACGTTGGCGTGGCCGTGCCGTTGCATCCGGTTTACCCGCCCAAAAGCCACCCGCGTGAATACGATGGCAGCCACTTCTGCGTGCTGGTCAGCCGAACCACTTCTGCCCCGCAGCCAGGCAGCGACGAAATCAATCGTGCTTATGAAGAGGGCTGGATTGGCGAAGAGGGGTATCTGAAGCCTGACGGTCACCGGCAGCGCTGGGCGCTGGCGTTTATCGGTGACACGCTCAGTGCCAGCGGCGAGAAAGTGCCGGAAGTGTTTATTGTCGATCTGCCAGAGAAGATGGCCGACTACGCGCTGGAAGGTGATGAGCCGATTGAAGGTACCCCCAGTTCGCTTCCGGCCCCGCCAAAAGGCATTACGCAGCGGCGGCTGACCTTTACCCACGATCGCGTTTATCCCGGCCTGGCGACCACGCCTCGCCACTGGCTGAGAAGCTCACCTGACGGACGCGCCATCGCTTTTCTGATGAAAGATGATGCGGGCGTGGTCCAGCTGTGGGCTATTGCCCCAACGGGCGGTCACCTGCGGAAGATCACTCATGCCGCCAGCGATATTCAGTCCGCCTTCAGCTGGCATCCTGATGGTCGCTCGGTAGCGCTGATCAACGACAACAGCGTGATGCTGTGCGATACGGGCAGCGGACAGATGCGGAGACTGACGAAGCGCAGCGACGAACCGCCGGTAGCAGACGCGGTAGTCTGCTCACCGGACGGACAGTACGTGGCTTATCTGCGCCGCGTAGAGGGCTTCCAGCAAATCTTTATTGCGGAAGTGATGGCCGATTAGCGCTGCGCTGGCGTGTTAACCACCAGCGGTGCTGCCTGTGACAGGCTTTCTTCGGTGTGATTCTGCTGCTCGCTGCGCAATACGCGCTCACGCGGAGAATCTGCCGCCTTATCACTGCCGGAACGGTAATAATCATACGGCAGCAGCAGCGTATCCAGCACGGCGGAGAAAGGCAGATCGATGGCCGCCAGCGGGCGCATAACCCAGCCGCTGTTGCTGTCCGCCACGATTCTGGCACTGGCTCGGGTACCGGAGTAGTAGCCCTGATCGGGCCCGGAATGAGACATAAAGCTGGAACAACCGCTGGTGCCTGCCAGTGACAGGCAGGTCAGCAGACCAGCAAAGCGACACTTTTTCATTACCATCATTTCATCATCCCTTCAGTCACGGCAGCGCCGGCCTGATTGTTATCGCTGTTTGCAGGGAAGGCCCCGGTCACTCTGTGGTAACTCATGCACTGTCCGACGAATTCTTCCCTGAGTGTATGCCATTCAAGGCCAGTGAGTTAAAAAAATTGCACCTGCAGCTCTTGAAAGCCAGCGGGGAATCACCATTTTATTGTTACGGTCACAAAATTGTACGCCGACAGGGTACGGCTTTTTGACCGGCGGCCTGTCCAGAGTGGAAGGCCTGAACCTTCAATCTCGCTGATTATCAGGAGCTGTAAAATGCGTAATTTCGACCTTGCCCCACTGTATCGTTCATCGATTGGTTTTGACCGTCTGATCAACCTGCTGGAATCTAACCAGGGTCAGAGCAACGGTGGCTACCCTCCGTACAACGTTGAGCTGGTAGCAGAAAACCAGTACCGCATTACCATTGCCGTGGCCGGCTTCGCCCAGGACGAACTGGATATCACTTCCCACGACAATATGCTGACTGTACGCGGTGCACACCCTGAAGAGCAACAGGAAAAAACCTACCTGTACCAGGGTATCGCCGAGCGCAACTTCGAGCGCAAATTCCAGCTGGCTGAGCACGTAAACGTTCGTGACGCCAAGCTGGAGAATGGCCTGCTGTACATCGACCTGGAGCGAATTGTTCCGGAAGCGAATAAACCTCGCCGTATCGAAATAATTAAGTAATCTTATCGATAATAAAGGGCCGCACACTGTGCGGCCCTTAGCGTTTTTGCAGGGAAGGTTTTTATCCTTCCTGATGCGCGCGTTCTATCTCCTCAGCCAGAATCGCAATGCCGCGCTCAATTGTCTCGCTGTCCGGCACGTAATTCATGCGCATGCATTGATGGGTGTGCGGCCATTCATGCTCCAGACCCGGGAAGAAGAAGTGGCCTGGCACCATCAGCACGCCGCGTTTTTTCAGGCGCTGATACAACGTTTCCGTCGAAACCGGCAGATCCTTAAACCATAGCCACAGGAAAATCGCCCCTTCGGGTTTATGGATCAGGCAGCGATCTTCAGGTAAATAGCGGCGAATAACGGTAATTGTCTGATTAACCCGTTCCTGATAAAAAGGTTTGATCACCTCTTCCGACAGTCGCAGCAGGTCTCCACGCTGGATCATCTCATTGGCGATGGCCGGGCCGATGCTGCCAGGCGCCAGGCTGATAATGCCGTTCATATTGCTGATGGCGGAGATCACTTTCTCATCGGCGATAATAATGCCGCAGCGTGAACCCGGCAGGCCCAGTTTGGAGAGGCTCATGCACAGGATGATATTCGGGTTCCACAGCGGGCGTGCTTCGCTGAAAATAATTCCGGGGAAAGGCACGCCGTAGGCATTATCAATCAACAGCGGGATTTGGTGCTGCCGGGCCAGCACGTCCAGCTTCAGCAGCTCTTCGTCGGTGATCACGTTGCCGGTCGGATTTGTTGGCCGGGAAACGCAGATCAGCCCGGTTTCGTCGGTAATCTGCAAATGCTCGAAATCAACGTGATACTTAAACTGCCCTGCTGGCAGCATTTCAATATTCGGACGGGTGGAAACAAACAGCTCCTCATCCAGCCCGGCATCGGCGTAGCCGAGATATTCCGGAGCCAGCGGAAACAGTACGCGCTTTTTGCTGCCATCAGCCCGGCGACCGGCATAGAGGTTAAACAGATAGAAGAAAGCGCTCTGGCTGCCGTTGGTCAGCGCAATATTTTTCGGGCTGATCTCCCAGCTCAGCTCATCACGCAGCAGCGTGGAGAGCGATTCCAGCAGCGTGGTTTTCCCGCGCGGGCCATCGTAATTGCACAGTGCTTCGGCCAGTTTGCCTTCGCTGTGCATCTCCTGCAAAAGCTGCTGGAAATAGTCGTTCATGGCAGGGATCTGTGCGGGGTTTCCGCCGCCGAGCATTACCGCACCTGGTGTGCGTAATCCTTCACCCATATCTTCCATCAGGCGGGTAATGCCTGAATGGCGCGTAAATTTGTCACCGAAGGCGGAAAAGCTCATAGCGTGTTAACTACTTGTTATCTGCAAATGGACGTTAACCTTAACGCCAGCCCTGGCGCGATGCAATCCTCTGCCTGCTCTGGGCCGGGCCGGATTTGTTAGCGGGAATGTCCTGAGGCTGACTTGAGATGTTTTTTCAGGAGATAAGTCTTTTTTAATAACATTTAATTAAATGTTGATTATAACAAATAACATGTTTGTGGATATAAAATTGAAATGCAATTTTGTTTTTATAAAAACAACGTATCAAAAATAAATTTGTTCGATAGCGATCACGGTTACAGACGACCTTACTTCGCTATAGTAATCGCCGAAAAGGGCCATGGCTCATCACAGGGATTACAGGAGTGGTTAGGATGATTTTAAATTCTTTTAATTTGAATGGAAAAGTGGCGCTGGTTACCGGGTGTGATACCGGATTGGGACAGGGGATGGCGCTTGGGCTGGCAGAGGCAGGCTGTGACATTGTAGGGGTTAATATTGTTGAGCCGCAGGAAACGCTGGATAAAGTCACCGCACTCGGACGCCGTTTTCTCAGCCTGAAAGCCGATCTGGGGAATATCAGCTGCATTGAAGGGCTGCTGACAAAAGCCGTGGCGGAATTTAGCCGGCTTGATATTCTGGTGAATAACGCGGGCATTATTCGCCGCGAGGATGCAATTGCATTCAGTGAGAAAGACTGGGACGACGTAATGGATCTGAACAGTAAATCCGTGTTCTTTCTGTCGCAGGCCGTCGCCCGTCAGTTTATTAAACAAGGGCAGGGTGGGAAGATTATCAATATTGCTTCAATGCTCTCTTTCCAGGGAGGGATCCGCGTGCCGTCCTATACCGCTTCCAAAAGTGCGGTGATGGGCCTGACTCGCCTGATGGCCAACGAATGGGCGAAGCATGGTATCAATGTGAACGCTATCGCGCCGGGCTATATGGCGACCAATAATACGCAAATGCTGCGGGCCGATGAAAAGCGTAATGCGGAAATTCTCGAACGTATCCCGGCTGCGCGTTGGGGATTACCTGACGACCTGAAAGGGCCTGCGGTATTTCTGGCATCGGACGCCTCAGACTATATCAACGGCTACACCATTGCCGTCGATGGTGGCTGGCTGGCACGTTAAGTAAAAAAATAAAAAGGCCTGCACAGTGCAGGCCGATTTTAATGCTGGCCGACGGTGCGCATCCTTTCAGAGCGCGGGCCCGGCCTCTGTTCCCGGCAAATTTATTTCAGTAACTGAGGATTAACGCAGTTTTTTTCTACTTTGCCGGTCAGTGCGGTAATCAAATTATCCACGGCATCCCGGGCCATACCGTAACGCGTTTCATGAGTGGCTGAGCCGATATGCGGCAGGGCTACAACGTTGGGCATCTTCAGCAGCGGCGAATGCTCAGGCAGCGGCTCTTTCTCGAACACATCCAGCCCGGCGGCATGAATAGTGCCTTCCTTCAACGCGGCGATCAGCGCTGCTTCGTCTACAACCGGGCCACGCCCGGCATTGATCAGCACCGCAGACGGTTTCATTTTCGCCAGCTGTTCACGACCGATCAAATGATGAGTTTCATCGGTCAGTGGCAGGCTGATGCACAGGAAGTCGGACTCCTTCAACAGCGTATCCAGGTCGCAATACTTCGCGTCGAAGCGTTGCTCAGCTTCCTGATGATGCTTACGGGCGTTGTAGAGGATCGGCATGCTGAAGCCCAGATGGGCACGCTGCGCCAGCGCCAGGCCGATGCGGCCCATGCCCAGGATACCCATTTTTTTATGGTGCACATCAATACCAAACCAGTCGGCACCGATGTTGCTCTGCCATTTACCGTCTTTCACTCGTTCAGCCACTTCTACCACGCGGCGGGCGCTGGACAGCACCAGGGCCATCATGGTATCGGCGACGGTTTCAGTCAGCACGGTTGGCGTGTGCATCAGGATCACGCCGCGTTCATTCAGGGCGGCGATATCAAAATTATCCACACCCACCGAGACCGAAGAGGCGGCGCGCAGTTTAGGTGTTTTTGCCAGAAAAGCAGCATCGATTTTGCCGCCGGATCCTAAAATGCCTTCAGCCTGCTGCAGGGCATCGGCGTGCTGGCTGATGGTGTCCGGCGTCAGGCCGTTAATTTCTGTTACGGCAAAATGTTCATCCAGTCGCGAACGCAGTTCTTCCGGCAACGATTTATACAGCACCACAGAAGGTTTCATTCTTGTCTCCCTGTTCAACGTGAGGAAACGGGCCCACGGGCCCGTTTTGCATCATTAAGCATGTTCAGCGCCATGTGGCATCGGGGGCTGCTTGTTCTCCGTGGGCTTTACGATCAGAGTCAGCCAGACCGAGATCAGCAGCGATGCCCCCATAAAGATATACGAAGCTGAAGGACTGCCGGTGGCACCGTTCAGATAACCCACCACCCAGGAGCCGAGGAAAGAACCCAGCGCCCCCATAGCGTTAATCAGCGCCATCGCGCCACCTGCCACGTTACGCGGCAGCATTTCCGGGATGATGGCGAAGAACGGTCCATACGGCGCATACATCGCCGCACCAGCCACCACCAGCAGGCTGAACGACAGCCAGAAATTATTGGCCCCAACAAGATATGAACCTAAAAACGCCAGCGCGCCAATCAGCAGCAACGGCCAGACAAACAATTTACGGTTCTGTAACTTATCGGAGGCCCAGGAGACGACAATCATCGCCACGGTCGCGGCCAGATACGGCACGGCGGATAACCAGCCGGCTTCGACCATTCCCATCTGGGTGCCGTTGCGCAGGATGGAAGGCAGCCACAGTACGAAGCCGTACACGCCGATACTCCAGGTAAAATATTGCATGCACAGAATAATGACGTTGCGCGATTTAAACGCTTCACCGTAATTGCGCACGGCTTTGATATTTTCCTGCTCTTTTTGCAACTGAGCCTGCAGGGCGGCTTTTTCATCTTTACTCAGCCATTTCGCCTGAGCGGGTTTATCCTGCACCATAAACCACCATGCCACGGCCCAGATCACCGCCGGAATGCCTTCGAAGATGAACATTTCACGCCAGCCGAAACTCTCGATCAGATAGCCGGAAACCACTGACATCCACAGTACGGTGACAGGATTACCGAGGATCAGAAAAGTATTGGCCCGCGAGCGTTCGGATTTGGTGAACCAGTTACTGATATAAATCAGCATTGCTGGCATTACCGCGGCTTCAACCACCCCAAGCACAAAGCGGATGGCCGCCAGCATAGGGATGTTGCTGACCATACCGGTCAGTGAGGCACAAACACCCCATAACAGCAGACAGATGAACACCAGTTTCTTCACGCTGCGACGTTCGGCATACACCGCACCGGGGATCTGGAAGAAGAAATAGCCCAGGAAGAACAGGGCGCCAAGCAGCGACGACATGCCCCTGGTGATACCCAGATCTTCGTTTATCCCTGCGGCAGAGGCGAAGCTGAAATTCGCCCTGTCCAGATACGCCAGGCTGTAGGTGATAAACACGATGGGCATGATATACCACCAGCGTTTCGGCGCGATCGTATGCTTATTCATAGTCTTATCCTCTGTTAATGAGGGGCTGCACTCTGTTCCCCAGGGGAACGATGCCGCTTCATAAGGGGGCGGTTACAGACGTTAAAAATCGCCCAGTGCGGCGCGCGTCGGTAGACCTTCGCTGTCGCCGGCGACCTGGATCGCCAGAGAACCGATTTTGTTACCGCGAGTAATCGCCTGCGGCAACGTTTTCCCTTCCAGCAACGCGCTGATCACGCCGACGGCAAAGCCATCGCCTGCGCCAACCGTATCCACCACGTTATCCGTTCTTATTGCTGCAACCTGACCTTTCTCGCCTTCTGCGGTTTTATACCAGGCGCCGTCACCGCCAGTTTTGATTATCACCGCTTTTACGCCCATATCGAGGTAGAAGTCGGCAATCGCTTCTGGCTGACTGTGACCGGTTAAAATTTTGCCCTCGCTGATACCAGGCAACACCCAGTCAGCGAAGCCTGCCAGCGTATTAAGTTGTTCAGCCATTTCCCCTTCGCTGGGCCACAGCACCGGACGCAGGTTGGGATCGAAGGAAATGGTTTTGCCCCTCTTTTTCATCTCCTGCGCGGCGTGTTTTGACAGCGCCAGTGAACTGTCAGAAATCGCTGCTGCCACGCCGCTGAGATGCAGGTGACGAGCTGAACTGAAATAATCGTGGTTAAAATCGGCCACCGAAAGATGGCTGGCGGCGGAACCTTTGCGGAAATACTCCACCAGCGGATCGGAACCATCTTCGACTCTGGATTTCAGCTGGAAACCGGTGGCATAGCGCGGATCTATGGTGACCTGGCGGCTGTCGACACCCTCTTTTTCCAGCTGCTGGCGGGTAAAGCGGCCAAAAGAGTCATCGCCGACGCGGCTGACCCAACCCACCTTCAGCCCCAGCCTTGCCAGCCCGATTGCCACGTTCAGCTCCGCCCCGGCAATGCGCTTGATAAAGCGTTCCGCTGAGGCCAGATCGCCGCTTTCAGTGGCGATAAACATCGCCATCGCTTCGCCAATGGTGACCGCGTCCAGCGTGTCGTTTTCATGAAGGGTCATGGCTTACTCCTCTCGCAGCAGATCAACGTAATGGCGGGTAACGGCAACCAGGTCGTCGCCTTCCAGCGGGAATTCAATGCCGCGTGGCACACCGGCAGGCAGCAGCGCCAGGGTTTCGCGCCACAGGTTACTGGCCTCATCCAGCGCCACCGCCCGCCAGCCGTTTTCAGCCGGGACTGCGGCTTTCACGTGGACGTAACTGACGAAGCGGCTCAGCCGTTCAGCCGCCTGCAAAGGATCGTCGCTGACCCACAGCCAGTTGCCCATGTCGAAGGTCATGCCGTTACCGGCACCGGCCTCGCCGCAGTCGTGAAAATAGCTGTCCAGCGTGCTCAGCCTGCCGCAGTCGGTCTGATCGTTTTCCACCACCAGATCCACCGGCAGTGCCGAAAGCTTCTCGCGCAGGCGGGTACAGTCACAACCTCGCTGGTAGTGACCCAAAGAATATTTTAGTCGCTGGGCATTGAATTGCTGCGCTTCGGCAACGTGCTGGTCGATGTTGGGATTCAACAATCCCTCATCGGTAAACAGCGCTTCCGGCACGGAATAGAACGCCACCAGGTGGGCAGCATGGATAGCCTGACCCAGAGCAGGCAGATCGTTGAGTTCTGCCTGACTGAACAGTTCGCGGCGGATTTCCACCCCGTCTGCGCCTGCGGCGGCCACGATCGGCAAAACGGCCTGCTGGCCACCCATTGCTTTTATCTGTTCGCGGCCATAGGCGGCCGTCACTACGATCACATCACGCTTCACTGATTCCTCCGGGCTTTGACCCTGACGTTATAAAAACGTTAAATGGAACCGGTTCCAAAGCAAAGGGGTCGCGTGCAGTTTTATGATCGCGCTCACGATGTGAACAATTTTTTTCAGGGGAAGTCTGAAAAGGCGCCGGCTGGCGCCAGAAAATCAGGGCGAGAGAGGAGAGCGGGTGGAACCACGGACAACCAGCTCGCCGGAGTAAACCTGTTCCTGCGGGGGCGCTGTATCGCCGTCGATACGGCGAATTACCTGTTCCAGGGCAGAGTAGCCGATTTGCCAGGTTGGCTGCTTCAGCGTGGTAATGCCTTCACCGGCCAGCTCTGCCCACACCAGCTCGTCAAAGCCCAGCAGCCCCATCTGCCTGCCCCAGTTCAGACCCAGACGCTTCATCGAGCGGGCAACCTGCAGGGTCAACGCGCCGTTCACTACCAACACCGCGCAGCACTCAGTCTGATGGCGTTGCCAGAAATCCTTCAGCACCAGATCGAGCTTTGCTGGATCGTTGAGCGCCACTTCAGCCTGTTCAGCATAGCGGCCGGGGTGGCGCTCCATTGCCGTGTTGAACGCCTGTAAGCGTTCATGGCGGGTATTTACCAGCCCCAGAGGCTCGGTCACAAACAGTACGGCGCGGTAGTCCTGTTCGAGCAGATGTTCGGTTGCGAGGCGGGCAGCCTCACTGTTGTTCAGTCCGACCACATCACAGTCGAATTCCGGAATTTTACGGTCAATCAGCACCATTGGCAGCAGGGATTGCTGCAGATGACTTAGCGCTTCTTCGCGCATACCCACCGCATTGACCACGATGCCTTCCACCTGATAACTGCTCAACAGGTTCAGGTAATGCTGCTCCTGATCCACCTCGTTATTGGTGTTGCACATCAGCAGAGTGAAGCCCCGGGCGCGGCACGCCGCCTCAATGCCGCTCATCACTTCGACGGAATAGGGGTTGGTGATATCCGCAATGATCAGCCCGATCAGCCGGGTACGTCCGCGCTTCAGTCCCCGTGCCATCTGACTCGGGCGGTAATTCAGCTCAGCAATCGCCTTCTCGATGCGCTGTTTCAGATCGGCGGAAAGCACATGCTGCTCGCCGTTGAGGTAGCGGGAAACGCTGGTTTTGCCGGTTTTTGCTGCTTTGGCAACGTCACTGATGGTGGCGCGTGCACCCTTGCGGTTCATGGCGATCCTTGGACTGGTGACTGGAACAGAAAGGCTTCAGCAATGGCTGGCCTCAATACTAACTCCCTAAGATAGTCTGAAATCACGGAGTGCGGATCGGGCCATCATAATGCATATGGCCGATCCCGCCCAGCGAGCGACGTCACGCTTATTAAACGCTGAGATTTGATGACCGGGCGGGGTTGCCCGGTCATGGCCAGATTACTGCAGCGGGCTGAGGGTGATTTCCACGCGGCGGTTCTGCGCTTTGCCTTCTGCAGTGCTGTTAGAGGCGACAGGGTTATCAGGGCCCATACCACTGGTGCGCACGCGGTCAGCTGCTACGCCCTGAGTGATCAGTGCGCTACCCACGCCGTCCGCACGCTGCTGCGAAAGGGTCATATTCAGCTGGCGGGTGCCGCTGCTGTCGGTATATCCGACAACGTTAACAGCGGTTTTTGGGTACTCTTTCAATACCATCGCCACGCCGGTCAGGGTATTGGCTCCGGCAGGTTTCAGTGTGCTGCTGCTGCTGTCAAAGGTGACGTTATTTGGCATGTTCAGCACGATGTTGTTGCCATTACGGGTGACGCTGACGCCGGTTCCTCGCATTTTATCGCGCAGCTTGGCTTCCTGAACGTCCATGTAGTACCCCGCACCACCGCCCAGCGCGGCCCCGGCTGCTGCGCCGATCAGTGCGCCTTTACCGCGGTCCTTTTTCGAGGAAGAGAGCATACCCACGCCAGCGCCCAGCGCCGCGCCAATTCCGGCACCGATACCGGATTTACCCGCTTCGCGCTCGCCCGTGTATGGGTTAGTGGTACAACCGGACAGGGCAACGGTTCCGCTCAAAACCAGAGCGAGGGTGATATAACGCTTTTTCATTTGTCTTAATTCTCCATAGCGACAGGCGAATTTGCCCCTTAAAACGCCGATTATGCCGCCGGATTGTGGAAAAAAAACGGTGTTATGTTCTTAATAATTGTAAAGAACCTTATTTAAGGTTATCAGGATGGCAGAAGCAGTCGGTGGTATGGTCACTTATCAGACCGCAGGCCTGCATAAACGAGTAACAGGTGGTTGTGCCAACGAATTTAAAACCGTGCTTCTTCAGCGCTTTTGACAACGCATCAGAAACCGGGCTGAACGTAGGTGCAGTGCGGTAATCGGCATAGTGGTGAATCTGGGGGGCGTTATTCACAAACTGCCAGATAAAGGTGTTAAACGCTTCGCCTCTTGCCTCCATCGCCAGCAGGGCACGGGCATTGGCGATAATGGCGGAAATTTTGCCCCGGTGGCGAATAATGCCGCTGTCCAGCATCAGCCTGTCCACATCAGCCTCGCCCATCAGGGCCACTGCCTGCGGATCAAAGAGGTGGAACGCCTGGCGGTAATTCTCCCGTTTTTTCAGCACCGTCAGCCACGATAATCCGGCCATTTGCCCTTCCAGGCAGAGCATCTCAAACAGATCACGGCTTTCGGTCACCGGAATGCCCCACTCCTGGTCATGATAGGCAAGATAGATCGGATCCTGAGAAACCCAGCCGCAGCGTTGCATAGATAATTTCCTTCAATGACGATGAATATCGGCGTATTTTCCACCCGGGCAGTATAGCGTCAGCCGATTGTGCAGTACCAGAGCGGTTGTAGTGGAGTGAAAGGGGGGATAATCAGGTTCGTGCTGACCATGTGCTACTGGCGGCCGGGCACGGCGATGCCTCCGGCCACAATCTGGCGCTCTGTGTGGTACAAACTCACCGGTAACCCCGGGGACAGTGCCAGATTCCGGGTCGGGCGCGTTGCCGGCAGGAAAATCGCCACGGAAGACTAGCTGAGCAACCCTGCGCCGACGTTTATTGAGAGCCCCAGGACGGCCAGGTTAAAGAGAAAGGATAACACTGCCTGCAGCGTGGTGATGCGCCGGATGGCGGTATTACCGGTTGCCACATCCGCTGTTTGTGCGGCCACCGCAATGGTGAAGGAGTAATAGATAAAATCCCAGTAGCCGGGCTCGGCGATCTTATCCGGAAAGAGCAAAACCTTTTTCTCCCTGTCGCCCTGGTAGTACATATGGGCATAATGCATGGCAAAGGCCGTTGGTAGCAGCGACCATGAGACAATCAGCGTCAGGGCAGTCAGGGCGATGTGCCGGGCCTGATCGGCTTGCGAAAGATGCTTCACCGCACCCAGTTCAGACAGGATCGCCAGGATGCTGACCAGACAGGTAACGCAGACCAGGGCCAGTACGGTGGCGGCGCTCTCGTCCTGTTCACGGGCAATTCTGGCAATTTCTCTGGTGGGCGTGGTCAGCAATACCCACCAGAGAAACAGCAGCCAGAGCCACGCCAGGATGTTCCAGCTAATCAGGAGTTTTTGTACCAGCGGCTGGTTTGCCGGAAGGAAAAAATAACTGGTCACTGCCACGATAAAAGCAGCCAGTAATCTGGGACGCGCGTGGTAATAGTGACGCAGAAAGTGCCGTGCCTTCATTTCTTAATCCCATCCGCCGATCATCCCTTTACTGTAGACGCATTTAGCTGAACATGTCGCTGTCCCACAGCGGCGACGGGCTTACATCTTGTTGGACATCATGCGTTGGGTATCGCGCCCAGCCAGGAAGCCGTAGAAGATATACCCGAACAACACAATGATTGAGCCACCGAACACCGCATTGCTCCCGCACGCATACACACCATAGATGCTGTAAATAACGCCGAGGGTACTGATAATGGAAGATGTACGGTACTCCCTGTTTGATACTTTATTCTTACGCAGTATTACCTGAAGGCCAGTCATTGCCAACACGTAAGGTACCATGTTGATAAAGACGGCCAGGTTAAGCAGAGCATTGAACTGGTTGAGCAGGTCCGGTGAAATAGTCATGCAAGCCAGCAGCAGTTCCAGAACCAGCATGATCACCATGCCTTTAACCGGTGCGTCATCTTTGGAAACCTTAGCGAAGATTGCCGGGAACAGCTCGCTATCTGCCGCAGATTTAGAAACCTGTGCATTGGTGAACTGCCAGCCAAGCAGGGAGCCGATGCAGGCAATCACCGCCAGCAGCGTAATGATTTTCCCGATCAGTGGGGTGAACATCATTGAGAACACCAGACCAAACGGAGCATTAGACTGCATCAGTTCGGCATTAGGTACGATCCCCTGGATCACCGAGGTTGAAGCGATATACACGATCGCTGCAAATGCTGTACCGAACAGGCAGGCCAGCGGTACGTTCTTTTCCGGATTTTTCACCGCACCGGAGTTAGCGCCTGCAGATTCAATTCCCAGGAAAGCCCACAAGGTTAAAGAGATACCAGATGAGATCGCTCCACCGTCAGACATATGCTGCGGATTCCAGGCATCCATAAAGGTTTGCGTATCGAACCAGAACCAGCCAATGACTGACAGGCCAACAACTGGAATAATGATGCCCCAGATAGTGAAAGAAGATATGCGCTCAGTGATTTTCGGCCCTTTAAAATTGGCCGCCGTGGTCAGTACCAGAATCGCTACGACTGTTATAAATGTGTGAACTGGCGAAGATTTTACCCAGGGTGTGAAGGGTGACAGGTAGCCCGCAGCAGATACTGCGATTGCTACGCAGCTAATAACAAGGCAAATGTAGTAGCTGTAAGATGCGATAAAGAAAGATGACTTACCATGCGCTTCTTGTGAATATGCAGACATTCCACCTTCTTTTTTACAAAACCGCCCACATTTGGCAAACGCATAGGCGATACACATCGCCCCCATCGCAGTGATGAACCATGACAGAATTGAAATGGTTCCTGTCTGGGCGAGGCTTGCCGGCAACATAATAATACCTGATCCCATCATATTCACGGCCACAAGAATTGTGAGTCCAACGACCCCCATTTTTTTGCTTTCAGTTGCCACAATTTCTCTCCTGTTAAATAAGTATTTATTCCATTCTTAATTCTGTTTTCGCTTTGCAGCTCTTGATTTAAAATTCATTTTTTTTGAATAACAAGGCAAGGGAAAACAAAATAATTCCATAAGGGTATCAATAACATGATTATTACAAGTTAGGGTGATTTGAACTGATAATAATTTTTAATCCGCTTGCGTTGGTGCAAACAATATATATCCGGTTCAGGCAAGTCAAATAGTGGTTTTTTAATCCCGGAGAGTGATTTGTAAAAACATATTTTTGAACACCCACTTTTACGGAGGAAAACGCTGGTTGGGTCATTTCTGGATTTAAAAAACTCATTTAAAACAACTTGTTGTGTTTTTCGTTGTTGTGACTGGAAGTTGGTAAATAATAGGATTTAATGGTGGCTTATGCATTTATAACAGTTGAGATCCGACTGGTGAGTCAATAAGTTTGAATTTCTAGTCGCCCTGAAATATATCTACACACCCGACAATGGTGCTGTTTTTATACATTATGTATATTGTTCCCACCTGAATAAGCACAGTGTCAGCTCGAATACTAAATATTAATTTATCAGTGTATTAAAATTACAGCATTCAGATGCGAAACATATAAATTATGTAGATGGATAACTGGACAGACAACTTTCCGGCCGAATACCACTCAGCAAAAGGAATTGTCCAAAGTCATTAACTGAAAATGTAGAGATGAGCTAAAAGGTTATGTGTGATAAAAATTATTTAATCGTCAGCAATGGCAGGCCAACCCAGCAACAACCAGATGATGCGATTACCCGCGTTGCTGACACGTTGAAAAGCAAAGGTGAAAAGGTCCATTTTGCCTACTCATGGGAGTATGCAACTTCTTATGTCGTTTCCACCGTCGGGATCGACTGTATTTTGGTGGAGTGGGACCCGGCAGAGTCTGACGAAATCCTCACCTTCATCGAATGTCTTAGCCTTCGCCACGATCTGGCGCCAGTATTCCTGACGATGGAATCTGCAGGCGATGTGAGCAATGTTGAAGCACAGGTGATAAGCCGCATTACCGAAACCTTCCTGATCATGGACGATACCACCGACTTTATTGTTGGCCGTCTGCAGGCGGCAGTAAACCGCTACGAAAAAAAAATGATGCCGCCGTTGATGGCTGCCATGATGCAGTATGCAAAAGAGAAAGAGTACTCCTGGTCTGCACCGGGCCACCAGGGGGGAATCGGTTTTTGTAAGACAGCGGTAGGCCGCAAGTTCTATGATTTTTACGGCGAAAACATCTTTCGCACTGATATGGGAATCGAACGTGCTTCTCTGGGCTCGATGCTGGATCACACCGGAGCTTTCGGCGAAAGTGAAAAATACATTGCCCGCGTCTTTGGTGCACACCGTTCCTACTCGTTGGTGGTGGGCACTTCAGGTGCCAACCGCACGATTATGCAGGCATGCTTATCCGATAAAAACATCGCCATTTGCGACCGTAACAGCCACAAATCCATTGAGCAGGGTCTGATACTGACCGGTGCAACGCCGGTTTACATGACCCCGACCCGCAACGCTTACAGCATCATCGGTCCGATCCCCAAAAAGCAGATGTCTGCAGAGTATCTGCGTGGGCAGGTGGCGGAAAGTCGCTTTGCTCAGAAGCTGGAAAACAAGCGTCCTGCTTACAGCGTGGTCACCAACTGTACCTATGACGGGCTGATCTATAACGGGGACAGCATCCAGCAGATGCTGGGCGAAAGCTGCGACCGCATCCATTATGATGAAGCATGGTTTGGCTACTCTCGCTTTAACCCGATTTATCGTGGTTTCCACGCGATGCGCGGTAATAAAGTCAACCACAGCAACGATGCACCAACAATCTTCGCGACTCACTCGACCCATAAGCTGTTGAACGCATTGTCTCAGGCGTCTTACATTCACATACGTGAAGGCCGCGGAAATATTCAACCGGCCCAATTCAACCAGTCTTACATGATGCACGCTACAACCTCACCGCTTTACTCTATCGCTGCATCGAACGATGTGGCGGCAGCGATGATGGATGGCAAACAGGGTATCAGCCTGACTAACGAAGTGATCGAAGAAGCGGTCGACTTCCGTCAGGCGATCGCCCGTATGTACAACCAGAAGCAGCAGGAAAACGACTGGTTCTTCAAACCGTGGAACCCGGAAACCGTTACCGATCCGGAAAACGGCGAGCGCTATAACTTTGCCAATGCGCCGAAGCAGTTACTGACCACCGGGCAGAGTTGTTGGATCCTGAATCCAAAAGATAAGTGGCATGGCTTTAACGACCTGGACGAAAACTGGGTGATGCTTGATCCGGTAAAAGTCAGCCTGCTGACGCCAGGCCTGAACGATGACGGTTCGCTGAAAGAGAAGGGCATCCCTGCTGCACTGGTGACAGCCTATCTCTATAACCTCGGCATCGTGCCAACGCGCACGACCGATTTCCAGATCATGTTTCTTTTCTCAATGGGTGTGACCAAAGGCAAGTGGGTCACGCTAATGAACAGCCTCATGGCGTTCAAAAAGCACTACGACATGAACGCTCCACTGAAGGACGTTATGCCTGCTCTGGTCAGTGCCGCACCGGCACTGTACAGCAATCTGGGTATGCGTGACCTGGGCGACAAGATGATCGCCTTCCTGAGAAAACACAACCCAAGCCACAAACTGAATCAGGCCTACGAATCGCTGCCGCAGGCCGATATGGTTCCGCGTGAAGCCTTTAAGCAATTGGTCGCTAACGAAGTTGAGCTGGTATCTGTTTATGAGCTTGAAAACCGCACTGCCGCGAACTCTGTCATCCCTTATCCACCGGGAATTCCAATGATGATATCGGGTGAAAACTTCGGCGATATGCACAGTCCTCAGATTGGTTACCTGCAGGCGCTCCAGTGCTGGGATGATACTTTCCCGGGCTTTGAACATGAAACGGAAGGTGCGGAAAAAGAGCATGGCATTTATCACGTGATGTGCCTGAAGTGCTGAAAATTAAAGCCCGGATCGCATCCGGGCTTTATGGCTATCAGCCCCTCCAAATCCCCTATTTTCAGGCGGCACGACAACGGATAAACCGCGCCGCCCGCTTCGTAGCAAGAGGTACTTCGTGAATACCAAAGCGCTTATGATTCAGAGACTCCAAAACGCACTGGCATCGTTACCTGTCGACGACGCCGGAACATTACAGGTTCGCTACGCCGAACGTCCTCAGCATGGCGACTATCAGATAGACGGCGTGATGGCACTTGCCAGAATCATGCAAAGCCCCCCGCGTGAGCTGGCAGTCCGGCTGGCTGGTGCCCTCGCGCTGGATGATATCGCCCAAAAAATTGAAGTGGCAGGCCCGGGCTTTATTAATATCTTCCTTAAATCCCACTGGATAACCCAGCAACTTGAGCATGCTTACAATGATGAGCGCCTGGGGATCGAGAAGGTTAATCCGCAGCGTATTGTGGTGGACTATTCCGCTCCGAACGTTGCCAAAGAGATGCACGTTGGTCATCTGCGTTCAACTATTATCGGTGATGCGGTGGTGCGAACTCTTGAGTTCATGGGGCATGAGGTGATCCGTGCCAACCACATTGGTGACTGGGGAACACAGTTTGGCATGCTGATCGCCTGGCTGGAAGACAACCAGCATCAGGCTTTGCAACCTGTGGAGCTGGCAGATCTGGAAGCCTTCTATCGTGAGGCCAAAAAGCGCTATGAGAGTGATGCAACATTTTCTGAACGTGCCCGCCGCTATGTGGTGATGTTACAGCAGGGCGACGACTGGTGTCGGGCGATGTGGCGCCGTCTGGTGGATATCACCATGGTACAGAACCAGCGTAATTATGACCGCCTGAACGTGACGCTGAAGCCTGATTGTGTGATGGGCGAAAGTACTTACAATCCGATGCTACCGGAGATCGTCGAAGATCTTCTGGCGCGCGGGCTGGCCGTTGAAAGCGAAGGGGCCATCGTCGTTTTCCTTGATGAGTACAAAAATAAAGAGGGTGAGCCGATGGGGGTAATCATCCGCAAGAAGGACGGCGGCTATCTCTACACCACCACTGACATTGCCTGTGCGAAATACCGTTATAGCGTTTTGCACGCCGATCGCATGTTGTACTACATCGACTCCCGCCAGCACCAACACCTGATGCAGGCCTGGAGCATCGCGCGCAAGGCAGGTTACGTACAGGCGACGGTGCCCCTGGAACATCATATGTTTGGCATGATGATGGGGAAAGACGGCAAGCCGTTCAAAACACGGGAGGGCGGCACGATCAAACTGTCCGATCTGCTGGACGAAGCCCAGATACGCGCCCGCAGACTGGTTGCGCAGAAGCAACCCGATCTGGATGCCGTCTCACTGGACGCGCTGGCTGAGGCCATCGGCATCGGGGCCGTCAAATATGCAGATCTGTCGAAAAAACGGACCACAGATTACGTTTTTGACTGGGACAGTATGCTTTCATTTGAGGGTAACACCGCCCCTTATCTTCAATACGCCTGGTCACGCATCTCTTCCCTGTTCAATCGCGCTTTGCTGGATCAGAAGCGATTGTCGGGCGCAATCCAGCTCAATGAGCGTGAAGAAGAGCTGCTCGGCAGGCAGTTGCTTCGCTTCGAAGAAACCTTATGTGCCGTTGTTAAGGATGGTTATCCTCACCTGCTGACCAACTATCTGTACGAGCTGGCGAGCCTCTTTTCACGCTTTTACGAGAATTGCCCCATTCTTAACGCACCGGATCCGCAGCAGCAAAGCCGTCTGAAGCTGGCTGCCATTACTGCCCGTACACTGAAGGCGGGCCTGACAATGCTGGGTATTAAAACCGTTGAGCGCATGTGAGGAAGGGATAACTCATGATCAATAAAATAGTGAAGTCCAATCTGCGAAATAATTTTAAAGAACTCCTGCAGTCAGAAAACTTTACCTCGCAAAATGAGATTGTTGATTATCTGCTGGCGCAGGGCTATGAACATATCAATCAGTCCAAAGTGTCACGGCTGCTGGCAAAATTTGGCGCTATCCGCCGACGCAATGCCAGAGGGGAGTTGGTTTATTCTATCCCCTCCGAACTGAACGTGCCGGATACCACCAGTAAGATTAATAATCTGATCCATCAGATGGACTATAACGATGTGATGATCGTTATTAATACATCTTCAGGTGCGGCGCCTCTGGTAGCACGCATACTCGACTCGTTCGGAAGAGCTGAAGGCATCATGGGCACTATTGCCGGTGATGACACGATCTTTATTATGCCCTGCCGGGGGATGACTACCCGGGATCTGTTTTTTAAAATTAATAACCTGATGGATATAGAATAATCAGAATTGCACTGTCGTAAAAACAGGGTCGCTGCTTCTGCTGTTATTGTTGAGGCATTTAGCTGAACATGTCGCTGTCGCGTAGCAGATGCTCATTTCCTTTGCGTCGGGTAAAACCACAGCGGTCAAAAAATTCCAGCACTTGTACTGCCAGCTTACGGCCAACCGCAAGCTGGTCGCGGAAATCTGCCGCACTGGTGCTCAGGCCAGCCCGGTCGCGCTGGCGGATCAGTTCGGCGAAATTCTTCATCTTTTCGCTGGAGAAGTAGCGATCTTTGACAATAGCGATGATCACGCCACTCTGTGCTGCCTTGCGTAAGGTCTGCCGCACCAGCTCTTCTTCTGCGCCCAGTTCTCCGGCGATATCACGCACCCACCAGGCCCCCTCAGCCAGCAGCGGTTCGGCACGCTGCCATAGCCGTGCTTCTTCCGGCAGAAAGTCGATGGAAAATTCGGGCAGGTGCAGCCAGCCGTGGTTATTACTCAGTTCACCGCTGGCCGAAAGCCGGTCAATCAGCGCCAGGCCCACCTCGTCCGGCAGGTCAGGCAGCGCCATGCGCCGCAGGCGGTCGCGTCCCAGGCCTGGCCTGTCACCATGATGCTGATGATAGTCACTCAGGGTGCTGAGCAGCAGCTCATCCCACTTTGCAATGGCGCCGGCCAGCATCAGATAGTCCCCTGCTTCGACCGTTTTTAGCGGCCTGAGCACGGTGGCAAGGGCCGCCGGAGTCAGCTGTCGCGCCCAGCCCAGCTGTGCTTTGCGGCAGGGCTGTTCCTGCAAATAATACGTCAGCGCCTGCCCGTCGTGCTCTGCCGCCGCCAGCTGATGTAGCCAGTGCAGATACTCAGGTTGCCGCTTGCCGCGTTTTTTCGGCTTGAGCAGCACCACTCTTGCTCCGGCCAGCGTCTGCCGGGCGGCGATATCACGCAGGATCAGCCGATCGTTATCGGCCAGCCACAGCGGGGTATCCAGCCGCAGTTCTGCCAGATTGCCCTCCAGCACTGCAACACGCCCGGTAATATGGCTTGCCGCATGATGGATATGCAGTGGCTGCCCCTGCTGCAGCGGCTGATGCAGCGTCAGCGCCACAATCAATCGCTCTGTCGGGCCTTCCGCCTGGGTTTCCAGCAGCCAGTCGCCACGGGAAATCTCGCTTTTTTCCACGCCGCCGGTGATGTTCAGGGCGATTCGCTGGCCACCATGGGCCGTTTCTGTCGGCTGGTTTTGTGCGTGCAGTCCACGTACGCGCACGGCTTTGTCCCTTCCGGTCAGCCAGAGTTTATCGCCAACGCTGACCTTACCGCCCAGGGCCGTGCCGGTAACTACCGTGCCTGCGCCTTTCACGTTAAACGCGCGGTCAATCGCCAGCCGGAAGCGTTTATTTTCATCCTGGCGGCGAGAAGTCAGCTGGCTGAGGTGACTGACCAGTTCGCTGATGCCGCGGCTCTCCGTTACGCTGGTGACGAACAGGGGGATCTCCGGCCAGCCCAGCTGCGTGGTCAGCGCACGTATCTGCTGTTCCACTTCCTGCAGGCGCGATTGATCTGCCCGGTCGGCTTTGGTAATGGCAACGGTCACCGGAGGCTGGCCGCTAAGCTGAAGGATCGCCAGATGCTCGCGCGTTTGCGGCATGACGCCATCATCTGCGGCGACTACCAGCAGGGAGTGATCCAGTCCGCCGGTGCCGCTGAGCATATTGGCGAGAAATTTTTCATGGCCCGGCACATCGATAAAGCCGATCACGCGGCCATCGGGCTGCGGCCAGTAGGCGTAGCCGAGGTCGATGGTCATGCCGCGCGCTTTCTCTTCCGGAAGGCGGTCGGCGTTAATCCCGGTGATCGCCTGCAGCAGCGCGGTTTTGCCATGATCGACATGACCTGCACTGGCAATGATCATTGGGCAATAGTCCTGAGGAACAGCACTTCCTCCTGCAGGCAACGGAGATCCAGCCACAGTTTACCGGCCTGGATCCTCCCGATAACCGGTATGACCCGCTGGCGCAGAGTCGCGGCGAGCTGTTGCAGTGAACTGCCACGACCATCGCGAGGAGTCAGCGTTACTGCCATGCTGGGCAGCAGATCGACCGGCAGTGAACCGCTGCCGATTTGTGATGAACAGGCAGCGATCTCAAGCGAAAATTGCCCGCCAAAGGTTTTTTCAAGTTCAGGTAGCAGACGCTCAGCCTGGACACGAATATCTGCCTGCGAACGCGTCAGCAAACGCAGCGTCGGCAGCTGTTCAGCCAGTTTTTCTGGCTGCAGATAAAGCTTCAGGGTGGCTTCCAGCGCCGCGAGCACCATTTTATCGACGCGCAGCGCCCGTTTCAGCGGATGCTGCTGCAGGCGGGCAATCAGCGTTTTTTTTCCGACGATAATCCCGGCCTGTGGGCCGCCCAGCAGCTTGTCACCCGAAAAACTCACCAGGCTGACCCCGGCGGCAATCAGCTGCTGCGGCATTGGCTCAGCAGGCAGGCCGTAGTGACTCAGGTCGATCAGCGAGCCGCTGCCCAGATCGGTAATGACCGGCACGTTCAGCTCTCGCCCCAGCGCGGCCAGATCGCTCTCTGCCACCGCGCTGGTAAACCCTTCAATCTGATAATTACTGGTGTGCACCTTCATCAGCAGCGCGGTATTTTCCCCTACTGCCTGGCGGTAATCTTGCAGATGGGTGCGGTTGGTGGTGCCCACTTCAGCCAGCTGGCAGCCTGCCTGTTTCATCACATCAGGAATGCGAAAGGCACCGCCGATTTCTACCAGCTCACCGCGTGAGACGACCACTTCCTGGCCTGGCGCCAGCGCGGCCAGCATCAGCAGCACTGCTGCCGCGTTGTTATTCACGATGCAGGCATCTTCTGCACCGGTCAGCTGGCACAGCAGATCGGCCAGCGCCCGGTCACGATGCCCGCGCCCGGCGTCATCCAGCGCGTATTCCAGCGTTACCGGTGAGCGCATCACGCGGGTAACCGCTGTCACGGCGCTCTCACTGAGCAAGGCACGGCCCAGGTTGGTGTGCAGCACGGTGCCGCTCAGGTTAAAGACCGGGCGCAGCGCGCTCTGTTGTTGTGCCTGAAGACGTTGTTCAACAGCCTGAGGCCAGCCGGTCAGCCACTCCGGCAGTTGCTGCTGTTGCAGAATATATTCCCGGGCTTCCTGCTGCAGCGTTCTCAGGGTAGTAACCACCCGCTGGTGGCCATACTGCACGGTCAGGGCCTGCACGGCGGAGTCACGCAGCAGGCTGTCGATGGAGGGGAGCTGGCTGAAAAGTGTGTTCATGGTTTAACTAAAGGGCTCACGATGTGGGAGGAACCGTACGGGCAAAACTCTCGCGTTGGAACATCTTTTCTGCCAGTTTGACCAGGGCCGGACGCTCCACGCACCAGTTGGGCAGAATGCGGCGAAAATTGATAAAGCCGATCAGGCAGGCGGTGGCGATATCTGCCACGTTCAGCCTGTCGCTGTTCAACACGGTGCCTTTGGCGGCTTCTTTTTCCAGTGCATCCAGCCCGCGCTGAATTTTCTCTCGCTGGCGCAGCAGCTGGCTTTCCATCTGCTGCTCCGGCGGACGCATCTGTTCACGCAGCAGGATCACCGCCGCATCGCCAATGCCGTCCGCCAGCGCCTCCAGCTGTTGCACTTTCAGTGCCGCCAGTTTCTCTTGTGGCATCAGCGCTGGGGCAATATCCAGCTGTTCAAGGTAAGCGGCGATAATATGGGAATCGTACCAGGTTTCTTCCGGCCCGGTCACCAGCGCGGGGACTTTGCCCAGCGGGTTGTACTGCGGAACGTGGCTCTCCTCGGTCCACGGCGACTCGTTGATAAACTCAAACGTAATACCCTTTTCCAGCATAATCACCGAAATTTTCCGGACGAAGGGACTGGTATAACTGCCGATGAGTTTCATTGCGCGATTCCCCTGTGGGGCCGAAGCGATTCGGCCTGGTTGTCGTTAAACGGGCGGCTAGCGTAAAATTATTCTCCCGGGAAAAGGAAAGGATTTAAGCTGCTGCGTGAAAATCCTTCCTGTTCCATTCGGGCATCAAGAACCAGCGAGGCCAGATCGTCGGCCACTGGCTCCACTGCCGGATCTTTCTCCTGGTAGAGCATTTTCATGTAGGTACCGCAGTCGCCGCAGCTTTCTGCTTTGATCGGTGCCACTTCGCTGTCCAGCGACCAGTAGTGCAAATCGCGGGTTTGTTCGCAGTTACTGCATTTGGCGCGCACCACATACCATTCGCTTTCGCACAGGTTGCAGTGCAGGTAGCGCAGCCCGCCATTTTGCGTGCCCATATGGATCACGCTGGAGACCGGCACGCTGGCGCAGACCGGGCAGAACTGACGCTGTTCACCGTACTCAGCCCGGGCTTTGCCCGGGATCAGTGCGGCCATCTGCGCCCAGTAAAGTGACAGGGCTGCCCAGATAAACGGGGATTTGTCGCTGCTGACCTGAGCGAAGTCGTTGGCAAACAGCGCGGAAGCCATCGCTTCCAGCTCGGGTGCCGAAGCTTTCTCGAGATTTTCCAGCACCGCCAGCGCCTGGCCGGTCATCTCCGGCTTCAGCTCAGCGATCAGCGAATGCAGCAGGCGCTGCCAGTGTCCGTCGCGTGGCAGAGTATGGATATCCAGCGGTGGCTTGCCGTTGGCCGCCGTCTCCACCAGCCGTGCATGCAGATCCATCTGCAACGGATGGTCATACAGCACAATCTCCTGAGCGGTGGCGATAACAGCGGCAAAGCGCAGATAATCACCCAGCGGATTTTTCTCCGCCAGCTGACGCAGGCGGGCGGCGCGGCGGGAATACAAATTTTTCAGCCTGGGGAAAAGTAACGGCGGGATCATCTCCGCCGTTTTTTTGTCGCCTTTCTCCAGCTGTTCCTGCGGGATTATGCGAATACTCATCAGGGACGTTTTTCCTGTTGTTTCAAGTGCCGTTCGCGAACGGCTCGGTACCAGCGCGGATGATGCTGCTTCGCCCAGGCCGGGGTCACCCAGCCTTCAATCATCGCGGTGAGCGTGCCTTTCACCCACAGCGCAGCATAGATGTGGACCATAATCACAATAATCAGTCCGGCCGCCGCAACGGAATGCACCACCAGCGCCAGGCGGATCACCGGGATGGCGAAGGCACCGGCAAAGTAAGGCCGCCAGATGACAATGCCGCTGGCCAACAGCAGCACTAAACTGATGATAGCAGCCCAGAATACGCTCTTCTGTCCGAAATTATAGCGTCCTGTGTCCCCGACTTCCTCGTTGAGAGCAATTTTATGGATGTTTTTTGCCCAGCACAGGTCTTCACGGTCGATCAGATTGTGCTGCCAGTAGCGGAAAAACATCAGTAAAAAGGCGAAGAACATCAGCACTCCGATAAAGGGGTGAAGAATGCGCGCCAGCTGCGGCGTGCCAAATATATTCATCAGCCAGTTAAACGAGGGGAAGAAAAACCCCAGCCCGCTGAGGGCGGCAAACATAAAACAACATGCCACAATCCAGTGATTGATGCGTTCCGGCGCGCTGTAGCGCTGAATGCGGTCGTGCTTTTTCATTGCTCATCCTCCTTCTGGTGTTGCTCTTCCTCGTCCTCATCAACCCGGTTAGGCCCGATCCCCACGTAATGAAACACGCTGGCGGCGAAGGTGGCGGCAAAGCCGATGGCCGCCAGGGGTTTCCAGATGCCTTTCCAGAACGTGACCGTCGGGCTGATGCACGGGTTATCCGGCAGGCCGTGATAAAGCTGCGGCCGGTCGGCATGGTGCAGGACATACATCACGTGCGTGCCGCCCACGCCCTGCGGGTCATACAGCCCGGCGCTGGCGTAACCCCGGGTGTTCAGCTCGCTGACCCGCTCAGCCGCGACCTGCTTCATCTCTTCTTTACTGCCAAAGTGGATGGCGCCGGTCGGGCAGGTTTTCACGCAGGCAGGTTCCTGACCGACGGTGACGCGATCGACGCACAGCGTGCATTTATAGACGCGGTTGTCCTCTTTATTCAGTCTGGGGACATCAAAAGGACAGCCCGCAATGCAGTAGCCGCAGCCGATGCACTGCTCCGACTGGAAGTCGACGATGCCGTTGGCGTACTGGATAATTGCTCCCTCCGAGGGGCAGGCCTTCAGACAGCCGGGATCGGCGCAGTGCATACAGCCGTCCTTGCGGATCAGCCACTCCAGCCGGTTGTTCTCTTCCACCTCGGAAAAGCGCATCACCGTCCAGGATTTGGCGGTCAGATCGGCGGGGTTGTCGTAAACCCCGACGTTATGTCCCACCTCATCCCGGATATCGTTCCACTCCGAGCAGGCGACCTGACAGGCTTTGCAGCCAATGCAGGTGGTCACGTCGATCAGCTTTGCCACTTCCTGCTGGTGGTTTCTCGCCTGCGGAGCGGGCGTAAAGCCACTGGTCGCGGAACGTCGGATGATGTCTTGCGATTGATAAGCCATAAACAGTCTCCGTTACACTTTCTCGACGTTAACCAGGAACGCCTTGAACTCCGGCGTTTGCGTATTGGCATCCCCGACGAACGGCGTCAGGGTATTGGCGAGGAAGCCTTTTTTCGCCACGCCTTCGTAACCCCAGTGAATTGGGATGCCAATGGTATCCACCGGTTTACCGTCCACCGTCAGCGTGCGGATACGCTTGGTGACGACCGCTTTTGCCTTGATATAGCCACGGTTAGAACTGACTTTCACCGTATCGCCCGCGATGATGCCAAGCCGGTTTGCCAGCCCTTCCCCAATCTCCACAAACTGCTCCGGCTGCGCGATGGCGTTCAGCAAGGCGTGCTTGGTCCAGAAGTGGAAATGTTCAGTCAGGCGATAGGTGGTGCCGACATACGGGAATTGATCCGCCTTGCCCATGGTTGCCAGATCGTCTTTGAACACGCGCGCCGCCGGGTTGGATATCACCTTCGGGTGCAGCGGGTTAGTGCCGATTGGCGTCTCAAACGGCTCGTAGTGTTCCGGGAACGGCCCTTCAGCCATTTTGTCGAGAGCGAACAGGCGGCCCATCCCTTCCGGCTGCATGATAAAGGGCCCGACATCACTCCCCGGAGGCGCGGTGCTGTAATCCGGGATGTCCTGCCCGGTCCACTTCGCGCCATCCCAGTGCAGCAGCGCTCTTTTCGGATCCCAGGGCTTGCCCTGCGGATCGGCAGAGGCGCGATTGTAGAGGATGCGCCGGTTCAGCGGCCATGCCCACGACCAGTTCAGCGTGTTGCCCAGCCCGGAAGGATCGGTGTTGTCGCGGCGAGCCATCTGGTTACCGTCCGCCGTCCAGCTACCGGCGAAAATCCAGCAGCCGCTGGAGGTCGACCCGTCATCACGCAGCAGGGCAAACGAGCCGAGCTGCTGGCCCTTCTTCGCCAGCACCACGCCTTTATCGTCAACGAGGTCAGCCAGCGCTTTACCGTTACTTTCCATCGCCACTTCTTCCGAAGCCGGATTGTCCGGCGTCAGGTAATTCCATGACATGTTCAGCACCTGTTCCGGCAGGGCACCGCCTTCACTGGCATACATCCCGCGCAGGCGCATGAATATCCCCGCGAGAATTTCGCCATCGTTGCGAGCTTCACCCGGCCCATCTGCGCCTTTCCAGTGCCACTGCAGCCAGCGGGCAGAGTTAACAATCGAGCCATTCTCCTCGGCAAAGCAGGTGGAAGGCAGGCGGAATACCTCGGTCTGGATTTGCGAGGAGTCCACATCGTTAAATTCGCCGTGGTTCTGCCAGAAGTTAGACGTTTCCGTGGTGAGCGGATCGATAATCACCAGAAATTTCAGCTTCGACAGAGACTTAACCACTTTGTTCTTGTTCGGGAACGAGGCGACCGGGTTAAAGCCCTGGCAGAGATAGCCATTCACGTTGCCTTGCGACATCATTTCGAAGTACTGCAGCACGTCGTAGTTTTTGTCCCACTTCGGCAGCCAGTCAAAGCCCCAGCTGTTCTCCTTCCGCGCGTTATCGCCGTAGAAAGCCTTCATTTGGCTGACAAAGAACTTCGGATAATTACTCCAGTAGTTCACCTGGCCGGGCAGGGTAGCTTTCGGCGTGTTAGCAGTGAGATAGGTTTGCAGATCCGCCTGTTTCTCTGACGGCAGGGTCATATAGCCTGGCAGGCTCTGCGACAGCAGCCCGAGGTCGGTCAGCCCCTGAATATTGGAATGGCCACGCAGGGCGTTGATCCCGCCGCCAGCCATGCCCATATTGCCCAGCAGCAGCTGGACCATCGCCATGGTGCGGATGTTCTGCGCGCCGATGGAGTGCTGAGTCCAGCCCAGTGCATACAGGAACGAGGCGGTGCGGTCCGGCGCGCTGGTTTCAGCCAGCAGTTCGCAGACGTGCAGGAAATCAGCCTTCGGCGTGCCGCAGATGTTCTCGACTACCTCTGGCGTGTAGCGACTGACGTGCTCTTTCAACAGGTTCCACACGCAGCGCGGGTGGCTCAGCGTCAGGTCACGTCTGGCAAAGCCGCTCTCATCCAGCTCGTAGTTCCAGCTGGTTTTGTCGTACTTGCCGTTCGCTTCGTCATAGCCGCTGAACAGACCTTCGTCGAAGTGATAATCCTCGCGCACGATCAGGCTGGCATTGGTATAAGACTCAACGTATTCGCGCTGAATTTTGTTGTTGCTTATCAGGTACAGCAGGACACCTGACAAAAAGGCGATGTCAGTGCCGGAACGGACAGGCGTGTAAAAATCCGCCACCGATGCGGTGCGCGTAAAGCGCGGATCGATAACGATTAATTTGGCCTTGTTGTGGATTTTGGCTTCCATCGCCCAGCGGAATCCGACCGGATGCGCTTCAGCGGCGTTACCACCCATCACAATGATCAGGTTAGCATTGCGGATATCAACCCAGTGGTTGGTCATCGCACCGCGACCAAATGTTGGAGCAAGACTTGCTACCGTTGGTCCGTGTCAGACGCGTGCCTGGTTGTCGACGGCAAGCATGCCGAGCGACCGGGTAAATTTCTGGGTTAAATAGCCGGTTTCGTTACTGGAGGCGGAGGCGCAAAGCATCCCGGTACTCAGCCAGCGGTTGACGGTGGTACCCGCCTCATTTTTGGCGATAAAGTTGGCATCGCGATCGGCCTTCATCAGCTTCGCGATGCGCTCAAAGGCATCGTCCCAGCCGATCCGCTGCCACTTATCGGAACCGGGCGCGCGGTATTCAGGATATTTCAGTCGGCTTTCGCTGTGGACAAAGTCCAGCAGGCCGGCCCCTTTAGGACAAAGCGCGCCGCGGCTGACCGGGTGGTCCGGATCCCCTTCGATGTGAAAAATCGACTCTTTGGCGTTTTTGGCACCGTCGCCGAGGCTGTACATTAACAGCCCACAGCCAACGGAGCAGTAGGTGCAGGTATTTCGGGTTTCGCGGGCACGCAATAATTTATACTGGCGCGTTTCCGCCAGCGCGATGCCTGGCGCAAAGCCAAGCAGCGCTGCCGTCGTCCCTGCCATCCCACCCGCGCAGATCTTGAAGAAGCTTCTTCGGCTGACATTCATGGCATCATTCCTGTTTCGACATTGCTCAATTATTTTTTGCGGTGTTACGTCCACAGGTTCAGAATCGCAGAAGAAATCAGGAACCCGGGTGTTCGAAATATTACCACATGATGAGTGTGGGCGTTGCTGGCAGGTGGCTAATGGGTGAACAAAATGGGTGATTGTTATAAGAATGTGAGTGAGATCGCAGGGCTGAGCCGCAGGCAGGTGTGGCAGCGCGATTCACTGCAGACGGTAAAAGAGGACTGGCTGGCCGAGGAAGTGCCGGTGGCGCTGGTCTATAACGGCATCTCCCATATTGTGATGATGGCTACGCCAAAAGATCTGGAAGCCTTCGCCCTCGGTTTCTCCCTGTCGGAAGGTATTATCGCATCCCCTGCCGATATTTTCGGCATTGAGATTCAGCCCTCCTGCGGCGGCATCGAAGTGCAGGTGGAGCTTTCCAGTCGGCGCTTTATGGGGCTGAAAGAGCAGCGGCGGGCGATGGCCGGACGTACCGGTTGTGGCATCTGTGGCGTGGAGCAGTTGGCGGAAATCGGCAAACCGTTCCAGCCGCTGTCGTTTACCCAGACTTTTGATCTGAACCGGCTGGACGAGGCGTTATCGCAGCTGAAAGGCTACCAGCCGGTGGGGCAGATGACCGGCTGTACGCATGCCGCGGCCTGGATGCTGCCAGACGGTCATCTGGCTGGCGGCTGTGAGGATGTGGGGCGCCATGTGGCGCTGGATAAGTTGCTGGGCCAGCGCAGTCAGCAACGCGGCTGGCAGCAGGGCGCAGTGCTCGTCTCCAGCCGGGCCAGCTATGAGATGGTGCAGAAGTCCGCGATGTGCGGTGTCGAGATCCTGTTTGCCGTTTCCGCCGCAACAAAACTGGCCGTGGAAGTGGCTGAACGCAGCAATCTGACCCTGGTCGGTTTCAGTAAACCGGGTCGGGCGACTGTTTATACTCACCCGGAAAGATTGCGTTAAGCCACCACCACCGCGGGTAAAATTTTCTCCAGTGCGGCACAGGCCGGGAGCGATGTGGCACCGCTGTCGGTCACCAGTGTGCTGACTTCCCCAATAGTGGCATAATTCATCCGGCTGGTCAGGCCCAGCTTGCTGTGGTCGGCCAGCAGGATCAGCTGAGCGGACTGGCGGACCATGGCTCGGGCAATCGCTGCTTCATGGGGATGAAAACTGCTGGCCCCATTCTTACTGTCGAGTCCCACTGGCGACATCATCGCCACATCAGCACGATAACGGTAAATCTCGCCGACGGTGAGTTCGCCGCGCGTTTCCTGTGCCCCTGCCAGCATACTGCCGCCTAATAAAATAATGGTGTTATTCAGCGGCTCATGCTCTTCAGCAGCTGAGAGTTTCAGGGCGGCATTCAGGCTGTTGGTGACAATGGTCAGGCCGGACATGGTGCGCAATTCTTCAGCCAGCATGGTGGTGGTACTGCCAGCATCCAGAAACAGCGTTTGTCCCGGTTTCAGCAGCTGAGCGGCGGCACGGGCAATGGCGCGCTTTTCCCGCGCCCGCACTTCACTGCGCACGGTTAAAGGCGGCTCCGGCTCGGCATCCAGAGCCATCAACCCACCGTGTACCCGACGGGCAAGCCCCAGGGCTTCCAGCTCAATAATGTCCCTTCTGGCCGTTTCACGGGAGATGCCTAACTCTCTGATGATCCGCTCAGTACTGACATGATTGAGCGTGCTCAGCAGCGCACGAATGCGATGGAGTCGCGTTTCCTGAAGCATAGTAAGTTCCTTAACCAGACGGGATGTGCATAGCCTAACTGACATTGTCGGAGTGTGCATGTGTATTTTGTTGTATTTGTGTATTTTGTTGCATTTTTATAAAAATTTGCCATGATGAAGGCAGTCCAGGCCACCCGGCCTTATGCTCACAGTCACCCAAATCGCAACGGGAGTTATCATGGCTACACGTTCAACCATCATGGACACCAACAGCTTTCGCGCCGAGCACGCCGCCGGTCTTGATGCTGATGTCCGTAAACTGACCGACAAACGCAGCAAAGTGCTGGGTGAATCTTACCGCCTGTTTTACCGCAAGCCGGTACATCTGGTTCGGGGTGAGGGGCAATATCTGTGGGATGCGGCCGGGGATAAGTATCTGGACGTGTATAACAACGTCGCGAGTATTGGCCATTGCCATCCGGCGGTTATTGATGCGGTTTATCAGCAGATGCAGCAGCTGAACACCCATACCCGCTATCTGCATGAACGCATCCTGGATTATTCGGAAGAGCTGCTGGCGACCATGCCGTCAGAAATCGACCGGGCGATGTACATGTGTACCGGTTCTGAAGCCAACGACCTGGCTATCCGCGTTGCGCGCGCTTACAGCGGCGGGACGGGAATGATCGTCAGCCAGGAGGCTTATCACGGTACCAGTGACCTGACCTCCGGCGTCTCACCGGCTTTAGGCACCGGCCAGCCACTGGCAGCCACCACCCGTCTGGTCTCTCCGCCGGATCGCTACCGCGTGAATGCGCCGGATCTGGGCGACTGGTTTGCTGACCAAATCCAGAAGCAAATTGACGATCTTGCCGCGCACGGCATCAAGTTTGCCGGTTTCCTTGCTGACTCTATTTTCTCGTCCGACGGAGTGTTGCCGGGGCCAAAAGGTTTCCTGAAAAAAGCCGTTGATGTGGTACACAAAAACGGCGGCATCTTTATTGCCGATGAGGTGCAGCCAGGCTTTGCCCGCACCGGTGATGCGTTCTGGGGCTTTGCCCGCCATGGTGTGGTGCCGGATGTTGTCACCACCGGAAAGCCAATGGGCAATGGCATCCCGGTTTCCGCGCTGCTGGCGAAAAGCGACGTGCTGGCCGCGTTCAGTGACGATATTCCCTACTTCAACACCTTTGGCGGCAACCCGGTAGCCATGGCTGCGGCGCAGGCGGTACTGAAAGTCATCAAAGAAGAAGAGCTGCAGGAACACAGCCGCGTGGTGGGTGAAAAGCTGCTGGCCGAACTGTCAACGCTGAAGGATAAGTACGAATGCGTGGGTGATGTGCGGGGTGCCGGTCTGTTTATCGGCTTTGAGCTGGTCACCGACAAGGCCAGTAAAACGCCGGATAAGCAGCTGGCGCTGGATGTCACCGAAAAACTGCGAGATAACCACGTACTGACCTCTGTTGCCGGCCCGTATGGCAACGTGCTGAAGCTGCGTCCGCCGCTGGCGTTCCAGGAGAGCGATATTGACTGGCTGGTGGGCGCGCTGGACAAGTCTCTGGCATCGTTGGGCAAATAATCACCGAACAGCATTACCGCAAGGGCTGAACTTTATTTCAGCCCTTTTTGCTGTGTTTATCCGCATAGTGCATTAATAACGCCTGCAACCAGGACAATCAGCAGAATGACGCATAACGCCATGATGGCAAATTGCAACGCAATGGTGCTGAAACCCAACAATGCGGCTGCCATTGCTGCGCGGGGATTTTCATTACGTACCAGCCCACCTAATGCGCCAAAGATGATCGATCCCGCTGCAAACACGGCAATCACCGCAGAGACAATGCGATCGCCATCCCGGGCATCAGGGCGGGAGGAGGAAATTACTTCTTTTCCCTGTAATGCAGCAATAGTGGCGTATTTAATCGCTACGGCTTTTGCCGCAACAAGGCTTTCCAGCGAAGGCTGAGGTGAAAATGGGCCAGCCATAAAATGGGTTAACGCCAGCAGCAACGCAATGGCCCCTGTTGCGATACCTGTCCAACTGCACCAATCCTTTTTTGTCATCTTCATTTCCATTTGTAGGCTTCCTGCACATCGGAGAAATGTACGCGAACCTCATTATGAAGGAAGTAAAGAGTCTGAATCAGTCGGGTGATCAGGTGCAGCTGGTTGAAATTAAAAATAAAAAAGTGCAATGTTGGTGAAGTTCACCGGTCAGGACGTGCCTGACCAGACGAGGGTTTAGATCGTTTTGTCACCCCGGTGATGAAAGCGTTATAAAGCAGGGTTGCTGCCTGCTGGCAATTATACCCCTATAAACGTCGGGGCATTGATAACCCTTTTACGGATCGTTTATTTAACTATAATGATCCGACTGCTTACGCGGTGCTAACAGAAACGGCGCCGCCCACCATTAAATGGAGATGATGAACATGAGTTATTCACTGCCATCCCTGCCTTACGCTTACGACGCACTGGAACCGCACTTCGACAAGCAGACGATGGAAATCCATCACACTAAACACCACCAGACCTATGTCAACAACGCGAATGCCGCGCTGGAAGGCACCGAGTTTGCCAGCCTGCCGGTGGAAGAACTGATCACCAAACTGGATCAGGTTCCTGCCGACAAGAAAACCGTTCTGCGTAACAACGCGGGCGGCCATGCTAACCACAGCTTCTTCTGGAAAGGCCTGAAAACCGGCACCACCCTGAGCGGCGACCTGAAAGCCGCTATCGAGAAAGACTTCGGCAGCATTGATGCGTTCAAAGCAGAATTCGAAAAAGCGGCAGCGACCCGTTTCGGTTCTGGCTGGGCATGGCTGGTCAAAAAAGGTGACAAGCTGGCGGTCGTCTCTACTGCTAACCAGGACAGCCCGCTGATGGGCGAAGCGATCTCTGGCGTTTCCGGTACGCCAGTTGTGGGTCTGGACGTGTGGGAACATGCTTATTACCTGAAATATCAGAACAAACGCCCTGACTACATCAAGGCATTCTGGGAAGTGGTTAACTGGGACGAAGCGGCAGCACGCTTCTCTGCAGCAAAATAATTTCCCCCTCACGTGAAATCGTGACGATAAACCGACGGAGTTCGCTTCGTCGGTTTTTTTATGCCTGAGCTGACCCTGCCCCAAAATCCTGCTCCATTCAGAAACAGAATTTCGTCATGTTAATGACTCCCCAGAACGGAGGATGTGCCGATGAAAAAGTCACGATTCACCGAAGAGCAGATTGTTTTTGCCCTGAAGCAGGCTGAGCTGGGTACGTCCGTGCCGGAAGTCTGCCGCAAGCTGGGTATCTCCGACGCCACGTTTTATACCTGGCGCAAAAAGTACGGCGGGATTTCTCCGTCAGAACTTAAGCATATGCGGCAGCTCGAAGAGGAAAACCTTCACCTGAAGAAGCTGGTTGCCGATCTGAGCCTCGACAAGGCGATGCTGCAGGACGTGCTGGCAAAAAAGAGCTGACGCTGGCACGCCTGCGCGAATGGGTCAGGGACTTACAGACCCGCTACGGTGCCAGTGAAAGACAGGTCTGCTTTGCGCTGCAGGTCAGCCGCAGTTCGTTCCGCTATCGCTCCGTTGCGGCAGATGACAGCGCGCTGCGACTACGCATCATGGAGATAACCGAAACCCGCGTCCACTATGGCTACCGCAGGGTCCACGTCATGCTGAAACGGGAAGGCTGGCGCGATAATCACAAGCGCATTTACCGGCTTTACCGCGAGCAGGGGTTATCGCTCCGACTTAAACGCCCCCGCCGTAATAAATCTGCGCTGAAACGTCAGCCACAGCCGCAGGGGCTGTATCCCAATCACGTATGGGGGATGGATTTTGTCTCCGATGCGCTGTTTGACGGTCGCCGGCTCCGCCTGCTGACGGTAATCGATCTCTATACGCGTGAGTGTCTGGGGATCTGCGTAGGCCAGAACCTGCGCTCTTCAGAAGTGGCTGAAATGCTGGACAGCATCGCGCTGAGACGTCCGTTACCACAGCTCCTGAAAACAGATAATGGTTCTGAATTTGCCGGAAAAATGCTGGATAAGTGGGTGTACGAACGTGATATCCGGATTGACTTCTCACGGCCAGGCACGCCCACGGATAATGCCACGGTAGAGTCGTTCAACGGCAGGCTGCGGCAGGAGTGCCTGAACGAGAACTGGTTCATGTCTCTGGAGGATGCGCGATGCAAAATCGAGGCCTGGCGCATACACTATAACCAGAGTCGCCCTCATTCTGCGCTGGGCTGGATGACTCCATCCGAATTCGCCGAAAAATCTGCCGGTTGCCAGGATAAGCAACCAACCTGAAGCCGGTTATTCCTGATTATGCTTGGATCATATTCGGGGTCAGGGTCAGAAGCCGGTTATTCCTGATTATGACTGGATCATATTCGGGGTCAGGGTCATTCGAATGCATACTTACATCGAGTTGTTTTAAGCAATGGGGAGCAGGTCACCAGAAATTGACTGGCGGCGTCGAGCGAACAGCGGAAATTATACTATTAGTCGTTGAGCTGCTTGTCCAGGGACGTGTATGCTTTCTTTCCACTCTAAACTTGAGGGACACATATGCAATCAACGTCAGAATCACCAAAATTGTCATATATTAAAGAAGGAAAAGGCCCACTGGTTATAATGCTTCACGGTCTTCTAATGGATGGTAAATCGTGGCGGAATAATGGATTAGTATCCTTATTTAGTTCATGTTTCCGCGTTGTTTGCCCGGATCTTTTAGGCCATGGCGAAAGCGAAAAACCGTTAGTGAAAGAATTATATACACAGCAAAAACAGGCATTATCCATTGTAAACATTATGGATGAGTTGGGTTATGAGAAAGCGCATGTGATAGGTTATTCCTCTGGCGCATGGGCAGCATTAGGAATGCTGAACCATTATCCGGAACGGCTGGACTCTGTTGTTTTAGGAGGGTGGGACTTGAAGAATGGCCTTCCGGAGACGCCTGAAGGAAAACTCAGTTTTGATATGTTTATGTCTTATGCAAAAAGCATTGCACCAGAGCTTACCGCTGGGTTTTCGCTGGACGATCAAGAAAGCGTCAGATGCTTTTTCAATGAACTAAGAAAGTATTCTGAAAAAAAAGAGGCTTTGTTTCCTTATAAAAAACCAATTCTGCTCTGGGCAGGTGCCAGCGACCCTTATTACGCGCCTATGGCAGAGATAGCGCAACAACATGGTTTCTCGATGATCCTGGGTAAAGGGGATCATTTGAGTGAGTTTAAGCAGCCTGACAAAGAATCAGTAAATGAGATTTTTAAATTTATTAAAACGCAAGAGGGTTCAAAGCAATCTGCCACTTGTTCATCAAAATATAAATCAATGTAGCTGGGAAGATGTCCACTTCTGGCACAAAGCGGACAGCCTGAAAGGCCGCGAGGTCTGCTGTGAGCGAGGAGCAGACGTTTTATGTTTAGGGGGTATTGTGCCAACTGAACTCTCTGTGGCTATTCGATAACGCCTTGTGTTGTGTAGGATATATCACTCAATTTCTGATGCATGTAATCAATGAGCGCTCGTGTTTTAGCGGGCAAGTAACGCCGAACTGAATAAAGTGCTAACAATTGCAATGGGGCTGCCGATTGTTCAAACTCAATCTCGATTAAACGTCCATCGCTAATGTAGGGTTGGCAGGTTTGTTTAGATAGAATGGCAAAACCGACACCTGCGACTGCAGCTCGTCCTGCCATCTCTCCACTGTTTACCCGATAATGCGCTTTAACTTTGATTGTCTCGAAGCCCCCCCTTTTATTGACAAACTGCCAGGGAACACCTTTCAGCGCATTTACCGTTGTAATACAGGGTAGGTGTTCGAATTGTTGGATATGAGAGGGTATGCCATAACGCTGTATGACGGAGGGGGCTGCAACAATAGTACAAGGGATAGTCAAAAGATGACGGGCTATGTAGTCACTGTCATCCATCTGACCACGGGTAATAATAATAGCTAAATCCAGATCCTCCCGTAGAGATTCGAAACCTGACAAATTTGTGATACAGCTTATCTCGAGGTCCGGATACTGACAGGCGAAATCCGCAATAAAAGAACCCAGCAGTGCAGGACCTATTTCATTGGGAATACAGATCCGTAATGGGCCCTTAAGTTGCATTTGCCGCAACGTTAGTTCTGTCTCAGTTTGCTCAAGCGCCTCCAGTAATGGTTTTGCTCGGCTATAGAGTAGGTGCCCCGCCTGGGTGAGTTTCATATGTCGGGTACTGCGTTCAATGAGCTGAAGATTCAGTTTTTCTTCTAGCTGAGAAATACAACGACTCACATTTGATGTCGGCATTTCAAGGGCTTTCGCTGCCCCAACAAAACTTTCTCTTTCAACCACAGTAATGAACACTTTCAGGGTATTAAAATCAAGAGCCGGACGCATCAACTATCCCATATATGATAATAATCAGTACCATTTTTACCACTTTATGAACACCAATGATAGCCGTTAAACTCGGATATCTTTCAGCTACAGGTTACCTGCTATGCCACTGGTCACACAGACGTTTAATCATAAAGTTCTTATGCGGATAGCCTTTGTAATGGCTTTTATCCAGTTCACTAATGCGCTGGAATATATGATGTTCAACCCTGTTTTTGCTTTTATGGCGGCAGATTTCGCCGTTCCCGTATCATTCTCAGGCTATGTATCAGGTATGTATACATTGGGCGCCGTCCTTTCGGGAATTATCGCCTTTTACTGGATTGATCGTTTCAATAAGAAACGTTTTTTAATCGCAAATATGGCACTCTTGGGCCTGTTGACGCTTTTGACGACATTTACCTCCAGTTTTAGTCTTCTGCTTATACTACGATTCTGTGCAGGATTAGTGGGCGGTACGACAATGGGGGTGGGCATCAGTATTTTGATAAACAACGTACCGACTAACGTGCGCGGAAAAATGTTGGCGGCGGTGATTGCATCATTTTCGATGGTAAGCATTGTAGGAATGCCCACTATATTATTTTTGTGTACTCATTATGGTTGGCATGTCGCTTTGTGGTTAATAAGTATAATGTGTTTGTTGGCATTGCCACTGATTGTGTCCATCATCCCCCACGAACCCGTCTCTTTCGACAAGCTCCATGCGCAGCCTCTCGATATGGATACTTTGCTGTTCGCCTCCAGTAATGCGCTTGTGCAGTTTAGTCCAATGCTGATCATTCCTGTTCTGGTTCCCTTATTGACACAGCAGTTGGGCGCTTCGCAAGACCTGTTGCCTTGGTTGTTCTTCGGCGGGGGTATTACAGGTTACCTGTCTACAAAAATGACAGGCGTGTTAACCTCCCATTTTTCTGCTTTGATTATGTCTACAGTTTCAACTCTGGTCTTTATATTGAGTTTGTTAATACCGTTCCTGGGCTATCAGCATGCGGCGTTATTTATTACTTTATTTCTCGGTACATCTTACAGTCGTCTGGTCTCATCTTCCGCAGTTACGGTTCAGTTTCCTGATGACAGGCAACGAGCTGGATTTTCTTCATTACAGACATCAATAATGTATCTGATTACCACCGTCGCATTTTTCCTGTCCGCTTTTCTTTTACCCAATCACGGCATGGCACCCCAAAATGTGAACACGTTGCTGGTGATATGTGCAATCTCCGCATCAGGGTTCCCATTTATCGTTTTCATTCTGCAAAAGAAACTAGCTAAACGTAACATCCAGCTGGATCATTTCACTATTGATTAGTATAACGTCCGTTGTTGGCACTGAAAGGGCGTGCGTGCGCAAGGTCCGCTATTAGCGGTGAGTTCAACGGGTCGATGTAACGCTATGCTTAATCCAGTACGGCAGGTTATGTGCAAGCCGGTAACTGAGACTAAAGTGAAAACATATATACCTGAGGAAGATTATGAATGATGTTACCCGTGTACCAGATGGTGCACTGTATGATGCAAACAATGATGAACGCGTTCTCCAACTCAGGGAACGCGCTAAGATGCTTTGTTATGACTATAACCTGAGTCGACCAGGCAACAATGAAACTGGATTTGACCCTATATATCCAGACGTTTTTGCTCTCTTACGGTTGCGATAACTTCCTGCGTATATATTCCCGCGGTGAGCGATATCCCAGTGCACTATGCGGATGATGTTCGTTGTAATGACTGAACGCCACCGCCAGATTCATCACCGCTGCCTGACTGTCCGGTTTCGGCATGATGCTGATGTAGTCCCGTTTTATCGTCTTCACGAAGCTTTCTGCTATGCCGTTGCTTTCCGGGCTTCGCACTGCTGTCGTGCAAGGCTCCAGTCCCAGCAACCGGGCGAACGCCCGCGTTTCATGAGCCCTGTAGGCTGAACCGTTATCCGTCAGCCACTCCAGCGACTCTGTTGGCAACTGCCTTCCGAAGCGTTACGTTAATTCTTCTGATACATTTTTTTCGAGAGAGAAAGTTTCTTTCAATCACGACTGTATTAGAAAGTGGATCGTTTAAATCCTCAACAAGTACTAATGTTATTAAAACCTCT
>JBNONK010000014.1:0-106475 GCA_050311775.1 Erwinia amylovora | reverse complement strand
GAAACTTGCCTCGAGATGAGTTCTCCCTGGGCCCTTGCGGCCCCTGAAGGGACGTTGAAGACGACGACGTTGATAGGCCGGGTGTGTAAGCGCAGCGATGCGTTGAGCTAACCGGTACTAATGACCCGAGAGGCTTAACCTTACAACGCCAGAAGCGTTCTGGTAGGCGTGCGAGAGACGCAAAAGAGATTTTCAGCCTGTTCGAAAACGGATTGATTTGCGCGGCCCTGCAGGGCGGCGTGAATAACAGAATTTGCCTGGCGGCTGTAGCGCGGTGGTCCCACCTGACCCCATGCCGAACTCAGAAGTGAAACGCCGTAGCGCCGATGGTAGTGTGGGGTCTCCCCATGCGAGAGTAGGGAACTGCCAGGCATCAATTTAGGCCATTTATGGTCATGACCTTCCAGTGACGTGGAAAGGGCGAAACACCTGAAATCAGAAGCAGTCATCTGGTTTGAGTACAGAATCGGTGGAGCGGTAGTTCAGTTGGTTAGAATACCTGCCTGTCACGCAGGGGGTCGCGGGTTCGAGCCCCGTCCGTTCCGCCACCCTTTTAGGGGCGTAGTTCAATTGGTAGAGCACCGGTCTCCAAAACCGGGTGTTGGGAGTTCGAGTCTCTCCGCCCCTGCCAAATAAAAATAATCCTTTGCTTCGGCAAAGGATTTTTTTTGTTCCGAAAACCCCTGTTTTGCTACAATCGCAACCCGCAACCCGCAACCCGCAACCCGTATTTCATGACTTTTTCATCTGACTTCAGGCGGAAAAATGGCCAGTAAGCTGACCATTTCATGCTCTCCAGCGGAAAACTACTGTGTATTGACCGGGAATTTCAGCAGCTGGCGGATATGCGTCTGCTGATCGCTGTTCTGTAACCAGACGGCATACAGGGGACGGACAGCAACGGGCGTGTCCGGGATCACTGTCAAATCCGGATAATCGTTGTGCCAGATATCCGGCAGAAAAGCACAGGCACCAGTAGTGTGTAAAAGCTGACGAGTCAGATGGGCCGAGGTTGTTGTCAGCACCGGGACATCATCCGCGCCGGCCAGGTAACTTTGGTGTTGATGGAAATCCGCGCCCCATTCCAGCTTGATGTAATCATATTTCTCGCGTTTTTCCGATTTTCGTGAACGAAACAGCGTTAAAGAAATATGGCCGATTTGCTGGCTGGTCAGCTCATCCATTTTAGGTGCTTCAGTTGTAATCAGCAGATCGAGTTGGCGCTCGTGCAGCTGTTTTACCAGCAGATGACGCTGCGCCACTCTTGCCTCCAGATGCAGGCTCTCCCGGTTCTCATAGAGCGTCTGTAACCAGGGCGTCAGGTAAGCCTCCCAAAGCGATGCACTGGCCCCAATCGACAGCTCATGATGCTGCTGGGTGTGCGACACCTCCTTCTTCGCCATCATCCATGTATTCATCAGGCTTTCGGCATACGGTAGCAGGCGCTCACCCGCGGAGGTCAGTCTGATGTTATTACGGTGCCGGGTAAAAAGGTTCACTCCCAGCTGATTTTCAAGCTGCCTGATACGAAAGCTCACGGCAGATTGTGTGAGATAGAGCGCTTCAGCGGCACGGCCAAAGTGGCGTGTTCTGCTCACTTCAAGAAAGGTCTTCAGTAATTCCGTATCCACATCCATCTCCTAAAAAACATTTGTCGTTATGATTTAAATGTTTTGTTTTACACTCTGTCAAGCGTATCTAATACTCCGCGCCATAAATAGCACGGCCATAAAAGAGTTAGGAGCGTGTAAAATGGCGGAAAGCTTCGCAACAGCGAATCGTTTTTTTGATAACAAACATTACCCACGCGGATTCTCCCGTCATGGTGATTTCACCATCAAAGAAGCCCAACTTCTTGAGCGTTATGGTTACGCTTTTAACGAGTTGGATCTGGCAAAGCGTGAGCCGGTGACAGAAGAAGAACGTCTGTTTATTGAAGTGTGCCGCGGTATCCGCGAGCCGCAGACTGAAGCAGAACGTGTCTGGTCGAAATACATGACGCGTATCAAGCGTCCCAAGCGTTTCCACACGCTGTCTGGCGGCAAGCCGCAGATGGAAGGCGTGGAAGACTATTCGGACAGCGACGATTAAGAATAAAGGGGCTCAGGCCCCTTTTTTCATGGTCGATTTTCACTGCTGTCTGCCAGTAAACTCCCCTTTATCCCGCTGTGCTGCGTATGGTCATCACCCCAAACTTTTCTGCAAATGAATGAGCAACCTGTCGATAGCTCTGTAGCTCAGCGCTTCATTCAGATGCTGTCGCTGAAGGTTCTCTTCCCCGGCCAAATCGGCAATCGTCCGCGCCACTTTCAAAATACGCTGCCATGCACGTACGGAGAGCCCCAGCTGATTTAATACCCCTTCCAGCCAGCATGCGTCTTCATGCTCAATCCTGCAGGCTCGCTGTATCTCCTTCGGCCCCATGGCTTCGTTAATGAATCCGGCACGGGCAAGCTGACGTTCACGGGCAATCAACACGCGCTGGCGAACGATTTCGCTGGATTCACTGGCAGGAGGTTTACTGCTCAACGTGCCGGAAGGCAACAAGGGGACTTCCAGTGACAGATCAAAACGATCCAGAAATGGCCCGGAAAGACGGCTGAGATAGCGAAGCGTCTGTTGGGGGGTACTACGATTATGAGTGCCGCTATGGTGGCCAGTTGGGCTGGGGTTCATTGCCGCAACCAGCTGAAAGTGAGCAGGGTAGATCACCTTGGCTCGCGCTCTGGAGATGCAGATTGCCCCCGATTCGAGCGGCTCGCGCAGTGCATCCAGCGTTTTACGCTCAAACTCCGGTAATTCATCGAGGAACAGGATGCCGTTGTGTGCCAGAGAGATTTCGCCGGGCTTAGGCAGTGAGCCACCGCCAACCAGCGCATAGCGTGATGAAGTATGATGAGGCGCTCTGAAAGGGCGCTGACGCCACTGACGTGGCATCACCCCGCTACTGACCAGGCTGGCAATTGCGGCGCTCTCAAGAGCTTCACGATCGCTTAAGGGTGGCATCAGGCCGGGCAGTCGGCTGGCCAGCATCGTTTTTCCTGTTCCAGGGGGGCCTATCAGCAACAGGTTATGTCCACCGGCAGCGGTAATTTCTAATGCTCTTTTAGCCTGCTGTTGCCCAATGATTTCATTTAAATCCCCCATTAAAGGTGGCTGCGGCTGGTGATCGCAGCGGGCGACCTGAAGTTCTGTCTGGCCATTGAGAAAAGCGCAGATTTCCAACAGATTGTCACTGAGCAGGCTGGTACCGTGGCGGATTAGCCCGGCCTCAGACAGATTGTCCGTTGAAAGGATTAGCTGGCGGCTGGCTTCAATGGCGGCTATCGCCGCAGGAATAGCGCCCTGTACGCCCCGCACAGCCCCCGTCAGTGCCAGCTCCCCCAGGAATTCATATTGCTCCAGTTTATCCCCTGATATCTGCTCTGAGGCCGCCAGAATCGCGATGGCGATGGGAAGATCGTATCTGCCTCCTTCTTTGGGAAGATCGGCGGGGGCCAGATTCACCGTGATGCGCCTGGCAGGAAAGACGAACCCACAATTAATCATTGCGCTGCGCACCCGTTCGCGCGCCTCCCTGACCGCAGTTTCAGGCAAACCTACTAATGCCAGGGCGGGCAGACCGCTGCTCAGATGGACCTCCACCGAAACCAGCGGCGCTTCCACCCCAATGGCCGCCCGGGTATAGGTAACTGATAACGACATAGACACTCCTTGTAGACCGTCAGTGTGCAAGGCTCAGGCAAATAAGGCGATTGTGAACTTCGCCATCATCGGCATGGCTCGCAAAAATCTTCTGAATCCAACAAATATTTCCTGAAATTATCGAGGAGTATCACGAAGAGGCTGACTCGTATACCGGGCGAGACTTGTTACGCGGCGTGAGTAATGAATATTTTTCAATATTTTCCTTATGCCCTGAATAACCTTTGTTTTTCTGGTTTTCTCGCCAGCTGCCATAAAATAAAATGATGAAAAAAGTTGAATATCAGAAGCTAACTGTGATAACTCTGTAGGCATTACTTCGAACAAGCGAAATTATCGAATCCAAATGAAAGCCCTTCTACGAGTCCTAAGCCTGGTCGTCATTAACGTCGTCGTGATTATTATCACGCCGTGCGGGGCTACGCTCGGAGGAAGAAAGGCTTAAAAATCAAGCCTGAATTCAGAAGAACCCCCGCACCGAAAGGTCCGGGGGTTTTTTTTTGGCAAGGCTAAACGACAGAGGAACAGAAGATGAACAGTGGAATAAAATGCTGTTGTTCCCAACGAGAGACGGGGGAATAACTATGAATGGTGCACAGTGGGTGGTTCAGGCGTTGCGGGTACAGGGTGTCGATACCGTTTTCGGCTATCCGGGTGGAGCCATCATGCCCGTCTATGACGCGCTATATGATGGCGGCGTCGAACATCTGCTGTGCCGTCATGAGCAGGGTGCTGCCATGGCTGCCATTGGCTACGCCCGTTCTACTGGCAAAGTGGGCGTCTGCATCGCCACTTCCGGCCCCGGCGCCACCAACCTGATCACTGGCCTTGCTGATGCGCTAATGGACTCTGTTCCGGTGGTTGCCATCACGGGGCAGGTTGCTGGCGGCCTGATCGGCACTGATGCCTTCCAGGAGATTGACGTCCTGGGGCTGTCGCTGGCCTGCACCAAGCACAGCTTCCTGGTCGAGTCGCTGGAAGCGCTGCCTGCGGTAATGGCTGAAGCCTTCGCGATTGCGCAGTCGGGCCGCCCTGGTCCGGTACTGATTGATATTCCAAAAGATATTCAACTGGCCACTGGCGATCTCACCGCGCACCTGATGCCGGTTGAGGATGAGGATGAGCATCCTGTTCATGAGCTGCAGCAGGCCCGGGCTATGCTGGCTCACGCGCAAAAACCGATCCTGTATGTAGGGGGCGGGGTTGGCATGGCAAACGCCGTTGATGCGCTGCGCGCCTTCGCCAAAGAAACCGGTATTCCTACCGTTGCTACCCTGAAAGGTCTGGGCACACCAGATGCGCAGGATGGCTGCTACCTGGGAATGTTGGGGATGCACGGGACCAAGGCGGCTAACTTTGCTGTTCAGCAATGTGACCTGCTGATTGCGGTGGGTGCGCGGTTCGACGACCGCGTAACCGGTAAGCTGAATGCTTTCGCGCCCAATGCCGGTATTATCCATATGGACATCGATCCGGCTGAGCTGAACAAGCTGCGCCAGGCTCATGTGGCGTTGCGCGGCGACCTCAACAAAATGCTGCCAGACCTGTATCAGCCGGTCAATATTGCCGCCTGGCGCGAACACGTTCAGGCGTTAAAAGCTGACCACGGCTGGCGTTATGACCACCCGGGCGAGGCAATCTATGCACCTCTGTTCCTCAAACAGCTTTCCGACCGTAAACCTGCCAGTGCCATTGTGACCACTGACGTAGGGCAGCACCAGATGTGGTCTGCTCAGCACATGAGCTTTACCCGTCCGGAAAATTTCATTACTTCAAGCGGTCTGGGCACTATGGGTTTTGGTCTGCCAGCGGCGGTAGGTGCTCAGGTTGCCCGTCCGGCAGACACCGTGATCTGCGTTTCAGGCGACGGTTCCTTCATGATGAACGTGCAGGAGCTGGGCACCATCAAACGCAAAAAGCTGCCGGTAAAGATTGTCCTGCTGGACAACCAGCGTTTAGGCATGGTTCGCCAGTGGCAGCAGCTGTTCTTCTCAGAACGCTACAGTGAAACCAATCTGTCCGACAACCCCGATTTCCTCACTCTGGCCAGCGCCTTTGATATCCCTGGCCAGCGTATCACCCGTAAAGACCAGGTCGACGCTGCATTAGACGCTTTGCTGCACAGTGAAGGGCCATACATGCTCCACGTCGCCATTGACGAGCATGAAAACGTCTGGCCTCTGGTACCGCCGGGTGCCAGCAACGAAAATATGATGGAGAAACTCTCATGATGCAGCATCAATTATCTATCGAAGCGCGCTTTCGGCCCGAAATACTGGAGCGCATCTTACGCGTCGTCCGTCATCGGGGCTTTCAGGTTTGTGCCATGAACATGGCGTCGGGAAACAATACCGACAATATTAATATAGAAATGACCATTGCCAGCCCGCGCTCAGTCGATTTACTGTCAACACAACTTAGCAAGCTGATGGATGTCGCGTGCGTCCAGATCCAACAACAGACAACACAACAAATCCGCGCCTGAGCGCGAAAGGAAATGAGAATGACGAAGAAAGCTGACTTTATCTGGTTCAATGGCGAGATGGTCAAGTGGGAAGACGCAAAGGTCAGCGTGATGTCCCATGCTCTGCACTACGGTACGTCTGTTTTCGAAGGCGTCCGCTGCTATGACTCGCACAAGGGCCCGGTAGTCTTCCGCCATCGTGAACATATGCAGCGTCTGCGCGATTCTGCAAAAATCTATCGTTTCCCGGTCAGTCAGAGTGTTGACGAACTGATGGAAGCCTGCCGCGAAGTCCTGCGCATCAACAAACTGAAAAGCGCCTACATTCGCCCGCTGATCTTCGTGGGTGATGTGGGTCTGGGTGTTAACCCGCCGGAGGGTTACAACACCGATGTGATCATTGCTGCTTTCCCATGGGGTGCCTATCTGGGCGCTGAAGCGCTGGAGCAGGGCATCGATGCGATGGTTTCATCATGGAACCGTGTGGCGCCAAACACCCTGCCAACAGCGGCCAAAGCGGGGGGTAACTACCTCTCCTCTCTGCTGGTAGGTAGCGAAGCACGCCGCCACGGCTATCAGGAAGGTATCGCTCTGGATACCCATGGTTATATCTCTGAAGGTGCAGGGGAAAACCTGTTTGAAGTCAAAGACGGCATCCTGTTCACCCCGCCATTCACCTCTTCCGCTCTGCCGGGTATCACCCGTGATGCAATCATCAAGCTGGCGAAAGACATGGGTATCGAAGTTCGCGAGCAGGTACTGTCACGTGAATCCCTGTATCTGGCTGACGAAGTCTTTATGTCCGGCACCGCGGCTGAAATTACCCCGGTTCGCAGCGTTGATGGTATTCAGGTTGGTGAAGGGAAACGCGGTCCGGTTACCGGCCGTATTCAGTCTGCATTCTTCGGCCTGTTTACCGGTGAGACCGAAGACAAATGGGGCTGGCTGGATCCGGTTAACCCATAATAATTACATTTCGCGGGCGTCAGATGACGCCCGTGCACTATCTGATTCTGGAGTCTGAGCATGCCTAAGTACCGTTCCGCCACCACCACTCATGGCCGTAATATGGCTGGTGCCCGTGCCCTGTGGCGCGCCACCGGAATGACCGATGACGATTTTGGTAAACCCATTATCGCCGTGGTCAACTCCTTCACACAGTTCGTGCCAGGTCATGTACACCTGCGCGATTTGGGTAAACTGGTCGCTGAACAGATTGAAGCCTCCGGCGGCGTGGCGAAAGAGTTCAATACTATTGCCGTGGATGATGGCATCGCGATGGGGCACGGAGGCATGCTTTACTCCCTGCCTTCCCGCGAGCTGATTGCCGATTCCGTGGAGTACATGGTTAACGCGCACTGCGCCGATGCCATGGTGTGTATCTCTAACTGTGACAAAATCACGCCGGGAATGCTGATGGCCTCCCTGCGTCTGAATATTCCGGTGATCTTCGTTTCCGGCGGCCCGATGGAAGCCGGTAAAACCAAGCTCTCCGACAAAATCATTAAGCTGGATCTGGTAGATGCGATGATCCAGGGTGCCAATCCGAACGTCAGCGATGCGGACAGCGAGCAGATTGAACGTTCAGCCTGCCCGACCTGCGGTTCCTGCTCCGGGATGTTTACCGCGAACTCCATGAACTGCCTGACCGAAGCCCTGGGCCTGTCTCAGCCGGGTAACGGCTCGCTGCTGGCCACTCACGCTGACCGTAAAGAGCTGTTCCTGAACGCCGGTAAACGTATCGTTGGCCTGGCGAAACGCTATTACGAACAGGACGATGAAAGCGCTCTGCCGCGCAGCATCGCCAACAAATCCGCTTTCGAGAACGCCATGACGCTGGATATCGCGATGGGCGGTTCCACCAATACCGTTCTGCACCTGCTGGCCGCCGCGCAGGAAGGCGAAATCGACTTCAATATCTCCGACATCGACCGTCTGTCCCGCAAGGTTCCACACCTGTGTAAAGTGGCACCAAGTACCCAGAAGTACCATATGGAAGACGTTCACCGCGCCGGTGGTGTCATTGGCATCCTCGGCGAGCTGAGTCGGGCTGGCCTGATGGATCAGAGCGTCAGAAACGTGCTGGGCCTGAGCCTGCAGGAGACGCTGGATCGCTATGACATCATGCTGACCAAAGATGAAGCGGTGAAGAAAATGTTCCGCGCCGGCCCGGCAGGTATCCGGACCACTCAGGCGTTCTCTCAGGATACGCGCTGGGATACGCTGGATGATGATCGCAAAGAGGGGTGCATTCGCTCACGCGAATTTGCCTTCAGTCAGGACGGCGGTCTGGCCGTGCTGTACGGCAACATCGCCGAAGATGGCTGTATCGTGAAGACCGCAGGCGTGGATAAAGAGAGCCTGACCTTCCGTGGACCGGCCAAAGTCTATGAAAGCCAGGATGATGCGGTTGCCGCCATCCTGGGCGGAAAAGTGGTTGCTGGTGACGTGGTGGTGATCCGCTATGAAGGACCGAAAGGCGGACCAGGCATGCAGGAAATGCTTTACCCAACCACCTATCTGAAGTCCATGGGACTGGGTAAAAGCTGCGCGCTGATCACCGATGGTCGTTTCTCCGGCGGAACCTCCGGTCTGTCTATCGGCCACGCTTCTCCTGAAGCCGCTAACGGCGGCACCATCGCGCTGGTGAAAGATGGCGATATGATCGATATCGATATCCCTAATCGCGGTATCAAACTGGATGTGCCGGACAACGAACTGCACGCCCGTCGTGAAGAAGAAGAGGCGCGCGGTGAGGCGGCTTATACTCCTCATGGCCGTGAGCGTCAGGTCTCCTTTGCCCTGCGTGCTTATGCCTTACTGGCAACCAGCGCAGACAAAGGTGCGGTGCGTGACAAGAGCAAGCTGGGAGGCTAACGACTATGGCTGAGTCTCAACCGCTACCCGCCGAGCCTTGCGGCGCGGAGTATCTGCGGGCGGTTCTCCGCTCGCCGGTGTACGAAGTGACGCAGGTCACCCCGTTGCAGAAGATGGAGAAGATCTCCTCTCGTCTGGGCAACACCATTCTGGTGAAGCGTGAAGATCGTCAGCCCGTGCACAGCTTCAAGCTGCGCGGGGCTTACGCAATGATTGCCACGCTGAATGAAGAGCAGAAAGCCCGGGGTGTGGTGACCGCTTCTGCGGGCAACCATGCTCAGGGCGTCGCGCTGTCGGCAACCAAATTGGGGATTAAGTCCCTGATCGTGATGCCGGTTGCAACCGCTGATATCAAAGTGGATGCGGTGCGGGCATTCGGCGGCGAGGCTTTCCTGTTCGGGGCTAATTTTGATGAGGCGAAAGCCAAAGCGCAGGAGCTGGCTGAGCAGCAGGGCTATACCTTCGTGCCGCCTTTCGATCATCCGATGGTGATTGCCGGGCAGGGAACGCTGGCGATGGAGCTGCTGCAGCAGGATGCGCACATTGATCGGGTATTCGTACCCGTCGGTGGCGGCGGTCTGGCAGCGGGGGTAGCCGTACTGATCAAGCAGCTGATGCCGCAGATCAAAGTGATTGCCGTGGAAGCGGAAGATTCTGCCTGCCTGAAAGCCGCGCTGGATGCGGGTCATCCGGTCGATCTGCCTCGCGTCGGGCTGTTTGCCGAAGGGGTCGCGGTGAAGCGCATCGGCAGTGAAACCTTCCGTCTTTGCCGGGAATACCTCGATGACATCATTACCGTGGACAGTGATGCTATCTGTGCGGCGATGAAGGATTTGTTCGAGGATGTGCGCGCCGTGGCTGAACCCTCTGGCGCCCTGGCGCTGGCCGGGATGAAGAAGTACATCCAGCAGCATCAGATTAAAGGCGAACGCCTGGCGCACGTGTTGTCGGGTGCCAACGTCAACTTCCACGGTCTGCGCTACGTCTCCGAACGTTGCGAACTGGGGGAACAGCGTGAAGCCCTGCTGGCCGTCACCATTCCTGAGCAGAAGGGCAGCTTTCTGAAGTTCTGTCAGCTGCTGGGCGGCAGGTCGGTTACCGAGTTCAATTACCGCTATGCCAATGCCGACAGCGCCTGCATTTTTGTTGGCGTGCGGCTGACGCGTGGGCTGGAAGAGCGGGGCGAGATCCTGCAGCTGCTGGATGAAGGCGGCTACAAGGTGGTTGATCTCTCCGATGATGAAATGGCGAAGCTGCACGTACGCTATATGGTCGGCGGTCGTCCCTCAAAACCGCTGCGCGAGCGGTTGTTCAGCTTTGAGTTCCCTGAAGCGCCGGGCGCGTTGTTGCGTTTCCTGCAAACACTGGGCACTCACTGGAATATCTCGCTGTTCCACTATCGCAGCCACGGCACCGATTATGGCCGCGTGCTGGCCGGTTTTGAACTGGGTGATAACGAGCCGCAGTTTGAAGAGCATCTTCAGGCTCTGGGTTACGATTTCCACGACGAAACCCGTAACCCCGCGTTCAGTTTCTTCCTTGCAGGCTAGTTACAACAGGCTCCAGAATGCCTCAATAAGCGGCTCATTGAGCCGCTTTTTTTGTACGCAAACGCCCAGCTCGAACGGCGCGACCATCTCGACACTGTCCAGCTCAAGAATACGGTTACGCACCGGCTCCGGGCTGTTCTCCAGCACCACATCTGGCAGCAGTGCAATGCCGCATCCGAGCGCCACCATCGACACAATCGCCTCATGGCCGGCAACGGTGGCGTAGATCAGCGGATTGGAAATGCGACGGCGACGGAACCACAAGTCGATGCGCTGTCGGGCAGGCCCCTGATCCGGCAGGATAAACGGAATTTGCGACCAGTCAGGTTCCGGCTGGGTTGCCTGGCTGCGTACCGGGCAGGGCAATGCTGGGGCAATCAGCACTAGTGGAATCAGCCCCAGAGGCGTAAAACCAATACTGCCTGGCAGCGTTTCTGGCCTTCCGGCAATGGCGATATCGGCCTCGGCACTCTGCACTTTCTCTACCGCATCGGCGGCGTCGCCGGTGTTAAGTTTAATTTCAACCAGCGGATGCCCGGCACGAAAACGATCGAGGATCGGCGGCAGATGACTGTAGGCTGCGGTGACCGAGCAAAACAGCCGCAGCTCGCCGCTGAGTGAAGGGCCATGCTGACCAATGGAATGGCGCAGTTGCTGATACTGCAGCAGAGTCTGCTGGGCAAACTGGCGCAGCTGCTCTCCGGCATCGGTCAGTGTGACGGTGCGGTTATCCCGCAGGAACAGGGTCTGGCCCAGGTCTTCTTCCATGCGCTGGATCTGCCGTGACAGCGTGGAGGGACTGACGTGCATCGCCCGGGCGCTTCGGCCAAAATGGCGGCTCTCGGCCAGATGCAGAAACAGTTTCAAATCTCGTAAATCCATACGCCGGAGGCCTCACTAAGTTGTTGCAGTTCTTGCAACGTCACGTTGTTAATATATCAATTTAAGCAATGCATTTCCTGTCATATGATAGGGATTATTCAGGGTGAGCCGCTGGACGGTATCACCAACTAATAAAAGATGAACATAACCCTATACGGAGTACCCATGGCTAACTATTTCAATACTTTGAACCTGCGCAACCAGTTAGCGCAATTAGGTAAATGTCGCTTTATGTCGCGTGATGAGTTTGCTGATGAAGCGAGCTACCTGAAAGGTAAAAAAGTCGTCATCGTGGGTTGTGGTGCTCAGGGCCTGAACCAGGGTCTGAACATGCGTGATTCCGGTCTTGATATCGCCTATGCCCTGCGTGCTGAAGCGATTGCCGAGAAGCGTGCTTCCTGGCGTAAAGCGACCGAAAACGGTTTCAAAGTGGGCACTTACGAAGAACTGATCCCGCAGGCCGATCTGGTGGTTAACCTGACTCCGGACAAGCAACATACTTCTGTGGTTCAGGCTGTACAGCCGTTGATGAAAGAGGGGGCCGCGCTGGGTTACTCTCACGGTTTTAACATCGTTGAAGTGGGTGAGCAGGTTCGTAAAGATATCACTGTTGTGATGGTTGCGCCGAAATGCCCGGGTACCGAAGTTCGTGAAGAGTACAAACGTGGTTTCGGTGTGCCAACACTGATTGCCGTTCACCCGGAAAACGATCCTAAAGGTGAAGGCATGGCGATTGCTAAAGCCTGGGCAGCCGCCACCGGCGGTCACCGTGCGGGCGTGCTGGAATCTTCCTTCGTCGCCGAAGTGAAGTCTGACCTGATGGGTGAGCAGACTATCCTGTGCGGCATGCTGCAGGCGGGCTCTCTGCTGTGCTTCGACAAGCTGGTGGCGGAAGGCACTGACCCGGCCTACGCTGAAAAACTGATCCAGTTCGGCTGGGAAACCGTGACCGAAGCGCTGAAGCAGGGCGGTATCACCCTGATGATGGACCGCCTGTCCAACCCGGCAAAAGTTCGTGCATTTGCGCTGTCAGAGCAGCTGAAAACCATCATGGCACCGCTGTTCCAGAAGCATATGGATGATATCATCTCCGGCGAATTCTCTTCCGGCATGATGGCTGACTGGGCGAACGACGATAAAAAACTGCTGGGCTGGCGGGAAGAGACCGGTAAAACCGCATTTGAAACCGCACCGCAGTTCGAAGGTAAAATTGCCGAGCAGGATTACTTTGATGAAGGCGTGGTGATGATCGCAATGGTGAAAGCGGGCGTTGAGCTGGCGTTCGAAACCATGGTGGCGGCCGGCATCATCGAAGAGTCTGCCTACTACGAATCCCTGCACGAACTGCCGCTGATTGCCAATACCATTGCCCGTAAGCGTCTGTACGAAATGAACGTGGTTATCTCTGATACCGCAGAGTACGGTAACTACCTGTTCTCTTATGCGGCAGTGCCGCTGCTGAAAGAGTTTATGACCACGCTGCAGGCTGGCGATCTGGGCAAAGCAACGGCTGGTTCAACCACCATTGATAACGCACAGCTGCGCGACGTCAATGAAGCGATCCGCAACCATGCTATCGAAGCGGTGGGCCGCAAGCTGCGTGGCTACATGACTGATATGAAACGTATCGCAGTAGCCGGCTAATCTCAGCTGCCGGCATGACCGGCACGGTAAACAAAAAAGAGCGGATATCCGCTCTTTTTTTTGCCTGCAATTCAGGATCAGTTACGGTACAGCACTTTAATGATGTGGTAACCAAACTGAGTGTGCAGTGGGCCATAAGGCACGAGAAGTGGGCAGGAGAACACCACTTTATCGAAAGCGGGGACCATTGCGCCCTGCTTGAACTCGCCCAGATGGCCGCCTTTCTTGCCTGACGGGCAGGTGGAGTGCTTCTTGGCCAGCTTTTCAAAATCAGCGCCCTGTTCCAGCTGTGCCAGAATGTCCTGCGCCTGTTTCTCTTCCTTAACAAGGATATGGAGTGCTGCTGCGGTTTTTGCCATGATCGTACCTTGAGTCGTATGGATGCTGCTGGCTATACTACCACGCTGTGATTTCTTTCCCTCTGTCATTTCATCGAGCGACTCCCATATGCGTCTTAATCCTGGTCAGCAACACGCCGTCGAATTTGTCACCGGGCCCTGTCTGGTGCTGGCCGGTGCAGGCTCGGGAAAAACACGCGTGATCACCAACAAAATAGCCCACCTGATCCGCGAGTGTGGCTATCAGGCCCGGCATATTGCTGCGGTGACCTTTACCAACAAGGCCTCGCGCGAGATGAAAGAGCGTGTGGCGCAAACTCTCGGTCGCAAAGAGGCCCGGGGACTGATGATCTCAACCTTCCACACGCTGGGACTGGAAGTGATTAAACGTGAACATGCTGCGCTGGGAATGAAGTCGAACTTCTCGCTGTTTGACGATCAGGATCAACTGGTGCTGTTGAAAGAGCTGACCGAAGAGTGGCTGGAGAACGACAAAAATCTGCTGCAGCAGCTGATATCGACGATCTCGAACTGGAAGAACGATCTGATGGATCCTTCCCGCGCCGCCGCGGCTGCGCAGTCGGAGCGCGATAAGATCTTCGCCCATTGCTACAGCCTGTATGACAAGCATCTGAAGTCCTGCAATGTGCTGGACTTCGACGACCTGATCCTGCTGCCAACGCTGCTGTTTCAGCGGAATCTTGAGGTGCGGGAGCGCTGGCAGCAGCGTATCCGCTATCTGCTGGTGGATGAATATCAGGATACCAACACCAGCCAGTACGAACTGGTAAAGCTGCTGGTAGGCGCACGTGGCCGGTTTACCGTCGTCGGTGATGACGATCAGTCCATCTACTCCTGGCGTGGCGCACGGCCGCAAAACCTCGTGTTGCTGAAGGAAGATTTTCCGGCACTGCAGGTGATCAAGCTTGAGCAGAATTACCGCTCCTCGGAACGTATTCTGAAAGCGGCGAATATCCTGATTGCCAATAACCCCCACGTGTTTGAAAAACGTCTGTTCTCCGAGCTGGGGTATGGCGCGGAGCTGAAAGTGGTGACGGCCAATCATGAAGAGCATGAGGCCGAGCGCGTCACCGGCGAGCTGATCGCCCATCACTTTATCAACAAGACGCAGTACAAAGATTACGCCATCCTTTACCGTGGTAACCACCAGTCGCGCGTCTTTGAAAAGATGCTGATGCAGAACCGCATCCCTTACCGTATTTCAGGCGGTACGTCGTTCTTCTCCCGTCCGGAAATTAAAGACCTGCTCGCTTATCTGCGCGTGCTGACTAATGCCAACGACGACAGCGCTTTTATGCGCATTGTTAACACGCCGAAGCGCGAAATTGGCCCGGCCACGCTGCAGAAGCTGGGTGAGTGGGCGCTGCAGCGCAACAAGAGCCTGTTCAGCGCCAGTTTTGATATGGGGCTGGGGCAGACTCTCACCGGGCGTGGCCTGGAATCACTGCAGCGCTTCACCAGCTGGCTGCAGGAAATTGCCGTTCTGGCCGAGCGTGAGCCCGTGTCCGCGGTGCGGGATCTGATCCGCGGGATAGATTATGAAAGCTGGTTGTTCGAAACTTCAGCCAGCCCGAAAGCCGCCGAAATGCGCATGAAGAACGTCAACACGCTTTTTCAGTGGATGACGGAAATGCTCGAGGGCAGCGACATTGATGAACCGATGACGCTGACGCAGGTGGTCACGCGTTTCACGCTGCGTGACATGATGGAGCGCGGGGAAAGTGATGAAGAGACGGATCAGGTGCAGCTGATGACCCTGCATGCGTCGAAAGGGCTGGAATTCCCCTACGTTTACCTGGTGGGGATGGAAGAGGGCCTGCTGCCACACCAGAGCAGTATCGACGAGAATAACGTCGAGGAAGAGCGCCGTCTGGCCTATGTGGGCATTACCCGTGCGCAGAAAGAGCTGACTTTCACCCTGTGCCGCGAGCGCCGACAGTACGGTGAGCTGGTGCGTCCTGAGCCCAGCCGTTTTTTACTGGAGCTGCCGCAGGACGATCTGAACTGGGAAACCGAGCGCAAGGTCGTCAGCGCGGAAGAGCGGATGCAGACCGGGCAGAGCAGGGTGGCGAACCTGAAGGCGATGCTGGAAAAAGCGAAGAAGGCGTAAGGCATTCTTGCGACAAAATAAAAGAGTTCATCTGTGAAAATGAACCCTTTCTGCATCAACATTCCACTGCCAGGCATCAGGCATCAGGCATCAGGCATCAGGCATCAGGCATCAGGCATCAGGCATCAGGCATCAGGCATCAGGCATCAGGCATCAGGCATCAGGCATCAGGCATCAGCGCCAGACCGCAACTGTCAGGCGACAGTCAGCGACCAGTGGACATAACTTTGCCAGTGGCACTCCTGCTCCAGAAGCTCTTCCCGCAGTGGATGCGCATCCAGCCAGCCTGCCGGTAAGGTCAGAGTGAGATTGTCGTCATCCGCGTGCAGACGCACCGCCGGTAGTGTGTTATCGCGGCGGCGGCTGGCAAAAATAATCGCCAGACGTAGCAGGCGACACAGCCTCTCTGCCATTCTCGGCGGGACAGCATTTTGCTGGCTGAGGAGTGACAGATCGATACTGTTCACCTGATTTTGCAGCAACGTTGCCAGCAGTTTTTTCTGCGCGGGGGTGAAGCCGGGAAGATCAAGATGGCGGACCAGATAGGCGGCGTGCTGCGGAGCCTGCCTGAAATCAACGCTGAGGCCGATTTCATGGATCAGACAGGCGCTTTCCAGCAGCTCGCGACATCGCTCATCCAGCTTCCAGCTGTGGCTGACCTGACGGGCAAAGCTCTCTGCAAGCAGGCGGACCCGTTCAGCCTGTTCGGAATCAATGGTAAACCGGCGCTGAATATTGTGCAGCGTGCGGCTGCGAATATCGCGGTCGATGGGCTGATGCAGCATCCCGTACACCAACCCTTCGCGCAGTGCGCCACCGGCCAGCGTCATGCTGCTGATATTCAGCTCGGTAAAGATGGCGATTAAAATCGACAGACCGCTGGGGAAAACCAGCGCACGTTCCAGCGTCAGCCCTTCAATCTCCAGCTCTTCCAGTTTGCCGCACTGAATAGCACGCTGCTTGAGCTGCTGTAATTTGCTCAGCGTGATGCGTTCATCCATGCCCTGCGCCATCATAATTTCCTGCAGCGCCTGCACGGTACCGGAAGCTCCGACACAAACCTGCCAGCCCTGCTCACGCAGCTGCCTGACCACCGGGCGGATCATCTCCCGTGCGGCCTGCTCAGCCTGGTCGAAATTATTTTTGCCGAGGTGACGATTGCCAAAATAGCGTTCCAGCCAGGTGACACAGCCCATGGACAGGCTGAACAGCGCAGTGGTTTGCGAACCGCTGCCGGTCACCAGCTCGGTGCTTCCCCCACCGATATCCACCACCAGACGTTTGCTGGAGCCGCCGGTGGTGTGCGCCACGCCCTGATAAATCAGGCGCGCTTCTTCCTCACCGCTGATAACGTTCACCGTGCAGTTGAGAATTTGCTGGGCTTTTTGCAGAAAAGTTCCGGCGTTTGCAGCCAGTCGCAGGGTTGCGGTGGCGACCACACGAATCTGTTCAGGAGGAATATCCTGCAGCTGCTCGGAGAACAACCTCAGGCACTGCCAGCCCCGCTCCATTGCCTCATCCGAGAGACGGCTGTCGCCATCGAGGCCCGCAGCCAGCCGGACTTTACGCTTGATGCGTGCGACGGTCTGGATATTACCCGCCACCTCGCGCACCACCAACATATGAAAGCTGTTAGATCCCAGATCGATCGCAGCATAAAGCGATGATGCGCTCAGCATAGGTCGTTTAACCTGAACGTTTGCGGTTATTGTTGCGCGGCGCACCGCTGCGGCGATTATTGTTGCCGCCGCGACGCGGGCCGTTGCCAGTGCGGTTGCGCGTCAGGCGCTTCGGCGGTGGCAGATCGGTCATCAGTGCATCGCTGTTGTAACGGCTCACGGTAATGCTGTGGCCAATATACTCCTCGATGGCTGGCAGATTCAGCGCGTATTCTTCACAGGCCAGGCTGATGGAGTGCCCGTTGGCACCTGCGCGTCCGGTACGACCAATACGGTGAACGTAATCTTCACGGTCATCAGGCAGGTCATAGTTGAACACGTGGGTAACCGCTGGAATATGCAGACCACGCGCGGCCACGTCTGTTGCCACCAGGATATCTACGTCACCCTTTGTGAAGTCATCAAGGATACGCAGACGCTTTTTCTGCGCCACATCGCCGGTCAGCAGGCCCACACGGTGACCATCGGCAGCCAGGTGGCCCCAGATATCTTCACAACGGTGTTTGGTGTTGGCGAAAATAATCGCGCGATCCGGCCATTCTTCCTCCAGCAGCGTTTGCAGAAGGCGCATCTTCTCTTCGTTAGAAGGGTAGAAAAGCTCTTCTTTGATACGGTGTCCGGTTTTCTGCTCCGGCTCGACTTCCACATACTCGGCGTTGTTCATGTTTTCGAACGCCAGTTCGCGAACGCGGAAGGAGAGAGTGGCAGAGAAGAGCATATTCAGACGCTGGTTTGCAGCCGGCATACGGCGGAACAACCAGCGAATATCTTTAATGAAGCCAAGGTCAAACATCCGGTCAGCTTCGTCGAGCACCACCACCTGAATGGCACCTAAGTTGACGTGATTCTGCTTGGCATAATCAATCAGCCTGCCGGTAGTGCCGATCAGAATATCGACGCCGCTTTCCAGCACTTTAAGCTGTTTGTCATAGCCGTCACCGCCATAGGCCAGCCCGAGCTTAAGGCCGGTCACCTGAGCCAGAGGTTCTGCATCAGCATGAATCTGCACGGCTAATTCGCGGGTTGGGGCCAGGATCAGCGCACGTGGCTGGTTCACCTGACGGCCTTCCGGCGCAGGGTGAGAAAGAAGATGATGGAACGTTGACGTCAGAAACGCCATCGTTTTGCCGGTACCGGTTTGCGCCTGTCCCGCTACATCACGCCCAGTCAGCGTGAAAGGCAAAGCCAACGCCTGGATAGGCGTGCAGTTATGAAAGCCTTTAGTTTCAAGGGCTTCGATGACCTGAGGGTGCAGGGCGAAGTCGGAAAACTTCTGTTCGGTTAAGTGTGTTTTGCTCATAGTGTGGTAGAATATCAGCTTACTATTGCTTTACGAAAGCGTATCCGGTGAAATAAAGTCAACCTAAGTTGGCAGATTTTACGCCAACCAGCCAGGCATAATCTTTTGGAGTAAGACATGAGCAGCGATAAAATTGTTCACCTGACCGACGACAGCTTCGAAACCGACGTACTAAAAGCAGAAGGTTTGACGCTGGTCGACTTCTGGGCAGAGTGGTGTGGTCCATGCAAAATGATCGCCCCGATTCTCGATGAAGTGGCCGAAGAGTACGACGGCAAGCTGACAATCGCAAAACTGAATATCGACGAAAACCCAGGCACTGCGCCGAAGTACGGTATCCGTGGTATTCCTACTTTGCTGCTGTTCAAAGACGGCGAAGTGGCGGCGACCAAAGTGGGCGCCCTCTCTAAAGGCCAGCTCAAAGAGTTCCTGAACGCGAATCTGGGCTAAGCAGCCTGTCCGGCGGCTGACGGCTGGGCTTTTTTGCCTTTCCGTCAGGCGTCCGGCTTATTTTCAGTTCACCGCTAGACGTTTGCCATCAGGCGTGCTAATTTACTTTTACTGCATTACGAACTTACCTGTAGTTTGAATCTAAGCTTTATTCCTTGTTGAACACTGTATTCATCTCAATCTTACAGACATTCAGCAATCTGACGGTTAGCATCATCAGAAATTCCGGCGTCTTGTCCTTACCGTCTCCTCGTCTCAGATCTGCGTAATCCTGCACGTGATCTCCGAGCGGATCCTGACAAGAGTGCCATTAACAGGCATGGATTTTTCGCCATACCACTTACGACAAATACTTCGAGATTTACCCCTTTAAGAACCCACCATTATGAATCTTACCGAATTAAAAAATACGCCGGTTTCAGATCTGATTACACTCGGCGAAAACATGGGGCTGGAAAACCTTGCCCGCATGCGCAAACAGGACATTATCTTCTCCATCCTTAAGCAGCATGCGAAAAGTGGTGAAGATATCTTCGGCGATGGCGTTCTGGAGATATTGCAGGATGGATTTGGTTTCCTCCGCTCCGGAGACAGCTCCTACCTCGCCGGTCCCGACGACATCTACGTTTCTCCCAGCCAAATCCGCCGCTTCAACCTCCGCACAGGTGACACCATTTCCGGTAAAATCCGTCCACCAAAAGAAGGTGAGCGTTATTTTGCCCTGCTGAAAGTTAACGAAGTTAACTATGACAAGCCGGAAAACGCCCGTAGCAAGATCCTGTTCGAGAACTTAACGCCGCTGCACGCAAATTCTCGTCTGCGTATGGAACGCGGTAACGGATCTACTGAGGATCTGACGGCACGCGTGCTGGACCTGGCTTCGCCAATTGGTCGTGGTCAGCGTGGTCTGATTGTGGCACCGCCGAAAGCCGGTAAAACCATGCTGCTGCAGAACATCGCGCAGAGCATCGCTTACAACCATCCTGACTGCGTGCTGATGGTGTTGCTGATTGACGAACGTCCGGAAGAAGTGACCGAGATGCAGCGTCTGGTCAAAGGCGAAGTGATTGCTTCAACCTTTGATGAGCCAGCTTCCCGCCACGTGCAGGTTGCCGAAATGGTGATTGAGAAGGCCAAGCGTCTGGTTGAGCACAAAAAAGATGTGATCATCCTGCTGGACTCCATTACCCGTCTGGCGCGTGCTTATAACACCGTGGTTCCGGCTTCCGGTAAAGTACTGACCGGGGGTGTGGATGCTAACGCCCTGCATCGTCCAAAACGCTTCTTCGGTGCTGCCCGTAACGTGGAAGAGGGAGGAAGCCTCACTATCATCGCCACCGCGCTGGTGGACACCGGTTCGAAAATGGATGAAGTGATCTACGAAGAATTTAAAGGTACCGGCAACATGGAGCTGCATCTGGCGCGTAAAATCGCTGAGAAGCGTGTGTTCCCGGCGATTGATTACAACCGCTCTGGTACCCGTAAAGAAGAGCTGCTTACCAGCTCCGAAGAACTGCAGAAAATGTGGATCCTGCGCAAAATCATCCACCCAATGGGTGAAATTGACGCAATGGAGTTCCTCATCAACAAGCTGGCGATGACCAAGACTAACGATGAGTTCTTCGACATGATGAAACGCTCTTAAGCGTTTTGTTCTGCCACTATGCAAGGGTTGAGCGATCTCAACCCTTTTTTTTTCTTCCCGGCGGTAAAAACGGGGGGTAGCGGCAGCAAAAGTAAGAAAACCAGGCAAACGCCGCGCTCAGACGTGGCGTTTTTCGTTTATGGGCTATACGATATTCAGCAACTGGAGAATTAAATAAAGGTGCAATTCAGGGGGGAAATCAGCCAGGTGCTGCTTTTCGTATCTGAAGCACAATGGAAATCAGAATTAAACAGGTGTTAATGGCATACAAATTGCTTATAACACTGCGAGATTCTTAGCAGAGAGCTGGTTAATGTGAATTTACTCAATATGAGTACTGAGCTTGCTTTAATTTTTGTGTTTTCACTGGTTTTTCTTTTCTTTGCCCGTAAAGCAGCTAAAAAAATTGGCCTGGTAGACAAACCCAACTACCGTAAACGTCACCAGGGCGTGATCCCTCTGGTCGGCGGGATCTCTGTTTTTGCCGGAATCTGTTTTGGCTTTGCCATCAGTGACTATTACATTCCCCACGTTCTGCTTTATCTGGGTTGCGCCGGTATGCTGGTGCTGGTCGGGGCGCTGGACGACCGTTTTGACATCAGCGTAAAAATCCGCGCGTTTGTCCAGGCCGCTATCGCCGTGGTGATGATGACCAAGGCCAAGCTCTATCTGCTGAGTCTGGGCTATATCTTTGGCCCGTGGGAGCTGATTGTTGGCCCGTTTGGCTACGTGCTGACGCTGTTTGCCGTCTGGGCGGCGATTAACGCCTTCAACATGGTGGACGGTATTGATGGCCTGCTGGGCGGGCTCTCCTGCGTGACCTTCCTGGCAATGGGGATCATTCTGCTGATTGACGGGCAGCAGAGTCTGGCGATGTGGTGTTTCTCAATGATTGCCGCCATCGTGCCTTATATTCTGCTGAACCTCGGCGTGTTTGGCCGCCGCTATAAAGTCTTTATGGGGGATGCGGGCAGTACGCTGATCGGCTTCACCATCATCTGGATCCTGCTGGAAGCTACTCAGGGTCAGTATCACCCGATCACGCCGGTCACCGCCCTGTGGCTGATTGCCATCCCGTTGATGGACATGGTGGCTATTATGTATCGCCGCCTGAGCAAAGGAATGAGCCCGTTTTCCGCTGACCGCCAGCACATTCACCATTTGATCATGCGCGCAGGCTTTACTTCTAAACAGGCCTGCTTCCTGATCACGCTGGCCGCCGCGTTGCTGGCCGGTGTCGGCGTGCTGGGTGAATCCCTGAGCTTTGTCCCTGACTGGGCCATGCTGCTGCTGTTCCTGGTGGCGTTTATGCTTTACGGCTACTGCATCAAGCGGGCCTGGCGGGTAGCGCGAATGATTAAAAGAGTAAAAAGAAGGCTGCGCAGAGCACAATAATGGCGTTTACCCTGGCTGAAAGAATTCAATACCCTGAAAAACAAGGAATATGAAGTATGACGCATCCTGACGTTGCAGATAACGAGCTGGATATCCGCGGGCTTTGCTGCACTCTGTGGCGTGGCAAAGGCTGGATCATCGGTGGCGCGTTGTTGTTTGCGCTGCTGGCTTATCTTTGCTCGTTGCTGATGACCCCGAAATGGAGTGCAACTGCAGTGACCGATCGCCCGACTGTCAATATGTTGGGGAGCTTCTATTCACAACAGCAATTTCTTAATAATCTGGATGCCCGCAGCAACAACACTACAGCTGTGTCACCTTCTGTCGCCGATGAAGCCTGGCAGGAATTCGTGATGCAGCTTTCCGCCTGGGATACCCGTCGCGAATTCTGGCTGCAGACCCAATACTACAAAAAGCGTCAGAGCGGAAACGCCAGTGAGGATGCTGCGCTACTGGATGAGCTGATCGCCAGTATTAAATATCAACCGGCCGATCCGGCGAAAAACCTCAATGATACCGTCACGCTGGTGGCGGAAACCGCACCTGAGGCCAACACGCTGCTGCGTCAGTACGTGGCGTTTGCTAATCAGCTTGCCGCTTCTCATCTCAATGAGGAGCTGGCTGGTGCCTGGGCGGCGAGAACTGTTCAGCTGAAAGCTCAGGTCAAACGACAGGAAGCGGTGGCCAGAGCAGTCTATGACCGCCAGGTGAACAGCGTGCAGCAGGCGCTGAAAATCGCTCAGCAGCAGGGTTTTGAACAGGCGAAAACGGATACGCCATCCGAACAGCTGCCGGATTCCGAGCTGTTCTTACTGGGCCGTTCATTGCTGCAGGCTCGTCTGGAGAACCTGCAGGCGACCGGGCCTGGCTATGATCTGGACTATGATCAAAACAGAGCCATGTTGAACACGCTGAACGTTGGCCCGACGCTGGTGAATACTTTCCAGACCTGGCGCTATTTGCGGACTCCGGAAGAACCGGTGAAACGCGACAGCCCTCGTCGCCTGTTTTTGATGATCATGTGGGGTGCAGTGGGTGCCTTAACTGGAGCAGGGACTGCGCTGGTACGTCGGCGTCACGTTTGATCGCACGCGGACCTGTCGTTACTTAACAGACGAACGGAAGAGAGTAACAGTGAAAGTATTAACTGTTTTTGGCACGCGCCCCGAAGCGATAAAAATGGCGCCTTTGGTTCATGCACTCGCACAGGATAGCGAGATAGAAGCGCGGCTGTGCGTCACGGCACAGCACCGCGAGATGCTGGATCAGGTATTACAACTGTTTGCCATCGTCCCGGATTACGATCTCAATATCATGCGTCCCGGCCAGGGTCTGACCGAGATCACCAGCCGCATTCTTGAAGGGCTGAAAGCCGTGTTTGCCGAATTCACCCCGGATGTGGTACTGGTGCATGGCGACACCACCACCACTTTTGCCGCCAGCCTGGCCGCCTTCTACCACCAGATTCCGGTAGGACACGTGGAGGCTGGCCTGCGCACCGGCGATCTCTATTCTCCGTGGCCTGAAGAGGCTAACCGCACCCTGACTGGCCATCTGGCCTCTTACCACTTCACCCCGACCGAAACCGCCCGGCAAAACCTGCTGCGTGAAAATCTGCCTGCTGCGCGTATGTTTGTTACCGGTAATACGGTGATTGATGCCCTGTTTTGGGTGCGTGATCGGGTGCTGAGTGATGAAGCGCTCAGGTCCGGGCTGGCAACGCGCTATCCATTCCTGGAGGCGGATAAGAAGATGATTCTGGTCACCGGCCACCGCCGCGAAAGTTTTGGCGACGGCTTTGAACGTATCTGCAGCGCACTGGCGGAAATCGCTCGCCTGCATCCTGAAGCGCAGATTGTCTACCCGGTCCACCTCAATCCTAACGTCAGCGAGCCAGTAAACCGTATCCTGCGCGGTATTAACAATATCGTGTTGATCGAGCCGCAGGAGTATCTGCCGTTTGTCTACCTGATGGTGCGCTCCCGACTGATCCTCACCGATTCCGGCGGTATTCAGGAAGAAGCGCCGTCGCTGGGCAAACCTGTGCTGGTGATGCGTGACACCACCGAGCGCCCGGAAGCGCTAGAGGCCGGAACGGTGAGGCTGGTCGGTACCGATGTGGCGAAAATTGTCAGCGAGGTGACACGCCTGCTGACGGATGAAGAGGCCTATCAATCCATGAGCCGTGCCCACAACCCCTATGGGGACGGCCTGGCCTGCGAACGTATCGTGCAGGCACTGAAAAATAATCGGGTAACGCTATGACTTTCAATACCATATCAGTTGTCGGACTCGGCTATATCGGCCTGCCCACCGCGGCGGCTTTTGCCTCGCGGCAGAAATCAGTGATCGGCATTGATATCAATGCCCATGCGGTTGAAACCATTAACCGTGGCGAGATCCATATTGTTGAACCAGACCTGGACAACGTAGTGAAAACGGCTGTTGAGCAGGGCTATCTGCGGGCTTCGATAACCCCTGAACCGGCTGAGGCGTTTCTGATCGCCGTGCCAACTCCCTTCAAAGATGACCATCAGCCCGATCTCACCTATGTGAAAGCCGCTGCCGGGTCGATTGCACCGGTACTGAAAAAAGGGGATTTGGTGATCCTCGAATCCACCTCTCCGGTGGGCGCAACTGAGCAGATGGCCGAATGGCTGGCGGCGGCACGCAGCGATCTGACTTTCCCGCAGCACGCGGGTGAGCAGGCGGATATTCATATTGCCTATTGCCCGGAGCGCGTGCTGCCGGGGCAGGTGATGGTCGAGCTGGTGAAAAATGACCGGGTGATTGGCGGCATGACGTCTGCCAGCTCCAGGCTGGCCTGCGAACTTTACGAGATTTTTCTTGAAGGTGAGTGCGTGGTCACCAACTCCCGCACGGCCGAAATGTGCAAACTGACCGAAAACAGCTTCCGCGACGTCAACATCGCGTTTGCCAACGAGCTGTCGCTAATCTGTGCCGATCAGGGGATTAGCGTATGGGAGCTGATCAGCCTCGCTAACCGTCATCCGCGCGTTAATATTCTGCAGCCCGGCCCCGGTGTTGGCGGGCACTGTATCGCGGTAGATCCATGGTTTATCGTGGCGCAGAACCCGGTGCAGGCCCGGTTGATACGTACCGCGCGTGAAGTGAACGATGGTAAGCCGCACTGGGTGCTGGAGCAGGTGAAAAAGACCCTGGCAGACTGCCTGGTCGCCAGCGACAAACGCGCCAGTGAGCTGACCATTGCCTGCTTCGGTCTGGCGTTCAAACCGAACATTGACGATCTGCGGGGGAGTCCGGCGATGGAAGTGGCCGGAATGATTGCTGACTGGCATCAGGGCATTACGCTGGTGGTGGAACCTAACATTCATCAGGTGCCGAAAGTGCTGGCGGGCAAAGCGGATCTGGTATCGCTGGAGGCCGCTCTGCAGCAGGCTGATGTGCTGGTCATGCTGGTGGATCACGCGCCGTTTAAGGCGATGGACCACGATTATGTGAAATCTCGCTATGTCGTCGACACCAAAGGGGTCTGGCAGTGACTCTTGCCAGCCAGCCCCTGCAGGCCTTACAAGGTCAGCTCACGCCTCTGAACTGGGAAAACGCGTTCTTTAACGTGAACAGCGCGTTGCTGAGCCTCGATACGCAGCGGGCGGCAATTGAAGAAGCTGAGCTGGAAGCCTACGAGCTGGTGCAGGTCAAGGTGCTCTCCCAGCAGACGGCGGAACTGGATGCCCTGAGCAGACTGGGGTTTCGTCTGGTGGAAGGGGAAGCGGATTTCGTACTGGGTATCGGCAGGAGCGGCAGGCCGGAAGGCATTCGTATCGCCCGCAAAGAGCATATTCCTGCCCTGCGGAAAGCGGCCAGTGGGGCCTTTGCCCACAGCCGTTTTCGCGCACCCTGGTATCAACCAGGCGACAGCGGTCACTTCTATGCCCGGTGGGTGGAAAACGCGGTATTGGGGACATTCGATCACCAGTGCCTGCTGGCGGTAAACGAGCAGGGCGATCTGCAGGGCTTTGTCTCGCTGCGTGAATTGCCGGACGGCAGCGCGCGCATCGGCCTGCTGGCAACGTTGCCTGAGGCTCAGGGTCTGGGCGTTGGGCAGAGAATGGTTGACGCGGCCGTTGACTGGTGCCGCGTCCGGCGTCTGACCCGACTGCACGTTGGCACCCAACTGGGCAATCTGCCCGCGATCCGCCTTTATCTTCGCTGCGGTGGCGTGCTGGAACGCACCGCTTACTGGCTTTACAGGTAACCCTATGATCCCGTTTAACGCCCCACCGGTAGTGGGAACCGAACTTGAATACATGCAGTCGGCCATGGGCAGCGGCAAGCTGTGCGGCGACGGCGGATTCACCCGACGCTGCCAGCAGTGGATGGAAAATAAATTTGGCAGCAAAAAAGTGCTGCTTACCCCATCCTGCACCGCATCGCTGGAGATGGCCGCCATCCTGACAGATATTCAGCCGGGTGACGAAGTGATCATGCCCAGCTACACCTTTGTCTCCACCGCCAATGCTTTTGTACTGCGCGGGGCGACTATCGTGTTCGTGGACATCCGCCCGGATACGCTCAATATTGACGAGAACCTGATTGAGGCGGCCATTACTGATAAAACCCGCGTTATCGTTCCGGTGCATTACGCGGGCGTCGCTTGTGAAATGGACGCGATCATGGCGCTGGCGGAGAAGTACAAGCTGTTCGTGGTTGAGGATGCGGCGCAGGGAGTGATGTCGACTTACAAAGGTAAAGCGCTGGGCACTCTTGGCCATATCGGCTGTTTCAGCTTCCATGAAACCAAGAACTACACTGCCGGTGGTGAAGGTGGGGCGACGCTGATTAACGATCCATCGCTGGTTGAACGGGCGGAAATCATCCGCGAAAAAGGCACCAATCGCAGCCAGTTCTTCCGCGGACAGGTGGATAAATACACCTGGCGCGATATCGGTTCCAGCTACCTTATGTCAGATTTACAGGCTGCCTGGCTGTGGGCGCAGCTGGAAGAGGCTAAGCGTATCAACCAGCAGCGCCTGCGGTTGTGGCAGAATTATTACGATGCCCTGCAGCCTGTTGCGGCCAGCGGCAGGATCTCGTTGCCATCGATGCCGCCAGCCTGTCAGCACAACGCGCATATGTTTTATATCAAGCTGCGCGATAACGACGACCGTTCGGCTCTGATTGAGTGGCTGAAGGAGGCGGAGATCCTGGCGGTGTTCCATTACATCCCGCTGCACTCCTCGCCTGCCGGTCAGCGTTTTGGCCGTTTCAACGGCACCGATCGCTATACCCAGTCTGAGAGTGAGCGCCTGCTACGGCTGCCGCTGTTCTACAACCTGTCTGATAACAATCAGAAAACGGTGATTAACTCTCTGCTGAGCTATTTTTCCTGATATGTCACTGGCCAAGGCTTCGGTGTGGACCGCCGCATCCACGCTGGTAAAAATCGCTGCCGGGTTGCTGGTAGTCAAAATGCTGGCTGTCTCTTTTGGCCCCAGCGGGGTTGGGCAGGCGGGTAATTTCCGCCAACTGATCACCGTGCTGGGCGTGCTGGCCGGGGCGGGGATTTTTAACGGCGTCACCAAATACGTTGCGCAATATCAGCAGCAGCCCCGCCAGCTGCAGGCCGTAACCGGAACCGCTTCGGCAATGGTGTTGGGGTTCTCCACGCTGCTGGCGGTGGTATTCCTGCTGTTTGCTGAACCGATAAGCGTCGGGCTGTTTGGTCACGGCGACTACCAGAACGTGGTGCGCATTGTCGCCTTCCTGCAGGCAGGCATTGCGTGGGCTAACCTGGTGCTGGCGATAGTGAAAGGGTTCCGCGATGCACGGGGTAACGCGCTGGCGCTGATCCTCGGCAGTCTGGTGGGCGTGGCGGCGTGGTTTGTCTGCTACTGGCTGGGCGGCTACAGCGGTGCGCTGGTGGGTATGGCGATGGTACCGGCGCTGGTTGTGCTGCCCGCTGCGGTAATTCTGGCGAGGCGTGATCACCTGCCGCTGCGCTTTCTCAAGCCGTCGTGGAACGCTGATATCGCCCGTGGCCTCAGCAAGTTCACGCTAATGGCGCTGATCACCTCGGTAACCCTGCCAGTAGCGTGGATCATGATGCGTAACCTGCTGGCTGAACACAACGGCTGGGAACAGGTAGGACTGTGGCAGGGCGTGACCAGCATTTCAGATGCTTACCTGCAGTTTATCACTGCCTCTTTCAGCGTGTATCTGCTGCCTACGCTCTCCAGACTGACCAGTAAAGAGGAGATCTCGCGGGAGATCTTCCGCTCACTGCGTTTTGTCTTCCCGGTGGTGATGGCGGTAAGTCTGGCGGTCTGGTTATTGCGCGATGTGGCTATCTGGCTGTTATTCTCCAGCAAGTTCACCGGCATGCGTGACCTGTTTGTCTGGCAGCTCAGCGGTGATGTGTTCAAAGTCGGCTCTTATATTTTTGGCTACCTGGTGATTGCCAAAGCGTCACTGCGTTTTTACATCCTGACCGAGATCAGCCAGTTTTTACTGCTGACGCTGTTTGCGTGTTGGTTGATCCCACTGCATGGTGCCACCGGCGCGGCGCAGGCCTATATGGCCACTTATATCACCTATTTTGCGCTCTGCGCCGGTGTATTTTTTCTTTATCGTAGACAAGTATGACAACATTGATACACGTGCTCGGCTCGGCCATCCCTCACCATAATCAGACCGTGCTGAGGTTTTTCAACGACACCGTTTCAGAGGCGGTACCGCGCTCTGCGCCACGTCATTTTTGGGTGGTTGGCGATGCTGCCGTTGCTGATTGTGATCGACTGTCCATCCGCTGGTTCGCGGACAAGCGGGCCATCGCCCAGGCGGTGACGGCGCTGGCCAGCGCTGACCGCAGCACGCGTTTTTTCTTTCATGGGCAGTTTAATCCGGCCTTATGGCTGGCGCTGCTGACAGGCAAGCTGCGGTCGTCGCAGGTTTACTGGCATATCTGGGGGGCGGATTTGTATGAACAGGCCGCCGGTCTGAAATTCCGCCTGTTCTATCTGCTGCGCAGACTTGCGCAAAAAAGGGTGGGGCACGTGTTTGCTACCCGAGGGGATATCAGCCATTTCCAGCAGCGTAATCCGTCCGTTCCGGCCTCGCTGCTTTACTTCCCGACGCGGATGGCTCAGGCAGTCCTGCCTGCGGTACCGAAGAGCGGGGAACTGACCATCCTGGTGGGCAATTCGGGAGACGTCAGCAACAGGCACATTCAGGCGTTGCAGGAGATCCATCAGCAGTTTGGTGAGCGGGCTGAGGTCATTGTACCGCTGGGCTATCCGGCAAATAATGAGGCATATATCAGCCAGGTACGGGAAGCTGGCAGGGCGTTGTTTGCTGAAGGAAGGTTACATCTTCTCACCGAAAAGCTCGATTTCACGGCCTATTTACAGCTGATCTCCCGCTGTGATCTGGGGTATTTTATTTTTGAACGTCAGCAGGGCATTGGCACGCTGTGCCTGCTTATTCAGGCGAATATTCCGTTTGTGGTTAACCGTAAAAATCCATTCTGGCAGGATCTGACCGAGCAGCAGGTGCCGGTGTTGTTTGCCGGAGATAAGCTTGATGTCCCGGTGGTGGCCGAAGCACAGCGGCAGATGGCGCAGCTGGATAAATCTTCAATCGCCTTTTTTGAGCCAGCCTATGTGGCGGGCTGGAAGCAGGCGCTGTCACTGGCGGAAGGAGAAACGGCATGATGCTGTCGCAATTCGCAGGTCTGCTGGTGGTCTGGCTGCTGTCGCTGGCCCTGATCCTGACTCTTACCTGGCGTGAATTTCGCCGGGTGCGCTTCAACTTCAACGTCTTTTTTTCGCTGCTGTTTTTACTAACCTTTTACTTCGGCTTTCCGCTGACCAGTATGCTGGTGTTTGGCTTCAACGTTGAGGTGGTGCCACCAGAATACCTGCTGCAGGCGTTGCTCTCTGCTACCGGCTTCTATGCCATTTACTACGTCAGCTACAAAACACGGCTGCGGGCGAAGACCGACGCTCCTTCACGTCCGGTTTTTACCCTGAACCGCGTGGAGGCTCACCTCTGCTGGGGCATCATGGCATTGATTGCGTTGGGCACGGTGCTGGTGTTCTTCCTGCATAACGGTTTTCTGCTGTTCAAACTGCACAGTTACAGCCAGATCTTCTCTGCCGAAGTTTCGGGCGTGGCGCTGAAGCGCTTTTTCTACTTCTTCATTCCGGCGATGCTGGTGGTTTATTTCCTCAACCAGAGCTTTAAAAACTGGCTGTTTTTTCTGGCTGCCACGGTGGCCTTTGGCCTGCTGACTTATGTGATTGTCGGCGGTACGCGAGCCAATATCATCATCGCTTTCGCACTGTTCCTGTTTATCGGCATTATTCGCGGCTGGATCACGCTGTGGATGCTGGCGATGGCGGGCGTGGCCGGGGTGGTGGGCATGTTCTGGCTGGCGCTGCGGCGCTATAACCTGGATGTCAGCGGATCTGAGGCGTTTTACACCTTCCTCTATCTGACGCGCGATACCTTCTCGCCGTGGGAAAACCTCGGGCTACTGCTGCAGAATTACGACAAAATAGATTTCCAGGGGCTGGCCCCGATTATCCGTGACTTCTACGTCTTTATTCCCAACTGGCTGTGGCCGGACCGTCCGTCCATCGTGTTGAACAGCGGCAACTACTTCACCTGGGAAGTGCTGAATAACCACTCCGGGCTGGCAATCTCACCAACGCTGATTGGGTCGCTGGTGGTGATGGGCGGTGCAGGGTTTATTCCGCTGGGGGCGGTAGTGGTGGGGATGATCATCAAGTGGTTCGACTGGCTCTATCAGAAAGGCCAGCAGGAGACCAACCGCTATAAGGCTGCCGTGCTGCAGAGCTTCTGCTTTGGCGCGGTGTTCAATATGATTGTTCTCGCGCGAGAAGGGCTGGACTCTTTTGCCTCCCGCGTGGTGTTTTTCTGCCTGATTTTTGCCGTCGCCGTGGTCGCCGCCAAGCTGATTTTCTGGTTGCTCGACAGCGCAGGCCTGATCCGCAACCGTAAGGTGGCGGTCTCTCTTCCAGTGCAAAACTGATTTTTATCCGGCCTCAGGCCAGATTTGTTGTATTTGACCTTAAGGAACCGACCATGGACTCCACCTCTTCTGTGCCCCTGTATCAGATCCGTGGCTTCACGCTGCTGGGGTTTGGCGATATGACCGGGATGCTGGACTATCTCTGCCAGCAGGGCAGGTTCAAAACCGGCACGCTGGTCGCGATCAATGCCGAGAAGATACTGACGGCGGAGAGCCAGCCGGAGATCCATCAGCTGATTGATACAGCAGAGTATAAATATCCTGACGGCATCAGCATTGTGCGTTCCATCCGCAAGAAGTATCCGCAGGCGGCCGTCTCACGGATTGCCGGGGCAGACCTGTGGGAAGGATTAATGGAGCGGGCCGGACGAGAAGGAACTCCGGTGTTTCTGATTGGCGGTAAACCGGCCATTCTCGCGCAGACGGTGGATAAACTCCGTCGCCAGTGGAATGTGAACATCGTTGGAACACAGGATGGTTACTTTTCCCCCGCTGACCGCGAAGCGCTGTTTGCCCGCATCGCAGCCAGTGGGGCGAAGCTTATTACGGTGGCTATGGGCTCCCCGCGTCAGGAAGTACTGATGCGTGACTGCAAAGCAGTTTACCCTGATGCCCTCTATATGGGTGTAGGCGGTACCTATGACGTTTTCACCGGACATGTGAAGCGTGCCCCAAAGATCTGGCAGAAGATGGGGCTGGAGTGGTTGTATCGGCTGATTTCGCAGCCTTCACGCCTGCGTCGCCAGCTCAGGCTGCTGAAATACCTCAATTATCATTTGCGTGGCGATCTTTGATTCTTCTTTTTTTGACCGGACCAACGGTTAAAAAGCCGCTATTTAGCGGCAGGAACCGGCTTAAAACGACTGCGCAGTAGACAGAACGCACAAAGCGTAATCAAACAGTTTTTTTTGTGAAAAAAGCACTGGACAGGATCGGCCCAAGTCCGTAGTATGCCCATCCGCAACGGCGCTACGCGCCCGTAGCTCAGCTGGATAGAGCGCTGCCCTCCGGAGGCAGAGGTCTCAGGTTCGAATCCTGTCGGGCGCGCCATTAACTTTGTGCGCAAGAGCTGCGGTGGTAGTTTTACCGCGTTAGTTAAGAAGTAAGCAGTAGGTGTGGTGGCTATAGCTCAGTTGGTAGAGCCCTGGATTGTGATTCCAGTTGTCGTGGGTTCGAGTCCCATTAGCCACCCCAGATTTTGTACGGTATGCGAAGGTGGCGGAATTGGTAGACGCGCTAGCTTCAGGTGTTAGTGTCTTAACGGACGTGAGGGTTCAAGTCCCTCTCTTCGCACCACAAAATCATCAGCAGTAGAGAAGACGTTTTCGGCGAGTAGCGCAGCTTGGTAGCGCAACTGGTTTGGGACCAGTGGGTCGGAGGTTCGAATCCTCTCTCGCCGACCACCTTTCGAAACCTTGCTGAGGCAGGGTTTTTTGCTTAAAGACCTCAGGGTCTGGCAACGCAGTACCGGTAGTATTCGGCGAGTAGCGCAGCTTGGTAGCGCAACTGGTTTGGGACCAGTGGGTCGGAGGTTCGAATCCTCTCTCGCCGACCATCTTCATAAAAGGCCAGCTTTCGAGCTGGCCTTTTTGCCTTTGAGCTCTCTGCGTTATCTCGCTGGTTAAAAGAGACTCTTTGTCTCATTTAAGAGACAGCTAACTGCATGATTTCAATATTATTTACTTAACTATGCGCAGACTGTCGCCAGACGGCGACGTACGCTAAAGGGAATGTCGCAGATCAGCGACGGCGCAGATAACAGATTTTCGGCAAAGTTATTTAAAATAAAATCAATTTTATCAGTTAATTATAATAATTTCGTGTGCAGTTATTTTGACCTGGCATGACTTATGCAATAATTACCATGTAGATGCTCATTCCACCCCTTATGTTTGCTAACGCTTCATAAACCCGGGAATGATGCAGAGCCCTTTACGATACCTGTTGTCCACCTGCCACTATCGTCGCAAGACCTTAATGGTACCCGGATACTACGTTGAGTCAGGTATCAGCCAAATTGTCTTACCGACCTGATCTTTACACCTGCCAGACTGGCAGGTGTTTTTTTTGCCCTGAACCTGGCATTCAGGCAAAAAAAAGCCGGGTATTTAACCCGGCTCATTTCAGACGCGGCTGCTGCGTTAAGGCGTGTTTTTCAGAGTCAGCAGCAGGCCGTCACGACGCATTTCCGCCGCTTCTTCCGGCTTGTGCTGACGATCCAGCGTATCGGCCAGCCAGGCGTAGTCAAACGCGTCCGGGCGCTGCTTCAGCGCCTCCCTGAAGGCTTCGCTGGCCAGCTCCCACTCGCCGTGCTTCATCAGCAGCTGGCCCAGCGTACTGTGCAGCAGAGGCGTGGCACCGTGCTGTTTGATCTGCTGACGCAGCGCTTTTTCCAACTGCTCAGGGTTGCCGGTTTTCAGCCGTGGCATCAACAACACCAGACGCTCGTCGTAATTGCGCTTCAGGCCATCCAGCACGATTTGCTGTGCGGTTTCATGGTCATCACAAACGATCAGGTGATCAGCCATCGCCACCTGCAGCGCCGTTTCATGGCGGGTTTTGCGGCTCTGGTTCTGCCACCAACGCTTCAGACCTTCGCTGCCCTGGTCAGCCATCGCCTGATTCATCAGCCCCAGCCAGGCTTCCTGCTGTAGTGCCAGACGATGGGTATCGTCAGAAACCTGCGCTTTCTCCATGGCTGGCAGAATATCCAGCAATGAGCTCCAGGCACCGGTGCGCACGTAAGCCTGTTCAGCCAGGCGCAGTACTTCCGGATGGCGGGGAGCCACTTCCAGCAGGCGATCGACACCGCTACGGGCAGCGTGGTCCTCGTTACGGGCCAGCTGAACGCGCACGCGGGTGATCTCAACCGGCAGCTGATCGTTGCCAGCCAGCTCTGCAGCCCTTTCGAGGTGCTGATTGGCGCGGATCTCATCGCCGCGCTGTTGCGCAGCCTCAGTAGCCAGCAGGTAGTTCACCACCGGCTGTTCAGCATGGTCGGCATTACGCGACAGCAATTTTTCAGCCTGGCGATGATCCCCTTCGGCCAGTTTCATCAGTGCTGCATTGGTCTGCTTACGGGCGCGATTGCTTTTGCGGCCCCGGAACCAGCCACGGGTTCTGGCTCCGGTGCGGAACAGTCGACGCAGCAGCCACTCCACAAACAGGATCACAATCAGCGAAAGGATCAGCACGATCGCCATGCCGGTGACGCTGGTTTCGATATTCCAGTTATCGGTCTGGATCAGGACGTAGCCCTGGTGACCGGCCAGTATCGGACCGAGCACCATGCCCGCCATCAGTAACAGAAAGAGTATCAGGACTTTGAGCATGCTTATTCTCCCTGCTGCTGTTGCCCGGCACCGGGCTGGGCCAGCAGGTTACGCACGCGCGTTTGCATCAATTTATCCAGCATTGGCTGGCTCTGCAGTGCATCCGGCACATCCATCGACACGTTCTGCTGGCTCAGTTCATCCAGCTGGCTGAGGAAGGCTTTGGTGGCCGAATCGCGGGTATCGTACCAGGCGCGCACCCAGGCCGATACCGTGTCGATTGACTGCTTGTAGATCTCATTCTGGTGACGGGGAACAGCCTGTGCGGCAATCAGCAGCTGCGAACGGATGTTCTCACGCAGATAGACTTCCTGGTTTGGAGCCAACAGAGGCTCTGAAGTGGCATCACGGCGGCGGATGGTAATAAAGTCATCCATAAAATTGTGCCAGCTTTTCACCAGGTTCTGTCGCCATTCGTACAGCGAAGAGGAAAGCTCACCGCTGTCGGCATCCATCGGAGAGTCGTCGCTGTCGTTATCGGCCAGACGCAGGTTGTCCACGCCGTTGGAGAGCTGGTTCAGCTTGAGGATAATGCCATCGTAATCCACCTGGCTCACCGCGGACAGCGAACTGATGTCATTGGTCAGGGCACGACGTACGTCAATCAGGCTGGGATCGTTCATCCCGGCCAGGCTGTTATCTGCGCTTTTCAGCAGTGCGGCAGCGGTGGTGACATCCTGATCGCTCCACAGCTTGCGGCCAGCCAGTTTCACCAGATAATCGGCCTGGGCCAGAAGCCAGGTATGCGCGTCGTTACCGGAAATGGTGGCGACTTTCTCTTTTAACTGGTCAAGCTGCTGACTCATGGCGGCCTGCTGCTGACGGGCAGTATCCAGCGCGCTGGTCTGTGTGGTCAGCTGCTGCACCAGGTTTTGCTTGTCACTGACTGACTGCTGCTGAAGATCGGACAGCTGGTTCGCCAGCGCCTGATTGGCGGCGGTCAGCTGGTCTGTCTGGTGCTTCCCGTTAATATAAAGCCCAACGCCTGAAGCCAGGGCGATCGCAATCGCCAGAACAGCCAGCCCCGTGGCGGTATTCCGCGACTTACGGCCTGGTTGTTGCTCTGGTGATGAGCTCTCTACCGCTGGGGGGGTCTCATCAACCATGGCAGAGGAATCTTTTTGTTCCGTCATTGTGGCACATCCCATATTTAAGTTTATTGTAACGCCCGCAGTAACGCGTCGTTATCGGCACCATCAGCCACCCTGATATCGCGCCAACCCAGTTCACTGGCGCGGGCAGCCAAACGTTCACTGACGACAACCAGCCGGCAGTGCAGAAGCCATTCCTCACGATCGATATCGGGGAACAGCGAATAAAGCTGTTGCAACATCTCACCGCTGGTCACCACCAGCGTGGTGATGCCGCGGTCGCGCCAGCGGCGACCCTCTATTGAACCCTGATAGTGCTTAGCACAGCGTTGATAGCACTCAACAAACTGTACATTAGCGCCGCGCTGTTGCAAGGTTTCTGCCAAAAGTTCACGTCCGCCATTGCCCCGCAGGATCAAAGCCTGCTTTCCGGCGACTTTTTGTAACGCAGGTAATTGTATCAGCACTTCGCTGGTTTCACGCTGATGGGGCCAGATAACCTCGAGCCCGCTGACGGCATGCAGGGCCAGCGCAGTGGTACGGCCTATAGCATAATAGTTCAGGTCGGCGGGCCATGTAGCCCCGGCTCGCGCCAGCGCAGGATGAGCATAATGAATGGCGTGCTGAGACAGGAGAAACACCAGATCGCCCCCCTGCAGTGACGCGAGCTGCTCAGGGAGGTTGCCCAGCCCCGTTCCCGGTGAGAATTCGATCAGCGGCATTGACCAGGCAACCTTTCCTGCCTGGCGTAAGCGGCTGACCAGCTCGTCAGCAGCCGGTTCGGGGCGGGTAACCAGAATGGTCATTCGGGGGGATTCCCCTGATAGACCTCGGCCAGAATTTCGCGTCCGCCGTTGTTCAGCAGCTCTTCTGCCAGTGCAATGCCCATTTTCTCCGCATCTTCACGCGGGCCCCGGCGCTCGCCCCGGATCATTTCAGTGCCGTCTGGCGAGCCGATCAGTCCACGCAGCCACAGTTCATCCCCGTTCAGGACCGCATAGCTCCCGATCGGCACCTGGCAGCCACCCTCCAGGCGGGTATTCATCGCGCGTTCGGCTTTAACCCGCACTGCGGTGTCTTCATCATTTAGCGCTTCCAGCAGGGCAATGGTCTGAGCGTCATCAAGACGGCACTCAATTCCCACCGCGCCCTGGCCCACCGCGGGCAGAGACTCTTCGGCTGGCATAGCATGGCGGATACGGTCGGACAGTCCCAGACGCTTCAATCCGGCGACAGCCAGAATGATGGCGTCGTAATCACCTGCATCAAGTTTGCCCAGCCGGGTTCCGACGTTACCGCGCAGCGAGCGGATAATCAGATCCGGACGACGGGCACTCAGCTGGCACTGACGGCGCAGGCTTGAGGTACCCACCACAGCACCCTGCGGCAGGGCATCAACAGAATCGAATTGATTAGAAACGAAGGCATCAAGCGGATCTTCCCGTTCGCAGATAGTGACCAGCCCCAGCCCTTCCGGGAAGGCAACAGGCACGTCTTTCATCGAGTGAACGGCAATATCAGCACGGTCAGACAGCAGCGCCTGTTCCAGTTCTTTGACGAACAACCCCTTGCCGCCGACCTTGGCCAGCGGGGTATCGAGGATCACATCCCCTTTGGTCACCATCGGCACCAGTTCAACGCGCAGCCCCGGATGGCAGGCCATCAGGCGCTGTTGAACATAATGTGCCTGCCACAGCGCAAGCGGACTTTGCCTGGTAGCAATTCTTAAAATTTTGTCTAACATGCTTGTTACCGTTTTTATCGTTCACCGATCATCCTATCATTGATACGTGAATGCTGTCAGTTTCCGCGGGTTTAAACGGCATGGAAGAGGCGTATTGAGGGATTTTAGGGCAGATCGATCGTAAAACGTGCTAAACTGTCAGGTAGCGCAACTTTCTTTACGGTCAATCAGCCAGGTGTTAGATTGATCACGTTTCCAGCATTTTTCGCACGACAATTTTTAAAGCAAGCGGCGAATTTCGGAAACAGGGTTTTTTGTAAGCACTGGGACAATCAGGCGAGACGTCTTGTACCTCTACATAGAGACACTGAAACAGAGACTGGATGCCATCAACCAGCTGCGCGTCGATCGCGCCCTGGCTGCCATGGGACCTGCATTCCAGCAGGTGTACAGTCTGCTGCCAACCTTATTACATTATCATCATCCGCTGATGCCGGGTTACCTCGAAAGTAACGTTCCACATGGCATCAGCTTTTACGTGCCTGATGAAAACCAGATAAACTATCTTAATGATTTGGAAGGAAAATCTGGATCAAATGCCGCCATCCCTCCGCAGGGAGAAATGCCGATCACCGGCGTCTATTCCATGGGCAGTACCTCCTCCGTTGGCCAGAACCTGACCTCCGACCTTGATATCTGGGTCTGCCATCAGTCCTGGCTGGATAATGAGGAGCGCCTCTGCCTGCAGAACAAATGTACTCTGTTGCAAAAGTGGTGTGCGGCGATGGGAGTGGAAGTCAGCTTCTTCCTGATCGATGAAAACCGCTTCCGTCATAATGAGAGTGGCAGCCTCGGCGGTGAAGACTGCGGTTCAACTCAGCATATCCTGTTGCTGGATGAGTTTTATCGTACCGCGGTACGCCTGGCCGGTAAGCGTATCCTGTGGAACATGGTTCCCGGCGAGGAAGAAGAGCATTACGACGACTACGTCATGTCGCTGTACCAGAAAGGGGTGCTGACGCCGAACGAGTGGCTGGACCTGGGCGGTCTGGACACGCTCTCTGCCGAAGAGTACTTCGGGGCCAGTTTGTGGCAGCTGTACAAAAGTATCGACTCGCCGTATAAGGCAGTGTTGAAAACATTGCTGCTGGAAGCCTACTCCTGGGAATACCCGTCCACCCGCCTGCTGGCGATGGATATTAAACAGCGCCTGCACGATGGCGAGATCGTCTCGTACGGTCTTGATCCCTATTGCATGATGCTGGAAAGAGTGACGTATTACCTCACCAGCATTGATGACCATGCCCGTCTCGATCTGGTACGCCGTTGCTTCTACCTGAAGGTCTGCGAAAAACTCTCGGTACAAACCGGAGAGTCCGGCTGGCGGCGTGAAATTCTCAGCCAGCTGGTCAGCGAGTGGGGCTGGGACGCACAGCGCGTCGCAATTCTGGACAGCCGTGCTGACTGGAAAATTGAGCGAGTACGTGAAGCGCACAACGAATTGCTGGATGCGATGATGCAGAGTTATCGCAACCTGATCCGCTTTGCCCGCCGTAATAATCTGAGCGTCAGCGCCAGCCCGCAGGATATTGGCGTGCTGACCCGTAAGCTTTATGCGGCTTTTGAAGCGCTGCCGGGCAAAGTGACGCTGGTTAATCCGCAGATCTCACCTGACCTGTCTGAACAGCATCTGACCTTTATTCACGTGCCGCATGGCCGTGCCAACCGGGCCGGCTGGTATGTGTATAACCAGTCGCCGGATATGCAGTCGATCATCAGCCATCAGCCGCTGGAATATAACCGCTATCTGAACAAGCTGGTGGCGTGGGCGTGGTTCAACGGTCTGCTGACCAGCAAAACCCGGCTGCATATTAAAGGTAATGAAACCTGTGATCTCTCCCGGCTGCAGGAGTTGGTAGCGGATGTTTCGCACCACTTCCCGTTGCGTCTGCCTTCTCCCACGCCGAAAGCGCTATACAGCCCGTGCGAAATTCGGCACCTGGCGATCATCGTCAACCTGGAACATGATCCGACCGCCGCCTTCCGCAATCAGGTCGTGCATTTTGATTTCCGTAAGCTGGACGTGTTCAGCTTTGGCCAGCATCAGCAGTGCCTGATCGGCAGTATCGACCTGCTGTACCGCAACTCGTGGAACGAAGTGCGTACGCTGCATTTCAACGGTGAGCAGGCGATGATTGAAGGGTTGAAAACCATTCTCGGCAAAATGCATCAGGATGCGGCCCCGCCAGATTCTGTCGAGGTGTTCTGCTACAGCCAGCATTTACGTGGGCTGATCCGCACACGCGTGCAACAGCTGGTGTCAGAATGCATTGAGCTGCGTCTTTCCAGCACCCGTCAGGAACCCGGTCGGTTCAAAGCAGTGCGCGTGGCCGGACAGACCTGGGGCCTGTTCTTTGAACGCCTGAGCGTGTCGGTGCAGAAACTGGAGAATGCCGTGGAGTTCTATGGCGCCATCTCTAATAACAAGCTGCACGGATTGTCGATTAAGGTGGAAACCGATCAAGCGCGTCTGCCCGCGGTAGTCAATGGTTACGCCAGTGAGGGGATTATCCAGTTCTTTTTTGAGGACACGCAGGACGATCACGGTTTTAATATTTACATTCTGGATGAAACCAACCGGGTGGAGATTTATCACCACTGTGAAGGCAGTAAGGAAGAGCTGGTGCGTGACGTGAGCCGCTTCTACTCCTCGTCTCACGATCGCTTTACCTACGGTTCCAGCTTTATCAACTTCAATCTGCCGCAGTTCTACCAGATTGTGCAGGTTGACGAGCGCTTCCAGGTGATCCCTTTCCGCAGCCAGGCTCTGGCGCAGCTGTGCGCCACCGTGTCGGATAACGATCCCAACACCGATTACGCCCAGCGCTACCAGATGCACTGATGCCACTGAGGCGGAGGCCCCGCTCTGCCGCAGACCATTTCCGGCACTGAGGGCCGTGCTCGCTTACGCTTTCTCTTCTGCGACATTCGATCACCTTTTCCTGTTGCTTTTAGCACTTCACCTGCGATGATAGGCAACCAACAGGCATCAATAATGAGCACAATAAGCATGAATAAAGTGATTTGCCGGATGGCGCTGGTGCTGGCTGTGGCCAGCCTGGCGGGATGCGGACTGAAAGGGCCTTTGTATTTCCCGCCGCAGGAACAACCGAAGAAACAGACCGTACCGGTGACCAAACCTCCGGCCAGTGAAGTTCAGCAGTCAACGACAACCTCCACAGGTTCGGACGGACAACCGGCTCAGTAACTATGACGCACTCGTCGGAGCAGAAAATGCAGTTCTCCAAAATGCACGGTCTGGGCAATGACTTTATGGTGGTCGATGCCGTGACGCAAAACGTCTATTTTTCTCCCGAGCTGATCCGTCGACTGGCGGATCGTCATCTGGGGATCGGCTTCGATCAGCTGCTGATTGTTGAACCGCCGTACGATCCTGACCTCGATTTTCACTACCGTATTTTCAATGCCGACGGCAGCGAAGTGGCCCAGTGTGGCAACGGCGCGCGCTGTTTCGCCCGCTTTGTCCGTCTGAAAGGCCTGACCAACAAAAACGATATTCGCGTCAGCACCCAGACCGGGCGCATGGTGCTCAGCGTGACCCAGGACGAGCTGGTGTGCGTGAACATGGGCGAGCCAAATTTCGAACCACAGCAGGTGCCATTCCGGGCCAACAAAGCCGAAAACCTCTATCTGATGCGCGCTGCTGAACAGACGGTGATGTGCGGTGTGGTGTCCATGGGCAACCCACACTGCGTGCTGCAGGTGGACAGCGTAAAAACCGCGCTGGTGGAATCGCTCGGTCCGGTGCTGGAAAGCCATGAGCGCTTCCCGGAGCGGGTGAACGTTGGTTTTATGGAGGTTGTCAGTCGCGAGCATATCCGCCTGCGCGTGTATGAACGCGGAGCGGGTGAAACCCAGGCCTGTGGCAGCGGAGCTTGTGCCGCGGTGGCGGTGGGCATCCAGCAGACGTTGCTGGCAGAAAAAGTGCGCGTCGATCTGCCTGGCGGCAGTTTAAACATTGCCTGGAAAGGCCCTGGTTATCCACTGTACATGACCGGTCCTGCCACTCACGTTTATGACGGGTTTATTCATTTATGAAAAATGTCGGGGAACGACAGGCGGAAAGCGTCCTGCTGGACGATCGTGCCATCAGCGATTACCTGCTGCAAAATCCGGACTTCTTTATCCGCAATGCCCGCCAGGTTGAGCAAATGCTGGTGCCGCATCCTGTGCGCGGCACCGTTTCGCTGGTGGAATGGCAGCTGGGTCGCCAGCGCAACCATATCAGCCAGCTGGAAGAAGAGATTACCCTGCTGATGGAGCAGGCCAGCGCCAACCAGCAGCTGTTTGACCGTTTGTTGACGCTGCAGGCCCGCCTGGCCTCCGCTTCCAGCCTGCATGATATGCTGAACCGTCTGCACCGTTGGGCACGCGAGCTGGGGCTGGCCGGTGCTAACGTGCGGCTGTTCAGCGAAAAGTGGCGCATTGGCGCGCCTTCCGACTTTACCCAGCTGGCGCTGTCGCGTCAGGCTTTTGAATCCATCCGCATTCAGCGCCTGGGCAAACAGCATCACTACCTTGGCAGCCTGAATGGCCCCGAGCTGCTGCTGCTGTTGCCCCAGGCGAAAGCGATCGGTTCGGTTGCCATGTCGCTGATGGGCGAGCAGGGTGATCTGGGCGTGTTGATCTTCAGTAGCCGTGATAATCAGCATTACCAGTCCGGCATGGGCACGGTGCTGCTCCAGCATCTGTCGCAAATGCTGCCGGAGCTGTTGCTGCGCTGGGTTGAGCGCATATGAACAGCGGTTCTCCTCTACAGCCTGCCGTAGAGGGCTTTCTGCGCTATCTCAAGGTGGAGCGGCAGCTCAGTCCGCTGACCCAGACCAATTATCAGCGTCAGCTGGCCGCCTGCATCCTCCTGCTGGATGAAATGAAGCTCAGCAGCTGGGAAAAGCTGGATGCGGCGCAGGTGCGATCTCTTGCCGCCCGCAGCCGTCGCGCCGGGTTAAAACCCGCCAGTCTGGCGCTGCGCCTCTCCGCCCTGCGCAGCTTTCTGGACTGGCAAATCAGTCAGGGCGTGCTGAAGGCTAACCCTGCCAGGGGGGTCACCACCCCGCGCGCGCCGCGCCACTTACCGAAAAATATCGATGTCGATGAGGTTGATCGCCTGCTGGAGATCGACCTGAACGACCCGCTGGCGGTGCGAGACCGGGCAATGCTTGAAATCATGTACGGTGCCGGTCTTCGTCTGTCGGAACTGGTTGGTATTGATACCGGCCATCTTGATATGACTTCTGGCGAAGTGTGGGTGATCGGTAAAGGCAGCAAAGAGCGACGCCTGCCGGTTGGTCGCACAGCGCTGCTGTGGCTGGAGCACTGGCTGGACATGCGTGAGCTGTTTGCGCCAGAAGATGATGCGGTCTTCCTGTCGAAGCAGGGAAAACGCATCTCCGCCCGCAACGTGCAGAAACGCTTTGCCGAATGGGGCGTGAAACAGGGCGTTTCCAGTCATATTCATCCGCACAAGCTGCGCCACTCTTTTGCCACTCATATGCTGGAATCCAGTGGCGACTTGCGTGCGGTGCAGGAGCTGCTGGGTCACGCCAACCTCAGTACCACGCAAATCTATACCCATCTTGACTTCCAACACCTGGCGTCGGTTTACGATGCCGCCCATCCCCGTGCCAAACGAGGAAAATCCTGATGCATTTTTACCGCCCTTTGCGGCCGATTGCAGCGATGACTTTTGACCTGGATGATACGCTGTACGATAACCAGCCGGTGATCCGTCGCACCACCAGGGAGTCCCACGCCTTCCTGCAGTCATGGCATCCGTCGCTGAGCGAGTTCAGCGTGGAGCAGTATCAGCAGTTGCGCGACAGCCTGCGTGAGCAGGAACCTGAGATTTATCACGACGTCAGCGAATGGCGCCGCCGCGCCATCGAACTGGCGATGCTCAATGTTGGGATGAACCGGCGTGAAGCCGATGAGGGCTCACGTGCGGTGATGGCGAACTTCGCCCACTGGCGCAGCCAGATCGATGTGCCGGATGAAACGCACGATACGCTGGCTGCCCTGGCACAACGCATCCCGCTGGTGGCGATCACCAATGGCAATGCTGAACCCCATCTGTTTGGGCTGGATAAATACTTCAAATTTATCCTGCGTGCCGGGCCGGATGGCCGCGCCAAACCTTACGATGATATGTATCAACTGGCGGCAGAAAAACTGGGCCTGCCGCTGGAAAGCATTCTGCATGTGGGTGATGACCTGACCACTGATGTGGCGGGTTCGGTGCGCTGCGGAATGCAGGCTTGCTGGATCAATCTGCGTGGCGGCAACCTGATGCACATTGCCGACAGCCGCCTGCTGCCCACTTTAGAAATTTCGCAGTTGGCATCGCTGACCGCGCTGATATAATAAGCTGGTTAAATATCCAGTGGAGTGCTGGTCACTCCCCCTTTCCTGACGGTGCCTATGGACGTTTCAGACCTGCTCGACAGCTTGAATGACAAACAACGCGAGGCCGTTGCCGCGCCGCGCAGCAACCTGCTGGTGCTGGCGGGAGCGGGCAGTGGTAAAACCCGCGTGCTGGTGCACCGTATTGCCTGGCTGCTGGCGGTTGAAAACTGTTCACCCTATTCGATCATGGCTGTGACTTTTACCAACAAGGCTGCCGCCGAGATGCGTCACCGTATCGAGCAGCTGATCGGCACCAGTCAGGGCGGTATGTGGATTGGTACTTTTCATGGCCTGGCTCACCGTCTGCTGCGCGCGCATCATCTGGATGCCAATCTGCCGCAGGATTTCCAAATCCTGGACAGCGAAGATCAGCTGCGCCTGCTTAAACGTCTGATCAAGGCGATGAATCTGGATGAGAAGCAGTGGCCCGCCCGTCAGGCAATGTGGTACATCAATGGCAAGAAAGATGAAGGCCTGCGCCCGAAGCATATCGAGAGCTACGGCAACCCGGTTGAGCAGACCTGGCTGAGAATTTATCAGGCCTATCAGGAAGCCTGTGATCGTGCCGGGCTGGTGGACTTCGCCGAGCTGCTGCTGCGGGCACACGAGCTGTGGCTGAACAAACCACATATCCTCAATCACTACCGTGAGCGCTTCACCAATATCCTGGTGGACGAATTCCAGGATACCAACAACATCCAGTACGCGTGGATCAGAATGCTGGCGGGTGACAGCGGCAAAGTGATTATTGTCGGGGACGATGACCAGTCGATCTACGGCTGGCGTGGGGCGCAGGTAGAGAACATCCAGCGCTTCCTTAACGACTTCAACGGGGCGGAGACCATCCGCCTGGAGCAGAACTACCGCTCCACCAACAACATCCTGAAAGCAGCTAACGCCCTGATCGCTAATAACAACGGACGACTGGGGAAAGAGCTGTGGACCGATGGCATCGACGGTGAGCCTATCGCCCTCTACTGTGCCTTTAACGAGCTGGATGAAGCCCGCTTTGTGGTCAACCGCATCAAGGTATGGATGGAAAACGGCGGCGCGCTGAACGACTGTGCCATTCTCTACCGCAGCAACGCCCAGTCGCGCGTGCTGGAAGAGGCGTTGTTACAGACAAGTCTGCCTTACCGTATCTACGGGGGCATGCGCTTCTTCGAGCGCCAGGAAATCAAAGATGCGCTGGCTTATCTGCGGCTGATTGCCAACCGTAATGACGATGCTGCATTTGAGCGCGTGGTGAATACGCCAACGCGCGGCATCGGCGACCGCACGCTGGATGTGGTGCGGCAGACGGCCCGTGAGCGCCAGCTGACCCTGTGGCAAACTGCACGCGCTCTGCTGCAGGAAAAAGCGCTGGCCGGCCGGGCCGCTTCCGCGCTGCAACGTTTCACCGAGTTGGTGGATTCGCTGGCGCATGAAACCAGCGAGTTACCGCTGCACGTGCAGACCGACCGGGTGATCAAAGATTCCGGACTGTGGCTGATGTACGATCAGGAAAAGGGCGAGAAAGGCCAGGCGCGTATTGAAAACCTTGAGGAACTGGTCAACGCCACCCGGCAGTACAGCTATCAGGATGAAGATGAAGATTTGATGCCGCTCCAGGCTTTCCTGTCTCATGCCGCGCTTGAAGCCGGCGAAGGGCAGGCGGATAAGTGGCAGGATGCGGTTCAGCTGATGACGATGCACGCCGCGAAAGGTCTGGAGTTTATGCAGGTATTTATCGTCGGCATGGAAGAGGGGATGTTCCCGAGCCAGATGTCGCTGGAAGAAGGCGGCAGGCTGGAAGAGGAGCGCCGGCTGGCCTATGTTGGCGTGACGCGTGCGATGCAGAAGCTGACCCTGACCTATGCGGAGACGCGTCGTCTGTACGGTAAAGAGGTTTATCACCGTCCCTCGCGCTTTGTGGGTGAATTGCCGGAAGAGTGTGTGGAAGAAGTGCGCCTGCGCGCCAGCGTCAGCCGCCCGGTCAGCCATCAACGCATGGGGACGCCAGTTTCCCAGAATGACAGCGGTTTCGCTCTTGGTCAGCGCGTGCGCCACGCCAAATTTGGCGAAGGCACGATTGTTAATCTGGAAGGCAGCGGCGAGCACAGTCGTTTGCAGGTGGCTTTCCAGGGGCAGGGGATCAAATGGCTGGTAGCCGCTTACGCGAAGCTGGAAACGGTCTGAGTCTGCCGGGACGGAGGAGTATGCCACCGTCCCGCCAATATCAGCGTGAGTAGCGCTCGCCTGGCTGTGCGCTGGCATACCAGGCCATCACTTCAGCCGTCCCTTCAGCTCCTTCCTGGGGGGCCCAGTGCTGGCAGTCATCTTCCGTCAGCGCCTGATAAGGCCCCTGCTTCACCTCAAAAATCACGCCGCCTTTATCCAGAGACAGCACCGCGTGCCAGGTGAAAGCGGGCATTTCCTGTAACACAGCATCCTCACCCAACACGGTTCGTGCGGTCACTTCTCCTGCGTCATTAAACTGCAAGACTACAAAGCGGCCCTTCAGCGGCGTCAGCAGCTCCCAGGTCTGCGGATGGCGGTGCGGGCGGATATAGGTACCCGGCTCCATGGCGATGGCCAGGCGCTGTACCGGGTCGCTGAGTTCTTCATGCAGAGTGCGGTGCGAACGCAGACGGGCCACGCTGGCAGCCTGTTCGCTCATGTGGCTTAAGTCGGAAGGGGTGATCTGTTTCATTCGAATCCTTATTATCCGGGGTTGCTGTTGACGCCATTTTCAGCACAGCGTAACATGCGCGCACCATTACCCTAAGAGGACATTCGCCTTGGACACACCCAGTAGATACTGGCTCATTGACCTGGACACCAGGTACAACTCCTAAGGCTATCCTCCTCTGCCGATAGCCTTCGTGGTTGTTGGCGACCTGCTTTTACGTCGCTCTGAGTCAGATCGACCTGAAACGCCTCCGTTTCCCGTGTTCAAGCGCCAGTCCCACGTTATTGCGATTTGGGAGTACAGCTATGCTGAGCGCATTTAAACTTGATCACAGCCGCCTGACTCGCCTCGAGCTGGAAGAGCCCACCGATGAGCTGGTCAGTTCGGTCTGGGTTGACCTGGTTGAGCCTGAAGAGAACGAGCGCGATCGCGTGCAGAACGAGCTGGGCCAGAGCCTGGCAACCCGTCCTGAACTGGAAGACATCGAGGCATCTGCCCGTTTCTTTGAAGACGAAGACGGCCTGCATATCCATTCCTTTTTCTTCTATGAAGATGCGGACGATCACGCCGGTAACTCCACTGTGGCATTTACCATCCGTGAAGGACGTCTCTACACCCTGCGTGAGCGTGAGCTGCCTGCTTTCCGCCTCTACCGTATGCGTGCGCGTAACCAGGTACTGATCGACGGCAACGCCTATGAGCTTCTGCTGGACCTGTTCGAGACTAAAATCGAACAGCTGGCGGACGAAATCGAAAACATCTACAGCGATCTGGAAAAGCTGAGCCGGGTGATCATGGAGGGGCAGCAGGGTGATGAGTTTGATGCCGCGCTGTCAACGCTGGCAGAACTGGAAGATATCGGCTGGAAGGTACGCCTGTGTCTGATGGATACCCAACGTGCGCTTAACTTCCTGGTGCGTAAGGCGCGCCTGCCTGCCAACCAGCTGGAGCAGGCGCGGGAGATTCTGCGAGATATCGAATCCCTGCTGCCGCACAACGAGTCGCTGTTCCAGAAGGTGAACTTCCTGATGCAGGCAGCGATGGGCTTTATTAACATTGAGCAGAACCGCATCATCAAAATCTTCTCGGTGGTGTCGGTCGTATTCCTGCCGCCAACGCTGGTGGCCTCCAGCTACGGGATGAACTTCGAGTTTATGCCGGAGCTGAGGTGGAGCTTTGGTTACCCAGGCGCCATCTGTCTGATGATCCTCGCCGGTCTGGCCCCTTACGCTTACTTTAAGCGCAAAAACTGGCTGTAAGCGCCACATAATCACTGCCGGGATATGCAGCTGCTGACCGGCAGTCGGCCTGAAACCCAGCATGACGTTGAGTACCCGCTTCAGCTGGTCATGAGCGTATTCTGTCACGCTGTTCCGGTCTAATCCTTTGCCCACTATTGCCGGGTAAGATCACTATACCAGCACGACCTTTATACCCAGCGCTTCAAGCTCCCTGACAATCTCAGCATCAGCCTGTTTTCCGGTAATGACCAGATCGATATTCTCAGCCTTGCAAAACAGCATACCTGCACGCTGACCTAACTTACTGCTGTCCACCAGAACCCCCAGCTTACCGACCATGCTCAGCATTATCTGTTCGGAAGTCGCGGTCAGCATATCCGTTTTGTATAAACCATCTGTCGTCAGTCCGCCGCCGCTGGTGAACATCCAGTGCCCGGCATACAGACTGTTCGTGCTTTCCTGTGGTGGCAAAATGATCGAGTGGTTTTTGCTGTACTGTCCCCCCATGATCACCACGCTCTCATGATCATGCTCAATCAGATAGTTCGCCAGAGGCAGATAGTTGGTGATGATTTGTACTTGCTTGTTACATATTTCCTGGCCGAGTAGAAAAGCAGTTGAACCACAGTTAATGACAACACTTTCCTTGGGTTGAATAAATATTGAAGCGGCCCGGGCAATACGAACTTTTTCGTCGTGATTATGAGCCAGATAAGGATTAAGGGGGCTCCAGGGCTCGCGTTTCGGAATAACAGCTTCTGCCCCATTGCGGACTTTACGGACTTTTCCTTCTCTGTCGAGACGAACAATATCACGCCGGGTAGTGGCTGGAGAGGTCCCTAAAAATTCTGTTATCTGACTGACGCTGAGGACAGCATGTTCACGTAGTAGATTAAGTAAAAGATGATGTCGCTGTGTTTCAGTCATTCAGGCACCTGTTAATATTTGAAACCCTGGAGCAGCAGTAGCCGGATTATCCGGCTACTGCCTGTCAAAGGAAAGACTTAAAGGGGAGATCGGGTTCAATAGTAAAACAGTCATCAAAACCACGTGGATAGTGGTACTCGAGATTATCTTTATCCAGTGGCCAGGTGAACTTGCCCCCGACCTGCCAGATGAACGGCTTGAAGCCGTACTTCAGACGATCTTTTTTCATTTCCCATAGCACGCGGATTTCCTGCGGATCGGCCTGGAAATTTGACCAGATATCGTGATGGAAAGGGATGACCACTTTGGTGTTCAGCGCTTCCGCCATGCGCAGCATATCGGCACTGGTCATTTTGTCCGTAATACCGCGCGGGTTCTCACCGTATGAACCTAATGCGACATCGATCTGGTGATCGTTACCGTGCTTGGCATAATAGTTGGAGTAGTGGGAGTCGCCGCTGTGATAAAGGGAACCGCCAGGCGTCTTGAACAAATAGTTCACCGCACGTTGGTCCATGCCGTCCGGCAGCACGCCTGCTGCTCTCTGGTCAGCCGACAGCGTAATCAGCGCGGTACGGTCAAAGGCATCCAGAGCGTGAATTTCAACATCTTTAATTTTCACCACGTCGCCCGGTTTCGTCACGATACAGCGCTCTTTCGGCACACCCCAGCCGATCCATAAATCCACACAGGTCTGTGGCCCAATGAACGGCACATCGTCGGCGCAGTTTTGAATGACTGCTGCTGCCACGTTGACATCGATATGATCGTTGTGATCATGGGTAGCAAGTACGGCGTCGATCTGACGGATGGCAAACGGATCGAGGACAAACGGCGTAGTGCGCAGGTTTGGCTGAAGCTTCTCCACGCCTGCCATACGCTGCATCTGATGACCTTTCTTCATCCGCAGGTTACCGTGGCTCTGTTTACCCGTACCGCACCAGAAATCGACACAAATATTCGCGCCTCCTTCTGATTTTAGCCAGATGCCGGTGCAGCCCAGCCACCACATGGCGAAGGTACCAGGCGAAACCTGTTCCTGCTCAATTTCTTCATTCAGCCAACTGCCCCACTCAGGGAAGGTGCTCAGAATCCATGATTCACGGGTGAGGGTATTCACTTTACTCATCTTTTTCGACTCCCTATTTTAATCAAAGCAGATCACATTATGATTGAGTATGATTCATTGTTTCACCATTCCAGGCACTCTGCAATGTTAAAAATGTGGAATTTACTCTTCTAAACCGCGCGGGTCGTTCCCTTTTACTGGTGTCATTATCGCGCATAAATAATCAATATCTGAAATTACAAGATGTTATTCAATGCTAAAGCCGATAGTGATACTCAGTATTAACATCAAATAAATATTTTGCGTGATGCATCACAAGTAATCAATTTTAATCTTGTTATGATCATTTATGATTGATGGAATGGTGGCGTCAACCACGCAGGGATTACCCTTTGTGTTCTCATTTCTGGAGAGAGTTATGGAGATCCTCTACAACATCTTTACCGTGTTTTTTAATCAGGTCATGACCAACGCCCCGTTGCTGCTGGGTATCGTGACGTGTCTGGGTTATATCCTGCTACGCAAAAGCGTTAGCGTCATTATTAAAGGCACTATTAAAACCATTATTGGTTTTATGTTGCTGCAGGCGGGCTCAGGCATTCTGACCAGCACATTTAAGCCGGTAGTGGCCAAAATGTCGGAAGTGTATGGCATTAACGGCGCCATTTCAGACACCTACGCGTCAATGATGGCCACCATTGACCGCATGGGGGATGCCTATAGTTGGGTTGGATATGCGGTTCTACTCGCGTTAGGGCTGAACATCACTTACGTGCTGCTGCGCCGCATTACCGGAATTCGTACCATCATGCTGACCGGCCATATCATGTTCCAGCAGGCGGGGCTGATTGCGGTTTCTTTCTATATTTTTGGCTACCCGATGTGGACCACGATTATCTGCACCGCGTTGCTGGTTTCGCTCTACTGGGGTATTACCTCCAATATGATGTACAAGCCAACGCAGGAAGTGACAGACGGCTGCGGCTTCTCCATCGGCCACCAGCAGCAGTTTGCCTCCTGGATTGCTTGCAAAGTCGCGCCGTATCTCGGCAAAAAAGAAGAGAGCGTTGAAGATCTCAAGCTGCCGGGCTGGCTAAATATTTTCCACGACAACATCGTTTCCACTGCCATTGTGATGACCCTCTTCTTCGGCGCCATTCTGCTCTCCTTAGGCATTGACGTAGTGCAGATGATGGCGGGTAAAACGCACTGGACGGTCTATATCCTGCAGACCGGTTTCTCCTTCGCGGTAGCGATTTTCATCATCACGCAGGGTGTACGAATGTTCGTCGCTGAGTTGTCTGAAGCCTTTAACGGTATCTCTCAACGTCTGATCCCTGGTGCCGTGCTGGCGATTGACTGCGCGGCCATCTATAGCTTTGCACCCAATGCGGTGGTATGGGGCTTTATGTGGGGCACCATTGGTCAGTTGATTGCGGTGGGCATCCTGGTGAGCTGCGGCTCATCCATTCTGATTATTCCCGGCTTTATCCCGATGTTCTTCTCCAACGCCACCATTGGCGTCTTTGCTAACCATTTTGGCGGCTGGCGCGCGGCGATCAAGATTTGTCTGGTGATGGGCATCATTGAAATTTTCGGTTGTGTGTGGGCTGTCAAGCTCACCGGTATGAGTGCCTGGATGGGGATGGCGGACTGGTCAATTCTGGCGCCGCCGATGATGCAGGGCATTGCCCTCTCAGGGCTGCTCTTTATGGTTGTCATCATTCTGATTGCACTGGCTTACATGTTCTTCGCTGGCCGCGCCTTGCGTGCTGAAGAAGATGCAGAAAAACAAACAGCAGAAGTGTCTGCTCACTAAGGAGTTTCGATTATGACCGTACGTGTTCTGGCTGTGTGTGGCAATGGACAAGGAAGCTCCATGATCATGAAGATGAAAGTGGATCAGTTTTTAACCCAGTCGAATATCGACCACACGGTGAACAGCTGTGCAGTGGGTGAATACAAAAGCGAACTGAGCAGCGCAGATATCATCATTGCCTCTACTCATATCGCCGGTGAAATCACCGTAACAGGTAATAAATATGTGGTGGGCGTGCGCAACATGTTGTCGCCCAGAGATTTCGGTCCAAAACTGCTGGAGGTGATCAAAGAACACTTCCCACAAGACGTGAAGTAGGGACGCCATATGAAATTACGTGATTCGCTGGCAGACAATAATTCCATCCTGTTACAGGCCGAGGCCAGTACCTGGCAGGAGGCGGTAAAGCTGAGCGTGGATCTGCTGGTTAAGGCTGACGTTGTCGAACCGCGTTATTACCAGGCCATTCTTGATGGGGTTGAACAGCACGGCCCTTACTTTGTTATCGCGCCAGGCCTGGCAATGCCGCATGGCCGTCCGGAAGAGGGGGTCAAAAAAATGGGCTTTGCGCTGGTGACGCTGAAAAAGCCTCTGGTGTTTAACCATGAAGATAATGACCCGGTCGACATTCTGATCACCATGGCCGCGGTTGATGCCAACACCCACCAGGAGGTGGGCATAATGCAAATCGTCGAGTTGTTTGATGATGAAGCCAATTTTGAACGTTTACGTTCCTGCCGTACCGAGCAGGAAGTGTTGGATTTAATTGATCGCGCCACGGCGGCGACAGTCTGAGAGGAATCAAAAATGTCATTACCAATGTTGCAGGTCGCGCTGGATAACCAGACTCTGTCTCATGCTTACGAAACCACCCGCCTGATTGCGGAAGAAGTGGATATCATCGAAGTCGGCACCATCCTGTGCGTGGGCGAAGGCGTTCGTGCCGTTCGTGATCTTAAAGCGCTTTATCCGCATAAAATCGTGCTGGCGGACGCTAAAATTGCCGACGCGGGCAAAATCCTCTCTCGTATGTGCTTTGAAGCAAATGCTGACTGGGTCACCGTGATCTGCTGTGCGGACATCAACACGGCCAAAGGCGCACTGGACGTGGCGAAGGAGTTTAACGGCGACGTACAGATTGAACTGACCGGTTTCTGGACCTGGGAGCAGGCGCAGGCATGGCACGATGCGGGCATCCAGCAGGTCGTTTATCACCGCAGTCGTGATGCACAGGCTGCCGGCGTGGCGTGGAACGACGCGGATATCAGCGCAATTAAACGTCTGGCGGATATGGGCTTTAAAGTGACCATTACCGGTGGGCTGGCCCTCGAAGATCTGCCCCTGTTTCAGGGCATTCCAGTCCACGTCTTTATTGCCGGTCGTAGCATCCGTGATGCGGCATCTCCGGTAGAGGCCGCGCGTCAGTTCAAACGCTCAATCGCGCAGATCTGGGGCTAAGGAGCCGGTATGTTGTCAAAACAAGTTCCACTGGGCATTTATGAAAAGGCACTCCCTGCAGGGAAGAGCTGGCTTGAGCGGCTCCAGCTGGCAAAACAGCTCGGTTTCGATTTTGTCGAAATGTCGGTAGATGAGACGGACGAACGACTGTCCCGCCTGGACTGGAGCCGTGAACAGCGCCTGGAGCTGGTGTGTGCCGTTGCTGAAACGGGCGTGCGGGTGCCTTCTATGTGTCTGAGCGCCCACCGTCGTTTTCCGCTTGGCAGTGAAGACGATGCCGTACGTGCGCAGGGTCTTGAAATAATGCGTAAAGCGATTCGTTTTGCGCAGGATGTCGGTATCCGCGTGATCCAGCTTGCGGGGTATGATGTCTATTATCAGGAAGCTAACGATGAGACGCGCAGTCGTTTCCGTGATGGTCTGAAAGAGAGTGTAGACATGGCCAGCCGCGCACAGGTTACGTTGGCAATGGAGATCATGGATTACCCGTTAATGAATTCTATCAGTAAGGCGCTGGGCTACGCGCACTACCTGAATAATCCGTGGTTCCAGCTCTATCCTGACATTGGCAATCTGTCAGCCTGGGATAACGACGTGCAGATGGAGTTACAGGCGGGCATCGGACATATCGTGGCGATACACGTCAAAGATACCCGTCCGGGCGTATTCAAAAATGTACCGTTCGGCACCGGGGTGGTGGAATTTGAACGGTGCTTCAAGACGTTAAAACAGACAGGTTACTGCGGACCTTACCTGATTGAGATGTGGAGTGAAACATCGGACGACCCGGCCGGCGAAGTCGCCAAAGCGCGTGACTGGGTGCGTGGACGCATGGTGCGGGCAGGGTTGCTGGAGGCTGAATATGCATAAGCTCAAACAGCAGGTTTTTGAGGCAAACATGGACCTGCCGCGTTATGGTTTGGTGACTTTCACATGGGGCAACGTGAGTGCGATCGATCGCGAGCAGGGACTGATTGTGATTAAGCCAAGCGGCGTGGCGTATGACAGCATGAAAGCTGACGATATGGTGGTCGTGGATCTGGAGGGGCATGTCGTCGAGGGTAAATGGCGGCCTTCATCAGATACGGCTACTCATCTGGCGCTGTATCGGCGTTACCCTTCTCTTAATGGTGTCGTGCATACCCACTCGACGCATGCGACGGCCTGGGCGCAGGCGGGGCTACCCATACCGGCCCTCGGGACGACACATGCTGATTATTTCTTTGGCGACATCCCCTGCACGCGTGCATTAACGCGGGATGAAGTGGAAGAGGAGTACGAGCTCAATACCGGCAAGGTGATTATAGAAACGCTCGGTGAGGGCGAGCCGTTACATACGCCGGGCATTGTGGTGTATCAGCACGGTCCGTTCGCCTGGGGAAAAGATGCTCATGACGCCGTGCATAACGCGGTGGTGATGGAAGAGGTGGCAAAAATGGCGTGGATTGCCCGCGACATTAACCCCCGGCTGCTGGGTATTGATAATTACCTGATGAATAAGCATTTCATGCGCAAGCATGGGCCTGATGCTTATTACGGGCAAAAATAAATGAAAACAAATGTTCTGGAATGACAGGAATTTTTTAAAATGTCGTCGGTCATTCCAGGACATTCTGGGGGGGAATAAACATGAAAAATTTTATGTGATAACTCTTTTTAGTGGAACAGGGGTCACAGTGTCCGGGTGTGGTTCATTAAACTGCTCGCGGCCTTCTGGTCATTCCGTAAAAGGGCATTCAGACTGAAAGTCAAACAGACAGTTGGTCGCAAAAGAGGGGATCCTCCAGGAATCTGTGCTGGAAACAACCAGCCTGACGGAAGATTTACTGGCATCTATCCGCCGCCAGCCGTTCCAGTTGGCTGATGTCATGTTAGCGCTCAAGCAAACGGCACGAAGATTGATCACGGAAGTGAAATGAAGGCCTTTAAAAAAGATTCAGTACGGCAACGTATCAGAGGGGCGATTTTCCAACAGTACCCTTTGTTTGGCTTAAGTCCTGACTCAAAAAGAAGATGGCCGCAACCGCGACCATCTTTCGGAATGAATAATAACTCAGTGCGGAATTTCAGAGACTTCTTTCACATCAGCTTTATTGATCTGCTGCTTAATACCATTTGCGTCAGTGTAGCCCAGCAGGCCAGTGTCCGCGTCTTTTGGTTTGCCGTCACTGACAATGGTTCTACCGTCGTTGGTATGAATGGCGTAGCTTGTGCGGGTACATCCACTCAGCACGGAAAGCGCAACAGCCGCTGCAAATACTGAAACGAAAACTTTTTTCATGACCGGCTCCCTTTATCCCTGTTAATTGTTCAGTTCACTCATATTGGTAATTTTGTCGCGGTTAATCTGCTCGTATTTACCTGTTGTGGCATCTTTGTAAGAGACCAGCCCCGTATCGCTGTCAATCTTGGGTTTGCCGTCCGTTACGATGGTACGCCCGTCCGTGGTCCTGATGGCCTGATTAGAAGAACATCCGGTCGCGGCAAACGTCACTAATGCGGCCATCATAGCCGCCAACAGCGTTTTTTTATTCATAACAGGATCCCTGCTTATAAGTAAAGTGTCGATGAGTTTCAGCCTGACAAGTATAGGTCATATTTTTTGCTCTGTTGCAAAGTTCGCGATGAGGTAGCCTTTTAGAGTAGTGTGATCAGATCCCCGTTGATTAACACACTGCGATGCAACGTTCCTGTCGCAACGTCGTGCCCGGAGCCCGCAGGTTGCAAAGCAAGAAATTAAGCCTGTGTGACCACACTGCGCAAAAGGCTCATTGTGAGCGTTCTCCGGAACCCTTTATTCTGGTCTCATCATGTAGGCAACCTGGCGAATTGTGCATGTGAAACTTCTTTTTAATACGGAATAAAATAAGTGAACTCGCCAATGTTATATCTGAAGCGACATCCGGGAATAAAGAGTCATTGTGTTATCTTACGAATTCAACATCACTTTATGATGCTCAAAGAGTCTTACAAATGGTGATAAATATTGCGAGTTTCCGTTATTTCACTCAAATCTGAGTGTCTGTACTGACTGGCTTATTAACAGACTCAGCATGGGATGTTTTCCGTTTTCCAGGTAAACCCGCTGCCAGACTTTTGGCCATATGCAGGCGTGCCCAGTTTGCGGTCTTTTCTACCGGGGCAACCTTTTTGCTGCCCGGCTGGCCGACGCCACCGGCAAGGGCAGTGGCTTCATCAGCAGTCCGTGAGTGTTATGGTGTCGTTTTCATCGGTGAGCAACGCGCTAAATCCCGCCGCCGTAAGTGGCCTGCACAGCCCATTACCCTGCATGAGATCGCATTCTGCAGCAGTCACGAAAATCCGTTGCGCCGTATCCTCTATCCCTTCCGCCGCCACCTTGAGCCCGAGGCTTTTACCCAGTGCCGCGACAGAATGGAACATCATCTGGACACGGATGCTGGTTCCCAGTTCAAGGGTCAGCGACTTATCAATCTTGAAGCCACTAATGAAGTCATGCCGCAGCAGGCTGAGGGCACCCAGCGTGCGTCCGTAGTGATCGATAACGAAAGCGGCCCCCGTGCGCCGGATGGCCGCAAACAGCGCCGGTGCATCTTCAACCAGCCCGGTCAGCAGCGGCTCGTCCACCTCCAGATCCACAAAGGCAGCGTCACCGCCTGACGACTCGCGCAACACGCTTTCCAGCCCATGATCGGCGAGCTGACGTGGAAACAGGTTAACGCTGACGCGCAGCTGTGGACAGCGGGCCTGCCACTGGCGGACCTGCGCCAACGCGGTGCGAATAATCCAGTTGCCAAGCGTGACGGACAGCGGGTTTTTTACCAGCACATCAATAAAATCAGCGGGTAGCAGCAGGCCGCGGGCGGGATGCTGCCAGCGCACCAGCGCCTCACAGCCCACCAGGCGTCCGCTCACTGCATCGTAGCGCGGCTGGTAATGCAGGATGAACTGCTGCTGGCGAACCGCTGTTTCCAGCTCGCGCTCAAAGCGTCGCCGACGCTGCTCAGCCTCAAGGAATTCAGGTCGGAACAGGATGCTACGGCCCTTGCCCGAAGCTTTGGCTCTGTAAAGCGCCAGGTCTGCCGCTGACATTAAGGACGACGCATCCTCACCGTGTTCCGGATAAGCCGCTATGCCGGTACTGGCACCGACCACCACAGTAGAGCCGTGATAGCGAAAGGGGATCTGCACGGCGTCAATCAAACGCTCCGCCGTCAGGCTGGCATCGACAATGCCGCCTGGTAGCAGGATGATAAACTCATCCCCGCCGAGCCGGGCGGCGATCACCGCGTCCGCGCACACCTGACGAATCTGTTCTGCCACGTGGCACAGCAGCGCGTCGCCGGCGGCGTGCCCGAGCGTGTCATTCACCTCCTTGAAGCCGTCCAGGTCGGTCATCAGCAGAGTGTAAGGCACACCAGCCTCAGTCAGTTGCCTCTGCTGATTAATAAACGCGCCGCGGTTTGCCAGTCGGGTCAGCATGTCCAGCGAGGCAAGCTCGCAGAGGCGAGCCTCGCTCTCATGACGGGCGGTGACGTCACGGATGATCAGCCCCACCAGGCGTTCGCTGCCCTCCCTCCAGCCTGATAAAGATACGTCGGCCGGAAACTCCCGGCCGTCGCGTCTGACTCCCCAGATTTGCAGCGTGCGCGGCTGTGAAATCGCCGCCTCTTCGCCGGTGAGACGATCAAGTTCATTGCGGTAGTCGGTCTGGCAGCGATCGGGAATGAGAGCGGCTACGTAGTTGCCCGCCATCTCCTGGGCGCTGTAACCGAACATTCTGGTGGCGGCCGGATTCCAGAAAGTAATGCCGCGGTGCAGATCGGTACAGATGATGGCATCCGGAGAGGTGGTTGAGATGGACTCCAGCCGCTGCTGGCTGGCGTTGCGTAGCAGTTCCAGGCGGTGGACCTCCATCCTGTCCATCACCAGTGCGGCGATATCGGCCAGGTGCTGACGGTCAGCGTCCGTCAGTGGCGGGCGCGGGTGCGTATCGGTCAGGCACACGGTGCCGATATGGTGGCCGTCCGGGGTGGTCAGTGGGATCCCCGCATAAAAGCGGATATGTGGGTAGCCGTGTACCAGCGGGCTGTCGCGAAAGCGCGGATCATCGAAGGTGTCTGGCACGCAGAGGATTTCCCCCTGCGCCAGCGTGTGGTTACAGAAGGCTACGTGCCGGGCGGTGTCGGTGATATTAAGTCCGTAGCGGGATGCAAATAACTGCCGCTTATCGTCAATCAGCGAGACGAAGGCCGTAGGAACGCGGAAGAGGCGCGCAGCGAGCGTGGTGAGGCGGTCGAGCGCGTTCTCCGGCAGCTGATACTGTGCCAGTGCGGCGAGGCGCGCAGCCTCGTGATCTGATGTCGGGCGTTTCAACGTCTGTCCCCTGGGGTGAAATGAGCTGTGGCCGGCATGACACAGCAAAAAGGGGACACGTTCAATCAGACGGTGCCGCAGAAATCCCTGCCGCCCCGACGCCGGAAGAAAGGCCCGTCCACTGCCCCGCATTACGCGGGGTTAGCAATAATAGTGATGCCCAGTTGTCTGAGCATCATGAATCTGTCATTTCAGGACCATTCCTGGCATCGAGTCAGCCCTGAAGGGGGCACTCCGCAAGCAGTTAACGCAGTCGGGTGGGCTGGAAGCCGAAGAGTGAAACACCTTAAAAGCGGAGTGTTCCCGCCGCACCGCATCATGATATTTTCCGCTCACGTCCTCCTCCTCTTATCGGCAGGAGCCGCCTGAACTTCAGGGAGTACCCGCGGACAGAGCCAGCCCCTGTTTTTCGTTGTCGGCCCAGGAGCGTGGCAGGGGGCGCACCGGCGAACAGCTGAAGCTCGTACGCCTGCTGGATCAGACGGCGGAATTTTCGCCGCCTCATTCTTCTGCCAGACGCGCAGGCTGTCACAATTCGGCGTTCCTGTACGTTGGAACCGACAACGACGGGCCGGAATAAAGCTGATTTTCCTGAAGAAACCTCCTTCAGGAATGCAGATTGGAGCGGACGACAGAATGAAAAAACGCGAGGAAGGGCGATAAATGAATCATCACAATATCGTGACTTTTATTATCTGATACCCTGTTCACAATCCGGTTATTATTGACAAACTGTCGACAGCAATAAAAAAACCTTCCACTGCTTCGCAATATTTATCCTGGACGAAAGTGTTCCCTGCCCCAGAAAATTTTTCTTAATTTAACGGAATCCTTACGCAGGGATTATTTCGGTATTTCCTGTCGGATGATTCGCCAGGAGATGCAAGGCTGAAGGCAGCCGTGTTTGTTATGCCGACACACCTTACACAGATAAACAGGGTATCCTGACGAAAAACCGGGAATGACATTCAGCGGCGGGAACCCACCGATCCCAGCCGCATCACTATTCGGAAGCAGTAGCAAATTACGTTTTGGGCACCGCGCACGACACGCTGCTGTTACCTGAAGGCCACCCAGTCACCTTTGGCTAACGTGTCCATCAGGGGAGTAGCCTGGGGCGGACGAGCCGACGGGGCGGAAGATGTTCTGCAGCCTTCCGCCGGCAGCGTAAAGCGGGTGATTGCTCCACCCAGCGCAGTCGTCTGATCGCTCAGACTGCCCGCCGTGACGGAGACTGCCTGCACCAGCGTGGCGTTCTGCTGCGTGACGCGGTCAAGCTCCGCCACGGCCAGCGCGACCTGCTCAATCCCTTTGCTCTGCTCTTCCGAAGCCTGGGCAATCTGGCCGATCAGCCCGTTGACCCCGCCGACGCCGAGCAGCACTTCGTCCATAGTGGCACCGGCGCTGTCTGCTGCCTCACGCCCGTTACTGACGCACGCTACAGTGTCGGCAATCAGCCCCTCAATTTCTTTCGAGGCAGCGGCGCTGCGCTGTGCCAGCGAACGTACTTCGGAGGCCACGACGGCAAAGCCCCGACCCTGCTCACCGGCGCGGGCGGCCTCAACGGCGGCGTTGAGTGCCAGAATATTGGTCTGGAAGGCAATGCCGTTAATGGTAGCCGTAAACTGGCGGATTTTTTCTGAGCCTAGCGCGATGCCGCCCATAGCGGTCACCACCGCCCGCACCAACTGCTCGCCTCGCCGGGTGGTCTGTGCGGTACGCTCCGCCAGTTCCCGGGCTTCACGCGCGGTATCCGCGGTATGGGTGACGGCTGCGGTGATTTCCTCCATGCTGGCCGCGGTCTGCTCGAGCGCGGCGGCCTGGGTTGAGGTCCGGTCGGACAGATCGGCATTACCGGCGGCAATTCCGGCAGCCTCACGGTGCAGGATAACCGCGTTGTCACGGATGGCTTCAACCGCGGACAGCAGGCTGTGCTGCATCTCACTGACCAGCGGCACCAACTGCCCAACGCAGTTGCGGCCCAGGTCTTCCGGCTCGCGCGTGAGGTCACCGTCTGCAATGGTCTTCAGGTGCGAGCGGATTTTCGCCACAGGGCGCACGAGGTGTACCACCAGATAGCGGTCGCAGAACGCCAGCAACAGGGTGGCGGCGAGCAGCGCACTGAAGAGGATAACCTCAAGCCGGTGGCGCTCAGCAAGCACCGGGGCGTTGCTGGCCGCCAGCTGCTGCGTCAGACTCCCGAGTCGCTCGCGGGCTGCGGCCGGATAACTGTCCGGTACAGACAGCGCCGTGCGGTAACCGTCCCATGCTGCCTCTGCTGGCACGACGGTCAGCAGGGCCATCTTATCGGCCGCGGTTCCATCCTGCATGACAATGCCCGCGCGGGTCAGAAAGGTCAGCTGCTGCGTCAGCGTATCAATGCGATCGGCATGGCGGTACATCTCGCGCAGCGTCATCGCACTGAAGCTGCCGGTCAGAATCACCACGGCCAGTGAAAGGATCATCATCCACAGCACAACGCTGCGGATGGTAAAATGTCTGAGTAACTGCATGAGGTTTTCCCCGGTGTTGTTAATACAAAATAATAAAAAAAATAATCGACTATTTAATTGTGAGCGTTATCAAATGGCGCTCTGCATTTATTCAGGATAGTCTGGCAGAAATAATAAAAAATGCAGGTAAGATGTCGATAAAATAAAATAATCATCTCACTCTAAATAATTCACTAAAGAAAATAAAACTGACATCAGGCCTGATTGAGCCTATAATGGCTGCTATAAGAAAGTTTTCATTGCTTTTCCCTTACGCATTCATTGCCTTTCATACCGGTATGTTAACGTACAATTTTTCTTTTTTATTTCGCACCGTGACCAGGCCGGCGCGGAGGAACCTATGTTGATAAATCTTACCGGCGACGACGATCGTCGTGCGCGCGCGCTGGAAGCATTGCGCAGTCCTGACGAAAGCCGCGACGACGTGCTGCGTAAGTTTGTGCGGCTGGCGAGCCAGGTACTCGGTATTCCCGGAAGCTTTATCTCCGTGCTGGACAATGAGCATCAGCACGTTCAGGCTGCCCACAACTTCACCCTCACGCAGTCGTCGCGCGAGGACTCCCTCTGCCGCCACGCGGTGGATAATGACTGCGCCGTGGTGGTACCCGACACCTGGCTGGATGCCCGCTTTGTGACGCACCCGCTTATCACCGGCGCGCCCTATATCCGCTTCTATGCAGGCGTGCCGCTGAAAAACCGCGAGGGGATTGTGCTCGGCACGCTGTGCGTCACGGATACCGCACCGCACCTGTTTGGCGCAGAGCAGGTCACCACCCTGAAGCTGCTGGCCGCGCTGGTAATGTCGTTTCTGGAGGCCTGGCACTCCGCCGGGTTTGCTGACCCGGTCACCGGCCTGCCTAATCGCCAGCGTCTTATTCGTGACCTGCAGTATCTGGCCGCATCCGGTGACCATACATCCCGTCGGCTGGTGCTGATTGACTGCATCGACATGCCGCGTGCCTACGAGCTCGCCCGCTCGATGGGCATGGGGCCGGTGGAAAGCCTGCTGAAGGATGTGGCCACGCTCCTGCCGTTGCGCCTGCGCCCGGCACCCGGTGAGCGGCTTTACACCGTTGCCACCGGGCGATTTGCCGTGCTGACGCGTGACGACAGCCGACTCAGTGCGGACTGGGTGGCGGGACGCCTGGAAGGGATCAGTGCCGACCTGGGCGACGGCATTGCTGTGGCGCTCAGCACCCACACTGGTGAAGTTACCTTTACCACCGGCGACATTACGGCGCAGGAGGCACTGCGCCGCGCGGTGAGCGCACTGCACGAGGCCATCGGCCGGGGCGTGCCCGCCATGCGCTTCAGCGAGGCCAGCGACGCTCGGCATACTCAGGATTTTACGCTGATGAACGACCTGGCCGCCGCGCTGCGGGAAAACCAGGGGCTGTGGCTCGCCTATCAGCCTAAAATCTGCCTGCAGAGTGGCCGGCCCGTTGGGCTGGAGGCTCTGGTTCGCTGGCGTCACCCGCTCCGGGGCGAGCTCTCACCCGCCGTATTCGTGCCCCTGGCAGAGCAGACCTCGCTGCTCAGCGAACTCACGAGCTGGGTCACGGACCACGCCATCGGCCGTCTGACACGCCTGCACAACAGTTGCATTCAGCTTCCCGTTACCGTTAACGTCAGCAGCCGGGACTTTGCGCGCGAGGGTTTTGCTGATGCGCTGGAGGTGAAGATGATCAGGGCCAGGCTCCCCACCTCACTGCTGGGTATTGAGTGTCTGGAGACCGAACGGATTATTGAAAACCCGGCGGCGATGCGAGGACTGGAGATGCTGAAGCTGCGCGGATTCGGGATTTCGCTCGATGACTTCGGCACCGGCTACAGCAACATAAGCTACCTGCGGCGCATGCCGCTGGATATCATCAAACTGGACCGCACGCTCATCAGTGAAATTTCATCCGACACGGCCTCGCGCATCATCGCGCGCAGCATCATTACTATGCTGAAGGATCTGGACTACACGGTACTGGCCGAAGGCGTTGAAGATGCGGCAACCGTTACCAGGCTCACAGAGTACGGCTGCGACCAGGCGCAGGGTTTTTTCTATTCCCGTCCCCTGCCGGAGGCGGAGCTGGACAAATGGTTGTCCTGGAAGCTGCGCGGCCAGTGCTGACCGCGCTTGCCTTCAGTCAGGCGCCTTGTACTGCCTGAAACCCTCCGACCCGGCGACAGTCACTGTGTTGCGTCCTGCCCCCTTTGCTTCATAAAGAGCCTCGTCTGCCTGCCTGAGCATTGCCTCACGGTTGCCGGCGCTGTCTGCCAGCGCGGCGACTCCGGCAGATATCGTCATGGCCTCCACGCCCGGAAACGTCGTGGTGCTGACGAGTGCGCGGATCCGCTCCGCCATCCGGGCCGCATCCTCCACGGAGGTCTGCGGCAGCAGCAGAATAAACTCCTCTCCGCCGAAGCGGCTGACGACGTCCCCGGTGCGGCACGCCTGCCGCAGCAGCCCGGCCAGGCTTACCAGCACCGCATCTCCCGCATCGTGGCCGTACCAGTCGTTAATTTTTTTAAAGTGGTCGATGTCAATCGCAATCACGCACTGTCCAGGGTCATCGCTGCTCCTGTCTGCCAGCAGGGTAAAGCCACGGCGATTGCAGAGCCCGGTAAGGGGATCAGTCATGGCCTCATCGCTGAGCGTTGCCATGCGGCTGGCCACCACGTGTCGGTACTCTTCCACGGCTTGCTTCAGGCGGTCGGCTTCATAATACCACGCCTGAACCGACGCCAGAGGCGCGTCACTGCCCTCATTCCGTACCATTCCGGCCAGCTTCTCCAGGGGAGAGGCAATGCGCCCGGCAAGCAGGATCACCACGGCGACCGTCATTACAATAATGACCAACAGGAACCAAAGTGCGTTTTCTGCCGTTCGCATCAGAATATGTCGGACAGTCTCTGAAGTCCCCGCAATAAAAATGTTCCAGTCGGTTTTGTGCAGGCTGGCATAGCCGGTCAGGAACTGCTCCCCGCCTGCTTCGGTGCTGAACCGGCCGCTGTCTGTCGTCGCCAGCCGCCTCAGCAGCGCGGAGTTCAGCGTCATTTTGGTTCCCACGCGAGCTGGATCGTGGCTGAAAATGATGGTCCCGTCATTGCTAACGATGTTTACGCTGGAGCCACGGGCGTAAAAATGCAGGCTCAGGATGTCGCTCAGCATGCTTTGCTTCTTGAGGTAGATGGTACCGCCGATATAGCCCAGGTAATTGCCGTCCGGTGTAAACAACGGCTGCGACAGAAACACCACGTAGTTACCGGAGGCCGAGGTAAAGGGGGCAGAGATAAACGGCTGCTGCGTGGCGATAGCCTGCCGGCTGGTGTCGGAATGTAGCTTGACGCCGACCAGGCTCAGGCTTTCCGGTGAGGTGGCGGCGATAACGGCGTCGCGATTCACCACCACCACCGAATTAAAAAAGCCGGACTGCAGCCGGAGTCGGTCGGTCTCGCCGCGGAGCAACGCCGGATCGGTCAGACCTTTAATCTGTGCGGCGCTCCAGGCGAGCTCACGTTGCGCCGTGCCAAGATAACGATCGGTCGTATCGGCGAGCTTGCGCGCGTAAGCTATGTTGCTGTCAAGCAGACTGTCCTCAATGTTTCCCTTCTGAAAGATCAGCAGCGCCCCGAGCATCAGGCAGGCGGTCAGGATCACGCCGCCGACGGAGAGCGAGATGAGAAGCGTGCGGAGGCGGAATTTTTTCAGAGTCATCGCGTCAGGGGCCTGGTTGAGGTGTTATCAGATTATAAGGGTAGCCGACCCGCTTAACAGGAATAATAGCGCGACTTTTCTACGCAGCGCGGCAGAATTGCGCGGTCCGTCAGGTTTGCGCCAGCTTAACGCATTTCATTCCTCCTGCTGCAACTTAATCTGATCATCCACCCATTAAAAATGATATTCCTCGATTGATAACATGAAAAATGATTATCAAAGCAAAGCCGTCTCGCCACGGTATAAATTAACGATCGGTCCGTGAAGGCTCCCGGGCATTTTTTATCGTACCGCCATATTATATTTTGCAAGCGGGCCGGTATCGCACTGACAGAAGGGGCATTTACCGGGCTGCACGCACTTAGCGTTTACACAGCAAGTTTAAAAAGTTCAAGGCTGAGGCTGTTTTACCCAACTCAGCTAAAGAGTTGAAGTCCAGTCGTCCGCTAGGGACGGAACCTCCGCACCGCGTAGATGCGCGGTTTTTGGTCCTGTGCATTTCGGGCGAAGCAGCATGTCACGGTATAACAATCACTGCTGCCGCCAGGCCCTGCATATCTGGCGAATCATCAGACAGAATTATCCTGATAATCTCTGTGTAAGGATTTCGTTAAAGAAAGGAGAGGGGGCCCGGGGAGCGAAAATTTATCTGATTGAAAGCAGAAAAAGTAGAATTTTAAAAAAAAGAACAATAAATAACAATGGCTTAAAATATTGATATTTTATTTTTTTTGGCATTCAGCTATGAATGTTAAGATAAAATGATGAATGATAAAGAGTGATCTATGCTCTGCGCATTATTTTTACCTGACCGGTTTCACCGCAGCGCTGAAGGAGAATTGTTATGGCAAATCAGCTGTTTTATCGTCCAGTCGTCGTTCGCGCCGACATTCGTGAACTCCGGCTTGTCGCCGGGCTGTCACAGGAAGCCGCTGCCGAGCGGTTTGAAGTCAGCCTGCGTGTCTGGCAGATGAAAGAAGCGGTGAAAAACCCCGCTCCGCTGAGTCAGGGGGAATACGAGCTGCTGTTGCTACTGGCCGGGCGTCACCCCCACTATGCGTTGGTTTCGCAGACGAAAAAGTAGCCTGTTATGCCCGCTGTCACCTCCGTGATTGAGGCTGACCTGTTCGGTACAGGGGTAATGAAATGAGCGGATAAAAGGCCGTCGGAGGTGAAAGCCAGGATCCGCTTTGACGGCACCTTCCGCTCCGATGACAGCGGTGTGGCAGGCATTAATGATCACTTTCAAATTTCATAGCCTGCCAGTGAGTGTAGAACCGGAATTTGTGCCAGAATCATCGCGGATCCTCCTGAACTTCAATTTGAATAATCGTAATAAGTTCGCCCTGAGAACCCGTGACGTATTGACAATCTGCCTGACCGAACGGTGGACGATGCGAATCCACTAAGTTTGCCTGTTCACGGAGTTGTTCTGCAAGGCTCTGTGGAGAGAGGGGAGAGTCTGCTGGGGGAGGGCGTCAGGCCATGGTTTTTTTAATTGCGTAAAATGATATTGTCGTTTTCGGCAACCATACATTTATATTTAACCTTTATTTAAAAAAATCTAAAGATGGATTGATTTCAGCTATTCAACGTTTGCCCGGCCAAATAACCGCAGGGTACAGTTTCTCCTCGGGCCTTTGACAGTAATATAGGTTTGAACAAGACGCCAATCGTGGCAGACCGGGCGTCTGTGCCGCTAAAATGACTTATCCCGTAAGGGTAACAGGTGGATAACCTCGTCACAGAGGCGGCAAAGCCAAAATGATTCTGCGATACGCAATGATCTTCTGCACATTGCGCAAGCTCAGACGATAAGCCACGCACCTGTTGACACGCTGAGCAGTAACATCGGCAGGATAGTGCGTGCGTCTGAAGGATGTTGGGGGTGAAGCATGGTCAGACATCATCTTAAGAAAAGTTTCACCCTGCATTTTTAATACTTCGTAACGGTGTTTTAGTTCTGTAATAAGGCAGGGTGACAGTCTATTATAGCGGTATATGTGTGATTGCTCCCCTCCCTTTACGGAGTTAAAAGAATGAAAGTTGAGTTAAATAAAAGCCCTGGAGAAAGGGTGTTTCACGCCATTTTATTTGAAGTGCTTGCTAATATTATAATTGCCGTCTCAGTGACGAAGTTACTGGGCGTGACTTTCATGCAATCTGTCTCCTTGTCTGTTTGCTCAGCAGCAGCTGCAACGCTATGGGGATTCATTTTCAACTACTTTTTTGACAGAACTCAGTGTCACTACAAGTTTGAAAGAACATTCAAAGTGCGTGTGATTCATACCTGTCTCTTTGAAGCGGGTCTGATTGTCATGTTGTTGCCCGTTGCGATGTATCTGTTGGATCTGACGGTCATTGATGCACTGGTGGTGGAAACGGGTCTGGTCTTATTTTTCTTACCCTACACATTGATATTCAACTGGTCATACGATCATCTCCGCTGGCAGATAATTGGCAAAGAACGTAACACGCCTGCGATGTGAGTAACGCCATGTCATAATAGGCAGTGGTAGTCGTCTGGCGGTAGGCGGTCCTGTTTGCACTGTCTCAGTGATGACCGGGTCATTGCTGGTACCCGATGTTGAGGGGCCTTGTTATATCTTGGTGACGTCGCCTGTCTTCAGTCACTCCTCTATCATACCTGTGCTCTGACACTCACTCAGACGATGGCCAGCGATAAAGACGCGCGTTCCAGTCAGGATATATCGAAGTCGCCGGCCTTTAACCCTCCACGCTGTGCGTTTTGTCCTCCGCCACACCAGCTGAGGGGTTAACAGTCTCAGTTGCAAAAATGCACGCCTTTAATGAACCGTATGGTTCTGTTAATATACGTCGGTATACAGGGAGAAATAATATGCGAACGCTGACTGAACAGAAACGAACTGACATTATGAACGCCGCCACAAACGTCTTTCTTGAGCAGGGGTATGAACGCGCCTCTATGGAGAGCGTGGCCAGAACGGCAGAGTGCTCCAAAGCCACGCTCTATAACTATTTTGCCTCCAAAGAAAGCCTTCTTGACGCCGTTGTCAGGGCCTACGGCACCAATTTTTTGACCCGCGCTGCGGACGATATTTTCAGTCAGGATAGCCGGCATCTCCCCCTGCAAGACAGGCTGCAGCGCTTTGGTGAGGGCATGCTGGGCGCTATGACGTCGGACTGGAAGGGGCTCCGGCTTTATCGCATGGTTATCGGCGAAGCGGGCCATTCTAATATCGGTGATATCTTTTATGAATCCGGTGTCCGGGAGAGCATGAACACCCTGGCGACGCTGATGGAGCAGCACATTGAAGCCGGTGATCTCAGAGCCGGTAACCCTGACCTGAGGGCTAAACAATTTTCTGCGCTGGTGAAGGCCGAGGCTGATGAGCTCTTTCTCCGGCACAACATGCCGGTGTATACGCACGAAGATGTCGTTGCCATGGTGAAAAACGCCGTCGAGGTGTTTATAGCGGGTGCATCACCACGCTGACAAAGCGAGCTGGGGCGGATTTTTCACCACATCCGGTTGACTAATTTCCGGATATATATAAACTGATATGTACAGTTTAGTATTGAGGGTTGGGTTAATGCTTAATCGCTTTCTTATGGTGGCAGGTCTGGTTGTGGCGTCGCTTGTGCTGAGCGGCTGTGTTTCTTTATTCTGAGGAGCTGAGATGCGTCTTGTTTACAGCCTTTTTACAGGCATGGCCATACTGATGCTCACCGGGTGTCTTTCCATCGGTAGCCACATCTGAACCTTAACAGCCCGCCTTCCGGCGGGTTTTTTCTGACGTTGTCTGCGCGGTCAATGTCATGCCCCCGACTGCATGAGTACCATCAGCGTAATGATGTCCAGCGCCACCTGCATTTCTGCAACAATCCCCGTCATTAGCGGGTTCTGGCGGACTTACCAGGGCATCTTGCGCATCTCTTCACCGGCCAGGTTTGCAGGCACCCTGACATTGTCTTAATCATTGCATTCTGCTTCATGTAAAGTTCCCGTTTGTGACGATAAGGCCCTGTAAACCGGTCCTGATGCTGCGGGTATCTTTACCAGAGGGTGACGTCGCTGAGTACCAGCAGCACCAGCGCACACAGCGTATCCACAACGAGGCATTCCGCCAACAGAAAGATGCGCAACGGTCCTGGTGAGGCCCCCCACACCCTGACGGCATAGTATCCGGCACGGCGCTGCCCGAACCGACGCAGGCGGCTCACTTCCCTGACGTTACCGGCGGTTCTTAACAAGCCACATGCCACGGTTATCAGCATGGCTGCATAAACGAACCATTGCCGCAGCGGCGTGTTTTCCAGCGCCTCAGTTATCTGCCAGCCATTCATGAAACGATCAGGGCGCCAAAGTCGGTGAGCGCGCCGCCGGCAATAAAAACCAGCACCAGGGCGGCTCTGATAAGGTGTACTTTCATGCTTCTGTACCCGCCGCATACTGCCGCAGAAAATCAGCCGTTCTGCGCTTGACCTCTTTGCGCAGCAGCGCCTTATTCGGCTTAACGCCGGTCATAAGGCCCAGCAGTTCCTCCGTCTCCATGAGACAGGCGCGCACCATTTCACCGGATGGGCGGCAGCGCAATTCTCCGCGCAGCATCGCCGTATCAATAACGCTGCGCGCATAATCAGCAGCCGGAGTAAAGGCGTCTTGCCCCGGGCAGTTGAGGCTGCCACTGACTGCGCCACATTTCTGCAGCGTCAGCATCATTCTTATCAGCCTCCGCCGCACCGGCAGGGAGGAATAGCGGAGCGGCAAGCCCCAGATAAAAATGGCGCCTTCAACCCTCTCTTCCCGAATGGGCTCCGGCACGCTCTTACTCAGTGCCGACAGGGGCACCTGCTCAGGGCTTGCCCCGCACGTGATGAGTGATGAAGAAAATTTCGGATAAAGGTAAAGCATGTCGCCTCCTCACAGGAAAGTTACAGATACGAACTGAAACCTTTTCTTGACAGAGTCAGGATAAACCACATTAACTGTACCGTACAGTTCATTATTTAAAAAAGTAACCGGAGAAGAAATTATGGTTTGCCTGACAAAACAGCTGTCCCGCACGTTTATCCTGACCGCCGTCATTGCCGCCGCGGGGTGTTCGTCCACGTCACCGACAAAATATTCAGGCATTGAGGCCACATCCCGGATGACGCCCAACACGGCTGACGACAGCGACCGGATCCCTTTCCGCTACGCCGCTCCTGTTAACTGGAGTAAATACCGCAGCATGACCATCGACCCCGTCGAAATCTATGGCGGCAGTGACGCCCAGTTTAATGACCTGTCTCAGGAAGACCGGCGCAATCTGGCAGATTACATGCAGAAGAAGTTTACCGAAGTGCTGGCGGAGAAGTTTACTGTCAACACCCATGCCGGGAGTGCCCCTTCTCTCCGGCTTAAGCTGACGCTGACCGGTGCGGACACCACGCCACAAGTTGTGGGGACCTTTACGAAATTCGACCTGGCTGGCGGACCGTATAACATCGTTCAGTCAGTGCGCGGCGGGCGCGGGCTGATGAGCGGATACGTTAACTATGCTGTTGAAGTGAAAGATGCCGCGACCGGCGAGCTTCTGCTGGCCTACGTGGCGGAACAGTATCCTAACGCCATGAACGTGGGAGCAACGTTTGGCTCGATGAGCGCGGCAGAGACCGGGGTGGACAAAGGCGCGGAGCAGCTGCTGGAAAAACTGCGCTAAGCCAGATGCCCATTAAAATATGACGGTTTGTGAGTACAGAAAACTATCAGTGCAGCAATCGCTGCACTGATAGCCGCTGTTTTCAGGAGAGGTCCTGATAATCGTATTGAGCGGGATCGGCGGATTATCAAACGCCGAATCTGTCCGGTGAGGGGTTCAACTCTGTCAGGCGGGCCCGGGTTCTCTTGAGCCGGGATACTTCAACCTGAAGATCACACCTCAGGATAACCGAACCTCCCGCCGCCGCATTGTCCACAGAGCATCAAAGATAAACAGAGCCAGCGCGGCCCAGATAAAACTGAAGGTCACTGCTTTGTCGGGCGTCAACTGTTCGCCATAGAACACCACTGCCAGAAGGAACATCAGCGTCGGACCCAGATACTGGAAGAAGCCAACGGTAGAAAGCCGCAGTCGCGTGCAGGCGGCGGTGAACAGCATCAGCGGAATAGTGGTCACGATACCGGCCGCTACCAGTAACAGATTCAGCGAAATCGGGTTTTGTGTCAGGTGACTGGTGCTGCTGTCGGCGATGCCGAACAGATAAATAGCGGCCACCGGCAGCAGCCAGCTGGTTTCAATCAGCATTCCGGTTTGCGCATCCACGCCAATCTTTTTGCGCAGCAGGCCGTAGAAGGAGAACGTCACCGCCAGCCCCAGCGCGATAACAGGCACCGAACCGAATTTCCACAGCTGCACCAGTACGCCACAGGCCGCCAGCAGCACGGCCAGCCACTGCAACCGGCGGAAGCGCTCACCAAGAAACACCATCCCAACCAGCACGTTTAACAGCGGATTGATAAAGTAGCCGAGGCTGGCTTCCAGTATATGGTTGTTATTCACCGCCCAGATAAAAATCAGCCAGTTACAGCAGACTAACGTGGCGGAAACCGCCAGCAGCAGCACTTTCTTTGGCTGTTGCAGGGTGAGTTTAATCCTCGACCAGTTGCGGGTGACGCTGACCAGAATCAGCATAAAGAAAAACGACCAGATCACCCGGTGAGTCATGATCTCTCCGGCATCCACCTGCTGGATTAACTTGAAATAGGCAGGGGCGATGCCCCAGATAAAATAGGCACCCAGGGCAAAGAAAATCCCCTGTCGTGTTTGTTGCGCGTCCATCCAGACAGACTCCTTCAGAGCAGATTTTAAGTTCAGAAAATGCAGAATCACAACCCACAGGTGGCTAGCCCGTCAGATAAGTCGCGGTGGCGCTGGCAATGTAGACGCCAGCATCGTTGTGCAATTCAACGCGAGCCACGGAGACCTTATTACCGCCGCGCAGCAGGCTGCTGGTGGCGAGAAAACGTTCACCTCGCCCAGGGCGCAGATAGTCAACGCGCAGGTCGATGGTGCCCATGCGCGACAGCCGCTGGCGCAGCTCTGCTTCGCTGATACTTTCCTGGCGGGTCAGAGCGCTGCTGACGCAAACCAGTCCGGCCGCCACGTCCAGTACTGAGGCAATCACGCCGCCGTGCAGAATTCTTTGCGCGATATTGCCGACCAACTGCTGCTGGTTGGCAAAGCTCAGTTCGGCGTAGTCCGGCTCCAGCCGCTCCAGATGCAGGCCAAGGGCGTGGTTAAATGGCATGTCATAAACAAAAATATCACCGATCAGGCGGCGAGCGGCGTCCTGACTGAGGGAAACTGCAGACATTTTTTGAAAACCCTGTGCGGAAAACTCAGCGAAATACTTTAGCAGACCAGCGGTTGAAGATTGTTTCATATCGCGTCGGAAACAGGAAAAAAATCCTGTCCCTGACCGCCAGCCAGAATGATCCTCCGCGCGGCACGATTCAACGATTTTCAGGCATGACAAAACAGATAACTGAAGCCCGGCGTTCAGTGGCGATCACTTTAGAAAATCAGCGCTAATGCCGGCCACTGTTTGCGTGTAGAATGGCGTGCTTTTTACCCACTTATTTCGTTTTTGCTCTGGAGAATACTATGCCAATGCTGAAAGGATTGCTCGCCGCAGCACTCCTGTTTCCCTCGTTAGTTCTGGCACAAGAAGCCACGGTGACAGAGGTGCACGACCAGCCTGCCGTTCGTGGCAGTATCATTGCTAACCTGCTGGAAAAGCATGACAACCCTTTCGTCCTTTATCCGTATGAAAGCAACTACGTTATCTATACCGATACCAGCAATATCAATAAAGAGGCGATCCAGTCTTATAACTGGGCTAATAAAGCCAAGCATGACGAAGTCAAATTTCAGCTAAGTCTGGCTTTCCCACTGTGGCGCGGCATTCTGGGTGACAACTCTGTGCTGGCCGCGTCGTATACTCAGGACTCCTGGTGGCAGCTGTCCAACCGCGGTGGGTCATCACCGTTCCGTGAAACCGACTATCAGCCGCAGATTTTCCTGGGCTGGGCAACGGATTACAGCTTTGCCGGCTGGACGCTGCGCGATGTGGAAATGGGTCTGAATCACCAGTCTAACGGTCGTTCAGAGCCGACTTCCCGTAGCTGGAACCGCGTCTATGCCCGTCTGATGGCGCAGAACGGAAACTGGCTGGTGGAGGCGAAACCCTGGTACCGCATCCCAGAAAGTGAAAATAATGATGATAACCCGGATATCACCAGGTACATGGGGTATTATCGCCTGACTGTCGGCTATGAGCTGGGTGCCAGCGTCTTCAGCCTGCAGGGCAATTACAACTGGAACAGCGGCTACGGCGGTGCGCAGCTGGGCTGGAGCTATCCGTTAAGCGAACATGTTCGCTTCTACACGCAAGTCTTTAGTGGCTATGGTGAATCCCTGATTGACTATAACCACCGTCAAACCCGGGTTGGTGTTGGCGTGATGCTGAACGACCTGTTTTAATGCTCTTCGGGCGGGCTGACTGACTCAGCGCGCCCACCATCAGATTTGGGGAATACGTGTCTACGGCTGCAGTGATTGATCAGGAAGCGCTGGCGGAACAGGTTTTACAGGATACCTTCGGCTACCAGCAATTCCGCCCGGGTCAGCAAACCATTATTCAGGCCTCGCTGAAAGGGCGAGACTGCCTGGTGGTGATGCCCACCGGCGGCGGCAAATCACTTTGCTACCAGATCCCGGCACTGGTGCGGGAAGGGTTGACGCTGGTGGTGTCGCCGCTGATTTCACTGATGAAAGATCAGGTGGATCAACTGCTGGCTAACGGCGTGGCAGCGGCCTGCCTGAACTCCACCCAGACGCGGGAAGAGCAGCAGGAAGTGCTGGCCGGTTGCCGTACGGGTCGGGTCAGGCTGCTGTACATCGCGCCTGAACGGTTGATGATGGATAACTTCCTCGACAACCTGCTGCACTGGAACCCGGCGATGCTGGCGGTGGACGAAGCCCACTGCATCTCTCAGTGGGGCCACGATTTCCGTCCTGAATACGGTGCGCTAGGGCAGCTGCGTCAGCGGCTGCCTGACGTGCCGGTGATGGCGCTGACGGCCACCGCAGACGAAACTACCCGTAACGACATTGCGCGCCTGCTGCAGCTGAACGATCCGCTGATCCAGGTCAGCAGCTTCGACCGTCCTAATATCCGCTATACGCTGGTGGAGAAGTTCAAGCCGACCGAACAGTTGATCCGTTACGTGCAGGACCAGCGCGGCAAGTGCGGCATCATTTACTGTAACAGCCGGGCGAAGGTGGAAGACACCGCTGCCCGTCTGCAAAGTCGTGGTTTCAGCGTTGGTGCCTATCATGCCGGGATGGATAATGCGCATCGTGCTCAGGTGCAGGAAGCCTTCCAGCGCGACGATCTGCAAATCGTGGTGGCTACGGTGGCTTTTGGTATGGGCATCAATAAGCCGAACGTCCGCTTCGTGGTGCACTTCGATATCCCACGCAACATTGAATCCTACTATCAGGAAACCGGTCGCGCCGGGCGTGACGGCCTGCCAGCGGAAGCGCTGATGCTTTACGATCCGGCGGACATGGCCTGGCTGCGTCGTTGTCTGGATGAGAAAGCGCCAGGGCCGCTGCAGGATATCGAACGGCATAAGCTGAACGCAATGGGGGCTTTTGCTGAGGCACAAACCTGCCGTCGTCTGGTGCTGCTGAACTACTTTGGCGAAGGCCGCCAGCAGCCCTGTGACAACTGCGATATCTGCCTCGATCCGCCACGCCGCTATGATGGCCTGGTAGAAGCGCAGAAAGCGTTGTCGAGCATCTACCGCGTCGGGCAGCGTTTCGGAATGGGTTACATCGTGGAGATCCTGCGCGGGGCCAACAACCAGCGCATCCGCGATATGCAGCATGATAAGTTGCCCGTGTATGGCATCGGCCGCGAGCAGAGCCACGAGCACTGGGTCAGCGTGCTGCGCCAGTTGATCCACCTTGGCCTGGTCACGCAAAATATCGCTATGCATTCGGCATTGCAGCTGACGGAAGCAGCCCGCCCGGTACTGCGCGGAGAAGCACCGCTGATGCTGGCCGTGCCGCGCCTGGTCAGCATCAAGCCACGCAGCAACAATCAAAAATCTTTCGGCGGCAACTACGACCGCAAGCTGTTTGCCAAGCTGCGCAAACTGCGTAAAGCCATTGCCGATGAAGAAAACATTCCGCCGTACGTGGTGTTCAACGACGCTACGCTGATTGAAATGGCCGAGCAGATGCCGCTGACGGCTTCTGAAATGCTCAGCGTTAACGGCATCGGCCAGCGCAAGCTGGAACGTTTTGGTAAGCCATTTATGGTGTTGATCCGCGAGCACGTTGACGGCGAAGAGTAACCCCCGCGTATTTAAGGAAGAGAAAATGCTGATGTTGTTTCTGACCGTCGCCCTGGTGCATCTTGTGGCTTTATTGAGTCCGGGCCCGGACTTCTTCTTTGTGTCGCAAACGGCGGCGAGCCGCTCGCGAAAAGAGGCGATGCTCGGCGTGTTGGGCATTACCATGGGGATCGTGATCTGGGCGGGTGTGGCACTGATGGGCCTGAATCTGATCCTGCAAAAGATGGCCTGGCTGCATCAAATCATCATGGTAGCGGGCGGGTTATATCTGCTGTGGATGGGCTGGCAGATGCTGCGCTCTGCACATCAGCAGCATAAGAATCCTCTGCCGCCACAGGAGAAAGCGGTGGAATTGTCACGCAATGGCCGCAGTTTTCTGCGGGGATTCCTGACCAATCTGGCGAACCCCAAAGCTGTTATCTACTTCGGCAGCGTGTTCTCACTCTTTGTCGGTGATGATGTGGGATCGGGCGCGCGGTGGGGGCTTTTCCTGCTGATTATCGCCGAGACATTTGTGTGGTTCACTCTGGTTGCCAGCCTCTTTGCGCTGCCAGCGATGCGCCGTGGCTATCAGCGAGTGGCGAAATGGATTGATGGGTTTGCCGGGGTGCTGTTTGCCGGATTCGGCATTCACCTGATCCTGTCACGCTAAATATCCAGGCCGGGTCGCCCCGGCCATTCGCTTCAGGCGATACGCCGGGCAGAAGCCAGCAGCGCGCCAACGGCCATAAACATCCCGCCAAAAGTCCGGTTCAGTAGCTTCATCTGCCTGGGGCCTTTGATCCAGCCTGCGATGCGCGTGGCCAGTGTGGCATAGCCAATCATCACCAGAATATCGACCACCACCGTGGTGGTGCCCAGCACCAGATACTGCATCGCCTGCGGCTGATGTGGAATGATGAACTGTGGGAACAGCGCCGCCAGGAAGACGATGCTCTTTGGATTGGTCAGGTTGACCAGCACCGCTCGCTTAAACAGCCTGCGGCGCGGCATGGCTTTCGCCACCGCCTGCAGGTCGATGCCGCCGCCGGAACGCCACTGCTGGATACCCAGCCAGACCAGGTAAGCGGCTCCTGCCCATTTCAGAATTTCAAAGGCCAGCACCGACTGGGAAAACAGGGCACCCAGGCCAATGCCGACCAGCACAATGTGCGCCGCCAGCCCGACCTGCAGACCGGAAATGGAGGCCACCGCCCCACGATAGCCATGGCTGATACCGGTGCTCATGGTGTTGATTGCACCAGAACCGGGTGAGAGACTTAAGATGCTGGTCGTTAACAGATAGGCCAGCCACCATTCGATGGTCATGGGTAACGCTCCCTGAACTCGCAGAAGTATGACACAATACGCCATTGTTGACGGTTGCGCTACGGGGTGACAGCAGGTCATTTCGGGCGACCAAAGCTAAAGAGAGTTAGCCGATGGGGAAGCAGAATAACGGCTGGCTAACGCGTGAAAAAGCGTTTGCGGCCTTTGCTACGGGTCCGCTGCTGGATTTCTGGCAGACCCGGGAAGAGGGGGAGTTTGCCGGAGTCGGCAACGTCATTATTCGCTATGTCCGCTTCATCTCACCGCAACATGACAAAGTTATCCTGTTGTGCCCGGGGCGTATTGAAAGCTACGTGAAATATCCGGAGCTGGCCTGGGATCTGTTTCATTGTGGCTATGATGTCGTGATTATCGATCATCGCGGGCAGGGGCGATCCGGGCGGTTGCTGCAGGATTCCCACCGCGGTCACGTGGAAGAGTTCAATCATTACGTCGACGATCTCGAAACGCTGTATCTGAAAGAGATTATCAGTCGCCACTATCGTCATCGCTATGCGCTGGCCCACTCTATGGGGGGGGCGATCATGGCGCTGATGATCGCCAGACAGCCGAAAGCCTTTGATGCCGTCGTGCTGGCTTCGCCGATGTTCGGTATTTATCTGCCGATGCCGTTGTGGATGGCGAACTCTATTCTGGAGTGGACGGAGAAGCGCCCGACCTTTCGCGATGGTTATGCCATAGGCACCGGAAAATGGCGGCCACGCCCGTTCAGCATTAATCAGCTGACCCACAGCTATGAGCGTTACCGGCGCAACCTGCGTTTTTACGCAGACGATCCAGGATTGCGGGTTGGCGGCCCTACCTACCATTGGGTGCGGGAAGGGGTGCTGGCAGGAGAAAATATCTTAGGTCTTGCAAAAGACATTTCCACCCCCCTGCTGCTGCTGCAGGCAGGCAGTGACAAGGTGGTGGATAACCGGGCCCAGGATCTGTTCTGCCAGGCCATGACCGCTGCGGGGCAGCCCTGTGAAGGAGGCAAACCGCAGGTTATCGACGGTGCGCGTCATGAGATCTTATTTGAAAAAGACAGCATGCGTGCCGAAGCGCTGGAGGCCATCGTGGCATTTTTTGCCCGGCATCCCTGATTTTGCACAACTCAGATGTGATTTCTTAGCGGGGCGCAACAGGCACCCCGATAACTGATTAACCAGAGGTTTTATGTACCCTATCGTTGCTTCCGATCTTGATGGCACTCTGTTGTCTCCGGATCACCGTTTATCCCCTTTTGCCCGCGAAACGCTGCAGTTGCTGACCCGCAAAGGCGTGAGCTTTATTTTTGCCACTGGCCGTCATCATATTGACGTGGCGCAGATGCGAGACAGCCTGGGTATTGATGCCTTTATGATCACCTCAAACGGCGCGCGCGTGCACAACACCGCCGGTGAGCTGGTTTTCAGCCATAACCTGGATGAAGACATCGCCCTTGAGCTGTTCGCCATGCACCACAGCAATCAGGATATTTTCACCAATATCTACCGTGATGAAGAGTGGTTCCTCAACCGTCATCGCCCCGAAGAGATGGACTTTTTCCGTGAATCTGACTTCAACTATCAGATCTATCAGCCAGGTTCGCTGCCGACGGACGGCATCAGTAAGGTGTTCTTCACCTGCGGCGATCCGGACAAGCTGGTTCCACTTGAAGAGGCGCTGATTGCCCGCTGGGGCGACCGGGTCAACGTCAGCTTCTCGCTGCCAACCTGCCTGGAAGTGATGGCGGGTGGGGTATCCAAAGGTCACGCGCTGGATGCGGTTTCGCAGTCGCTCGGTTATACCCTGAAAGATTGCATCGCCTTCGGCGATGGCATGAACGATAAAGAGATGCTGAGCATGGCCGGTAAGGGCTGCATTATGAGCAACTCACATCAGCGTTTGAAGGATTTACTGCCGGAGCTGGAAGTGATTGGCAGCAACGCGGATAACGCGGTACCGAATTATCTGCGCAAGCTGTATAACGTTTGATTATGCGGTTCCCGCCCCCGATGATTCAGGGGCGGAAGTCGGTCAGCGATGCAGGAAGTGCAGGGCTTTGTCCGGGAAGTCGGTAAACAACCCGTCTACCCCGGCCTGATGATAAAGCACCTCATAGAGCTGATCGACATTATTAACCCAGTCAGGTAGCTGGTCGGCGCGGACTGTGTAAGGGTGGACCACCAGACCGCTCTGATGCGCTTCTTTCACCATATCGGTCAGGCGGATATGGCCTTTCGTTGAGCCTTCTGCCACCAACATGTGGTAATCCGGTCCGATACCGTCAACGAACTGTGACAGGGTTTTCATCGCGCCAGGGGTAAACATCCAGTCATAGCTGTAGTTCACCCACTTACCGTTTTTCTGCTGCTGGGTTTCATTCCATTTGGTTTCGGCGATCAGCTGCACCATTTTCAGGTTCATGCCGCGCTGTGGCTCCAGCTCCGTTTTGATACGCTTCACTTCGTTGTAGTCGAAGCACTGCAGGTAGACATTGTCGCTTTTGCTGGTGTAGCCGTACTGTTTCAGCACGTCGAGCACTTTCGCCGAGATATCCTTGCCTTCCCGGCGGTGGAACCAGGGGGCTTTGATCTCCGTGTAGATGCCGATATTTTTGCCGGTGGAGTGGTTCAGGCCCTGAATAAACTCGATCTCTTCCGCAAAGGTGTGCACGCGAAAATCAGATTTGCCCATCGGAAAACGGTTCGGGAAGGTCTGCACTTTCTGGCCATTCTTCACGGTAAAGCCTTCGGTAAACTTCAGGCCCTTGATCTCAGCAAGGGTAAAGTCGATGGCATAATAGCGGCCATCCTGGCGTGCGCGCCTGGGATAGCGTTCGGCGACATCAGTCACGCGATCCAGGTAGTGGTCATGCAGCACCACCAGCTGGTCGTCTTTGGTCATCACCAGGTCCTGTTCAAGGAAATCCGCCCCCTGAGCGTAAGCCATCGCTTTTGCCGGCAGGGTATGCTCCGGCAGATAGCCACTGGCGCCACGGTGAGCAATGACGATCTTGTCTCCTTCAGCTGCTGTTGAACACAGCGAAGAAGCCAGTATCAGGGTTGCTATCAGCGTTTTAAGCATCGTTTTTCTCCGCTAACTGCTGTTTGTGTTTATTCTCACTGATCATGGTGAGGACCAGCAGAACGACCGCCAGCACGCTGCCGCCGATCATGATGATAAAGCCGCCATCCCAGCCGAAGTAGTCAACGGTGTAGCCGACAATCGCACTGGCGGCGACCGATCCGCCCAGATAACCAAATAATCCGGTAAATCCGGCCGCCGTACCTGCGGCTTTTTTCGGCGCCAGTTCCAGAGCATGTAATCCGATCAACATCACAGGACCATAAATCAGGAAGCCAATCACAATCATGCAGGCCATATCCACGCCAGGATTACCCGCCGGATTCATCCAGTAAATAACCGTCGCTATGGTCACCAGCGTCATAAAGAACACGCCGGTTGCGCCACGATTGCCCCGGAACACTTTGTCCGACATCCAGCCGCACAGCAGCGTGCCGGGAATGCCCGCGTATTCATACAGGAAGTAAGCCCAGGAGGACTTATCCAGTGTGAAGTGTTTCACTTCTTTCAAATAGGTCGGAGACCAGTCGAGGATGCCGTAGCGCAGCAGGTAAACAAACACGTTGGCCAGCGCGATATACCACAACAGCTTGTTTGGCAGGATGTACTGCATAAATATCTGCTTTGCCGACAGCTCCTCTTCATGTTTTGCGTCGTAGTCCGGCGGGTAATCATTTTTGTACTCTTCAATCGGGGGCAGACCGCAGGATTGCGGCGTATCGCGCATCAGCGCAAAGGCAAAGATTGCCACCACGATAGCGCCAAACGCGGGCATGTATAGCGCCGCTTTCCAGTCGTTAAACCAGGCCATTCCCAGCAGGAACAGCAGCGGGGGAATACCGCCCCCGACGTTGTGTGCACAGTTCCATACCGAAACCACGCTACCGCGCTCTTTCTGCGACCACCAGTGAACCATGGTACGGCCACAGGGCGGCCAGCCCATCCCCTGGAACCAGCCGCACAGGAACAGCAGCACAAACATCACCATAATGCTGGAAGTGGCCCACGGGACAAATCCCATAAGCAGCATGACCGCCGCCGCGAGGATTAATCCGGCAGGCAGAAATACGCGTGGATTAGAGCGATCTGAGACGGAGCCCATGATGAATTTGGAAAAGCCATAGGCGATGGAGATTCCCGAGAGGGCGAAGCCGAGATCGCCGCGTGAGAATCCCTGCTCAACCAGATACGGCATCGCCAGCGCAAAGTTTTTGCGCACCAGGTAATAAGCGGCGTAACCGAAAAATATCCCCAGAAAAATTTGCCAGCGCAGTTTGCGGTAGAGCGGATCTACCTTTGCGGCATCAACCCGAGGCTGATGGGCTGCAGGCTTAAAAATACTTAACATGGTGGCCTCCAATGGCGCAGTTTATTCTCTTTGTTCACCCCTTGAGGCGCGTTATAGAAACTTAATGCTCATCAATGCAGAGCGATATGTTCCTTATCGCGCAGAGGATAAGGGGAAACGCCGTTGAGGAGTGTGAAGGGCAACGCAAATGTTACATTTTTATGACAGCAAATGACTTTGTGTGGTGGAAAAACATACGGATGTCAACCAGATAATTTCCTTAAGGTTGCTGATTTTCGCTACACTGGCGGCTCTTTTCACTGCAGAGTTTTCCATTGTGACGTTACTGATTGTCACCACAATTTTGTGGGCTTTTTCCTTCAGCCTGATTGGCGAGTACCTTGCCGGGCAGGTTGACACCTGGTTTTCGGTGCTGATCCGTCTGCTGCTTGCTGCCGTTGTCTTTCTGCCGTTCCTGCGCTGGCGGGGCTACCGGGCTTCAACGCTGCTGCTCTATATGGCGGTGGGTGCCCTGCAGCTGGGGATCATGTATCTCATCAGCTTCCAGGCCTATCTCTATCTCAGCGTGTCAGAACTGTTGCTGTTTACCGTGATGACGCCGCTGTACGTGACGTTAATTTATGATTTGCTGGCTGGGCGCGGCATTCGTTTGGGTTATGTGCTCAGCGCAATGCTGGCCGTGGCTGGCGCAGCGATTATCCGTTATGACAAAGTCAGCGATCACTTCTGGTTCGGTCTGCTGCTGGTCCAGCTGGCCAATATCTGTTTTGCGGTGGGTATGGTGGGTTATAAGCGACTGCAGGAAACACGCCCGATGCCGCAGCACACAGCATTTTCGTGGTTTTATATCGGGGCGGTCAGCGTGGCAATTGTTGCCTGGTTCCTGTGGGGTAATCCGCATAAATTGCCGACCACCACCTTCCAGTGGGGCATTCTGGTCTGGCTGGGCGTAGCGGCGTCCGGCCTGGGCTATTTTATGTGGAATTACGGCGCAACTCAGGTGGATGCGGGCACGCTGGGGATAATGAATAACATGCATGTTCCTGCCGGTCTGTTAGTTAACCTGGCGATCTGGCAGCAGCAACCACACTGGCCAAGTTTTATTATTGGTTCAGCAGTCATATTTGCATCGTTGTGGGTTCACCGGCACTGGGTCATTAAAAAGAACGCGGTTTAACATTTACCGGACATCGGGAAGGTTAAAACTTCCCGATGTTGTTTGCTGATTACTTATTTAACCAGCGATCCAAGCGCATCAATCACTTTATTAATTTGGGTTTCAATCAGGCCGCCAATACGGCTGCCCAGATCCTGACCTGCAGAGGTGACCTGCTCTTCAGTGTACCCCAGCTCGCCAAGCGCTGAAGACGTTGCTTTAAAAATATTATTAAAAAGTGATCCAAAAAAATCCGAGGCTCCGTCCTGGATTTTACCTGCGCCGCTGACTTCATTAATTTCAGAAACGTTCAATTCTCTCATGATTAATTCCTTTTAACGGTGATTTGTTTAATCTTATTGGGATCCCGCCAAAAGAATATTGCTGGCTAATTAATAAGTCAAATTATATTAAATTATCGCAGGCAATGTTATGGAGTGAATAAAAAATAAGAACTGATTGTTTCCGATTAATAGCGTGATTGTTTTAAATGAGGGATAACGGGCAGCCCAAGGCTGCCCATAACGTCAGGCAGACCTGGTGACTGAAGGACGAACTTTCATTGTCAGCCCTTTCAGGAAATTACGTAAAATCTGGTCACCACATTCACGGTAATTTTTATGGCCCGGCTTACGGAAAATCGCCCCAATTTCAGACTGGCCGACGGCAAAATCCGCCAGTTTGAGGATCTCAAGGATATCGGTTGTTTTCAGATCGAACGCCACGCGAAGTTTCTTCATGATGATGTTATTGGTCATCTTGCGTTCAATCGACGGCTCCGGCGCCTCTTCGCTTTTGCCGCGGCGCTGGAAAATCAGGCCGTTAAGAAAATAACCCATGATCACATCCGGGCAGGCACGGAAGCCGGGTTCTTCATCTTTCTTCAGAAAGCTGTGCACTTCGGCTTCGGTGACTTCAGTATCGGCCAGCGCCAGGATGGCTACAACCTGGGCATCGTTTAACTGAAGCATGTAGCGCACGCTGCGCAGGACGTCGTTATTAGTCATAAAACTCTCATCAGGGAACAAGGGGCATTGGGCGCATTATAGAGACAAACGGCGACAGAAACAGGAAAACCGCCAGCAAAACGCTGGCGATCGACTCAGAGCGGCAGGGCAGAAGGCAGCGGAGTACCAGGCTGAGAGGCATCCCGCACCAGCGGCAGGTGATCGCAGGCATGCTGGCGGGCAGAGCGGATAAAGGCTTCCATGACCGGCTGGCGTTGCTCACCGTCGCGCACAGCAGCATATAAACGGCTCCACAAGCCGTCACCCAGGGTTTTTGTCACCACCAGTCCCTGATGTTCAAAACTTTCCACTACCCAGTGGGGCAGTGCGGCAATCCCCATCCCGGCCGAGACCATCTGAATCAACAGCAGCGTATTATCAACGCTTTTCAGTGCCGGACTGACGCCTGCAGGCTGCAGGAAATGTCGCCAGATATCCAGGCGCTGACGCTGCACCGGGTAGATCATCAGCACTTCGTTCGCCAGGTCCTCAGGTGAAATATGTTCAACCTGCGCCAGCGGATGGTCCGTTGCCAGCACCAGACGCACCTCGAAATCAAACATCGGTGAATAGAACAGCCCGCTGCGCGGCAGGATATCCGAGGTCAGCACCACATCCAGTTCACCCTGTTGCAGTGCGGGCTGCGGGTCGAAGGTTACGCCGGATTTGAAATCCATCACCACCTGCGGCCAGCTCTGGCGGAAGTTGCTCAGCGCCGGGGTCAGCCACTGAATGCAGCTGTGGCACTCAATGGCGATGCGCAGCGTGGTCTGGTGCGGCTCGTGGCAGGCCTGCAGAGCATGTTGGATCTGCGGCAACACCTGCTCGGCGAGATGCAGCAGGATTTCACCCTGCGGCGTAAAGCGCAGCGGCTGGCTTTTACGTACGAATAAACGAAAGCCCAGACGCTGTTCCAGGTCGCTGAACTGATGGGATAACGCCGACTGCGTCTGATGGAGCTGAGCCGCCGCAGCGGCCAGCGAACCGGTATTTCGCAGCGCCTGCAGCGTCCGCAGGTGTTTGAGTTCGATCATGAGAGTCCTTCACATCGACAATGAACAATTTGCGCTTGTGGTTATTACAGTACCTGCAGATTATAGATGTGTAAACATCTGGACGTCTAAAAGCCCGATTGCAATGACCCCGGGCGGCAACTGAGGAAAGAACTGATGACCATACTGAACCATACGCTCGGCTTCCCACGTGTTGGACTGCGCCGCGAACTGAAAAAAGCTCAGGAAAGCTACTGGGCGGGGAACAGCACTCAGGAAGAATTACTGACTGTAGGCCGCGAACTGCGTGCCCGCCACTGGCAGCAGCAGAAACAGGCTGGCGTTGATCTGGTGCCGGTTGGCGACTTCGCCTGGTACGATCACGTGCTGACCACCAGCCTGCTGCTGGGTAATGTGCCAGCCCGTCACCAGAACAAAGACGGCTCTGTCGATCTGGACACCTTATTCCGTCTGGGCCGTGGCCGTGCCCCCACCGGTGAACCGGCTGCCGCAGCTGAAATGACCAAATGGTTTAACACTAACTATCACTACATGGTGCCGGAGTTCACCAAAGGCCAGCAGTTCAGACTGAGCTGGACTCAACTGCTGGACGAAGTGGATGAAGCGTTGGCTCTGGGCCATAAAGTGAAGCCGGTCCTGTTAGGCCCGGTCACCTACCTGTGGCTGGGCAAAGTGAAAGGCGAGCAGTTTGACCGTCTGAGCCTGCTGAAAGACATTCTGCCGGTTTACCAGCAGGTGCTGGCCGAGCTGGCAAAGCGTGATATCGGGTGGGTGCAGATTGACGAGCCTGCTCTGGTACTGGAGCTGCCACAGGAGTGGCTGAATGCCTTCAAGCCAGCGTATGAAGCTTTGCAGGGTAAAACCAAACTGCTGCTGACCACCTATTTCGACAGCGCAGGCACCAACATCGACACCATCCGTGCTTTGCCGGTGCAGGGACTGCATGTTGACCTGGTTCACGGTAAAGACGATATCGCCACGCTGAATGCCAGACTCCCTGCCGACTGGCTGCTGTCGGTTGGCGTCATCAATGGCCGTAACGTCTGGCGTGCGGATCTGAGCAGCTGGTTTGAGCGCCTGCAGCCTCTGGTCGGCAAGCGCCAGCAGCTTTGGATTGGTTCATCCTGTTCACTGTTGCACAGCCCCATCGATCTGAGCACCGAAACTCGCCTGGACGATGAAGTGAAAAGCTGGTTCGCCTTTGCCCTGCAGAAATGTGCTGAGCTGTCGCTGCTGAGCAATGCGCTGAACAATAACACTCCGCAATCACTGGAAGCGTGGAGTGCGCCAATTCGTGCCCGTCGTCATTCATCCCGCGTTCATAATGCTGCGGTTGGCAAACGCCTGGCGGCGATCACCGCGAAGGACAGCCAGCGCCACAGTAGCTACAACGTGCGTGCCAGAGCCCAGCGCGATCGCTTCCAGCTGCCAGCATGGCCAACCACCACCATTGGTTCTTTCCCACAGACCACTGAGATCCGCGGCCTGCGCCTGGACTTTAAGCAGGGGCGCCTGGATGGCAACCACTACCGCACCGGCATTGCTGAGCATATCAGGCAGGCCATCGTGGAGCAGGAACGTTTAGGGCTGGACGTGCTGGTGCACGGCGAAGCGGAACGTAATGATATGGTTGAGTACTTTGGTGAGAACCTGGACGGTTTCGTCTTTACGCAGAACGGCTGGGTGCAGAGCTACGGTTCACGCTGTGTGAAGCCACCGGTTATCATTGGTGACGTCAGCCGTCCGGAAGCCATCACCGTGGAGTGGGCGAAGTATGCCCAGTCTCTGACAGACAAACCGGTTAAAGGCATGCTGACCGGTCCGGTCACCATCCTCTGCTGGTCGTTCCCACGCGAAGACGTTTCCCGCGAAACCATCGCTAAGCAGATCGCCCTGGCGCTGCGAGACGAAGTGGAGGACCTGGAAAAAGCGGGGATCGGTATCATCCAGATTGATGAGCCTGCCCTGCGCGAAGGCCTGCCGCTGCGTCAGTCAGACTGGGCCGCTTACCTTGACTGGGCTGTGGATGCCTTCCGTCTGAATGCCGCCGTGGCGCAGGATGACACGCAGATCCACACTCACATGTGTTACTGCGAGTTCAACGACATCATGGACTCTATTGCGGCGCTGGATGCGGATGTGATCACTATCGAAACTTCCCGCTCGGATATGGAACTGCTGGAGTCGTTTGAAGAGTTTGACTATCCGAATGAGATTGGTCCGGGCGTGTACGACATTCACTCTCCTAACGTGCCGACCGTGGAATGGATGGAAGAGCTGTTGAAAAAAGCCGCACAGCGTATCCCTGGCGAGCGTCTGTGGGTTAATCCGGATTGTGGACTGAAGACACGTGGCTGGACCGAGACTCGTCAGGCACTGGCGAACATGGTAGAAGCGGCACAGAACCTGCGTAAAGCGGAGGCCTGATTTCGGTGTTGTTGTGTTCAGGGCGCCGTCGGGCGCCCTTTTTAAGGGTTATTTCACGCCATGCTGCCGGAACCACGCCAGCATCCGCTGCCAGCCATCCTTAGCAGACTCCTCGTGGTAGCTGGGGCGGTAGTCGGCATTGAAAGCGTGCCCGGCCTCGGGATAGACCACAATTTCCGATTTTGAGTTGGCAGCCCGCAGCGCCTGGCGCATGGTTTCTACCGTATCCTGTGGGATGCTGTCATCCTTGCCACCGTACAGTCCCAGTACTGGCGCAGTCAGATCGACAGCGATATCGACCGGCTGCTTCTGCTGATTCATGGTTTTATCGCCGACCAGCTTGCCATACCAGGCAACGGCAGCCTTGAGCTGTGGATTGTGCGCGGCGTAAAGCCAGCTGATGCGCCCACCCCAACAGAAGCCGGTCGCAGCCATATTGCGCATATCGCCGCCGTGGCGTGAGGCCCAGTTGGCGACGTGATCCAGATCGGCCAGCACCTGGGTATCAGGCACTTTGCTGACCAGCTCGCTGAACAGCGTCGGAATATCGTTGTAATCCTGCGGATCGCCCTGACGGAAGTAGAGTTCCGGCGCGACCGCCATATAGCCTTCTACCGCCAGACGGCGACAGATATCGCGAATATGTTCATGTACGCCAAAGATCTCCTGCACCACCAGAATCACCGGCAGCGGGCCGCTGGCATCACGGGGTTTGGCGTGAAAGGCGGGCATGTTTTCGCCCTGAGTCGGGATGGAGGTTTCTCCTGACAGGATGGCGTCACTGTCAGTAGTGAGGGTGGTCGATGCGGCAGGCGATACCGCAGGAGCGAACCCATTATTGCTCAGTGCTTGAGTCATATTCTCTTCGGTTTTCATTGTCCTCTCCGTGCATGCATTAGCGCAATCAGCTAACTATAGCCAGGATTACGTTGGGGCCAGGTGCTTGTCTCTTCTCACCTTTACCATTCGCAATAAGCACCTGACGGGGCAGGTTGTGGCACGCCGTGAAGAAACAGTGGTTAGATGTGAGTGATATCACTCTTTTATGCAGATTTAATGTAACTTTCATTAAGCATAGTGAGTTTTCTCACACAATTACGGCCGGATTTCCGTTACTGTGGCGCTCCTACCTCGCGCCACCTTTTGCTGTCACAGGAGTTTGCAATGGCACAGTCAGACGTTTTTCACCTGGGTTTAACACGAGCAGACTTGCAGGGAGCCACGCTGGCCATTGTGCCCGGCGATCCAGAACGGGTTAAGAAAATTGCCGCGCTGATGGACAATGCCGTGCATCTGGCTTCCCACCGGGAATTCACCACCTGGCGTGCTGAGATTGACGGCAAAGCCGTGATTGTCTGCTCCACCGGGATCGGCGGACCTTCCACCTCTATTGCTGTGGAAGAGCTGGCCCAGCTGGGCGTGCGTACGTTCCTGCGCGTAGGGACCACCGGTGCCATCCAGCCTGAAATCCATGTCGGTGACGTGCTGGTGACTACCGGCTCGGTGCGCCTGGACGGCGCCAGCCTGCACTTCGCCCCGCTGGAATTCCCGGCAGTGGCAGACTTTGCCTGCACCACCGCGTTGGTAGCAGCCGCGCAAGAGGCCGGAGCCAAAACCCATATCGGTATTACCGCTTCCTCCGATACTTTCTATCCAGGGCAGGAGCGTTACGACACTTATTCCGGCCGCGTAGTCAGCCGCTTCCAGAACTCGATGAAAGAGTGGCAGCAGATGGGGGTGCTGAACTATGAAATGGAATCGGCAACGTTACTGACCATGTGCGCCAGCCAGGGGCTGCGTGCCGGTATGGTGGCCGGAGTGATCGTTAACCGCACCCAGCAGGAAATCCCCGATGCGGAAACCATGAAGAAAACCGAAAGTGATGCGGTGCGCATTGTGGTTGAAGCAGCCCGTAAGCTTCTCTGATCGTTTTTATCTGGACATTCATACAGTGCCGCTCTACCTTTTCCCGTAGTTAAGTACGTGAGGGAGAAATAGCGTGGATGCAACACTCAGCTACGGTATCTGTATTGGTCTGGCCGGGCTGCTGGCAGGCTGGTTAATCGCCTGGTTCAGAAGCCAGCAGCTCTCGGCCAGGCAGGAAACGGAACGGCAGTTGCTGCTGCAGTCGGCCGAACAGCTGCAGCAGGAGCGCGGGCGACTGGTTCAGCAAATCGAAGCTCAGCAGCAGGCGCAAAAACAGAATGAGCTGGAGCTGCGTCAGCTGCATGGCTCACTCTCTGCCGCGCAGGAAAAACTGCATCACCTCGACCACTGGCGTAATGAAGCCGAACAGCTGACCCGTGAGCTGCGCAACCAGCTGGAAATCAGTAGCGCGCAGGAAGCGGAGCTGCGCGAAGTCACCATCCGTCTGGAAGAGACGCGCATGGCGGCAGAAGAGAAACAACGCCTGCTGACCAACAGCGAGCAGCGCCTCAACGCCCAGTTCGAAAACCTCGCTAACCGTATCTTTGAAAACAGTGGACGTCGAGTTGATGAACAAAACCGTCAGAGCCTCAACGGCCTGATCGCTCCACTGCGCGAGCAGCTGGAAGGCTTCCGTCGCCAGGTGCAGGAAGGTTTTGGTCAGGAAGCCCGTGAGCGTCACACTCTGTCCCATGAAATCCGCAATCTTCAGCAGCTCAACGCGCAGATGGCGCAGGAAGCCATCAACCTTACCAAAGCGCTGAAAGGCGACAATAAAACCCAGGGCAACTGGGGAGAAGTGGTGCTGAGCAGGGTGCTTGAGGCCTCCGGCCTGCGGGAAGGCCATGAGTACGAAACTCAGGTCAATATTCAGCTGGAACAGAACGGGCGCATGCAGCCGGATGTTATCGTGCGTCTGCCGCAGGGCAAGGACGTGGTCATTGATGCCAAAATGACGCTGGTCGCCTACGAACGCTATTTCAACGGTGAAGATGAGGCAACGCGTGAAGCGGCCATCAGCGAGCATATCGCCGCCATTCGGGGGCATCTTCGCCTGCTGAGTCGTAAAGATTATCAACAATTGCCCGGTTTACGCTCGCTGGATTATGTGTTGATGTTTATTCCGGTTGAACCGGCCTTTCTGTTAGCCATCGATCGCCAGCCTGAGCTGATCAACGAAGCGCTGAACCAGAACATCATGCTGGTCAGTCCGACCACGCTGCTGGTGGCGCTGCGCACCATTAATAATTTGTGGCGCTATGAGCATCAGAGCCGCCATGCCCAGCGCATTGCTGACCGGGCAGCGAAGCTGTATGACAAAATGCGCCTGTTTGTTGATGATATGTCGGCGATGGGGCAGAACCTCGACCGGGCGCAGGACAGTTACCGACAGGCGATGAAAAAGTTGTCGGAAGGGCGGGGCAACCTGATTGCCCAGACCGAAAGCTTCCGCCAGTTAGGGGTGGAGGTGAAGCGGCCAATCAATCCCCGGCTGGTGGAGCAGGCGATGCCGGAACCCCCTGAAGAGTCAGAGGATGAGTGGGATGACGGGCCCTTTGACTCAGATGAAAACAGTGAGCCAGCGCGCGTGAATGAATAAGCCGCAAGGCCGTGCCTGACCTGCGCGACTCTGATACACTTGGCAGAATATTGATTGCAGAGCAGGCAAAACAAATGGCAGATGAATCTAAGGACACCACCCATTTCGGCTTCCAGACCGTAGCCAAAAGCGACAAGGCTGAAATGGTGGCGGATGTTTTCCATTCCGTTGCGGCCAAATATGACCTGATGAACGATCTGATGTCGTTCGGCATCCACCGCATCTGGAAGCGTTTTACTATCGACTGTAGCGGCGTACGTCGCGGGCAGCGCGTGCTGGATTTGGCTGGCGGCACTGGCGACCTCACGGCAAAATTTTCGCGCCTGGTGGGTGAGACTGGCGAAGTGGTGCTGGCCGATATCAACAGCTCAATGCTGAAAGTGGGTCGCGAAAAGCTGCGCAATATCGGCATCATTGGCAACGTGAATTACGTTCAGGCCAACGCGGAAGCGCTGCCGTTCCCGGATAACTACTTCGACTGCATTACCATCGCCTTTGGCCTGCGTAACGTCACCGAAAAAGAGAAGGCTTTGGCCTCGATGTTCCGCGTGTTGAAGCCTGGCGGACGTCTGCTGGTGCTGGAGTTTTCCAAACCGGTGCTGGAGCCGCTGAATAAAGCTTATGACGCGTACTCTTTCCATATCCTGCCGCGCATTGGCGAGCTGGTGGCGAAGGATGCCGGAAGCTACCGTTATCTGGCAGAATCCATCCGCATGCATCCGGATCAGGAGACGCTGAAACAGATGATGGAAGACGTCGGCTTCGAAAACACCACCTATCATAATCTCACCGGTGGCATCGTAGCACTGCACCGCGGATTCAAGTTTTAAACAGGAAAGCGCATGACCTTAACGCCGCTGTTAACCGCGGGGCTGGAGACAGCCCTTAATCAGGTTTTGTATCGCGATCGCGGCCTGAAAGCGGCACGTCAACGCCTGAATGGCAAAAGCCTGGCGATTGAGCTGACTGAGCTGAAACAGCCGATCACTTTCATCTTCAGTGAAAAGCAGGTGGATGTGATTGCTGACTGGAACGACACGCCGGATTGTCTGGTTAAAACCCGGCTGGCCACGCTGCGTAAACTGCGCGATCGTCAGCAGTTAACCAGCCTGATCCGCAGCGGCGAGCTGGAAGTGGCTGGCGATCTGCAGGTTGTGCAGCAGTTCTCTGCACTCATCGATCTGGCCGAACTGGATCCGGCCGAGTACCTCGCGCCATGGACCGGGGATATCGTCGCCCAGGGCATCAGCCAGTTTGCCCGCCGGGGGGGGCAATTTTTCAGTGGCGACCTGAAGCGCAAGCAGGGCTACCTGAGCCAGGCGCTGACGGAAGAGTGGCGACTGGCACCCGGTAATCTTGAGCTGGCCTGGTTTGCGGAAGAGGTGGATGCGACTTCTCGCGAACTCTCCGCTCTGGAAGTCCGACTGAACGCTCTGGAGGGCAAATGACCTTCGGAGAACTGCGTCGCCTCTACTTTATCATCCGCATTTTCCTCACTTACGGCCTGGATGAGCTGATCCCCAAAACCCGGTTGGCGCTGCCGCTACGCCTGTGGCGCAACTGCCTGTTCTGGATGCCGAACCAGCATAAAGACCAGCCTTTGGGTGAGCGTTTACGGCTGGCGCTGGAGCAGCTGGGACCGGTGTGGATCAAGTTCGGCCAGATGATGTCCACTCGTCGTGACCTGTTCCCGCCGCACATTGCCGATCAGCTGGCGATGCTGCAGGACCGCGTTGCGCCGTTTGATGGCGTGCTGGCAAAGCAGCAGATTGAACAGTCGCTTGGCTGCGCGGTGGAAACCCTCTTTGATGATTTCATGATCAAACCGCTGGCTTCCGCCTCTATTGCTCAGGTGCATACCGCCACGCTGAAAGAAAACGGTCAGGAAGTGGTGATCAAAGTGATCCGTCCGGATATTTTACCGGTGATCAAAGCGGATATGCGGCTGATCAAACGTATGGCCCGCTGGGTACCGCGCCTGCTGCCTGATGGTCGCCGTCTGCGTCCGCAGGAAGTGGTGGCAGATTACGAGAAAACGCTGATCGACGAGCTGAACCTGTTGCGCGAAGCGGCAAACGCCATCCAGCTGCGTCGGAACTTCGACAGCAGCAAAATGCTCTACGTGCCGGAAATCTTCTCTGACTACTGCAGCGAAACCATGCTGGTCATGGAGCGCATTTACGGTATTCCGGTGAATGATGTGGTACAGCTTGAGCAGCGGGGCGTCAACATGAAGCTGCTGGCAGAGCGCGGCGTGCAGGTCTTCTTTACCCAGGTGTTCCGCGACAGCTTTTTCCATGCGGATATGCACCCCGGCAATATCTTCGTCAGTTATGACCATCCCGAAGATCCGCAGTATATTGGCATCGACTGTGGCATCGTCGGTTCGCTGAACAAAGAGGACAAGCGTTACCTGGCAGAGAACTTCATCGCCTTCTTCAACCGCGACTATCGTAAAGTGGCCGAGCTGCACGTGGATTCCGGCTGGGTTCCGCCAGATACGAATGTTGAAGACTTTGAATTTGCCATCCGCACGGTCTGTGAACCCATCTTTGAAAAGCCGCTGGCGGAGATCTCTTTCGGCCACGTGCTGCTGAATTTATTCAACACTGCCCGCCGCTTCAACATGGAAGTTCAGCCTCAGTTGGTTCTCCTGCAGAAAACCTTACTGTATGTTGAAGGGGTGGGGCGGCAGCTCTATCCGCAACTCGACCTGTGGAAAACCGCCAAGCCGTTCCTCGAAGACTGGATTAAAGATCAGATCGGCATCCCGGCCATCGTGCGCGCGCTAAAGGAAAAGGCACCATTCTGGGCGGAAAAACTGCCAGAGCTGCCGGAGCTGTTTTACGACAGTCTTCGCCAGCATAAGCACCTGCAGCACAGCGTGGATAAGTTGACCACCGATTTGAAAGGGGAGCGCGTCAGGCAGCATCAGTCGCGTTACCTGTTTGGGGTGGGCGCGACCCTGTTGCTGAGCGGAACGGCGATACTGCTGACCCGGCCACAATGGGATCTGATTTCCGCAGCAATGATCGCTGCCGGACTGGTCACCTGGCTGATAGGCTGGCGAAAAACGGTCTGATTGTCATGAAAAGTAAAAAGGGCCCGCTGAGTTATCCGGCGAGGCTTTGTTCATCGTCAGCGCGCCCTGAGCTGTTATATACTGCAAAACTGACATGACAACCGATTATCAGAGGCAAAAAATGGGTGGTATAAGTATCTGGCAATTATTAATTATTGCCGTAATTGTGGTTCTTCTCTTTGGTACCAATAAATTGCGTACCATAGGTTCCGATCTGGGTTCGTCCATCAAAGGCTTTAAAAAGGCCATGAGCGATGACGACGAGAAAGATAAAAATCACGCTGGTGATGCTGATTTCAATGCCAAAGTGGCTGACAAACAGCAGACAGAAGCCAGGAAAGAAGACGTTAAGAACGACAAGGTATAAACCGTGTTCGACATAGGCTTTAGTGAACTGATATTGGTGTTCGTTATCGGGCTGGTAGTGTTAGGCCCCAAGCGTTTGCCGGTGGCGGTCAGAACTGTCGTCGGCTGGATCCGGGCTTTGCGTTCGCTGGCAACCAGCGTGCAGAATGAACTGGCCCAGGAGCTGAAACTGCAGGAGCTGCAGGACAGCCTGAAAAAGGTGGAAGAGGCGAGTAAAAACAGCCTGACGCCAGAGTTGAAAGCCTCGATGGAAGAGCTGAAGCAGTCGGCGGAATCCATGAAGCGCTCCTACCTGGGCGACAACGAGAAAGCCGATGACGAAGCGCACACCATCCACAATCCGTTGGTGAAAAATCCGGCAGATTCCCATGATGGCGTGACGCCTGCGGAAGCCGATCATCAGGCCAGTGCGCCGGTACAGGCCCCGCAAGCGACTGCCCAGCCATCGGCTGCGACGGCAGAATCCGCTGAGCCAGTGGTGCACGTTTCTGATGCGGCCAGCGCGCCAGCCCAGGAACCTGTGCCAGTCGCTGAGCCGGTGCCCGTGGCAGCGACAACCGGCGGTGAGCCATCAATTCTGTCCAGCCGCGCTCCCGCCTCCACCACTCAACCGGGAGAGCAACGTTAAACATGGCTGTTGAAGATACCCAACCGCTTATCAGTCATCTGATTGAACTCCGTAAGCGTCTGCTGAACTGTATCATCGCCGTTGTGGCCATTTTCCTGTGCCTGGCTTATTTCTCCAATGACATCTACCAGATCGTTTCCGCTCCGCTGATCAAACAGATGCCTGCGGGGGCCAGCATGATCGCCACCGATGTGGCCTCGCCATTCTTTACCCCGATCAAGCTGACGATGATCGTCTCGGTATTCCTTGCGGTGCCGGTGATCCTCTATCAGATTTGGGCCTTTGTCGCGCCAGCGCTCTACCGGCATGAGCGCAAGCTGGTGATGCCCCTGCTGTTTTCCAGTTCATTCCTATTCTATGTGGGGATGGCTTTCGCCTACTTTATTGTCTTTCCACTGGCCTTTGGCTTCTTTGCCAAGACGGCGCCGCAGGGCGTACTGATAGCCACCGACATCAACAACTACCTCGATTTCGTGATGGCGTTGTTTATGGCATTTGGCGTCTCATTTGAAGTACCGATTGCCATTGTGTTGCTGTGCTGGACCGGCGTGACAACACCGGAAGAACTGAAGAAAAAGCGTCCGTACGTACTGGTCGGTGCTTTTGTGGTGGGCATGTTGCTGACACCACCGGATGTCTTCTCGCAGACGCTTCTGGCCATTCCGATGTACTGCCTGTTTGAAGTCGGGGTCTTCTTCGCCCGCTTCTACGTTGGCAAAGGGCGCAAGGACACGACTGATGAAGCCGGGACAGAAGAATAGCCTTTTGGCCCCGCCTCGTTGAAGTGAAATAACCGCCCGAAAGGGCGGTTTCTGTTTGGAACAAGCTATGTTTGATATTGGAGTTAACCTGACCAGTACGCAGTTCGCTAAAGATCGCGATCGGGTCGTTAAACGTGCGAAAGATGCCGGGGTGACCGGTTTACTGATTACCGGGACCAACGCGCTGGAAAGCCAGCAGGCGCAGAGCCTGGCGACACGCCGTCCGGGATACTGCTGGTCAACCGCAGGTGTCCATCCTCATCATGCCAGTGAATGGTCTGGCGAAACTGCGGCCACGCTGAAGCGTCTGGCTGAAAGTCCGGAAGTGGTGGCGATTGGCGAGTGCGGGCTGGATTTTAACCGCAATGTCTCCGGGCCTGAGCAGCAGGCTTACGCTTTCAATGCCCAGCTGGCGCTGGCAGCTGAGGTGGGATTGCCGGTGTTCCTCCACTGCCGCGAAGCACATGACCGCTTTATGGCAATCCTGACGCCATGGCTGCCGAAGCTGGCCGGGGCGGTGATCCACTGCTTTACCGGAACCCGTGCAGAGTTGGAAGCCTGCCTGGCGGCGGGATTGTATATCGGGATTACCGGCTGGGTGTGCGACGAACGTCGCGGGCTGGAACTGCGTGAATTGATGCCGCTGATCCCCTCAGACCGCCTGCTGCTGGAAACGGATGCACCTTATCTGATCCCGCGTGATATGCGTCCCCGCCCGGCATCACGCCGTAACGAACCCTGTTTTTTACCCCATATTATCGGGCAGGTGGCGGCATTACGCGGGGAGGAGGCTACAGCGTTGGGAGAGCGGTGCGATCGTAATGCCCGGGAGTTATTCAAACTGACTGTTTAGCTGCGTTAACGCGCCGGGCAGCAGGCGGGGAAAAGCCTCAGAGCTTTTGAAACTGTTTGTTGTCCAGGCTGCGCATAATTTGCTTGTTCAGCAGGTTGAGCAGCAGCATGGATCGCGCTTCGCCGTCCGGCTCGGTAAAAATCGCTTTTAACCCTTCAAAAGCGCCCGCGGTGATAATCACCCGGTCACCTGGCTGCGGCAGGTCGGGATCGACCAGCGTTTCGGTATTTTCAGTTTGCAAAGCAGCGATCACATCATGCGGCACATTAGCGGGCAGGCTGCCGAAGCGGACAAAATGGCTGACGCCGCGGGTCGCACTGATGGTGGTGGTGTGGATGGCTTCCGGATCGAACTCGATAAACAGATAGTTCGGGAACAGCGGTTCGCTCACCTGAGTGCGTTTACCACGAACCAGTTTCTCTAGTGCAATCATCGGGCTGAGGCAATGCACCGCCTGCCGCTCAAGATGTTCCTTCGCGCGCAGCAGTTGGCCACGTTTGCAATAAAGTAAATACCAGGATTCCATAACGTCACTTCACAATTACAGGGACGGTAAGAATAACAAAGTTGACGCGAGAGTTATAGCTACATCCGGGGCCGGAAGCGGCGCAGAGGTCATTTAACTTTTGCAGAACCCCTTCATGCCTTTAAGACTTTTCTGTGGTTTTCGGGGATCAGGCCGTCACCTTTTGTCCCCGTTCGGGGGCATTTGTCGCAGAGAATGCCCGATCGTCTTCGCATCCCGCCTCGAAAAAATAAGCATCCTGCTTTAATCATCCCTATAATGGCCGATTCACTGACCGGATTGATGAGAAGTCATGAAATACCACGACTTACGCGACTTTCTCTCTCTGCTTGAACAGCGGGGAGAATTAAAACGCATTACGCAAGAGATCGATCCCGATCTGGAAATGACCGAAATTGCCGACCGTACCCTGCGGGCTGGCGGCCCGGCGCTGTTATTTGAAAATCCCAAAGGCTACAGCATGCCAGTGCTGTGCAACCTGTTCGGCACGCCGGAACGGGTGGCGTTGGGCATGGGCCAGGAAGATGTGAAGGCACTGCGTGACGTGGGCCGGCTACTCGCTTTCCTGAAAGAGCCAGAACCGCCGCGCGGCTTCCGTGATTTTTTCGATAAAATTCCGCAGTGGAAACAGGTCCTGAATATGCCGACCAAACGCCTGCGGGATGCCCCCTGCCAGCAGCAAATCTGGCAGGGTGAAGAGGTGGATCTGCATAAAATTCCGGTGATGAAATGCTGGCCTGAAGATGCGGCTCCGCTGATCACCTGGGGCCTGACGGTTACCCGAGGACCGCACAAAGAGCGGCAAAATCTGGGGATTTACCGCCAGCAGGTCATCGGTAAAAATAAGCTGATTATGCGCTGGCTGTCGCATCGCGGCGGCGCGCTGGATTTTCAGGAGTGGTCACAGCAGCACCCTGGTGAACGTTTCCCTGTCGCTGTGGCTCTGGGTGCCGATCCGGCAACCATCCTTGGTGCGGTTACGCCGGTGCCGGATACCCTGTCCGAGTACGCCTTTGCCGGACTGCTGCGCGGCACAAAAACGGAAGTGGTGAAGTGTATCTCCAGCGATCTTGAAGTGCCGGCCAGTGCGGAAATCGTGCTGGAAGGCTATATCGAGGCCGGTGAAATGGCGCCGGAAGGCCCCTACGGCGACCACACCGGTTACTATAATGAAGTCGATAATTTCCCGGTATTTACCGTCACGCATATTACGCAGCGCCGTGATGCTCTCTATCATTCAACCTACACCGGCCGTCCGCCGGATGAGCCTGCGGTGCTGGGTGTGGCGTTGAATGAAGTCTTCGTCCCGATCCTGCAAAAGCAGTTCCCGGAGATCGTGGATTTCTATCTGCCACCGGAAGGCTGTTCCTACCGGCTGGCGGTGGTCACTATGAAAAAACAGTATGCAGGCCACGCCAAGCGGGTAATGATGGGTGTGTGGTCGTTTCTGCGCCAGTTTATGTACACGAAATTTGTTATTGTCTGTGATGATGACGTGAACGCGCGCGACTGGAATGACGTGATCTGGGCGATTACCACGCGTATGGATCCGGCCAGAGATACGGTGCTGGTAGAGAATACGCCAATCGACTATCTGGATTTTGCCTCGCCGGTTTCCGGGCTGGGCTCGAAGATGGGCCTTGATGCGACTAACAAGTGGCTGGGAGAAACCCAGCGCGAATGGGGCCGCCCGATCCGCAAAGATCCTGCCGTCACGGCAAAAATCGATGCGATTTGGGATGAATTAGCTATCTTCAGTGAGACGCCCACGCGCAAAACTGCGCCCGGCAAATAAATGTTCGACCCGACAGAGGGAACGCATGACAACGTTAAGCTGTAAAGTGATCTCGGTAGAAGCAATTACTGATACCGTTTACCGGGTGCGGATGGTGCCGGAAGCCGACTTCAGCTTCCGCGCCGGCCAGTATCTGATGGTAGTGATGGATGAGCGGGACAAGCGTCCGTTCTCCCTGGCGTCCACGCCGATGGAGAAAGACATCATTGAGTTGCATATTGGCGCCTCGGAGCTCAACCTCTACGCGATGGCGGTGATGGAGCGGATCCAGCAGCAGCGTAAAATCACCGTGGACATTCCGCATGGTGATGCGTGGCTGCGGGAGGAGGGCGACCGTCCGCTGATCCTGATTGCGGGTGGCACGGGCTTCTCCTACGCGCGATCTATCCTGCTCACTGCCCTGTCGCAGCAGCCGGATCGCGATATCGCGCTGTACTGGGGCGGCCGTGAGCTCAAGCATCTCTATGATATGGAAGAGCTGGAAGCGCTGGCGGTCAAGCACCCTAACCTGAAGATTATTCCGGTAGTTGAACAGCCTGAACCAGGCTGGGAAGGGCGTAATGGTACCGTGCTGACGGCGGTGATGAATGATTACGGCAGCCTGGCCGGTCATGACATATACATTGCCGGACGTTTTGAGATGGCGAAGATTGCCCGGGAACGTTTCTGTGCCGAGCGTGGCGCGAAAGAGGATCAGATGTATGGCGATGCCTTCGCTTTCATCTGATTTTTCAGGGGGCAGGCTCTTCTGCCCCTGAATAAAAAACCCGCCCCTGACAGGCGGGAAGAACAGCAGTCTAACTTCCAGTCAACGTATCAGATTCGCTCAAAGACCGTGGCAATTCCCTGGCCCAGTCCAATACACATGGTCGCCAGCCCAAACTGGGCATCACGCCGTTCCAGCAGATGTAACAATGTGGTGCTGATGCGCGCCCCGGAGCATCCCAGCGGGTGACCGAGCGCGATTGCGCCACCGTTCAGGTTGACCTTCTCATCCAGCATCTCCAGCAGTCCCAGGTCTTGAATGCAGGGCAGCGTCTGGGCTGCGAAGGCTTCATTCAGTTCAAACAGGTCGATATCGCTGACGCTCAGACCCGCCCTTTTCAGCGCCAGCCTGGAGGCGGGGACCGGGCCGTAGCCCATGATTGAAGGATCGCAGCCCACCACCGCCATTGAGCGAAGATAAGCGCGGGGTTTCAGGCCCAGCTCTTTAGCGCGGGACTCGCTCATCACCAGCATGGCAGCAGCGCCGTCTGACAGTGCTGACGAGCTGGCTGCCGTGACCGTGCCGTTGACCGGGTCGAAAGCAGGGCGCAGGGCTGCCAGGCCTTCTGCCGTAGTGTCCGGACGAATAACCTCATCATGATCATAACGTTTCAGTACGCCGTCGGCGTCATGGCCGCTGGTGGCGACAATTTCGCTGGCGAAGTGCCCTGCCTGAGTGGCGGCCCAGGCGCGCTGGTGCGATCGGGCAGCAAAGGCATCCTGCATTTCACGGCTGATGCCGTGCATTTTCGCCAGCATCTCAGCGGTGAGCCCCATCATGCCTGCGGCTTTAGCCACGGTTTTGCTCAGGCCGGGATGGAAATCCACCCCATGGCTCATTGGCACATGTCCCATATGTTCCACACCGCCGACCAGGCAAGCACTGGCATCGCCAACCATGATCGCCCGGGCGGCATCGTGCAGCGCCTGCATTGAAGAACCGCAAAGGCGGTTAACCGTAGTGGCAGGCACACGGTGTGGGATCTCCGCCAGCAGGGCCGCGTTACGGGCAATATTGAAGCCCTGTTCCAGCGTCTGCTGCACGCAACCCCAGTAAACATCGTCCAGGCTTTCCACGGCCAGCGCCGGGTTGCGGCTGAGTACGCTGCGCATCAGATGCGCGGAGAGGTCTTCAGCACGGACATGGCGATAAGCTCCGCCTTTGGAGCGTCCCATCGGCGTACGTACGGCATCAACAATGACGACTTTTTGCATCTTCTTATCCTCACGCCGTTTTTAAAGTGGCATCGCCAATTGGCGCTACCCGGGTATACCAGCTCTCAGCGTGCTGCGCTTTATCGCGCAGGCTGACCGGAGGCAGATACAGGGCACCAAGCTGGCTGAAAAGCTCCGACTGGCTGACGAAACGGGCGTTGCCCTCAGTGTCCAGGTAACGGAACACGCCACCGTGGAAAGGCGGGAAGCCGAGCCCGTAAACCAGCGCCATATCCGCTTCGGCAGGCGTGGCGATAATCTTCTCTTCCAGGCAGCGCACCACCTCATTGATCATTGGGATCATCATGCGGGCGATGATTTCTTCATCGCTGAAGACCCGTCCCGGTTTACAGACATTTTGCAACAGTGTATCCACCGCCGGATCGGCCGCCTTGTTCGGTTTCCCTTTGCTGTCAGTTTCCCAGCGATAAAAGCCAAGCTGGTTTTTCTGCCCGAAACGCTTCGCCTCAAACAGCACGTCGACCGCATCGCGATAGTCTTTTTTCATTCTGTCCGGGAAGCCGTCCGCCATCACGCTCTGCGCATGGTGCGCGGTATCAATCCCCACCACATCCAACAGCCACGCCGGGCCCATCGGCCATCCGAACTGTTTCTCCATCACCTTATCCACCTGACGAAAGTCCGCGCCATCGCGCAGCAGCAGGCTGAAACCGGCAAAATAGGGGAAAAGCACCCGGTTTACGAAGAAGCCGGGACAATCGTTGACCACAATCGGCGTTTTGCCCATTTTGCTGGCCCATGCCACCACTTTTGCCAGCGTGGCGTCCGACGTTTTCTCACCGCGGATCACCTCGACCAGCGGCATCCGGTGTACCGGATTAAAAAAGTGCATACCACAGAAATTCTCGGGGCGCTTCAGGGTGTTAGCTAACTGGCTGATGGGAATGGTTGAGGTGTTCGAAGCGAGGATGGCACCTTCGTGCAGATGGCCTTCCGTCTCATTCAGCACGGCGGCTTTCACCTTCGGATTTTCCACGACCGCTTCGACCACAATGTCCGCCCGTTCAAAGCCTTCATAGCTCAGCGTCGGTTGAATCGTGCCGATCACACCAGCAAGCTTCATGCCGTCAATTTTGCCGCGCTCCAGCTGCTTATTCAGCAACTTGGCAGCTTCTTTCATCCCCAGATCCAGCGAGGCCGGGTTAATATCCTTCATCATCACCGGCACGCCTTTCCATGCTGACTGATAGGCAATGCCGCCACCCATAATGCCTGCGCCCAGCACAGCTGCCTGCTTTGGCGTGGCCACTTCGCGGATAAGTTTTTTCACTTTAGCTTTAACCGCCTGATCGTTCAGGAAGATGCCGACCAGAGCACGTGCTTCGTCAGAACGGGCCAGCGGCACAAAAGCCTGGGTTTCCAGCTTCAGCGCTTCATCGCGGCCCAGACCGGCAGCGGCTTCAATAGTTTTGACTGCGGTCATCGGCGCCGGATAGTGTTTACCGGCGGTCTGCAGCACCATGCCCCTGGCGACGGTGAAACTCATTGAGGCTTCAATCTTACTCAGCTTAAGCGGCTGCAGTTTCGGCTGGCGACGTGCGCGCCATTCCTGCTTTCCTTCAATGGCTTCAAGCAGAATGTTGATCCCGGCTTCATGCAGCTTTTCGGCGGGGACCACCGCATCCACCAGGCCGACGCTCAGCGCCTTGTGCGCATCAATATCCTTACCGGCGGCGATAATTTCCAGCGCGCTGTCCGCGCCGAGCAGGCGTGGTAAACGAACCGAGCCACCAAAGCCGGGCATGATGCCTAACTTTGTTTCCGGCAGGCCAATGCGGGCATCCGGCGTGGCGATGCGGAAATCGGTAGCCAGCACGCATTCGCAGCCGCCGCCGAGGGCATAGCCCTGAATAGCCGTCAGAGTGGGAACCGGTAAATCCTCAAGGCGATTGAAGATGCCGTTGGCAAAGGCCAGCCACTGCGTCAGTTTTTCCGCCGGGGCGGCAAACAGCGAGAGAAATTCAGTGATATCAGCCCCGACGATAAAGGCCGGTTTACGTGAGCTGAGCAGCACTGCTTTCAACTCCGGCAGCGTTTCGAGCACCGAGATCGCCTCACCCAGGCTGGCGACGGTTTGGGTATCCAGCTTATTTACCGAGCCGGGGGCATCAAACACCAGTTCGGCAATGCCGTGGTTCAGCCAGTTCAAGGTAAGGGTTTCGCCTTGGTAGAGCATGTTAATCTCCTGAAGCCGCGATAAGAGGATCTGGTCCTACCAGATGATCAGGAGTGTGGAAGGGATGTTAATTATTTGCAAACGAGAATTTGCTTATTTGCAAACAAGATCACAGGCGCGGCAAAACGGCATCGGGCAAACGGCTGTGATAAGATGCGCTCAAATTAGCGTTAACGGAGGCAATGAGATGGAATCGTTGGTTAACCTGTATCAGGACCATATCAAGACGCTGCAGGCGCGTACGCAGCAGGTTTTAGCCCGCTTTAAACTGGAGGGTATGCTGATCCACTCCGGAGAACTGCTGACGGTTTTCCTCGATGATCATCACTATCCCTTCAAAGTGAATCCGCAGTTTAAAGCCTGGGTGCCGGTGACCTCCGTACCGAACTGCTGGCTGTGGGTGGACGGCGTGAACAAGCCTAAATTGTGGTTCTATTCCCCGGTAGATTACTGGCATAACGTCGAGCCACTGCCGCAAAGCTTCTGGACGGATGAAATCGATATCGTGGCGCTGAAGAAAGCCGACGAGATCGGTCAGCTGTTGCCAGCCCGGCGGGAGAACGTCGCCTATATTGGCCCTGTGCCGGAGCGCGCGGCCCAGTTAGGTATCAAAGCTGAACAGATCAATCCGAAAGGAGCGCTGGATTTTCTGCATTACCATCGCTCTTATAAAACGGATTACGAGCTGTATTGCCTGCGTGAAGCGCAGAAAACGGCGGTGATCGGTCATCGTGCGGCGAGGGAAGCCTTCCTGTCCGGCATGAGCGAGTTTGATATCAACAATGCCTACCTGAGTGCGACCGGCCATCGTGATATCGACGTGCCTTACGGCAACATTATCGCGCTGAACGAGCATGCGGCGGTGCTGCACTACACCAAACTGGATCACCTGCCGCCGGATGAGTCACGCAGCTTCCTGATTGATGCCGGTACCGAATACAACGGTTATGCTGCAGATCTGACGCGAACCTACGCCGCGAAAGCTGACAGTGAGTACGCACAGCTGGTTAAAGACATGAATGAAGAAGAGCTGGCGCTGATTGCCACTCTGAAAGCGGGCGTGCGCTATACCGAATACCATCAGCAAATGCACCAGCGCATCGCGAAGCTGCTGCTGAAGCATCAGCTGGTGAAAGGGCTGAGCGAAGAAGCGCTGGTAGCGCAAGATCTTACCGGGCCGTTTATGCCACATGGCGTCGGCCATCCGCTGGGGCTGCAGGTGCACGACGTCGCCGGGTTTATGCAGAACGACCATGGCACACACCTGGCCGCGCCGCAGCAGTATCCTTATCTGCGCTGCACACGCATGCTTGAGCCACGCATGGTGCTGACCATTGAGCCGGGCATCTACTTTATTGACTCGCTGTTGGCCCCCTGGCGCGACGGTCAATTCAGCCAGCATTTCGACTGGGCGCGCATTGACGCACTGAAACCTTATGGCGGTATCCGAATTGAGGATAACGTGGTGGTCCGCGAGCAGGGCGTGGAAAACATGACGCGGGATTTGAAGCTGGACTGATGGACGCCTATGACATCCCTGCGGAGCTGTTCAGCTTCAGCGAGGAAATCAAAAAAAGCCGCTTTATAACGCTGTTGGCCCATACTGACGGTGTGGAAGCGGCTCGTGCCTTTGTACAGCAGATAAAAAGCGAACATCCCACCGCCCGGCATCACTGCTGGGCCTGGGTGGCCGGTTCGCCGGCGGATTCCCAACAGTTGGGCTTCTCTGATGACGGCGAGCCTTCAGGCACGGCGGGCAAGCCCATGCTCGCTCAACTGATGGGCAATAATATTGGCGAGATCACCGCTGTAGTGGTTCGTTACTATGGCGGCATTCAGTTGGGCACCGGTGGGCTGGTGAAGGCCTATGGCGGCGGCGTGCAGCAGGCGCTGAAGACATTGCCCCGCCTGCAAAAAGTGCCGATGCTGACGTTTACGCTCAGCTGCGACTATGCTCAGCTGTCTGAGATTGAAAGAATGATTGGCCGGTTCCACGGGCAGCTGCAGCACAGCGAATTTCTGCAATGCGTATCCCTGACGCTGGCCCTGCCTCATGCCCAGGTCGCCGGGTTTACGCAAAATCTCACGGATTTCAGCAGAGGGGCGCTGCACCTCGCCCCGCTCAAATAACATATTTACTGTCAGGAAAGGAACGGCTGCATGCATTTTCGTGCCATTACCCGCATCGTGGGTTTACTGGTCATTTTGTTCTCGGGAACCATGATTGTCCCGGGGCTGGTGGCTTTGATCTACCGTGACGGCGCTGGGCGTGCATTTACCCAGACTTTCTTTATGGCACTGCTGATCGGTTCGCTGTTGTGGTGGCCGAACCGCAAGCAGAAGCGCGAGCTGAAGCCGCGAGAAGGCTTCCTGATCGTGGTGCTGTTCTGGACGGTGCTGGGCAGCGTGGGGGCAATGCCTTTTATCTTTGCCGAGCATCCTAACCTGTCGGTAACCGACGCCTTCTTTGAGTCTTTTTCCGGCCTGACGACCACCGGTGCCACAACGCTGGTGGGGCTGGACTCGCTGCCGAAAGCAATCCTGTTCTACCGGCAAATGCTGCAGTGGCTGGGTGGCATGGGGATCATTGTGCTGGCGGTGGCCATCCTGCCAATTCTCGGGGTGGGGGGGATGCAGCTGTACCGTGCTGAAATGCCGGGGCCATTGAAAGATAACAAAATGCGGCCGCGTATTGCCGAAACGGCCAAAACGCTGTGGCTGATCTATGTGCTGCTAACGGTGATCTGCGCGCTGGCGCTGTGGCTGGCGGGAATGCCGCTGTTTGATGCGATTGGGCACAGCTTCTCGACTATCGCCATTGGGGGGTTTTCCACGCATGACGCCAGTATCGGCTATTTCCACAGCCCAACCATTAATACCATCATCGCCATTTTCCTGCTGATCTCTGGCTGTAACTATGGCCTGCACTTTTCCCTGCTGAGTGGCCGTAACCTTCGCGTTTACTGGCGCGATCCGGAATTTCGTATGTTTATCGGCGTGCAGCTTACGCTGGTGATCATCTGCACCGTGGTGCTTTGGTTCCACGATGTTTACAGTACCGGACTGCAAACGCTGAACCAGGCCTTCTTCCAGGTCGTATCGATGGCAACCACCGCCGGTTTCACCACGGACAGCATCGCACGATGGCCGTTATTCCTGCCCGTTCTGCTGCTCTGTTCCGCTTTTATTGGTGGCTGTGCCGGTTCAACGGGCGGCGGACTGAAGGTGATCCGCATCCTGCTGCTGTTCAAGCAGGGTAACCGCGAGCTTAAGCGGTTAGTGCACCCGAATGCGGTTTATACCATTAAACTCGGGCAGCGGGCGCTGCCTGAACGTATCCTCGAAGCGGTATGGGGGTTCTTCTCAGCCTATGCGCTGGTTTTCCTGCTGAGTATGCTGGCAATTATTGCCACCGGCGTGGATGATTTTTCTGCCTTTGCGGCCGTTGCGGCAACGCTGAATAATCTGGGGCCGGGGTTGGGGGTGGTGGCGGATAACTTCACTACCATGAATGATACGGCGAAATGGATTTTGATCCTGACTATGCTTTTTGGTCGCCTTGAGGTCTTCACGCTGTTAGTCCTGTTCACGCCGACCTTCTGGCGTGAATAACTTAAGTTGAGTTCTTATATGAAAGCGTTAATTCTGTTTTCCAGCCGTGACGGGCAGACCCGCGAGATTGCTTCTTATATCGCTAACCAGCTCAAAGAGCAGCAAGAGTGCGATCTGGTCAATATCCTGCATGCCAGTGCGGTTGACTGGACGAAGTACGATCGCGTGCTGATTGGGGCTTCAATTCGCTACGGTCATTTCCATCCGAAAGTGGCGAAGTTCGTTAAGCAGCACCTGCAGGAATTACGTAAGCGTCCTTCTGGTTTCTTCTCCGTAAACCTCACCGCCCGTAAACCGGAAAAGCGTGCCCCGCAAACTAATGCATATACGCGTAAGTTCCTGTTGCACTCTCCGTGGGAGCCAGACTGTTGTGCCGTATTCGCTGGCGCACTGCGTTATCCGCGTTATGGTTTCTTCGATCGCATCATGATCCAGTTGATTATGCGTATGACCGGGGGCGAAACGGATACAACAAAAGAAGTGGATTACACAGACTGGGAGCAGGTGGGCCGGTTTGCCCATGAATTTGCTGCAATATCAGACAAAACGCAGTAAAAAAAGGCGCTTTGTTGAAAAATGACGCTGTCAGTCATTTATTTGCAATAATCGCTTGTCAGCGTTCAGGAACTCCCTATAATGCGCCTCCATCGACACGGAACAACGGCTTACCGGCCGCCGGGTTGAGAGGTTCAGGAAGCTGAATCTGCGGAGAAAAACTTCTCAAAAAGAAGTTGACTCTGAAAGAGGAAGGCGTATTATACGCCACCTCGCGGCAGAGTGGCTCAGCTACTTCCCGCACCGCTCTTTAACAATTTATCAGACAATCTGTGTGGGCACTCGCAGGATTGGTATCAGCGTCGCAAGGCGCAAAAAATATCAAGCCTTAAGAGTGAACACATAATGAAATTCATTATGACGTTTTACACTTGAGCATCGCTGCACGTGTTGCAGCAAATCAAACTTAAATTGAAGAGTTTGATCATGGCTCAGATTGAACGCTGGCGGCAGGCCTAAC
>JBNONK010000013.1:0-107249 GCA_050311775.1 Erwinia amylovora | reverse complement strand
CAATTTTTTTGCCCGACCGAACTCCACGGCCTCTTTAAGGATCTCGGCTTCCATCGTCTTTTTGCCCAGAAGGCGCTGGAGTTCGCGGATTTGCTTATTGGCGGCAGCGAGCTCGGAGGCCGGCACCACTTCCTCGCCCGATGCAACAGCCGTCAGCGAGCCGTCTTCATATTGCTTGCGCCATTTGAATATCTGGTTTGCATTGATGCCATGCAGGCGCGCGACATGAGACACGGTCATACCGGGTTCCATAGTCTGCTGAATAATGGCAATTTTTTCCTGCGGTGTACGACGCCGACGCCGCTCAGGTCCTGATAACACTTCAACCATCTTATTATTCTGACTGGTGTTAAACATAGTTCCAAGACTACCTCTTATTTTAAGAGAGGCGAAGTGTCTGGTGATCTATGGGGCTAATCTACGATCCTACTGTAGGCCGCAGGTTAGTTAAACGCAGGGAATTTTCTGAGCACTTTGGTATTTTGAGTGTTGGCTTCGGTACAAACTGAATGTGTGCATCGGGCAAAGTCTGCTATGAGCGATAAGCGGACGTTGAGCATTTTCCTAATGCTTCTAATCACTGTCTGCTATACCAGTGATACATTTTCCAGCATCAGTTATGCTCATTGGCCCGTTTAATTGACTCGCTTTCAGGCGTGCGGCGTTGATTTGATTGTGTCCACAAACAGCCTTAACGCGACAGGCATATGACGATTATGCGAAAAGTAGAGCGCAAGACCTTGCGAGGCTATTGTCCAGTCTCCCAGCAATGTAACCAGGCGCTGTGTCTCCAGCCCGCGCTGGGCATAGGGCTCCGGCAAATAGGCCACTCCTAATCCTGCCTCGGCAGCTTCTACCATCAAAGCACCATTGTCGAGAGTCAGATTGCCTGGTACATCCAGTGCAAATTGCTGCTCATCCTGTTGATATTCCCATTGGTATCGTTTACCGCTTGGCAGGCGCTGTCGTAAGCAGGTGTGTTGCATAACATCCTGTGGATGCAGAATTTTTGGTCGCGATGCTAAGTAATCGGGAGATGCCACAGTAATAAAGCGTAGTGGTCCGCTCAGGGAAATGGCCACCATATCTTTAGGCACATCTTCATACAACCGTATACCTGCATCAAATCCTTGCTCAACAATATCAACTAACTGACCTTGAGCGAATAATTCAAGTTCAATCCCCGGATATTTTTGAATGAAGGTTGGCAATATGGTTTCAAGTAGAAGGCTGATAGCTGCATCACTGGCGCTGATGCGCAGTGTCCCATAGGGCTGATGGTCACTAACGGTAACGTCGTTCAGCAGCTCATCCATCTGAGTGAGCAGCGGCGCCAAGCGATTAATCAGCATTTCACCTTTTTCGGTCAACGCTACGCTTCGCGTCGTTCGATTGAAAAGCCGCACGCCAAGGGCAGTCTCCAGCCCTTTGATCGTATGGCTTAGCGTTGAACGTTTAAGTCCGAGCACATCTGCAGCGCGACGGAAACTACGTTGGTCAGCAACAGTTTTCACCGCCACTAATTCATTCCAGGAAGGGCGTTTCATTGTTGTATATTTCCCACCATCTCATGTCAGTTTGGGGAGATTATGCCATCAATGATTAGTTATAAGATGAACTTAGGTTCACTAAACGGAGATAACAATAATGAAAACTTGGCTAATTACCGGCGCATCCAGTGGCTTGGGTCGCCTGATGTGTGAAAGTCTGCTAGCCCGTGGCGATCGAGTAGTGGCAAGCGTCCGGCGCGAAGCTGTATTAGATGATCTGCGCAAGCTGTACGGAGATAATTTGCAGGTGATGGTGCTTGATATCGGCAAGACAACAACGATTAAGCCCAGTGTTGAAGCGGCATTCGCTCAGGCGGGGCGGATTGATATTGTGGTGAGCAACGCGGCTTATGGGCTGTTTGGCGCAGCGGAAGAGTTGAGCGACATGCAAATTGAACGGCAGATTGCTACCAATCTCATTGGCTCAATTCAGTTGATCCGCGCAGTGATTCCGTTCATGCGTCGGCAGGGCGGCGGTCGTGTTGTCCAGGTTTCTTCGGAAGGAGGCCAGATTGCATATCCTGACTTCAGTTTGTATCACGCCACTAAATGGGGCATAGAAGGTTTTATTGAAGCTGTTCGGCAGGAAGTTGCGTCGTTTGGCATCGACTTTTTATTGGTGGAACCAGGGCCGACGGCGACGCAGTTTGGTGCGGGGCTCGATATTGCTGATGCTTTACCCGTTTATAGTGATACCGCGGCAGGAAAACTGCGGGCGGCGCTGATGGGGGGAAATTTTGCGATTAAAGGTGATGCGCAAAAATGTGTTACTGCAATGATTGCTGCTGCTGATGCGGACAATCCGGCACTGCGCTTACCGCTGGGCAGTACTGCATACAACAATATTGAAGCGGCACTAATAATGCGACTGGATGCGCTGCGGGAAATAAAAAGCGTCGCCTATAGTGCAGATCGCCTGTAGGCCTAGGCGAATTTTTGGGTGAGGTAACCGGCAAAATAGATTTACTGTGTTGCCTCTTCATAATGACCAATGGCCGCTTTTGGCACATAACGGCCAGAATTTTTTGGGGGGGGCTGGTCCGCTCTGAGCGAGAAACAGACGTGATCCTAGCAGCTACGTGGCTGCAATAGTAAATTATATTGCAGCCATTGCTTTACAAAGTGGCAAACCATCAGCCGCGACTCCCGCGCAATTATGGGCTAAGTCCAGTAATTGTCTTTTGATTGTTTTGGCATCTACCGCCATATCTACTGTAGCAAAATGGATCTTATGTGCCTGAGTGACAACATACTCATTGAGCATATAGCCAACGGCGGGATGAAGTAGAAGGCCGGCGGCATTGAGCGAAAGCGGGTCCGCCTTGCTCTCTTGTGTTCTAAGGTAGGTGTATAACTGGTAAATATAGCTATTACGTAGCGATTGATCCCGATACCAGCCCTTTGTCAGAATCGCATTAAATTTGGTATCGATAATAATCCGTTGCTGGGCCATCTTGTGTTCAAGAATAATGTCTGACTTCATCGTCGGAAAAATCTCTGCGCTGCCCGCACTTTGATCGCTCAACGCCCATTTCAGCTCTTTCCCGGCTGAGATCTGCCAGGTTGTTTTGGCTAGGTGTACACGATAAAAGCCCGCAATACCTTTTTCAAATAGCCTTCTCATCCAGTAAAGATTATCTGAGGGCGCGGGCAAAAGATGTTGCCCTTGATCTTCGGTCGGAATCAGCAGTTCAAAAGCTAATTGCGCGGCATCGACCATCGGTTTATCAGCGGCATCATGGCGTCCAAAACGCCGCACCGAGGGCAGTTCGCGGTTGTCAGGATATCCTCCGTTTATTCCCTCACGGCGAAGTGATATTGCCATAACATGGCAATCTGCAGCCAGGGACGGCTTCACTATGATCGGGGTTAGACGTTCTAACGCGCAGCGAACATAGCGGTTTCGTGGGTTGTCTAGGGTCATGTCCTGAAAATGGCAGGCGACCCGACCCCGCTCAAGCAACTGATGACTGGCCGTATATAGTACATCAATGCGTCCTCTCACCCGGTTCAGGACCGAATGACGGGGTTGGTATCCCATGCTTAAATTGCGACGACGGCGCAGCTCAATCTCATGTAGCAAGATTGTCGCCACCAGATCGGGTATTTCTGCCGGGTTATCTTCAACCGCAATATGACTGCGTCCCAACTGACGAAACAGATCTGAAGCGTACAGCATCAGCAGCCAAAGATTTCGCACGGGAATGCGTGACGCTTTATGTTGTTCACTCCCGGTTATTGTCGTCATTCTGCTAGTAACACTTTTCTGGCTTCGTCGACTTTATTTCGGGCATCAAACCAATATTCGGCGAGCAAAGGGCAGATCTCTGTATCGACGACCTGTGCATACCAGGCCTGAGCTTCGTTGATTTGCTGATCAGTGGCTGGTGTGAAATAGCTGTGACCGATACAAAACTGCGGCCCTAAGGTGGCGTCTTTTGCCAGCATCTCGTTGAGCTCCGTCAGTCGAGATTCGATGATGGCTAACAGGTCTAAATCAATTGCGAATTTATGATTTACCCATTTTTTCCACGCGTCACTAAACGTTGGCTTTAGCTCGATAAAGGCGAAACGGCGGCGCAGTGCCAAGTCGAGTAGTGCTAGGGAGCGGTCTGCAATATTCATCGTGCCGATGATATACAGATTCTCAGGGATATAGATTTTTTCATCAGGATTTTCACTGTAGGAGAGCGCCAACGCCTCCGTCGGCGTGCGTTTATCAGCTTCCATCAACGTGAGTGTTTCACCGAATATTTGCGCAGGATTGCCACGGTTAATCTCTTCAATAATCACAACATATTTCGCGGCAGGATTATTGATCGCAGTTTTGACTGCATTAATAAAAGGTCCATCGATTAGCGTTAATCGCCCCTCTTTCCCTGGACGCCAGCCACGAATAAAGTCTTCGTAAGAGAGGTTCGGGTGAAATTGCACCGCATTAATACGCTCAGGCGCTTGTTCTCCCATTAGGCAGTACGCCAGACGGCGCGCCAGCCAAGTTTTCCCAGTCCCTGGTGGCCCCTGTAGGATCAGGTTTTTCTTGTCAAGCAGGCGCTGAAGTGTGAGTTGGATTTTCGCTTTTTCCAGGAAACAGCCCTCCTGAATCAGATTACTGATTGAGTAAGGCGCGTGAGTGAGTTTTGGTGGCGGCGCACTCTCTTCGACTGTTTCCTCAGTTATTGTCTGGGATTCGTTTTTTTCAAAATTCAGGTATTCATAATTTCCGGACTCTAGAAATTTTAACTCATCATCATTGCGTAATTTCTGCAGATAAAAGTAGATTGAGCTTGTAACCGTTTTGCTATCAGGACGCTCTGCCTTTAATACATCTAGGTAGTTTTCTTTCAACTCAGAAGCAGTGAAATAAGGGCTCTCTTTTTTCAGGCATAACGCCTTAATTTTATTAAGTAAAGAGGCTTTCCACGTTCGATTTTCCACTTCATCTTTAGACTGACTAAGATCGGTATTCCACGCTGAAAGAGAGAGTTCCGGGAAGGAATGAACCGGATAGTTGGGTTGGGTAAAGGCTTTGTTAAGCGCTTGCATAATGCTCAGGTAGCTTTGACCACTACAGCGACCTTTTGCCCCATTTTTAAGGATCTTAATGTTTAACACTTTCTGGATGTAATACTGCGACTGGCTATCTAAAGTGGGGTAGAACCAAGGTCGGGCCCAGTACAGCCCCATGGTCAGATTCCAGCCAACATTCATCACTGCAGAAGCGATGTCATATGCGAAAGTGAAATCTGCGGGGTTGGTATTCTGGTTATCCGCAAATGTCACTGCTTGTGAGAACATCTCCCACAAGCGTTCAATATCATCAGGATCGCGCGACCTTTCATAACCAAAGAACCAAGATTTTTGGTTATTCAACAGAGGGATACCGGCAAAAGACTCAGGAACCGGTTCGTTCACTCCCAGCAAATTCGCCAGCTTGGCGGTAATAATTTTGCGCTTAGTGTCGGTCAGGCTGCGATTGAACAGGCCCATAGTAGTAAACGGACAAATGTCTTTTAAGGGAAAGGGATCCCCCTTGGCGGGTTTATCCTGCAGATGGGACATCCCGTCGACATCTGCGGCAATCAGGTGAATGCCTTTGACTAATTCGTCTCTCCGGTTCCGCCAGGTCAGTAACGCGCTGGCAAAAGCCTCATAAAAACGAGCCCATGCAAATTTGACGTCATGTGCTGTTGTGTCCACGGGAGCTCCATCATGCTTGCTAGGTTTTGATAACTTATCTGTGTGAATTTTAATATATTATTATCAATCTTGGGAAATTTTAACTACCCGATACAGGGATCAGTATGCGCTTTTTAAGAAATCACATTCCACCAGCTCAACCTAATTCGGGTCCGGATCTGCAATCACCGCTTCATAAAACCCATCCCCGGTCATGTGCGGTGGGCTTAGCAGTGTGCCGGTCAGACGCGCCAGCTCCGCCATCCAATCCATCTCCGGCTTGTTGCCGACATTCAGGGCGATATGCACCCAACCAACAAACTCCGGGCGTGACGGGGCCGCGGCCAGAAATACTGCAAAACAGATGACGCCAATCAGCATTACCCCGCCCCGCGGTGTGGTAAAGGCCGGGCCGGAGACTGGAATGGCCCACGGCAGCAGCCCTTTCAGGTTGAATGCCAACACTAATACCATGCTGAGGATGATGTTGTAGCACACTGAATTTTGCCTGACCTGTTCCCCGTTGATTAACATAGACTGATTTAGCAACTTCCACTCTTGGCACAAACCAGCCCCACGTACCTTCCGACTACTAATCCCAAAACTTTCATGGCAAACTTAAGTTTATGTGATGTAACCGGAACTTTCACGATGCCATTGCCCGCCGCTGAATGCCTGTTTACCGAAGGCAAAATCATCCTGCCGGAAGGCTGTCAGGACCGCACCGTCAATGCCTTTCCCGCACCCGCGCCGGGCGCTCCTGCGTTTAATATTTCCCGTGACGCGCTGAATGATGCCGAAACCCTTTCCGCATACGTTGACCGCCAGCTGGCGCTGATGACAACACACCTCAAGGGCTGGAAGCAGACTGAGCGTGTGCCATCGGTGCTGGGTGATAATCTGCTTCATGGCGAGTGCGTTCACGCCAGCTATCTGCGCGACGGCAGGCGCGTCTTTCAGCAGCAGGCGGTATTTAATCCACAGGACAACCGTATTCTGGTGTTCACCATGACCTGCACCGCCAAGCTGACGGAGGCGGATGACGCGCAGTTCCAGCGCCTGCTGGCCAGCTTTCGTCTCCATGAACAGTAGGGACTGACGTCATGTTTGAAGCGGCCCGAGTCGGCGATGATATCGGCCACTCCCATGCGCTGGCGGGGATGATTGCCGGTACGATTGTCGGCGGGCTGATTGCGGCGGCGGGCGGGATTGCCGCAGGCGCGCTGTTTGTAGCCGGGATGGCTTCAGCCTGCCTGGGCGTCGGCGTGCTGCTGGTCGGGGCCAGCCTGGCGGTGGGGTATCTTACCGGAGAGTTGGCCACCGCTGCCCGTGACGGTATCGCGGATGCGGGGGCCGCCAGCATGGAGAAGGAAGGCGTCATCGCCACCGGCTCTCATAACGTCTTTATCAACGGCAAACCCGCCGTCATCGCCACCGACAGCATGGTGGCATGCGCGAAGGATGCCGGTGCGCAGCAGATGGCGGAAGGCTCGTCGCGGGTGTTTATCAACGGACTCCCGGCGGCGCGTATCGGTGACCAGACCACCTGCGGCGGCAGGGTGATGACCGGCTCCGGCAACGTGCGCATTGGCGGCGACCCGTTGCAGACCCTGCCCATCCAGCCTGAAGTGTCCGAGTGGGTGTACAAAGCCTCTGACCTGACGCTGCTGTTTGCCGGGCTGCTTGGCGGGGCAGGCGGTGCCGCCGGAAAAGTTGGTGCGCTGAGCCGCCTGCTCAGTAAACTGCCCTTCATCGGTAAACTGGCCCGTGTCGCCTGTCGCGCCGGGGTGCTGATGACCGGTGCCGCCGCCGTGGGCATCATCGCCCGCCCGGTGGATATCGTCAGCGGCCAGAAGTTTCTCAGCGGCGATGATGAGCTCGATTTTGTGCTGCCTTCCCGCCTGCCGGTACGCTGGCAGCGCTGGTGGCACAGCGGCAATCCGGCTGACAGCGTGCTGGGGCGCGGCTGGAGCCTGTTCCACGAAACCCGCCTGGCGCGGTATCAGGACGGGCTGGTGTGGCGCGCGCCCTCCGGCGATTACGTCTCCTTTCCGCTGGTGCCCAAAGGGCAGCGGACCTTCTGCGAGGCGGAGAAGCGCTGGCTGGAGCACCATGCGGACGACAGCTGGTCGGTGTATGACGCTGGTGAAGAGCGCTGGCACTTTCCGGCGCTGCGCGACGATGCGCCGTCCCTGCCGCTCCGCCTGACGGAACCGTGCGGCAATGCCATCCTGTTTGAGTGGAACGATGACCACACCCTGCACGCGCTGACCGACAGCGCCGGGCAGCGCGTGACCTGCCGCTATCAGAGTATTAACGGTCAGATCCGGCTTGCGGGCGCGTGGCTGGATAATGAGGTCTGCCTGGTCAGTTACGGTTACGACAAAAAGGGGCGGCTGCTGACCGTCACCGGGCGCGGTGGCCAGGTCCGCCGCCGCTTCAGCTGGTATGACGACGGCGACGGCGCGGACCTGATGCGCAGCCACGAGGACGGCAACGGTCTGGTCAGTGAATACCGCTGGCAGGTGACCGACGGCCTGCCGCGCGTGGTGGCGTACCGCACCGGCGCGGGGGAGCAGCTTAATCTTGACTATGACTTTGACAACGGCACCCGCCGCGTTACCCGTGATGACGGGGCGCAGGCGCACTGGCTGATTGATGACGATGACAACGTTGCCAGCTTTACCGACTGGGACGGTCGCCAGACCAGCTTCGTTTATCGCGACGGTGAGCTGTGTGACGTCATCCTGCCCGGCGGGGTGATGCGTCGCAGCCAGTGGGACCGCTTTGGCCGGATGGTTTCCGAAACCGACCCGGCGGGCCGCACCATCCGTTATCACTGGTTCCGCAATACGGACCGCATCGTACAGACCGTTTACCCGGACCGGACCAGCACGCGGTCCACTTACGACCTGCACGGTCGCCTGCTGTCGGAAACCGGCCCGCTGAACCACAGCACCCAATATCACTACCCTGATGATGAAGAGACGTTGCCTGAGCGCATCACCGATGCGAACGGCGGTGACGTGCTGCTGGAGTGGAACCGTCAGGGTCTGCTGACAACACGCACCGACTGCTCCGGCAGCGTAACCCGCTTTAGCTATGACCGCTTCGGGCAGCTGGTCAGCAGTGAAGATGCGGAAGGGAACTTTACCCGCCGCGAGTGGGACGCCGCCGGGCAGCTTACCGCCGTTATCCGCGCCGACGGCAGCCGGGAAACCCTGCGCTGGAACGAACGCGGCCAGCTTGCCGTCTGGCGTGACCCGCTGGAAAGCGAGGTCAGCTGGCAGTACAACGCGCTGGGGCTGCCGGTCAGCGTCACCGACCGTATCGGCCGCACGCGCCGCCGGCACTACGACCCGCGCGGCAACCTGCTCAGGCTGGAAAACGGCAACGGCGGGGAATACCGCTTTACTGTGGATGCCGTGGGCCGCCCGCTGAGTGAAACCCGCCCGGACGACACCCTCCGGCAGATGGAGTGGGACGAACGCGGCCAGCTCTGTACGCTGCTGGAGAGCGGCAAACCACAGTCGGACGGCGGCATCGCCCGGCGTGTGCAGACCTTCAGCTATGACGACGGCGGCCTGCTGACCGGACGCACCACCCGTCACGCTGAATACCACTACCGGCGTGGGGAAAATGGTGAGCTGAACGGGCTGAAACGTATGCCCACTTCAGAGGGCGTGGCGCTGGGCATTGAAGCGGACGACATCCGCTTTTGCCGCGATGCGGCCGGGCAGATTATCAGCGAATGGGGCGTCGGCGGCGAGCTGGAGTATGAATACGACGTCCTGGGCAACCTGACACGGCTGACCCTGCCCGGCGGGCAGCACCTCTCCTGGCTGCACTACGGCTCCGGCCACGTCAGCGCCGTTCGCTTTAACCAGCAGACGGTCAGCGAATTCACCCGCGACCGTCTGCACCGGGAAATATCCCGCAGCCAGGGGGCGCGTGAACAGCGCCGGGAGTACGACAGTCTGGGCAGGCGCACGTTACAGCGCAGCTCGCCGGGCGCAGGGCCGAACCTGCCCGAGCAGGAAATACTTGAACGCGCCTTCCGCTATACCGCACGCGGTGAGCTGGCGGGCGTCAGCGACACCCTCAGGGGCGAGGTGAGCTACGGCTATGACCCGGAGGGCCGTCTGCTCAGCCAGTGCGAGGCGCGTCAGGGCCACCAGACACAGTCGTTCCGCTACGATGCCGCTGATAACCTGCTGCCGGATGAAACCCATTCAACCCACCCGGTGACGGATAACCGTCTGACGCACTGGCAGAATCTGTTTATGCAGTATGACGGCTGGGGCAATCTGGTCCGCCGCCGCAGCGGGCTGCACGAACAGCACTACCAGTATGATGTTGAAAACCGGCTAATACAGGCTGAGGGCACCGGGCCGGACGGGCGCTTTACCGCGCATTATCACTACGACGCGCTGGGTAGGCGCACGCGCAAAACCGTCACCACCGCACGCGGTACGCAGGAAACCCGCTTCTTATGGCAGGGATTTCGTCTGGTGCAGGAGCAGCATAACGGTCAGTGCCAGACGTACGTATACGACCCGAACGAGGCGTACAGCCCGCTGGCACGCGTTGACCACCCGGCAGACCAGGACCACGGCGATATATTCTGGTTCAGCACCGACCTGAACGGCGCGCCGCTGGAAGTGACGGACGAAGACGGGCAGCTTCGCTGGAGCGGCCAGTATGGCAGCTTTGGGCTGGTCAGCAGGCAGACTGACGGATTTTATCGTCTTTCCCGGAACGCATCCCTTAGCCATCAGCCGCTGCGCTATGCCGGGCAGTATGCAGACGGTGAAACCGGCCTGCACTATAATCTGTTCCGGTACTACGACCCACAGGTGGGGCGTTTTACGGTGCAGGATCCGATAGGGCTGTACGGTGGCTGGAATCTTTACCAGTATGCACCAAATCCGCTTACATGGACTGATCCTCTGGGACTGGCTTTCGGGACGGGTAAAGGGACACATACAGCCAACGCCACACTGTACGACAGTGAAGGTAATATCAAAGCGCAGGGTGTATGGCAGAGCGGTAACATGACGGCAGAAGAGAAGGCGCTTGGCTTCCCCCGAAGCACGTTGGCTACCCACACTGAAGCGCGAATTACCCGGGAGCTTGATGAGAGGGCTGCTCCGGGTGACAAGCTGGTGATTGATGGGCAATATCCACCCTGTACATCCTGTAAGGGTAAAATGAATACATTTAAGCTTAACACCAGTGCTGAGGTTGTTTATAAATGGCCCGATGAAGGCGGTGAATCTAAAGAATGGACTGCAACAGGGAAGCGGTCTTCCCGAAAACGTAAATGCCCTGGTTGAGGTGGTGTAATGAGTAATGAAAAAAAATTCGTTGGGACATGTGTCAGCTGCACCGACGAGGATGATGTACTAACGATTGGCGTGGGTGACGACGACAGTGATCCTGAAAATTTTTTCATCATTGGGAGATTTGATGAGGATGATTTGTCTGTCGATGAATGCATTGGTTTTCAGAGCGACGCAACAGAATATGAAATTGCTGGTGCCGTGGCGTCTGTGACCCTTGATAAAAATGTGATTACCGTTAGCCTGCATCAGCACGCAGCAGATAAAACCGGGATAAGTCAGTACAGTGCTGATATCTCTTCTACGGAAAATCTCACTGAACTGAAAGAGTACTTACGAGATATTTTTGACGGTAGTAAGGCTAATCTGGTTATACGTTAAAGAACTGGGTTAACGTCAAGGGATGTTGGCATCAGCCGATATATTGGACGCATAGTGAATGTTGCCCAGGTAATCTCTATGTGTTTGTAAAATTGCAACGTAATAAAAATATCGTGTTGTTTTTGGATTGGGGTATCACGCCCCAATACGCAAAATAAAATCCCGCTATCTTATAAATAATCAATTACGGCTTTTATCACTGTTTACCGGCACGCTGTCAGACAATACGGTATGACGGAGTTTCGCATGATAAAGCTGTCCTTTTTCTTTTCACTGCCAGCGTTGTTGCTGATATCTGTTTTCGCCAGCACGCCAGTATTTACCGACAGCTGACAATCACCACAGAAGCTACCCGGAGATTCTTTAATGCTGAGTGGATGAGCTTCGATAGCAATCCGTTGCCTGTTGCGGATTGCAGGAATCTCTGGCGTCATTTGCGCATATACATCTTTGCTATCTGATGCTGGTTTTATAATGATCCGTTATCTTTGCTTAATTCTATGCCATAGAGTTTCGTGCCAGGTCTTGTCAGATAGGATCAGCTCACCACTTCATTTATCAAATATCGCAGAGCTGATTTTGAGAAACTTTCCCCGCTGATGTGGGGTATTTTTTCCTTAACCACTAACTCGCGCCCCAATAAATGCATACTGTCATCAAGTAAGATAAGATCATGTAATTTTTATGCAAGATTAATCAATTCATCCATTTGCGATAAAAGACAGGTTTTATGCTGTAAAGTATCCTTCTCCTCTGAAATTCCTTCTCTGATTGTTTTTAGTATCTGTATAATATCGCCTGCCTTGAGAAAAACCGGGTGTTTACTCTCTCCCGGTTCTGAAATATCTTCTGGATTTTTAATCGTAATATTAGTCATCATCATTCCCCAATCCGATTACACGATGATTTTTTGTCATCGCTATAGCCAGTTAAATAATAGCAACAGCGACGGCTCATCAATGTATTAGTTATTTTTAAAAGAAGTATGAGATATTCCTCTCTCGCTTAAGCGCCAGATTAATATAAAAAAGAACCCTTGATAAAAGTACGAAGATATTATCAAAGGTGTATTTTTATACAGGAATGAAACAAGAATATTAAAATATTATTAATAATTTTAAAGAATATTACCCTCCTCAGGTCATCGCTGGCGATATATTAATAGGTTATTTTTATGTTTCCCTGGTGTGGCACTGAAATCGCACTTTTTTTATTATAAATACTTTGATAAAAATGGAAGTCTCCAATCCACTCCATAATATCAGTTGTATAAAGAATAAATTTCACATGTGAAGTCTGCCTCTCATTGAGCAGAATCCATGTTTTGATAGTTTCATTAGCAGCTTCATCTCAGCAACTCTGTATTTTTCAACAACCTCTGATGAGGCACCGTAAAGTTTTTATTGAATAAAGCTAAAATATCATTAACCTTTAAAAAAACTGAAGGGTAGCGAACGCCCTTGACAAGTCGGGAAAACTTGTTTTTCAAAAATTTCAGGCATTGCTGATATGTTGCAGAAAGAGGCTAATTAATTGAAAATTAATATAATTGAAAACCCCACACACACGCAAAAAGATGCGATCACGGATGCACTCTGGGAGCACAATGCAGACTATCATCCAGTGAAAATTGAACAGTTTTCCCTAGAGTTTGTCGATGAAAGTACGCTCTGTGGTGGGTTGATAGCACAAACCTGGTGGGGTGCTCTGGAGGTGCAATACCTTTGGGTGGCAGAGGCAAGGCGGGGGGTTGGATTGGGAAAATCACTTATGTTACAGGCTGAGGAGATAGCGAGGGAACGCGGTTGCCATATGTCCTATGTCGATACATTCGATTTTCAGGCAAAGGGCTTTTACCAAAAATTAGGTTATGAAGAATACGGTTCATTGAAAGGATATGCCCATAAGTTCAGACGATTTTATCTCGCAAAAGAGCTACCTGGAAGTTAACGTCTTCATGGGGGAAAAGATGCTTAAGTCTGCACATAACTCAAATATAATTCAGTCATTCATGACGACATTTGATGCATTATCAGAGCCGTGGGGCATAAAGGATAATAAATCACGACATATCTATATGAACAAAGCGGCCAGAATGTATACCTGTACACCCACCTCCTTTGATGTGAATGGGAAATTCGATCATGAGTTCCCCACCTCCTGGGCTGAAATGGCTGAAGGTTTTGAAGAACATGACAGAAAAACTGTCAGTGCGGGTGAGCGTGTTGCCGTGATTGAAACAGATTTCTGGTATGGAAACGATGAAATGGAGCCGTATTTCAGTGAGAAATTTCCTATTTATGATAATGATACTAATTGTATCGGCACAATCTGGAATGCAAGGAAAGTTAAAGTAATCTCAACTCTGACATTTATTGGGAAAGAAAAGCCAGGCGTTTTACAGGTCGGTACGGGATGTGAAAATTTTAATGAAAATGAGATGGATATAATTTTTCTTTTGATGAGAAGACATAGCCATAAAGAAATTGGGAATATATTGGGAATTGCTGCCAAGACAGTCGCTAATCGCATTCAGCTTATGTACGAAAAATCTGGAGTACATAATTCACGACAGTTTGAGGAATTTTGCCGAACACTTAACCTTGAAAGCTATTTGCCAAAAAAAATGGTCAGTAAAGGCATTCGCTTCGTTTAAGGATATATACTGCATGAATCTTTATGAAAATTACTCTGTTGAGCGTGTTCCCTCGGATAAGCGCATGACTTTTTGGGGCGTCGCCCTTGTCCATATGGGAATGCTTACTGCCCTTGACCAATTCATGTTGGGAGCAGTATTAGGACATTCAATGACCTATACTGATGCATTTATTGCAATTACAGCGGGCAGCGTTATTTTCTTTGTTGCCACACTCGGTTTGGGTCTGGCGGGTATGAAAGAAGGCATGTCAGGCAGCCTGCTTGCCCGATGGTGTGGATTTGGACGTAGTGGTTCAGTTCTGGTTGGGTTGCTGATAGCAATAAGTCTGCTGGGATGGTTCGGGGTACAGAATTCTGTTTTTGCCAATTCACTGGATTTTGCGACGGGTCATAAGCTGGGCTTTCGGCTCGCAGCCACACTGACAGGATTAACGCTCACCATCATTGTGGCCTTTGGATTCAGGGCACTCAGACTGGCTGCAAGGATAGCCGTACCGGCGTTTATCATCAGTATAATTTATATCTCATCAGTGGTTTTGTCAGGACACAGCCTGAACGAACTATCCACCTTATCCATGCATAACAATACGATAGGTATAAGTGAAGCTATTACTATTGTAGTGGGTGGAAGTATTGTAGCAAGCCTGATAACGCCAGACCTCACTCGTTACTACAGCAGTAGCCGCCAGGTTTTTTGGATGGTAATACTGACGATTATTGCAGGTGAATATGTTATCAATGGCCTGGCGATTATCGCTGCTATCATGTTAAAAACGTCAGATGTTGTGAGCATAATGTCTGAAGTAACGGGAGGGATAGGCTTACTGGTTGTTGTCTTCTCTACAATGCGTATAAACGATATAAATCTGTATTCTTCAACTCTGGGCATTGCTAATGCAATTGAAGCTGTATTCAGAAAGAAAATATCATACCCTGTTCTTACTCTTCTTATCGGAACGACAGGCACCATTTTATCTGTGATGGGAATACTGGACAGATTCATTGATTTTCTAAATGTGCTGGGTGTTTTATTCCCGCCTGTCATCGCTGTAATGTTAGTGGATTATTTTATCCTACGTAGCGACAGGCAACTTCTGAATGTTTCAAAGGGAAATAATGAACTACCACCGGACACTCATAAAAAAGGCTGGAACGCAATCGTAAGCAGTATTGCAGGTGCGGTAGCAGGTTACTTTATTACTGTTGGCGTACCAGCGTTAAACTCTGTCATCGTTGCCAGCGCTATGTACTGGATCATTGCCACCATCCAAATTCATATCTATCGGGAGAGATTGGGTGATACTTAATTGTTTTATTTATCAAAAACACGATCTGATTGTTACCGATTATTTATAATTCAGCAGTTCAATAATTCAGGATACCTCGAAATGATCTTAATGTTGTAACAGTGAGCATGAGTTGATAAAAAATCAAAACTTTCGTGCTAAACGTGCATTCTCTTTCAAATTCAAGCCTGAAGCTTTGGGCAGGATGTGTCTACTGTTGTGGGGGTCAGACCACTGTGCTGCTTTCCTAATCAGTTCCCGGCTAAGCAAACTAGCCGTATAACCTGCCAGGAAAAAGGCAGTAAACGTCGTGTAGCCAGTGTCTGTCCAGGCAACCATGTGTACCAAGGGTAATACAGTGTAGCTCCCTGTTTTAGATACGTTTTTATAAAATGTGTTTGTGTAACATCACGAGGTACAGGGGGGTAACAGATGCGATGTAACACTTGTTACCCTTCATCAATAAGGCTCACGCACCACATTAGCCAGGCACTTCGTTATTAAAGACGTAGAGCCTGCGCACGTTGTGAACGTTGGTCTGTAGTTTGCCGTCGTTAGCCGCCAGCAGATACTCCTTGTCCGCACAAAACCGGGCCACATTGCACGCGCCTTGCCTCCATAGCTGTAGCGAAAACGCCATTTTGGTATTTACAACTCTTTTCGGTAGCAGAGATACAATCCGTTTCCGTCAGAGCGTCCCTCAAAGCGTTCCTGAGACCTTAGCCAGGCTTTTATCTGTATGTCTGATAGCTTTCCCATTCTTCCTGCTTGTACCAAAACGATAACATTTAAAAATGTAATTGGTACATCGTTTGATGCAGCAAAAGCGGGATATTTGGCGAGAAGCGATGATTCGTGGTGAGACAATAAAACCCGTAAATCACGGGTTTTATTAGTATATATGGTATTATATGAACACTGGTGAAACACTATTCAATATTCTGAATCTGCTCACGCATCTGCTCAATCAGCACCTTCAGCTCAATGGCAGAAGTGGTGACCTCTGAATTAATTGATTTGGAGGCCAGGGTGTTCGACTCACGGTTGAACTCCTGCATCATAAAGTCGAGACGACGGCCAACGGCCTCTTTCTTCTTCAGGATGTTGTAAGTCTCTTTCACGTGCGCTTCCAGGCGATCGAGCTCTTCCGCCACGTCCACACGCTGCGCCAGCATGATCAGCTCCTGCTCAATGCGGTTGCTGTCCAGCTGCACCTGCGCCTCTTCCAGCTTAGTGACCAGCCGCTCACGCTGCCATTTCAGTACGTCCGGCATTTGCGAGCGCACTTTGGTGACTTCAGTGCTGACCCCTTCCAGACGTTGCTCAATCAGGGACTTCAGTGCCGCACCTTCAGTTTCCCGCGAGGTAATAAAGTCATCCAGCGCGCTGTCGAGCGATTGCAGCAGCTCGGCGGAAATGGCATCCAGATCCTGCTCCTCTGCCGACATCACGCCAGGCCAGCGCAGGATGTCAACCGGGTTAATTTCACCCTCGTCACTCTGCATTTTCACCCAGTTGGCCGCCTGAACCAGCTGGATCGCCAGCTTCTCATTCAGCACCAGCGAGCTCTGCGCACGCGGGTCGGCATCAAAGCGCAGGTTGCACTCTATTTTGCCGCGCGTCAGGCGATGACGAATACGTTCACGGATCACCGGCTCCAGGCCACGGAACTGCTCGGGCAGACGGATGTAGGTTTCTAAATAGCGTTGGTTGACGGAACGAAGCTCCCAGGCTGCGCTGCCCCATTCGCCTTTGGTTTCGCGCCGGGCGTAGGCGGTCATACTGCGGATCATTATGCGTACCCGTTTTCAGAGAAAGATGACGGGATTATAGCGGTGCCGGCGATGGCTTAACAGGCGTCAGGGCAAACTCTGACAAATCGGCTGGTGTATCTGGTGTTTTAAACCGGGACGATTAAGATGTGCAGAGCCGCCCGGGCTGCTGTGGGGCGAAATGATGACAGTGATAACAGACTTTTAAAAAAGGAAACTGATGAAAAATACTCCTCTGATTACCGCCCTGTTGGTGATGATGCTCAGCGGTTGCGCGGCTCCCCTTCATCAACCCGTATCAGCACCTTCTTGTAAAGGGGGTGATGCGATGACGCAGACCACGCTTTATTTTGGGCTGAGCCGGCCGCAGGGGGCAGATATCACCGCCGCTGAGTGGCAGTCTTTTGTTGATAACGATGTGACACCGCGTTTTAAAGAGGGGCTGACGGTGTTTGATGCCAGAGGGCAATGGCTTGGCGAGAATGGCAAAGTAGCGCGTGAGCCGAGTAAAGCGCTGATGCTGATCCATGCAGCAACGGCTCAAAGCGAACAGAATATTGAAGCGTTGAGAACGCGTTACAGGCAACGCTTCCAGCAGGAGTCGGTAATGCGGGTTGATGAACCCGCCTGCGTGGCATTCTGAATTATCCCGGCGCACGATGCGCCGGGAAAGCCATTACAGCACCAGGCCGGCAAAAGCAGCAGAAAGCAGGCTGACCAGCGTGGAACCGTAAACCAGCTTAAGACCAAATCGGGAAACCACATTACCCTGCTGTTCGTTAAGCCCCTTAATGGCCCCGGCCACAATACCGATGGAGGCGAAGTTGGCGAAGGAAACCAGGAACACCGAGAGAATACCCAGCCCACGAACTGACATCTCAGCCGCTATTTTCTTCAGCTCAATCATCGCCACAAACTCATTGGCTACCAGTTTGGTTGCCATAATGCTGGCAGCACGCAGAGCATCCGGCGCCGGAATACCCACCAGCCAGGCAAACGGCCAGAAAACATAGCCGAGAATTTGCTGGAAGCTGATGCCAAACAGGCTGGAGAACACTGCGTTAACTGCCGCAATCAGTGCAATAAAGCCAATCAGCATTGCCATGATGATCATCGCCACCTTGAACCCCGCCAGGATGTACTCGCCCAGCATTTCAAAGAAGCTCTGATCTTCATGCAGTTTTTCCAGCCTGATCTCTGGCTCATCATTCGGCTGGGTTGGATTGATAATCGACAGAACAATAAAGGTGCTGAACATATTGAGGATCAGCGCGGCCACTACATAGCGCGGCTCAATCATCGACATATAGGCACCGACAATTGACAGCGAAACGGTCGACATTGCCGCAGCAGCCATGGAATAGAGACGGCGCGGTGAGATATCCGCCAGAATGCCTTTATAGGCAATAAAGTTTTCTGACTGACCGAGGATCAGCGTGCTGACGGCATTGAACGATTCCAGCTTGCCCATACCGTTCACTTTCGACAGCACGGTACCCACCACGCGGATCAGCAGCGGCAGAATACGCAGGTGCTGCAGGATGCCAATCAGCGCGGAAATAAAGATGATCGGGCAAAGTACGCCAAGAAAGATAAAGGCCAGTCCCTGGCTGCTCATCCCGCCGAAAACAAACTCTGATCCCTGAGCCGCAAATTTCAGCAGCGTTTCGAAAAAACCGGAAACCGCCGTCACCAGGCTAAGACCGCTGGCCGCGTGCAGGAAGAAGTAAGCCAGTGCTGCTTCAATAACAACCAGCTGAAGGATCACCCGGGGGCGAATTTTTTTGCGGTCATTACTGAACAGCAATGCCAGGCAAAAGATGACCACCAGGGCCAGAAGGAAATGGAGAATATCAGGCATATCAGTATTTTCCGCAGGAAGGAGTACCAGAAGGCAGCATTTAGCCACAAATCGCCGCGCTTTTCACCCTGCGTGGCAAGTTCTTCCTGCCCTGATCAAGGTGGAGACCAGGGTGTTCGGCTGATAAGGCGATTTTGAATTTTTGTTGTGCTGACAATCTGCAAGATGCCGTTACCTGGACTGATTGTGCTGGTGACAGGAATCGGACGGAAAAGCTACCCTAAATCTCGGGACTGAGATGACCGACTGACGCCTGATGGCATAAGAATTACCGCTCCCGACAGGCGGACATAGGCATCCGGCGGTGAAATCCGTATAATGCGCAGCCAATACTGTTTTTACCAGCCGGAGAAAAACCATGCGTCCAGCAGGCCGTAGCGCACAACAGGTGCGTCCCGTCACACTGACCCGCCACTACACCAAACATGCTGAAGGTTCAGTCCTGGTTGAATTCGGTGATACCAAAGTGCTGTGCACTGCCACCATTGAAGAGGGCGTACCGCGTTTCCTGAAAGGTCAGGGGCAGGGCTGGGTAACCGCCGAGTACGGTATGTTGCCACGCGCCACCCACAGCCGTAACGCGCGTGAAGCTGCCAAAGGCAAGCAGGGTGGCCGTACGCTGGAAATCCAGCGCCTGATCGCCCGTTCACTGCGTGCCGCGCTGGATTTGAAAGCGCTGGGGGAGTTCACCATCACGCTGGACTGCGATGTGCTGCAGGCGGATGGCGGAACCCGAACCGCATCAATCACCGGCGCCTGCGTGGCGTTGGCCGACGCGCTGAACCATCTGGTGTCTGTTGGCAAACTGAAAGCCAACCCAATGAAGGGCATGGTCGCCGCCATTTCTGTGGGTATCGTTAACGGCGAAGCGCTGTGTGACCTGGAGTATGTGGAAGACTCGGCGGCAGAAACTGACATGAACGTGGTGATGACCGAAGATGGCCGCATGATTGAAGTGCAGGGCACCGCAGAAGGCGAGCCCTTCAGCCATGACGAACTGCTGAAGCTGCTGGCGCTGGCGCGAGGCGGCATTGAGTCGCTGATTCAGGCGCAGAAAGCGGCACTGCAGAACTGATGGTTAAGGCGACCCGAGAGTCGCCTTTTTTTATCACTGAACAAGAACGAGGAAGAAGACATGAAAGCCTGGCAGCGCCAATTTATCGAATTCGCCATCAACAAGCAGGTGCTGAAATTTGGTGAGTTCACGCTGAAATCAGGGCGCAAAAGCCCTTATTTCTTCAACGCGGGTCTGTTTAACACCGGTCGCGACCTGGCGCTCCTCGGGCGTTTTTACGCTCAGGCGCTGGTAGATTCCGGCATTGATTTCGATCTGGTGTTTGGCCCGGCTTACAAAGGGATTCCGATTGCCACCACCACCGCGGTAGCGCTGGCCGATCATCATGACCGTGACGTGCCTTACTGCTTTAACCGTAAAGAAGCGAAAGACCATGGTGAAGGCGGTTTGCTGGTCGGCAGCCCACTGCAGGGCCGTATTATGCTGGTGGACGATGTTATCACCGCCGGAACGGCAATTCGGGAATCAATGGAAATTATCGCGGCTAACCAGGCAACGCTGGCTGGCGTACTGATTTCTCTCGATCGTCAGGAGCGTGGGCGCGGCCAGGAGTCCGCTATCCAGGAAGTGGAGCGGGATTACGGCTGCAGGGTGATTTCAATCATCACCCTGAATGAGCTGATTGCTTATCTGGAAGAGAAACCCGAACTGGCAGACCATCTGGTCTCTGTTCGTGCTTACCGAAAAGAGTACGGCATCTGATGTGCTGCGGGCCAGTCTGCACTGGCCCGCTTTCGTTCTGCTGTCAGACCAGCTGACTGGCCAGCAACGGCCAGCGGGTGTCGAAATCCACCGTCGGGCGATAGCGGAAACCGGAGCGAACAAAGCGCGACAGCATCCCTTCACAAAACGCCAGCAGCTGACTTGCCAGCAGCGTTTCGTCCGTTACAAAGCCCTCCCCGTCACGCATCTTCTGCTCGCGTAGCACCTGACGGAGCTGAACCTCAATACGCTCAAACAGCTGATTAATCCGGCCCTGCAAACGATCCTGCTCAAACATCAGTGCATGGCCGGTCAGAATGCGCGTTAAACCCGGATTACGCTCACCAAAGCCCAGAATTAACTGGATGATCAGACGAAGACGCGGCAGTGTCTCTTTTTCGTCTTTTAAGATCAGATTGATGCGCGTAATCAGGCTGTCTTCGATAAACTCGATCAGGCTGTCAAACATCCGGGTTTTGCTGGGAAAGTGCCGGTAAAGTGCCGCTTCCGAAACCCCAACATTTGCCGCCAGCTTGGCGGTAGTGATCCGCTGGCTGCCATCGCTGGATTCCAGCATCTGTGCCAGAGCCTGCAGTATTTCCTCGCGACGGTTCCTTTTCGCACTCTTTTTTTCTGCCATGTCCTGAAAGACCCCTGAAATATCACCCTGAACGGGCAAATGCCCACGCAACGTCCGTGAGTAACATACTCACGGCGGAAAATTGGAATTGGTTAATTGTCCCGGAGGGAGGCCGATGATTACTGGCGGCCTGAGTGACCAAAGCCACCTTCGCCGCGATCGCTGGTATTGAAATCGTTAACCAGATTGAATTCGGCCTGCACTACCGGCACAAAGACCATCTGGGCGATGCGCTCACCGGGTTCAATGGTGAAGGCTGTCTGGCCGCGGTTCCAGACAGAAACCATCAGCTGTCCCTGGTAGTCGGAATCAATCAGCCCCACCAGGTTGCCCAGCACCACGCCGTGCTTGTGGCCCAGACCAGAGCGGGGAAGGATCATCGCAGCCAGCTGCGGGTCGCCGATGTGGATAGCCAGGCCGGTTGGCACCAGTGTGGTGGCTCCCGGAGCCAGATCGAGGGCTTCATCGAGGCATGCGCGCAGGTCCAGACCCGCAGAACCGGAGGTGGCATAGGTGGGCAGGGGGAATTCTTTGCCCACGCGAGCGTCTAAAATCTTAACGTCGATTTTTTTCATCATAACGGCTGACTATCTCGTCTGTTAACTGTTGGCCAAGGAGTGACTTATCGCTGAGCGGTAAGATCTTATCTCCCTCCTGCCAAAAAAGATGCAGGGCATTGCTGTCACTGTTGAAGCCTTGCCCGGCTTTCGAAACATCGTTGGCGCAGATCAAGTCCAGATTCTTTCGCACCCTTTTTTGTTGGGCGTATTCTTCCACATTCTGGGTTTCTGCCGCAAATCCCACCACGTAAGGTCGGCTTTCCTGCATCGCCGCGACAGTGGCGACGATGTCGGGATTTTTTACCATCCTGAGGGTAATTTCATCACCCTGTTTTTTAATTTTTTCCGCAGAAACTTCCGCTGCGCGATAATCAGCAACGGCTGCGGTACCGATAAATATGTGCTGACGATGCGCATCAGCCATCACTGCCTGCTGCATTTCTGCCGCGGTTATGACATCGGTACGCTTAACCCAGGCGGGCGTAGGTAGCGCTACCGGGCCGGCAATCAGCGTCACATTCGCGCCCCTTTTTGCCGCAGCCGCAGCAATGGCGAAGCCCATCTTACCTGAGCTGTGATTAGTAATGAACCGTACTGGATCAAGCGCTTCGCGGGTTGGGCCGGCAGTAATCATAATGTTGAGATGTTTCAGGTCGTTGACGGGGGAGGCCCAGTTGACCGCCTCATCCACTATCGCCAGCGGATCCAGCATCCGGCCAGGACCGACATCGCCACAGGCCTGGCTGCCGCTGTCCGGCCCCCAGAGCATCACGCCGCGCTCTGCCAGTACCTGCAGGTTGTACTGAGTGGCAGGAGCGCGATACATCTGCTGGTTCATGGCCGGCACCACAGCAATCGGTGCCGGCGTGGCCAGGCACAGGGTGGTCACCAGATCGTTAGCTATCCCCGCTGTAACACGGGCAATCAGATCTGCAGTAGCCGGAGCGAGGACCACCAAATCGGCCCATTTTCCCAGCTCGATATGGCCCATTGCCGCTTCTGCTGCCGGATCCAGCAGATCATCAGACACCGGATAACCAGACACGGCCTGCAGGCTCAGTGGGGTGATGAAAGCCTTCGCGGCTTCGGTCATGACTACCCGCACTTCAGCCCCCCGGTCGCGCAGGCGTCTGACAAGCTCAGGCGCTTTATAGGCTGCAATACCGCCGCTCACCCCTAAAACAATGTGTTTACCGGTTAATCCTGTCATGCTGCTATCCGCCCCGTAGAATCAAACTGACGCGCATTCTGGCGTCACAATCCCGCTATTTTACCACACTCCCGCCCCTGCACCTTTTAGCACAATGTTGCCTTTGCGACCCCGATCGGGAAGCTGGCCGAAACAGATGGAAAACTACTGTATATAATGCCATGCTTTTCGTGGTCGGAAAAGGAGAGCAAACAAATGGAAGAGCAATGGCTGACGATGCCACCGCGAGAAAAGCTGCTGGAGCATGGAGCCAGGGCATTGACGGATGAGGAACTGCTGGCAATATTTTTACGCACGGGAGCGAACGGTGTGCACGTGATGACGCTGGCCGCGCAGCTAATCGAGACATTTGGATCGTTGTATAAGCTGATGACGGCGGGCGAAAGCGCGTTTAAAAATATCAAAGGGATTGGGATGGCCAAATACGCGCAGCTGAATGCAATCGCAGAGCTTGGGCGACGTTTCTTTACCTGTAACGAGGTGCTGGAGCATCAGTGCGTGGAGAGTGCTGCGGATATGCTCAGCTTTTTAAGAAGCACACTGGCGCATCGGGAGAGGGAAATCTTTATAGTGGTTTTCTTTGATAACCAGCACCAGATGCTTCACCATTGTGAAATGTTTGCCGGAACGCTCAACAGCGTGGAGGTTCATCCGCGAGAAATCGTGCGTGAAGCGCTGAAGCATAATGCTGCTGCGTTAATCCTGGCGCATAATCACCCCTCCGGGCTCTCCCGGCCCAGTAAAGCCGATAAAGAAATCACCCGACGAATTGTCGCAGCCTGCCAGCTGATGAATATTCGCGTGTTGGACCATCTGGTGATCGGACATGGCGAATATGTTTCGTTTGCGGAGCGGGGATGGGTCTGAAGCCGCAATTGCCTGAGCGCAAGACGGTTTCCGCGAACACAGGAGGGGTTTTGCGGTTCAAATGGAGCAATTTTGCACGATCCAAAGGGATCTTTATCTGTTCGGGACTTGAGCACCAGCGGCGCAGGGCGTATACTACGCCACCTTTGAGAATCTCGGGTTTGGCGTTTGGGCCTGCTCAGCGGGTTCACATAGAACTCGCCTGGATGGGCTAAGAGCCTGACGAGGCGGCCAAAACCTTATTTTTAAAGCTCGAGCTGATTTGATTTTTGGAGAATAGACATGTCACGAGTCTGCCAAGTAACTGGCAAGCGTCCGGTAACGGGTAACAACCGTTCCCACGCAATGAACGCGACGAAACGCCGTTTCCTGCCGAACCTGCACTCTCACCGTTTTTGGGTTGAGAGCGAAAAGCGCTTCGTTACACTGCGTGTATCTGCCAAAGGCATGCGCGTAATTGATAAGAAGGGTATTGAGACGGTTCTGGCCGATCTGCGTACCCGCGGTGAGAAGTACTAAGGTAAGGAACTGAAACATGGCTAAAGGTATTCGTGAGAAGATCAAGCTGGTTTCTTCTGCTGGTACAGGTCACTTCTATACCACCACGAAGAACAAACGTACTAAGCCGGAAAAACTGGAACTGAAGAAATTCGATCCAGTTGTCCGCCAGCACGTGATCTATAAAGAAGCTAAAATCAAGTAATTGATTTTGGTGGATGAAAAACCTCGCTTCGGCGGGGTTTTTTCTTTTGTGAGCAACCAAAACCGCGGGGAGCAGCAGAATGCCGGAATTACCAGAGGTAGAAACCAGTCGACGTGGGATTGAACCGCATCTTGTGGGGGCCACCATCCTGCATGCGGTTGTCCGCAATGACCGCCTGCGCTGGCCGGTATCTGTTGAGATCCAAAGCCTCAGCGACCAGCCGGTGCTGAGCGTGCAGCGGCGGGCAAAGTACCTGCTGCTGGAGCTACCCGAAGGCTGGATTATCATTCATCTCGGGATGTCCGGTAGCCTGCGGGTTCTGCCGGAAGAGCTTCCACCAGCCAAACATGACCATGTCGATCTGGTGATGAGCAACGGCAAAGTGCTGCGCTATACCGATCCGCGTCGCTTTGGCGCGTGGCTGTGGAGCAGCGACCTGGCTGCCAGTAACGTGCTGGCTCACCTGGGGCCGGAGCCACTCAGCGAGGCGTTCAGTGCAGACTATCTGTTTGAGAAGTCGCGTGGCAGGCGCACGCCGGTAAAGCCCTGGCTGATGGATAACAAACTGGTGGTTGGGGTGGGTAACATTTATGCCAGTGAATCGCTCTTTGCCGCCGGGATCCATCCCGATCGTCAGGCCATGGCACTGAACCGTGAAGAAACCGTGCTGCTGGTAAATACCATCAAGGCGGTTCTGCTGCGCTCAATTGAGCAGGGAGGCACTACCCTGAGGGATTTTCTGCAGACCGACGGGAAGCCAGGATATTTTGCGCAGGAACTGCAGGTGTATGGCCGGGCAGGAGAGCCCTGCCGGGTCTGTAACACGCCTATCGTGAGTGCCAGGCACGCTCAGCGCAGCACCTTTTACTGCCCTGCCTGCCAGAAGTAGCCTCCGGTGGCCGGGTGTCACCTGAGTCTGAACGTTACAGTTTTGCCTGCAGCGCAATATGAACCGGCTCAGGCAGAAAAGCGCTGACGTCACCCCGATGCCGTGCCACTTCCTTCACCAGCGAGGAAGAGATAAAGGAGTACTCTTCCGTCGGCATCAGAAAAACGCTCTCCAGGGTGGGGAGCAGATGACGGTTCATGTGTGCCAGCTGCATCTCATATTCGAAATCTGATACTGCCCGCAGGCCGCGCACCAGCACGTTTGCCTGCTGGTCGCGGGCAAAATTCGCCATTAAATCACTGAACCCCACCACTTCCACATTGGGCAGATGAGCCACCACCTGCCGTGCCAGCGCAACACGCTCATCCAGAGAAAACATCGGCTTTTTGCTGGGGCTGGCAGCGATAGCCAGCACAATCTTGTCGAACATCAGTGCGGCGCGGGTGACGATATCCAGATGACCGTTGGTCATTGGATCAAAAGTTCCGGGATAAATCGCTTTGGTGCTCATAGGCCGCCCTTGCTGGAAGCGTGAGAGGAGTGATTCAGCGCCCAGAGCGCCGTGTACTTGTTAAACGTGTACTGCGCGTTCACTATCGCCAGCAGCCAGCCCTGTTTGCCGTCCAGAAAACCGGCCCGCAGGATCAGCGTTTTGAAAAATGCGCCGAACGTGTGGGAAAACACCGAGAAAAAGCTGCAGCGTTTCCCCTGATGATAGCGCTGTTTTGCCCAGGCTTCCGCGTAGGCAAACTGCTTCCACTGAAAAGCGGAGAAGTCACGGCAGGTCAGATGCAGCAGATCGCCTTTCAGCGCAGTGACCGCTGAACCGTTGGTCTCCAGAGATTCATGCACCTGGTGATCGTTATAGCTGAAGTGGCGTGGATAGAGGCGGGTCACCCGATCGGGATACCAGCCGCTGTGTCGCATAAAGCGCCCCAGAAACAGGTTGCGGCGGCCAAGGCTGTAAACTTTATCTGCAGCAGGCTGTTCCAGCACTGCTTCGATGGCGTTTCTCAGCTGCGGTGTGACTCGTTCGTCGGTATCGATCATCAAAATCATCGGATAGCTGGCATAGCTCTGTGCCAGCTGACGCTGTTTGCCGTAGCCGTGCCACTCCGTGGAGTGGTACACCTTCGCGCCGTGGCGGGCCGCCACCTCCGGCGTCCCGTCGCTGCTGCCCGAGTCCAGCAGGATAATCTCATCAGCCCAACTGACGGACTCCAGACATTCCGGCAGCAGGTCGGCTGCGTCTCTGGCGATCAGCACGACAGACAGAGGTTGGCGTGAAGACATTTAATGATTCCGCTGTGGCAGATAGGGTTCGAGTAACTGTAGCAGACGCTGCAGGGCACCCTGGTTCTGGTGCAGAACATCCACAGCATGACGACCATAGTATAACCGGTAGTCTTCGTCCGTCAGCAGGGTGCCGATCTCTTTATCCAGCGAACTGGCATCAGTGACCGTGATCAGTCCATCGGCCTGCTGCAATTTGGCGCAGATATCTTTGAAGTTAAAGGTGTGTGGTCCCATCAGTACCGGAATAGCGTGAGCGGCCGCTTCCAGAGGGTTGTGACCGCCACGCTCCACCAGGCTGCCGCCGACAAAGGCCAGGTCGGCAATACCATACAGCAGCATCAGTTCGCCCATCGTATCGCCAATCACCAGCTGGGTACTGCCGGAGGGGATCTCACCGCTGCTGCGCAGGATAAAGCTGAAACCGGCTTTCTGCGCCATTTCACGGGCGGTAGAAAAACGCTCCGGATGACGGGGTACCAGAATCAACAGCAGATTAGGAAAACGTTCCAGCAGCTGGCGATGCGCCTGCAGAATGATGCTCTCTTCTCCCTCATGGGTACTGGTGGCAATCCATACCGGGCGGCGCGGGGCCCACTGACGACGCAGGGTTACGGCACGGGCTGCCAGTTCCGGCGTGACGGAAATATCAAACTTCAGGCTGCCGGTGACTGCCAGCTGGGGACGCCTGAGTCCCAGGCTGATAAAACGCTCACCGTCTTCAGCATTCTGTGCCGCAATCAGGGTTATCTGCTGCAGCAACCGCTGCATAAATTTACCGAGTTTTTTATAGCCTCTGGCCGATCGCTCCGACAGGCGGGCATTGGCAATCACCAGCGGAATTTTGCGCGCGTGCAGCAGGGCAATCATGTTTGGCCACAGCTCGGTCTCCATAATGATCACCAGGCGGGGATTTACGTTATCCAGGAAGCGATTCATTGAGCCAGGCAGATCGTATGGCAGGTAGACGTGGTGCACATCTTTGCCAAAAGCCGAAGCGGCCCGCTCGGAACCGGTTGGCGTCATCGTGGTGACGGTGATCGGCATGGAAGGGTAGCGGTGGCGCAGTGCGCGCACCAGCGGAACCGCAGCCAGCGTCTCACCAACCGAAACAGAGTGCAGCAGGATACCGTCCGGCTTTACTTTGCCTGCGCAGTAGCCATAGCGTTCCGCCCAGCGTTTACGGTAGGCAGGGGCTTTACGGCCTCGCAGCCAGAGCCGGAGCCAGATCAGGGGCTGAATGAGGTACAGCAGGACGGTATAAAGTGTTGTCATCACAGTCTTTAAAAAGTGCGGAGAGACTCGCGCCAGAGAATGCCGAAAAAGAGAAACAATACGGCATGTTAGCAGATAAGTCTTCCCCGCTCACACTACTTATCAGGGCTGCTGTAACACTTGTTGATACAGCGCATGGAGTTGGCCTGCCAGCTGCTGCGGCGAATACGGAAGGATGCGCTCGCGGGCGGCATCGCCCATTCGGCTGTCGAGGGTCCGCAGCGGTATGGCGGCAGCGGCCGCGCTCAGGGAGGCTATGTCCAGAGCATCGCAAACAAAGCCCTGCTGGCCATCCACAATAAACTCGGCCCCACCGCAGGTAAAGCTGGTGATCACCGGCAGGCCGCAGGCCATGGCTTCAAGGATCACGTTAGGGAACGGGTCATACAACGTTGGCAAAATCAGGCCGTCGGCGGCGTGATAAAACGGGATGACATTGTTCTGCACGCCAAGGAAATGTACGCGGTTTTCACATCCCAGGCTGCGGGCCAGACTGGCATAGTGCGACTGCTGCTTGTCCTGCCCAACGACCAGCAGGTGCGCATCGGTGGTGGCCAGCGCGGAAATACTGGCTTTCAGCCCTTTACGCTCAAAACCTGAACCCACATAGATAAAGACTCTGGCTTCCGCAGGCAGTTGCAGCTTCTCACGTGACTGCTGACGTTGTTCTGCTGAGGCCGGCGTAAAGCGCTGCGAGTCGATGGCGTTATAAATGACCGCGAACTTTTCTTCGGGCACCTGGAAGCAGCGCATGATGTCATTTTTTACCATCAGCGAATTGCAGATGATTTTTTTCAGGGCGGGGGAGCGAAACATCTTCTCTTCCGCTGCCATCACGTAGCGATGATAGCCGCTAAAGCGGGTTAACATACGCTGGAAAGGAGAGATAACGCGTGCCCGCTGCTGCAGCCAGACGCGATGCACGCCGTCTCCGGCACGGAAAATATCACAGCCAGCTATGCGCTCGTGGCTTTGCACGATATCGAACTTTTCACGTTCCCAGCAGGCGCGTGCTGCAACTGCGAAACCCCGCTCGCGGGAGATACGGCCCCATTTTTTGGGATTACAGATATGCAGATGCCAGTCCGGCTTGGGCTCGCCCTGCCAGCTGCGGGTAATGATATTGAGCTGCAGGCTGTCGTCATCCAGCGCTTCCAGTGCTCGTGAGATAAAGCGCTCAGCACCGCCGTCAGGCCGGTATTTCTGCCGCACAATCGCCAGCCGAACTTTACTCATCCAGGTATTTCCTTGCGGCTTTCACCACCTCATCCAGCGGGATCGCCGAGAGATAGCGGGTTTCAGTTTTGGTATCAATGCTGTCCGGAGAGGGCAGCGGCGCATAATCTCCTGCCCAGAGAACCTGATTATTCTCACCCCACGGTCGCCACTGTTTAAGTTTGGTCGGGCCAAATAATGCGATACAGGGCGTATCCAGCGCGGCGGCCATATGCATCGGAGCGGAGTCCACGCCGATAAACAGGTGGGCGTGGTCAATCAGTGCGGCCAGCTGTGGCAGCGTCAACTGCCCGGCAAGGGAAATCACCTGCGGGTTATGGCTGAGGGAAAGGATATTGTCGATCATCGCCTGCTCTTTCTTATCAGGCGCGGCTGTCAGGACAATATCGTGGCCGGAAGCGGCAAGGGCATCGATCAGCCCCGCGACCTTGTGATCTTCCCAGCATTTAAACACCCAGCGTGACGTCGGCTGGATAACGATATAGGGCTTCAGAGCGGTTTGCTGTTTTGCCAGCGCGGCCTGCGTTAACTGCCAGTCACTGTCACGGTAATGCATTGAGGCCGGGAAGCCATTGCCAGCAATACCCAGGGGCCTGAGCGCCGCCAGGTTTTGTTCAACAGTATGCAGCTCGCTGTGGGCTGTGGTGGACACCCGATGAGTATGGGCATGCCGCCACAGGGCATTCTGTCGCTTGAGAAAATCAAAACCGATCCTGATTTTCGCCCCGGAGAGCCCGGTGATAATTGCGCTGCGCCACTGGTCAGCCAGGTTAATCACCAGGTCATAATGCTGGTGGCGAATGGCGCGCACCAGCGCGACTTCATGGTGAATATGCTGCCAGCTTCCCTCTTTCTTCCAGTTGCGATCGATAAAATGCAGCTGGCGAATCGCCGGGTGTGCCTGCAGCATCGGACGGGTCTCTTTATAGAGCAATACGTCAATGGCTGCTGCGGGATACTGCTCACGCAGGGCATTAATCACCGGCGTGGTCAGCAGCATATCGCCATGATGCCGCAGCTTGATCAGCAGAATATTTTGCGGCGAAAACGTGGTGGGGATCGAGTGAGGAGAGGCCATACTCATTGGATCTCAAAGTGAAGTGGATCGATTGTAAGGGAACCCCCTTTTCGGGGAAAGCTGGCGTGCAGTAACATTACTTCTTTCGCCACCGCCAGATACGGCTAAGCCAGAGCAGCAACTGATACCACTGGCGGGCGCCGCGCGCGTTGCGCAGCATTCTGCCTGGCGTTTTTGTCGCAAACAGATCGGCAATCATTGCCTGGCGTGCTGCAGTATCCGGCTCGCGGCGAACCGAGTGGCAGACCGTTAATGCTTCTTTCGTCACCTGGCGATACAGCGCCGCGGGGATCTTAACCTTGTGGCGATAGCGCTGATTGATCTCATCCAGCATTCTGGCGATTTTCAGATAGTGACGCTGATATTCGACGTTGCGCATGCCGGTGCGGGTCTGATTGCTGATCGACTGGTCATGAACGTAGTAGCGATAGAGCACCTCTTCGGTGTAGCGCACCCGCCTGGCATTAAGCATCAGCTCGGTGGTCCATGGAATATCCTGATGATGCAGACCCGGCTCAAACAGCAGGTTGAGTTGTTCAATCAGCGCCCGGCGGTAGACCCCCAACCAGACCACGTGCAGATAGCGGTTGGTCGACAATGCCTTACCCAGCCATTCTGTGCCGCTCAGTACACCCGTTGAGGGCAGACGGTCAGTGGGGATCAGCGGTTTGGCATTATCTCCCCCCCAGAACACGCGTTCCGCATTACATTGTGCCACGTCCAGATCGTCTTTCACCGCCATGGCAACCAGTTTGCTGTACATCTCAGGCGATAAAGTGTCATCAGCGTCGGGGAAAGTGACGTATTGTCCCCGCGCAATGGCGAGGCCGGCGTTACGCGCCCGTGAAACGCCACCATTCTGCTGATCTATAACCTGTATATGCTCATACTGTGTAGCATAGCGGTGGGCCATGTCCGCTGATTCATCAGTGGACCCGTCGTTAACGATGATGATTTCAACAGACTGCAGCGTCTGCGCCAACACTGATTCAATAAAAGCCTGGAAGCTTTTACCGGCGTTGTACATCGGAACAATCACGCTAAGCTGGGGGGCGGAGGCTTCGGGATGCGGCTTCATACTCAGGGTAGTATCTTCTTATCTGTAAGAAATTGCGGGCTGCGCACGCAAATAAAGTGATGGATATCATCCAGCTTGCGCTGATCCAGGGCGAACAATTGCTCGGCCGGATGATGAAATTTATACAATGCCTGAAACACATAAGATGTCGGGGCGATATGGTCCGGGCCGATCAGCAGGACATCACCCAGTGGACGTTGTTCCTCAACGCAGCAGGGGCCGTAAATCAAAATAACCGGCACGTTCTGCGAGTCAGCGATGTAAACATTGCCTGAGTCAGATGCCACATAAAAATCCATCTGTCTGATGGCGCAGGGCAGCCCTTCCAGTGACACTTTGCCAATCATGTTCACAAGGTTATCGCGTTCACCGATCACCTTATTAAGCGCCATAAGGTGAGTAAGTTCATTCGGGGCACCAAAAACATAGAACAAGCACGGCAGATCGCTGAGGCGATCGAAAAAAGCCTTCCAGATTGCCGGTGGAATGGTTTTGGCCTGGTTGCCGGCTGAAATGCTGAGACCAATTTTAATCCTGTCAGTTCTGAACAGTTCTTCCGGCGAGTCTTCAGGCTGCAGCAAAGGGTACGTAGCGTGTTTAGGATAACTCTCTCTGGTCAGTGACCGGTCGGCCAGCTTGAGGTAGTTTTCCAGCGTCAGCGTATTTTTTTCGTGCTCAACAACACCGGTGGCCGTGAGATAAAAAATCCCCTGATACCATCTCCGTCGGTATATCGACAGGAACTGCTTATTGTCAGCGTTACAGCAGGCAGCATAAAACAGGTTAACGCTGTTGGGATGCAGCAGATACACATTGTCATAGCGGTTCATCAGCTTAAAAGCGAGCTTCAGCTTGGTGACCAGGCTGGTTTTATAGTCTTCCACATAGAAAACTTCTTCAAGCGTGGCATCGTGCTTTGCTAATGGCGCGACGGCGCGGCTCAGCAGGGCATCGCTGTGCTTAAGGTGGGTCAGCAGGGGAGTGATATTGACGAAATCACCGATCTTTGCCGTCTGGATCACCAGATTGCGCCCCTGCTTTTCCCGTACCAGTTTCAGCAGCAGCTTAGCCGGCAGCAGAAGCAGGAATATCAATACATAATTCACGCTCTGTTCTCCCTGAGCGAAGCTGTCAATCCATTGCTACAAGTTGAACCGGTTGGCATAGGTACTCTGTAAATAGTTATCAATGAGCTCTGATATCCGTTCCTGTTTATGAGCGTTATCATGGGCTAAAACCTTAAATGATGAAGAAAGAAAAATGCGCTCTGCACCTTGACCCGGAACGGTGAGTGAGGCTTCCGGTCTATCTTAAGCACCTTTTCTGGCGAAGCATGCCGGATAAATGTCAGTTTTTATTAATTAAATCAATATATTGTTGGCATATTGTCTCGATACTGTAAGCCTCCAGATCAAGATCCCCGACAGCAGGCGGATTTTGCCAGACATCCCGCATGGTAGCCGCCAGAGAGTCCTCATCCAACCCGGCCAGGCCGCGAGCCAGGTCGCCGGTCATGATGCTGGTAGGGCCTCCCGGACAGCGGGTACTGACCACCGGCGTGTGGCAAATCAGCGCCTCCACCAGCACATTTCCAAACCCTTCGCTGTCGGAGCTGACAATCAACTGTTTCGCATGGCGGATCCAGGGATAAGGGTTGCTGGTAAAGCCTTCAAAGAAAACTCTGTCGCTAATCCCCAGCTCTTTCGCCAGCCCTTTCAGTGTTGCGGTGGCCTCAGGGCTGCCCTGGCCTAACAGAACCAGTGGCGCAGTCAGACCGCTTTTAGCGTAGGCGCGTAGCAGGCGATCGTGGCGTTTAGTCTGATGAAAACGGCCTACGTGGATCAGGTAATCCTGACCGGCCATTTTACAGGGCTTCATCGACTGACTGAGGATGGCTTCGAAATCAAAAGGATTAAAAATCACGGCTTCGTGGGGGGGCTGGATCTGGAAGGCTTGCTTAAGATCCTCCAGCACGTACCCGGAGACGCCCAACACGTTACGGTTCTGGTAAACCTTGCGGGTTTTGGCCTTCTTCAGCCACAGAGAAAAGCCTGTCCGGTGCGCCAGATACGAGGCGGAAAAGACACCATGCAGGCAATACCATGTTTTCGCCGGTTGCAGTCGGGGACAGCGGCTGACGATGCGATCGGTTTTATGCAGATGAGAGACCACCAGATCAAAAGCGCCTGTTTCCTCTTCAGACGTCACTATCGCCTGATCAAGCAAAGCCGCGCGGCGGTTCAGCTCGGTCAATTTTCGCCAGGGTGCCCGACAGCGATCCTGAATAACCTGATAATGCAGGCCTGCCGGAATCGGGTACTCGCATACCGCTCGCAGTGAAAACAGCGAAACCCGATGCCCGCGCTCAATCAGCCCTTTTGCCAGCGTGAGCACCACTTTCTCAGCGCCACCGCCGGGCAGGCCATCAATGATCATCAAAATACGCTTGGACAATTTTTTACCCTTTAACAGAGAAAGTCTGCTGCAGGAGGATGCTCTTTCCTCTCCGCTGCACAAAGACTACTTACCTTTTTATTATCGATTGAGGCAATTCCTCTGCCTTCGCCCGGTATACCTGAAGCAATGAGCTTGTCAGCCTGCCGACGTTAACCCGCATTATCTCCTGAGGTTATCTTAGAAAAATAAAAAAGATAGCGCTACAGTGAATCAGATTGCGGTGCTGAACATCAGCAAATCTTTTGCGTCACTGAGGACAGCTGCGTAACATACCGTCAGGGTCATAACGGAGCCGCAAGTGGCATGAACAAACCAGCATTTTTAATCACTATCGATACCGAAGGCGACAATCTTTGGCGTAACCGTTCAGGGAATGTTACGACCAACAATTCGGCATTTCTTGCCCGCTTCCAGCAACTGTGCGAAAAGTATGCCTTTAAACCCACCTGGCTGACCAATTACGAAATGGCTGTCGATCCCGTTTATATCGATTTTGCCAGCGACGTTATCGCCCGTAATACCGGTGAAGTGGGGATGCATCTGCATGCCTGGAATAGCCCCCCCGATTACCCGCTGACCAGTAATGACTGGCAGTTTCAGCCTTATCTGATTGAGTATCCGCGTGAGGAAATACGCAAAAAAGTGGCGTACATGACTCAGCTGCTGGAAGAGACCTTTAAAACGAAAATGATTAGCCACCGGGCCGGGCGCTGGGCATTTAATGAATATTATGCTCAGTTGCTGATCGAGTTCGGTTACCAGGTTGACTGCTCGGTCACGCCGGGAGTGAACTGGCAATATTCTCCGGGGGCACCCCAGGGCAAAGGGGGAACAAATTACACCCGTTTCCCACGGACGGCCTACTATCTTGATACTGATGATATTTCCCGCCCCGGTAGCTCTGCACTGCTGGAAGTGCCGATGAGTATTCAGTACAAACACTCCGGCCTGATGAATACTCTCAAGCAGGGGTACGACGCGCTTCGCGGTAAAAGGCGTAGCCCGTCCGTGCACTGGCTGCGTCCGACAGGGGGAAATGTTCAGCAAATGATCGCTGTGGCTGAAAAAACCCTGGCTTCCGGGGCCGATTATGTCGAATTTATGCTGCACTCATCCGAGTTTATGCCAGATGGCAGCCCGACGTTTAAAAACGAAGCCGATATCGACCAGCTTTATGACGACCTCGACAGGTTGTTCAGCTGGCTGCATACCCGGACCCAGGGAATGACGCTGGCGGAGTATGCAGCCATGAAGCCAGGAAACAGTGTGCCAGCACCCTAAACAGGCATAGCGGGGTTTCAAAGGCCCCGTTTACGCACTGCCAGCATTTTCCTCTTGTAGCTTAGCCTGATTTTGCCGTTAAGCAGAAACCGACTCAGGCTGACCCGAGCAATCCGTTCTCTGACCTGGTGGCCCTGTGAGGTTCCGCGTAGCAAAGGATGATAGCGATTGGCAATATCAAGCCAGTGGCAGGTAATCAGGTGCTCAAACTGGGGCGGCAGCACTTTATCCATATTCTGTGTTGCTGCAATCAGACAGGCGATTTTGCGCTCATCAATAGCCGTCGACAGGCTGTTTTCGTGCTTCCGGTAGAGATAAAAACCACTCTGAGTGAACAACGTTTTCTTACTCTGCGTCAGCAGGAGCGGGAACAGCCAGGTATCTTCGTAGCAGATGAAGTCCGGAAAAGTATGCTGTTGCAGAAGCTGCCGGGAGAAAAACTGTCCGATAAAATGGGCCTGATAGTCACGATGCACCAGGAAGCGTTCGATGGCGTCGTTACGGGCAAGTAATTCTGGCTCAGCAGGTTGCCACTGACGTTGCGGGACGTCCCGCCTGACTTCGATAATCTTACTGAGCAGGATATCCGGGGCGAGTGTCTGCAGGGTATGCAGCCGATCGTGCAGCGCGCCAGGCAGTAGCTGGTCATCGCCATCGACCATCAGAATATAGTCTCCGGTGGCCTGCCGAACGGCATGATTACGCACCTTACCCACATTGCGGTAATCAGTGTGGCCGGGACGGAGCTGGGGCAGGCGCTGCGCGTAGTCATCAATGATCGCCTGAGTATTATCCGTGGAGGCATCGTTAATCACCACAATCTCCGCCCGCGATAACGACTCACCCAGTGAGGCGATAATGCTGTCTAACGTTCCGGCAAGATAATCGCCGCAGTTATGTGCGGCAATCAGGATACTCAGGCTGGGTGTTTTCATCTGCGTTTAATCAGCTACCGGCGTGATAAGGGGATGGAGAAGCTCCGTCACATCCTGTGCAGAGATATCCGCCATATTATTGCCCTGACCGGGGCGCAGGACGAACTGATTTTTGCCGTAGCCACCAATCAGCCCCGGATCGGTCGGGCCATACAGGGTGATATTGGGGCGATCCAGCGCGGCGGTTAAATGACTGAGCCCGGTATCCACCGAGACCACTGCTTTTGCACCGGCTAACGTTCTGGCGACCTGTTCCAGGCTCATCCTGGGCAACACCTCAACATAGTCAAAACCCTCTGCCAGCCTTTGTGCCCGCTGATGTTCATGCTCCGCGCCCCAGGGCAGTTTGATCTTCAGCCCGTAAGGGTGCAGCAGGCCGATCAGTTCGCGCCAGTGGCTTTCTGGCCAGTGTTTAGCATCGCGCGTGGTGGCGTGCAAAAACACCAGATAGTGACCGGCATCGGCTGGCGGCTCAGCCAGGAAATGCTCAGCAATGGCATAGTCGCCCTGGGTTTCCGGCAGCGGATAGCCGAGACTTTTGGCAAACAGCTCCCGCGTGCGCTGCACCGCATGTTGGTTCTTACTGACTTCATGACGTTTGTCATACCACCAGCTGGCAAACGGCTCACGGGCGCTGCGGCTGTCCTGACCATGCTTGATGCCTTTGGCGATGCGGGTCACCAGCGCGGCGCTTTTGATCAATCCCTGGGCATCAATCACCAGATCGTACTGACGCGACTGAACTTCGCGCTTGAACAGAAAGCGTTCTTCACGCACTTCACTGCCAAACCAGTGTTTGCGCCAGCGACGGATCGCCACCGGGATCACGCGTTCTACCGCCGGGTGCCAGGCAGGGATTTGAGTAAAACCTTCTTCCACTACCCAGTCAAAACGGATCCCCGGGATCGCCTGCATGGCGTCGGTCAGGGCTGGCAGGGTGTGGAGCACGTCGCCCATTGAGGAGGTTTTAACAATCAGGACGTGCATTCATCCTCCTGGCTTTCACCCAGCAGGCCGGCCAGCTCGGCGCTGACCCGCTCGGGTTCAATATCGATCAGACTCTGATGGTAACCTTCTTCCGCTTCGCCTTTACGCACTTTGTGGTAGCCGGTGATCAGGCGAATAACGCGCGCTTTATCCGACAGCGGCGGCGTAAAGTCCGGACTGCTTGGGCCGTACAGCGCCACCAGCGGGCGATCCAGTGCTGCGGCAATATGCATCAGACCCGAATCGTTACTGACCACGGCACGGCAGTGAGCCAGCAGGATCACTGCCTGCTCCAGCTTTGTTTCGCCAGCCAGGTTACGGCAGTGCTGACGGGACTCTTCCTGCAGACTTTGCAGGATCTGATCACCGGTCTCCTGGTCTTTCACCGAGCCAAATAACACAATCTGGTAGCCGTCATCGATCAGCTTTTGTGCCAGCGCGGCGTAGTGATAATGCGGCCAGCGTTTGGCCGGGCCAAATTCGGCACCGGGGCAGAAGCCAATCGCGGGTCTGGTTGCCGACAGCGCAAACTCCGCAGCGGTTGCCAGCTTTTCTTCATTGCTGACGGCCAGTGCAGGCCACAGCAACGGCTGCGGGAGATCTTTCGCGCTGCTAATCCGTTGTCTGTCATATGCCAGTGCAACGTAACGCTCTACCATCAGAGGGAAAGCCGCCTTGTCCAGCACCCGGACGTCGTTCAGCAGGCCATAGCGCATCTCACCGCGCCAGCCGGTGCGGGTGTTAATATCGGCAAAAAAGGGCACCAGGGCAGATTTGAAGGAGTTAGGCAGGACATAAGCGCGGTCGTAACCTTTACTACGCAACGCTTTTCCCAGACGACGCCGTTCGCCCAGCGCCAGCGCGCCATGGCCGAGCGGCATCGCCAGCGCTTCGCTGACTTCCGGCATGCGCGACAGCAGTGGACGGCACCACGCAGGTGCCATCACGTCGATTACGGCTTCAGGATGTTCAGCCTTCAGCGTGCGATAGAGACTTTGCGACATCATCATATCGCCAACCCACGAAGGGCCGATAACCAGAATTTTCATTACCGGAGGAGCCCTGTTACGCGTTGCGGTTCAGCCAGGCCATATATTCAGCCACCCCTTCGGCCACGGTTTTGAACGGCTTATCGTAACCCGCGGCACGCAATTTGGTCTGATCCGCCAGGGTAAAAGCCTGGTAGCGACCTTTCAGTTTTTCCGGGAACGGGATGTATTCGATTTCGCCTTCCTGATGGAAATTCAGTGCCGCATCGGCCACTTCCTGGAAGGATTCTGCCCGACCAGTACCGCAGTTGAAGATGCCGGACACGCCGTTCTGCCAGAACCACAGATTCACTGCCGCCACGTCTTCCACGTAGATAAAGTCGCGCTTGAAGTTATCGCTACCTTCGAACAGTTTTGGATTTTCGCCGTTGTTCAGCTGGGTGTTGAGATGGAATGCGACGCTGGCCATGCTGCCTTTATGGCCTTCACGCGGGCCATATACGTTAAAGTAGCGGAAACCACACACCTGTGATTCTGCCTCTGGCAGAATGTCACGCACGTAGTGGTCAAACAGCATTTTGGAGTAGCCGTAAACGTTCAGTGGCTGTTCATACTGGCGTTCTTCGATAAAGTTTTCATTGCGACCGCCGTAAGTGGCAGCGGAAGAGGCGTACAGGAACGGAATCTGACGCTCCAGGCAGTAGTGCAACAGCTCTTTAGAGTACTGGTAGTTGTTGTCCATCATGTACTTGCCATCCCACTCGGTAGTGGATGAGCAGGCGCCTTCGTGGAATACCGCTTCGATGTCACCGAGTTCTTCATCGGCCAGGATGGCGATCAGGAAATCTTCCTTATCCATATAATCGGCGATGTTCAGATCCACGAGGTTGGCGAATTTGGTGCCGTCTTTCAGGTTGTCGACCACCAGAATATCGGTGTGGCCTTGGTCATTCAGCGCTTTGATGATGTTACTTCCGATAAATCCCGCGCCGCCAGTGACGATGATCATGAGCTTTAACCTTTAAAGAGAGTGGGTGAAACGGGAGGTTTCACACGCTAATGCCTGGTATCATAACATCTCATTAAGCCGCAGACAGCCAGATGACTCCGTAAGCGAATGTAATTGTCCTCTCCCACCGTGATTTATGCTGCAAAAATCACATTCTGCCACTGACATCCTCGTCCCTTTACTCCTATTCAGTAAGATATTCCGTTGATGAGCCCGCCATGTGGTGATCGCCGATGTGAATAACTACCGGCTAGACCTGACACGCAGCATGGGGGCACGCGGGCCGTGAACGTTGGCAGGGATAAGCTGACAGAAGTGATGTATGAGCTGGGGATGACGGAAGGGGTTGACGTTGGCCTTGAGATGTCCGGTGCACCGGCTGCGTTTCGCAGTTCGCTGAGCGCAATGAACCCCGGCGGACGAATCGCGCTGCCGGGCATCCCGCCGTCGGAGATGTCGACTGACGGGCATCAGTTAATTTTCAAGGGGCTGTTTATCAGGGGAATTTAGGGTCGGGAGATGTTTGAAGCCAGGAACAAGATGGTCGCGCTGATCCAGCTGGGCTGGATCTGACGCGGGTGATCACCCATCGTTTCAGCATGGATGAGTTCCAGCAGGGAGTTGACCAGATGCGCTCTGGCCAGTCCGGAAAGGTGATCCCAGACTGGCAATAAACGGCCAGGCGCGGTAAAAGCGTCAAAACCTCTTTTACCGGTTTTTCGCTCTGGTTATTGTTGCTTTTCCGCGTCGGTCAGGTAGCGCACTTTGCGTGTATAGTCCTGACCTTTAAAGGCCAGCGGCGTGGCGGGAGACTCAAGGTACTTCTGCCATTCAGACAGGGGAAAACCGCCATGCGCCCCAACCACCTCTTTCGGGATGACGGCCGTGTTGCCACCGATTTTCTTCGACACCGGCCAGTTCATCCAGTCACCCAGATTGACGGTTTTCAGATCCAGCAAATCCAACAACGCAGCCAGCGGCAGCTGATCGGTTGGCGGCTGTGAATCGTCCATCAGCTCCCAGGTATCCTGGAACAGCGTCAGCCACAGTGGGCAAATTCGTTGCCAGGTCTGACGGGTAGCGGCCAGAAACGCACCGTTAACGTGATCGACAATATAAGGGCGGATGCTGTTGCGATAGTAAGCCGGGCGGTTTTCGTCCGGTGCCTTCATCAGCTTGGCAATCATTTTGCCCTGGCGGAAGCTGGAGTAGAGATGCCCCTCCAGCATACTGATTTCCGGCATCTGTAGCAGATTCAGATCGGAATCGATCATCAAAATTCCTTCAGTCCGCGCCTGCAGCGGAGCCTGCAGCTTAATCAGGCGGCTGCGGTAAATCTGCTTGTAGCGGTAGCTCGCCAAACTGTTCAGCTGGCTGATCGGTCACAATAACAATCTCTTCCGCTGCCGGAGCGAAACGGCAGGCAAAAAGCGCGCTGAGCAGGGCCTCTTCGACAAAATCGGCCCCGGTACAGGGGATCACAATCGAGGTAACAGTCACCGTTCCCTGCACCTCTTTTTGCTGATAAGAGAGGTTGTGACGGGCGCGAATGTGACGATACTGAGGATTCAAAAATTCAAACATGCGATGAGTTTCCGTGAGCCGCATTCTGCAAAATAGTTTCCACGCCCGAGACGTATTTCTCAATGGCATAGTGTTCTTTCACGCTGATGTTCGCCTGCAGTAATAACTGCTGACGCTTCCCGGCATCTAGCCACAGCGTTTTCATCTGTTCATACAGGGCCTGAGTATCACCGTAGTCATACAGCAACCCGGTTTTATCATGCTCGATCAGCTCGGCCGTTCCCGTCACGCGAGAGCCAATCACCGCTGTTTTTAGCAGCATCGCTTCCAGCACCACGCGGGGGAGTCCTTCACTTTTCGAGGCCAGAATAAACACGTCGAAAGCGGCGAGATACTCCAGCGCATTGCTGCGAAAACCGGTGAACTGAACGCGATCGGCAATCCCGGACTGCCGGGCCTGGCGCTGCAGAGCGTCGTGCTCTGGCCCCTCACCGAGGATCACCATTCGCCAGTCAGCCTCGGGGAAGGCGGCGGCAAATTTCTCCAGCGCCTGCAGGCTGTGCTGATTGGACTTTCGCGCAATCAACGAGCCGATGCTGCCAAAAACAAAGGTCTCTGGCGGTACGTTCAGCAGCTGGCGGCGCATCTCTTCCCGCTCTGGCAACTGCTGACGGATATCAATGGCATTGAAGACGGTGAAGCATTTTTCTGCCGCCACGCCGTGTGTCAGTAAAACATCACGCACGCCGTCCGATACCGCAATTACAGCGTCGGCACGCGTATTCACCAGCTGTACCAGTTCAGGGCTCAGTACAGGCTCAATCCGGCAGTGCTGCACCACGGTTACAGGCAGTCCGGCGGCGGCAAGGTAGCCCTCAGCATTTGATCCCGGCTGATTGTTCATGTACAGCATGGAAAAGTTTTGCTGCACCAGCAGCTGACGGATTTTGCTGGCATTCGGATTGATGCGCCACCAGCTATCCACCAGGCGGGTCGCCTTCTGACGCAGGCCCCGATGGAAAAACACCAGTGAGCGCAGCAGCTCTTTGCTGATTTTTGCCCAGCCAGGCTGACGGCGCTGAGGGAGAAAAATGACCCGGATGCCGAGCGAGCCAAGGACCTGCTCAATCGACTCGCCCTTGCCACGGGAGTAGTTATGATAGAAACAGCAGTGAATATCAAAGCGGGTGCGGTCAATCCGCTTCAGCAACTCAAGCATGCTGTTGGTGCCGCCGCCCCATTCGTTGCCGGTATCCAGCAGCAGGATCTTTTTACGCTGTTGTTCCATCACGCCGCTTCCGTATCCATTTAGCCTGCGTCCCGCCAGGGCGAGTGACGCAGCAGTCAGATTATGGGGTCTTCCCGAAGTTAAGCTTCAACCCGGAGAAGTTCGTTTTAATGTAGCGAACACCTGCGCTGTCGGAAATACTGTCTGCCACCACACCCAGTGCGCGGGCGGCTGGCACCGGCAGCACGTTCACCGGACAGCTCTGCGCACCCCGGAACGGATTACGCGGTGTGGCCGGTTTGCTCTCCACTGGCAGCGGCTTGTGATTGATATTCTGTGGCTCATTCAGCAGCTGGCTCGGGCGGACCAGCGTAATGTCTGCAGGTAACGTCGGCAACATCTGCTGCAGCACTTTTACCGTAGTCGGATGGGGATGACCGATGGCAATAGCCGAGCCATCCCGCTGTGCCAGGTGCACTGCGCGCATAAACTGTGTGCGAATATCGGCTTCATTTTGCGTATCGTCGAGGAAGACACGGCGTTTGAGCACGTTAACGCGGGTTCCCTGAGCGGCACGGGTGGCCTGGCTGTTGCCGATAGTCATGCTGTCGAGGAAATAGAAATTATAGTGATTCAGCACCTGCATCACTTTCTGCATTCCTGACAGGCTGGAGGTCATTGCGCTGCCCATGTGGTTATTCAGGCCGACTGCATAAGGCACTTTGGCGACGGCTTCACGAATAATGCGCTCCACTTCGGCGCTGGACATCTCCGGCGTCAGCGTATCCTTTTCCAGTGGCTGTTTACTGAGCGGGGCCATCGGCAGGTGGATCAGCACTTCATGCCCGCTCTGGTGGGCTTTGACCGCCATCTCATGAGCATGGGTGGCATTGGGCAAGACCGCAACGGAAACGGCCTGTGGCATCCGCAACACCTGGTTTTCCTGCGCCGGACGGTAGCCAAAATCATCGATAACAATGGAGAGTTTGCCGGCATGTGCCGAGCAGGCCATCAGCAGACCTGTCAGCACGCCGCTAATCTTACGGAGATGTGACAAAAGTTATTTTCCCAACCACGGTAGTGGATTGACGGCCTGTCCCTGGCGTCGGATTTCGAAATACAGTGAAGGCGTGCCCCGGCCGCCGCTGGTTCCGACCAGCGCAATCGGCTGTCCTGCCTTAACCTGGGTTCCCACGCTCACCAGCGCACTCTGGTTATAGCCATAGAGGCTCATATCCCCTTTGCCGTGTTCAACCACCACCACCAGGCCGTAGCCCTGCAGCCAGTCGGCCATCAGCACGCGGCCATCGGCAATGGCTTTCACTTCTGTGCCTTCAGGGGCGTCAATCACCAGGCCTTTGTAGCGTAGCTCGCCCTGCAGCTGTTCGCCAAAGCGATGCTCAAGAGCTCCGCGGACAGGCCAGAGCGCCTGCCCGGAGGGACGGCCCAGGCCACCGGTACGCGCCATCAGTGAACGCTCACCTTCAGTGGGTTTATAGGTGGTGCCTTTGCTCTTCGCCTGCGCTTCGCGCTCACGTACACGCTGTGCCTCTCTTGCCTCTTTTTCTGCACGGGCGCGGGCTTCACGTTCAGCTTTGGCAATTTTGTCCTGCAGACGGCTTTCATTCTGGCGCATTTCGACCAACTGGGCCTGATCTTTCTCCAGCGAGGACTCCAGCGTGGTCAGCGTTTTCTTACGGGCAACGCGTGCGCCTTCCAGTTTCTGTTGCTGGCCCTGTTGAACCGCCAGCAGGGATTTCTGCTGTGCCTGTTTGTCTACCAGTGCGGCTTTCTGCGATGACAGATCGCTGCGAGTTTTTTTCAGCTCGTCGATGGTTTTCTGGCGAGCCTCATTGAGGTAACCAAAATAGGCCAGGATGCGTTCGCTACGCTGGCTCTCTTCGCCGCTGAGGATCAGCTGTAACCCGCTGTGCTGGCCCTGACGAAAAGCGGCATCCAGCTGTTCGGCCAGCAGTTTCTCCTGGGCGTCCTGCCGGTCCTGCAACTTGCTGATTGAGGCGGTCAGTGCCGCGATGTCTTTATTCAGACCGGTGAGGGAAATTTGCGTTTCGCGCAGCTGCCGGCTGGCCTGGGCGATGATTTTTTCCTGACTTTGCAGCTGATCGAGCAGTTTACTGCGCTGCTGTTTTTGCAGCTGAACGCTCTTCTCCTTGGCGGCAATATTTTGCTGAATGTTCTTCAGCTCAGACTTGTTATCGTCGGCAGCCTGGCTGGCTGCAGGCAACAGCAGAAGTCCAGCGCAGAGCACGCTGGCAGAGAGGCTGAACACAGCAGATCGTAACGGAACGCCTGCGGCCGATCCATTACCCTGGGTTCGTAGAATTGAAACTGTCGCTTTTTCCCTCATAGGATGAGGATTATTCCACGATGAACAGCAGCTTACCAGTCATCTCTGGGGGCTTTTGCATTTCCATTGGTGACAGACTGCGGGTCCAGACGAGGCGGAGGAGAGTCGCAAAGCTCGCCGGGAGGGATGAAGTTGCGCAACATTTGGTCGCTTAATAATGAGGCTGTCGCAAGTCGACGGCGGGTTTTGCACTTAACGCAATTTTTTTTGAGGATCTGCCCCAGAAAACGTAACTCTGACCGCATCACGACTGTACATGAGAACACTGGCAGGTATACTCAGAAGCCTTGTTTTCGCTTATTAACCCTTTCGGGAGTTGTTACCCCTCATGCAAGATATTATGCAGTTCGCAGGCAGCCACACCATTCTCAGTCTGGCGTGGGTTGTTCTGCTGGTTCTGGTGATCGTGACCACCGTTAAGGGCATGTTCTCCAAGATAAAAACGATTAGCCGCGGTGAAGCTACCCGTTTAATCAATAAAGAAGAAGCCGTGGTAGTCGATGTGCGTTCCCGTGACGACTTCCGTAAGGGCCATATTTCGAATGCGATCAATGTGCTGGCTGCGGACATCAAAAAAGGCAGCTTTGGCGAACTGGAAAAACACAAAGCGCAGCCGGTGATTGTCGTCTGCGCTAACGGTACTTCGGCAGCCGATCCTGCTGCGCAGCTTAACGCTGCCGGTTTCGAACAGGTTTACGTCCTGAAAGATGGCGTTTCCGGCTGGAGCGGTGACAACCTGCCGCTGGTACGCGGCAAATAATATTTGGAGGTACGGCATGGCAAACGTTGAGGTCTATACCAAAGCAACCTGTCCTTTCTGTCATCGCGCCAAGGCGCTGCTGAGTCAGAAAGGGGTGAGTTATCAGGAAATCGCCATTGATGGCGATGCTGATAAGCGTGAAGAGATGATCAAACGCAGCGGCCGTACCACCGTCCCGCAGATTTTTATCGACGCACAGCACATTGGCGGCTGTGACGACCTGTACGCGCTCGATGGCCGGCAGGGGCTTGACCCGCTATTAAAATAAAACGGGCGAGCAGCGCAATAACGGATTATTTAACACATAGGATTACGTAACATGTCAGAACAAAACAACACCGAGATGTCTTTCCAGATCCAGCGTATCTACACTAAAGATATCTCCTTTGAAGCCCCTAACGCGCCTGCGGTTTTCCAGAAAGAGTGGGAGCCGGAAGTGAAACTGGATCTGGACACGGCCTCCAGCCAGCTGGCAGATGACGTGTTTGAAGTGGTTCTGCGTGTCACCGTGACCGCAACCGTCGGCGAAGACACTGCATTCCTGTGTGAAGTGCAGCAGGCGGGTATCTTCTCTGTCTCCGGTATCGAAGGCAACCAGATGGCGCATTGCCTGGGTGCATACTGTCCGAACATTCTTTTCCCGTATGCACGCGAATGCATCACCAGCCTGGTTTCCCGCGGTACCTTCCCGCAGCTGAACCTGGCCCCGGTTAACTTTGACGCGCTGTTTATGAACTATCTTCAGCAGTCAAACGAAGGCGCCGCACCTCAACAGGATGCCTGATGCCACAAGCTAATGCTTCAATGAGCGTCATCGGTGCCGGTTCGTACGGCACCGCTTTGGCTATCACGCTGGCCCGTAACGGCCATAACGTCGTGATGTGGGGCCACAACCCACAACATCAGGCGCAGCTTCAGGCTGACCGCTGTAATGCGGCTTTCCTGCCCGATGTCCCCTTTCCTGATTCGCTGAGCCTTGAAACCGATCTGGCGACTGCGATTGCGGCCAGTCGAGATCTGCTGGTGGTTGTTCCCAGCCATGTGTTCGGCGATGTGTTGCAGCAAATTAAACCGCACTTGCGGGACGACTCGCGCATTGTCTGGGCCACCAAAGGTCTGGAAAAAGAGACAGGACGGCTGCTGCAGGAAGTCGCGCGTGAGATCCTTGGCGATCAGATCCCACTGGCGGTGATCTCCGGACCAACTTTTGCCAAAGAGCTGGCGGCAGGTATGCCAACAGCCATTGCTCTGGCTGCCACCGATGCCATCTTCGCGGAAGACCTGCAAACGCTGCTGCACTGCGGCAAAAGTTTTCGGGTATATAACAATCCGGACTTCACCGGCGTCCAGCTCGGTGGCGCGGTGAAAAACGTTATCGCTATCGGTGCCGGTATTTCTGACGGTATTGGCTTTGGTGCCAATGCCCGTACGGCGCTGATCACCCGCGGCCTGGCAGAAATGACCCGCCTGGGCATTGCGCTGGGTGCCGATCCCACCACATTCATGGGAATGGCAGGGCTGGGCGACCTGGTGCTGACCTGTACCGATAACCAGTCACGTAACCGCCGTTTTGGCATGATGCTGGGGCAGGGGTCGGACGTTGAAAAGGCGCAAGCCACTATTGGTCAGGTGGTAGAAGGTTTCCGAAATACCAAAGAGGTTAAGGCTCTGGCCGCGCGCTGCGGCGTGGAAATGCCGATAACCGAGCAAATCTATCAGGTATTGTATTGCGAAAAGAGTGCCCGCGAGGCAGCATTGAGCTTGCTTGGACGCACCAGAAAAGACGAGAACAGCGCCAGTTGAGACAGGGCGCTGTGGCGAACCGGCGTCGACCGGACGCTCTATTTGATGGGGAGAACGTAATGCCGTGTGCAGAGCCTGAACTGGTCTGGGAATATATTAAAGCGGAAGCCCGGGCCCTCGCGGACTGCGAGCCGATGCTGGCCAGTTTTTACCACGCCACACTGTTGAAGCACGACGATCTGGGAAGCGCGCTGAGCTACATGCTGGCCAATAAGCTGGCAAACCCCATCATGCCCGCCATTGCCATCCGTGAAATCGTGCAGGAAGCGTACAAGCTGGACCCGTCTATGATCCAGTCGGCTGCCTGCGATATTCAGGCCGTACGCCAGCGCGATCCGGCCATTGATAAGTACTCCACGCCATTGCTCTATCTGAAGGGGTTTCACGCCCTGCAGGCTTACCGTATTGGCCACTGGCTGTGGAATGAAGGACGCCGGGCGCTGGCAATCTATCTGCAGAATGAGGTGTCCGTTTCTTTTGCCGTGGATATCCACCCGGCGGCTAAAATTGGTCGCGGCATCATGCTCGACCATGCTACAGGCATCGTCGTTGGTGAAACGGCGGTGATCGAAGATGATGTGTCAATTCTGCAGTCGGTCACGCTGGGCGGGACCGGCAAAACCTCTGGCGATCGCCATCCTAAAATCCGTGAAGGAGTGATGATTGGCGCAGGCGCTAAAATTCTTGGCAATATCGAAGTGGGACGCGGTGCGAAAATTGGCGCGGGTTCCGTGGTGTTGCAGCCTGTTCCCCCGCATACCACCGCTGCGGGCGTACCGGCGCGTATCGTCGGTAAACCCAACAGCGAGAAGCCGTCGATGGATATGGATCAGCACTTTAACGGTATGGTTCCGGGCTTTGAGTTCGGCGACGGAATTTAACTACTCTTTGATCAACGCGCCAGCATAACCCAGCTGGCGCCACGCCTCGTACACCACCACTGAAACCGCATTCGACAGATTCATACTGCGGCTGTCTGGCTGCATCGGAATGCGGATCTTCTGCTGAGCTGGCAACGCGTTCAGTATCGCTGCAGGCAGTCCCCGCGTCTCCGGTCCGAACAGCAGATAATCTCCGGCCTGATAGCTTACCGCGCTGTGTGCAGGCGTTCCTTTAGTGGTCAGGGCAAACAGCCGCCGAGGGGCTTCCGCGGCCAGAAACGCGGCATAGTCAGCATGGTGCTGAATGGCTGTGAATTCGTGGTAATCCAGCCCGGCACGGCGCAGGCGTTTATCATCCCAGGCAAAGCCCAGCGGCTTAATCAGGTGCAGACGAAAGCCGGTGTTGGCACACAGGCGAATAATATTGCCGGTATTGGGGGGGATTTCAGGTTCAAATAAAACGATATTCAGCATCGACAGCGGCCCTCATGAACGAGGGCCGAAGCATAGCAAAGATCAGTTGTTGCTGGTATAGAGCGGCAGCCAGATTGTCAGGCGTAACCCCCCCAACTGGCTGTCATCGGCTTTCACCCAGCCGCGGTGCTGCTGAATGGCGGTTTCCACAATCGCCAGCCCCAGCCCTGTTCCACCGGATTCACGGTCACGGGCTTCGTCCGTACGGTAGAACGGACGGAATATCTGCTCGCGATCTTCCGCGCTGACGCCCGGACCATCGTCATCCACGTGGATGGTGATGCCCTGCTTATCCACTGAGAAACTGACCATGATTTTCGAGTAAGAATAGCGCAGCGCATTGCGGACGATGTTTTCCAGCGCGCTCTCCAGCGCACTCGGGTTACCATAGAGCGGCCACGGGCCTGGCGGGTAGGGTACTTCCAGCGTTTTCCCCATCTGCTCGGCCTCAAAGCGGGCATCATCCAGCACGCCAGACCACAGATGGTTGGCTTTCATTGCCTCGCTGACCAGGGCGTTCTTGTGCTGCGTACGGGAGAGTACCAGCAGGTCGTTAATCATGCCGTCCAGTCGCTGGGCTTCCATCTCGATACGCTGCAGCTCTTTCCCCTCGCCCTGACGACGACGCATCAGCGCGGTCGCCAGTTGCAGACGGGTCAATGGGGTGCGCAGTTCGTGGGAGATATCCGACAGCAAACGTTGCTGAGCGGTCATCATCCTTTCCAGCGCGCTGACCATCTGGTTAAAACTGGAGCCCGCAGCCAGAAATTCCTGCGGGCCGGATTCCAGTTCCGGGCGCTGGCGCAGATTCCCTGCGGCCACGTCATCCGCTGCATGTTTCAGCTTACGCGCGGGCTTTGCCAGGCTCCATGCCAGCCACAGCAGCAGCGGAGAGCTGATCAGCATGGTGACAATCAGCAGCAACAGTGGGCGGTCGAACAGCAGGTTGATAAAGTCCAGCTGCGAACTGCCGGCCGGACGGATCAGATAGAGTTGGTAGTTATCTTCGCCATCTCGCACCGAAAAGGGGCCGATCATCTCAACCCGGCCATATTTTTTTTTCTGCGGATGATCGGCATTATCGGACTGGCCGATAAAGTTACGGATCACCTGCATTTCGCTGTGTTGTGCACCGATAACACGCCCCTCACTGGTGACCAGTAGCAGGCGCTGGCCGGGAGGAGCCCATTTATCAATGGCGCGGAACAGCCTGCGCCACCACATCAGGTCGTTGGGCGGATCCTGTATCAGCTCCGCCTCAACGTGTTGTTCAATCATGATGCCCTGACGCTGTTCGTTATCCAGCAACGGCGTCATCTGGCGGGTATCCAGCTTGGGCACCATCAAAACCAGCATCAGCACCAGTGCCAGGGTCAGCCAGAATATGGCGAAGATGCGGGTGGTCAGGCTGGAAATCATGTAGCGGAAACCATCAGATAACCCCGGCCTCGCAGCGTTTTAAACCACGGGTGGCCATCTTTGCGATCCGGCAGTTTGCGGCGCAGGTTTGAGATATGCATGTCAATGGCACGGTCAAACGGCGTGAGACGCTTGCCCAGAACCTCCTGGCTGAGATGCTCACGGGAGACGACTTGCCCCAGATGTTGCGCGAGCAAATAGAGCAGGGTGAACTCCGTGCCGGTCAAATCCAGCGCCAGATCGTCGAAACTCGCCTCCTGACGGCCCGGATTCAGACGCAGACTGTCCACCTCCAGTGTAGGAGAGCTGTTGTCGTGCTGCTGTTGCTGCTCGCTCCAGTTTGAACGGCGTAAGATGGCGCGGATACGGGCTACCAGTTCGCGATCGTTAAACGGCTTTGGCAGGTAGTCATCGGCACCCAGTTCCAGCCCCAGAACGCGATCCAGTTCGCTACCGCGGGCGGTGAGCATAATGACTGGCGTCTGGTGCTGCTGGCGCAGTTCTTTCAGGGTATCAATGCCATTTTTCTTCGGCATCATTACGTCAAGCAGCAGCAGATCTATTGAGCTGTCCAACAGGGCCAGTGCCTGTTCGCCGTCACCGGCAACCGTCACCTCAAACCCTTCCATTTCAAGTAATTCTTTCAGTAGCGAAGTCAATTCGCGGTCATCGTCAACCAACAGGATTTTATTCATTTTTATTGCCCTCCGCAGGCAAAATACCGTGAACGAATGCTGTCATTCCATGACTTTACGTAGTTTTACACCGCCTGACGCATGTTTGCAGCGGGTTCCGTAGACTCATTCTCGTTGAATCGAAATACGGAAACCAACCTGGGAGTTAACGATGCGCAAAGTTACCGCCGTCGTTGTGGTACCGGCGCTGATACTGAGTTTTTCCACCGCGTGGGCCACAAACGTGACGACGACTGACGAGATGCATCACGACAACGCGGCGCCACGCAGTATGACGCAAATTCCGCAGAGTCACATGTTTGATGGCATCAATCTCACTGAACAGCAGCGTCAGCAGATGCGGGATCTGATGCAGCAGGCGCGTCATGAACGTTCTCCCATAAGTATTAGCGATTTAGAACAACTGCACGACATGATTATTGCAGATAAATTTGACGAAGCGGCCTACAAAGCCCGGTTGGATCAAATAGCACAGGCGGAAGTTGCCCGGCAGGTCGAAATGGCCCGCGTGCGCAACCAGATGTACCACCTGTTAACACCAACCCAACAGGACGTTTTGAACCAGAAACACCAGCAGCGCATGAGCGAAATGCGCAAGCTAACGAACATGCAGCAGGCATCATCGCTGCAGGCAGTGAGTAGTACCGACAGTAACCAGTAACATAGTATCCCTGTTTTTCCTTGCCATAGACACCATCCCTGTCTTCCCCGCCATGATGGCGGGGTTTTTTTTGTTCCAAATCCAGTATACTTACCGCACTGAACTGAACGGAGTGTGGCATGGAACAACACTACGCGCGCCTGGTGAACCGTGCTGCGCTGGCAGCAACGACCCTGGCTTCGCTACTGCTGTTGGTGAAAATTTTCGCCTGGTGGTACACCGGTTCGGTCAGCCTGCTGGCTGCATTAGTGGACTCGCTGGTGGACATTGCCGCCTCTCTGACCAACCTTTTTGTGGTGCGTTACTCCCTTCAGCCCGCCGATGAAGAGCACGCCTTTGGCCACGGTAAAGCGGAATCCCTCGCGGCGCTGGCGCAAAGTATGTTTATTTCCGGTTCTGCGCTGTTCCTCTTCCTGACCGGCTTACAGCACATGGCCACGCCTGATGAGATGCGGGCACCGCTGGTCGGTATTGTGGTGACTTTGATTGCGCTGTTTTCAACGATGGTGTTGGTGACTTTTCAACGCTGGGTGGTACGGCGAACGCGCAGCCAGGCCGTGCGGGCCGATATGCTTCATTACCAGTCCGATGTGATCATGAACGGCGCGATCTTACTGGCACTGGCGCTGAGCTGGTATGGTTTTAAACGTGCCGATGCGCTGTTTGCGTTAGGCATTGGTGTCTATATCCTCTACAGTGCATTGCGGATGGGCTATGACGCCGTGCAGTTGCTGCTGGACAGGGCGCTGCCGGAAGAGGATCAGCAGGAGATCATGAATATCGTTGCCAACTGGCCAGGCGTGCAGGGTGCGCATGATATTCGTACACGTCAGTCTGGCCCGACGCGTTTTATTCAGTTGCATCTTGAACTGGACGACCATCTGCCTTTGTTGCAGGCTCATCAGATTGCTGAAGAGGTGGAGCATGCCCTGTTACAGGGCTTCCCCGGTGCGGATATTACCATTCATCAGGACCCCTGTTCGGTGGTTCCCGAACCGCGTCCACATAAGCTATGATTTCCAGTAAAATAAATGGCTTACCGTCACGGTCAAAAAAATGTGACATAGCGCAAAAAATTTAGCCGAATGATCACTGACCTGAATCAATTCAGCTCACAGGCTTTGATATACTATTGCCATCATCAGTCCGTAAGATCGAGCGTGCGTCGATCTCCCCAACGGCGTTCAGAATTTATAATTTGCATCAACAAGTTCAGAGGTTGTCATGATTAAAAAAATCGGTGTACTGACTAGTGGCGGTGACGCTCCAGGCATGAACGCAGCCATCAGGGGAGTCGTTCGCTCAGCGCTGAGTGAGAATCTGGAAGTTTTTGGTATCTATGATGGCTATCTGGGGCTGTATGAAGACCGCATGGTGAATCTGGATCGCTACAGCGTGTCAGATATGATCAACCGTGGCGGCACTTTCCTCGGTTCAGCCCGCTTCCCTGAATTCCGTGAAGAATCCGTCCGTTCCGTTGCCATTGAGAACATGAAGAAACGCGGCATTGATGCGCTGGTGGTGATTGGCGGCGACGGTTCCTACATGGGGGCCAAGCGCCTGACCGAGATGGGCTTCCCGTGCATCGGCCTGCCTGGCACCATTGATAACGACGTGGCCGGTACTGACTACACCATTGGTTACTTCACCGCACTGGAAACAGTGGTGGAAGCCATTGACCGCCTTCGTGATACCTCCTCTTCACACCAACGTATTTCCATCGTGGAAGTGATGGGGCGTTACTGTGGTGACCTGACGCTGGCGGCAGCCATTGCCGGTGGCTGTGAGTTTATCGTGCTGCCGGAAATTCCTTACACCCGTGAAGAGCTGGTGCAGGAGATCAAAGCGGGTATCGCTAAAGGTAAAAAACACGCCATCGTGGCGATTACTGAGCACATTTGCGATATCAACGAGCTGGCAAAATACATCGAAGCTGAAACAAAACGTGAAACCCGTTCCACCGTGCTGGGCCACATTCAGCGCGGCGGCGCACCGGTCGCCTATGACCGTATTCTGGCTTCGCGCATGGGTGCTTACTCCATTGAGCTGCTGTTACAGGGCTACGGCGGCCGTTGTGTGGGCATTCAGAACGAGAAGATGGTGCATCATGACATCATTGACGCGATTGAAAACATGAAGCGTCCGTTCAAAGGCGACTGGCTTGACACCGCCAAGAAACTTTACTGATAAAAATCAGGGCGCTGGATGTCAGCGCCTTTTTTATGCAAAGCGTTATTCGATTCAGTTATTACCACTATTTTTTAATTCTTTAAATCGTGAAAGACTTTGTGTCACGCTCTCTTACAGCAAAAAACCTTTGGGAGCGCGTGTGATGAAGAAGTGGAGTGTGGGCATAACCCTGTTACTGGCCTCAACCAGTGTGCTGGCAAAAGATATTCAGCTGTTGAACGTCTCTTACGATCCAACCCGAGAACTGTACGAACAGTACAACAAGGCGTTCAGCGCACATTATAAGCAGGAAACCGGTGATAATGTGGTGATCCGTCAGTCGCATGGCGGGTCCGGCAAACAGGCCACTTCGGTAATCAATGGCATCCGTGCTGATGTTGTCACCCTGGCGCTGCAGTCCGACGTGGACGCGATTGCCGCTCGCGGCCGTATCGACAAAAACTGGATCAAGCGCCTGCCGGAGAACTCCGCTCCTTATACTTCCACCATTGTGTTCCTGGTCCGCAAGGGCAACCCCAAGAAAATTCACGACTGGCAGGATTTGACCAGGCCTGGCGTTTCCGTGATCACCCCTAACCCGAAAACGTCTGGTGGTGCACGCTGGAACTATCTGGCTGCATGGGGCTGGGCGCTGGATCATAATAATGGCGATCAGGCTAAAGCTCAGGCTTACGTCAAAGCGCTGTTCAAAAACGTTGAAGTGCAGGATTCCGGGGCGCGTGGCGCGACCAATACCTTTGTGGAAAGAGGTTTAGGCGATGTGTTAATTGCATGGGAAAACGAAGCTTATCTGGCCAACAAGCTGGGTAAAGATAAATATGAAATTATTACCCCGAGCGAATCTATCCTTGCCGAGCCAACGGTCTCCGTGGTGGATAAGGTTGTTGATGAACGCGGTACCCGTAAAGTAGCCGATGAGTATCTGAAATACCTTTACTCGCCAGAAGGGCAAACCATCGCTGCTCAGAACTTCTATCGCCCTCGCGATGCTGAAGTGGCGAAGAAGTTTGCCAGTACTTTCGCGCCAGTGAAGCTCTTCACCATTGATAACAAATTTGGTGGCTGGACCAAAGCGCAGAAAGATCACTTCGCTGATGGCGGCACCTACGATCAGGTGATGAAGCCGGATTAATAAAAATCAGGGCCGCAGGATTGCGGCTTTACTGCGATAAAACTGAAAGCAGGTTAAATGGTCACCGCGATTGATTATTTAACATGATCTTCATCACCTGTTCGTTTACATTATGCGCAGGTGATGACCAGAGGTTTAAATCATGCAGGGGCGAAAGCGTGTCCTGATTGCTGTGGCGCTAATTGCGATAGTCCTGACGGCCGGATGTGCCTCGGTGGCGTTCAATCATAAAAACAATTCCGACGCTCTGTGGAGAATTGTTAGCCAGAAATGTGTGCCCAATCAGGAGCAGAATAACGATCCCACCCCATGCCGCCTGGTGGATCTTCACAACGGATACGTAGTACTGAAAGATCGTGTCGGTCCGCTGCAATTTTTACTGATGCCGGTAAAAAAAATAACCGGTATCGAAAGTCCGGAACTGCTGAATCCCTCCACGCCCAATTTCTTTGCCGAAGCCTGGCGCTCGCGCCATTACATGGAAGAAAAACGAGGCCAGCCCGTTGATGACAGCGCGGTCGCTCTGACCATCAACTCACTGCGCGGCAGAACGCAAAATCAGCTCCATATTCATATCTCCTGTCTGCGACCGGATATTCGCCAGCGTCTGGACAGTCTGAATGCTTCACTGGGCAGTAAGTGGCAACCCGAGCAGTTGGGGGATCATGAGTACCTGGTGAGGACGCTGACCAGCGATGAACTGATCAAGACCAGTCCGTTTATCCGGGTGGCTAATGAACTGCCGGGCACTTGGGATGAGATGGATAAATACGGCATCGCGATCGCCACACTGCCGGATGGACGCCGGGCGCTGATGGTGATCAAACGTAATTTGCTGCTGCTCAACCGTGGTTCGGCTGAGGAGCTGCAGGATCACAGCTGCAGCATTCTGAAATCGTCAGGGGCTGTTGTCAGCCCCTGACGAGGATTAATGCTTAACTGCAGATGAGTCGGGCTGACTGTCATCGGCATATTTGGCCGTGGCAATCCATGCTGCGCAGAACAGCGTCAGGCGGGCAAAAAAGTAGAAGAAGGCCATTAAGCCCAGTACCGAACCAAAAGCCGCGCCGGAAGGGGAAGTGGCCAGCTTCGGCAGCGTCAGCGTCATAATAAATTTAATCACCTCAAAGCCAATCGCCGCCAGTAGCGTGCCACGCAGCAGCGCACGCTTGCGGGGTTTATGGCGCGGCAGGATCCAGAAAATCCACAGAAACAGCAAATAGTTAGCCATGATTGAGATCGACAGCGCAATCAGCGTCATCGCCGGGCGTAGCCAGTCGATGCCGTCCAGCCCCAGCGCCCGCACAATGGCCGCCTGCGCCGCACCGGCAATTGAGGTCAGGGACAGGGTGACGATCAGCGCCAGCACCAGCCCGATTAACGAGATAAAATCGCGGGAATACTTTAACCAGATCTTCTCTTTGTCCTGCTCGTTGCGCTCCCAGACATCACGCGACTGGGCACGAATCGCTTCACGCAGGTTGCCCATCCAACTGATGCCTGAGTACAACGCAATCAACAGCCCGGTCAGGCCGACGGTGGTACGCTGCTGAACGGCGGTATTCACGGTGTTTTTCAGCGTGGAAGCAAGCGTAGGATCGCTGATGTTATTGACGATCTTATTGATCAGCTCCGTCAGCAGATCCTGATTGGAGGCCAGCACAAAGCCCACGGCGGCAAAAGAGACCATCAGGATCGGGATCAGCGAAAGAAAAGAGAAATAGGTAATCGCCGCACCAAACTGGCTGCCCAGACGGTCGTTAAAGCGTTCCCCTGCGCGAATAAAATGTGCCACAGCAGGAATGGCCTGGAACCAGGTCACCAGCCTCGATACACGGGTAATCGATTTATCGACGGTCTGATTGCCGGTTTTAATATTGATAAGCGGTTTCTCGTCGCGCTGCTGAACTTCTTTTGTATTATTTTCCGTCATGTAACCTTCTTCGTTTCCTTCAGTATTGTAGCCAAAGTTAAATTATAGCCAGGCGATCAGGCTACGTAACGCCTGGTCGCCTGAGTCAGCCATTCCATAAACACATGAACCCGCCTCGCCAGGTTGCGGCGGTGAGGATAAATCAGCGAGAGGGGCATGGGCTCTGCGCGAAAATCTGGCAGGACTTCAATCAGCCTTTTGTCTTTGATTGCCTGACGAAGACCGCATTCAGGGGCCTGAATAATGCCCAGTCCGGACAGACAGGCCACGCGATAAGCTTCGGTACTGTTAACGGTGACGGTGCCGCCGGTCTTGATAAACTGGCGGGTTTTGCCATTGAAAAATTCAAACCCAGCCGGCTGGTTGCCAAGCTGCTGGCTGTAGTGCACCACGGCATGGGAGGCGAGGTCTTCCAGCGTGGTCGGGATTCCAAAACGTGCCAGATAACCCGGGCTGGCGCAGTTAATCTGGGTCATCGTGCCCAGCGGCCGGACAATCAGCCCCGAGTCGTCCAGCACACCGCCACGGATCACGCAGTCAAAGCCTTCCCTGATCACGTCCACTCGCCGGTCGCTGCTGCTCAGTTCCAGTTCGATGCCGGGGTAGTGCTGCAGAAAGTCTGGCAGCAGCGGCAGGATAGCGTCGCAGGCCAGGCTGACCGGCATATCCACCCGCAGTCGGCCACTGACAGAGGCGGGATCGTGCTGAAACAGTGAATCCATCTCCTCCAGGGTGGCCAGTACATCCCGACAGCGCTCGTAATAAACCAGTCCATCCTGAGTCAGCTGCACCCGTCGCGTGGTGCGATGCAGCAGACGGGTGCCCATGGCATTCTCCAGCGCCTGTAACTGTCGCGACAGGCTGCCTTTTGGCAATCCCATGCTTTCAGCCGCGCGGGTAAAACTCTGTAATTCAGCAACCCTGACAAAGACCTGCATTGCGTGAATTTTATCCATTGCGAGCGCCTGTTGTTGTTCAAAATGAAACAGTGATACGTTCCTGAAGACATTTATAGATCATAACGAAGGTAATATCCTCTTTTTTGTCCACAGCAAAACTAACGGAGTGCGAGATGAGCCCTAAAATTGCATTGATCACCGGTGGAAGCCGCGGTTTGGGTAAGAATGCGGCCCTGAAACTGGCTGCCAGGGACGTTGATATCATTCTGACCTGGCGCAGTAAACAGCAGGAAGCGCAGGAGGTAGTGGAGCAGATAAATGCGCTTGGTGCCCGTGGGGTGGCCCTCCGGCTGGATACGGGTAACAGCAAGGTCTTCCCCGACTTTGTCAGCGAAGTGCAGAAACAGCTGAAAGCCGTGTGGCAGCGCGATACTTTTGATTATTTATTAAACAACGCCGGAACCGCGCTGCATCAAGACTTTGCCACCACCAGTGAAGAGCAGTTTGACGAGATGGTGAACGTCCACTTCAAAGGGCCTTTTTTCCTGACGCAGAAGTTGTTGCCGCTGATGGTTAACGGTGGCCGAATTCTGAATGTCTCCAGCGGTCTGGCCCGCTTCAGCGTACCGGGTTCCAGCGCTTACGCTTCGGTGAAAGGCGCAATCGAGGTGTTAACCCGCTATCAGGCGAAGGAGTTGGGCGCCAGGGGCATTACCGCCAACGTGCTGGCTCCCGGAGCCATTGAAACCGACTTCAGCGACGGGAGGGTAAGGGATAATCCGCAGGTGAATGCTTTCGTGGCCTCCATGACCGCCCTGGGCAGACCTGGCCTGCCGGATGATATTGGCGATGCCGTTGCTCTGCTGCTCAGCGACGAGAGTGGCTGGATTAACGGCCAGCGTATTGAAGCCTCCGGCGGGATGGCGCTCTGATCGAGCGCCTTATGCCCAGGGAATCAGACATTGATGGTGCCGTTCAGTACCGTCACCGTCTGGCCGCCGATCCACACGCCGTCAGCTGCGTAAGTCACGCTCAGACGACCAGCACGCTGAAGGGCAGTGCCCTGACGCACTTGATAGTCCAGCTCAACGCCCTGCGCCTGCAGATAGCGGGCCAGACAGGCGTTGGCGCTGCCGGTGACCGGATCTTCGACCAGCGAGCCATTTTCCGTATACAGACCGCGCACTTCATACCGCTCTTTCTCGCCATCCAGCGGTCCAAATAACATCACGCCATTCACACGCGCTTTTTTCGTCAGCCGCTCAAATTCCACCACGTTGGGCTGACTTGCCAGCACCGCTTCGGCCGACGTCATCGGGACCAGCAGCCAGCGGATACCCATATCCGCCGCCATCACCGGCAGCCTGGTTTCAATGGCTTCGCTGTTCAGCGCGCTGCTGAGCGGGGCATCGGTGAACTCCGTCAGCGTGGCTTCTGGTGCCGCAAAGGCCAGGGCGTTCTCCGCGCCAATTTTAATTGTGACCAGGCCGATGCCGCACTCCTGCACAATCTTGCCTGGCGTGTGCAGTGCGATGCCTGACTCCAGCAGGGCGTGAGCCGTTCCCAGCGTGGGATGTCCGGCGAAAGGCAATTCGTGGGCGGGGGTGAAAATACGTACCCGATAGTCCGCAGCCGGATCTACTGGTGGCAGCACAAAGGTGGTTTCTGACAGATTAGTCCAGCGGGCAATGGCGCTCATCTGCTCATCGCTGAGATCGCCAGCTTCAATAATCACCGCCAGCGGATTGCCGTTCAGCGGTGAGGTCGTGAAAACATCAACCTGCTTAAAAGCGCGTAACTGCGTCATCGTGGATCTCCATTGTGGTAACAGTCTCTGATAGTACCCGGAATTGCCCTGGCGTGGAGCCAAAGCTGACAATGTTTTGTTCCAGCAGGAAAAGCCATTGTCAGGCCGCGACGGGTTGCGTATTAATAGCCTGAGCCTGAACAACCAAGTGACGGAATTATGCTGAAAATATTAGGGCGAGCCTCGTCCATCAACGTCAGAAAAGTACTGTGGGTTTGCGAAGAGCTGGATATTGTTTACCGGCGTGATGACTGGGGGGATGGCTTTAAGTCACCGCAGGAAGCCTCATTCAAAGCGATGAACCCTAACGCGCTGGTGCCGGTGATCCAGGAAGGGGATTTTATCCTGTGGGAATCCAACGCCATTATCCGTTATCTGGCTAATGCTTACGGCGGTGGCTGGCTCTATCCTGACGATCCCCGCGCCCGCGCCCCTGTCGACCAGTGGATTGACTGGCAGGCCACCGAGCTGAACACTTCCTGGCGCTATGCATTTATGTCGCTGGTGCGTCACTCTCCTGCTCATCAGGATCCGCGCCTGCTGGCTGCTGCCTGCAAAGGCTGGTCGCATACCATGGGCATCCTGAACCAGCAGTTAGAACGTACCGGTGCCTTTGTCGCCGGAAATGCCTTTTCCCTGGCGGATATTCCGGTCGGGCTGTCGGTTAACCGCTGGTATGAAACACCGCTGGATCATCCCAATCTGCCGGCTGTGCGGGCTTATTACGAGCGCCTGACCGAGCGCAAAGGTTATGCCACCTGGGGCCGCAACGGGACGCCGTAGCCGTCAATCGATGCCTGCGGCGATACCGCTCATCTCGCAGGCCATCGCGCCAGTTCGCTGCAGCGCCCAGCTGTAACGCTCATCAAAAGGGTAGCAGCAGGTCAGGCGCATCGCGCTGTTACCGCGATCGCTCAACGTATACAGCGCGCCCGGCGTCAGGCAGATTTTCTCCTGTAACAGGCGATGGAACAGCTCGACGCAGTCAACTCCTCCGGGTAGCTCAACCCAGAACACAAATCCGGCGCTGGGCTGCGTTGCCCGCGTGCCCCTGGGGAAGTGGCGGGCAATCAGGCCTCGTACCTCATCCAGCTGTGCGGCATAGCGTCTGCGCAGGGTGCGCAGGTGGTGATCGTAACCGCCTGACTCAAGAAAATAGCCGAGCGTTTCGGAAAGCAGCCGTGATTCGGCCAGCGATGAAACGGATTTCAGCCGTGCCAGCTCCTCAGTAAATCGCCCGGCCGCAATCCAGCCAATGTGGAAATCAGGCGCCACTGTTTTGGTGAAGCTGGTGCAGTGGAGCACCCAGCCGTCGGTATCGAAGGCTTTGACCGCCGGTGAGAGCGGCCAGCAGAACTGCAGCTCGCAATACAGGCCATCCTCAATCAGCGGGATCTGATACTGATTCACCAGCTTTGCCAGCCGCTTTTTATCTTCCAGCTTCATGGTATAGCCCAGCGGGTTCTGCCCGGTAGGCATGGCGACCAGCGCCTGAATTCTTTTCTCCTGCAGCACCAGTTCCAGCGCATCCAGCGATAAACCCTGCTGCGGATCGGTGGGGATTTCGAGTACGTTCAGCCCCAGGCTTGCCAGTAGAGGAAAGAGGTAGAAATAGGTCGGCGTCTCAACTCCCACGCAGTCGCCGGGGCTGGTCACGGTCCGCAGAGCGAGTTGCAGTGCTTCCATACAGCCATGGGTGAGGGTTACGTCTTCTACGCTCAGCGCCATACCCAAATCCATCGCCCGCCGTGCGATTTCCCGCCGAAGCCGCTGACTGCCCGGCGGCAGGGCATAGCGGCCAATCAGCTCCGGTTCGCGCCGCAGCAGCGATGCCATGATGCGGCTGATTTTGGCCGTGGGGAAAAAGTCGCTGTTTTGCGGACAGGCCAGGGAGATATTGGTGTAATCAGGATGATTTTGCGCGGCAAATACCGCTTCAATCAAATCCAGCTTCTCACTGCTCGGGGATCGTACCGTGGTGCGATGGCGGCTCCCCGCTTTCACCGAAGGAAGCATGCCACGCACGTAGTAACCAGACTGGGGGCGCGCCTCGATCAGCCCCCGATCTTCGAGGATCCGGTAAGCGGACAGCACGGTGTTGACGCTGACCTGATGATGGCTGGCGCAGCGGCGGATGGCGGGCAGGCGGCTACCAGGCAGATAGGTGCCGCCGTGGATAGCTTCCGCCAGTGTTTCAGCCAGCTGATGATACAGCGTGGTTTCCTGCGATTCGATGATGGACACAGTTGTGCCTCCTGAAGAGGGGTACAGTGGTGCATTAAGGATGATTGTACTCATAACAATAGTGCATATCTGAATCTGTTACCATTCTGCACCAGGTTGTATTTTGGTGTTCTTACTCACCAGCAGGAAACAGCCCATGCTCGATCCCTCTTTCTTCAGCTATGTAACCGTTATGTCCATCACGCCAGGCCCGAATAACCTGATGCTGGCCACTTCTGGCGTCAATTTTGGCATGCGCCGTACCCTGCCAATGGTGTTGGGGATTATGATTGGATGTGCGGTCCAGACAGCGATGGCGGGTCTGTTACTGGATGTTTTGCTGCAGTGGATGAGCGCCATCCGGGTGCCACTGACGCTGCTGGGGGGGCCTATCTGCTGTGGCTTTCCTGGAAAATTTTTCGCTCCGGCGCGCCGGAAATGCAGGAAAAAGCCCGGCCCATGACCTTACTGGGCGGCGCACTTTTCCAGGGCGTGAACCCGAAAGCCTGGTTGATGGCGATTAACGTGGCGCTGATGTACACCGCTAACAGCGGCATCCTTGCCGTTGCGGTGGGTTTTATGGTGCTGAATTTCCCCTGCATCATGATTTGGGCGATGATGGGCGACCGGATGGGCCGCCATTTACAGGTGCCGTGGAAGCTACGTCTGTTCAACACCGTGATGGCGTTGTCGCTGGTGGCCACCACTCTTTGGATGCTGGCAGAAGTGATTCACCCTTAAGCCAGCCGGATCTTATTTACCGATCACCGCATCATGCGTCTCTGTGGCTTCATCGTTGGCGGCTGAAGAAGGGGTGTAATCCAGCTGCAGAATGCGGCTGGTTTCAGCCAGCTCATGCTCGGTGGCCGCCACGTTGCCGTTCAGCCTCTGGCCATAAGACGGGATGATGGCCTTAATCTTTGCCTGCCATCTGGTACTGTGAAATGTCGCCTGGAAGACTTTATTCATCAGGTCGAGCATGATTGGCGCAGCGGTTGATGCTCCCGGAGAAGCGCCAAGCAGGGCGGAAATGGTGCCATCTTCTGACGTAACCACTTCGGTACCCAGCTTCAGTACGCCGCCTTTTTTCTCATCTTTCTTGATGATCTGCACGCGCTGTCCGGCCTTGACGCGCCGCCAGTCATCGAGGCTTGCCTGCGGGAAATAGTCCTGTAACGCTTTCAGACGGGCGTCATCAGTCAGCATCACCTGACCGACCAGGTATTTCACCAGATCGAAGTTATCCAGCCCCACCTGCACCATCGGCATAAAGTTGGTTGGGGTCATTGAGCCGAACATATCCCACAGCGAGCCCTGTTTGAGGAACTTAGTGGAAAAGGTGGCGAACGGCCCGAACAGCAGCACCGGCTTGCCATCCAGCATGCGGGTATCAAGATGCGGCACCGACATCGGCGGCGCGCCAACCGAGGCTTTACCGTATACCTTCGCCAGATGGCGCTGTACCACTTCCTGATTTTCCGTAACCAGGAACTCGCCGCCAACCGGGAAGCCCGCATAGTCTTTAGCTTCCGGAATGCCGGTTGCCTGGAGCAGCGTCAGGGCTGCGCCGCCCGCGCCGATAAAGATGTATTTCGCGCGAAGGGTTTTCTCTTTGCTGCCATTGTTCAGGTCGGCAACGGTGATGGTCCAGCTGTCATCCTCGTTGCGTTTAAAACGGCGGACTTCATGCCTGGTCTGCAGGGTAAAACGCTGACTTCTCTGCAGTGAGGCGATCAGCTGGCGGGTGATTTCGCCAAAATTAACGTCCGTTCCCACAGAGATGCGGGTAGCCGCAACGCGCTGCGCAACATCGCGCCCTTCCATCATCAGCGGAACCCACTGGCGGATCTGCTGTGGATCTTCTGAATACTCCATCCCGCGGAACAGGGTGCTTTTCTGCAGCGCACTGAAACGTTTCTTCAGAAAGTCGATGTTCTCGTCGCCCCAGACAAAACTCATATGCGGCACGCTGCTGATAAAGCTGCGCGGGTTATTCAGCACGCCGCGCTGCACCTGCCAGGCCCAGAACTGGCGGGACATCTGGAAGGATTCATTGATGTTAACGGCTTTGCTGATATCCACTGAACCGTCAGCTTTTTGCGGGGTGTAATTCAATTCTGCCAGCGCGGAGTGTCCCGTGCCCGCATTGTTCCAGCCGTTTGAGCTCTCTTCGGCGACACCGTCGAGACGTTCAATCATGCTGATGCGCCACTCCGGCTCCAGCTCCTGAAGCCAGGTGCCGAGCGTGGCGCTCATGATACCGCCGCCAATGAGCAGGACATCGACGTCGTTATTCTGTTCTTGTACGGAGGCCGGGGTAAGGCTTTCGGCTGATTTTCGCATGGGGCGACATCTCCATATGTTGACGAATCAACATGTTAAGCAGGTGAAACAGTCCCGGTTTCTGTGGAACCAGTTAGCTTGTCTCGCTGAATACAGGGGGTAGCTGGCAGGGGCTCCCTGCCTGAGGCAGGGAAGATTTCACACCCGGTTTGGCTGTCAGAAAATATACCATTGTTATGAGTAAATTAAAAAATTGTTTAAAGATTAAAAATGAGAATGAAGAATCAAACGAAATTAGCAAGAGTGATATCGAGCTTTGAAAAGGGCGGGCGTGGAGAATTAAAACATTAATAATCATATGATTATCTTGATGATGTTAGCAAGTTCAGACCGTGGGTGCCAGAGCAATCTGGGTGCTGAATCGAGCCTGCAACCGCTTTTATTGCAAAATTTTCAGCCGCCCACCAGCGATGGCGGGCGGCTGGTGGTCAGGTCAGTATTTTGGCCTGCCCTCAGGCCCTTTACGGTGGCTGAAGGTCAGGCGGTTATAAGCGTTCATCAGACCGATGGCGAGGGTCATGTCGGTGATCTCCTTATCACTGAACTCTGACTCAACCGGCGCGAAGCCTCATCAGGAGCCTGCGCGAGCAGCAGGTCAGCTTTCTGGCGATGACGCGTGGGATAAGCTGCCAGGCTTCGCAAATTATCATCACCCGCGGCTTTGCCGGTGCGCTGGGGATGACCATGTCGCGGGCCCGGAGCAGCGCTTTGCTCCGCTGGGCAAAGGAGTGCGACGGCCTGACTGGTGAGGATGATGACTTCGACGAACGGCAGCTGGGCGTGACCACTATGCCAGGAAACGGGAAAACAGTGCGGGAAAGTTAAAAGCGCTGGTGGGGCAGTGTGGCTGGCGGAGAAAAACCCTGCGCCGGTTTCGGCGCAGGGAGAACACATTACGCGTTTTTAGCCGCCGCAGCGGCTTTAACGATTACCGCGAAAGCATCTGCTTTCAGCGATGCGCCGCCAACCAGTGCGCCGTCGATATCCGGCTGAGCAAACAGTTCAGCTGCGTTCTTGTCGTTTACAGAACCGCCGTACTGGATGATGACCTGAGCGGCCACGGTCGCGTCTTTTTTGGCAATGTGGTCGCGGATAAATTTGTGCACCGCCTGCGCCTGGGCAGGAGTGGCTGATTTGCCGGTACCGATAGCCCAGACTGGCTCATAGGCAATGACCACGCCATTAAACGCTTCAGCGCCCTGGGTGTTCAGTACGGCGTCGATCTGACGGGCGCAAACTTCTTCCGTTTTACCGGCTTCGTTTTCCGCTTCGGTTTCACCGATGCACAGCACCGGGATCAGGCCAGCTGTTTTCAGCACGGCAAATTTTTTGGCGATCAGTTCGTCGCTTTCTTTGTGGTAAGTGCGACGCTCAGAGTGGCCGATGATGATGTATTTGGCACCGATATCTTTCAGCATGTCAGCGGAAACTTCGCCGGTGAAAGCACCGGACAGGTTCACGTCAACGTTTTGTGCGCCAAGCGCGATGTGGCTGCCTGCAGCAGCATGTTTCGCCAGGTCCAGATACATCACAGGTGGGGCAATGGCTACGCCGCAGCCGTCAACACTGCTCAGCTCGGTGCGCAGACCGGCGATCAGTTCGTTGACCATATGTTTGCTGCCGTTCAGTTTCCAGTTACCCATTACTAACGGATGTCGCATTCTATCCTCCACGCTTAGCGCGATACGGTTAAATTACCCTGCCAGGGCAGGGTTGTCTGCCAGACAGTATAGAGATCAAAACCTGTAAAGGCTTTGCTTTTCGTCATTTTTGACCGGGGTCAGTGGTGTTCATCGCGAGCTTAATTGGCTCAATGGCAAAGGTCAGTCCTTTGTCGCCGTTGTCGGCAATCACGTAACGGACCGCGCCTTCAGTCTGGGCAAAATAGCGCGATCCTTTGCCTTTACTCAGCAGCTCATCCAGCCGTTTCAGGCTCTGCTCTTCGTTCAGCGTTGGCTCAAAAAAACGTTCCAGTGCGGCCATGTAGGCGCGGGCTTTGTCACGCGCGCTTTTCTCTTCCGGGCCGGGAACAGGCAGCCAGGTTATCTGTAAGGTTCTGATCTTTCCGGTGCCCTGTTCCAGGGCGGTTGAGGCATAGAGATTTTCGTTGATCTTGCTGGCAGCACGCGTCAAATTACTTTTATCACCACGGTTGTCGATTGCCCGGTACTCGGGGATCGTTAACGTTGGATTGCTGGCATTATACTTTTCGCGAAACTGGCCGATAGTCATATCAAAGGTGGGAGCCCCTGCCAGAAGGTAGGGCGCAGTTGGCATATGTTCAGCACGGTCCTGAGGACCCGCATCGGCCTGAGCCGGCGTAGTCTCCAGCGTGGCCAGTAACATCATGGCCGTGAAGATCGCTTTATTCATTATCATCTGCCCTGACCTGTACATTCAGCTGAAGATTAGAACGGACAATGACCGGCAAAGTCAAAGCCTGACGCTGTTCTGAAGGATAAAAAATGACCTTACAAGCGTGGTGTTTTTCGTACCGTGGCAGACTGGGACGGCGCGATCTGTGGATCTGGCTGATGCTGTGGCTGGCACTGTTAATCCTGTTGTTTACGCTGGCCGCACGCGGCTGGATGAGTACCCAGACGGCGGCCTTCTGTGTGGTCAGCCTGCTGTGGCCGACCAGTGCTGTGGTGGTCAAGCGTCTGCATGACCGGAACAAAGCCGGGTACTGGGCGCTGCTGCTGCTGGCTGCCTGGATGCTGATGGCCGGTGACTGGCAATCGCTGCCCGCCAGCTGGCAGTGGGCGCTCGGCCGTTTTGTGCCCACTTTGATTGTGGTGACCATGACCCTGGAGCTGGGCGTATTCCGCGGCACCCCGCGCGAGAACCGTTTTGGTAAAACGGCTTGCCCGGTGAATTATCTGGGGCGCAGAACGCCTGACTACCAGTAATGCTCGCTGGTCATATGGCCCGGCTTGCGCTTGAGGTGTTTGCGCATCTCGCGAGTGTCTTTCAGCAGTTGCTGAGTATCGCGGACCATCTGCGGATTTCCGCACAGCATAATGTGGCTGTGCTCCGCTGCCATCTGCAGGCCGACCGCTGCTTCCAGTTCGCCACTCTCGATCAGGGCGGGAACGCGGCCGGTCAGCGATCCGGCAACCTCTTCCCGGCTGACCACCGTCTGAATGCGTAACCTGCCGTTGTAACGCTGCTGTAGCTGCTGCATCAGGGGCAGGTAGCTCAGGTCCTGAGCGTAGCGGGCGGCATGCACCAGCACAATATTCTCAAACCGTTCCACGCCTTTGCCTTCCTGCAGAATCGACAGGTAAGGTCCGATAGCCGTACCGGTGGCCAGCATCCACAGCGTTTTGCATTCAGGGATTTCATCCAGCACGAAGAAGCCTGCGGCCTCTTTGGTGATCATCACCTGCTGGCCAGGCTGAAGCGCATGCAGACGGGGGCTGAGTTTCCCTTCAGGCACGGTCACCAGATAGAACTCCAGGTTTTCATCGCTGGGCGCGTTCACGTAGGAGTAGGCGCGCTGTACGCGCTCGCCATCTATTTCCAGCGCCAGCTTGGCAAACTGTCCGGCGGTAAAAGGGTCGATGGGGGCTGTCACGGTGAGGCTGAACAGGCTGTCCGTCCAGTCATGTACTCGTTTAATACTGGCGTTAACCCATTCGGCCATAAACAACTCCTTAGTCGGTGTGATGCAGGTCAGTCACGGTATCTTCGCTACTCCGGCGGTATTTTTCCAGTGGCGCCCAGCGACAAAGCTCGTATCGACAAATGACGATGTGGCTGTTCTGACTATAACGTACAGAATGATTTACGGTGCTGCCTGCTTTTGCTGACAGTTGCCGCGTCGTCATTTTTCCGTTTTCACTCGCTTTGTCATTTAATCCTGATATTTTCCCCGCCATAAAGTTTCATATCCTGGCTTATCGCCCTTTGATTGGGGGTTAAGGCCAACAAATATACTGAAGAAAATGAGAAAAATAGCTAACGGGCATCTGCTGGTGATGCTGATTGCGCTGGTGGCCGTCGGGCAGATGGCGCAGACAATTTACGTACCTGCTATGGCGACTATCGCGGAGGCGTTTAACGTGCGCGATGGGGCGGTGCAGCGGGTGATGGCGGCCTATCTGATGACCTACGGTGGCTCACAGCTGCTTTATGGTCCGCTGTCGGATAATATCGGCCGCCGCCCGGTGATCCTGGCCGGGCTGAGTATTTTTATTGTCGGTACGCTGGTCGCGCTCAGCGCACCCACTTTCGACCTGCTGGTGCTGGGCAGTGCCATTCAGGGGCTGGGAACCGGTGTGGCGGGCGTGATGGCGCGCACCATGCCGCGCGATTTGTATGCCGGAAGCGCGTTAAGGCAGGCCAACAGCCTGCTGAATATGGGCATCCTGGTCAGCCCTCTGGTTGCGCCGGTGATCGGCGCACTGCTGACCCATCTGCTGGGCTGGCATGCCTGCTTTGCATTCCTGCTGCTGCTGTGTCTGGCTGTGGGGACTGCAATGCTGCGCTGGCTGCCGGAAACACGCCCGGCACCGGTTGAGAAACGTGCGCTATTTTCCCGCTATCGTCCCCTGCTGGCCGACGGTACCTTTGTCCGTTATCTGGTGATGCTGATGGGCGCGTTAGGAGGCATCGCGGTGTTCGAAGCGAGCTGTGGCGTGCTATTGGGCGGCGTGCTGGGTCTGAACAGCATAACCGTCAGCCTGTTGTTTATTCTGCCGATCCCCGCCGCCTTCTTTGGCGCCTGGTTCGCCGGACGGGACAACAAGCCTTTCCCGCAGATGATGTGGTGGTCGGTAAACAGTTGCCTGCTGGCGGGGGCGCTGATGTGGATCCCTGCCTGGTTTGGCGTGATGACTCTCTGGACGCTGATTGTGCCTGCCGCGCTGTTCTTCTTCGGGGCCGGGATGCTGTTCCCGCTGGCGACCACAGGGGCGATGGAGCCCTGGCCATATATGGCCGGTACGGCAGGGGCCCTGCTGGGCGGTTTACAGAACCTGGGCTCGGGACTGGCCGCATGGCTATCCGCACTGCTGCCACAGAACGGCCAGTTCAGCCTGGGAATGCTGATGTTCGCGATGGCGCTGCTAATCCTGCTGTGCTGGCTGCCGTTGTCGAAAAGGCCGGAGCCGCAAACCGTGTAAGTTGCCGGTCTGCCTGGCAGGCCGGATAAATCCGGCCGCTACGGGATGCCGTTTTATGGCCTGTACGATGGCAGGGGGGAATTCACTCCGCCCACCGGTTACAGGATATAAGGGTGAAGGCTTTCATCTTTACGGTCGAGAGAGTGGATGGACTGAATACGGCGGATGGTCCGGGATTTGCCGCGGATCAGCAGAGTTTCAGTGGTCGCCATGTTGCCCTGGCGGGTGATGCCTTTCAGTAAGTCCCCGGTGGTGATACCGGTAGCGGAGAAGATCACGTTATCGTTGCGTGCCATCTCACCCAGTTTCAGCACTTTCCCGGCCTCTATGCCCATCGCCGCGCAGCGCTTTAGCTCCTGCTCGCCAATCGCCCGGTTTTCCGGCGTATCGCCTTTCACATCATGACGGGCCAGCAGGCGGGCCTGCATATCGCCGTCCATCGCGCGGATCACCGCAGCAGACACCACGCCTTCGGGTGCGCCGCCAATTCCGTACAGCACGTCCACTTCACTGTCTGGCATACAGGTCAGAATGGAGGCTGCCACGTCGCCATCAGGGAAAGCAAAAATTCGTACGCCCAGCGTCTTCAGCTGTGCGATTACCGGGTCATGGCGGGGTTTTGCCAGCAGGGTGACGGTCAGCTCAGACAGCGGTTTTTGCAAAGCCAGGGCGATACGTTGAAGGTTCTCTTCCAGCGGCAGCGCCAGGTCGATCACGCCTCTGGCACCAGGCCCGACGATCAGCTTTTCCATGTACATGTCCGGCGCATTCAGGAAGCTGCCTTTGTCGCCTACAGCCAGCACGGCCAGCGCGTTTGCCTGGCCCATGGCGGTCATTCGCGTGCCTTCAATCGGATCCACGGCAATGTCCACCGCGTCTCCTTCACCGCTACCGACCTTTTCACCGATATACAGCATTGGGGCTTCATCAATTTCGCCCTCGCCAATGACGATCTGGCCGTCAATATTCACTTTGTTGAGCATAATGCGCATGGCGTGGACGGCAGCACCGTCAGCCGCGTTTTTATCGCCGCGCCCCAGCCACTTGTAGCCAGCCAGAGCAGCCGCTTCCGTTACGCGTGAAAATTCAATGGCGAGTTCTCGTTTCATGATTTGCCTCGGGGAAGTGATGAGGCGGGAAGTTTATCACGGCAGGGAAGCAAAATGCCCGCGATCGGCTGACCGCGGGCAGAAGAGCAGATTACGAATTGTCCTGGTCTTCCCATGCCTGCGCACGGGCAACCGCTTTTTTCCAGCCAGCGTAGCGATAGTTACGCTCGGTGGTTTCGATGCTTGGACGGAACTCGCGCTCGATAACCGCCTTCGAACGCACTTCGTCCAGATCTTTCCAGAAGCCCACGGCCAGGCCAGCCAGATAAGCGGAACCCAGTGCGGTCACTTCCAGCACTTCAGGACGCTCAACGCGGGCACCCAGAATGTCAGACTGGAACTGCATCAGGAAGTTGTTGGCGACCGCGCCACCGTCCACGCGCAGCGACTGCAGTCGGGTGTTGGCATCAATCTGCATTGCTTCCAGCACGTCACGGGTCTGGAAAGCAATCGACTCCAGGGTGGCGCGGATGATGTGGTTGGCGTTGGCACCGCGAGTCAGGCCGAAAATCGCGCCGCGGGCATACGGGTCCCAGTAGGGTGCGCCCAGGCCTGTAAAGGCCGGCACCATATACACGCCGTTGCTGTCTTTCACCTTCATCGCGAAGTATTCAGAGTCGGTTGCATCACCGATCAGCTTCATCTCGTCACGCAGCCACTGAATAGATGCACCGCCAATAAACACCGCACCTTCCAGTGCGTAGTTCACTTCGCCACGTGGGCCGCAGGCGATAGTGGTCAGCAGACCATTGTTGGAGGTCACCGCTTCGGTTCCGGTGTTCATCAGCATAAAGCAACCGGTGCCGTAGGTGTTCTTCGCCATACCCGGCTGAACGCAGAGCTGGCCATAAAGTGCTGCCTGCTGATCGCCTGCGATACCGGCGATAGGAATACGCGTCCCCCCTTTACCACCAATGTTGGTCTGGCCGTAAATTTCAGAAGAAGACTTCACTTCCGGCAGCATTTCACGCGGGATATCCAGGATATCCAGCATGCGCTGATCCCACTCCAGCTTGTGGATGTTGAACATCATGGTGCGGGAGGCATTGGTGTAATCGGTGATATGCACCCGTCCCTGAGTCATTTTCCACACCAGCCAGGAATCGACGGTACCGAACAGCAGTTCGCCTCGCTTGGCGCGCTCGCGAGAGCCCTCAACGTGATCGAGGATCCACTTCACTTTGGTACCGGAGAAGTAAGGGTTAATGACCAGACCGGTAGTGTGCTGGATATACTCTTCCAGACCCTCTTTTTTCAGCTTCGCACAGTAGTCAGCGGTGCGTGGATCCTGCCAGACGATAGCGTTGTAAATTGGCTTGCCTGACTCTTTGTCCCAGACAATGGTGGTTTCACGCTGGTTGGTGATGCCGATGGCGGCAATCTCATCCGAGCGGATATCCGCATGAGCCAGCACTTCGACCAGCGTCGAGCTCTGCGAGGCCCAGATGTCCATCGGGTCATGCTCAACCCAGCCTGGCTTAGGATAAAGCTGCTGAAATTCACGCTGTGAGACCGCCACAATGTTGGAGTCATGATCCAGGATAACCGCTCGGGAGCTGGTCGTACCCTGATCAAGCGCGACAATATATTTTTTTTCTACGGTCATAAATCCTTCCTGATGGTGTAAAGGGTTAGCACTTACGCTTTACGCTGCTCAGCACGCGCTATCGTCTTCTGTTCTTTCTTTACCACAACTGCACCCGGCAGGTTACGGGCGATCAGGTAGCGGTAGCCAAACGCGCCTACGCTGGCGCCAACAATCGGGCCAAAAATCGGCACGAGGAAATAAGGGATGTCGCGGCCACCGGTAAAGGCGACGGTACCCCATCCGGCCAGAGACTCAAACAGTTTTGGTCCGAAATCACGGGCAGGGTTCAGGGCGAAGCCGGTCAGCGGGCCCATTGCGCCACCGATAACTGCAATCAGCAAACCAATCAGCAGCGGAGCCATCGGGCCGCGCGGCAGGCCATTGCCGTCGTCGGTCAGCGCCATGATCAGCCCCATCATCACTGCGGTGATCACTGCTTCTACCAGGAAGGCCTGACCCACGCTGATATGCGCGTTAGGATAGGTTGAGAAGATCCCGGCCAGTTCAAGGCTTTCCACGCTGCCGCGAACCATATGATGCGTCTGCTCGTAATCCAGGAACAGATTGTAGTAAAGAGCATAAACAAGGGCGGCGGAACAGAAGGCACCGGCAATCTGTGCCAGGATGTAAGGCACCACTTTACGGGCTTCGAAGTTTCCAAATACGCAGAGCGCAATGGTGACGGCCGGGTTCAGGTGCGCGCCAGAGATGGCGGCGCTGAGATAGATCGCCATGGCAACGGCGATACCCCAGATGATGCTGATTTCCCACAGCCCTAAAACTGCACCGGCGACTTTTGCCGCTGCGACACAGCCAGCACCGAAGAATATAATGGTGCCGACTCCCAAGAATTCGGCGATGCACTGCCCTTTGAGCGTGCTTGTTGATTGACTCATGTTGGCATTTCCTGAAGGCGAGGTTAAATGTTGTACTGCGTTTTTTTCTCACTCCCTGAGTCGCCCTAATCTTATGTAGGGCTGTTGTAAATTTATCGTTAACGAGCATAAACGAGAAATAGCGAAATCAAAAGTTGTGCTCTCCGTCAAAAAAATGAGCGTTTTCGCGTCTTTTTGCGTTCTTAAAACATCATTTCAACGTTCGTTTTCGGATTTTTTTCTCATTTTGTTAACTTTAGCCTTACTTTCTGTGCGGTAAAATGTTAACCATTCCAGGTCTTGACTGAAAATTGTCACAGACTGTACCTCGTGCGGGTTCGCTGCTGGACTTGAAGGGCCGGTCTACTTACAATCGTGACATCGTTGTTATCCGCGGAATCCCGGCTTATCCCCTCATGATTTGCGGGTGGCAGCATCAACGCCTTGCGATTAGGAGAGGTTTAAAACCATGTCATTTGAAGTATTCGAAAAACTGGAAGCGAAAGTACAGCAGGCGATTGATACCATCACCCTGCTGCAGATGGAAATTGAAGAGCTGAAAGAGCAGAACAACAACCTGAACCAGCAGGTTCAGCAGGCTGCAGGCAACAGTGATTCCCTGGTGCGTGAAAACCAGCATCTGAAAGAAGAGCAGCATGTCTGGCAGGAGCGCCTGCGCGCACTGCTGGGAAAAATGGAAGAGGTCTGAGTTATTCAGGCTGAAAAAGAGACGGGTGCCAGTGGCACCCGTTTTTTTATTCGATATCGAGCGGGTCTTCGGAGAGGATGATGCCGGTATTGTCAGCGTACAGATGGTCGCCTGAGAAGAAAGTCACGCCGCCAAAGTTGACGCGGATATCGCTTTCCCCAATCCCTTCGCCAGCGGCACCCACCGGAATAGCGGCAATAGCCTGAATGCCAATATCCAGCTCTTCCAGGTCGTCAACCTGACGCACGGAACCGTACACCACGATGCCTTCCCACTCGTTTTGCAGAGCCAGCCGCGCCAGTGCCGCATCGACCAGCGCACGACGGACTGAACCGCCACCGTCGACCAGCAGCACGCGTCCGCGTCCGTTTTCCTCCAGCAAATCGTAGAGAAGCCCGTTGTCTTCGAAACATTTTACCGTGATGATTTGCCCGCCAAACGAGGTGCGGCCACCAAAGTTTGAGAAGAGCGGTTCAACGACGTTCACATCTTCATGATAGATGTCGCAGAGTTCGGAAGTATCATATTTCATAAGGGGTTCGTCTGTTTGCCACAGGAAACTCAAGTATATCGCTTACTGAGGGTTGTTGGCAAAATCATCGGCTGCTAAAAATTGCGATGGGTCAAGCACATCGTGATTAATTGATGACCAGGCCTGCGGCAAAAAGCAGGTTAACCAGCAGCGCCGTTTTGACCGTTTTCACCAGCAATGGCCGCATGGCGATCGCCGATGTTTCGCGCAGCACGTACTGAGCCTGACGGAACAGCAGAGGGGCAGCCAGCAGGAATAACCAGCCAAAAACGTTCAGCGAATTAAGCACGGCAAACAGGCCAAAGCACAGCAGCGAACACGCCAGCAGCAGCAGGTGATAGTAGCGCGCTTTGATTGCGCCCAGCCGGACAGCCAGGGTAAATTTGCTGTTCTGCCGGTCACTTTCTATATCGCGCATGTTATTGGCATTCAATACGGCGACGGCAAGCAGCCCGCAACCACTGGCTGGCAACAGCATCACCAGATGGAAACTGTGGGCCTGCAGGTAGTAACTGCCCAGGACGCCCAGCCAGCCAAAGAAGATCAGCACCGAGACATCCCCAAGGCCGAGATAGCCATACGGTTTTTTCCCCACGGTATAGGCAATCGCGGCGACAATGGCCAGCGCGCCCAGCGCGAGAAACCCAAGGATATCGCTGAAAGACTGGCAGGAGCGGATAACCAGCGCCATCCCGGAAAGCATTGTCAGCAACACGGTGACGCCCAGCGCAAAGCACATCTGCTTCTGGGTGATCACGCCTTTCTGCATCCCCCGCAGCGGCCCGATACGGTCAGGCGTGTCGCTACCTTTCGCCGCATCGCCGTAGTCGTTGGCCAGATTGGAGAGGATTTGCAGCAGGGCCGTGGTCAGCAGGGCCAGCGCTGCGACGGAAAGGCTGAAGTGGCCCTGCCACCCGGCAAGCGCAGATCCGGTGATGACCGAGGCACAGGCCAGCGGCAGCGTACGCAGACGCAGACTCTCCAGCCAGGCACGCAGAGGGGAGATAGCCGGGATTGGCTGAATATTTTCCGTCATGAGGCTGTAGCCTTTGCTGGAGAAAAGAGGAAACCCTGAATATCCGCCAGTCTACTGCCCGCCAGAGGTAAAAGACTTAATCCACGTCAATGATGCTCGAAACGCCTGCCGTCAGGGAGATGAGGGCGAAAAAAAAGGAGGCCGGAGCCTCCTGATATTTTTTCTGACGCTTACAGAATGAAGCGGCTGAGATCTTCGTCGGCCACCAGCTCATCCAGATGCTGGCCCACGTAGTCGGCATCAATGGTGATGGATTCGCCGTTACGGTCGCTGGCGTCGTAGGAAATCTCTTCCATCAGGCGCTCAAGCACCGTGTGCAGGCGACGGGCTCCGATGTTTTCAGCAGTTTCGTTAACCTGCCATGCGGCGGCGGCGATCTTGCTGATACCGTCGTCAGTGAAGTGAATATCAACACCTTCGGTCTTCATCAGCGCTTTGTACTGAACGGTCACGGAAGCGCTCGGTTCAGTCAGAATGCGCTCGAAGTCGTGGGTGGTCAGCGCCTGTAACTCAACGCGGATGGGCAGGCGGCCCTGCAGTTCCGGGATCAGATCGGAAGGGCTGGCAACCTGGAATGCACCGGAGGCGATAAACAGGATGTGATCGGTTTTCACCATGCCGTGCTTGGTCGATACGGTACAACCTTCCACCAGCGGCAGCAGGTCACGCTGGACGCCTTCGCGTGAAACGTCCGGGCCGGAGCTTTCGCCACGCTTACAGACTTTATCGATCTCATCAATAAACACGATGCCGTGCTGCTCAACGGCGTCGATGGCTTCCTGCTTCAGCTCTTCCGGGTTTACCAGCTTGGCGGCTTCTTCTTCCACCAGCATTTTCATCGCGTCTTTGATCTTTAGCTTACGGGGCTTCTGCTTCTGGCCACCGATGTTCTGAAACATGGACTGCAGCTGGCTGGTCATCTCTTCCATACCTGGAGGAGCCATGATCTCCACGCCCATTGGTGCGGCGGCCAGATCGATTTCAATCTCTTTCTCGTCCAGCTCGCCCTCGCGCAGCTTCTTGCGGAAGGACTGACGGGCAGCAGAAGGCTCAGGGGCTGTCTCGGACTGACCCCAGTTATTTTTTGCCGGTGGGATCAGCACGTCGAGAATGCGCTCTTCAGCCATCTCTTCAGCACGATAGCGGTTTTTCTCAATCGCCTGAGAGCGAATCATTTTAATCGCAGAATCGGTCAGATCGCGGATAATCGAGTCCACTTCCTTACCAACATAGCCCACTTCGGTGAACTTAGTCGCTTCGACCTTAATAAATGGCGCATTGGCTAACTTCGCCAGGCGGCGGGCAATTTCAGTTTTACCCACCCCGGTTGGGCCAATCATCAGAATGTTTTTTGGCGTGACTTCATGGCGCAGCTCTTCGTCGAGCTGCATGCGGCGCCAGCGGTTACGCAGAGCGATAGCCACAGCGCGCTTGGCGCCGTCCTGGCCAATGATAAATCGGTTCAGTTCGCTGACGATTTCGCGCGGAGTCATTTCAGACATAGTTGGGTCCTTACGCTTTAGACGGTAATTCTTCGATGGTGAGATTGTGGTTGGTGTATATGCAGATGTCACCTGCAATACCCAGCGCTTTTTCCACGATATCGCGCGCGCCAATTTCGGTATTTTCCAGTAGCGCACGGGCGGCTGCCTGCGCGTAAGGACCACCAGAACCAATGGCAATTAAATCGTTTTCAGGCTGAATAACATCGCCGTTACCGGTAATGATCAGTGAGGCGTTCTCGTCGGCTACGGCCAGCAGGGCTTCCAGCTTGCGCAGCATACGGTCGGTACGCCAGTCTTTCGCCAGTTCAACGGCGGCTTTCACCAGGTGTCCCTGATGCATTTCCAGCTTACGTTCGAACAGTTCAAACAGGGTAAAGGCATCTGCGGTACCACCAGCAAAACCGGCAATGACTTTGTCATTATAGAGACGACGCACTTTTTTGACGTTGCCTTTCATTACGGTGTTGCCGAGGGTAGCCTGGCCATCACCGCCAATTACCACCTGGCCGTTGCGTCGTACACTTACAATTGTTGTCACGGGCAGACCCCTTGTTGCAGTCGGAAGATAGACCTGCCGCCAGGCAGCAGGGCATTGATGCAATCAGATATGGGGCGGGATTAGGGGCTTTCAACCCCCGAGGGCGAGAGGAATACAATTTGAGTGGCCGGAACCGCGCAGGCTCTTCAGCGTGCTGTCCGCACCGGCACGATTGCTGAACGGCCCAATCACCACGCGGTTCCAACCGCCACCAGTGGTAATCCGGCTCTCGAAACCTTCAAAGGCCAGCTGGGCACGAATGGACTCCGCCTGGTCAGTGCCTTTAAAGGAGCCGCACTGCACCATCCAGCGCTGAGACTTCTCTTTCGGCACTTCTTTCGGCTTCGCTTCAGCCTTCGGCTGCTGGGTGGTCTGCGCCGGAACCGCCGGAGCAGGAGCCTGACGAGCGGGTTCGCGGGTGATCGGCGCGGCCTGTTGCGGTCGGTTCTGTGGCAGCATATGAGTCTGTTGCTGTTGCTGTTGCTGTGCCTGAGGGCGAGGCTGCGACGCTGGCTGCTGCTGTGGCATACGTGACTGTTGCTGCAGCTGACTTTGCTGCTGCTGACGCTGCAGCGTTTGCTGGCGCTGTGCCGGCGTCTGCTCATTCCACGGTACTTCATTCAGCTGGGTCGGCTGCTGGCGCATATCGGCCTGCATCTGCTCCAGTAACTGGCGCTGCTCATCGGTCAGTTGAGTCTGTGAATGAACTTCGCCACCGGCAGTGGGTTCCGTGGGCTGAGGGACGGTAATCTGGCGGTTTTCCAGCTCTTTAATATAGCGCCAGCGCTCTTCAGGTTTAGGCGGCAGACCATTTCCCGGCGTTTTATGATCCGGAATAACGGGTGCTTCTTCTTTTTTATGATGGGCAATAAACCACAGTCCGCCGACAAAGGTCACCAGCACCGCAACGGCAAGGGCCACCATTATCTTCGATACACCTGAACCACTGCTGCGCTTCTTGCTGCGACTGTTGGTCTTCTTGCGACGCGTCCCTGTCGAACGCCCGCGGCCTACGTAATCTTTTTGTGCCACTATCGTTCCGCTAATAAACAATGAAAAAAGGTGAGGTCGGGCAATAAATGATGCTGGCGCGCCCGGCTATCAGCTCGCCATGTTACTCAAGGGCCGGAAGTTTGACCAGCAGGGATGCCATTAAGAATCTGCTGAATCTCGATTTTGCGGCCAGAGTGGGCCTTTTTTCCGGCGATTATTCTCTCTCACGAAGTGAGGGAGCGGTACTGCCGCGGATTTTCAGCTCAAAGTCCAGCAGGCGTGAACCGCTGTTAACCGTTTTGCCCTGCAATTGCTCCAGCAGCAGGTTCATCGCTTCACGGCCAATGTTAAATCGCGGCTGGGCCACGGTAGTCAGCTGTGGGTCGCTGTAGCGCGACAGCTCGATATCATCAAAGCCAATCAGCGATAAATCCTGTGGAATGCGTAATCCCATATTTTTTGCCTGTGACATTGCGCCCAGCGCCATAATGTCGCTGTGGCAGAACAGCGCATCGGGCGGGGAGGGCAGCGCCATCAACTGCTTCATCGCTCTGGAGCCGGCGTCGAACGTGAAGTCACCCCGCACAATATAGTGGGGATCCAGAGCAATGCCATTACGCCTCAGCGCCTGAATGTAGCCCTGCAGACGATACTGGCACAGCGGCATATCATGTGGCCCGGCGATGCAGGCAATGCGGCTGTGGCCAAGCTTCAGCAGATGACTGACTGCCTCAAACGCGGCGGTCAGGTTATCAATGTGGACGGTCGGCAGTTCCAGCTCTGGCGCGAACTCATTCGCCATCACCATGGGTGGCAGGTTGCGCTGCTCTTCCAGGCCGGTGTCGAAAGGCACCTGAGAACCCAGCAGTACCATGCCATCAATCTGACGGGTCATCATCAGGTTAAGGAACGACTGTTCCTGACGGTTCTGATGCGCACAATCGCCAATCAGTACCAGATAACCCTGATCGACCGCCACCACTTCTATCCCGCGGATCATCTCGCTGAAAAAGGGATCGCAGATGTCGGGTACGATCACCAGGATCGTTTTCGACTCGTTACGCTTGGCGCTGCGGGCCATGGCGTGGGGGGAATAACCCACGGCAATCACTGCCTCTTCCACCTTTTGTCGCGTTGCGGCAGAGACCTTTTCCGGGTTCATCAGGGCGCGCGACACGGTCGCCGTAGATACGCCAGCTTTTATCGCCACGTCCTTCATGGTGGCACCCGTTGTCTCTTGATTCTGCTCCAACGCTTTTCTCCTCACGCCAGCCTCAGCTGACCTGACTTACAGGGTTATTCTGGTGACTTTTAGTGCTGTTGCACCTGCTTTGCTGACCATCCCACATAAATAACCGATGTTGGTGAATGGCGTTACTTAATTTGCATAAAAATTGTGACTTGTGCGACTTTTTTTGATGCTGCTCGCTGCACTCTGATGCAATGGCGGGAGGTTTCAGCCTTCCGTTGGATCGACATCCAAAGTCCACTTAACTTTTCTGGCCTGCGGCAGGGTGCTAATCAGTGGAAGCGTCGCTTTAATCAGGCGCTGCAAATGCCCGCGCGAAGGGTGCTGGAGCAGCAGTTGCCAGCGATAGCGTCCGCCGCGCTTGGGTTGCAGTGCCGGAACCGGCCCCATCACCCAGAACGCTTCGTCCTTTAGCGGGCTGGCTTCCAGCAGGTTGCGCAGCTGCTGCAGGAACAGCGCCGACTGTTGATTATCATGATCGTCCGATCGGAACAGGGCGTGGCTGGTAAAAGGCGGCAGGAAGACGGTCTTACGCTCATTCAGGGCTTGCTTCGCGAAGTCATCGTAACCCTTGTGCAGTAATGTCTGCAGCAGAGGGTGATCGGGGTGGTGCGTTTGCAGCATGACTTCACCCTGTTTACCGGCTCTGCCAGCTCGTCCGGCGACCTGCGTATAGAGCTGAGCAAAGCGTTCGGCCGAGCGGAAGTCTGCGGAAAACAGAGCGCCATCAACGTCCAGCAGCGACACCAGGGTGACATCGGGAAAGTGGTGTCCTTTCGCCAGCATCTGCGTGCCTACCAGAATACGGGCGCCGCCGCGATGCACGTCTGCCAGATGTTGTTCAAGCGCACCTTTGCGACTGGTGGTATCGCGGTCAATGCGCGACAGCGGAACGTCCGGGAACAGTTCATGCAGATTGTGTTCCAGCTGCTCCGTGCCCAGCCCCACCGGCACCAGATGCGTTGAACCGCACTGAGGGCATTGCTGCGGGATGGGGCGCTGACTGTCGCAGTGGTGGCAGCGTAGCTGGCGATGATGCTGGTGCAGGGTGTAGTAACGGTCGCAGCGCTGGCACTCTGCAATCCAGCCGCATTCATGGCACAGCAGGGCGGGTGAGAAGCCACGGCGGTTCAGAAACAGCAGAACCTGATTATCGGCCCTGAGGTGCTGACCCATCATTTTAATCAGCATTGGTGACAGTCCGCCCTGCAGCTTCACGCCTTTTAAGTCGATCAGCTGCTGTGTGGCCTGACGCGCATTCCCGGCACGCTTGCTGAGGTTCAGCTGACGATATTTGCCCATCTGTACGTTATACAGGGTTTCCAGCGCAGGCGTGGCCGTGCCCATCACGATGGGAATATCTTCCTGCTGCGCCCGAAATACGGCCAGGTCGCGTGCCTGATAGCGCCAGCCTTCCTGCTGCTTGTATGAGCTGTCGTGTTCTTCATCGATGATGACTACCCCCAACCGCGCAAAAGGGGTGAACAACGCCGATCGGGTGCCGATGACAATCGCTGTTTCACCGCTTCTGGCGCGGAGCCAGACGGCCAGACGCTCGCTGTCATTCAGCGCAGAGTGCAGCACATCCACCGGAGCGTTGAAACGTTCCCGGAAGCGCGCGATAGTTTGCGGCGTCAGGCCAATTTCCGGCACCAGAACCAATGCCTGGCTACCGCTGGCCAGCACGTTTTCCAGTACGCTGAGGTAAACCTCGGTTTTGCCCGATCCGGTTATACCTGCCAGCAACCAGGCAGCAAAGTGGTCATCCTCGCTGCGAATGGCACCGACGGCGGTCGCCTGCTCGGTGTTAAGCTTCAGCCGCTCACCCTTTACCGAATATGTACTGCGCCAGTCCTGCTGTGCCCGTTGCCGTGCCTGCAGGTCGCACAGGCCTTTTGCCCGCAATGCCTGCAGCGTGGCATCGGTGATGTCATGCTGGCTGATTTCGTGCCGGTAAAGGATGTTCTGGCGCAGGGCCGCGAGCGCCTGCTGCTGTTTTGGCGCCCTTTTCAGGCTTTCCGGCGCGGTCTCCCGACCCAGTTCGGTGATCACCCATTGCAGCAGCGGCGCTTCCTGTGCTGGCTTACCCTGCCGTAACAGCACCGGCATGGCATGGAACAGCACTTCTCCGAGAGGGTAGTGATAATAGTCGGCTGCCCACAGTAAAATGCGCCACAGCGAAGGTGGATAAAGCGACTCGCTGTCCAGTACCTCATCTACCGCTTTCAGTTGTTCCGGTGAGAAGTCGCTGGTGTCCGACACCCCCACCACCACGCCAATCGCTTTTCGCTTGCCAAAAGGCACGCTGACGCGCGCACCGGGCACTGCCGCGGGCAGATGAGGCGGCAACAGATAGTCAAAGTTGCGGGCAAGGGGGACGGGGAGCGCGACCTGAACAACGGGCATGAATTCATCCGGATGAAATTGTGAGCGGGATAGTGTACACTGTGTCATCCTGAATGTGCGGATTCGATTGCAGCGGACGGTTAATAACTGTATAGTTCGCCGCCGTTGATACGGCATTTTGGTATCAACATACACCTGAATTTTTAATCTTCGTGTGGTGCCGGTGCAGGGTTTTCCTGGCACGGGAGAGCGACACGGCCTTAACTGAGGTTTCCCATGAAAAAAGGTATTCACCCAAATTACACTGAAGTTACTGCTAAATGTTCTTGCGGTAACGAAATCAAAACCCGCTCAACTGTGGGTCACGACCTGAACCTGGACGTGTGCGGCAACTGCCACCCGTTCTACACCGGTAAGCAGCGTGACGTTGCCAGCGGTGGTCGTGTTGACCGCTTCAACAAGCGTTTCAGCATCCCAGGCAGCAAATAAGCGACCTGACAGAGACGGTTTACGTTTCGGATGTGATGAAAAACCCAGCCTCGGCTGGGTTTTTTCATGTCTGTCGCCCGCTCTGCAGCGGGCGTAAGGACGTTCCTGGCGATCTGCCGGAGGCATCAGTATTCCCAGGTATCGGGATCGACGCCCATCTCTCTCATAATGGCTTTTGCCTCTTCCGGGATTTCATCATTGCGCTCTTTACGCAGATCGACATCATCCGGCAGCGGCTGTCCGGTGAAAGCATGCAGGAATGCTTCACACAGCAGTTCGCTGTTGGTGGCGTGGCGGAGGTTATTGACCTGACGGCGGGTACGCTCATCGGTCAAAATTTTCAGAACTTTTAACGGAATGGATACCGTGATTTTTTTTACCTGCTCGCTCTTCTTGCCGTGCTCAGCGTAAGGGCTGATATATTCGCCGTTCCATTCAGCCATGGGTTACCTTAGTCATCATTAATTTTCACACTGCCGAAATTCGGCTAATTATGCCCGAAGTTGGTGCCCATCACACGTGATGGAACAACTTTCTGTTGGCTGTAGCGCCATAATCTTAACGGTTATTGCCGGATTGCTCAATCTATACGCAAAGACATTTAGATGTCCAGATGTATTGACGTCTGTTTCTGCCCTGCTATGCTGAAAGCCTTCTTTACTCTCCTTTCAGGAATTTATGCACCATGACGCGTAAACAGGCAACTATCGCAGTCCGCAGCGGTTTGAATGATGACGAGCAATATGGCTGCGTTGTCCCGCCGATCCACCTCTCCAGCACCTATAATTTTGTCGATTTTAACGAGCCTCGCGCCCACGACTACTCACGTCGCGGTAACCCGACGCGTGATGTTGTGCAGCGCGCGTTAGCCGAGCTGGAAGGGGGGGCCGGTGCAGTAATGACCAATACGGGGATGTCGGCAATCCATCTGGTGTGTACGGTGTTCCTGAAACCTGGCGATCTGCTGGTGGCTCCCCATGACTGCTATGGCGGAAGCTATCGCCTGTTCGACAGTCTGAGCAAGCGCGGCGCCTATCGTGTGAAGTTCGTCGATCAGGGTAATGAGGCTGCATTGCAAGCGGCACTGGCTGAAAAGCCAAAACTGGTGCTGGTGGAAAGCCCAAGCAACCCGCTGCTGCGCGTGGTGGATATTGCTGCCATTTGTAAAGCCGCCAGGGAAGCCGGTGCTGTCAGCGTGGTGGATAACACTTTCCTCAGCCCGGCGCTGCAAAACCCGCTGGCGCTGGGAGCGGACCTGGTGCTGCATTCCTGCACCAAATACCTGAATGGCCACTCTGATGTGGTCGCGGGCGTGGTGATTGCTAAAGATCCGGCACTGGTCACCGAGCTGGCATGGTGGGCTAACAATATCGGCGTCACGGGCGCGGCTTTCGACAGCTACCTGCTGCTGCGCGGCTTGCGTACTCTGGCTCCGCGTATGGCGGCGGCTCAGCGCAACGCGCTGGCAATAGTCGATTACCTGAAGCAACAACCACTGGTCAAAAAGTTGTACCATCCTTCCCTGCCGGAAAACGCCGGTCACCAGTTTGCGGCACGTCAGCAAAAAGGCTTTGGCGCAATGTTAAGTTTCGAGCTGAACGGAGATGAACAGACGCTGCGTCGTTTCCTGAAAGCGCTTGAATTGTTCACCCTGGCGGAATCGTTAGGCGGCGTTGAGAGCCTGATTTCCCATACCGCCACCATGACTCACGCAGGGATGTCAGCGGAGGCACGCGCCGCAGCGGGTATTTCAGAGACGCTGCTGCGGATTTCTGTGGGAATTGAAGATCACGAAGATTTAATCGCCGATCTGGATAATGCATTCCGGATAGCGGCCGAGAGGTAAGCATGAGTCAGTCAGCAGTGGCAGCAGGAACACGTCAGTTGCATAAATTTGGTGGCAGCAGCCTTGCCGACGCCAGGTGTTATCTTCGGGTGGCCGGAATTATGGCTGAGTACAGCCATCCCGGCGACATGATGGTGGTTTCCGCTGCGGGGAGTACCACTAACCAGTTGATAAGCTGGCTCAAACTGAGCCAGAGCGACCGGTTATCTGCCCACCAGGTTCAGCAGGCGCTGCGGCGCTACCAGAGCGAGCTGATCGGCAGCCTGCTTCCTGCTGAAGCGGCGGGGGTGCTGATTGCCAGCTTTATCCAGGATCTGGAGAGGCTGGCCGCACTGCTGGATGGCAAAATGACCGAAGCGGTATACGCCGAAGTGGTCGGCCACGGTGAGATCTGGTCGGCGCGTCTGATGTCTGCCGTACTGAACATGCGTGATATCTCTGCCAGCTGGCTGGATGCCCGTACCTTCCTGCGTGCAGAAAGGGCGGCGCAGCCGCAGGTTGATGAAGGAAAATCCTGGCCTCTGCTGCAACAGCTGCTGGCACAGCATCCCCATCAGCGACTGGTGGTGACCGGTTTTATCAGCGGTAACGAGCAGGGCGAAACCGTTCTGCTGGGCCGCAACGGTAGCGACTACTCGGCAACGCAAATTGGCGCGCTGGCAGGCGTGTCGCGCGTAACTATCTGGAGTGATGTGGCCGGGGTCTACAGTGCTGACCCGCGTAAAGTGAAAGATGCCTGTCTGCTGCCGCTGCTGCGTCTGGATGAAGCCAGCGAGCTGGCCCGCCTGGCTGCGCCGGTTCTGCATACCCGAACATTACAGCCCGTTTCAGGCAGTGACATCGATCTGCAGCTGCGCTGTAGCTATCAGCCGGAGCAGGGCTCTACCCGAATTGAGCGGGTGCTGGCCTCAGGGACCGGCGCAAGGATCGTCACCAGCCACGACGACGTCTGCCTGATTGAGTTCCAGGTTCCGCCACAACATGATTTCGCTACGTTGCATAAAGAGATCGATCAGTTGCTGAAGCGCGCACAGCTGCGTCCGCTGGCTACTGGCGTGCATCCCGACCGTAATCTGCTCCAGCTCTGCTACACCTCTGAAGTGGTCAGCAGTGCGCTGACGCTGCTGCAGGATGCAGGGATCCCGGGCCGCTTACAGCTACGTGAGGGAATGGCGCTGGTGGCGCTGGTCGGCGCCGGTGTGTGTCGTAATCCGCTGCACAGTCACCGTTTCTGGCAGCAGCTGAAAGACCAGCCAGTGGAGTTTATCTGGCAGTCGGAAGAGGGTATCAGCCTGGTGGCGGTGCTGCGTGTCGGTCCGACTGAGCATTTGATCCGCGGTATGCATCAGTCGCTGTTCCGCGCTGAAAAACAAATTGGCCTGATGCTGTTTGGTAAGGGGAACATCGGTTCGCGCTGGCTGGAACTGTTTGGCCGCGAGCAGGAGACGATTTCGGCCCGCACCGGCTTTGAATTTATTCTGGCAGGCGTGGTGGACAGCCGCCGTAGCCTGCTGAGCTACAAAGGGCTGGATGCCAGCCGCGCGCTGGCCTTCTTTGAAGATGAAGCGGTGGATCAGGATCAGGAGTCGCTGTTCCTGTGGATGCGGGCGCATCCGTTTGACGACCTGGTGGTGCTGGATGTCACTGCCAGCGAGCAGCTGGCCGCACAGTATCTGGATTTTGCCAGCCACGGCTTCCATGTGATCGGTGCCAACAAACTCGCCGGTGCTTCCAGCGGAGACCATTATCGCCAGATCCGCGATGCTTTTGCCAAAACCGGGCGTCAGTGGCTGTATAACGCCACGGTCGGGGCCGGGCTGCCGGTCAACCATACCGTGCGCGATCTGCGTGAAAGCGGCGACAGCATTCTGTCAATCAGCGGGATTTTTTCGGGCACGCTTTCATGGCTGTTCCTGCAGTATGACGGCACGGTGCCGTTTACCGAGCTGGTGGATCAGGCCTGGCAGCAGGGGCTGACGGAACCCGATCCGCGCGTTGACCTCTCCGGCCAGGACGTGATGCGCAAGCTGGTGATCCTGGCGCGTGAAGCGGGCTATGACATCGAACCTGACCAGGTTCGCGTGGAGTCTCTGGTGCCGAAAAGCTGCGAAGGTGAATCGGTGGATCACTTCTTTGAAAACGGTGAGGCGCTTAACGAGCAGATGCAACAGCGCTTCGAAGCCGCACAGGAGATGGGACTGGTGCTGCGCTATGTGGCGCGTTTTGATGCCAATGGCAAGGCCCGTGTCGGCGTTGAAGCTGTGCGAGACGACCATCCGCTGGCCTCACTACTGCCCTGCGATAACGTCTTTGCAATTGAAAGCCGCTGGTATCGCGATAACCCGCTGGTGATCCGTGGGCCCGGTGCGGGACGCGACGTTACCGCCGGTGCGATTCAGTCCGATCTCAACCGTCTGGCGCAGCTGCTGTAACCTTCCTCAGGGCTGGTTTCTCCGGCCCTTTGATTTTTATCCCGATCTTTTTTTGAATGAATTTTCTTCAACTTCGTTGAGAATTTGTCACGCCCGTTCCTCATTTAGCTGTTGACTGAGCCGCTCAAATCCTTCAATTTGAATGTCTGGACGTCTAAACGTATGGATGTTCAACACGGGAAAATCTATTTTGAGCGATCGATGAGGGAAGCAGGTATGAGTTTTTTCCACGCCAACCAGCGCGATGCGCTGAACCAGAGTCTGGCAGAACTGAACGGGCAAATTAACGTCTCTTTCGAGTTTTTCCCCCCACGGACCAGCGAAATGGAACAGACTCTGTGGAGCTCAATCGATCGCCTCAGCAGCCTGAAACCGAAGTTTGTTTCTGTGACTTACGGAGCCAACTCTGGCGAGCGCGACCGCACTCACAGCATTATCAAAGGGATCAACGATCGCACCGGGCTGGAAGCTGCCCCGCACCTTACCTGTATTGATGCCACCCGCGATGAACTGCGCGGCATTGCTCAGGATTACTGGAATAACGGTATTCGCCATATCGTGGCCCTGCGCGGCGATTTGCCAGCTGGCGGCGGTAAGCCAGAAATGTATGGTGCAGACCTGGTTGCGCTGTTGAAGGAAGTGGGTGACTTTGATATCTCTGTCGCGGCCTATCCGGAAGTGCATCCTGAAGCGAAAAGCGCACAGTCAGACCTGATCAACCTGAAGCGTAAAATTGATGCCGGTGCCAACCGTGCCATCACTCAGTTCTTCTTCGATGTTGAAAGCTACCTGCGCTTTCGCGACCGCTGCGTAACCGCCGGTATCGACGTTGAAATCGTTCCGGGCATCTTGCCGGTGTCGAACTTCAGGCAGCTGCAGCGTTTTGCCACCATGACTAACGTGCGGGTACCGGGCTGGATGACCAGCATGTTTGAAGGGCTGGATGACGACCCGGAAACCCGCAAGATGGTCGGTGCTAACGTGGCGATGGATATGGTGAAAATCCTCAGCCGTGAAGGCGTAAAGGACTTCCACTTCTACACGCTGAACCGTGCGGAAATGAGTTACGCCATTTGTCATACCCTTGGCGTTCGCCCGGCGGTATCCGTCGCCTGACGGTAGCCTGCTCCCCGCCCGAAAAAGAAAAGCCATCCTGCAGAGGATGGCTTTTTTGCGTGGGTATCAGGTTAACCGGCGCTCATACCTGCCAGGCAGAGCGCCCCGGTTCATTAACCGGTATTACGCATTCCCGCCGCGACACCGGCGATGGTGACCATCAGCGCCTGCTCGACACGGCCATCCGGTTCGCCACCGCTGGCTTCCTGCTGACGGGAACGGTGCAACAGCTCGGCCTGTAGCACGTTCAGCGGGTCGGTATAGACGTTACGCAGGGCGATAGACTCCGCAATCCATGGTTGATCGGCCATCAGGTGCGCATCGTTCGCGATGGTCAGGATAGCGTTGATGTCGGAATCCAGCTGGTCGCGCAGCTGCTTGCCCAGCGGCCACAGCGATTGATCCACCAGACGCTGATCGTAATACTCCGCCAGCCACAGGTCAGCCTTCGAGAACACCATTTCCAGCATCCCCAGACGGGTGGAGAAGAACGGCCAGTCGCGGCACATCGCTTCCAGCTGATCCTGATGGCCAGCTGCCATTGCACTCTGCAGCGCCGCACCGGCACCGAGCCAGGCTGGCAGCATCAGGCGGTTCTGCGTCCAGGCAAAGATCCACGGAATGGCGCGCAGCGACTCAACGCCACCCGTCGGGCGACGCTTGGCCGGACGGGAACCCAACGGCAGCTTGCCCAGCTCCTGCTCAGGCGTGGCCGAACGGAAGTAAGGCACGAAGTCAGCATTTTCACGGACATAGCCGCGATACATGTCACAGGAGTCTTTCGACAGCTGATCCATAATGCCGCGCCACTCAGGCTTCGGCTCTGGCGGCGGCAGCAGGTTGGCTTCAAGAATTGCCCCGGTATACAGCGACAGACTGGCGATGGTCACTTCCGGCAGCCCGTATTTAAAGCGAATCATCTCACCCTGCTCGGTCACACGCAGGCCGCCCTTCAGGCTGCCCGGCGGCTGTGACAGCAGCGCAGCGTGCGCAGGCGCACCCCCACGACCGATGGTGCCACCACGTCCGTGGAACAGCGTCAGCGCGATACCGGCTTTCTCACAGGTTTTGATCAGCGCATCCTGAGCCTGATACTGCGCCCAGCTGGCAGCCATCACCCCGGCATCCTTCGCCGAGTCTGAATAGCCAATCATCACCATCTGTTTGCCCTGGATAAAGCCGCGATACCAGTCAATGCTCAGTAGCTGGCTCATCACGTCGTTGGCGTTGTTCAGGTCATCCAGCGTTTCAAACAGCGGTGCGACCGGCATGGCAAACGGAATGCCCGCTTCTTTCAGCAGCAGATGCACGGCCAGTACGTCAGAAGGCGTCTTCGCCATGGAGATCACGTAGGCGGCAATTGAGCCTTTCGGCACTTCTGCAGCCACGCGGCAGGTATCAAGGACTTCCTGCGTTTCCGGGCCTGGCTCCCAGTTGCGCGGCAGCAGGGGGCGCTTGGAATTCAGCTCGCGGATCAGGAAGGCCTGCTTGTCAGCCTCTGACCAGCTTTCGTAGTCGCCCAGGCCCAGATAGCGGGTGATCTCGGCAATGGCCTCGGTGTGGCGGGTGCTTTCCTGACGGATATCAATACGCACCAGCGGCACGCCAAAACACTTCACGCGGCGCAGCGTATCCAGCAGCTGGCCATTAGCGATGATCCCCATGCCACAGGCCTGCAGAGACTGATAGCAGGCGTACAGCGGATCCCACAGCTGGTCATTGGAGATCAGCAGGTCGGCCGGGCGTGGCAGGCGTTCACCTTTCAGACGCTGCTCAAGATAGGTTTGAGTGCTCATCAGCTGGCTGCGCAGCTTTTTCATAATTTCGCGGTACGGTTCCAGCGCTTCCGGGTTGCCGCACAGCTCGCGGACGTCCGGCGTACATTCCGACATTGAAAGCTCGGAAACCAGCACGGCAATATCGCGCAGGAACAGGTCTGTCGCTTTCCAGCGGCTCAGCTGTAAAGCATGACGGGTAATTTTCGCGGTAACGTTTGGGTTACCATCGCGATCGCCGCCCATCCATGAGGTGAACTGCACCGGAACGAAATCCACCGGCAGCTTTACGCCAAAGGAGGCTTCAACCTGCTCGTTCAGCTCACGCAGGAAGTTCGGCACGCCTTCCCACAGGCTGTTTTCCACCACCGCAAAGCCCCATTTGGCCTCGTCGATGGGGGAAGGACGGTATTTACGGATCTCATCGGTGTGCCAGGCCTGAGCAACCAGCTGGCGCAGGCGGCGCATAATCTGCGTGCGGTCATAATCTGACAGATCGTTGTGGTCGAGTTGCTTCAGACAGTTATTCACCTCAACCAGCTTGTGGATTAGCGTGCGGCGGGTGATTTCGGTTGGGTGTGCCGTCAGCACCAGCTCCAGAGAGAGCGACTCTATCGCATCACGGATTTTCTCTTCCGTCAGGTCGGGCTGTTGCTTGAGTCGCTCAAACGTTCTGGCCAGCATTTCCGGCTGGTTAGCGCCTTCGCCCTTGGGGGAAATGGTGTGATATTGCTCGGCGACATTCGTCAGATTCAAAAACTGACTGAAGGCGCGGGCAACGGGCAGAAGCTCATCATTTGAGAGATTTTGCAGCGTTGACAGCAATTCTTTACGGTGGGCGTCATTTCCCGCACGTGATGACTTCGAGAGTTTACGGATGGTTTCCACCCGATCGAGGATGTTCTCTCCAAGCGCATCCTTAATCGTATCCCCGAGCAGTTTGCCGAGCATACTGACATTACTTCGCATTGCGGAATATTGTTCGTTCATATGACCCCTGACACCCTTCTTGTATTGTCATTATTGCACCGTCGCCGGCATAACTTCGCCTTTTATCTAGCCACGTATACTCCCGTTCGTCAATTGTCTTGAATTTGCCCTATCCTGAGGCTAACTCACGGGAAATTATGAAATTTAATAACAGCGAAGCGCGATAAGTTATTCTTATCATGAAAGACGGAACAATGCCGGGGCAAGCTGCTGTTTTCACAGCCGAATGCCCCGAATGTCATTCAGTGGTGACAAAAATGATGCACGACCTGAGCAATCAGCTCGCGGGTGGGTTTAATAAAGGCAGTATCGATATATTCATCCGGCTGGTGGGCCTGATTGATCGAACCTGGCCCCAGAACCAGCGTCGGACACAGTTCCTGAATAAACGGTGCCTCAGTGCAGTAGTTCACCACTTCCGTTTCGGTACCCAGTAATTTTTCCACTACTTTCACCAGCTGATGGTCCGGCGGACATTCGTAACCCGGGATCGGTGGATGCAGCTCACCCACCGTCAGACGGCCCGGCCAGCGTTCGCTTACCGGCGCCAGCGCGCTGTTCAGCAACCCCTCCAGATCGTTCAGTGACAGGCCCGGCAGCGGACGGATATCCATGTACAGCTCACAGCACGCACAAATCCGGTTTGGCGCATCGCCGCCGTTGATATGACCAAAGTTCATGGTTGGATAAGGGATGGCGAAGCCTTCGTGGTGATAGCGCTCTTTCAGCGTGTTGCGCAGGCCCATCAGTTGAGTAATGGACTCATGCATCAGCTCGATGGCGTTCACGCCGCGTGCCGGATCGCTGGAGTGACCCGACTGGCCCTGAATGCGGATAGACTGGGAAAGGTGCCCTTTATGAGCACGAACCGGCTTCAGGGACGTAGGTTCGCCAATAATGGCGCAGTCAGGGCGGATGGTGGTGCTTTCCGAGAAATATTTCGCGCCGGCCATTGTCGTTTCTTCATCTGCGGTGGCCAGGATATAGAGCGGTTTTTCCAGTTTTGTCACGTCAACATCACGCAGGGTATCCACAATAAAAGCAAAGAAGCCTTTCATGTCTGCGGTGCCCAGCCCGTACAGCTTGTTTTCGTGCTCGGTCAGCGTGAAGGGATCGCGCGTCCAGCGGCCATCGTCGAACGGCACGGTATCGGTATGACCGGCCAGCAGCAGCCCGCCTGCACCGCTGCCGGTTTTAGCGAGCATATTGAATTTATGGCGCGTACCGGGCACCGGTTGTACCTCAACGGTGAAGCCCAGGTCACGAAACCAGCCAGCCAGCAAATTGATTAAACTTTCATTACTCTGGTCGATGGCGGCATCGGTTGCGCTGATCGACGGTGTGGCAATCAACTCACGGTAAAGCTCAATAAAAGGCGGTAATTTTGTCTTCACTGTTGACAGTCCTTGGGTTAGGATAGTATCAATATTCATGCATTAATAGTGAATAAAAATACATTAATGGCGTACGGATGGAAACCGTAAATTTCCGGCAAATCCAGCGCCGACGCGTGGGAGCACAGCTTCAGTTGCTGCAACCCGAATTCTTTAGACCGTAAAAAGGTAGTCAGGCTGATGTTGAATACGCTGATTGTTGGTGCCAGTGGCTATGCTGGCGTAGAGCTCGCTACGATCCTTAATCGTCATCCACAGGTGAACATAACCGCTTTAGCGGTTTCAGCGCAAAGCCCTGACGCAGGAAAATTACTTTCTGACCTCCATCCGCAGCTGAAAGGTATTGTCGACATGCCGCTGCAGCCGATGAGTAGCGCGGCTCAGTTCGCGGGTGAGGTTGACGTGGTCTTTCTGGCAACAGCCCATGAGGTGAGCCACGATCTGGCACCGGAGTTCCTGGCTGCGGGCTGCGTGGTGTTCGATCTTTCTGCTGCCTTCCGCGTTAACGAAGAGAGCTTCTTCACCGGGAATTATGGTTTCCCCCATCAGCATCTGGACTGGCTGGAGAAAGCCGTTTACGGCCTGGCTGAATGGCAGCAGGACAAAATCAAAGAAGCACAGCTGATTGCCGTGCCGGGCTGCTACCCGACTGCCGCGCAGCTGGCGCTGAAGCCGCTGATCGAATCAAACCTGCTGAACGATGCCCAGTGGCCGGTGATCAACGCCACCAGTGGCGTGAGCGGCGCAGGGCGTAAAGCCGCAATGGGCACCAGCTTCTGCGAAGTCAGCCTGCAGCCTTATGGCATCTTCACCCACCGTCATCAGCCTGAAATTTCCGCCCATCTGGGCATTCCGGTGATCTTTACTCCACACCTGGGCAACTTCCCTCGCGGCATTCTGGCGACCACGACCTGTCGCCTGAAAGCGGGCATCACCCACGATGACGTGGTGGAGGCTTTCCATAATGCCTACCACGATAAGCCGCTGGTGCGTCTGTATGATCAAGGCGTGCCGTCAATCAAAGGCGTGGTGGGCCTGCCGTTCTGCGATATCGGCTTTGCGCTGAAGGGCGAGCATTTGATCGTCGTCTCGGCAGAAGATAACCTGCTGAAGGGGGCTTCGTCGCAGGCCGTTCAGTGCCTGAATATTCGTTTCGGTTTCCCGGAAGCCCAGTCACTTATTTAATCAGCGAGTAATCAAATGACTAATCCCTTAATCATTAAACTTGGTGGCGTGCTGCTGGATAGCGAAGAGGCGCTGACGCGCCTGTTCGAAGCACTGGCCACTTATCGTGAATCTCATCAGCGTCCGCTGTTGATCGTACACGGCGGTGGTTGCCTGGTTGATGAGCTGATGAAGAAGCTCTCGCTGCCGGTGAAAAAGAAAAACGGTCTGCGCGTTACCCCTGCCGATCAGATTGACATCATTACCGGTGCGCTGGCCGGTACGGCAAACAAAACGCTGCTGGCCTGGTCGAAAAAACACGGTATTGATGCCGTTGGCCTGTGCCTCGGCGATGGTGGCAGCGTCAACGTTGAGCCGTTCGACGAAGAGCTGGGCCACGTCGGTCTGGCTACCCCCGGCTCCCCGGTGCTGATTAACACCCTGCTGACCACCGGTTTCCTGCCGGTGGTCAGCTCCATCGGCATCACTCTGGACGGTAAGTTAATGAACGTCAACGCTGACCAGGCCGCGACGGCGCTGGCTTCCACCCTGGGAGCCGACCTGATACTGCTGTCAGATGTCAGCGGTATTCTGGACGGCAAAGGTCAGCGCATCGAAGAGATGACGGCGGAGAAAGCCGAACAGCTGATCGCGCAGGGCATTATTACTGACGGCATGATTGTTAAAGTGAACGCTGCTCTGGATGCTGCCCGTACCCTGGGCCGTCCGGTCGATATCGCCAGCTGGCGTCACGCTGAACAACTGCCAACCCTTTTTAACGGCGTGTCGATTGGCACCCGGATCCTCGCTTAACCGGTTCAAGGAAAAGACAATGCAAGACAAAAACATCAAGAAAATCGTTCTCGCCTACTCCGGCGGTCTGGATACCTCAGCCATTATTCCATGGCTGAAAGAGAATTACGGTGGCTGTGAAGTGGTCGCTTTCGTCGCGGATATCGGCCAGGAACGTGGCGATCTGGAAGGTGTTGAGCAGAAAGCTCTGCAGTCTGGCGCTTCCAGTTGTCACGTTGTTGACCTGCGTGAAGAGTTTATCAGCGAGTATGTTTATCCGGTGCTGCAGACTGGCGCGCTGTATGAAGGAACCTACCTGCTGGGCACCTCAATGGCACGTCCTATCATCGCCAAAGCCCAGGTTGAGCTGGCGCTGAAAGTGGGCGCTGATGCGCTGTGCCATGGTGCGACCGGTAAAGGGAACGATCAGGTGCGTTTCGAAACCACCTACACCGCACTGGCTCCACAGCTGAAAGTGGTAGCGCCATGGCGCGAGTGGAACCTTCGTTCACGTGAAGCGCTGCTGGATTACCTGAAAGAGCGCAACATTCCAACCACCGCTTCGTTGGAAAAAATCTACAGCCGTGACGAGAACGCCTGGCACATTTCCACCGAAGGTGGCGTGCTGGAAAGCCCATGGAACGCACCGAACAAAGATTGCTGGGTATGGACCGTTGACCCGCTGGAAGCGCCGGACCAGCCAGAGCAGGTGACCGTTTCCGTGGAGAAAGGTCGCGTGGTGGCAGTGAACGGCGAGAAGCTGAGCCCGTTCCAGTGCCTGGAAAAGCTGAACGTGATTGGTGCGAAACACGGCGTGGGCCGTATTGATATCGTGGAGAACCGTCTGGTGGGTATCAAATCCCGCGGCTGCTACGAAACCCCTGGCGGTACCATCATGGTTAACGCGCTGCGTGCCGTGGAGCAGCTGGTGCTGGATCGCGACAGCTTCAAATGGCGCGAGCAGCTGGGCCATGAGATGTCCTATGTGGTATACGATGGTCGGTGGTTTGCGCCGCTGCGTAAGTCCATTCAGGCGGCTGCCGAGTCCCTGGCCGCGGAAGTGAACGGCGAAGTGGTGTTGCAGCTGTACAAAGGCCAGGTCACGGCGATCCAGAAGAAATCAGCCAACAGCCTCTACTCTGAAGAGTTCGCCACCTTCGGCGAAGACGAAGTTTACGATCACCGTCACGCAGGCGGCTTTATCCGTCTGTTCTCTCTTTCTTCACGCATTCGCGCGCTGAACGAAAAGAAATAAGTCTGGTTTGAACAGCTGCAGGGGCGGAATTTATCCCGCCCTTTTTACAGACATGATTCACTAAACGATTAAATGGAGCACTGACATGGCACTTTGGGGTGGACGGTTTACTCAGGCAGCAGATCAACGTTTCAAACAGTTTAACGACTCGCTGCGCTTCGATTATCGTCTGGCAGAGCAGGATATCGTCGGTTCCGTTGCCTGGTCCAAAGCGCTGGTGACGGTCAATGTTCTGACAGCAGAAGAGCAGCAACAGCTGGAAGGCGCGCTGAACGTGCTGCTGGAGGAAGTGCGTGCTAACCCACAGCAGATCCTCGAAAGCGATGCGGAAGATATTCACAGTTATGTTGAAGGACGCCTGATTGAGAAAGTCGGCGCACTGGGTAAAAAGCTGCACACCGGCCGCAGCCGTAACGATCAGGTTGCCACCGATTTGAAACTCTGGTGTAAGGCGCAGGTCAGCGAATTGCTGATTGCCACCCGCCAGCTGCAGCAGGCGCTGGTGGCCACCGCCGAAGCAAATCAGGATGCGGTGATGCCGGGTTATACCCACCTGCAGCGCGCCCAGCCTGTGACGTTTGCGCACTGGTGCCTGGCTTATGTTGAGATGCTGGCGCGTGATGAGAGCCGGCTGCAGGATACGCTGAAGCGCCTGGACGTCAGCCCGCTGGGATGTGGTGCGCTGGCCGGTACGGCCTATGAGATTGACCGTGAGCAGCTGGCGGGCTGGTTGGGCTTCGCCTCCGCAACCCGTAACAGTCTGGACACCGTTTCCGATCGTGATCACGTGCTGGAGCTGCTTTCCGATGCTGCCATCGGTATGGTTCACCTTTCCCGGTTCGCGGAAGACCTGATTTTCTTCAACACGGGTGAGTCCGGTTTTGTTGAACTGTCCGACCGCGTGACGTCCGGCTCTTCGCTGATGCCGCAGAAGAAAAACCCGGATGCGCTGGAGCTGATCCGCGGTAAGTGTGGCCGCGTGCAGGGTGCGCTGACCGGCATGATGATGACGCTGAAAGGTCTGCCGCTGGCGTACAACAAAGACATGCAGGAAGACAAAGAAGGGCTGTTTGACGCGCTGGATACCTGGTCCGACTGCCTGCATATGGCGGCTCTGGTACTGGAGGGGATTCAGGTTAAACGTCCGCGCTGCCAGGAAGCGGCAGAACAGGGTTACGCTAACTCCACCGAGCTGGCTGATTATCTGGTAGCGAAGGGCGTGCCGTTCCGTGAAGCTCACCATATCGTTGGTGAAGTCGTGGTGGCGGCAATTAAGACAGGCGTGGCGCTGGAAGCGCTGAAGCTGGAAGAGCTGCAAACCTTCAGCAGCGTGATTACGGAAGATGTCTATCCGATCCTGTCGCTGCAGTCCTGCCTCGACAAGCGTAATGCCAAAGGAGGCGTATCGCCTTACCAGGTGTCACGGGCAATCACTGACGCGAAAAATCGTCTGGCCTGATCAAAAAAGGCGGCCTTCAGGGCCGCCAATCAGTTTCGACTTTATTATATTTAGCAGGTAATAACGAGGCAGGTGTTTCCCCGATTGTCTTAAAACTTAAGCTGCAAAGAATTTTTCTAAGTCGTCACTGCCACCGATGTGGCGCCCACCGATAAAGACCTGAGGCACAGTGGCACGACCGGTGACAGCCCGCAGGCTGACGGTAGTGGCATCCTGACCGAGTACAATCTCTTCGTACTGGATACCGCGATCCAGCAGCATCTGTTTGGCTTTGGCGCAGAACGAACAGCCCGGCTTGGTAAACAGCGACACCGATTCCTGCACTTTAAATTCCGGAGCCAGATAGCGCAGCATGGTGTCGGCATCAGACACTTCAAACGGGTCGCCCGGTTTGTTTGGCTCTGCAAACATTTTTTCCACCACGCCGTTACGAACCAGCATGGAGTAGCGCCATGAACGTGGACCAAAGCCCAGTTCAGCCTTCTCAACCAGCATCTCCATGCCTCGGGTAAAGTCGCCGTTACCGTCCGGAATGAAGGTGATATTGTCGGCATGCTGATCGGTTTTCCAGGCATTCATGACGAATGTGTCGTTCACCGATACGCAAAGAATACTGTCCACACCCTGTTTTTTGAAAACGTCAGACAACTCGTTGTAACGCGGCAGATGGCTTGACGAACAGGTCGGGGTGAATGCGCCCGGCAGAGAGAACACGATGACAGTTTTGTCTTTAAACAGCTCATCAGTCGTGATGTCTACCCAGCTGTCGCCCTGGCGAGTATGAAAAGTGACCTGTGGGACGGACTTACCTTCCTGACTTGCAAACATAAAATACCTCTTAATTAGGGGTAAAAAGTGATTCATTTACCGAACGGGTCACATTATTGCTGTCCGGACTTGATAGGGCTAATCGTTGATTGCTATCCTATCTATCGCCATGAACTATCGTGGCTCGGAGGGATAAGATGAATATTCGTGATCTTGAGTATCTGGTTTCACTGGCTGAGCATCGTCATTTTCGGCGGGCAGCGGATGCATGTCATGTCAGCCAGCCGACGCTGAGTGGCCAGATCCGCAAGCTGGAAGACGAACTGGGCGTGATGCTGCTGGAGCGTACCAGCCGTAAAGTGCTGTTTACTCAGGCAGGTTTGCTGCTGGTCGATCAGGCTCGAACCGTCCTGCGGGAAGTGAAAGTGCTGAAGGAGATGGCCAGCCAGCAGGGTGAGGCAATGTCCGGGCCGCTGCATATCGGCTTGATCCCAACGGTCGGGCCCTACCTGTTGCCGCAGATCATTCCGACGCTGCACAAAACCTTCCCGAAACTGGAAATGTACCTGCACGAAGCGCAGACGCAGCAGCTGCTTGCTCAGCTGGACAGCGGCAAGCTGGACTGCGCCATCCTGGCACTGGTGAAAGAGTCCGAGGCTTTTATTGAAGTGCCGCTGTTTGACGAGCCAATGAAGCTGGCGATTTATCAGGATCACCCATGGCATGACCGTGACCGTGTGCCGATGTCCGATCTGGCTGGTGAAAAGCTGTTGATGCTGGAGGATGGTCACTGCCTGCGCGATCAGGCAATGGGCTTCTGCTTCCAGGCGGGTGCTGATGAAGACACGCATTTCCGTGCCACCAGTCTGGAGACGCTGCGTAACATGGTTGCGGCAGGAAGCGGTATTACGCTGCTGCCTGCGCTGGCGGTGCCGAAAGAGCGCGTGCGTGATGGCGTCTGCTATCTGCCCTGCTACAAGCCCGAGCCGCAGAGAACCATAGCGCTGGTTTACCGTCCGGGATCGCCACTGCGCAGCCGCTATGAGCAGCTGGCAGAGGCAATTCGTACCCATATGCAGGCCTATATGGGCACCGGGTTAAAACAGGCGGTTTAAACCGTTCAATGCCGCCACGCGGTAGGCTTCGGCCATTGTTGGATAGTTAAAGGTGGTATTCACGAAGTATTCAATCGTGTTGCCGCCGTTTTTCTGCTCCATGATGGCCTGGCCGATGTGAATGATCTCCGCAGCACGCTCACCAAAGCAGTGAATTCCCAGGATCTCTTTCGTTTCACGGTGGAAGAGGATCTTCAGGCTGCCCACATTCATCCCGACAATTTGCGCACGTGCCAGATGCTTGAACTGTGCGCGGCCCACTTCATAAGGCACTTTCATCGCCGTCAGTTGCTGTTCGGTTTTGCCGACAGAACTGATTTCCGGAATGGTATAAATCCCGGTCGGAATGTCCTCAATCAGATGGGCGTTCGCTTCACCTTTGATCAGCGCCTGAGCAGCAATGCGCCCCTGATCGTAGGCAGCAGAGGCCAGACTTGGATAACCAATCACATCACCCACCGCATAGATATGCGGTTGCGCGGTCTGGTACATGCTGTTGACCTTCAGCAGGCCACGGCCATCTGCTTCCAGACCGACATTTTCCAGCGACAGAGAGTCGGTATTCCCGGTCCGGCCGTTGGCGTACAGCAGGCAGTCTGCTTTCACCTTCTTGCCGGATTTCAGGTGCATGATCACGCCATCGCTGACGCCTTCGATTTTCTCAAACTCTTCGTTGTGGCGAATAACCACGCCGCTGTTCCAGAAGTGGTAAGAGAGCGAATCCGAAATCTCCTGATCGAGGAACGCCAGCAAATGATCGCGGGTATTGATCAGGTCGACCTTAACGTTCAGGCCACGGAAGATGGATGCATACTCACAACCGATAACCCCGGCACCATAGATAATGACGTGGCCCGGTTCGTGATGCAGGTTAAGGATTGAGTCGCTGTCGTAAATGCGCGGATGGGTAAAGTCCACATCAGCAGGGCGGTAAGGGCGTGAGCCACAGGCGATCACAAACTTCTCTGCGGTCAGGCGCTCAAGCGTGCCGTCATGCGTTTCAATTTCAATGGTGTTCGCATCAACGAAACGCGCGTCCCCCTGATACAGCTCACAGCGGTTACGCTCGTAAAAGCCCTGGCGCATGCGCGTCTGCTGGCTGATCACGTTTTCTGTGTGGTTAAGAATATCCGCGAAAGAAGAGCGCAGAAGGCGTGTGTGGTCACTGTAAAGAGGGTTCTGGTTAAACTCGATAATACGGCTGACTGCGTGGCGAAGGGCTTTTGATGGGATGGTGCCCCAATGTGTACAACCGCCGCCGATGTTGTGATAGCGCTCGATTACCGCAATGCGGGCGCCCTGTTTGACCAGGCCCATGGCCGCACCTTCACCACCAGGGCCGGATCCAATCACAATGGCGTCGTAATCATAAGACTGTGGCATACTCATACGTCCTATTTCTTATACAATTTTTCAACGATATTCTAACATCTTGCTGACCACTTCCCAATTCTATCCGGCTTTTTTGCCATCATTTGACAAAGCATGAGGTTAACAGGCCGTCACAAAGTTGATGCAACTGTACGCTGAAATTTTTGTTATAGTGCCTTTCTGGCAGGTAAAACAGGCACAAACATGGGCGTCAGAGCGCAGCAAAAAGAACGGACACGGCGTTCGCTGATCGAAGCGGCATTTAGTCAGCTAAGTGCCGAGCGGAGTTTTGCCAGCCTCAGCCTGAGAGAAGTTGCCCGGGAAGCCGGGATCGCTCCCACGTCATTCTATCGTCATTTTCGTGATGTAGATGAATTAGGGCTGACCATGGTGGATGAAAGTGGTCTGATGCTGCGTCAGCTGATGCGCCAGGCACGCCAGCGCATCGCCAAAGGCGGCAGCGTGATCAAGACTTCAGTCTCCACGTTTATGGAGTTCATTGGTAACAATCCCAATGCTTTCCGCCTGTTACTGCGGGAACGTTCCGGGACATCGGCTGCGTTTCGTGCTGCTGTTGCCCGCGAGATCCAACATTTTATCGCCGAACTGGCGGATTACCTTGAAATTGAAAACCGTATGCCGCGCAGTTTTACTGAGGCGCAGGCGGAAGCGATGGTGATTATCGTCTTTAACGCCGGTGCGGAAGCGCTGGATATCGATGTTGATCAGCGCCGCCAGCTGGAAGATCGCCTGGTGCTGCAGCTGCGGATGATTTCGAAGGGTGCTTATTACTGGTATCGACGTGAACAGGAGAGGCTGGCGGTAACGCTGGAATCCCAGGATTAAAGGTGATCAGACATGAGTTTAGCTACTGGCCGGGACAAAGGTACGCTGTTGCTGGCATTTCTCACCGGGTTATCGATCAACGGATCGTTTTCGGTGCTGTTCAGTTCCCTTGTACCGTTCTCAGTGTTTCCCCTTGTTGCACTGGGGCTATCGGCCTGGTGTCTGCATCAGCGCTATTTGAACCGTTCAATGCCTGACGGCATGCCCTCGATTGCCGCTGCATTTTTCCTGCTGGGCATTCTGCTGTACAGCGCTATTGTGCGGGCGGAATATCCGGAGATAGGCTCTAACTTCGTGCCGACCATTTTGATGGTGGCGCTGGTGTTCTGGATAGGGCTGAAGCTGCGTTCGCGTAAAAGCGAATAAGACGGGGCGACCGGGTATCGCCCCTTTAAATCAACGCCGTGTCAGTAGTACCCCGCATTCCATGTGATGCGTGTAGGGAAACTGGTCAAACAGCGCGAGGCGGGTCACTTCATGAGTGTCTGCCAGGGTGGCCAGGTTTTCACACAGGGTTTGTGGATTGCAGGAGATATACAGGATGCGCGGATAAGCCTGTACCATCTTCACTGTTTCGGCATCCAGCCCACTGCGTGGCGGATCGACAAAAATGGTTTCGCACTCATAGGCTGTCAGGTCAATGCCTTCCAGCCGGTTGAAAGTGCGCTCGCCATTCATCGCCTGAGTAAACTCCTCCGCTGCCATGCGGATGATTTGCACGTTATCAATTTTGTTCACGGCGATGTTGTACTGCGCCGAGGCAACGGATGGCTTGGCGATTTCAGTCGCCAGCACGCGCCTGAAGTTACGCGCCAGCGCTAAAGAGAAGTTACCATTGCCGCAGTACAGCTCCAGCAGATCCCCACTGGCATTCTTCGTCACTTCCAACGCCCACTCCAGCATCTGTACATTCATCGCCGCATTAGGCTGGGTGAAGCTGTTCTCTACCTGGCGGTAGATGATGTCTTTTCCGGCTACCGGCAGGCATTCATCAACAAAATCACGATCCAGACAGAGTTTGGTTTTGGTGGCGCGGCCGATCAAATGAAGGTCAAACCCTTCCGCACGCAGTTCATCACGCAGTGCAACGGCTGCCTGCTGCCACTCGTCGGTCAGGGCACGATGATAGAGCAGCGAAACCACTACCTGATTGCTCATTGTGGAAAGGTAATCAATCTGGAACAACTTATGGCGCAGTGCGCGGTTGTCGCGCATGGCGTTGATAAGCCGGGGCATCAGCTGATTGATCAACAGGCTTGCGGCCGGGAAGCTGTCCACGCGGATACGCTGGCGCGTTTGCTGGTCGAAAATGATGTGGTAAAGGTCATCGCCATCATGCCAGATCCGGAATTCTGCCCGCATACGGTAATGGCTGACCGGGGAACGGAACACCTCAACCTCTGGCGCGGAAAAAGACGTCATCAGCGTCTTAAGACGGGCGACTTTCTCCCCGAGTTGGGCATCGTATTGTTCGGTCGGCAGCTGTTCGGGCGTCATGGTTATTCCTCAGGTTGAAGGCCTTTAATGCCCGGCGATTGTAGGGATTCGGCACTCAATGTCCAGCGTTGTCAGGCATGGGCTATTTTTGGACATTCAGATGTCTGGATTTCTGCGGGTTTTGAACATAAGATGCGTTTTCCGGCCTTTCAGTAAGTTAAAAGGGAATCCAGTACCACGCTGGAGCTGACGCGCAGCGGTATGGAATGTCGTGGTGAGCGCTTTGCAGACACTGTCTCCGGACGGGAAGTCTTTCACCATCTAATGATTCCGAGCCCGAATACCTGCCGGTATTACGTCGCACTTCGTACGATCATCGCGTGCTATCGGTCGTATGCCTGCGGCATCCTGCAAGATTTTTTGGATGCTTGTTCAAAATGATACCCAATAAAACGAAGCTGGTGGCGTTTAGCGCAACGGCGATTTCCCTCTGGGCGCAGAATGGCTTCGCACAGGACTCAGATAATACGCTGGTCACCACCGCTAACCGCTTTGCTCAACCTGTTTCTTCCGTTCTGGCACCAACCACCGTTGTTACGCGTGAAGAGATTGACCGCTGGCAGTCCAAAAGCGTGGCGGATGTGATGCGCCGCTTGCCGGGGGTGGACATTGCACAGAACGGTGGGTTAGGTCAGCAGAGCTCGCTGTTTATTCGTGGCACTCACTCCAGCCACGTGCTGATCCTGATTGATGGTATTCGCCTGAACCAGGCCGGGATCAGCGGTTCGTCCGATCTGAGTCAGATCCCACTCTCTCTGGTGCAGCGCATTGAATATGTGCGCGGTGCGCGTTCGGCGGTTTATGGTTCAGATGCGATTGGCGGCGTGGTTAACATCATTACCGGCCGGGATAAGCCGGGAACTACGCTGACGGCGGGCGCAGGCTCGAATGGCTACCAGTCCTATGAGGGCTCCAGCCAGCAGATGATTGGTAAAAACACTCGCGTAACGTTGTCCGGTAATTATACCTACACCAAGGGGTATGACGTGGTGGCGAATCTGCCGGATGTTTATGGCGATCCGGCGCAGAAAGACCGCGATGGCTTTATGAGTAAGACGCTTTATGGTTCTGTCGAACACCAGTTTAATGATGAATTGAGCGGTTTTGTGCGTGGCTATGGCTATGACAACCGCACGGCTTATGACGGAACGTTGAGTTTTACCGTGCCGGGTGCGCTGGTTAATACCCGCCAGCTCTATAGCCAGACCTGGGATACCGGCCTGCGCTTCAATCGTGACATCTGGTCAACACAGCTGATCGCCAGCTACAGCCATACCCGAGACTACAACTACGACCCGCGGCTGGGCCGCTATGCCGATCCGGCCACGCTGGATGATGTGGAGCAGTACAACCTGCAATGGGGCAACACCGTGGCGGTCGGCAATGGTACGGTGAGTGCCGGGGTTGACTGGCAGAAGCAAACCTCGGAGCCAAACACTAACTACGTCAGTGAAGGCCAGCAACAGCGTAATACCGGTGTCTATGCTACCGCGCAGCAGAAGCTGGGTAGCGTGACGCTGGAAGCTGCCGTGCGTGGCGATGATAACAACTCCTTTGGCTGGCACAACACCTGGCAGACCAGTACTTCATGGGAATTCATCGATGGCTACAGCGTCTTTGCTTCTTATGGAACGGCGTTCAAAGCACCGAACCTGAGCCAGGTTTACAGCGCGACCTACGGCAACCGCGATCTTGATCCGGAGAAGAGTAAGCAGTGGGAAGGCGGCTTTGAGGGGCTCAGCGGGCCGGTTAACTGGCGCCTGTCTGGCTATCGTAACGATATTGATGACCTTATCGACAGCGATCCGACCACATTCCGCTATTACAACATCGACAAAGCGACCATTAAGGGCGTGGAAGCGACAGCAACATTCGATACCGGTCCGGTCAGTCATACCGTTTCTTATGACTATGTTGACCCGCGTGATGGCAATACCAATGAGATCCTTCTGCGTCGTGCCAAACAGCAAGTTAAATACCAGCTGGACTACACCCTTTATGATTTCGACTGGTCAGTCAGCTATCAGTATCTGGGCGATCGTTACGATAAAGATTATAACTCTTCCTACACTGCCCGCACCGTTAAACTGGGCGGTGTGAGCCTGTGGGATCTTGCCGTTTCGTATCCTGTCACATCTCAGCTAACCGTTCATGGTAGAATAGCGAACCTGTTTGATAAAGATTACGAGACAGTTTATGGCTATCAAACTCCAGGAAGGGAGTATTACCTCAGCGGCAGTTACACCTTCTGAGGAACGTCCCACCGTAATGGTCTTTGACTCCGGTGTCGGTGGGCTTTCCGTTTATGACGAAATCCGGCAGCTGCTGCCGGATCTTCACTATATCTACGCCTTCGATAACGTCGCTTTCCCCTACGGTGAGAAAAGTGAGGAGTTTATCGTTGATCGCGTGGTCGAGATTGTTACCGCCGTCACTCATCACTACCCGCTGGCGTTGGTGGTCATCGCCTGCAACTCTGCCAGTACCGTAACACTCCCTGCTCTGCGTGAGCGCTTCGACTTCCCGGTAGTGGGTGTGGTTCCCGCGATCAAACCCGCTGCCCGCCTGACGCGTAACGGCGTGGTTGGTCTGCTGGCCACCCGCGGCACGGTAAAGCGTCCTTATACTCACGAGCTGGTGTCGCGTTTTGCCAGTGAATGCAAAACGGAAATGCTGGGATCGGCAGAACTGGTTGAGCTGGCGGAAGCGAAGTTGCAGGGTAAGCCAGTGCCACTGGATGAGGTGAGACGCATTCTGCAGCCGTGGCTGCGGATGAAAGAGCCGCCAGACACGGTGATCCTGGGCTGTACGCACTTTCCTTTGTTAAATGAAGAGTTGCAGCAGGTTTTGCCGCCGGGTACCCGTTTAGTGGATTCTGGTGCCGCGATTGCCCGTCGTACTGTCTGGTTATTAGAAAATGAATCGCCGAAGGCCCTGTCTGCCGACAGCAATCTCGCTTTTTGTATGGAAATTACTGAACAGGCAGTGCAATTAATGCCCGTTTTACAGCGCTATGGCTTTGAAAAACTCGAAAAACTGGTTCTTTAAGCCCTTTGTGTGTAAAAAAACACCGGTTGAAAAGTTTTTTGCAAATAGCGCTTGTCAGGCGTCAGGAACTCCCTATAATGCGCCTCCACTGACACGGAACAACGGCTTACAGGTCGCCGGGTCAGAAAGAGAAAAGTGAGAAAATCCTTGACTCTACAGCGGGAAAGCGTAATATCTGCACCCCGCGCCACGCAGTATGTGGCACTGCTCTTTAACAATTTATCAGACAATCTGTGTGGGCACTCGCAGGATTGGTATCAGCGTCGCAAGGCGCAAAAAATATCAAGCCTTAAGAGTGAACACATAATGAAATTCATTATGACGTTTTACACTTGAGCATCGCTGCACGTGTTGCAGCAAATCAAACTTAAATTGAAGAGTTTGATCATGGCTCAGATTGAACGCTGGCGGCAGGCCTAACACATGCAAGTCGAACGGTAGCACAGAGAGCTTGCTCTCGGGTGACGAGTGGCGGACGGGTGAGTAATGTCTGGGAAACTGCCCGATGGAGGGGGATAACTACTGGAAACGGTAGCTAATACCGCATAACGTCTTCGGACCAAAGTGGGGGACCTTCGGGCCTCACACCATCGGATGTGCCCAGATGGGATTAGCTAGTAGGTGGGGTAACGGCTCACCTAGGCGACGATCCCTAGCTGGTCTGAGAGGATGACCAGCCACACTGGAACTGAGACACGGTCCAGACTCCTACGGGAGGCAGCAGTGGGGAATATTGCACAATGGGCGCAAGCCTGATGCAGCCATGCCGCGTGTATGAAGAAGGCCTTCGGGTTGTAAAGTACTTTCAGCGGGGAGGAAGGGTCGCTGGTTAATAACCAGCGGCATTGACGTTACCCGCAGAAGAAGCACCGGCTAACTCCGTGCCAGCAGCCGCGGTAATACGGAGGGTGCAAGCGTTAATCGGAATTACTGGGCGTAAAGCGCACGCAGGCGGTCTGTCAAGTCAGATGTGAAATCCCCGGGCTTAACCTGGGAACTGCATTTGAAACTGGCAGGCTAGAGTCTTGTAGAGGGGGGTAGAATTCCAGGTGTAGCGGTGAAATGCGTAGAGATCTGGAGGAATACCGGTGGCGAAGGCGGCCCCCTGGACAAAGACTGACGCTCAGGTGCGAAAGCGTGGGGAGCAAACAGGATTAGATACCCTGGTAGTCCACGCCGTAAACGATGTCGACTTGGAGGTTGTTCCCTTGAGGAGTGGCTTCCGGAGCTAACGCGTTAAGTCGACCGCCTGGGGAGTACGGCCGCAAGGTTAAAACTCAAATGAATTGACGGGGGCCCGCACAAGCGGTGGAGCATGTGGTTTAATTCGATGCAACGCGAAGAACCTTACCTGGCCTTGACATCCACAGAACTTAGCAGAGATGCTTTGGTGCCTTCGGGAACTGTGAGACAGGTGCTGCATGGCTGTCGTCAGCTCGTGTTGTGAAATGTTGGGTTAAGTCCCGCAACGAGCGCAACCCTTATCCTTTGTTGCCAGCGATTCGGTCGGGAACTCAAAGGAGACTGCCGGTGATAAACCGGAGGAAGGTGGGGATGACGTCAAGTCATCATGGCCCTTACGGCCAGGGCTACACACGTGCTACAATGGCGCATACAAAGAGAAGCGACCTCGCGAGAGCAAGCGGACCTCATAAAGTGCGTCGTAGTCCGGATCGGAGTCTGCAACTCGACTCCGTGAAGTCGGAATCGCTAGTAATCGTAGATCAGAATGCTACGGTGAATACGTTCCCGGGCCTTGTACACACCGCCCGTCACACCATGGGAGTGGGTTGCAAAAGAAGTAGGTAGCTTAACCTTCGGGAGGGCGCTTACCACTTTGTGATTCATGACTGGGGTGAAGTCGTAACAAGGTAACCGTAGGGGAACCTGCGGTTGGATCACCTCCTTACCTGAAGATACGTTCCCGCGCAGTGTCCACAACAGATTGTCTGATAGAAAAGTAACGAGCAGAAAAAACCTCTACAGGCTTGTAGCTCAGGTGGTTAGAGCGCACCCCTGATAAGGGTGAGGTCGGTGGTTCAAGTCCACTCAGGCCTACCAGATTTGTACTCATGCGGCGTTATGTGCGCGGTCGTTTACCAGAGTAAACTTCCCTTCCACATGCCTTGCCTGAGCACAAATTACACTTTTCACTGAAAAGTGATGTAACTCCTCGCGAGTGGGTAGTAGATGGTCTCTGCAGTAACTGTATGGGGCTATAGCTCAGCTGGGAGAGCGCCTGCCTTGCACGCAGGAGGTCAGCGGTTCGATCCCGCTTAGCTCCACCATGCAGTTCACAACACTACTTCAGAGCGTACCGGCAACGGTGTGCTGCGAAGTATTATGCTCTTTAACAATCCGGAACAAGCTGAAAATTGAAACGACGTGTCGTTTTCATTCTCCGTAATAAGAATGAAGCCAGCGACGCGTTCGAGTCTCTCAAATGCTTGCAGCTGACAAGGTGTCCTCCGGGACGCTTGTGGGTTGTGAGGTTAAGTGACTAAGCGTACACGGTGGATGCCCTGGCAGTCAGAGGCGATGAAGGGCGTGCTAATCTGCGATAAGCGTCGGTAAGGTGATATGAACCGCAATAACCGACGATACCCGAATTGGGAAACCCAGTGCAATCCGTTGCACTATCGCAACATGAATA
>JBNONK010000012.1:0-133401 GCA_050311775.1 Erwinia amylovora | reverse complement strand
CATGGCCGGAGATGGGCTTTCATCAGCCCGGAGGCGAGCTGCCTCGGCCAGCCCTCCCCACTGCCGCAGTAACGGCATTACAGGCTTTGCCGGCCACGGGTGAGGCGACCCTGCTGTTAAGCCCGGCTCCCGGACAGCGACTTGTACTTCAAAGTCAACTGCTCTACCAACTGAGCTAACGACCCGAAGTGGTGGGTGATGACGGGCTCGAACCGCCGACCCCCTCCGTGTAAAGGAGATGCTCTACCAACTGAGCTAATCACCCMCTTCGGTACTTCTCACAAAATTATTCAGAATGGTGGGTGATGACGGGCTCGAACCGCCGACCCCCTCCGTGTAAAGGAGATGCTCTACCAACTGAGCTAATCACCCACTTCGGTACTTCTCACAAAATTATTCAGAATGGTGGGTGATGACGGGCTCGAACCGCCGACCCCCTCCGTGTAAAGGAGATGCTCTACCAACTGAGCTAATCACCCATCCTGAGGAATTCTGGTCTTACTTCACACTGCGAAGCCACCGTTGAGAGTGGTGGGTGATGACGGGCTCGAACCGCCGACCCCCTCCGTGTAAAGGAGATGCTCTACCAACTGAGCTAATCACCCCCGCTGTGTGGAGTCGCATTATAGGGATCGCGGGAAATGAGTCAACGGTTTTTAAAACGAAAATGTGCGTTCGTCTTAAAATTAAACAAGATGTTGGGGTTTTGTGCAAAAACAGCAGCCTGCTATTGTCTTTTCCACCCAGGACGGTATTGAAGCCAGGGAATGCCGTTGAGGATTCGTCTTCAGATGGTAGAATGTTGCCCACTTTCTTTTGGTCTTTATCAGACCTCCCCGGCGATGGCCGATTCTGATAGCGTAATAAGGCAGCTGTTAATGAAAATCAAAACCCGCTTCGCACCAAGCCCGACCGGCTACCTGCACGTTGGCGGCGCTCGTACCGCACTCTACTCATGGCTGTTTGCCCGCAATCAGGGCGGTGAGTTCGTGCTGCGTATAGAAGACACGGATCTGGAACGTTCCACTCAGCAAGCCATCGACGCGATTATGGATGGCATGAACTGGCTGAGCCTCGACTGGGATGAGGGCCCGTACTACCAGACCAAACGCTTCGATCGTTATAACGCAGTCGTTGATGACATGCTGAAGGCGGGCACGGCCTACAAATGTTACTGCTCAAAAGAGCGTCTGGAAGCGTTGCGTGAAGAGCAGATGGCCAATAATGAGAAGCCTCGTTATGACGGACGTTGCCGCGACAACCACGAACATCATGCTGATGATGAACCCTGCGTGGTGCGCTTCCGCAACCCACAGGAAGGCTCGGTTATTTTTGACGACCAGATCCGTGGCCCGATCGAATTCAGCAATCAGGAGCTGGACGATCTGATCATTCGCCGCACTGACGGTGCGCCAACCTATAACTTCTGCGTAGTGATCGATGACTGGGATATGCAGATCACCCATGTTATCCGTGGTGAAGACCACATCAACAACACGCCACGTCAGATCAACATCCTGAAAGCGATTGGGGCTGAAGTGCCGGTATACGCGCACGTGTCGATGATCCTTGGCGACGACGGCAAAAAACTCTCCAAACGTCACGGTGCAGTAGGCGTGATGCAATACCGCGATGACGGCTATTTGCCGGAAGCACTGTTGAACTATCTGGTGCGTCTGGGCTGGTCCCACGGCGACCAGGAGATCTTCAGCATTGAAGAGATGAAGCAGCTGTTCGTTCTGGATGCGGTGAGCAAATCTGCCAGTGCATTCAATACTGAAAAACTGCAGTGGCTGAACCACCACTACATCAACAGTCTGGCTCCGGAATACGTTGCCACCCACCTGCAGTGGCATATTGAGCAGGAAAAAATCGATACCCGCACCGGTCCTGAGCTGGCACAGCTGGTCAGACTGCTGGGCGAACGCTGCAAAACGCTGAAAGAGATGGCTGCCTCCTGCCGCTATTTCTATGAAGACTTCAGCGAATTTGATGCCGATGCGGCGAAGAAGCACCTGCGCCCGGTGGCCCGCCAGCCGCTGGAAGTGGTACGTGACAAACTGGCTGCCATTACTGACTGGACGGCTGAAAATGTGCATGACGCCATTCAGGGCGCGGCCGATCAGCTGGACGTGGGAATGGGTAAGGTTGGTATGCCGCTGCGCGTGGCTGTGACCGGTGCTGGTCAGTCTCCGGCGCTGGATGTTACCGTGCAGGCGATCGGTCAGTCCCGCTCCGTTGCGCGTATAGAGAAAGCGCTGGGCTATATCGCAGAGCGCGAAGCCCAGGCTTAATCAACGGCACTACAGAAACGACAAACCGGCCAGACGGCCGGTTTTTTTTTACTTCTCAGGCTGGCCGATCTCCAGACGGAGCAGCATGCCCTGTATGCCTTCACGTAACAGCAACGAATAAAGCTGTTCCTGTTCTTCCGTGTTCATTTGTTGGATGGAGGTCATCAGAAGAGCGGGAAGCGAGTTTTGCGTCACGCGGTAAGTCGCGGTTGGCTCGGCAACGTGGCGGGTAGACTTTAAAAAGTTTCTGACATTATCATCAATATGGATCATTCGGGCTTTGCCGCCCTGAACGCCGGGTTTTGGCACCGTTGTCCATTGCTCTTTCTTGACCCATTTATTGATGGTTTGCCGACTGAAACCTGTTTCCTGCGCCAGTTCTTCTGGCGTTAACCATTCCTTTTTCATTATGCAATATCCTTTTTGCGTTTATTTGTAACGGGTACATATTACAGGAAATTGTTGTATGAACAACTAACAGGAAGGACTAATAATTGACATATCTCAGGAAAGCAATCCCTCTGCCGGGCGGCAGAGGGGCAAAAATTAGCGAGGGGCCGTAACCGACGGGTTTTGTGGGTGCCACGCCAGGTAATAGGCCAGGCCGACAAACACTGCACCACCCACGGTGTTGCCTAAAAATACTGCAATGAAATTAGGCAGATAATCCGCCCAGCTCATCTGGCCGGCAAAGATGGCGGCCGGGATAATAAACATATTCGCCACCACGTGCTGGAAGCCAATGGCCACGAACGCCATCACCGGGAACCACATGCCAAAGATTTTCCCCACCACGTCTTTACTGGCAAAGGCCAGCCAGGTTGCCAGACAGACCAGCCAGTTACAGCCAATACCGGAAATAAACGCGTGTATAAAGTCGGCGTGGACTTTGGCATTGGCGATAGCCACGCTCTTTTTCAGGTAGTCACCCTCTGTCATGCCTAACAGGTGACCAAAAAACCACGCCACCGCGATGCTGCCGATAAAGTTGGCCAGCGTCACCCAGAACCAGTTGCGCAGCACGCTGTAACCGCTGACCTGACGGGCAAACCAGGCGATTGGCAGGGTCATCATATTGCCGGTCAGCAGCTCGCCGCCAGCCAGCACGGTCAGGATAATGCCCACCGGGAACACCGCCGCGCCCAACAGGCCGCCGAAAGACCCCCACTCAGCAGGGAGCTGATTGATGACGTGAATATCCAGCAGGAAGCCGGTTGCGATAAAGGCGCCAGCGAGGAAACCGAGGATCAGTAAAGAAGGAATGGATAAATGACTTTTGGCTACGCCAGACTGAATGGCGACCGCGGCGATTTCTTTAGGTGAATGCAAGGACATAGTGGCTCTGATTTTTGTGTAGTAAAGGAAAGAAAAGAGTGGCCGGAACCGTCGCGTTGCAGACGCGCGCATCCAGCGCTGAGAAGGGTCCGGCATTCGAAAACGCGGGCAGTTTTGCACGAGAATTTAACAAAAACAAGCACCGGTAAGCGCTGTATTTAATGGCTTGTTTACATGATTGCCGACATGGGCGTGTGATTGCAGAGATAACTCGGCTTAATTGCACTCAACACGTCATTATCTCATTTACAGAAACTGAGCAACGGTGGTTTGTGCTGACCGGCTGGCGGGCAGATCAGGCATTTATTCAGCGCTTTGGCGGCTTTTTCAGCGATCGACCACAGATTGGCAATTTGCCGTTGACACCACCGACGCTGTTTCATATTATCCCCGCCGTCGAGACGACAAGGTTTTTCGGTTCGGGGGTATAGCTCAGCTGGGAGAGCGCTTGCATGGCATGCAAGAGGTCAGCGGTTCGATCCCGCTTATCTCCACCAAATCTTCACCAGTAGATTGGGTGCTGAAAAACAGTTTTTTGTAGTGGGGGTATAGCTCAGCTGGGAGAGCGCTTGCATGGCATGCAAGAGGTCAGCGGTTCGATCCCGCTTATCTCCACCAAATTACAACGTTGTCTGAATGAACTCTGCCCCGGCAGAGTTTTTTTGTTTCTGCCATCCGTAAAAAGTTTGCCTGTCCCTATCCCCTCAAAAACCAACAGTGAGCACGATAAGTTCTGAAACATCTGATCGGCGGCAGTAAAGGGCGCTTCGGTATGTCATTTCTCAGGCCAGAAAAGCGGGGAAAACGCTGGCTGAGGGAGCGAAGACTGATGTCGCCAGCGCTTCATCCCAGATCATGGCGGGCATGGCGGAGAGTCGTGCGGACGAAATGATTGCGTAGGGGGAAGCGGGAGCCGGTGAGGGGGGGGCTGATGCCTGCGGATATGCGCGCTTCACTGACAAATTTGCCGACCAGGCAATCCCTGAATGGCAAAAGCGTGGCGCATTCAGAGAAGGATTATCAGGGCCGTACGCTGCGCCAGCATCTGGAACTGGCAAGGTCATAAAAAAGGCGGCCCTGTTGCCGGGGCCGCCTCTGATGGGGAAATTCACCCCTCTTCACGAGCAGGCTGACGTTCCTGCACCGTAACGATTACAGCACCAGACCGGCGATTGAAGCAGACAGCACGCTGACCAGCGTTGAGCCGTACAGCAGTTTCAGACCGAAGCGTGAAACCACGTTACCCTGCTCTTCGTTCAGGCCCTTGATCGCACCGGCCACAATCCCGATAGACGAGAAGTTAGCGAAGGACACCAGGAACACTGACAGGATGCCTTCACCGCGAGGTGAAATGTGACCGGCCAGTTTCTGCAGATCCATCATTGCCACAAACTCGTTCGACACCAGTTTGGTGGCCATGATGCTGCCAACCTGCAGGGATTCGCTGGCTGGCACGCCCATTACCCAGGCAAATGGATAGAAGACGTAGCCCAACACGCCCTGGAAGCTGATACCGAAAATGGCGTCAAACAGCGCGTTAATCCCTGAGATCAGCGCGATAAAGCCAATCAGCATCGCCGCCACGATCACCGCCACTTTGAAACCGGCGAGGATATACTCTCCCAGCATTTCAAAGAAGCTCTGTCCCTTGTGCAGATCGTTGAGCTTCAGATCTTCTTCGCTTTCCACACGGTACGGGTTGATCAACGACAGCACGATAAAGGTGCTGAACATATTAAGGATCAGCGCCGCTACCACGTATTTCGGCTGGATCATGGTCATGTACGCACCGACGATAGACATCGAAACGGTCGACATAGCTGTCGCCGCCATGGTGTACATCCGGCGTTGTGACATTTTGCCCAGAATGTCTTTATAGGCAATAAAGTTCTCTGACTGTCCCAAAATCAGTGAGCTCACCGCGTTAAAAGATTCCAGTTTCCCCATGCCGTTAACCTTCGACAGCACGGTGCCGATGGCGCGGATCACCACTGGCAGAATGCGGAAGTGCTGCAAAATACCAATCAGCGCGGAGATAAACACGATAGGGCAAAGGACGTTAAGCCAGAAGAAGGCCAGCCCCTTGTCGTTCATATTGCCAAAAACAAAGTTTGTACCCTGGGCGGCATAAGCCAACAGCTTGTCGAACAGACCCGCAAAACCCTTTACGAATCCGAGGCCGACTTCTGAGTTCAGGAAGAACCAGGCGAGCAGAACCTCAATCACCAGAAGCTGTATAATAAAACGTACGCGAATGTTTTTGCGATCGCTGCTGACCAGTAAGGCCAGCAGGGTCACAACAACCAGCGCCAAAGCAAAATGCAGAATGCGGGACATGATTGCTCCAAATTTGAAGGCTGTTATATTTCGCTGCACATTCTATGTAACAAGTTACAGAAAAACGAGATCTACTCCTCAATATAACAATTACCTATCGCGGATTGTTGAGAATATTCTGACCTGTCACATTCAGATACTGTTTAAAAAATCACCCGCTCTCTTGTAGGGGCTTATTTTTTCCCCTAAAGTGAAAACGGTTGCTGAGTTGTTGGCTATGACATACTTTGTTCTGAAGTATAGCCAATGCTATATTTCTTAGCGTTGGCTATCACAGTGATAAGCACAATCAATTCAGATGCACTTGATAATCATTATCATTTAAAAGACAATATTAACATCAGGTGTATTAGCAGGGGTACCACTATGTTCGAAGGCCGCACTGCGGAGCAAACGGTCCGGAGTTCCCGTAAAATTAAATTTGCTTTGATGGGGCCAGCCTTCATCGCGGCGATCGGTTATATCGATCCCGGCAACTTCGCCACCAACATTCAGGCGGGTGCCTCCTACGGCTACAAACTGCTGTGGGTGGTGGTGTGGGCCAACATCATGGCGATGGTGATCCAACTGATGTCCGCCAAGCTCGGTATCGCGACCGGCAAAAATCTGGCGGAGCACATTCGTGACCGATTTCCGCGTCCTGCCGTCTGGTTCTGGTGGGTGCAGGCAGAAATTATCGCCATGGCAACTGACCTGGCAGAGTTTATCGGCGCGGCAATAGGGTTCAAGCTGTTGTTCGGCGTCAGCCTGCTGCAGGGCGCGGTGCTAACCGGCGTGGTGACTTTCCTGATCCTGATGCTGCAGAGAAGGGGAGAAAAACCGCTGGAGCTGGTGATTGGCGGGCTGCTGCTGTTTGTAGCGGCGGCCTATGTGATTGAGCTGTTTTTCTCCCAGCCTAAAATTTCCGATCTGATGGCCGGCATTGCCGTGCCTTCACTGCCGACGGCGGATGCAGTTATGCTCGCAGCCGGGGTTCTGGGTGCTACCATCATGCCACACGTGATTTATCTGCACTCTTCGCTGACGCAAAGCCCGAATGGCGGCACGCGTTCAGAGCGTTACTCTTCGACCAAGCTGGACGTGGCGATTGCCATGACCATTGCCGGGTTTGTGAACCTGGCGATGATGGCCACGGCGGCGGCGGCATTTCACTTCAGCGGTCATACCGGGATTGCCGAGCTTGATCAGGCTTATCTGACGCTGGACCCGCTACTGGGCCGGGCGGCGGCGCTGGTATTTGGTCTGAGCCTGCTGGCAGCGGGGCTCTCTTCCACGGTGGTGGGGACAATGGCCGGTCAGGTGGTGATGCAGGGCTTTATCCACGTGCGTATTCCACTGCTGGTTCGCCGGGTGGTCACCATGTTGCCTTCCTTTATTGTTATCCTGGCGGGCTGGGAGCCAACGCGGATCCTGGTGATGAGCCAGGTGTTACTGAGCTTTGGTATCGCCCTTGCGCTGATCCCGCTGCTCTCCTTTACCGGTAACCGTGAGCTGATGGGGGAGATGGTTAACTCGCCGCTGATGCAAAATATCGGCAGGGTGATTGTGGTGGTGGTGGTGGCGCTCAACCTCTATCTGTTGGTCGAGATGGCGACAGGTACGTAACCCCCTTCAGGTAAAAATGCCGCTCCTTTCGGATGCGGCATTTTTTTGTCTGAAATCAGCGGTGGTGATCATAGCGTTCATGTTGACGCCACTCGCGATGGCGTTCGCGGTCGTGCCATCTGCGCTCGCGCTCCCACTCATGACGGCGGCGCATCTCTTCATGACGACGCCACTCTTCGTGCCGCCACCAGCGGCCATCGTTATAACGGTAGTTATTGTGCCAGTAACGACCATCGCGCCAGCGGCCGCCATCCCAGTACATGCCGCGCGGATCGCGGTCACCAATGTGCAGACGTACGCCAGGGGCGATAAAGATATTAGCGCTGTCGGCCTGCGCTGTGTGCATTGCCAACGGGGATAAACTTGCCAGCAAAGTGGCGACAAAAAGTAAATGTTTCATCATTTCTCCTTATCAACGGCATAACTGAGCCGCTGTGTTGCCAGGATTATAAAGAGCGTGTTGCCGTTTCGCCTGGGATAATCTGAAAAGGTGAGTAAAGGCCGGAATGGGGAATTCTCCGGGACTTCCCCGCCGCAGGCCGCGACGGGAAAGAGGTTACTGCAGAATCGTTTCAATCTGGGCCAGTTCAGCCTGGCTGAATTCACGGTTTTGCAGCATGCCGATGGCATCATCAATCTGACTGGTCTTGCTGGCCCCAATCAGCACTGAGGTGACGCGGTTGCCGCGCAGCACCCAGGCCAGCGCCATTTGTGACAGTTTCTGGCCGCGCTGCTGTGCCAGCGCGTTGAGCTGCCGCACTTTGTCCATTTTTTCAGGCGTCAGCTGGTCACCGCTGAGGAATGCGCTGCCGCTGGCGGCTCGGGAATCCTCGGGAATACCCTGCAGATAGCGATCGGTCAGCACGCCACCGGCCAGTGGGGAGAAGGCAATACTGCCCACGCCTTCCTTTGCCAGCACGTCCAGCAGGCCATTTTCCGGCGCGCGCTCGAACATGGAATACTTCGGCTGGTGGATCAGGCACGGCGTGCCGAGCTGTCGCAGGATCGTAATGGCTTTATCGGCCAGCTCTGCCGGATAGTTGGATAGCGCGATATAGAGCGCTTTGCCCTGGCGCACGATGTGATCCAGCGCGGTCATTGTCTCTTCCAGCGGCGTTTCCGGGTCCGGACGGTGGTGATAGAAGATATCCACATAGTCCAACCCCATGCGCTTCAGGCTCTGATTTAGGCTGGCGATGAGATATTTGCGCGACCCCCAGTCACCGTACGGCCCCTGCCACATGGTGTAACCTGCCTTGGAGGAGATAATCAGCTCGTCGCGCAGAGAAGAGAAATCTTCCCGCAGGATGCGACCAAAGTTTTCCTCTGCCGAGCCCGGAGGGGGCCCGTAATTGTTGGCCAGATCGAAGTGAGTGATACCGTTATCAAAAGCATGGCGCAGCAGCTCACGGCTGTTATCCACGAGGGTGCTGTCGCCAAAGTTATGCCACAGACCAAGAGAAATGGCTGGCAGCTTCAGGCCACTGTGACCACAGCGGTGGAAGGTCATTGTCTGGTAACGTTTTGCATCTGGTTGATAAACCATGAGAAAGTCCTGTGTGGTAGCGGACGACGTGGCGAAAGCTTAGCAGTGTATACGGTTACACCGAAGCGATACGCGGCCCCGATCGCAACTTGAGGAAAAATCTGAGGCGTAACGTCTGGTTGCCACTGTCTGGTCACGGCATCGCTAACAGGGTGAAAATAATCGGCGATACTCAACACAAACCGATCGTACCGGAGAGAAAACCATGCAAAGCGTCACCGTTGGGGAGTATCTGCTGCTTCGTTTGCACCAGGCCGGCATCGGCCATGTTTTTGGCGTGCCGGGCGACTACAATCTGCAATTTCTGGACCGGGTGATCGCCAGCCCGGACATTGGCTGGGTGGGCTGTGCTAACGAGCTGAATGCGGCTTATGCCGCAGACGGCTATGCCCGCTGTCACGGAGCCGCCGCTCTGCTGACGACCTTTGGCGTCGGGGAACTGAGTGCGCTCAACGGCGTGGCGGGGAGCTACGCAGAATATCTGCCGGTTATTCATATTGTGGGGGCACCGACCAGCGCGGCAAAACGCGACGGACTGTTGTTACACCACACCCTCGGCGATGGCGACTACAACCATTTTTTGCGCATCTACCGGGAAGTGACGGTGGCGCAGGCGGTGCTGACGGCAGAGAATGCGGCGGCAGAAATTGATCGCCTGCTGGTGACCGCCTTGCGCGAGCATCGCCCGGTTTATCTTTATTTAGCCACTGACGTGGCTGAAGCCCAAATACCGCTGCCGGTCGTGCCGCTTGCCGTCACCTCTTACGTCAGCTCAGGGGCAGTTGAAGCCTTCGCCGCTGCCGCAAAGAAAATGCTTGCTGCGGCACAAAGCGTATCTTTACTGGCTGATTTTTTTGTCGATCGGGCACGGCAGAAAGGTGCGCTGCAGCAGTTGGTCAGCGAAGTTAAACTCCCTTTCGCCACACTGCTGATGGGCAAAAGCGTTCTGCCGGAGCAGCTGGATGGATTTGCCGGCACCTATGCCGGAGCGGCCAGCGCAGGGGAGACACGCCGCATCATTGAAGAGTGTGAGGTGACCGTCACCATTGGTGTGCTGTATACCGATACCCTTACCGCCGGATTTACTCAACAAATCGATCCGCAGAAAAACATTGATATCGGCCTCAACAGCTGCCGGGTAGGCGATAACACCTTCCCACAGGTTCCCATGGCGGAGGCCATTAGCGTGCTGCACCGGCTGGCTTTACGCTATGGCAGCCACTGGTACCAGTCCATTACGCCGCCTCCGGCGCTGAAAGAGGAGCCTTCCGACGCCCTGACGCAAAATACCTTCTGGCAGGCGATGCAGGATTTTCTGCAGCCAGGTGACATTGTGCTTGCGGATCAGGGCACTGCGGCGTTTGGTGCTGCGGCCCTGCGCCTGCCGCACGATGTGCTGTTTATCAGCCAGCCGCTGTGGGGCTCGATTGGTTTTACGCTGCCAGCCGCTTATGGCGCACAGGTGGCCTGTCCTGACCGGCGTGTGATCCTGCTGATCGGTGATGGATCCGCTCAGCTCACCGCGCAGGAGTTGGGGTCAATGTTGCGCGACGATGTGAAGCCAGTCATTTTTATCCTCAATAATGACGGCTACACCGTGGAGCGGGCTATTCACGGTGAGCATCAGCGCTACAATGATATAGCAGGGTGGAACTGGACGCAGCTGCCACAGGCGCTAAGCAAAGAGTGCGCGGCGCAAAGCTGGCGGGTGACGCAAACAGCACAGCTGGTTGAGGTGATCAAGCTTATCGGGCAAACTTCGCGGCTTTCGCTGGTGGAAGTGGTGCTGCCGCAGCTGGACATCCCGCCATTGTTACAGGCGGTCAGCGCCGCGCTGAAGCAGCGGAATTCGTCATAACCGCAATCTGCGCTAACAGAATTCAGATTGATGCCCGTGGGCAACCGCCGCCAGGAAAGGTAAGGTAGGCGGTCGCAGCGTGATTTTGCGCTCACCTTCAATCAGGTGGGCGTTGTTGTTTGAGTGGGGGAAATTTACTATGTGTTTAAATGACGTAAGCGGAGCAAAACAATAATGACTAAGTATGCTTTGGTAGGTGATGTCGGTGGAACCAATGCCCGCCTGGCACTGTGCGACGTTGAGAACGGTGCCCTCTCACAAGCCAAAACGTTCTCCACAGCAGACTACGGCAGCCTTGAAGCGGTGATCCGTTTCTATCTCGATGAGCAGAAGCAGGACATTACCGATGGCTGCATCGCTATCGCCTGCCCGATCACCGATGACTGGGTTGAGATGACCAACCACGACTGGGCGTTCTCAACCAGCAAGATGAAAGCCAACCTGGGCTTTGAACATCTGGAAATCATCAACGATTTCACCGCTGTTTCCATGGCGATCCCGATGCTGTCCGATCGGGATGTGATGCAGTTTGGCGGTAAGGACGCAATAGCCGATAAACCAGTTGCCGTTTATGGCGCAGGCACCGGCCTTGGCGTGGCGCATCTGGTGCACGTCGACAAACGCTGGGTGAGTCTGCCAGGCGAGGGCGGTCACGTGGACTTCGCTGCCAACAGCGAAGAGGAAGATCTGATTCTGGAAGTCTTGCGTGCCGAGCTGGGTCATGTTTCTGCTGAACGCGTGCTGTCAGGTGCCGGGCTGGTAAACCTTTACCGGGCGATTGTGAAATCCGATGACCGGGTGCCGGAAAACCTCAAGCCGAAGGATGTCTCCCAGCGTGCACTGGATGACAGCTGCACTGACTGCCGTCGGGCACTGGCGATGTTCTGCGTGATTATGGGCCGCTTTGGTGGCAACCTGGCGTTGAATCTCGGCACTTTCGGCGGGGTTTATATCGCTGGAGGGATCGTGCCACGCTTCCTTGAGTTCTTCAAAGCCTCTGGTTTCCGTGCGGCGTTTGAGGATAAAGGGCGTTTTAAAGACTATGTGCAGAATATCCCGGTCTACCTGATTACCCACGATCAGCCCGGCCTGCTGGGTGCTGGGGCACACCTGCGCCAGACTTTGGGCAGCGTACTGTAAGCCTGTTTTACCGGGCCGGAACCTTCCGGCCCGCAATTTATCCTTTGTCCATCGCGGTAAAGCGTTCCGTTGGTCACTTACCCTATAGCCTCATCAGCTGTCGAAACTCCTTCACCTTGCTGCGGCTGACCGGCACCTGAAATTCCAGATCGCGCAGCTTGAGCATATAAGTGTTGTTAAACCAGGGTTCTATCTCGCGGATTTTACTCAGGTTAACGCAGTACGAGCGGTGGCAGCGGAAAAAGGCCTCATCGGGCAGACGACTGCAAAATTCAGTGATATTCATCGACATCACATACTCTTCGCGCCGTGTATAAACAAACGTCATTTTTTCATGCGCTTCCGCGTAGTAGATGTCGTTAATATCAGTCACGATAATCCGCTCATCCCTGACCAGATTGATGGTATGCACCGGGTTGCGTAGCGCTTCCGGGCTGGTCTGGTTTGCCGCCTGCAGCAGGGTGTTTTCCACTTTACGCAGCATGGTGATGATACGCATCTCATGATAAGGCTTGAGGATATAGTCGAAGGCCTCCAGCTCGAAGGCATCCACCGCGTGCTCTTTATAAGCGGTAATAAAGACAATCAGCGGCTTATGGGCAAATTTGCTGATGTTCTGCGCCAGCAGCACGCCGTCCAGCGAGGGAATATTGATATCCAGGAAGATCACGTCAACCTGATGGTTCTGCAGGTATCTGAGCACGTCCAGACCGTCGTCAAAGGTGGCCTCAATGGTCAGCTGGCTGTGCTGTCGAATCAGCCAGCTCAGCTCCTGCTGCGCCAGAAATTCATCTTCAACTATGATTGCTTTCACGTTGTTTTCCCGGTTAAAACGGCCTTAAGCCGATAATGAAACGCGCTGTTTTTCAGGCAGTACGGCCCCGTTTTTACTGATACAGAAGGCGATTTCAGTGCCTGGGTTGCGCCGGTGAATATGCAGCCCTTCACCGTAGAGCAGTTTCACGCGATGGTGGACATTGAGCAGGCCAATCTTATTGCCGGGCATCTCGTTCTTTTCCACCCGCGCCACGACGTCTTCGCTGATGCCGTTGCCGGTATCCCGCACCGCAATCCGCACCCGGTCGCCCTGATCTTTCACGCTGAGGGTGACCACTCCTTTGCCACGGCACGGATGAATACCGTGGACGATAGCATTCTCCACCAGCGGCTGGATCAGCAGACTGGGAAGCGCGCAGTTCACATCCTCATCGATGTCATAAATCACCGTCAGCTTGTCACCGAATCGCGCCTGTTCAATGGCGATGTAATCCTTGATTTGATACAGCTCTTTTTTGATATCAATAATCTCATCGTCATTCAGCTCCAGGTTGTAGCGCAGATAACGTGACAGATTGGTGATAAGCATGCGGGCGGTGTCCGGATTAATCCGGATAGAGGAGGAGATGGCATTCAGCGCGTTGAACAGAAAGTGCGGGTTAATCTTGCTTTGCAGGGCCCGAAGTTCGGCTTTATTCGCCATCTCGCGCAGCTGCTCGGCGCGGGAAACTTCCAGCTGAGTGGAGATAATCTGCGACAGGCCAACGGCCATCTCCTTCAGCGACCAGGTGATGCGGTGTGCGTGGCGATAATAGATTTTCAGCGTGCCGGTCACTTCCCCTTTTTCCCACAGCGGGATCACAATCATCGAATGAATTTCCGGCGTGCGATGGGCTTCATCATTGTTTTTAATGATGATTTCGCCGTTGGCAATCGCTTTGGCCGTGGTGGGACTGATGGCATCATCGCCGTCACGGTAGTTCTGTTCGCCGACGCCGACATAAGCGAGGATCTGGTTTTTATTGGTAATGGCCACCGCATCCGCGTTAATGTCGCAGCGAATAATGTCACAGATCTGGCGCAGCGAGCGGCTGTTCACCTGGCGGAACAGCGGCAGGGTTTTGTTGGCTATCTCCAGCGCCAGCTTGGCCTGACGGGCAGCGACCGCCTCTTTTTCACCCTCCACGCTCTGGATCAGCAGCACGATCAGACCGATGCTTACCGCACCGAGGATCATTGGCAGGGCGATCTCAGAAACGATATCCAGCCCTAGCGAGGTTGGCTTTGCCCAGACCACGATCAGTGCCATGGTCAGGGATTCGCACAGCATGCCGCCGATGATCCCCACGCTCCAGCGCTTCTCTTTCGCCACCTTCAGGTTGATCCAGCCGGAAGCGATACCGGCCGTAATGCTGGTGATCAGACAGGGTACCGAGGTGACACCGTGGATATCGATCAGGAAGCGGTGCAGCCCGGCAATCACCCCGGTGATGATGCCGACCCACGGCCCGAACAGAATGCCGCCCGCCATAATGGCGATGGTGCGAACGTTGAGCAGCGATCCGTCGACATGGATGCCGCTCCAGGTACCGAACAGGGCAAACAGCGAGAAGATGGCGGTGACCGCCATCAGCTCCTGGCTGGAGTGTTCATCTTTTTGCAGCAGCTGGCGGAAATGCCGGGTGCGGGTCATCAGGAACAGGCAGATCAGCATTAAGGCGGCGCGATCCAGCACCGCAAGCAACATTTCAAACATTGAGTGCACGAGCGCCTCAGCTGGCGGGAAAGGTTAAGGCTCTATGATAAGGAAAGCGGACGGGATGTGCCAGGCATCAGGGCAGGGATTTCCATCCCAACCCTGTCCGGATCAATTTCAGCTCATCTGCGATTTGCCCGCCGGTGTCAGCATAGCCTGCGTGGCACGCCCGTTGAAAGCCACCTCGAAGTCATCAGCCGCAAAATCGGGCGGCGAACGGCCTTCCACAAAGGCTGGCCACTGGCGCTGCAGGTAAGCCACATTCTTCTCACACCGTGGTGCGGCGGCGAGATACATCACGTTGCTGTCGACTTCGCCCAGATGCTCATTCTCCACCGCGTGGATCACATCGCAGTGCCAGAAAACGGTATCGCCGGGCGCCATATCCGGAATTGCGGAAATCCCCTCCAGTAAAAGAGGATGCCATTTTTCACTTACTGACAGAGCGCGTCCGGGGGCAGCCCCGCAGAGATCGTCTTCCGGCACATCATCCTGGATTGCACGCAGCAGGATATAGGCCATCGCATTGGCGACCGGCAGCAGGTTCAGCGTGCCGCCTTGCCTGCGCTGCGGGGTCAGCGCCGTCCAGCCCTGAAAGGTGCGGAACATTGAGCAGACGGCAGGGGAGGCAAACTCACGCACTTCGGTCCGGCCTTCGCCGTCGAAAGGGTTGTACTGCTGCCAGTTGCCGCTGAAAATATGGCGGTAGACATGGCGAAAATTCTCATCCAGCCAGCGCTCCAGCGAGCCGCCATCAACGTGGGGGGAAAGGCCCAGAGAAGTGGATTTTGGTGGACGGCGGCGGATGCGGTCGGCGTAGCTGACAATACGATTGGGGTCGAAATGCTGTTTGCCGTTGCTCTCCGTCTGCCACAGGGAGTTAAGGAAAATCTGCACTGCCTGCATTCGGGGGTGCTGCCGCGCCTCAACCTGGGGTTGCGACCAGTAAATGCCATAAATCTGTGGTTTGCCCTGTTTCAGATCGCCAAAATAGTTATCCTCAGCAGCCTCCTTCAGGCGTTCGGCAAAGTGATTGTCATCAAGGTAGCGGCCGACTTCGTTATTCCAGGCGCTGGCCTGCTCCTGCGGGAAAACGCCGTGCACGGTACAGCAGCCACGCTGCAGGATGTGTGCTTTTTGCTGAGGGGTGACGCGGTGGTGCAGGATATCTTCGGCCTGCAGCTGCGGAACCGGGTTCTCCCCCTGTCGCTGTTGCGCTTTCAGCACGGCGATTTGCTGGCGGATATTTTGTTCAACAGCCTGAAAAACTTCACGATAGTTGGGCAGTTGCTGCTGTAACTGCCGCTTGATTTCTGCGACTGCCTGCGGGATATTTTCAATCCTGAGGGAAGACATTGGCGATCTCCTGTAATTATTTAGTTATGGTTGTGTAGTGGTTATGTGAATTAAAACGCTTAAAAGCGGAAGTTAAAAGGGTCGTAAATCGCAACTTATTTCCCTTTTTTGTGAGGGTACTATGCAACTGATCACTGAACGGCTGCTGCTGAACCGCCTGCAGCCTGATGACTGGCATCATTTCCACCGCGTGCACACCGATTCACTCAGCATGCAGTTCATCAGTGCCGTGCCGCAGCTGGCGGACATTCGCCAACGGTTTTCGGATCGACTGGCTCCATGGCAGGTCACCAGTTTTCACATGCTGTGCTTTACTATCCGCCTGCAAAGCAACGGTGAAGCGGTAGGGCTGATGGGTGCCAATGCTGAGTGGGCGCCTTATCGTCAGGCTGAAGTCGGCTATTCGCTGCTCAGCGAACACTTCGGTAAAGGCTATGGCAGTGAAGCACTGGGTGCGCTGGCGGCTTACCTGTTTGACCCGTGTGAATTCCATAAGCTTAAGGCGCAGGTGGTGGAAGGAAACTGGGCTTCCCGGCGGGTGCTGGAGAAAAATGGTTTCCGGCTTGAGGGAACGCTGCGGGATAATTATCTGCTGCGCGGGCAGTGGGTGAACGATTGGGTGTTTGGCAGGCTGAATTCCGATAAATAAAAATATTTTATTCCGCCCTCTCGACAGCCCGCTGAACAGTGCGATATGTTCGTTCCTCGACCAGTTTCTGGTCAGCGTCGCTCGGACGGTCCGGGCGCTAACGTAAATCAGAGGATCCTATGGCTGACATCAGCTCTGCACGTCGTTTTTCCCGCATTGAACGTCTTCCCCCTTACGTGTTTAACATCACGGCCGAACTGAAAATGGCCGCGCGCCGCCGTGGCGAAGACATCATTGATTTCAGCATGGGCAATCCGGATGGGCCAACGCCGCCGCATATCGTGGAAAAACTTTGCTCCGTAGCCCAGCGCGATGACACCCACGGTTACTCTACTTCGCGCGGCATCCCACGCCTGCGCCGCGCTATTTCACGCTGGTATGCTGACCGCTATCAGGTGGATATCGACCCTGAATCTGAAGCGATCGTCACTATTGGCTCCAAAGAGGGGCTGGCGCACCTGATGCTGGCCACGCTGGATCATGGCGACACGGTGCTGGTGCCAAACCCGAGCTATCCCATTCACATTTACGGCGCGGTGATCGCCGGGGCGCAGGTTCGCTCCGTGCCGCTGGTGGCGGGCGTCGATTTCTTTAACGAGCTGGAAAGAGCGATCCGCGAAAGCTACCCGAAACCAAAAATGATGATCCTTGGTTTTCCTTCCAACCCCACCGCGCAGTGTGTGGAGCTGGACTTCTTTGAGCGGGTGATCGCGCTGGCGAAGCAGTACAACGTGCTGGTGATCCACGATCTGGCCTATGCCGACATTGTTTACGATGGCTGGAAAGCACCGTCAATCATGGAAGTTCCCGGTGCGCGTGACGTGGCGGTGGAGTTCTTCACCCTGTCAAAAAGCTATAACATGGCTGGCTGGCGCATCGGCTTTATGGTCGGTAATAAAGAGCTGGTGGCGGCACTCGCCCGCATCAAGAGTTACCATGATTACGGCACCTTTACGCCGCTTCAGGTTGCGGCTATCGCCGCGCTGGAAGGCGACCAGCAGTGTGTGAGGGATATCGCTGAGCAGTATAAACGCCGTCGCGACGTGCTGGTGAAAGGGCTACACGAAGCGGGCTGGATGGTGGACATTCCGAAAGCTTCTATGTACGTCTGGGCAAAAATTCCCGATCACTATGCGCATATGGGGTCGCTGGAGTTTGCCAAACATATGCTGCAGGAAGCGAAAGTGTGTGTCTCGCCGGGAATTGGCTTTGGTGACTATGGTGACACGCACGTGCGTTTCGCTCTGATTGAAAACAGCGATCGTATTCGTCAGGCGGTAAGAGGGATTAAAGCGATGTTTCGTGCCGATGGGATTTTGCCGGGCACGGTGAAGGTTAGCGAAGAAGAAGAGTAACAACCGGGGTCAGGTTGCCAGACCTGACCCGTTCATTTCCCTGCCGGGTTACAGCATCAGATAAAATGTGCCAACCCATAACAGCAGGATAAAAGAAATTCCCATCAAAGCGTATTTCACCGAACAACTCCCCTGAGCGGTTACCTGGGTCGATCCGGGCCTGCGTAACGCGAACAGATTAAACGTGGAAAGGTTTTCCTCTCCGGTTGCCATGAGCAGCTCATGGCAGGATCGTTCGCTAATTTACCCGCTCTCCACAGTAAAATAAAGGAGATTGCCCCTGGATTTTACTGCTATCAGGGCATTTCTATTTTCGGGACCACAGACATGCCCACCCGCAGGCGGGAGAGGTCGGGCTGATTGGGGTCCAGCAGGATTTTTACCGGCAGGCGCTGGGCGACCTTGGTGTAGTTGCCGGTGGCATTATCCGCTGTTATTGCAGCGAAGGTTGATCCGGTAGCCGGAGCAATACTGTCAACATGGCCGCGCAGCGTCACGCCTGGCAGGGCATCAACCTCCACCGAAACCGGCTGACCACTCTGAATGTTTCCCAGCTGCGTCTCCAGGAAGTTGGCCACCACATAGGTTTGCTGTAGTGGCACAACCGCCATCAGGCGGGTTCCGGCAGCCACCCAGGCACCCTGACGGGCGGAGCGCTGGCCGACAGAGCCATCAATCGGCGCGGTGATGATGGTGTAGGAAAGGTTGAGGCGCGCCTGATCCACACTTGCCTGTGAGGCCGCAATATCCGCCCGGGCTTGCTTAATACTGGCCTGTAAAATACTCACTTCTTTTCTGGCTGACAGAGCCGCTGCCTGGCTCTGACGCAGTTGGGCGGCAGCTTCACGCATTGAAGCATTGGTCTTTTGCTGTTCATCGGCGGTGGTGGTGCCGCTTTTAAGCAGGCGACGATAGCGTTCTGCGTTTTGCCCGGCATAGTTCAGCGTGGCTTCGCTTGAGCTGACAGCCGCGTCGCTTTGCGTGATGGTCGCCTGTTGTTGATCCAGCTGGGCCTGCGCGCTGGACAGTTTTGCCTGGCTGACCTGCAGGTTGGCTTCTGCCGTTTCCAGTGCGACGCGGTAATCCCGGTCATCAAGGGTAGCCAGCACATCGCCAGCTTTAACTGACTGGTTATCGCCGACATAGACGGTGCGGATATAGCCGGAAACCTTTGGTGCAATTGCAGTGTAATCGGCCGTGACCACGGCATCATCGGTGCGTGCCTGCTTGCGGGTCATCGCTGACCAGACAATAAAGGCCATCCCCAGCAGGATCACTAACAGCAAAACTAAGGTTAAGGTTCTTTTAGCAGGTGTGAAGCTCATCATTATTATCTCTGGGCTGGTGTTCCATGTTGAAGAAGAGTTTGCGGCGGATAGACACGTTTCGGCAGCCAGGCGGTCAGCAGTACCAGCAGCAGGGCAAAGCCGATGATCAGCAGATAGGCATCGCTGATGCTGAGGATCACCGCCTGGTGTTTAACCAGCGTGGCAAAGTGACTCAGATTTTCCGCTGTACTGGCCGAGCCGTCCGGCAGCAGCGGTGTCGCCGCGCTGGCGCTGGCGGCGGTATCTGCCGTCATCAGCCACGGGCGGTTGCCCAGTTGATCGACCAGTATATGTGAATGAAACTTCTCCCGGTGGGTCAGGAAATTCTCGATCAGGCTGCTGGCCGCCACGCTGGAAAAACCGCGCACGGTATTAAACATCGCTGAGGCATAGGGCCCTTCCGGCGGCTGCACCACGCTGGTGGCGCTCATCAGCACCGGCAGGATCAGCATCGGCTGACCAAAGGCCTGTAACACCTGAATCAGCCAGAAGTTCTGCCGCGCCCAGTCATCGGTCAGCTGCATTCCCATCAGACAGGAGATGCACAGCAGTACCGCACCGCAGGTCAGCATCCAGCGGCAGTCAATCCAGCGCAGATTCAGCAGCGCAGCCATAAGGGGCGCAATAATCAGCTGCGGCAATCCGATGGCCAGCGCCAGCGGTGCAAACTGCACCGTACGGAAGCCTTCAACCTGGCCGAAATAGGCCGATGGTAATGCCGAGCCGGAGAGGGCAACCAGCAGCACGCCAGCCAGTACCAGCAGACCGTGCATCAGGTTCTTGCGTTCCAGCATCTGCAATTTGAACAGCGGGATTGGGTGATACCACTCGTTGATAAAGAAGACGATCATCAGCGCCGCCGAGGAGAGCAGCATGGCGATAATCAGCGGCGAGTGAAGCCAGTCCAGTCTCTCTCCCTGGGTCAGCGCAAGGATCATCAGCGCAACCCCGCTGCAGCCGGTCAGCATGCCAAACAGGTCAATTTGCCGGAAGCGCTCCAGCCGCACCGGATCCTGCGGCAACCCTTTGGCTATCAGCAGGGCGGCAACGAAGACGGGGGGGATCACCTGCCAGAACACGAACTGCCAGCCGACAGAATCCGTCCAGAATGCCGCCAGCGATGCGGCAATATTGGGTCCGAACGTCGCGGTCAGCGCATAGGCAGCGAGGCCATAGAGTTTGATAGTCGGTGGCAGAAAACGCAGCGCCACGGTCATCAGTAGCGGCGGCAATGCCCCTCCGAAGACACCCTGAATCACGCGCAGGCCGATAAACAGTGACGGCGTGGGGGCAAAAGGCTGCAGTGCGCCGGTCAGTGCAAAGCCGAACGCCACCACCAGCGCAAAGCGGCGCAAAGAAAAGGTGACGGCAAACCACGGGGAAACCATCATTGCCGCCACTTCCGCGGCCTGATAGGCCGAAGTGATCCAGCTGGCTGTGTCGTAGTCAAAACCGATCGCCGCGCGGACGTCCGCCAGCGCAAGATCGGATACGCGATCGTTTAACCCTGAGGTCAGCGCAGCAATCAACACCCCAATCAGACCCAGGCCCAGACGCAGGGTGAAAGGATGGAGGGCTGGGGCCGCTGCGGGTTGGGCAGTCATGGCAGGTGCTCCACAGAGAAATATAATTTAATGATGCACTGTATTGCATGGTGATACATTGGTGCAGATATTACATCGTGATTAGGTGTATTGCAATGTGATACAGCGTGCTGTCCTGTGGAAAAAAGTGCTAAAGTAGTGGCATCAAGCAAGGAAGGAAACCGAATGTCTGAACCCTCAACCCTGCGTGAAGATGAGCGAACGGGTGGAATCCAGGTCATCTCACGAGCGGCCAAAATTTTGAATGCCCTGGGCGATCGCCCGGATGGCATGAGCCTGGGCGAAATAGCTCAGGCGGTCGATCTGCCCCGTTCCACGGTTCAGCGCATTGTCGGCGCGTTGGATTCTGTCCAGCTGGTTCGAAGCCATGGAGCCGGTGGTGTTCGCCTTGGCCCGGCGTTGCTGCGACTGATTGCCACCGTACATACCGATGTGGTGGCCATTGCCCAGCCCTGGCTGCAGGCGCTGAGTGGTGCAACCGGGGAAACGGTCTCGCTGGCCCGGGCCAGCGGTCTGCAACTGGCTATCGTGCACTACGTGGTAGCCGATCGCGAGTTGCGCGTGGTGCCGCGCATCGGGCTCAATTTGCCGCTTTACAGTACTTCAGGCGGCAAAGCGTTGCTGGCGCTGGATACGGATGAGCAGGCACGGGCGCTGGTCGGCGATGCCTATGAGGCAATGACCGATCTGACCGTAAAAGCGTTCCCCGAACTGCTGGAGCGATTACAGGAAATTCGTCGTACCGGGCTTTCCTATGACCGTGGCGAGACGCTCGAAGGGATCTCCACCATGGCGGTGGCGATTGATACCATACTGGGACGCTTTTCCATCAGCTTACTGGTCCCCTCTACCCGTTTTCAGCAGCATGAGGCGCTCTACCGTGAAGAGATCCTGAAATGCCGTGAAGCACTGGTGGATGAGATAGGCAAAGCGGCTTTACGTGACTGACCGGAGAGGGATATGAAAAAGCTTTTAGTCGCTGTAGACAATTCCGTGATTGCCCGCAAGGTGACGTCGCTGGCGGGTGAGCAGGCCCGGGCGATGAGTGCGGAAGTGGTGGTGTTGTGCTGTGTGGATGCCAGCTATGCTGCCACCACCGGGACTTATATCATTGAGGCGGGCGAAGATCCGGGTGATTTCGGCAGCGCGCTGGATGAGCAGAATACCGCCGAAGCGGCTGTGCGTCAGTCGCTGGCTGAACTCCAGAGCGCGGGGATCAGTGCGACCGGGCGCGTGGTCGCCGGTGAGTCGGCAGAAACCATTGTGGCGCAGGCGAATGAAATCGGTGCGGTGATGATCGTGATGGGTCGTCGCCATCTTTCCTCCTTTAACCGCCTGTTGAAAGGTTCGGTCAGTGCGGCCGTCATTGAACGCGCCAGCTGCCCGGTTCTGGTTGACGTGCGGGCCGACTGACTCGCGTTCAGGGCCGCAAGGGGCGGCCCTATTGCTCAGGAAACTATTTTGATTCACTACCCTGCGATTATCTCTTTGCTGGCCGCACTGGCCCTGATCTTTATTCTTACATTGCTGCAAAAACGCGGCGTAATCAGCAAGGCTCTGGCCATGATGCTGGCGGTGGGGCTGATTTTGGCGGGTAATTATTATTATTTTGCGATGAAGGTTCCCCGGCAGCAGCGTGAAGCCCGGATGACCGCGGCACAGCAACATTTCAGCGCGCTGCCTGTTTACCGCACGCTCAAAGCGCAGCAGCCCTCGCTGTATCAGAAGCTGGACCGGGAGTACCTGGCCGCTATTGAAGAGGGATCCAGCGAAGACCAGGCACTGGAACGGCTGCGTCCGATGCTGTCTGACCTGCTGAATCAGCGTATCAGTTCTGCCAGCGATGAAGCGCTTCACCGCTATATGGCGGTTTCACTGGAAGAGATGCAGACCCTCCGTCAGCAGAATGGGGAACTGTGCTTTAAATTCCTGTTCCCGCAGGTCAGCGGAGGCGTGAACACCGCGGAAATTCTGCCTGCCGCTTTGCGCAATAAGGAGGCAGAAGCCATGGACTATTTCCTGCAAAACAGCCGTGGAGCTGAACAGAACGGTAATGTTGAACGCAGCAGGGCCGATCTGCAAAAAATCGTGGGTGCTTTATACAGCAAATGGGGCGGCGCGCTGCAAACCATGAATTCTCCGGCGGAACCGGGGGCAGATAAAACCAAACTCTGCGAGATGACAATTGATCTTTACCAGGCTGTGCTGGCACTTCCGGTTAATAATTCGGCGGCCGTATTACGTATCATTCTTGACGGAAATGCGAATTAACACCTAAAAAAAAGCCCGCTCGCCGCGGGCATAACATATTGTTATATAAAATAATCTCTGGTGTCGGTCAGGTATATCGCTGTGTCTGGATGCATCATCGCATTCCTTTTCATCCTGTACCAGTTGGCTGTCCAAATTGATTCAATCGGCAAAATATTGCATTCACAAAGTAAAAATTGTGCAAATGCAGGCTTTTCCGATAGTGGAAGCCAGGGGAATTGATATCATGCGACTCCGCACCGGAGAAAGGAGATAAAAATGAATAAGGCCATTACTGGCGCACTGGCCCTGACCATTGTGCTATTAACGGGTTGTACTTCCAGTCAGCCAGGTGCATTTGAAAAAGTTGATGAGGATCCTGCGGTAAATACTGTGCAGTATCGTTTTAATCCATCCACGGTCAATAAAACAGCCCTGGAACAGGATGTGGAACGCTACTGTACAGAACGCGGGTTTGATAAGGTTGAGCCGATTAAACCGCAAGAAAGCCGCGTACCCGGATTAATGAAAGCCTGGTATCAGTGTAATTACAGCATTAAAAGTTAAAAATAAAATGGGCGGGAAAATTCCCGCCCAATGTTTTGCATTTCTTTCTTTTTATATCGCCGTGTGCAGGCTTTGCCCGCTTGAGGGTGAAAACGTATCACCCTCTTATAATCCCTCTCTACCCATGACGTGGACCCGGACCCGGTCCGTAACCGCGGTGCCAGCCACCATGGTAGTCACCGCCGTGATGCCAGCCCGGTCCTCCGCGATAGCCGTCATGGACAATACAGCCGCTCAACATCATCATTACGCCCAGAACCGAAACTATTTTAATAAGTGTTTTCATCGTGAATGCTCCTTCACTTTTTCAATGAATACAACTTTACTTTTAAAAAGTGGAGGAATGATGCCGCTTTTGTAGAGTTATTTATGTAGTTATTTCAAAATAATTCAGTAAGGATTATCCTATGCTGGATGGAATAATCATAAATAAGATAAGACTGAAAAAAATGTTTTTTATCCGGAATGCTCTTAATTTGCATTACCCACCTGTGAGCAGTCCAGACGATGTTTAATTTCACGCCTGGTACGGCAAGTGCAGATTTATGCAGTAAACTGATGTCTGTCTGTCAGTCATTCAAAGGAAAAATTATGCGCTATCAGGTGAACAACGTTCTGGCGGCTCAGGCGGAACTCGGTGAGTGTCCGGTCTGGTCAGTCAGCGAGCAGGTGCTCTATTTTGTCGACATTCTTGCGCCAGCGCTGCACCGGTTCGATCCCCGTAGCGGAGCGCATAAGGTCATGCCCGTGGCCGAGCACATTGGTTGCTTTGGCCTGAAGGAGGAGGGGGGATTTGTGGCGGCGCTGCGTAGCGGTGTCTGCATGCTGGACAGCGACGGGCAGATTGTTGAGAGAGTCGCGCCAAATCCGGGCGAGGCAGGGCGAAGCCGTTTTAACGATGGGCGTGTTGACCGTTTTGGTCGCTTCTGGTGTGGCAGCCTGTGGGAACCGCAGGATCGTAATGGCGGCAAGCTGTGTCGGCTGGATGAAAACCGGTTGCTGACCGTACAGGCGGAAGATATCAAGATCTCCAACGGGCTGGCTTTCTCGCCAGACAGCCGCTGGATGTACCACACCGATACGCCAAACGGCGTGCTCTACCGCTATCCCATGGATGAGCAGGGGGAAATTGGCCCGCGCGAAGTGCTGCAGCGTTTTGTGCAGGCACAGGGAGGTCTGCCTGATGGGGCCGCGGTGGACAGTGAAGGTTTTTACTGGGCGGCTATGTTTGACGGCTCAAGGGTGATCCGTCTGCATCCGGCTAACGGTGAGATCGTGGATGAGATCCCTTTACCGGTTCGCTGGCCAACCATGGTGGCCTTTGGCGGCGAAGATCTGAAAACGTTATATATCACCAGCTCCAGAGAAGATCGTACCGAGCAGGAGCTGGCAGACTATCCGCAGTCTGGCGATGTGTTTGCCGTCAGGGTTGAGGTGGCAGGAATGGCTGAACCGCTGTTTCGCAGTAAACAGGTTGTCTGACAGGCTCTACCAGACTGACGGCGGGGATAGCACTGTCTGGCTGCGGAGTAACACAGGCCGGGGCTGAAGCGTCTCGTGCCATGGATGACGCGAGTCATGGTGTCATCCATGGCGTTTTTACGTGATGATTTGCGGCCCTCTTACCCGAGCCGCATCATTGTTGATGTTCCGCCATCCAGGTCTGTCATTCTCAGGCATGCTGCAGGGTTTTCTTGTTCTCCGGCGCACTGTTGGGCAGACGAATGGTTGCCGACATCACCAGCGAGATAGCCAGCAGCGCCAGAATCAGGCTGAAGGTTACGGTGAAGCCGCCGAACAGCGAGGCAATCAGCGAACCCATTATGCTGCCAATCCCGAAGCCCAGATAAATCAGACCGTAGTTTTTGGTCAGATTATTCAGGCCAAAGAAGTCGCTGACCAGTGAAGGGTAGACCGTAATGGTGCCACCAAAGCTGAAGGCCACGCAGGCGATTGAGATAAAGAAGCTGGTTTCGTTCATGCGGGTGAACAGCAAAATGCTCATTCCGGCCAGCGAAATGACCTGCGCCAGAGTAATCACCCGGATACGTGCCATTTTATCGGAGAGGATGCCCAGCACCAGACGGCCGCTGAGGTTAGCGATGGCAATGATGGTTACCGCATTCGCGGCGGTCTGAGCGGACAAATGAACCAGCCCTTCGCCAATATCTTTCGCTACGCCGATCACATACAGACCGCTCATGCAGGCAGTCAGGAACATCACCGCCAGCATCCAGTACTGCGGCAGACGAACCGCCTCAGCCAGTGAGAAATCACGTGTGCTGGTGCTTTCACCCCGTTTTGCCGTCTGCTGTTTTGGTGCATCTTTCATCAGCATCGCGCCGATGATCACCATCACCATCGCCAGGCAACCCCAGATGATAAAGGTGGTTTCGAGGCTGTTTACGCTCAGCAGGTAGCTGCAGATAAATTTGAAGCCCAGGCTGCCCAGGCCATATGCGCCGATAGCACAGGCGGAGATAACACCTTTGCGCTCCGGGAACCATTTCACGCAGTTTGAAAGCGTCATCAGGTAACCCGCGCCGTCGGCCAGACCAACCAGCACGCCCGCGCTAAGGTAGAGCATAAACAGGTTGCTGGCATGAGCCGTCAGGAAAAAGCCCAACGCCATCAGCACGCCAGCGCCAATACTGACGTTACGTACGCCAAAGCGCTCCTGCAGTTTACCCGCCACTGACGAAGCTATTGCCAGCCCCAGACTCAACAAGCCAAAGGAGAAAGCGACCTGGCTGACCGGGGCATCCAGCTTGTGCGACAGCTGGCCATTGAACAGGCTCCAGGTATAAACAGAACCCAGCGCGAACTGGGTGATGATGGTGCCGAACAGAGTAAGCCAGCGTGTACGGTTAACGCTGTTGCTGACGGGTTGTGTGCTCATGGGAGGCTCCCGGGGAAAGTTTAAGAGATTGAGCACAGAATAATTCCGGTCGCGCGCGCGCGGGGAGATTAAGGCATGAACTGCTGTCAGGGCGGAATGAAATGCCGCTGAGCGGGTATGAACGGCGGGGCAAAATGCAGCGGGAGGGAGGGAAGCGGGCACGGCTGCCCGCTTTAAGAGGGTTATTCGCCAGCGGCCAGGCGCATGTTGCGCAGATCGTTACCGGTCGGCGTCTGATGGACTCTCAGGCCAAATTCCGGCAGCACCGCAAAGATATGATCGAAGATGTCCGACTGAATTTTTTCATATTCCAGCCAGGCAGTGGTGTTGGTGAACACGTAGATTTCCACCGGCAGTCCATCCGCTCCCGGCGCCAGTTGGCGCACCATCAGAGTCATGCCCTTATGGGTATGGGGATGGGCTTTCAGCCACGCTTCCAGCCAGGCGCGGAAAGTCCCGATATTGGTCATCCGGCGGCCGTTCAGCGGCGTGGAGAGATCGCATTCCAGGCTGGCATTCCAGGCCGTGACTTCCTCACTTTTTCCTTCCAGATAGGGCGTCAGTAACTGCGCACGTTTCATTTCAGCAATGTCATCCTCGTTAAGGAAACGGATGCTGGTGGTATCAATATTGATGCTGCGTTTAATACGGCGGCCGCCCGATTCAGACATGCCGCGCCAGTTTTTAAATGAGTCAGAAATCAGTGCGTATGTCGGGATGGTAGTGATGGTGTTATCCCAGTTTCTCACTTTCACCGTGGTCAGGCCGATATCAATCACCGCGCCGTCAGCGCCGTATTTCGGCATATCCAGCCAGTCGCCCAGCTTGAGCATATTGTTGGCGGAAAGCTGGATGCCCGCCACCAGACCAAGGATCGGATCTTTAAATACCAACATCAGTACGGCTGTCATCGCACCCAGACCGGTCAGCAGCACCAGCGGCGATTTACCAATCAGCACCGAAATCACCATCAGTGCGATCAGCAGAGAAGCGATCAGCTTAAGGCTCTGGAAAATGCCGCGCAGCGGAAGCTGGGTGGCAAAAATGCTGTTTTCAGACAGGCCCAGAATAAGATCCAGCAGCGAGTAAAACATCAGCAGGCTGAAAATCATCATCCACACCTGGCTGAAAACCATCAGCGCGCTGAACAGCGGTTCGTGGCCCTGCAGGAACATTTCCAGCTGAATTTGCAGCAGCACGCCCTGCATCAGCAGCGCGAAGCGGCTGAAAAGTTTGGTATCAATGATCGACAGAGGCCACTGACGAGATGATTTAGCGGCAAAGCGGCGCAGGAAAGGCAGCGCGATGCTGTGCAGCAAACCATGAACAATCAGTGAGATAATTAAAATAATGGCGATGATGGCAGCCAGCGTCATTGCCGGTGCATAGGGTAAATCGAAGGCGGTAAGCCACCCGAGAATAGAGTGATACATCTGTTTTCGTTCCCTGTGTTAAGGCGGTTCCAGTGAATCTGCCGACCCTGTACTGAGGCCGGGCCGGGGAGGATAACGTGGCAGCAAGTGCAAAATCAAATCGTGATCCTCCACTCCAACAAGCCACTGCTGTCATTCAGTAGCGGTCAACAGCGCTATTTTCTTAAGGTTTCTGGCCGGCAGAGCCAATGGCCAGAAGAAGTGATGGCTGACAATCGCGCAATTTACCCTCTTATCTCTGCAGTCGGATCACGTCTTATATTTGCGAGGTAGTCACCAGCCGGGGATTCCCGTTCGTCTGTCAGGGAAATTGCTCACGGTGATGGCGACCATGGCCTCGATCAACACCTCACAGCGGGCGCAGGACATCTCCTCCTTCAAGCTTGCCTGATAAGGTGCAGACTGCACCAGGGGGCAGTCTTTTCCTGGTCGGTCGATTGATAAGATCGCTCAGTGCTTTTTGTCATCAATCGGGTAGAGGATCTCTTTCAGGATGCTTTCACGCTGTTTGGGAGTGAGATAAAGCAGTCCGAAGAGCTTGTGGGGTTGGCGTTCCTGCTGGTACATCGCCCGCAGTTGTTTGAGGTAAGTCAGGCTGGTATTCATGGCTGTCTCCTGTTGAGTACACAGACAGCCTGAACCTGTAAACCCGGTACAAACAGTGTCGGGTTTAAAATTATTGTTCCGGGTTTATTACTGAATATAGCTGCGGATGGCGTCGGCAATAGCTTTGTTCGCCGGGCGACCGTCACGGTGCTCGGCATCATCAGCCACTTTCTGCAGGTATTTATTCAGTTTTCCACCGGTCGGCACGTTGCCATAGGCAATCAGCATCTGCACGATATGCCTGAGGGCAAGGACTTCGACGGTCAGGCGTTCAACAACAGGGTCTTTATCAGACATACTTTACTCCACAACCAGACTGGTTAATCGATTCAGAGTAGCGAAGAGCGTTAAATTCAATCAGTGGAATACAGCAAAAGATTGGCGGTAAATCGCTGCTCAGGAGAGATACAGCACCGCACCGGGCGTTTTCAGCAGGGTGAAAAGTTCTGCTGAACTGCTGTCGGAAACGTCTTTGTGCAGGGCTGAGGTACTGAATATCATCGTGTGTACCCTTTTAAGCTGATGCCAGACCAGAATGGCAGAAACGGCCATCGAGCAGTTATTATCGCTGGAGCTGCACAGCAGAGTGTAATGCCACTCCTCATCCAGTTCGTTGGAGAAGAACTGCACCGATTCGGCTGGCAGCAGCGCCCGGATATCTGACAGCAGGAACTCGCTGACGCCACGGGTCAGCCTCAGGGTGAAGGTGTTCAGCATCCGGACATATCCTTGTTGGAGTGAGCAAAAACCTATCTTAATCAATTCGGGTTTAAGTTCAACGCATTAAAATTGCCGCTAAATTTGATTCGCCATGTTATCTGTGGCGGAATGTTATTCGCGTAAACCGGGAGAACCCATGAAGAAAATTATTTTACTGCTGTGTGCCACAGCGATTACTGGATGTGCCGCTCAGGCGGAAAAGCCGGCTGCACCAGCGAAAATTGGGATGCCGAATCCTGCCTCTGCCTGGTGTATCAAGCAGGGCGGTAAACTGGATATTGTGAACTCTGACAAAGGGCAGGTGGGGTACTGTACGCTGCCAGGCGGTGAACGCGTGGAAGAATGGACATTGTATCGCCGTGACCATTAACGATCTGTTCCTGCGGCTTTCCCGTTCACCTTTCAGGCAGCGCTTTCATCTGGGAAGGGCCGAGTATCAGTACTGCCAGAAAAAAGGAGAAGCGGAAATCAGGCTGCACGCGGCAGATTTTATCCGGGAACGGCTGGCCCCGGCCGTTCCTGCCAACGATGGCAAACAAACCCCCATGCGTGGCCATCCGGTCTTCATCGCGCAACATGCCACTGCAACCTGCTGCCGTGGCTGCCTGACTAAATGGCATAATATCCCGGCGCTGCAGCCCTTGAGCGAACGACAGCAGTGCTGGGTGGTGGACGTGCTGTTGCACTGGATACAGCGGGAGATGCAGCGGCCGTTACCGCCGGAGAAGAAACGCAAAATCCCTCAGCCACCAGAGCAAAGCCAGCAGCTGGATTTGCTGTAATCACCGTGGGAGCCTCTCCCGGTGCCTGAATTAACCTGCTGCAAGTTCGTAGCGGGCGCCAGAGCATTAAATGGCTACGTTCGCGGTAAACACCCGCCTGATACCCTGATCTTTGCTTTATGTCTGGCGGATCAGGTTTTACTCAGGGAGTAGCTCTTCACTTTGCCGTTGTCCAGCTGAACCGTCAGCGTCTTGCCCATGGTCGTGCTCATCGCGTTAGCCTGGCTGTAAGACCACATCATCAGAAGATGATTTTCCGGATAGGGCGTTTCCGAGGTTGGCTGACCAAACAGGGAAATTAAATCCTGGCGGGTTGTGGCACCGTACTGGATTTTAGCGAGTCTGGCATCGTCAAAATTCTTACCAGAAGAGGAAGAGCAGCCGGAAAGCGCCAGCAACATTGCGAAAGCGACCAATCGTTTTTTCATTCACGCCACCTTTGTTTGAGTGCCGATATCGTAGCAGAGGAGCGGCGCGAATGTGCGGGTATTAAAATGTTATTTCCCGGTGTTATCAACGATGCAAAAATGATCCACCTCAACGGTTGAAAACTGATCCAAAGGTTACTCTGCTCCCCTGATACAGGGGAACATATGATCACTTTTGAGAAAGTTATGGAAATTAAAATTCTTCACAAGCAGGGGAAGAGCAATCGGGCAATCGCCTGTGAACTGGGCCTCTCACGTAATACGGTCAGACATTATCTTCAGGCTGAGGCTAAGCCCCCCGTTTATTCTCCTCGTCCTGTGGCCCCCTCCCGGCTGGACGATTACCGGGATTATATTCGTCAACGGGTCTGTGAGGCACATCCTTATAACGTCCCGGCCACGGTGATTTTCCGGGAGATTATGAGCCGCGGCTATCAGGGAAGAATGACGCTTCTGAGAGATTTTATCCGCACCCTGAATACGCCTCCGCTACCCGAACCGGTGGTTCGTTTTGAAACCGAACCGGGTCAGCAGATGCAGGTTGACTGGGGCACGATGCGCAACGGGAACTATCCCCTCCACGTCTTTGTTGCCGTGCTGGGATACAGCCGCATGCTCTATGCCGAGTTCACTGACAATATGCGCTATGAAACGCTGGAAGCCTGCCACCGGCATGCCTTCGCTTTCTTTGGTGGCGTTCCCGGAGAGGTGTTGTATGACAACATGAAAACGGTGGTACAACAGCGCGACGCTTACCGGCCCGGATGTCACCATTTTAATCCTGCTCTGTGGCATTTTGGTCAGGAGATGGGTTTTACACCGCGCCTTTGTCGCCCTTTTCGGGCAAAAACCAAAGGCAAAGTAGAGCGTATGGTGCAATACATCCGCAACAGTTTTTATATTCCACTGCTGACCCGCCAGCGTTCATTGGGAAACGTTCCGGACGTTGCCACAACAAATCAGGAGGTCCTGAACTGGTTGCAGGAGGTGGCTAACTGTCGTCATCACTGCACTATTGGGATGCGGCCCTGCGATCGGTATCAGGAAGAGCAACAGTCGATGCTTTCATTACCCCCTGATAATGAACAATCCGGCACGCAGAAAAGAATGAAGATCGTCTCATGCTGCTTGCCGCTTCATTATGCGTTACCCGTGAGCGAACCCTCCTGCTACGAGGTTGCCTGATCATTTCGCTCATCAGTCGACTTTATTTTTTTAGAAAAAAGGAATCTAATAAAATGAAATATAAAATTTTCTTCATGATGATTATTTGTTCTCAGCTGGCTGGTTGCACCACGCTCTATTACCGGTGAGGATTATGCGTATATTTTTATTTTCTGCATGCACTTTATTATTATCGGGGTGTATCCAGGTCTATGGCCCGGTCAAAGAAGGGGTATCTGCAGCGTCCCGGTCGGCTGCAGACACGGAACCGGTCGCCAGTACCAGTATTGATGCGGTGAAACTGGGTAATCGCAAGCCTGATGAAATATTCAATAATGCGCTGGTGGTTCTGAAAGGAAAGGGGATAACTATTGCCATTAAAGATCAACAAACGGGGATAATTGCGGCCAGTGGGGATGATGAGTTGCTGGCGTCAACCTGGCTGGATTGCTCACAACTTAAGCAAACTCAGGGCATCCAGGAAAATTACCGCGTTGTTGCACAGGTCTGGAGTGCAGGTGAGGGGACCAACATCTCAATACAGGTTAACGGTGTGGCAGGGGTGATTACTGCTGATGGTAACGACAAAGTTAAACCGGTGGAATGTACCTCCACGGGAGTACTGGAAAAGGATTTTCTTGAGGTGCTGAGGAAATAAGCTGTACCAGACAGGGGATCCGGAAAGATAAATCTGGTCAACGGGCGGATCATTTTTCAACTGCTGGCAAGGTCGACGTGTGGATCTGATTTGTAGCGATGTTGACATGGTCCGGATGTCGACCAGACTTACCTGACTGGGAAGCAAAAGGAGAGTGATATGTCGCAGCACAATTCAGACTCTAAGCGTAAAAAGACAGAAAACAGACACCCCGCAAAAGACAATCCAAACCAACATGGCGAGATACCAAGAACCCGCGATGACAGTGAGGATCACAAAAAGGATCCCTGGCAGGATAAAGGGAAGTAACGTTGGACATGAATTGCTCACAGACGGGCTGTTGATTGCAGGATATTCTCTGCGGCAGGCCACCAGAAGTGGCCTGAGCAGCCTCACTCAACGGAGGGTGACTGATACTTAATGTACTGGCGAATGGTCTCATGGATCTCGCGGTTATCACCTTCGTCCAGACCGCGTCCGGCATACTCTTTGGCCAGTGCTTCCAGCACATCATCAAACTTGCCTTTGTAGTTGAGATTATTCAGCGCTATTTGCTGCCCGAGAATCTCCCTCAGTACACGCGTGTCGACCCGCAGTCGCTGAACCTTCTCTTCCAGTTTCTTGATGCGATCTTCTTCTGACATAACCTCTCCACTGTGAAACCAGCACAATTATCAGGGGACAAATTTCCCACCAGAGGTGAGCGGCAAAACCCTGTTCATATCGGATACCGCAAACAGCATCGCCGAACTTAAAGCTGAACGTAATGAGCCGCTTATCTGGAATTTTTCAGATGCCCGGCGGCAGAAGATGTTATTAAGCGGAGGGGAAACTCAGGCAATAAATGGCATGCGGATGAGATTAATCTCACGGGGCTTCCCCACCGTTGCCGGGATCATTTTTACAGTTCACTTCCAGCTGTTCGCCACGGCAGACAACTTTATAATTGAGATCTTTGCCAGCCATAACGCCACCTTAACTGTGACGATTTATTGTATGTTCAGCGGAATTGATTGCGCGATAAAGAATTTTGATTACGATCTGCAACAATTAGCGCAGTGTTTACCTCCAGTAGATATTGGGGAAGGTACTGTGATGTCTGGGCTACTGCTGTTTATCGTTATGGAAAACCTGTGCAATGTTAACAAAACTCCCTCTTCGTCGCGTATTCGCCTGTGCTGTAACTCTGCTGATTGTGCTTATCATCGCCTTGTTCTTCTTCCTGAGAAGCCCGCAGGTTCCTGATTATGTGACTGCTCCGGCACGCCTCGACGATATTGAAAACGCCGTACTGGCTACCGGTCGCATTGATGCGGTTGAACGGGTAGATGTTGGCGCACAGGTTTCTGGCCAGGTAAAGTCGCTGAAAGTTAAGTCTGGCGACCGTGTGACTAAAGGGCAGTCAATTGCCGATATTGATGACGTACCGCAGCGCAATGACTTGCGCAACGCGGAAGCTGCACTCAACGTGGTCAAAGCGGAACTGCAGGCTAAGCATGCGCAATTGAAGCAGGCTGAACTGCGTTATAAGCGTCAGCGCCAGATGCTAAACCAGGATGCCAGCTCGCGGGAAGACTTTGAAACTGCCGAAGCCACGCTGGCCATCACTCGTGCGGAATTGCTGTCACTGAATGCCAGACTCGTTCAGGCGCAGATTGATGTCGATAAGAAAAAGGTCGATCTCGGTTATACAAAGGTTGTGGCTCCAATGGACGGGATTGTTATTGCCGTGGTCACCCAACAGGGCCAGACGGTGAACTCCAGCCAGAGTGCACCAACCATCATAAAACTCGCCCGCCTGGACGTCATGACCATTAAAGCCCAGATCTCTGAGGCGGATATCACACGCATTTCGCCGGGGCAAAAAGCCAGATTTACCATTTTCTCGGATCCGGACAGGCATTATGACGCCACGCTACGCACCGTTGAACTGGCGCCGGAGTCGGTTATGAAAGACGATTCCCTTGCCAGCAGCAGTTCGGCCTCGGGTTCTGGTACGTCAAACGCATCGGTATACTACAATGCGCTCTTGGACGTACCGAACCCGGAAAACCGGCTGCGAATCGCCATGACAGCACAGGTTACCCTGTTGGCCGGCGAGGCTAAAAACACGCTGCTGGTGCCGATTCAGGCAGTGCGTAAAATCAATGGCAACAAGCAACAGGTGCAGGTGTTGCTCAGTGATAACACACTGGAAACCCGCGAAGTCAAAACCGGCATTTCTAACAGCGTGGATATTCAGATCCTTGACGGTTTAAAAGTCGGGGAAAATGTTGTGCTGTCGCAGCCAGGTGAGAAAGCGCCTGGGGAAGGGTTTGTACTGTGAGTGCTATCATACAGCTCAAGGGCATCAGCCGCACCTATACCAACGGTGGACAGGCTCTTACTGTGTTGAAAGAGATTAATCTGACTATTGCTGCCGGAGAGCTGGTAGCGATCATCGGTGCCTCCGGTTCTGGTAAGTCTACCCTGATGAATATCATGGGCTGTCTCGACGTCCCGGATTGCGGCGACTATTACATCCGCGACCAGAATGCCGCCCGGCTTTCACCGGATGATCTGGCAAGGATCCGCCGCGAGCATATCGGCTTTATCTTTCAGCGTTACCATTTAATGCCCGACCTTAGCGCGTTAGGTAACGTCGAAATTCCGGCGATTTATGCCAATAGCGAGCGTGATAAGCGCCGTCTGCGAGCCGCTTCACTGCTCGGCAGGCTTGGGCTGGAAGGTCGCGAACACCATAAACCGGGAGAGCTTTCCGGCGGTCAGCAGCAGCGCGTGAGTATTGCCCGCTCGCTGATCAACGGCGGCGAAATCATCCTTGCGGATGAGCCGACCGGCGCGCTGGATACTCAGTCCGGCCAGGAGGTGCTGGCAATACTCAGCGAACTGCATCAGCGTGGTCACACCGTGATTATGGTGACTCATGATATGAAGGTGGCGCAAAACGCTGACCGTATTATTGAGTTGCGTGACGGCGAAATAATCTCTGATACCGGGAGTCGTACTCCCTGCGGGGTTGCTGTTGCTCCGCCTGACCGGGTTCAGCAAAGCCGCTGGCAGAGTCTGTTCGACCGCACCCGTGAATCCCTGCAAATGGCGCTAAAAGCGATGAATGCGCATCGCCTGCGCACGACGTTAACCATGACAGGCATTATCTTTGGCATTGCCGCAGTGGTGACGGTCGTGGCCCTGGGTGAAGGTGCGAAGCAACGAACCCTGGACAATATCAAAGAGCTGGGAACCAATGTGGTGAGCATTTATCCGGGAAGGGATTTTTTTGATGACAGCACCGAAGGCATCCGCACGCTGATTCCGGCTGATGCAGAAGCGCTAGCAAAACAGGGGTTTGTTGACAGTGTCAGCCCCGAAGTTAACGCTTCAGACAACATTCGTTTCCTCGGTAAATCCGCCACCGCTACGATCAATGGCGTTGGGCGCGATCATTTTCGCGTTAACGGTATTGAGCTTTTGCAGGGAGCAACTTTCCTGGATGACCGCAATGCTCTGCAGGAAGTGATCATTGATGACAACGCCCGCAAAGCCCTGTTTGACGACGCGGGCTTACCGGCGTTGGGTCAAATCGTCGTTCTGGGTTCGGTGCCTGCCCGTGTTGTCGGCATAGCCAAAAGCAATAACCGTAGCTATGCACCAAACCGCATTAATGTCTGGATGCCTTACAGCACGGTGATGTACCGGATGGTAGGGAAGCCGGTGTTAAGCAGCATCAGCGTCCGGCTTAAGGACAATGTTGCTAACGAGGCGGCGGTCAGCGCTATTTCTCAGCTATTGACCCAACGCCACGGTGTGAAAGACTTTCAGCTTTATAATTACGAACAGATTCGAAAATCTATCGAACGGACCTCAATGACCTTCAGTATCCTGATTCTGATGGTGGCCTGCATCTCGCTGATGATCGGCAGTATTGGGGTGATGAATATCATGCTGGTGTCGGTGACCGAACGTACCCATGAAATTGGCGTGCGCATGGCGGTAGGCGCGCGGCGGAGTGATATCATGCAGCAATTCATGATTGAGGCCGTGCTGGTATGTCTTATCGGCGGCGTGTTAGGTATTGCGCTATCGTACGCCATCGGCGCGTTGTTTACCGCGCTGGCGGGCAGCATGTTTACCGCTATCTATTCATGGCAGGCCGCCGCGGCTGCATTCTTCTGCTCAACTTTAATCGGCATGATCTTTGGTTATCTCCCCGCTCGCAAGGCGGCAAGGATGGATCCGGTCGTTTCACTGGCCAGCGAGTAACCCATGAAAACATTATCCCCTTTAGCGGTATGCGTTGCTGCCCTGCTTAGCGCAGGTTGCGCAAATCTTCAGAAAAGCCATTACCAGGCCCCCGCGGTGAAATATCCTGCAAGCTGGTCTCTGAGTGCGGCTGCCGGAGAGACGGCGCCGTTTGACTGGCAAACGTTTAACGACCCACGACTCGACGGCTGGCTGCGACAGGTTATCGCTGGTAATAACGACGTGGCTGGCGCGGTGCTGCGCGTGTATCGCGCCCGGCTTGAGGAGGAGCGGGTTGGCATCAACAACGATCCGGGACTGAAAGGTTCGCTCGGCGTCGATGGCAGAAAGCAACTGGACAACTCAGCTGGCTGGCACAGGGGCAGCTCCGCCAGTCTCAATACCAGCTATGAGCTGGATCTGTGGGGCAAGATAGCACGCCAGCGTGACGCTAAAGCGTGGGCACGTGAGGCCTCAGAAGCGGATTTGCGTTCTGCCCGCCTGACGCTGCTCTCAGATGCCAGTACAAACTACTGGCGTATCGGTTTTATTAACCAGCAGTTGTCTGTGCTTCAACAGAGTATCGATTACGCAAAAGAGACGCTGCGTCTGGCCAATGCCCGCTACGCAGCGGGCGGCGCTTCCTTTCTGGATGTGGTGGATGCTCAACAAGGCGTGCTATCCCAGGAAAACAGTCTGACCGCGTTGCAGAATGAACGTTTGCAGGCGCTTAATCAACAGGCCGTTCTGCTTGGTACCGCGCCGGGCAGCCCGGTTGTCGAACCCAAAGCGTTACCGAAGGGACCGCTGCCGCAGGTCAGTACGAATATTCCGGTCAGCGTCCTGCGCCATCGACCTGATCTCAGTGCCAAAGAGTGGCAGGTGCGTGAAGCGCTGACCACTGTTGATATCCAGCGCACTGAATTTTATCCGGCGTTTACCCTGACCGGCTCGCTTGGAACAAGTAGCCGCTCGCTCATCACCTTCCTGCATAATCCTGTCGCCTCCGTTGGCGCAGGCCTGACGCTGCCGTTCCTGGAGTGGAGAGAAAGGGGCGTCGATGTGAAAATTGCCCGCAACGACTACGAACAGCGGGTGCTGGAGTTTAAACAGGCACTTTACAAGGCGATGAGCAGTATAGAGGATGCGCTTTCTTTGCGTCATCAACTGCTTGAACAAGAGACGCGTCTGTATGAAGGTCTGGAACTGGCAAAAAAATCAGAGAAGCTCAACGAAGTGCGCTACCGGCAGGGAGCGGTACGGATTTCGTTCTGGCTTGATGCCCAGGAGAAACGGCGCCAGGCCGAGCTGTCTCTGGATGAAAATCGCTTTAACCAGTTAACTAATCTGGCAAAAATTTATCTCGAGTTTGGCGGTTCAGCAACCTATCCCTGAATTCTGAAGCAGCATGCCAACTCACCAGGTTGTCAGGTCATACATATTTAGCTCAGTGTGTGGCCATGACCGGCGTAACACAGGGCGGCTTGTTAATCTGTAGCCGTCAGGTGGCCCTGTTCTTATGCCATCATCTTCCGGATGAGCTGTGAAAATTGCTGTTGTTCCACAGGGCTCAGTCGCCCCAGGAATTGTTCGTCCACGCTGTTGCCGAGGGGTTTGCACACTTCGAGAAGCGCTTCACCTTCCTGAGTTAAAAAAACAAAACGTCTGCGTTTATCTGCTGAACAGTGGTCACGTCGGAGCAGGCCACGAGATTCCATCCGGTTGAGCATTTCAGCCAGCGTGGCTTTTGTGCTCACCGCAACGGCCGTCAGATCCACCTGCTCAATACCGGGGTGTTCAGCGACAGAGCGCATGACCGCATATTGCGGTTTAGTCAGGTCAGGCAAGACATTTTGCCAGGTTGCAGTGTGTTGTTGAAAAAGTTGGCGTAAAAGGTGAAATGCCTCTTGTCTTAATTCCATAAATACTCCGGAAAATCATTCTTACTCTCACAGTAGGATATACGTTGATTTTTTAATGCGATATTTCTTTTGCGAGAAGTGCGAATGTGACCGGGCAGTATTGTCATAAAAAAATAAAGGGTTTATGGTTTAATCTCATGGTTCGTATGCGAACAATTTTAGAGTGCGGGAGATAAATTGTCGGCATGACAGGTGCTACGGAGGCTCCACCGGGAGGGGACTTACTTCAGGCGCTTGGTGAAACAGATGATGTCGAAATACATCTGGTGATGTCGAAATGGGCTAAAACGGCCATTGACCTTGAAACTCCATACCGTATTCGTGAAGCGATCGCGATGGCTGATATTTTCCATCAGAAACGATCAATGACGTTACACAACACATTGTGCCCCGGGTAGTTGACCCGACTGGACTTAAAAATCGTCATGGTCGCCACTGGCAGGGACTGCAGGCCAGGGAGCATTCTTTACAGGAGAGTTAATTATGGCTTTTGATGATTTACGCGCTTTTTTGCAGGCTCTGGAGGAACAGGGGCAACTGCTCAGGATTAAGGAAGAAGTTAATGCCGAACCGGATTTGGCCGCTGCTGCGAATGCCACTGGTCGTATTGGCGAAGGTGCACCGGCATTGTGGTTTGACAACATTCGCGGTTTTACTGATGCCAGAGTGGCACTGAATACTCTGGGTTCATGGCAAAATCATGCCATTGCCATGGGGCTGGCATCGAACACAACTGTAAAAAAACAGATCGATGAGTATATTCGCCGCTGGGATACCTTTCCGATAGCACCCGAACGTCGCGATAATCCATCCTGGGCAGAAAACAGCGTCGATGGGGCAGAGATAAACCTTTTCAATATTCTACCCCTGTTTCGGCTGAATGACGGTGACGGGGGTTTTTACCTGGATAAAGCCTGTGTTGTTTCCCGCGACCCGCTGGAACCCGATAATTTCGGTAAGCAGAATGTGGGCATTTATCGTATGGAAGTAAAAGGTAAACGCAAGCTGGGCCTGCAGCCTGTCCCGATGCATGATATCGCGTTGCACCTGCATAAGGCCGAAGAACGTGGTGAAGATCTGCCCATTGCCATCACGCTGGGTAACGATCCCATTATTACTCTGATGGGAGCCACACCCCTGAAGTATGATCAGTCCGAATATGAAATGGCAGGTGCTCTGCGTGAAAGCCCTTATCCGATAGCGACGGCGCCATTGACCGGGTTTGATGTTCCCTGGGGCTCGGAAGTTATTCTTGAAGGGGTTATTGAAGGGCGTAAACGTGAAATAGAAGGGCCGTTTGGTGAATTTACGGGACACTATTCTGGTGGACGTAATATGACGGTTGTACGCATTGACAAAGTCTCTTACCGGACAAAACCGATTTTTGAATCGCTGTATCTGGGGATGCCATGGACGGAGATCGATTATCTGATGGGACCCGCTACCTGTGTTCCATTGTATCAACAGCTCAAGGCGGAGTTCCCGGAAGTACAGGCAGTCAACGCAATGTACACTCACGGTCTGCTGGCCATCATCTCCACTAAAAAACGTTACGGCGGGTTTGCCCGTGCGGTGGGATTAAGAGCGATGACCACCCCACATGGCCTCGGTTACGTGAAAATGGTGATTATGGTGGATGAGGATGTTGATCCTTTTAATCTGCCACAAGTGATGTGGGCGCTGTCGTCCAAAGTTAACGCCGCAGGGGATTTAGTTCAGTTGCCGAATATGTCAGTGCTGGAACTGGATCCAGGCTCCAGCCCGGCGGGGATCACTGACAAACTGATCATTGATGCGACCACGCCTGTTGCTCCTGATAACCGCGGGCATTACAGCCAGCCAGTCCGTGATCTCCCTGAAACTCAGGGCTGGGTAGAAAAACTCACCACGATGCTGGCCACCCGGAATTAAGGAGAAGAAGATGATTTGTCCACGTTGTGCCGATGAGCATATTGAAGTGATGGCGGTATCGCCGGTGAAAGATGTCTGGACGGTCTATCAGTGTCAGTGTTGCCTGTACACATGGCGTAATACTGAGCCACTGCGCCGTACCTGTCGTGAGCATTATCCGCAAGAGTTTCGTCTGACCCGGCAAGATATGCATGATGCGCCTGAGGTGCCGACCATTCCGCCACTTTTGCAGGAAAATCAGCGCTAAAAAAAGGGGAGGTGCAGGATGATTCTGACGCCTGCTTAATGTGACAGAACCCTTCTTATCGGCCCTGATAAAATAATCAGCAATATATTTCCCGGGGTTCTGCGCCAGGATCTTTGTTACAGGCGGATTTGTAAGCAGACCCGTTTTAGTTCCACGCACTTTTTGAGATTTCCGGCTTTTCAGCCACTAGCAGGTACTCTTCCGGCGTCAGGCCATTCAGGGATTCATGAGGGCGTTCGCTGTTATATTCAGCCAGCCAGCGCTCTGTAATTTCCCGTGCTTCATTCAGCGTTCTGAACAGATAAAAATCCCGTATTTCTGTCCTGTACGTCCGGTTGAACCGTTCGATAAAGGCATTCTGTGTTGGCTTGCCGGGCCTGATAAATTCCAGAACCACACTATGCTCTTCTGCCCATTGTGCCAGAGCCAGTGAGACTCATTCCGGGCCGTTATCCATCCGCATCTTCAGCGGATATCCGCGGTTCGCCACTATCCTTTCCAGTACCCGAACGACACGCTGAGCCGGGATATTCAGGTCGATTTCTGTCGCCAGCGCCTCACGATTAAAATCATCCACCCCGTTGCGCGATCAGATAACTGACCAGCTCACGTTTTATCGCTGGTTTTAAAGCTTTTTTTCAATAACGTCTTTCAGGGCGCGGCACTCGAGACTCAGATCCGCAAACATCTGTTTCAGCCGACGGTTTTCATCTTCCAGGTCTTGCATCTTTTTGATATCGGCCACTTCCATGCCGCCATATTTCGCTTGCCAGTTGTAATAACTGGCTTCGGATAAAGTGGCCTCACGGCAGACATCTTTGACGGTTCGTCCGGCTTCGACGGACTTCAGAACGGCGATGATCTGGTATTCGGTGAATCGTGCTTTGCGCATGGCGATCTCCTCCGGGGACATAATCAGTATGCCGGAAGATCTCTAAATGTGAATGGTCCGGTTAACCGGGGTACTTACAGCCCGTTACGACAGATTAATGGGCCCGCATCCTTTGCCGCACAGGACCCGCCTTGATTACGAAAAGTTACGGCGTAGCTATCGAGGCAAAATATTAACGTTCAAAAGCGAGGGTAGCGATGCGTGACATACAGCTGGTTTTAGAGCGCTGGGAAACGTGGTCTAAACTCAAGATCGAAAATGAGGTGGGTTATTCGTCAACCACAGCGGGTTTTAAAGGGCTTCTACCTGAACGCGCATCAGCACAGAGTTGCACTGATAATGACGCATTAATCATTGATGCCTGCATATGCCGTCTGAAAGAGAAACGCCCGGATGAATATTCCCTGCTGGTGGAGCATTACGTTAAGAACATTTCAAAGAGTGCAATAGGCCGAAAACTGAGGCCCTCAGAGGGCATGATCCGGATAAAGTTTCAGATGGCCGAGGGATTCATTGACGGATGCCTGGCGATGCTGGATGTGCATTTAGAGATGGATAATTAAGCCAGGATATATGCCCACAAAATGGGCTATATTCAGGCTGGATTTATAGAAAGAATTTATCTTTCACTGCCAGTGACGCAGCAAGTAAAATTATTAATGCACAACAGATAGAGCTGGTGATAGATGAGTAATAGAAGGCAGGCATCCATGAAACTAACTCACCATTTCCCTTATCAAAAAAACCATAGGAGTTACTATTCCGTTTTAAGAAAAATATTTTCTTTTTTTTCTTTAAATTAAGAAAGAAATGCGCAACAGGCATAGCACCAAAGAAACCTGTCATGCAGTGGAAAGAATAGGGGGCAGGGAAGGTGTTATTTTTCTGAAATTCACCTAAAAGTTGGTAATACTTTTTTCTGTTTACACCATAAATGATGATGGAAAGAATAAAACTAACCAGGCATAATGCCATTAATAAGTACCCTGCAAATTTAAGTATCATTTATACGCCCTAGCGATTAGAGATCGCATCAACACCCCAGTTCATAAACTCGCTTCCAGCATAGCCAGCAGCAACAGAACCTACTGCTGCACAGGCTACCCCCCCAATGCCAGCCGTTACAATTCCGACAGCAGCGCATATCCCTACCCCCGCCGATGCTCCAATAGCACCAGCGCCAACACCAGCAGCTGTTGATAATCCAAATTTTGTGTATTCCCTGAACGCTAATTTTCCGCATTCCCCTTCGCGGCCTTTGGTGCATGCATCAACCACATCATTAGTAGTTCCTACAAAGGCGAATCCAATGCCAATATACCCTCCCATCTTGAGGAAACGAGCCGCTTTGGCCGCATTGCCGACATAATAGGAATATCCCGGAATTCCGCCCATCCCAACGGTTGACCACTCATGCACGATTGAACGGCTTGAAAGGTTTAAAGCCCGCTTTATATTGTCATACTGCTGAAATTTTACGGTATACCGGGCAAGGGATTTTAGCAGCGGCTTGTTGACCAGTTCCTTTAACTGATGCAGCAACTGATTACGTTCAACAAAGAACTGCTGTCCTATCAGTGTTCCCTGAGTGCGGTATTGATTCTGATAGCTGGCCTCAATTTTTTTAAGGGTCTGTTCAATGGCATTGAAATACTTTTCACCTGCATCCCCTGCGGTACTGAAAATCTTGTCTCCGGCCCCGGTAAGCGCGGCAATGGTTCCGTAATGTTTATGCATGAAACTGGCATCGTCACTGCCAACGCCAATAAACGCATTATTAGTTTTATTCTTTGCCTGTCTGAGTGCGCTCAGCATCTGTATTGTCTGCTGAGCAGGTGTGTCGGGGTCAGCCACAATCAGAATCTGGCCCGGTATCAGATACTGAGTATCCGCATTGAGTTTCATAAACAGGCTGGCGGCAGGGGAACGAACATCCCTGAAGAGCTCTCTCGCCTGGTAGTCAAGAGTACTGGCTCTTTCCACGACACAATATCCGGGGGCTAAGTTACGCGCCATGCATCCATTCTCCCTTCATTTCAGCACCGCAGCAGGCAGCGCGTTAGCATATGAAAAAAATCAATTCGATAGTAAATAATTCTACTGCGTTACGCAAAAATTATCATAGGATGTTATGGTTGGTTACAACGTACGACACATAAACATCGAAACCTCGCCAGACGGCGGGGTTTTTTGCTTTCTGCATCCACTAAAAAGAGCCTTATAAATGGAAATTTTTCCAGTAAATATCAGGACGAGATTAGTGAATGCTGATTCTCTTGAATTCATCAAAACATTCCCTGACGATTCTATCGACCTGATAGCCACTGACCCACCATATTATCGGGTTAAAAACTGTAAATGGGACCGACAATGGAAAAGTGTTAATGATTATCTGGCATGGCTGGATGAATTCCTGGCCGAATTCTGGCGGGTCCTGAAACCAGCGGGAAGCCTGTATATGTTTTGTAGTTCCCGTCTGGCAGCTGATACTGAAATACTGGTCAGACAGCGGATGAATGTACTTAACCACATCATATGGGCTAAACCCAGTGGTATCTGGCGGAAACATAATAAAGAGAGCCTAAGGTCATTCTTCCCGGTAACAAAACGGATAATTTTTGCTGAACATGACGGGGCTGAAGGATTCGCAAAAGGTCATGCAGGCTATGCAGCAAAATGTGAAACGCTCAGAGGTATAGTATTCGCTCCCCTGATTGATTATTTCATCAATGCCCGTGAATCACTGGGCATCAGCGCCAAAGAAATCAATCTGGCAACAGGCACACAGATGTGTAGCCACTGGCTCTCGTTCGCAATGGCAGCTACCCAGCCGCGAACAGTATGAAAACTTGCAACGGGTCTTTGCATCAAAAGCAGCTGAGAACAAAGCCGGAAATGGTCTGGTAACATCGCATCGTGGGCTGGTGGAAGTATATGAATCCCTTACCGTTGAGTATGGTTCGTTACGTAATGAATATGACGATCTGCGCCAGCAGTATGAAAAACTGCGCCGCCCATTCCGTGTAACTGCCGATGTTCCTTATACAGACGTGTGGCAGCTCCCACCAGTTCAAAGTTATCCCGGCAAACATCCGTGCGAAAAGCCTGCAGCGATGATGAGACACATCATCACTTCAAGTTGCAGGCCGGGGGATGTGGTTGCTGATTTTTCATGGGGTCAGGTTCACCAATCAAAGAAGCGATCAAACATGGCTGTTATGCATCTGACATAAGCATCTACGTCCAGTTGAGAAACTATGTGGGGCTCACAAACGTTAAACTGGAAACCACGGGTAAATCACGATTTGAGGGTGGCCAGTGCGCATATTTTGATTTCAGCGGTGCTGCACTGACTGACGATGAGATTGCTGCTATTGATGGGCTAAAAGATGCCAGGGCGAAATTTTCTATCTCTGCAGGTGATGCCGGATTGGGGTTCGGCGGCGGAGTGATGATGATAAAAACCGCGCTGGTAGGCGGTAAAATCCCGGTCTATGTGAATGGCACACTGAAGTACATTACTATCAGTGACAGCTGAGATTAACAAAAAAACCGGCGGTGGCCGTGCAAGTATCCCTTTAAAACGAACCATTCACTTGTGGTGATCAAAAGATGCATACCATTATCGTCTGTCAATTTGACAGGTTTATCAGAAGGCTTTGTATTTCTTACTGTTAACTTAGTTAGCGCCATACTAAAAATCCTCTTCTGATGGTATCTGCATTATCGAACTTAAAATACCAGCATATGTACCAACAAAACAGCGTGGACTTTGAAATATGGCGGTGTACGTTAACGGACTACAAAAGGAAGGTAAGTCTTTAAAGTTGAAGAGTTGACTAGACTTTAAAATACTTAGGTGGGCTAACATATGGTGTCCCCTGCAGGAATCGAACCTGCAACTAGCCCTTAGGAGGGGCTCGTTATATCCATTTAACTAAGGAGACAGCGCGGGGGGGAGTATAGCGCGTTTCCAGCCGCAGATTAAGCACTTACCCGCCTGACTGCTGGTTTTGTCACCAACAACCACTCAGTTTTCCTTTTCTGCGGTGACGACGCGGCTTGTCTTTTACTGCTGAAGCCCTGACCCGGAATTACCCTTTTTGATGATACTTGCGCTGGATCAATATCCGCATAAAGGCAGAGGGCTAGTGTAAACGAACGTAAATCAAGTTTTCCATTGGCATAGTTCCTGAAGGAGTAAGAGTATGTCCCTGAAACTGTCTCTTGCAGTGATCACCGTGGTCTGGCTGGGTTATGTGGCGTTTGCCGGTACGTATTACGTCAATACATTTAACCTGTTCAGCTAAGCGTATCGGCAACTGACGCGATCGTCATTTACGCCAGTTGCCGAACCGATCGCCAGACCGGTATTCTGCAGCACCAGCACCAGCACCAGCACCAGCACCAGCACCAGCACCAGCATCCTGCCTTATAATCCGGGCTCTGTGGCTTACTTCCGTTGCTGATCCTTCTCCGCTTTGGCCTTTGCCTCTGCTTCAGCCTTATTACTCATGTCATTGCGTATCTGAGCGTGGCTGATTAACGCAAAGATGAAGGTACCGCCGATGATATTTCCGGCCAGTGTCGGCAGGGCGAATGGCCAGAAAAACTCGTGCCAGCCAATCGCGCCGTTAAAGACCAGGTAGAGGATCTCCACCGAACCCACCACAATATGCGCCAGATCGCCCAGCGCCACCAGCCAGGTCATCAGAATGATCACCCAGATTTTGGCCGCACCGGCGGAAGGGAACATCCACACCATGGTGGCAATGATCCAGCCGGACACTACCGCATTGGCAAACATCTCCCCCGGAGTATGTTCCATCACCTTCTGGCTGATGCCAACAAAGGCTTCCCGCGTGGCATCGTCAAAAATCGGCATATGGGTAAAGGCAAGAGAAGCCAGCGCTGTTCCCACCAGGTTCCCACCCAGCACAATGCCCCACAGGCGAAACAGCAGCAAAATATTGCTGCCGGTAGGTTTGTGCATGACAGGTAAAACAGCGGTAACGGTATTTTCGGTGAACAACTGCTGGCGGGCCATGATCACGATAATAAAGCCAAAGGTATAGCCGAGGTTCTCCAGCAGAAAGGCTCCGGGCACGCCCTCCAGGTTAACCTGAAAGATGCCTTTCGCCATCAGTGAAGCGCCCATAGACAGACCTGCTGCAATGGCGGAAAACAGCAGGGCCAGGCCATCCCTCTCCAGCTCTTTCTCACCCTCCTGGCGGATTTGTTCGTGAACGGCCGCTGCACGCGAGGGCAGGGACTTCTCATTTACTTCAATTTCTTCACCTTGTTCACTTTCTTCGCTATCAACTTCAACTTCATCACTCTTATTATTCATCTGCTGCTCCATTAGCCCAGTGGTCTTTGCACCTTAAGCGTAGCGGGTTTCCCGACTTCGGAAATGTAACTAAGTTTCAGAATAAAAGTAACAAACTTTAAACCAGTAGGGCTTTTTTGCAGCCAGCGCTGCAATCGATCGGCATAATGCTGACAACTGAAGCGGTTACGTTATGCCAGCAGGCTGCGATGAACTGATTTCCTGTGGTACTATTTCACCCATCATTAACAAGTGTGAACTTGATCCGATGCTGGAAGCCAATAATCTGACCTGCGTGCGCGATGAACGAACGCTGTTCAGCGAACTGAGTTTTACCGTTTCAGCGGGCGATATTGTCCAGATTGAAGGGGCAAACGGAGCCGGGAAGACCTCACTTCTGCGCATCCTTGCAGGCCTGAGCCGCGCCGAACAGGGTGAGGTACTGTGGCAACAGCAACCCATCAGGCAGCAGCGTGAAACGTACCATGCTGCGCTGCTGTATCTGGGGCATCAGCCCGGTGTAAAAGCAGTATTGACGGCCAGAGAAAACCTGCACTTTTTTCATGCCGATCGGCATGAAGAGGATCTCTGGCAGGCGCTGGAAGAGGTGGATTTAACCGGTTTTGAAGACGTTGCTGTGGCTCAGCTTTCTGCCGGGCAGCAGCGTCGCGTGGCACTGGCGAGGCTTTGGTTGTGTGACTCACCGCTGTGGATCCTGGATGAACCGCTGACGGCGATTGACAAATCAGGTGTGGAAAAGCTGATGGCGTTTTTTCACCGCCATGCCGATAACGGTGGTGCGGTGATCCTGACCACCCATCAGGAATTACCTTCCGCTGGGCGCACAGTTCGCAAACTCCGCCTGACCTCTTCGGAGGTAGTCTGATGTTCTGGCGCGTCCTGAAGCGTGAACTGCGTATTGCGTCTCAAAGTGGCTCGGAAATTATTAATCCGCTGTGGTTTTTTCTGATCGTCATCACGCTGTTTCCCTTAGGCATCGGGCCTGAGCCCGCGTTACTGGCCCGTATTGCCCCGGGCATTGTCTGGGTGGCCGCGCTGCTTTCTTCACTGCTGGCGCTGGAACGGCTGTTTCGTGACGATTTTCTTGATGGTTCTCTGGAGCAACTGCTGCTGTTACCCACGCCGTTGCCGGTAACCGTGTTGGGAAAAGTGGCTGCCCACTGGATGGTGACCGGCTTGCCGCTGCTGCTGCTTTCGCCGTTGGCAGCGGTGCTGCTCTCTCTGGACTTCGTCAGCTGGCGCGCCATTGCACTGACGTTGCTATTAGGAACGCCCACGCTGAGTTTTCTTGGATCTGTCGGGGTAGGGCTGACGGTAGGGCTGCGGCGGGGCGGCGTGTTACTGAGTTTGCTGGTGCTGCCACTGGCAGTACCGGTGCTGATTTTTGCCAGTGCAGCGATCGATGCGGCAGGCATGGGATTACCGATTGACGGCTATCTGGCCATTCTGGGTGCAATGCTGGTGGGGAGTGCCACCCTTGCGCCTTTCGCGACCGCAGCAGCGCTGCGTGTCAGCGTGCATTAACAAAATACTGATAAAAAACACCAGAACGCTTTTTCTTTATTTACGTGAGCAAAATAATAATGTGGAAATGGTTACACCAACTGGGCAAGCCCGATCGGCTCTACCGGATATGCGGTCAGCTGGTGCCCTGGTTTGCGGTGCCAGGCATCGCGACGCTGCTGCTGGGGTGGATTTGGGGCTTTGGTTTCGCCCCGGCCGATTATCAGCAGGGCAACAGTTACCGCATCATGTATATCCATGTGCCGGCGGCAATATGGTCAACAGGTATTTACGCATCAATGGCGATAGCCGCGTTTATCGGCCTGGTCTGGCAGTGGAAAACCTCCGATCTGGCTGCCGCCGCAATGGCTCCTGTTGGCGCAGTGTTCACCTTTATTGCGCTGGTCACCGGCTCTGCCTGGGGCAAACCGATGTGGGGAACCTGGTGGATCTGGGATGCGCGCCTCACTTCCGAGCTGGTGCTGCTGTTCCTGTATATCGGCGCGATCGCGCTGTATAACGCTTTTGATGACCGCCGTATGGCCGGTCGCGCAGCCGGGATCCTTATTCTGGTCGGCGTGGTCAACCTGCCGATCATCCACTACTCGGTGCAGTGGTGGAACACGCTTCATCAGGGTTCCTCCGGTATGCTGCAGCAGGCAATCGATCCCAGCATGCGCACCCCACTGCGCTGGTCGATCCTCGGCTATCTGTTGATCTTCATCTCCCTGACGCTGATGCGCCTGCGCAACCTGATCCTGTTCACTGAACGCCATCGCCCGTGGGTGGCCGATATGGCAGAGAAGGGAGGGCGCAAAGCATGACACCCGCTTTCACATCCTGGCAGGCCTTCTTCGCCATGGGCGGTTACGCCTTTTACGTCTGGCTGGCCGTGGTCTGCACGCTGATTGCCCTGGGTGGCCTGGTTGTGCACACCGTGATCCAGCGCCAGCAGCTGCTCGGCGAAATTCGCCAGCGTCAGTCGCGGGAGCGTCGCATCCGTGCGGCAGAAGCGAAAAAAGTGGCGAGCCAGACAGGAGAGTCACAGTGAATACCCGTCGTAAAAATCGCCTGATTCTGGTGATAGCGGTATTGGTTGGCCTGGGGCTGGCCACTTCTCTGGTGATGTATGCGCTGCGTTCCAACATCGACCTTTTCTATACCCCCAGCGAAATTTTGAACGGCAAGGGCGAAAACCATGAAAAACCGGAACCGGGGCAGCGCCTGCGCGTCGGCGGCATGGTGATGCCAGGCAGCGTCAGGCGTGATCCGAATACGCTACAGGTTTCTTTCAAATTGTATGACGGCAACGGCGTGATCAGCGTCAGCTATCTCGGCATCCTGCCCGACCTGTTCCGTGAGGGGCAGGGCGTGGTAGCGCAGGGCGTGCTGGCAGACGGCAACCTGGTCAATGCCAAAGAAGTGCTGGCTAAACACGATGAGAAATATACGCCGCCCGAAATTGAGGATGCGATGAAGCAACACCATAAAGGGCCACCGTCGGCTTACCAGTCCGCTCCGCCGGGAGGCCAGTCATGATGCCGGAGATCGGCAGTTTCCTGCTCTGTCTGGCACTGGCGCTGTCACTGCTGCTAAGCATTTATCCGCTATGGGGAGCAGCCCGTCAGGACCCGCGGCTGATGGGCCTGGCGCGTCCGCTGAGTTATGCACTGTTCGCCTGCATCTTTGGGGCCTTTATCGTGCTGGTGCATGCGTTTGTGGTGAACGATTTCAGCGTGGCCTACGTGGCGACCAACTCCAACACGCTGCTGCCCGTTTACTACCGCATCGCAGCCACCTGGGGAGCGCACGAGGGTTCTCTGCTGCTGTGGCTGCTGCTGCTCAGCACCTGGACGCTGACCGTGGCGCTGTTCAGCCGCGGGATGCCGCTGGATTCCATCGCCCGGGTACTGGCGGTGATGGGGATGATTAACCTCGGTTTCCTGTTGTTTATCACCCTGACCTCCAACCCGTTCACCCGCACGTTGCCGGACTTCCCGATCGACGGCAGCGATTTGAATCCGATGCTGCAGGATATCGGCCTGATTTTCCATCCGCCGCTGCTGTATATGGGGTATGTCGGCTTCTCGGTGGCTTTCGCTTTTGCGATTGCCTCGCTGATGGCGGGACGGCTGGATACGGCCTGGGCTCGCTGGTCCCGCCCGTGGACAACCGCTGCGTGGGTCTTCCTGACTGTCGGTATCGTGCTCGGGTCTGCCTGGGCCTATTACGAGCTGGGCTGGGGGGGCTGGTGGTTCTGGGATCCGGTTGAGAACGCCTCCTTTATGCCCTGGCTGGCAGGTACCGCGCTGATCCACTCTCTGGCGGTAACCGAAAAGCGCGGCACTTTTAAAGCCTGGACGGTGTTACTGGCCATTACCGCATTCTCACTCAGCCTGCTGGGCACCTTCCTGGTGCGCTCCGGTGTGCTGGTCTCGGTGCACTCCTTCGCTTCCGACCCTACGCGCGGTATGTTTATCCTTGCCTTTCTGGTGATTGTTATCGGCAGCTCATTGCTGCTGTACGCGGTGAAAGGCAGCAAGGTTCGCAGCCGGGTGCAGAACGAAATCTGGTCACGCGAGTCCTTCCTGCTGGGCAACAACGTTCTGCTTATTGCCGCCATGCTGGTGGTGCTGCTGGGGACGCTGTTGCCGCTGGTGCATAAGCAGCTTGGCCTGGGCAGTATTTCCATTGGCGAACCGTTCTTTAATACGCTGTTTACCTGGCTGATGGCACCGCTGGCGCTGATGCTGGGCATCGGGCCGCTGGTACGCTGGCGCCGTGATCAACCGCAGAAGCTATGGAAACGTCTGGCTGTGGCGCTGGTGGGCACGCTGGTATTGTCCATCGCCTTGCCGTGGCTGATGCAGGACCGCATCGAAGCGATGAGCGTCGTTGGCCTGCTGATGTCGATTTGGGTGATTTTCCTGACGCTGATGGAGCTGCACGAGCGCGCCACGCACCGCCACAATTTCTTCACCGGCCTGCGCCACCTTTCGCGCAGCCACTGGGGGATGGTGCTGGGCCACCTTGGGGTTGCCGTGACGGTAACCGGTATCGCCTTTAGCCAGAATTACAGCGTGGAGAGCGATGTGCGCATGCGGCCGGGCGAGAGCGTGGATATCCAGAACTACCACTTCACCTTCCGTGATGTTCATAACCTGCAGGGGCCGAACTACACCGGCGGTGTGGGAATTATTGACGTCACGCGCAACGGTAAACATGAAGCGACGCTGCATGCTGAGAAGCGCTATTACAGCGTGGCGCACACCATGATGACCGAAGCGGCCATTAACGGTGGCTTCACCCGCGACCTGTATGCGGCGCTGGGTGAACAGCTGGAAGGGGACTCCTGGGCTGTGCGTATCTACTATAAACCTTTTGTTCGCTGGATCTGGTTCGGCGGCGTTTTTATGGCGGTGGGCGGCATTTTCTGCCTGCTTGACCCGCGATACCGCTCACGTAAGAAAGCGCAAAAGGAGCTGACATCGTGAATAAAAAGATCCTTTATATCCCACTGGTGCTGTTCCTGCTGCTGGCGGCGGCGCTGATGTGGCAGCTGACGCGCAACGCCCACGGCGACGATCCCACGCTGCTGGAGTCCGCGCTGGTGGGTAAGCCAGTCCCGGTTTTTAAGCTGGAGTCACTTGACCAGCCAGGCAAAATCTACAACCAGTCGGTGCTGACCGACGGGCAGCCCATTTTGCTGAACGTCTGGGCTACCTGGTGCCCCACCTGCCGCGCTGAGCATCAGTATCTCAATACGCTGGCGGCGAAAGGTGTGCGGGTGGTTGGCCTGAACTACAAGGACGATCGGGATAAAGCAATTAACTGGCTGAATACGCTGGGAAATCCTTACGCCCTTAGCCTGTATGACGGTGACGGCATGCTGGGGCTGGATCTGGGGGTTTACGGCGCACCGGAAACCTTCCTGATCGATGGCAAAGGGATTATTCGCTATCGCCACGCCGGCGATATGAATGACCGGGTATGGAACAGTGAAGTGAAACCATTGTGGGATAAATACAGCAAGGGGGCCGGCGCTTGAAACGCTGCATGATTCTGCTGGGCACGCTGCTGTTCGTTTTCAGTGCGCTGGCTGACAATATTGATACCTATAAATTCTCTTCGGTCGATCAGGAGCAGCAGTATCGTCACCTGACAGCGTCGCTGCGCTGCCCGAAATGCCAGAACAACAGCATTGCCGATTCTAATGCGATGATCGCCGGGGATATGCGTCTTAAAGTTTACGAGCTGCTGCAAAGCGGCCAGACGCCGGATCAGGTTAAAGCCTATATGGTGGCGCGTTACGGTAATTTTGTGACCTACCAGCCGCCGCTGCTGCCTTCCACCCTGATTCTCTGGGCGGGCCCGGCGCTGTTTGTCATCGTCGGCACGCTGGTCATTATCCTGCGCAGCAGAAAACGTAAGCTTACCGGGTCCGATCTGGACGCAGAGCAGCAGGCGCGGCTCGACACGTTGTTAAAGAATAGCGGGAAGCAATCATGAGTGGATTCTGGTTCACCATTCTGGCACTGCTGGTGGCATCATGTGCACTGCTGCTGATTGCCGGTGGCCGTAAACCGTGCTCGGTAGCCGCGGACCGCGACGCGTTAAACAAAACTTTTTATCATCAGCGTCTGCAGGAGCTGGAGCATGATGAAGAGCAGGGGATTGTAGGCGAACGTCCGGAGATGATCCGCGAGCTGCAGCAAACCCTGCTGCTGGATATCCCACAGGACGAGCAAAGCGTTGAGCGCAGCGTCAGCCGCTGGGTGCTTTTGCCAGGCGTATTAGTGATTGTTCTTGTCAGCCTTGGGTTCTATTTTAAAACCGGTGGTTTTTCTCAGGTCATGGCCTGGCAACAGGTGCAGAACGATCTGCCGGCCCTGCGTGCGCAGGTGATGGATGCCAATGCCAAACCGCTGACCATGGAAGCGCTGGCGCGGCTGGGGCTGGGCATTCGTACCTCACTGCAGAACGATCCGCAGAACGTGAATGACTGGCTGATGCTGGGCCGCATCGGCATGGTGCTGAATAACGCGGCCACCGCCACCCAGGCTTTCCAGCATGCGATGCAGCTGGCGCCCAACAATCCTGAAGTGAAGCTGAGCTATGCCGATGTGCTGACCCGCTCGCAGGATCCGGAAGATAACCGCCAGGCAGACATCCTGCTTAATCAGATGATCAGCACCGAGGGCAATAACCTGCGGGTGCTCAGTCTGTTGGCATTTAATGCTTTTGGTCAGCAGCATTACGCTCAGGCGATAGACGCCTGGCAAAAGATGTTACAATTGTTACCTGCTGACGATAAACGCGTGGTGATGATCCAGCGCAGTATCGAACAGGCGAAGACAGAGTCGGGCATGCAGAACAGCCATCTCGGGCTGACGGTGCAGTTGGCTTCGGGGGCAGAAAAAATGTTACCGGCTGGCGGAGTGATGTATATTTCTGTTACTGACGGCACCTCGCCGGTGCCGGTGGCGGTGAAAAAGCTGCCGTTAAGTCATTTTCCTTTATCGCTGACGCTTGATGACAGCAACGCTATGATGCCACAGCGCCTGCTTTCCGCGCAGCATCAGGTTCAGGTGCGGGTACGTATCTCGCGCGACGGTAGCGCCAATCCGCAGTCTGGTGACTGGTTTGGGTTGAGTGACGTGACGCCGTTTGGGGGTCATCAACAGCTGACAGTTGAGATTAACCAACAGCAGCCGTAAGCGATTTATACTTCACTACAGGGAGACAGATATGAGCTACCGCGTGATGGGCGTTACGCTTGCCAGCGTACTGCTGATCGGCTGTGCCAGTTCGCAGACGGCGGATCAGCCGCAGGGAAGATCCGATCCGCTTGAAGGTTTCAACCGTTCAATGTTCAACTTTAACTACAACGTGTTGGACCCTTACGTGGTGCGCCCTGTGGCGGTTGCCTGGCGCGATTATGTGCCAGTCCCTGCCCGTACCGGGTTAAGCAATTTCTTTGGCAACCTCAGCGAACCGTCCACCATGGTCAACTACTTTGTGGAGGGGAAACCTTACAAAGCGATGATCCACTTTAACCGTTTCTTCCTGAATACCATTCTGGGGATGGGCGGCTTTATTGACGTTGCCGGTATGGCCAACCCGAAACTGGCGAAGGAAGAACCGCGCCGGTTTGGCAGTACGCTGGGCAACTACGGCGTGGGCTATGGCACCTATGTTGAGCTGCCAGGCTACGGCAGTTTCACTCCGCGTGAAGATGTCGGTGGGCTGGTGGATGATCTGTATGCGCCACTGAGCTGGCTGACCTGGTGGATGACGGCCGGTAAATGGGCGCTGGAAGGGGTGGAAACCCGCGCTCAGCTGCTGGACAGCGATGCTTTACTGCGTAACTCGGGCGACCCTTATGCCTTTGTCCGCGCGGCCTACTTCCAGCGACACGACTTCCTTGCCAGCGATGGCAAGCTGATCCCGCAGGAGAACCCGAACGCGGCAGCGATTCAGGGCGATCTTAACGACATCGATTCGAATTAATTGCTGTATTGATAACAAAAGGCCTGTCATCAGACAGGCCTTTTTCGTTACTGCATCGGTATCAGAACTTATAGTTAAAGTTCGCGCCGTACAACCAGGCTTTACCCGTAGAGTGGAAGGTATAAGGACCTTCTTCAACGGTCACATCCTGACCATGCATATAGGAAATCCCCACATCGACTGAGGCATCCTGATTAAACGCGTAGGATGCACCGGTACTCAGCCACAGGCGGTCTTGATCCGGAATGGAAATAGTGCGGTTGTCGGCCGGAACCGGGCTGTCATCAAAGGCGATACCGGCACGGAAAGTCCAGTTATCGTCATAGTAATAAGAGGTGCCCAGCGCGATACGGTATGCATCTTTATAGCTTTCGTCTTTATAGAACAACGTCTGGCCATTGTTGGTGGCTTTCAGTTCCTGGAACTGACTCCAGCTGGTATAGGCCATGCTGTAATGGATTGCCCACTGCGGTGCGACTTTATGATAACCGGAGACTTCCCACATTTCTGGCAGGTTAAGCGTCAGTGAACCCGGAATGGTGGAGCCGCTGGTGGCATAGGGCAGGCCAAGGTTCAGCGCCTGGTTGAGCGGGTTAATTGCAGCAGGGAGATTGCTCTTATAATCGCCGTCAAAGTCGACTTTCACCTCTGAACGATAGGTAAAGCCGAAGCGGTTATCTTTATCCACTTCATATAAAATGCCTGCATTCCAGCCATAGCCCCATTCGTCACCTTTCAGGCGCGCAATTTGCGTATCGGCGGGGATGCCCAGGGACTGGCCTGATTCACCGGCATAACGTTCAATTTTTGCGCGGGCGTAGACGGCATCAAAACCCACACCAAAGCTGAAATGCTGATTAAGGCGATAAGCGGTACTCAGATTGAGGTTAACGGTCTGAAGGTCAGTTTTGCCTGCATAAGGGCCTGCCGTGTAGCTGTCGCTGTATTCCGTTGCCAGACCATAATTCGACGTTGCGGAAGCACCGAGCCACCATTGATCATTTAATGGCTGGACGTAGTGGATATTTGGCACCCACTGAGTCGGCGCGATGTTCTCGCTGTTCAGGCTTTGACCGGACTGACTGGTGCCGCTGACATTAACATCCGGATCGATAAAGACGGCACCGACCGAGAACATGGGGCGATCCATCAGGGCCATGGTCGCCGGGTTACGACTGGCAGAAGCCGCCGTATCACCCATCGCCCCTTCACCGGAATAAGCACGGCCTAAGCCAATGGCGGAAAATTCATTGAGTTGAAAGCCAGCCGCGGAAACGTTCGAAGAAACTAATGCCACTGCCACTGCGAGTGCAGACTTTGCAAACAGGTTTTTATGGTTCATGACCACAACCTCATTATCTGATTTTTTATTGACTCTGTTACATCAAGTAACAAGCGATCGGGTAGCGCAGGCACTGAAATACGGCGAACAAATCAGACCAGTGGCCCCAGTATAGGTCTGACCTGTGAGTGTGTTGCAATATTGTTTTATAAATATTTCAAAAATGATTCACAAAAAGAGATCTGCTTAACAAAAACCTGCGCATACAAAGAGACCGCGCTCAGTCTAACTTGTTTCAGATCAATTTTAACTGTGATATTCGTCACTTAACGCCGCTTAATCATCCGATCACCGGACAAGTCATTCGCTCCGGCGTAAACTGTGGGCAGTTATTAATTGAGTGTCGGCGCGTCCTGCGCAGGCAAACTGGAGGATCCCATGACTCATGCCATTAAAAAATGCAGCGCCAGTGAAACCGCTGCCTGCTGCTGTGTGGATGTCGGTACTATCATGGATAACACCGATTGTACTGCTTCCTGGAGTCAGCTGTATGCCGACCGCCAGCAGGCGGAAGCCTCGCTGAACAGACTGACGGAAAAAGCCCGCCAGGTTGAATCCGAGCCGTGCGAGATTGACGCACGCTTCAGCGAACAGTCGGAAGGCGTGCTGCTGGAAGCGGATTTCACCTTCAGCTGCCAGGCTGAAACCATGATTTTCCAGCTCGGCCTTCGTTAATCCCCGCTCGTTCACAGTGAGTGGGGTCCTCCCACTCATTGTTCCGCAAAGCGTGTTTGCTCTCGCATTTTTCTGCTCCTGCTCGTGCAAAATGTAAAAATCTGGTTAACACTAAACAGGTCAGACCTCTTTTGGCAATGATGCCGTTTCCCGATTTCTTACAGGTGACAAGCATGCGCAAAGCGTTACCTTTGCTGACCGGACAGGGCGATCGCATCGCCATTACTCACGGTTTACGAACCCCCTTTGCCCGCCAGGCGACCGCGCTGCATGGCATTCCCGCAGTCGAGCTGGGCCGGATGGTCGTCAGCGAACTGCTGGCCCGCAGTGAAATCCCGCCGGAAGCTATTGAACAGCTGGTCTTCGGCCAGGTGGTGCTGATGCCGGAAGCGCCCAACATCGCGCGGGAAATTGTGCTCAGCAGCGGCCTGAGCGTGCACACCGATGCCTACAGCGTTTCCCGGGCCTGCGCAACCAGCTTCCAGGCTGTGGCGAACGTCGCGGAGAGCCTGCTGGCGGGCACCATTCAGGCCGGAATGGCTGGTGGGGCAGACTCCTCCTCGGTTTTACCCATCGGCGTCAGCAAAAAGCTGGGCCGCGTGCTGGTCGATCTCAGCAAGGCCAGAACCTTCTCACAAAAAATAAAGCTGTTCAGCCAGCTGCGCCCGCGCGACTTGCTGCCGGTGCCCCCGGCCGTGGCTGAATATTCCACCGGTCTGCGTATGGGCGACACGGCTGAGCAAATGGCGAAGAGCCACGGCATCACCCGACAGCAACAGGATGCGCTGGCGCATCGCTCTCATCAGCGGGCGGCCAGAGCCTGGCAAGAGGGTAGGCTGACCGGAGAAGTCATGACTGCATTTGTGCCGCCATGGCGCAACGCTCTGGAGAAAGACAATAACGTTCGCCAGCAGTCGAGCCTGCAGGATTACGCGAAACTGCGTCCCGCCTTTGACCGCAGGCACGGCACAGTCACTGCCGCTAACAGTACGCCGTTAACTGATGGTGCGGCCGCCGTGGTGCTGATGACTGAATCCCGGGCGAAAGAGCTGGGAATTGTGCCGCTGGGCTACCTGCGTAGCTATGCTTTCACGGCGATTGATGTCTGGCAGGATATGTTGCTGGGGCCATCTTATGCCTCGCCACTGGCGCTGGACCGCGCCGGGGTTACTCTGAACGATTTGACGCTGATCGATATGCATGAAGCCTTTGCCGCCCAGACGTTGGCGAACATGAAGATGTTTGCCGATGAGCGTTTTGCCCGCGAGGTGTTGAACCGTCCCCACGCGCTGGGAGAAATCAATGAAGAGAAATTTAACGTGCTGGGTGGCTCTATCGCTTATGGCCATCCTTTTGCCGCCACTGGCGCAAGGATGATCACCCAGATGCTGAACGAGCTGCGCCGCCGTGGCGGCGGGCTGGGATTAGTGACTGCCTGTGCGGCTGGTGGACTGGGTGCGGCAATGGTTCTGGAGGCAGAATAATGGAGAAGCAATCTGCATTTACGCTCAGCCAGCGGCTGGACAACGTGGGCGTCATCACCCTGGATGTCCCCAATGAAAAAATGAATACGCTGAAGGCTGAGTTTGCCGGGCAGATTCGGGAAGTGATTGCTGAAGCGCAACGTAATCCGAACCTCGCCGGACTGGTCATTATTTCCGGCAAGCCGGACTCTTTCATTGCCGGGGCGGATATTGCCATGATTGATTCCTGCTGCTCGGCGCTGGAAGCAGAAGAGCTGGCGCGGCAGGGACAGCAAGTGATGTCGGAGATCGCCTCGCTTTCCGTTCCGGTGGTGGCCGCCATTCACGGAGCCTGCCTGGGCGGTGGCCTTGAACTGGCGCTGGCCTGCAATCAACGTGTCTGCACGCTGGATGACAAAACCCGTCTGGGCCTGCCGGAAGTCCAGCTGGGCCTGCTGCCGGGATCCGGCGGTACCCAGCGCCTGCCCAGGCTGATCGGTGCCTCCGGTGCGCTGGATATGATCCTGACCGGTAAAACGCTGCGAGCTGAGCAGGCGCTGAAAATCGGACTGGTGGAAGATGCTGTCCCTCACGCAATCCTGCTGGAAACAGCGGTAAAAATGGCGCTTAAGGGGCGTAAATCTCGTAAGACGCTGCCGCTCAAGGAGCGCCTGCTGAACGCGCCTGTTGCTCGTGCGCTGCTTTTCACTCTTGCCACAAAACGGACGCAGGCCAAAACCCGTGGCAATTATCCGGCCACGCAAAAGATTCTGTCAGTGGTGAAAACCGGTTTGCAGCAGGGCCGTAGTGCTGGTTATGCCGCGGAAGCCAGAGCCTTTGGACAACTGGCGATGACGCCGCAGTCTGCCGCGCTGCGCAGCCTTTTCTTTGCCACCACCGAAATGAAGAAAGATCGGGGGGCAGATGCCGACCCACGAGAGATCAAATCCGTCGGTGTGCTGGGAGGAGGGCTGATGGGGGGCGGTATTGCCTTTGTCACTGCCACGCGCGGCAAGCTGCCGGTGCGTATTAAAGATATCAAAGCGGAAGGGATCAACCATGCCCTGAAATACAGCTGGGATCTGTTGAGCAAAAATGTGCGGCGTCGCCGGATGACGCCTGCGCAAAGGCAGCAACAGATGGCTCTGATTGGTGGTGGTACGGATTACCAGGGTTTTCATCATCGCGACCTGATTATTGAAGCGGTTTTTGAAGACCTTTTTCTCAAGCAAAACATGGTCGCAGAGGTGGAAGCTAACACCCCTGCACAAACTATTTTCGCCTCCAACACGTCTTCACTGCCGATTGGTGATATTGCTGCCAATGCGCAGCGCCCTGAAAACATCATTGGCCTGCATTTTTTCAGCCCGGTGGACAAAATGCCGCTGGTTGAGGTGATCCCACACGCCCGCACCAGTGCAGAGACTATTGCCACCACGGTGGCGCTGGCGAAGAAACAGGGTAAAACCCCGATTGTGGTGGCCGATAAGGCCGGGTTTTACGTCAACCGCATTCTCGCACCCTACATCAATGAGGCAATGCATTGCCTGCTGGCAGGCGAACCGATTGAAACCATCGATCAGGCTCTGGTGGACTTTGGCTTCCCGGTCGGGCCGATCCAGCTGTTGGATGAAGTTGGCATTGATGTCGGCACGCATATAATGCCGGTGCTGGAGAAAGCCTGGGGCCAACGTTTCCGGGCGCCAGAAGCCTTTGATGCGGTGCTGAATGACAACCGTAAGGGCAGGAAAAACGGCCGGGGATTCTATTTATACGGCAGTAAAAAGCCGGGCAGAAGAAAACAGGGGGATGCCAGTCTTTATCAGCTGCTTAACCTCACACCAAAAAGCCATTTGAGTCGCGATAATATTGCTCAGCGCTGCGTGATGATGATGCTGAACGAAGCAGCAAGAGCGCTGGATGAAGGGGTAATCCGATCCGCACGCGATGGCGACATCGGTGCCGTGTTTGGCATCGGTTTTCCGCCTTTCCTCGGTGGGCCATTCCGCTATATGGACAAACTGGGAGCAGAGCAGGTGGTGAATACATTAGAGCGGCTGATGCAGTCACAGGGCGATCGTTTTGCCCCCTGCGAGCGGCTGAGACAGATGGCTCATGGCCAGGAAACCTTTTACCAATCGGTGGGTTTGCACAATAGCCACGACGATTCAGGGGGTTAGATTTTATCCCCCAAAAAGGGAGCCACAGCACAGTTCCGCAAAGCGGTTATTTAGTAAACAATCGGTTGACTATACTCAAGGCATTAGGGTACAACACAGCGTTCATTCACTGAATGAAGAGTCGGAAAGCGGTTTTTTCCGGCGTTTTTGTTTAACAACAGCGGTGCATTATGCAAGTTTTCATTATGCGTCACGGCGATGCGGCATTAGATGCAGCCAGTGATTCTGTAAGACCTCTGACTCATTGCGGCTGTGATGAATCACGCCAGATGGCGAGCTGGCTTAACGGTCAGGCAGTGGATATTGAGCGGGTGCTGGTCAGTCCCTATCTGCGGGCAGAGCAAACCCTGACAATGGTGCGTGAGGCACTGACGCTGCCGGAAGGGCAGGATGTGTTGCCTGAACTGACGCCGGGTGGCGATCCCGCGCTGGTGGCCTGCTATCTGCAGGTGCTGGCTAAAGAAGGGGTCAAATCGGTTCTGGTGATTTCCCATCTGCCTCTGGTGGGCTACCTGGTTTCTGAACTCTGCCCGCAGGAAGCGCCGCCGATGTTCGCCACCTCCGCCATTGCCAGTATCGACTATGATGCTGATAACGCCAGCGGTAAACTTGAATGGCAGTTCAGCCCTTCCAGGCTGGCCAAAGCCATGTAGTTTTTCAGCGGGCCGGCGTTACCGGCCCATCCTTCTAAGGCAGTTCCGGCGGCAGCCACTCTTCCACTTCGATCAGCACCAGCAACGCGGCATCGCCGCCAAACAGCCTGGGTGCCTGATGAAAAGCCATCACCATCGGATGTTGTGCCAGCCACAGTGGTGTCTGCTGCTTCAGCACGTGTTTCCCGTGACCGTGCATCACGTTGGCGCAAAAGATGTGCTCACGACGGCAGGCGGCAATCAGCGCGCCCAACTCATCCTTGGCCTGCTTCTGCGTTAAGCCGTGCAAATCCAGAAAAATGTCCGGCGTGTAGTCCCCGCGACGTAGCTTCTTCAGCTCGTAGTGGCTGACATCGCTGCGGACGTAACGCACCGGTCCCTCTTCGGCCAGCAGCGGCTGGAACTCATCGGAAAAGTAGTGACTGGCATCCATTTGCTCGGAAAGCAGGCGCTTTTGCGGCACTTCGGCGACTTTTTTACGCGCCGGCCGATGGACGATGGTGTCCTGAGCCAGCTTGCGGGTACCGCTCATCAGTCCACGAAACAGGGCTTCGTCTTCGGCGCTTAAAGGCTGTCTTTTACTCATCAGATTCTCCTTGCGGCACCGATTTAAGCATTAATTCGCCCAGTTTACCCCGACTTCCCCCGCCAGTTAAACAAATGTCACCTTTTTAACGCTGCCGCGCTGAATTATCGTCAGCTTCATGGCAAACTAGCTGCCGAGTTAAGTTTGGCCTGTGGAGGGCACTTTGGACAAAATTTTCGTCGATGAGGCAGTCAGTGAGCTGCACACCATCCAGGATATGCTGCGCTGGTCGGTCAGCCGTTTTGCCGCCGCCGATCTCTGGTATGGTCACGGCACCGATAACCCATGGGATGAAGCTGTTCAGCTGGTGTTGCCCACCCTGTATCTGCCGCTGGATATTCCGGAAGATATGCGCTCTGCGCGCCTGACTTCCAGCGAGCGCCACCGTATTGTCGAACGGGTGATTCGCCGTATTAATGAGCGTATTCCCGTTGCCTATATGACCCATAAAGCCTGGTTCTGCGGCCATGAATTCTACGTTGATGAGCGCGTGCTGGTGCCACGTTCACCTATTGGCGAGCTGATCAACGAACGTTTCGCGGCGATCCTGCCACATGAACCAAACCTTATTCTGGATATGTGCACCGGCAGCGGTTGCATTGGCATTGCCTGCGCTTACGCCTTCCCGGAGGCGGAAGTTGACGTGGTCGATATCTCCACCGACGCGCTGGCGGTCGCCGAGCAAAATATTGAAGCGCACGGTATGCAGCACAACGTTACCCCGATCCGCGCCGATCTGTTCCGCGAGCTGCCGAAAACCCCTTATGATCTTATCGTCACCAACCCGCCGTACGTGGATGAGGACGATATGGGCGATCTGCCTGGCGAGTACCGCCACGAGCCGGAACTGGGCCTGGCTGCAGGCAGCGATGGTCTGAAGCTGGCACGCCGTATTCTGGCCTGCGCGCCGGACTATCTCAGTGAAGAGGGCGTGTTAATTTGTGAAGTGGGCAACAGCATGGTGCATATGATCGACCAGTACCCTGACGTGCCTTTTACCTGGCTGGAATTTGCCAACGGTGGCGACGGCGTGTTTATGCTGACCCGTCAGCAGATCGTCGACGCACAGCACCACTTCAGCATTTATAAAGATTAAAGAATTCAGGAGTCATAATGGCTGGTAATACTATTGGTCAGGTCTTTCGCGTCACCACCTTTGGTGAATCCCACGGTATGGCGCTGGGCTGCATCGTTGACGGCGTTCCTCCGGGCATCCCCCTGACGGAAGCGGATCTGCAGCACGATCTCGATCGCCGCCGCCCTGGCACCTCGCGCTATACCACCCAGCGCCGCGAGCCCGATCGGGTGAAAATTCTCTCCGGCGTGTTTGAGGGCGTGACAACCGGCACCAGTATTGGTCTGCTGATTGAAAACACCGACCAGCGTTCGCAGGATTACGGTGCCATCAAAGACGTGTTCCGTCCTGGCCATGCTGATTACACTTACGAGCAAAAATACGGTCTGCGTGACTATCGTGGCGGTGGCCGTTCTTCCGCGCGTGAAACGGCAATGCGCGTGGCGGCTGGCGCTATCGCCAAGAAATACCTTGAGATGAAGCACGGCATTAAGGTGCGCGGCTACCTGGCGCAGATCGGTGATGTTGCCTGTGAGCTGAAGGACTGGGAGCAGGTGGATCAGAATCCGTTCTTCTGCCCCGATCCGGACAAGATCGAGGCGCTGGACGAGCTGATGCGCGCACTGAAGAAAGAGGGCGACTCGATTGGTGCGAAAGTCTCCGTAATGGCAGAGCACGTGCCGGTGGGGCTGGGTGAACCCGTCTTCGACCGCCTGGATGCCGACCTGGCGCATGCGCTGATGAGCATCAACGCGGTGAAAGGCGTGGAGATTGGCGACGGCTTTGAAGTGGTCAATAAGCGCGGCAGCGAGCACCGCGATGAAATTCGGGCGGATGGCTTCCAGAGCAACCACGCGGGCGGCATCCTTGGCGGCATCAGCACCGGCCAGGCTATTCTGGCAACCCTCGCCATGAAGCCGACTTCCAGCATTACCGTGCCGGGCAAAACCATTAACCGCTTTGGTGAGGAAGTGGAGATGATCACCAAAGGTCGTCACGATCCCTGCGTCGGGATCCGCGCGGTGCCGATCGCCGAAGCGATGATGGCGATTGTGCTGATGGATCATTTACTGCGCCAGCGTGCTCAGAACGCTGACGTCCACACGGATATTCCCCGCTGGTAACGTCATGAAAAAGACCCTGATGGCGCTGGGTGCGCTGTTGATAAACGCTTCCACGCTGGCCGCCACGCCGTGGCAGTCCATCCGTCAGCCGATAAGCGGCGAGCCACAGGCCATTGGCGCTTTTGCCAACGGCTGCATCATCGGGGCGCAGCCTCTGCCTCTGGATGCACCTGATTATCAGGTGATGCGTCAGGATCAGCGGCGCTACTTCGGCCACCCTGATTTAATCATGTTTATTCAGCGTCTCAGCACTCAGGTACATACCCTGCAGCTGGGTGAAGTGCTGATTGGCGATATGGGGATGGCGGCAGGTGGGCGGTTCAGCAGCGGCCATGCCAGCCATCAGTCTGGTCTGGACGTGGATATCTGGCTGCAGCTGCCGAAAACACGCTGGACGTCAGCAATGCTGCTCAAGCCGCAGCCGCTGGATCTGGTGGCTGCGGACGGTAAAAACGTGGTGGCCCGTCACTGGCAGCCGGAGATCGACAGCCTGATTAAGCTGGCGGCGAAAGATGACGAGGTAACGCGTATCTTCGTTAACCCGGCAATTAAAAAGCAGCTTTGCGCCGATGCCGGAGCCGATCGCAACTGGCTGCGTAAAGTCCGTCCGTGGTTTGGTCACCGTGCGCATATGCACGTTCGTCTGCGTTGTCCGGCTGGCAGCCTGGAGTGTCAGGACCAGCCAGCGCCGCCGCCGGGGGATGGCTGTGGTGCCGAGCTGCAAAGCTGGTTTGCGCCGCCGAAACCCGGCACGGGTGCGCCAGTGAACAGGACACCTCCACCGTTGCCACCTTCCTGTCAGGCTCTGCTGGATAAACATTTGCTTTAGGGACGGAAGAATGGACTGGTTTGTTGTCAGCCCGCTGCTGGTCGGGCTGCTGTTTTTTGTAGCAATGCTGGCGGCATTTATTGACTCCATCGCTGGTGGTGGGGGATTACTGACGGTTCCGGCGCTGCTGACGCTCGGTCTCTCTCCGTCGCAGGCGCTGGCGACCAATAAATTACAATCGATTGGCGGCTCTTTCTCGGCCAGCCTCTATTTTGTCCGGCGTAAAGCGGTCAATCTGCGTGAGCAAAGACTGAATATCGCCATGGCTTTTATCGGCTCGGTGAGCGGTGCGGTCATGATCCAGCATGTTCAGCCCGGCCTGTTGCGCCAGGTGCTGCCACTGCTGATGATCTCCATCGGACTCTATTTTCTGCTGATGCCGAAAATGGGTGAAGAAGATCGTCATCGTCGTCTGCATGGCCTGCCTTTTGCGCTGGTCGCTGGTGGTTGCGTGGGTTTTTATGACGGCTTTTTTGGTCCCGGTGCGGGCTCCTTTTATGCGCTGGCATTTGTCACGCTGTGCGGCTATAACCTGGCTAAGTCCACCGCTCATGCCAAAGTCCTGAACTTCACCTCCAACCTTGGCGGCCTGTTATTCTTTATGTTTGGCGGCAAAGTGATCTGGGGAACCGGGCTGGTAATGCTGGTTGGCGCTATCTGTGGCGCAAGGCTGGGGGCGCGTATGGTGCTGAGCCGTGGGCAGACGCTGATCCGCCCAATGGTGGTGATTGTGTCTGCAGTGATGAGCGCCAAACTGCTGTATGACAGCCACGGCGCGGCGATAGCTGAATGGTGCCATCACCTTTTTGGCTGAGATAACCCTGGTGCGCCACGGATTTGGCGCGGTATTTTTACAGAAGATGATTAATGAGTCCTTTCCATCATTATGCGCAGTTGATTGAGATTTTCGACCGCTGTTTTTTTGCTGATTTTCAGACGCGCCTGATTAAAGGCGACGACGAACCCATCTATCTTCCTGCTGATGAGGAAGTGGATTACCACCGCGTGGTGTTTGCCCATGGTTACTACGCCAGCGCGATGCATGAGATTTCTCACTGGTGTATTGCCGGTAGCGAGAGGCGTAAACAGGTCGACTTTGGTTACTGGTACTGCCCGGACGGGCGTGATGCCATGACCCAAAGCCAGTTTGAAGTGGTGGAAGTAAAGCCACAGGCACTGGAATGGATGTTTTGTGTTGCGGCGGGGTTTCCCTTCAACGTAAGTTGTGACAATCTCAATGGAGATTGTGAGCCGGATCGCATTGCGTTCCAGCGTAAAGTCCATGCTCAGGTAATGATGCAGCTGGATCAGGGCATTCCTTCCCGCCCGGCCCGTTTTATCGCTGAACTTTGCAAGTACTACTCAACACCCCCGCTGACCGCGGCACAGTTTCCCTGGCCGGAAGACCTGTGATTTGGGGTAATGGAATGGATAAGGAATTTTATGATCGATGAATTTGAAGCGCGTATTCTGGCCCTGATCGACGACATGGTGGAAAGCGCCAGTGACGACGAGCTGTTCGCCAGTGGCTATCTGCGTGGACATCTGACGCTGGCGGTGGCCGAGATTGAACAATCCGGCGAGCACACCCCGGAAGCGCTGCAGATTCAGGTGCAGAACAGCCTGCAAAATGCCATTCAGGCGGGCGAGCTTTCTCCCCGTGATCAGGCGCTGGTGATTGGCATGTGGGACAATCTGTTCCTGCAGGCGCGTAAATCAGCCTGAGGACGGCATGGCGGAGCGTGGCTGTCAGTTAATCTGGTGCTGAGGTGGGGAGCCTGGTCGTCAGTCACTCTTGCACAGGGTTCCCGGTGCTCTGACCTTGTGCTTAGCCTGAAAAAACGAAACAGGTGAACACTCCGTAATCAGGCTAACGCTCATCTTTTTTGCCAACGTACTTCCTCCGGCAGCAGACTCTAAGCCGTTTTAACTTCCTTTCCCTTTAGCAATTTGCGTACCCAGTAGCGATTAGGATGGGTTGCCGCCAGCGTGTCCCGATCCAGCGGCAGGGGTTCGCCGCACAGTTCTGCCGCCAGCACTTCCGCTGCCAGCGGGCCGCTGCACAATCCTCGCGACCCCAGCGCGCCCAACACATACAGACCTTTGTATACCGGTGCCGGTGCAGCTTCCTCTTTGTGGTTCACCAGGTCTGCGTATTGCTCCAGCGTCCGTTGATAGTCTGGTAGCGGACCGAACAGCGGCAGATGATCGCGGGAGGCACAGCGCACACCAACACGGGCGCTGCCCTCACTGACATCCACCTCGCGCGGCCACCCGGCTTCAGGCAGGCAGCGGATCAGCCGCTCACGGTTTTCCTGTTGATCATCTGCACGGTAAGCGGTCGAGCTGTCGGCCCGATGATAACTGGCACCAATACAGTGATGCTGATTCGCCGGATTGACCGGGGTCAGATAGCCGTCATAGCAGAGCACCTGCTTCAGCCCGCCGAGGGCAGGGGCGGTAGGGATGTGGCTCACCTGGCCACTCACCGCGTAGGCAGGCAGCTTCTCGCTTTGTACAAAAGAGGTCAGCGCATGGCCGGTGGCCAGCACCACGTTCCGGTGAGTCTGGCCCGGGAGACCGGCAAAATGCAGCCGCCAGCCTGAAGGCCCCGGCGCGGCTGAATCGGCTTGGGTAACTGGTGCGTCAGGAGTATGTTCACCTCCCGTTTCCGCGGCCGTTATCTCAGTCAGCGTATGCAGCCAGCGGATTTTCAGTCCCTGCAGCTCAGCCAGCCGGAACAGCGCCGGAGTCAGCTGGCCAGGGGAGAGCCAGCCGCCCAGCGGATAGGTAATCCCGCCATGGCCGGTTTCCACGCCGCACAGCGTTTCTGCTTCTTCTGTATTCACTGCGCGGGCAATCTCTTCCGGCAACTGCATGGTCAGCATCCGGGTAATTTTGTCGCTGCTTTTCTCATTCCAGCCCAGCTGTGTCACACCGCACCAGTCATGATCGAAATCGACCGTCAGCTGGTCATAAACTCTGCGGGCAAAAGTGAAAGCGCTGGGGAAGAAGCGGCCCAGCGCCGGATCGTGATGATTGAGCAGGGGATAGAGTGCGCCCTGACGGTTGCCAGAGGCACCCTGAGCGGGCTCATCATCGGCGCAGTAAAGGGTGATATTCTTACCGCGACGTAGCAGGGCGAGCGACAGCAGGGCGCTGGCGATGCCACCGCCGATAATGGCGATATCATCCCCTTCGGCTGCTGAACGCGCATACCACGGTGCCTGAGCTGGCGTGCTGATAACCTGCTCCATCACACCGGCTATCATGTCGCGTTTCGGGCCGAAGCCTTTGCGTTTGCCAGTGGTAAAACCGGCCTCCTGCAGACCTCTGCGCACAAAGCCTGCCGAAGTGAAAGTGGCCAGCGTACAGCCCTCGCGGGCCATTTTCGCCATGCAGGAAAACAGCTCCGGCGTCCACATGTCCGGATTTTTTGACGGCGCAAAGCCATCAAGGAACCAGGCATCGACCTGCTGATGCACAGTGTCATCAAAAGTGTGAATGAGCTGGTTAATATCGCCTAACCACAGGTCAACGGTGACCCGGCCGCCATCCAGCAGCAGGCGATGACAGCCGGGCAGAGCAACCGGCCACTGGTCGCGCAGGGCCGCTGCATAGGCCGCCAGCTCCGGCCAGCGGGCATGGGCGCTGGCAAGGTCGCTGACATTTAACGGATATTTCTCACAGCTAATGAAGTGTAAACGCTGTAGCCTGGCCTGCGGCTGAGCTGCGCGAAAGGTATCGAAGGCCTGCCACAGGGTTAAAAAGTTCAGCCCAGTGCCAAAACCGGTTTCGGCAGTGACAAATAACTCGCGCGAATGCGATGCAAAACGATCGGGCAACTGATTCCCACCGAGGAACACATGCCGCGTCTCCTCCAGGCCGTTTTCATTGGAGAAATAGACGTCGCCAAACGCTCGGGATACAGGTGTACCCTGTTCATTCCAGCTCAGCTCAGCATACTCGATCGGGGTTATTTTCACGGCGGAAGCTCAGTTATCAGGCGGTGCCGCGATTGTAACGGTGTGAGCCAGCCCACGCAAATTTACAAAAGTTAACCGCTGATCGGACTTGTTCGGCTTACAACTGTAAGCTAAAGTGCCTGTCGAATCCTAATATAAGCAGTGAAAGAGGTATTGAATGAAACGTGCAGTGATTACTGGCCTGGGTATCGTTTCCAGCATTGGTAATAACCAAGAGGAAGTCCTCGCGTCTCTGCGTGAAGGGCGCTCCGGCATTACCTTCTCTCAGGAGCTGAAAGATTCCGGCATGCGTAGTCACGTCTGGGGTAACGTCAAGCTGTCTAAAGACGAGATCTCCAGCCTCATCGACCGTAAAGTTCTGCGTTTTATGAGCGATGCGTCCATTTATGCTTATATCTCTATGCTGGAAGCGGTAAAAGACTCCGGCCTGACCGCTGAGCAGTACCAGAACAACCCACGCGTGGGTCTGGTTGCCGGCTCAGGCGGCGGTTCGCCGTTCTATCAGGCAGCAAGCGTGGACGGTATGCGTGCTAAAGGCCTGCGCGGCGTTGGCCCGTATATGGTGACCAAGGCAATGGCTTCCGGCGTCTCTGCCTGCCTGGCAACCCCGTTCAAAATTCACGGTGTGAACTACTCCATCAGCTCCGCCTGTGCCACCTCCGCACACTGTATTGGTAACGCGGTTGAGCAGATCCAGTTAGGCAAACAGGACGTGGTCTTTGCCGGTGGCGGCGAAGAGCTGGTCTGGGAAATGTCCTGCGAATTTGATGCGATGGGCGCACTGTCCACCAAATACAACGACACGCCAGAAAAAGCGTCCCGTACTTACGATACCAGCCGTGACGGCTTCGTTATCGCTGGCGGCGGCGGTATGGTTGTGGTCGAAGAGCTGGAACATGCACTGGCTCGTGGCGCGCATATCTACGCTGAAGTGGTGGGCTACGGCGCAACTTCCGATGGTGCCGATATGGTTGCTCCTTCAGGCGAAGGCGCAATGCGCTGTATGCGTCTGGCGATGCAGGGTGTTGATACACCGATCGACTACCTGAATACCCACGGCACCTCCACGCCGGTTGGCGACGTGAAGGAGCTGGGTGCAATCCGTGAAGTCTTCCCGGATAGCACCCCGGCAATGTCTGCCACCAAAGCCATGACCGGGCACTCTCTGGGTGCGGCCGGCGTGCAGGAAGCGATTTACTCGCTGCTGATGCTGGAACATGGCTTTATCGCGCCAAGCATCAACATTGACGAGCTGGATCCGGCTGCTGAGGGTCTGAATATCGTGACGAAACCAACCGAGCAGAAACTGAAAACCGTGATGTCTAACAGCTTCGGCTTCGGCGGCACCAATGCCACTCTGGTAATGCGTAAACTGGACGCCTGAGTTCTGACGGGGCGGCGATGCATTCGCCGCCGGCAGGTTTACACATATTCATGCAGGGGCGGAAATTATTCCGCCCCCTTATCCACTGATGTCAGCTTTCCCTTTTCACCAGTGGTCGCTGCTTTTTCGGCATACCGGCAACCACCAGATCGTAGGACTCTTCCACCAGCTGCTGTACCACGCCTTCTGAAATTTGTTCACCCGGACAGATGGAAATCCAGTGGCGTTTATTCATATGGTAGGCCGCATGTATGCTGTCGTAGATCGCCCTCTGCAGCAGGGAGTTCTCCGGGTCGCATTTGAGGTTAACAATCCTTTCGCCGCGAACCTGGGCCATCAGTGCAAACATCTTACCGCGCACCTTAAACACTTCGTACTCCGGGCCGAAAGGGTAGCAAAGCTCTGCCAGCGGCTGGGCCTGAGCGATTTTTCTCGCCGTTGCCTGAATCTGTATTCCGTCCATCGTAGCTGCTCTGTGTCAGGATCGTTACCTGGCAGGCTAGCACAGATGCCGACGTGGATTCACGCCGATTTTAGTGCGCTTGCCGCCGTCCTTTACCCCCTTTCCTCCGGGATGTACCGCCAGCACGCTGTTGACCGGGTGGCGTGAGCGACGGGAATTTGTTTTAAATTTAAGGTTGTTCAGCCAGAAGCGTTGTGTTTGTCAGTGCGCTACGGGCGCGGGCGCGATTGACGATCTGTTGGCTTTCCGCCACACTTTCCAAAAATTTTCCCCTCAACGTCGTCACGATGTTGCGTAAGCGTTCAACGTTATCCAACGCACCCGGCCTGTTGTGCTGCGACAGGCGCTGATGGGTGCGTCTGCTGACGACCCTTACGTTATAACAAGGAGAAACGTGACTCATGTCTTCGATGACACAGCAACGACCAGGCGCTGACACCAGGGCACTGGCCAGTATTTCGTTTGCCGTCTTTTTGACTTATCTCACCGCTGGCCTCGCATTGCCGGTGATCCCTTTGTTTGTTCACCAGGAACTGGGGCTTAACAATGTAATGGTGGGTGTGGCGGTGGGCGTGCAGTTTTTCGCTACCTTGCTGACTCGTGGCTACGCAGGCCGGCTGGCCGATCAGCGTGGCGCGAAACGCTCAACCCTGCAGGGCATGCTGGCCTGCGCACTGGTTGGGCTGGCCTACGTGCTGGCAGCCGTGTTGCCGCTTCCGGTGATGGCGAAATTTGCCCTGCTGGTGGTGGGGCGTTTACTTCTGGGCTTTGGTGAAAGCCAGCTGCTGACCGGGAACCTGACCTGGGGCATGGGGCTGGTAGGACCCAAACGCTCTGGCAAAGTGATGTCGTGGAACGGCATGGCGATTTATGGTGCGCTGGCCGCCGGTGCGCCGCTGGGCCTGCTGTTGCATGACCACTGGGGGTTTATCGGCATGGGCGTTGCCACCATTCTGCTTCCGGCGCTGGCCCTGCTGTTTAATGTCTGGGTTAAGCCAGTGCCAGCGCATGGCGGCGAGCGTCCTTCGCTGCTGAAAGTGGTTGGACAGATCCTGTCGCCAGGTTTTGCTCTGGCTTTACAGGGTACCGGCTTTGCTGTGATCGGTACCTTCACCACGCTCTACTTTGCCAAAGAGCAATGGGGAAATGCCGGCTACACGCTGACCGCGTTTGGGCTCGCCTTTGTGCTGATGCGAATTTTCTTCGGCTGGATGCCGGACCGGCTGGGCGGTGTGCGGGTCGCGCTCTTCTCTCTGGCGATTGAGGCGGCGGGGTTGCTGATGCTGGGGCTGGCAACCAACGGCTGGATGGCGCTGGCCGGGGCGGCCCTGACCGGAGCCGGTTGCTCGCTGGTGTTCCCGGCGCTGGGTGTGGAAGTGGTAAAACGTGTGGCACCGCAGGTACGCGGTACAGCGCTTGGCGGATTTTCGGCTTTCCAGGACGTTGCTTACGGCGTGACCGGGCCACTGACCGGAATGCTGGCGACTTCTCTCGGCTATGGTTCGGTATATATCGCCGGGGCGGTCTGCGCGACGCTGGGCATCGCCGTCACGCTTAACTTCGCCAGAAGTCAGTAGCGCAGCCGGGCCAGCTTCTCCACGGCCTGAATAATCTCTGCCCGCTGCAGGGCAGAGAATCCCAACAGCCAGCCCTCCTGCTTTGTCTCCGCTGCATACAGCGGGGATAATCGTGGCAGGATCACCCCGGCCTTCAGCGCCTCGTCTGTTAACCTTTCTTCGCCCCCCTGTGGCAGCGTCACCGTAAGTTGCAGCCCGCTGCTGTGGCTCAGCGGCAGCAGCCTGTTTTCCAGTTTGTTCTCCAGCTCTGCCAGCAGCAAGTCTCGGCGGCTGGCGTAAAGTTTACGCATCAGCCGCAAATGCGCCTGGAAATGACCGTTGTTAATAAAATCGGCGGTGACCGCCTGCATCAGCTTCGCGCTATGGCCATCCATCACGCTGCGCAAACGGCAACAGGCTTCCACCAGCGAGGCGGGAACCACCAGATAAGCCAGCCGCAGGGAAGGGAACAACACTTTGGAAAAGGTGCCGATATACAGCACCCGATGGGCTTCATCCAGCCCCTGAAGTGCGGGCATTGGCTGCTCATCGTAGTAAAATTCGCTGTCGTAATCGTCTTCAATCAGCCAGAAGCCCTGACGCCGGGCAGTCGCCAGCCACTGCAGGCGACGTTGCAGGCTCATGGTAATGCCGGTCGGGTACTGATGCGATGGCGTGAGATACACCAGTTTGGGTGAGGCTTCTGCAGGCACCGCGCCCTGATCGTCCAGCGGAATGCCCTTTACCTCTGCGCCGGCGCTGATAAAAGCATGACGCGCCCCGCTGTAGCCGGGCTCTTCCAGCCAGACACTGTCGCCCTGATCGCACAGCAATGTTGCCAGCATTTGCAACGCCTGCTGCGAGCTGGTGAGGATTAACACCTGTGCGGGATCGCAGCGTACTCCGCGTGACTGGCCAAGGTAGCGGGCCACCGCTTCACGCAGCTCCGGCAGCCCCTGAGGATCGCCATAACGCATCATCTCTTCCGGTGAGTGGCGCAGACGCTGTCCAACCAGACGACGCCAGATGCCGTGAGGAAAAGCCCGCAAATCCGGTGAGCCGGCAGCAAAAGCCTGCGGGAACAGAGGATCATAACAACCGCCAGTGGCAACAATCTGTTTTCCCCGCGCGGAAAGGGCTGGCGGAACAACCGGGGGGAGTGTCTTCACCCGGCGATCTTCCGCCAGGGCTATCGCCACAAAAGTCCCTCTGCCAGTCTGACGCAGCAGATAACCTTCGCTCTCCAGCTGTGCATAAGCCGCTTCAACCGTGACTCTGGAAAGGGATAAGTCCCCGGCCAGCAGGCGGGAGGAGGGGAGCCGCTCGCCTTTTTGCAGCGTTCCACTGGTTATCAGCTGGCGCAAAGTGGCGCAAAGTTTTTCCCGCAGAGTCTGGGCGTGCTGTGAAGCAAACAGCGAAATCAGTGGCACGGTGGTCAGCGGCATAATGGTCTTATCATCCGGGGGGAATGGGTATTATTGTTAAGGCCATTTCACCGTATCATCGGTTCATACACTAATCAAAGGAGTTCACTGATGACTGCTTCCGCCGTTCTGCAATTTCCGCCACCTTCCGCCCGGCAAAGTACCGCCTGGCTGCTGGACAAACTGGCTCATTACGCTGATGCCTGGGATCTGGCACAGGATCTGGCTAACGGCATTGCCGGGATTGTGGTGATAGATACCCGTTCGTCAGAGCAATATCAGGCCGGGCATATTTGCGGCGCGGTGAGCTTTCCGCACCGCACCATGACGGCCGAAACACTGGCCGGGCTGGATCGCAAAAAGGTCTATGTCACCTACTGCGATGGAATTGGCTGCAATGGCTCCACTAAAGGGGCCTGGAAGCTGGCAAATGCCGGTTTTCGGGTAAAAGAGCTGACTGGCGGACTGGATTTCTGGCAGCGCGACCGTCATCCGGTCACGCTGGGTACAGAAAAGGGTGAGTGGCCGCGGACGACATTCACTGACTGCGGCTGCTGAAACTCAGAGAAAAATCCACATCAGAAATGCGAGCAGCACCAGCACGGCGAAAGCGGTGAACACCGGACGGTTAACCAGCGGCTGCAGGACCGCAGGCACGTAACCAAACAATGGCGCAACAATGGGCTGTGGGTTGATTTCGTTATCGGCCAGCAGCTGCTCGCGCAGCCTTTCAGCACGGCGTGAGAACAGCAGGTTCATCAGATCCTGTGCCTGAACCGGGGTCAGTACGGCCTGCGGCGGCAGCTGGAAGCGCTGCTGGCTGGCGTCTTCCAGCAGCTTCTGTTCGGCGTGATCCGGCGGTACTTTCAGCGAAGCCAGCAGCATCGGCAGGGTGGGCGCAGCCTGCTGGCTCAGCGTCTGGCTGACCTGCAAATACTGCGTCATCAACGGGAACAGACGCGAAGGAATGGGATCGCCATTGTGCAGATTGACCACTTTCAGCACCGCGGCCCACAGTCGGGCTGGTGGTTCACCGGTTGCCGCAGCCAGTCTGGCAATCTGCTGGTTCAGGGTGTGATGCTCGGCTGGCAGGAGTGAGCGGTCGGTAATGTGATTTTGCTGCGGCTGAGGAATGGCCATCTGGCCGTTCTGCAGCATGGTCAGCACCTGACGCATCTGGTCCGGATTCAGCGAGCTGAGCACGGTGTGGCCAAACTGCTGGCGGATAAAGTCACTGACCGCCTGGCGATTATTCCCCTGTGGCAGCAGATCGCTGAGCTGCTGAAACAGCTGGCGGCTGGCATGGGTATTCTGCACCTGCGACAGACGGGTATTGAGGAATTGCTCGGCAGCCGGAAAGTGACGCGATAAAAGACCGGCATCATTTTTTACTCCCACTTCGTGACGCAGTCCCGCCCACAGCTCTGGAGACTTCAAGGTGCTGAGTGACATGATTTTGACAATCAGCCTTTCCAGCGTGGTGCGCTGGGCGGGTGACAACGGCTGATCTCCCGGGCCTGGGCGGGCGGTGCCGGTTTTGGCATCTACCGCAGTACGATCGCCGGGAACTGGCGCACCGGGGCCACTAAGAGGTTGCATGGCAAAATCCTTAACTCATGGGTCAAAATCCGGGGCGCCGGAAAGGGTGATTCATTATGATAACAATCCCGCCCGGCGATAGGTAGAGGCCGGGGGGATGGCGGAGGAATTATTTTAGTCTGTTCAGGCGGAAGGATCAGGGCGTCGGGCGGCTGGCTGTTTTTTCAGACGCAACGGCGTCCGCAGCCGCTGGGCAAGAAACACCCCAATCAGTGTGACGCCGCCGCCGATGAAGTGATAGCTGTGCAGCGTTTCATGCAGGAACAGCACGGCAATAACAGCGGTGAAAATCGGCGCCAGGTTCATAAACATGGTGGCGGTGCTGGCTCCCATTCTCATCACGCCCTGGATCCACAGGAATGGCGCAATAATCGAGGCCGGTATCCCGGCAAACAGCACCAGTGGGATGTTGCGGACGTTCAGTGACACATCCTGTGCCAGTAAAAAGTTTGGCAACAGGAGCAGCACGCCAAAGATAATCTGCACGTACAAGCTTTGCCAGTCTGGCAGCGTAATCGCCCAACGTTTGGTCAGCACGCCATACAGCGCGTAGGACGTTGAGGCGGCAAACATCATCATCTCGCCTTTTCCCAGCCCGTGTGACAGCAACTGCTGCGGATGACCCTGGCTGACCAGCCACACCAGTCCGCCAAATGAGAGCAGGCTGCCCAGCAGGATGCCCAGCGTTGGAGCCAGCCGCAGCAGCACAATGCTGATCAACACGGTCAGTAACGGGATCAGTGCATTCAGGATGCCCATAAACAACGCGCTGACGCTGTGTGCGGCGTAATAAGCCAGGCTCTGATACAGCACCATGCCCAGCAGACCGAGGATCAGCAGTTTCCACCACACCTGTTTAATCTGCTGGCGGTTGCGCCACACGCCTGGCAGGATAAATGGCGTCAGGGTGAGCAGGGCCAGCACCCAGCGATAAAAGGAGATCGCCGCGGGATCGATCGCGCCCGCAGAAACTTTACTGACGATGGCATTGATCGACCAGATGAGCACTGCCAGCAGGGGAAATAGAAAATTCATCAGCTTGCCCGGATTAAGAGAATAACAGAGTGGCGGCAGTTTACGCTTGTCCTGTTCCAGATGAATAACGATAATCGGACAATAACAATCACGGACCGGACAGAATGATTCAGCAGAGAACCTACTTCTCTCCGTATGATGCCAACAGCCTGCAATTTTTCTTTCGCTACGAACAGACCAACGCCAGAACGGAGTTTCTGCCCCATACCCACCGTTGGGGACAGGCAATCTTTGGACCAGCGGGAGCATTTGAACAGAAAGTTACGGTTTCACTTTTTGTGGGGTATTTAAACCGTAAATTCCTGCATGTGTATGCAATCTAAGAATGTTTTGATGCCGGTAACCAACGGTATAACGTTGGTACAGAGACACCAAGATTTTTAGCTACATCTCGGGGAGGGATACCACTGGCCAGTAGTTTTTTGGGCACTGTTGCAAATTTCTTGATGCTGTGCCTTTTGTATTAAAGAAATGCCTTAAATTTCAAAAACTCTGCTCACCAGACGCATCTCGCCCAGGGGATGGCCGTAGTAAAAGTTTTCCGCCTGTCCCTTACGCAATGCCCGCATGACTTCAATCCCCCTGATGGTGGCATATGCCGTCTTCATGGATTTAAATCCCAGTGTGGCACCGATTATCCGTTTCAGTTTGCCATGATCGCATTCAATCACGTTATTCCGGTACTTAATCTGCCGGTGTTCAACATCAGGCGGACACCGGCCTTCCCGTTTCAATAACGCCAGCGCGCGACCATAGGTAGGGGCTTTATCGGTGTCGATGAGGCGGGGGATCTGCCAGCCTTTCACGTTGTTCAGAATCTTTCCCAGAAACCGGTATGCCGCTTTGCTGTTACGGCGCGGGGAAAGATAAAAATCGATGGTGCGGCCCCTGCTGTCAACAGCACGGTACAGATAAGCCCACCGGCCGTTAACTCTGATATAAGTTTCGTCGAGATGCCAGGAACAGAACCCTGAAGGGTTACGCCAGTACCAGCGCAGCCGCTTTTCCATCTCAGGTGCATAACGCTGAACCCAGCGATAAATGGTGGTGTGATCGACATTTACTCCACGCTCGGCCAGCATCTCCTGCAGTTCACGGTAGCTGATGCCATATTTGCAGTACCAGCGGACTGCCCACAGGATAATATGACGCTCAAAATGTCGGCCTTTGAAAGGATTCATGTGCTGCTCCTTCAGCTAAACAGTGGCATCAGTTTACCATCGCCAAATCTTTGCAACAGTGCCGCTTTTACTTTATTTCTTACGTACTGCACGGTGTGCAATTATTATTAAATATAAAATTTCAGCTAAAAAATAGCCGGTAACATGAATATGCTTCCAGCTATTTTATTATTAGTGCTTTATATAACACACGTATTAATTATGATTGTATCGTATGTCGTCGGTAATAAAGGTGCACTTTTTTAGTTTGAGCCATACGTTCTTTCAATGAACATTAGTCTCTGATCAGTGCCTGAAAGGCATATGTCCACCTTGACTCCTGTCATAAGAGAGACTTTGACGAAATCATGTAGTCTCGGATTTGCATTGCTTTTTATTTTGTACCATGTGCCATTATATTTAAAATTGGTCTCTCCAACTTCGGTTTCATTGAAGTTGGTTATCGTGTGATTCGTCAATGTTTGACCTCTCGACTCACTGCACATGGTTGCTAATGACTTTCCTGCTGCCAAAGTATTGAAGCTGAAGATACAAGTAGCTAAAATCAGCGATAATGTTATTTTTTTTCTTAAAAACATAACTTACTCCAAAACCGATGTGAGGTTGTTTAAAGCTCAGTTTTTCCCAAGCAGTTTAAGCAAAAAATTGCAGGGTGATTCCTTTCCTGGTCTTCTGATGGTATAAAGGCCGCGCCTATACCTGAGAATCCCACCAAAAGTCTGGCACTGTGGTTCAGTGGTGAGTTGTCTGAACCCAAATAAGGGCCATCGTGTGAATGTGTCGTGGCGTCATCAATATAATTGGGATTTTCCCTCGTTTCTGTAACCCACTGTCCGTTGGTAAATGTTAACATCTCAACTGACCTTATCTGGGATGAGCTGATACTGCTGTAAGCCGTGTATTCCTGCTCTCGAGCTACAGTTGCACGGACATCATCACTCACACGAACATTATGTGTATCATATATATGGTAAACGGTGTCCAGCGCAGGATAAAAGTTATCCGTGGCTCTGATGTTATATATGTAGTATGTGCTCCCTGTCGCTACGGCCCGCTCTCTGGCAAAGTCATCAGCTATATCATGGTTTGAGCTAGTGGGGATAAATGCCGAATTACGTTGCCCCGAAGAACCGCTTAGGCCAAGAATGTGCGACATGTAGTTGATATTTGTTCCCCATGCAGTAAATCCCTCGGAAAATACCTGCTCCGGATTCCGGATGTCTGCACGGTAAACAGTTTTTACTGTGATGGCATTAACCGAACCTGTAAGGAATGCCAATAAAAAAAAGAAATAAAATATCTTCTTCCTCATTAATTTCACTATATTCTCTCTTTTTATTGATTTACCTAGATACTATTTTGTAGTTTTTAGTGCTAGTATTAATCCACATTTCCTTGGAGTATATAAAGGCCAGCTTGGCAAGGTCGTACCCGTTAGCTGGAAGTTGTATTTTACCCCGGTTAGTCATTGCGTAAAAATAATCACCATCAACAACACCAACTTCGGTAACCATAACAACGTTTCCGTTTACTGAAACGCAGTCACTGCATGAGGCCCAGCAATTTGCAGATAATAATGCAAAGGATAAAAAAAGAAATTGTGATGTTTTTGATAAGGCTGACATGTTTTCTCCATAAAGTATAAATTGCATTGTGGATTAAATAAACCACTAAACCACTAAACCACTAAACCACTAAACCACTAAACCACTAAACCACTAAACCACTAAACCACTAAACCACTAAACCACTAAAACAATATATGATATCTATCACTGATGGAAAATATTTTTTATATTATTGCTAAGCGTTTATAATTTATTAATGTTTTTTAACGCTGCGTAAAGATTTAACACACTGCGCGTTAAAGTTAGTTTGCAACAACTGTACATGGTTAGGAATCTGAATCGCCTCTTTTCAGAGCGCCTGACCATGAATACCAGAACGAGCCATCGCTTTTATGATGCGGCTGTACGTGGTTTTGGGTATGAAAATGCCAGTTTTGCCGTATTTTTAAGCTAAAACCCATTTTTCAGGCACATTTATCCCATTCAGGCATTCGCAACCATCGTTTTTTCTCCATTCCACGCAGCCTTTCTGACAGCAATTCCGTCGCATGAGTACCTGCCTGAGCGCCGGCAAAACGCAGCCGGTCACCGCAGAGGATGCATTTGTACGGATCCGTGCCCAGAAAGCCCTTCATCAGCACTGCGAACCCCGGCTTCTCCGGCTTTTTCCTCGCCTGCATCTGCAGGGCTTCATACACCAGAGGCAGCAGCGTCCCCCTCTTGCGGTTGGCCAGAAAGCCGGAGTAGCGCACCATCTTAAAATGCCGCGCCGGAACGTGGCTGGATTTGACCCTATATATCCAGACGTTTTTGCTCTCTTACGGTTGCGATAACTTCCTGCGTATATATTCCCGCGGTGAGCGATATCCCAGTGCACTATGCGGATGATGTTCGTTGTAATGACTGAACGCCACCGCCAGATTCATCACCGCTGCCTGACTGTCCGGTTTCGGCATGATGCTGATGTAGTCCCGTTTTATCGTCTTCACGAAGCTTTCTGCTATGCCGTTGCTTTCCGGGCTTCGCACTGCTGTCGTGCAAGGCTCCAGTCCCAGCAACCGGGCGAACGCCCGCGTTTCATGAGCCCTGTAGGCTGAACCGTTATCCGTCAGCCACTCCAGCGACTCTGTTGGCAACTGCCTTCCGAAGCGTTTTTCCACCGCACCCAGCATGACATCCTGCACCGTTTCTTTGTCATAGCCTCCGGTGCTCGCTGCCCAGTCAATGATCTCCCTGTCGCAGCAGTCCTGCGCGAAGGTCACCCGCAGCTTTTCGCCATTATCACAGCGGAACTCAAAGCCATCTGAGCACCAGCGCCGGTTACTTTCAGCTACTGCTACGCGCCCCTTATGGGCCCGCTTACGGCAAGGATCAGCGGGTTTACGTTCAAGAAGCAGATTATGTGTTCTCATAATGCGATACACCCGCTTCGCATTAACCACAGGCAGGCCGTCCCGCTCTGACTCCCGTCGCAGCAGTGCCCACACACGGCGATAACCATACGTCGGCAGGTCAGCCACCGCCATGTTTATCCGGGACAATACGGTGGTATCGTCAGAACGGGGCTGCCGTCTGTGATCCTGCCAGTCAGATGGCCGGTGAACCCGGATGCTCAGTTGCGCACGCGACACACCAATACTCCGGCAGACGTCGGTTAGCCGTCGTCCCCGGGCAACAAGGGCGCATGCGCAATCCATTTTTTTGCCCGACCGAACTCCACGGCCTCTTTAAGGATCTCGGCTTCCATCGTCTTTTTGCCCAGAAGGCGCTGGAGTTCGCGGATTTGCTTATTGGCGGCAGCGAGCTCGGAGGCCGGCACCACTTCCTCGCCCGATGCAACAGCCGTCAGCGAGCCGTCTTCATATTGCTTGCGCCATTTGAATATCTGGTTTGCATTGATGCCATGCAGGCGCGCGACATGAGACACGGTCATACCGGGTTCCATAGTCTGCTGAATAATGGCAATTTTTTCCTGCGGTGTACGACGCCGACGCCGCTCAGGTCCTGATAACACTTCAACCATCTTATTATTCTGACTGGTGTTAAACATAGTTCCAAGACTACCTCTTATTTTAAGAGAGGCGAAGTGTCTGGTGATCTATGGGGCTAATCTAGTGAGGCAGCAGCCTGGGTCAATACTGGGTGCCCGATAAATGAAGAATATCCTCTCTACGCCCCTTTTTTCTGCTGAGCCGACGGTCTTGTCGCGCAGGGATCGTTGCTGGTTCCGTTAAAGGACAGATTCACCAACCGGCTATGCGCCAATTTTTTTATGCCTGGGGCTTAAGTTTACGGGCATGCTGCCGTTATTAATAAGTACCTTCACCCTGGTATGAAGGGATAAAAAGACACACACAGCCTCGTCTCTGCCCGCATCTGCGGGCTTTTTTCGTGACTTCTGGCCGCCGATCACCGTTGCTTAATAAAAATAAATGCCAGTTTGGGTTAAGTTAACCCAAACTGGCAGATGCGTATCCTGAAATGTAATTATTACAAAAACCTTACACTTTACAAAGAGATAATGGTCTATTCTTTTGCTGCTACAAACACACACAGCAATGAACGTGAGAGTAGTTAGAGAGTTGCTTTATTTTTGACCGGCCCTTGTTGGCCGGTTTTTTTCCGCACTCAACATTAAGTTATTCATCATTGGCAGCATGGCGTGATGACTATTTATTACTGCAATTACCTGTAGGGTCGACGCACAGCTAAATGCTGTATCGGAATTATCGGGTTTGCTTTCTCAAGACTCATGCCTGTATAACGCGTTTTTTCACACCCTGCTGTCACGGAGGGTGATGTTCTTCACGCCCCACCATTGACGCCGAGCGGAATTTTACGTTGACCTGTGCCGTCTTTATCCATAGCTTCCCGCGTATGAGTCCCGTTCTGGTCGCGACTAAAGATTATTGTGCTGGATATAATTAGCCTGATTCAAAATCATAAACCGAAACGGCCAGGTAATTACAAGAATGAACATTTTATATTAAACGAAAGGCTTCAAAGTTACGCATAAATACTATTCAAAAAACCTGATGTATTTGAAGAGACATTCAATAGCAGCTTATCAGGAGATGCGATTAACAGGAAGGAAGTGGTTAAATTACACACAAACCTGGCATTTATACGGCTATCAGCTATGATACTGTACGTTTATCCAATAACATCCGGAGAAGCTATGCCCGAAGACGTCTGCGCAGTCATTGGAGGGGTGATAAGGTGCCTGGTGCTGCAGGGCCGTTGCTTAACACTTCATGAAATTATTGACGGTTTATACAGTATGAGTGAAGGAACAACCACCAAGAGTATCAGAGAGGCATGTTTACAGGCCATCGCTATCCTTGCCCGGCAAATGCACTGAGTATCACATAAGTCCCCAATGGAAGTAATACCTTTATTTTTCATGCCCTTGCGCCGTAAACATGGTGAAACAGTTAACGGAGATGAAAAATAATAAATATAGGGTTACCCTCTCTTTAACGCCAGCATTCAGCTATTCACTGTGGGCCTCTGCTGGAGGGTTGACACCAGGCCTCATCGGAACAAACTCAACGCGTGAGTCACTGACAGAACTCAAAAACCCTCATCGTCCGGCGTACGGCCAACCACCACTTCAAGTACGTTGCGTAAAATGTCAAGTTTTATCACATCGGTAGTCGATTCCATTTCTCCTATTAAATGAAGAATAATAGCTTTGGTCGTCACGCGGTTACCCCGAATCACAATGTCACGTATAGCAGCATCAAGAATGGCTGATTCTTCTTCCATAACAGGTGTGGCGATTCGAAAATGATTAATAATATCCAGTTCCGGAGAATTCTGCTGCATAGTTTATTCCAGGTTAGTCGAGGGTTGAATTTAATGTTAAAAAAAGTCTTAACTTATTCAAATTAAAGTTTATACAGCATAAAAATCATTAATGTTTTTTACCCGAATATGAGTTTTCCGCCTCATTAAAAGGTTGACTCGCATACGCTGAGGAGAATCTATACTGTATTTCGTCGATGGCGACTTTTAAAGCATCAAACCGTTCAGATTTGGTCTCGCTCGCTAACATTTCTTTTAAGCGATGAGCCAGTGTCGCACCATTGACAGACAGTTTATTATCCAGTAAGTGGAGCACTGCCTCACCAATAAGGATTTCCGTCAACTTTTCCAGTCGGGTTCGTTGCATTTTTCTCCCATAATTTAGTTTTGTTCGGAATGGGGCTTCCGATAACTCACTGTGAAACATAATCTGCAGGAGTCAAAATAAAAATCCAGATATCGACTGAGTGTTGAAAACAGCACTTATCGGCCGAACAGCATTCCGATCAAGGTCTGGTAATGCTCTTCTTCTTCAGAAGTAGTGGCCAGTTCAAGGTGCCGTAAAAGCCGGGTACAGATTGCTTTGCGGTTAAGATTTTTATCTGCACGAAGGATCTCGACAACAATTTTACCCAGTGTTTCTTGCTGAGATGGCAGAGTAGCCTGATTAAAGTAGTTAGCAATATCACTGGCAGAATTTGGAGTAGAGCTGAACTGTCGCATGATTTGACCTCACAGATGCCTAATTAGAAATCACAGTTGAATACATGCAAAGTTATACAACTCTCACAAACTTGTACAGAGATAAGGTTTAGGAAATGTTTGGATTTTTTTGCAAAAAATGCTACCCATTTTAAAACAACAGGTTACCAGACTGACTTCGCCGAAAGATGTGTTCAGACAGGTAACTTGTACAAAGTTTTAACTGATATACCGCTGTTTCAACCCAAAAAAGGTGTCATCCCTGACAGCGATCTCCGGCCGGAGTGTCAAAAGACACACCCGATAATGAGGTTATGTTTCATTGTCGTTCTTCAGCCGGAACCGAATCACGTCTCCACTGTGCTCAACGTTGCTGTTGTGGCCTTCACTCATCATCCATTGTCCGGACAAAGAGTTCCGCTTGCCAGGCTGATTGAAGCTCTTCAGCCAACTTCTGGCGTCAGATATCTGAGACAACCGGGTTTCGCAGGTTTCACATTCAGCGAGAAGATTAAGTTCTGCTATGAGTGCTTCGACGTTGATGTCTTTTCCACCCAAAGCGAGGCTTAAAGCTGCTTCGCCGATTATGGTGTGACCTAGTTCATCATCGTGAAATAACACGAAATATCCTCCATTAATGAATTAACGATAACCTCATTATTTATCTTAGTAGTCTTCAGACGTGTGGCAAGTAAATAAAATTTATTCAGATAATTAGATTTAATTTAATAAGAATTTTTCTTAAAAATTAGGTTTTAAGCGATTAACGTTGACTGCAATTTTCAACAAAACCTCTCGGTACGATTTCGGTAAAGACGGGAATGCAACGTTATATTATGACGTTGCCGGTCTCAACACCATGATTAGTAAGGTAAATTAGCGTTACCCCCCTCACGCACCATCAATTTTTAAGCGTCTCCACTTTTGGTGCAAGGGCTCATCAATATAACTGTCAGTAATAGCATCAACTTTTTGCTGAACATCGGACGTTTTTTTATTTATTTCCGTGCACTTAATTTCTGTGTTTATGGCGATTATTTCTTTATAGCAACGTTGAGTTCAGCAGCCCTTTTACCTTTCGACCGTCCCCAGCCGAACGCAACTGCCAGAAATGCCAGAATATTCAGCATGCTCCCGATGACTGCTCCCATCTGTTCAGCCCCATGCATCTCAGCTACCGGCGCACGTGGCCCCGGCATGCCGCTGGGCGCGTTTTGGCGTTTTTATGGTCCACGGCTTGAGGGTTAACCGATAACCTTCGCCGGACTCGAACAAAGGAAGTGACGGTTGCCCGATGGCGTTGAAGTTCGATTTGTGCAGCCTGGTCCTTTTCGGGGTGCCGGCCAGATAATTTATTCAGTTTATTTTTAAGCGCTGCTTGATTTCCCTGGTGCCAAAATCATTTATCTGCGCGGGTATGCCCAGGAGTGGTCAATGCCCATAGATGACAAGATCCCCGTAGCCACCAGGTAAACCAATACCAGCGCGAAAATAACAATTACTGTAATTTCAAGTGCTTTCAAAAAATGATGCTTAGCCATAAATATCCCTCTTCAGTTTGCGTGTATCAATCGTACCCTATGAAAATAAGATGTTACCGGTAAAGCGCAAGCTGAATTTACACTATGAAACATAAAGCAGAACTTATTGATTTTTTGCGTTGCGAAGATTCCTCCACTCCACCTTCACGGCTCTGAAACACCACCAAATCCCGCATACCCTGGTCGGCTATTAATCAAACTCAGGACATCCTGCTGCAACAGTTGGCTATTGCATGAGGTGCCCGAGTGGGTCGCTCAAATTCGACGCGTTCCAATCCATCCAGTTTCACCTTTCCAGCATCCTGACCAGCGCCAGCTTCACTCCCCCGCCAGGTAAGAGCCGGTGACAAACGCTGGTCGGGTTCCGTTGCCGAACGCGGTAGCCATCAAGCTGATATTCAAAGAACGGCAATAAATTGAAGCGCTCATTAAAGGCTTCACCGAAACGGTACACAGGCAGGTTTACACCTTGCCGGGCAGTTCTCAGACCATTCAAATTGAACCCGGCATCGTCAAGATGCACGGACGAATATTTTTATATGAGGATAAAAAAAGCCCCGCCAGAGGGGCCGGGGCTACCTTCCGCCATTCAACGGATTGGACGTTCTCAGTTAACAACAGATAACGGAAGGTGACTATTTTTTACTTTACCGTCTTTGTTGTGTCAACTGGCAGCACTCAGGACATAATCGACAATTAAGCGCCATTGACCGGGTATGTGTCAGGGCTCCCTGAGCGGAGTAAAACGTTCCGATAAATTTTCTGGCTGAACGCGAAGGCAGAAGCCTGCAATTACCAGAGTGAAGGCAGAAAACACCGTTCCGCATTTCAACAATATAATAATATTTGCCTTGCATATTACATTCCCTTCTGGAGGTATTGGGAATGCAATCTTGCTATAAGTGAGATAACTGATGTTGAAATAAACCCATTAAAAGAAAGGTCTTTATGGTGTCGGGGGCCTCCCGGTGACTCGTTGGCTTTTCCACTGTGATCTCAAGGTGGGTAACAGCTATCATTCTCACGGGTTGCGACAAACGGTCATGTCAATTTGGGGCGGGTCTGGGCAGGCTGACTTTCAGCCATGGTTATTACTCCCGTTAACAGTTTGATTTAACGCTCGATGTGGCCTGAGCCATCCGGAAAGTTGCCTTTTGCTCTGTGTGTGCGTAATGTGTCAGTACACATTAATACACTACACTGGGTGTCAGTGACGTGTCTGCACACAAAAATGAAAGACGTGGTAATCCACCTTTCCAGTTTCGCCTGGATTCGGAATTGAGGGGCTTAATGGAACAGGCACAGCAGCAGGATGGGGACGAGTCTTTGGCTGCATGGATTAAGCGAATCATCCGGAAGGAACTTAAGCAGCGGGGCATAGAGCCTGAAGGATAACTAATGCGCAAAATGGTATATTTAATAATTATTATCGCCCTGACAGTGATGATTATTAAATTCATCTCTGCCCCACCAGCAACCTGTAGCAAGCATCTGAAAGACCAATTAATTTCTGTCTGTAAAAAAATGCTTAATCATGGTGAAAGCGAGCCGAAAACCTGAACAATATGCGTCTCGCCGTAAGGCTCCCCGGAGATTCCCGCGTGGTATTGTGCAACTCCAGAAGCGTTTTGCAACTGACTTTCAGTTACCGGCAAGCGCAGATGTTCCCTGCTAAAAGAGGGTGAGTTATCCGTGATACCTGACGCGGCCTTAATGCGACAGAACCGCATTCTGTGCCGTAAAGACGGCACAGGACACAGTAATGGTGTTTGCTTTTTTAGCAAACGACCTGACTTGGCGTTATTTTATCAGCACATGTTGCCCGACAAGTCACTCATGGCTCAGGAATCCAGGTCTCAGCTTCACTGTCCTCGGGATAGTAATAACCGTTTGGGATTGATTGCAGTTCTATCAGACTATTCCAGGGGGTCTGAAAATATACGCTTGCGTTACCTTCAGTGTCCTCATGCCGCGAGTTTCCATGGACTTCTGAAAGAAACCGACCTCCTGCCGCCCTGACCCGTTCTATTGCGTAATTAATATCGTCCACGTAAAGCGAAATGTGGTTCCAGCCAAAATCCTGCAACCTTAGTGGTTGATGCTGCTCCTTGCTTACTATCTCAAAAAGCTCAAGATTTGGGCCATTCCCTATCCGTAGTAGCCGTTGTTTGATAATTAAAGAGCCAGAAGTTAATCCCAGTTGTCTCTCTGTATCAGCCCCCTCTCTGGGGGGATCATTGTCTGTCAGGCCGTTATAGACAAATTTTGCATCCAGCGCCTTTTGCAAAAAGTCAGTTGCCTGTTGGAGATCAGGTACTGTTAACCCCACATGGTTTATACCGCGGGTAAGGAGGCGCTCGTTTTTCATATTTATCCCTGTCTTCCTGTTAAAATTTATATGGAATCTACAGAGAATAGTCTCTTTTCACACCATGTCTGGCATCTGTGGTTGAAAACATAAGTTTTATGTTGAATCAGGTATCAGTAATCAGCCGTTTAACTGCAAAGTCCAGACTGGCTCACAGCAGATCTCCAGCTCAGGTAACTTGTCCGCTTAGTGCCATTAACAGGGGTTAATCAGATCAACTTAGTCGCCTGTTGGCACTGCCACAGGCCTGTTTGTGTAAAAAGCGAAGGTGTTATAATCCGGTGTTCATTTGATCTGATATACGATAATGATGATAAACAAAATACTGGTAAGTGCGTGTCTGGTGGGGTTCAACGACCAGGGAAGACACACGACGGAGTTTTCAAGTCGCGGTCGCCAGGCTGCCCGGTTCAGGATGACAAAACCCATTCAATGGCAAGTACGAACCCAGTGGTTCAATATACTTAATATCAGTAAAATATGATTGATTCATAGTGGTTTATTTTTCATTTTGGATTAATACAGTTTAATCACCTAATGATGCGCACGCCTGGACCGATATAGATATTTTACGTATTTAACCCGGAGTCAGGTATGTCGCTGAAAAAATCTTCACTTTTTATGTTTGCAATGATGGCGGTTCTGTTTCTGATCAGTATTGGTATCAGTATCAACCTGCTCGTGCGCAGTAACGAATCACTGACCGCAGTGAATAAAGAAATTCGTGTAGTACTGTCCATTATCGATCCCATTAACCACAGCCGCACGCTTCGGGTGAGACTGATGGAATACATGGAAGAGGCAGAAGAAAATGGTGGTCAGTTAACGCCGGTTCCAGAGGGTGTCAAAGCGGCTGCAGACAAGGCAGACAGGGCGTTTCATGCCTACATTGATGCACCCCGCTTAAAAGGGGAAGAGCCAGAGGCGGAGGCTTATCGTCAGGCATATCTTAACTACCGCGATCAGGGGATCCGGCCTCTGGTTGAGGCTGCAGAAGCGCGGGATCAGGCGCATTTCAGAAAACTGCTCCCCGGCGTTATCCATCTGGACCGGCAGTATGAAATTAAACTCGATAAGGTCCTTGCACTGCATGAAGCTTACGGCAGACAGCTTAATGAAGATGCAAAGAGCCACTTCAGTTCGGGAGTGATTACCCTGACAGTAGCCGGTGTCTTGTTCGGTGCAATTATTATCGCTGTTTCCGTACTGATGCAGCGCCTGGTGATTCTGCCTTTAATCAGCGCGGGTAAGTACTGCACTCTGATAGCTGAAGGTCACCTTGACTCACCCGTGCCTGTTAAGCGTGCTTCCCGCAGTGAAATCCAGAGCCTGATGGGATCTCTGGAGGGGATGAGGCAGTCTCTTACCGGTATTATCACGCAGGTCCGCGATTCAGCACATTCCGTTTCAACGGCATCCAGTGAGATTGCTGCCGGAAACATTGACCTGGCTTCCCGGACCGAACAGCAGGCGGCTGCACTGACAGAAACCGCCGCAAGTATGGAAGAGCTCGGCGCAACGGTGAAGCAGAATACGGATAACGTTTTTGAGGCCTGCCGTCTCACCAACGAAGCGGTAGGAAATGCTGAAAAAGGCGAAAAAGTTTCACGTGAAGTGATTGTCTCAATGGAGCTTATCAACGCGAGTTCGAAAAAAATTGAGGATATTATTACCGTCATTAATGGCATTGCCTTTCAGACAAATATTCTGGCACTGAACGCTGCCGTTGAAGCCGCCAGGGCAGGAGAACAGGGCCGTGGATTCGCCGTAGTCGCGGGAGAAGTACGTAATCTGGCTCAGCGAAGCGCGGTTGCGGCAAAAGAAATTGAAAGTCTGATTGCTGACTCGGTAAGCATCATACACGCGGGATCCGAGCAGGTGAGCCGGACAGGTGAAGCGATGAATGCCATCATATCCTCTGTCAGCCGCGTGAATCTTCTTATGGAGCACATTTCGACAGCTTCTGACGAACAAAGTCGGGGTATCGGGCAGATTGAAAAAGCCGTGACTGAAATGGATTCAGTCACGCAGCAAAACTCGGCGCTGGTTCAGGAGTCGGCAGCGGCAGCGGCTTCCCTTGAGGAACAGGTAAATCATCTGACCCATTCTGTTTCGACCTTCCGCCTTCCGGCTGCCTGATGCAACACTGATAAACTTTAATCAGGCGGAACTTCACTTTAGCGCCGCCTGCCTTATTAATGATGTAATAAATCATCCACGATCTGCTCACTGGTGAGCTGATAAGGAAAATAAGTTGGCCAGTTGTCCATTTCTTTCAAGATTTCTTCCTGGGAAGTATTTCCCATAAAGAGGTGGAAGTGTGCAGACTGACGGGGAGCGATGGTATGATCGCTGAACTGAACAAATCTTGGCGCTTTCGATGCGGGATCCTTACATTCAAACAGATAGCGAACCCCTTTTTTTCCTGAAGCATAGTGAAGGATTTTATAGCCAGAATATGCGTAGTGACATGAACTTTCCTGTCCATTGAGATGGAACTCAATAACGCCATTTTCAATGCCTATTTCAGTCACATCGGTGGCATATCCTGTTTTGTAATATTCTTTATATTGCCCTGATGTCTTACTGGGATCTTCTTTCGCTTTTTTTTCGAAAACCGGATCCATTTTTCCGGATACCAGTACCGGATAAACCGATTGCCACATACCATCCCAGTCAGTTAAAGACCTGTCTTTAACATCACCATCATTGAACACGCCATGTGAAGCCTTTTCCTCAGCTTCTGTCATAGGTGCGCCGTGTGAGTGCGGATGGCTGTGTCCATAAGAATGTCCGGCAGCAAGCAGCCCCGTCAGAGCGATTACGGTCCCACTGATTTTATGCTTCACTACAGTTCCTTGATCTTCGTTACCGATTGAAATGTTATGATATAACATTTCATGTTGTGCCGCAAAGGGGTTTCAGAAGGCGTCAGCCTGGCTGAGATGATTATCCTGTCTTGCCGCTGCGGGGTTCTGTAGCAGGTGCCCGGCACAATAAAAACCCAGGCAGGGGCCGGCATCTGGAGAGTAGAGCCAATGATGCGGTAGCGATTTATGCATCGCTTAAAAACAGATTGTCAGGGCTGCAACAGCAGCCCTGTAGCAGAGGCGAACATTGCACATTCAGAAGTCAATACGGCAGCGTGGAGAGGAGTATGCACGCAGGTCAGCAAGGCTTTTTTACATGGGTATAGATATCAGGCCGGGTGATGCTCCATGCATAGTTTTCACGATTCACGGGCTGGTAGCCAAATTTTTCATAAAGCCAGGGGGCTGTGGTTGTAAACAACATAATCCTGCGAAGCTGCTCAAAAACAGGATGATTATGTATGCATTGCATCATCCACCTACCCAACCCCTCTCCCTGATATTCCTCAAGAATATAAACATCACAAAGGTAAGCGAACGTGGCGTAATCTGTTATCAAACGCGCAAAACCTATCTGGGCTTGATCATGATAAACGCCAAAATTAAGGCTGTTTTCTATTGAGGCACTGACAATAGCCAGATCGATCCCGTTAGCCCAGGTTGACCTCGTCAGGTAGCGATGGATAGCCTGCACATTCAGTTTTTTTCTGTCTGTACTTACCAGGTAGTTATGCTTATGCCACTCATGTGTCTTTGATATGCTCACGTACGTTCCTGTTTATAAAGTTTTAAAAACCTGACCTTATCACTTGACGGAAAATCGTACTATCAGTACTGGTTCGGAAGAACTTACTCCCGTGTCTTTATCAACGCAGGCTATGACTGCTGAGAGTCAATCAGCGTCTTGATCCAGACCAGCAACGCTGCCTGCACACTGCCGGGTTCAAACGGCTCTGGAGATAACAGGTAATAGCGGGAACCATCCTCTGTAAAACCCTGCGGTGCCGCCAGCACACCGCTTTCAAGATCGTCACAGACATGATACCAGGAACCCATCGCCACACCCAGTCCCGCGACGGCGGCCTGCAGACTGAAGTAAAAGTGATCGAATGTCTGCCCTTCCGTACCTGTTGCGGCCATCCCTGCGGCGGTAGCCCATTCACGCCACGCATCAGGGCGTGTACGGGTGTGAAGCTGCTCTGCATCCTGAGCAAGCTGGAGGCCAGTCTCTGCGGATACAAACCACCGGCCAGTCATGTCCGGGCGGCATACCGGTCCGACCCTTTCCGCAAACAGGAACGCAGCGTGATAGCTTTCCGGCCAGTCGAAATCATCACGACGGATGGCCAGATCGGGGCCGTTGGTAAATGAGAAAGGTCCACCACCGGCCGCAAGATGGATGTCAGCGCCAGGGTGCGTTGCCTGAAAGGCCGGCCAGCGCGGCAGCAGCCAGCGCATTAACAACGTGGGTTCGCAGGACAGCATCCACCGCTGCTGCTGACGGGCACTGGAACGCAGTCTGTCAACGGCCTGCTGGATGACACTGAGCCCCTTACCGACCGCGCTGGCAAGCGTGTGCCCATCCTCTGTGAGAAACACGCGCTGGCTTCGCCGCTCAAAAAGCAGCACACCCAGCTCATCTTCGAGCAGGCGCACTGCTCTGCTAACCGCACCGTGCGTGACATGAAGCTCAGCGGCCGCCCGGCTAAAATTTTCCAACCGCGCCGCCGCTTCAAAGTTTCGCAGCGCCATCAGTGACGGAAGTCGGGAGAGAGATGATGGTGATGCAGGCTCACCAACTTTGTCAGAAAACATCGTTAACCACCGGGTTAATTGGTCAGTAAAATCATGATGATTCATTTATTTTAACAGGATTTTATTATGACTGAACTGCTAGCCGTTATCACCATTACTGTCCTCGCCGTCATCAGCCCGGGGCCAGACTTTGCAATGGTCTCACGCAATAGCCTGATGCTGTCGCGCCGCGCGGGCCTGCTCACGGCATTGGGGATCGGATTGGGCGTACTCATCCACGTCTCCTATACGCTGCTCGGCGTGGGCCTGCTGATACAGCAGTCGCTCTGGCTGTTCAACGGCATCAGGCTGGCGGGGGCCGTTTACCTGATCTGGCTGGGTATCAAAATGCTCCGCACAAAACCCGGTGGTGCGGTAACAGATAATCGGATCGCTCCCCTGTCTGATTTCGCCGCACTGCGTATTGGTTTTCTGACGAACGCGTTGAATCCTAAAACGACCATTATTATCGTGAGCCTGTTTATGCAGGTGGTGAAGCCAGAAACGCCGTTGATGGTACAGATCGGCTATGGCCTTTTCATCTCGGTGACGCATATAGTCTGGTTCAGCTTCGTCGCGCTGTGCTTTTCTGCGGGTAGGGTTCGTGATCGCTTTCTCGCTGTGCGTCACTGGATAGACAGAACTTTTGGCGGACTCCTGGTTATTTTTGGTGTTCTGATGGCTGCGGCCAGCCGTATGCGTTGATTAAGATAAGGCGATACTTTTTTCAGTTAAGAATACAGGCAAGGGCGCTTAAAAATGGAAATAAGCCGGGAAGCATAACGGGTCAGTTGCCTCAGTGCGCAGCCGTTGCATGATGTTCTGACGTGACGCATCCCGGTATTTTGGTCAAGCTCAGTCATATCCCATGCAAACTTTCATAGCCCGCTATCCCCGGCCAAGGCTAATATTCAGTTGTAATGGGATAAACATCTGCTTTTTGCTCGAGGATGTCGGCGCGGTTTCGAACGGCAGCTATGCGCCAGAAGCGGATATAGTTGCTGTCAAAATGGGTTGAATTAACATCTATTTATCAGGTCTGTTCCATGGCATTTTTAACAATAAACTCGCCATTCCACAAAAGCCGCTTACTCCTGCAAAGAGTAAACCTGCGCCGACAAAGCCTGACAGTAAAAATAGCCTGCTGTCTGTAGTGTATCCCAATACCACGCCGATAATAATCAGTGTGCCCGTAACAATCTGAACTTGCCTCATCACAGGCAATGGTTGTTTCTTGTCTTTAATCGTCGGGAGGTTGGCACTCTTCCAGGCGTTAATGCCGCCAGCCATGAGTAAAGCCGGCACAGGGCCAGCTGCTTTTATGAGCGCGCTGGCATTTTGAACCGTGCGCGCGCCTGAAAGACAATGAAAAATAACGGGTTGTCGCTCTGTCCCCTCCCACTTTTTACCTGCCGTGATATCAGTCAGAGGAAATGAGCGCGCGTTCGGTATGTGCTCACGCAGGTATTCAGCGGGGTCTCTGATATCAATGAGCACTGCGCCTTGATCAATAAGCCTTTTGGCTTCGTGCGGTGAGACTGATTCTGGCGTCATTTGAAATCCTCCGGGCAATAAATGTCTTTTAACGTGGAGATAACCTTTTTCACCGCGTCGCTTCTGATGAAATAGTTCACTTTTTGCGCCACCCTTTCAGACTCAATTAAACCGTCTTCTTTCATTTTTGCCAGGTGCTGAGAGGTTGCTGAAGGCGTTAAGCCGGTCAATTGCCCCAAATCACCTGACGAGGTGCCAGGTTTCTCAATCAGAATACAAAGGATTAACAGTCGATTGCTGTTGCTCATCGACTTAAGCAACGTGGTTGCCAGCGAGGCACTTTCCTGTACGCGGAACAGAGGCGTTTCATTCATATCTTTAGTTTAGCACCTTCTAAATTTAGAAGGTGCTAAACTAAACGGTACTCACACGCAATCAGGAAATCACAAGGGCAGCAGGATGTCCGCTTTTCGCTCTCAGCAAACGCTGCCCGGCGCACAGGTCTGCTCCGTGTAAAAAGCTGACACTGAGATAAGCTAAGTTACAGGTCGCAGGTCACATCGCTCCGCCAGTGAGTCTGACAACTTTTATTTCCGTATCTTTGTGCCTGGCCCTGTAACATAAACATTCATCACCCCAATCTGGGTTCGATGCGTCTGGTTTACTTTCTCTTTTTGCGGTGCGCAGCGGGAGGAGTTAAGGGATGCAGTCGTCTGATACGCGGCTTCAGCACAACGCGAGGCATTCTTACCAGCCTGCGATTATTTTTATTAAAAACAGGGCGCTCGTGCCAGAGTTTAAGAATGATCACTGTCAGTGCCAGGAGCGCGGTGATCCCGTTTGCCATCATCACCGGAACATCGCTCATGCGAAATCCATACCACGTCCAGCAACTGACGCCAAAAAACAAAGCCCCCCACATACCCAATGATAACCCACTGGTATCTTTATTTTTTATAATGTGAATGACCTGCAGACAGAAAGACCCGGTGGTCACCCAGGCGGCAAGCGTGCCCAGCCAGACTGGCCAGGGAGAAAGTAAAAAGGCTGACAGCAACGCGGCGATGATCGTCACTATCACCAGTAAGATATTTTTCATGTGACGGCTCCTGCCTCTTCTAACCCCCTGTCGACGCACGCAAGCGCCAGCAACATATCATCATAGAGTTGAGAATGACCCGCCAGCCCGCCCCAGATTTTTTTACTTTCTGTGAATGCACGAAGTGGGTCGTCAGCGCTGAAAATAGCCTTAAAGTCCACTTCGTTCAGGGCACGATCCTCATAAACAAAGAGTAAGGTTTTTTTCTGCTGACGCTGCATGAAGCGCATCCAGAGAGCAGGCAATATCATTGTGGCACGGGGTCTGCCACCCTGTGTGTAAACAGCCCTGATCACCGGCAGAATGTACTGATGCAGTTTAGCGATGCTGTCAGATGATACGCGTTGCGTGGTATCCCTTACCCAGCGATTACTGAACCGGCTCAGCGTAGTGTCACAGTATTCCCGTAAATCAGTGTCATTTAACTCCAGAGCCATTCTGACATCCTGCAACACGTAATTACGTATCCACTGCACAACCTGAGGGGTAAGGCTTTCATCGATATAGTCCTTTCCCATCAATGCGCCGGCCCAGGCAACGCCACTGTGACTGGCGTTGAGTATACGGACTTTTTTTTCTTCATATGGCGTTACGGTATCTTTAAAGTCGACGCCGACTTCTTCAAGAGCAGGGCGTCCGGCAATAAAGCGGTCCTGAACAACCCATTGGCCGAACGACTCACAGGAAAGTGGGACCCGATCGCCATTGATCCCCTGGTCAGCCAGGCGGGAGAAAATTTTTTCTTCAAATTTCGGGGTGATACGGTCAACCATGCTGTTCGGTGCAGAGACATTGTTCCTGACCCACTTCAGCAAAACGGTATCCTCTGAGGCCTGAACGAATGCAGTCAGCCCTGCCAGAACGCTGTCGCCATTGTTACGCAAATTATCGCAGCTGAGCAGCGTCACCGGCCCGGCGCTGGATTCAATACGCTGCCGGAGAATCCTGGTCAACGCGCCGTACAGCGTTACTGGGTCACTCTTCCCTGATAAATCAGAGATAATTGAAGGATGCCCAAGGTCCAGATGGCCATCATCGTCCAGAAAGTACCCCCCTTCGGTTACCGTAAAAGAGATGATCCGCGTATCCGGATGTGCGCCTTCTTCAATCAATGATCGTATGCCTGGGTCCCACAAAATAATTTTACTGACGGAGGTGATTGTCTGGTAGTGCCGCTCTCCGTCCGGAGAGATAAGTTCTAACGTGTAGCGTCCCTTTTGCGCCTTGAGGCGCTGCAGTGTCTCCTGTGTCTGGCTGTTACGGATATTGGCTAAGGCAAGTGTCCAGCGCGCGTCCCCTTTCAGATGCAGTTGATTCAGGTACCATGCCTGATGTGCGCGGTGAAAAGCCCCAGCGCCAAGATGCAGCCAGGTACGTTTTTGATGTTCGGTTTTATACAAATCTTCTCCTTAATCCATAACAGACGATCGTGATGTTACCAGTAACAATAGCACATTCATTAACCGTGTGCCCCGGGTGATTATTGCATTCGGGTATCATTGCCGGGGCATGAAAAAAATTTCAGGGCAGAATCATCTGGTTAATTGGTTATTTATCACCGTTCCGGAGTATTGCATTGATGATGATCAGCAGCGTTCACCTGCAAGCAGTTATGGCAGGATTGATGTGCATCATTACTGCCTTTAGATTGTTGCGGACGTTGAAAATATTTCTGTATGCCAGCCTGAGTTAAAACACTTTCTCCTGTTTAACCTGCTTATTTATAAATTGCCCCGGCCTGCGCAAATTCTTTACTCACCAGCAGTCAGTATTTCCACGACCGGAAACAGCGAGTCCCTCCTTCAAATACCCACTAATATAATGCTAAAAACACCGGAGGCATTATGAAATACAGAATCTCTGGCCTGAGAGCCGAACAGTTCATCCATCTTTATGGAAGGCACGACAGTTATCTGCAAAGACACGGGGCAGTGAGACAAGCTGTGGAGAGTTATCCCGGTTATCCCGACAGAATCTCATTATGCGATATACCTGCTGGCGAAACCGCTCTTCTTATCAACCACATCTATCAGCCAGCAGATACGCCCTTTCGCGGCTCCCATGCAATATATATTTGGGAGGGATGTACTCAACAGGGCATTTACCTCAACGAACTGCCTGAAGTTATGCAAGGCAGAATTCTTTCATTACGGGCATATGACGAAAACCACTTTTTAAGAAAAGCAGATATCTGCGAGGGGCAATCTGCAGAATATCTCATGGAGATTTTATTTGCCGATCCGCAGATTAGCTATATTCAGATACACAATGCGAAACAGGGATGCTACGCCTGTTACGCTGAGCGTATTGAATGATCTGACGAAATAAGAAAAATGACCGTGACATGTCTGTGCCGGTTAACAAATACGACCAATGGCGTCTACCGAAGGCTCTTAGCTGACCTGGTCAGGTGTTCCTCCGACCGCCAGAAGCAGATGCCCTTTCCCCTGCAGGACACCTCTTATAACATCTTAAAAAACAACCTTTTAAACAGGTCGCCTTGATACAATATTATTTCTAATTGTAATGATAACCATTCTCATATTAATATAGCCGCGTGATAATTAACTTTTGATACACTCCGCATGTCTGACCGCGCCACTACCACTGCTTGCTTAACACTCGAGTCGCTTTATGGCGCACATCATGGCTGGCTGAAAAGCTGGCTGACGCGCAAACTCCAGTCTGTGTTTGATGCAGATGACATTGCCCAGGATACTTTTCTGCGGGTGATGGGCAGCGACACGCTCCCGATGATCCGCGATCCTCGTTCTTTCCTCTGTACTGTCGCCAAACGGGTGATGGTCGATCTGTTTCGCCGAAACGCGCTGGAGAAAGCGTATCTGGAGATGCTGACGCTTATGCCGGAAGGGCTGGCGCCTTCGCCTGAGGAGCGCGAAAGCCAGCTCGAAACCCTGCAACTCGTCGACAGTATGCTTGACGGGCTAAACGGAAAAACACGCGAAGCGTTTCTGCTTTCGCAGTTGGAAGGTCTGACATACAGCGAGATCGCGCTGAAGCTCGGTATCTCCGTCAGTTCGGTGAAAAAGTATGTGGCAAAGGCTGTTGAACACTGTCTGCTGTTTCGCCTGGAGTATGGGTTATGAATCCATCTTTAACCGACTCCCGCCGTCAGGCGCTACGCTCAGCATCACACTGGTACGCGGTGTTAAGCGGCGAGCGCGTCAGTCCGCAGCAGGAAGCACGCTGGCAGCAGTGGTATGAACAGGATCAGGATAATCAGTGGGCCTGGCAACAGGTTGAAAACCTGCGCAGCCAGCTCAGCCACGTACCGGGCGATGTCGCCAGCCGGGCGCTGCATGATACGCGCCTTACCCGCCGTCACGTCATGAAAGGGCTGCTACTGCTGCTCGGCGTGGGCGGCGGCTGGCAGCTGTGGCAATCTGAAACCGGTGCAGGTCTGCGCGCCGACTACCGCACAGCTAAAGGCGCGGTCAGCCACCAGCGACTGGAGGATGGCTCGCTGCTGACGCTTAACACGCAAAGCGCAGCTGACGTTCGTTTTGATGCGCATCAGCGCGCTGTCAACCTCTGGTATGGCGAAATTGCCATCACCACAGCAAAAGACAATCAGCGGCGACCTTTCCGCGTGATAACCCGCCAGGGCCAGCTCACCGCGTTAGGCACAGAATTTACCGTCTTGCAGCAGGACAACGTCACGCGCGTAGCCGTTCAACAGCATGCTGTTGAAGTCCTGCTGGCGAATCATCCACAGGAGAAACGCATCGTCAACGCTGGCGAGAGCCTGCAGTTTGGCGCATCTGAATTTGGTGCAATAGCCTCATCGGAGGATGAAAGCGTAGCCTGGACGCAGGGCGTTCTGAGCTTCAGCGATAAACCGCTGGGTGAGGTGATTGTCACGCTGAGTCGTTATCGCAACGGCGTGCTGCGCTGTGATCCGGCAGTGGCCGGGCTGCGCCTGAGTGGGACTTTCCCGCTTAAAAATATTGATGCGATCCTGACTGTTATCGCCCAGACTCTTCCAGTTAAAATTCAGTCAGTTACGCGATACTGGGTCAATATCTCGACACGGTAAGAAAAATAATTCTCATTTCGATTGTCCTTTTTCCCCTTCTCGTTCGACTCATAGCTGAACACAACAAAAATGATGATGGAGAAGGTATGACGCCTTTACGCGTTTTTCGCAAAACAACACCTCTGGTTAATGCCGTTCGCCTGAGCCTGCTGCCGCTGGCCGGTTTTTCGTTATCCGCCTTGGCAGTGCAGGTTGATATCGCACCGGGTACGCTCGACAAAGCCCTTAACCAATATGCCGCGCACAGCGGAATTACCCTGTCGGTTGACGCCAGCCTGACGCGCGGCAAACAGAGTAACGGTCTTCACGGTGACTACGGCGTCGAAGCGGGTCTGCAACACCTGCTGAACGGTAGCGGCCTGCGGGTGAAACCGCTGGGCAATAACAGCTGGACGCTGGAGCACGCTCCAACATCGAAAGAAAATGCCCTGACCGTGGTGGGCGACTGGCTGGGCGACGCGCGTGAAAACGACGTATTTGAACATGCGGGTGCGCGTGACGTTATCCGCCGTGAGGATTTCACCAAAACCGGCGCGACCACCATGCGCGACGTGCTGAACCGAATCCCTGGCGTCACCGCCCCGGAAAACAACGGCACCGGCAGCCACGATCTGGCGATGAACTTTGGTATTCGCGGCCTGAACCCGCGCCTCGCCAGCCGATCAACCGTACTGATGGACGGTATTCCCGTGCCGTTTGCCCCTTACGGTCAGCCGCAGCTTTCACTGGCGCCCGTCTCACTCGGAAATATGGATGCCATCGACGTGGTACGCGGCGGTGGTGCAGTGCGTTACGGGCCGCAGAGCGTGGGCGGCGTGGTGAACTTTGTCACCCGCGCCATTCCGCAAGATTTCGGTATCGAAACCGGCATGGAAGGCCAACTCAGCCCAACGTCCTCACAAAATAACCCGAAAGAGACGCACAATCTGATGGTGGGCGGCACGGCGGATAACGGTTTTGGAACTGCCCTGCTTTACTCCGGCACTCGCGGCAGCGACTGGCGCGAGCACAGCGCGACGCGCATCGACGACCTGATGCTGAAAAGTAAATATGCGCCGAACGAGGTGCATACCTTCAACAGCCTGCTGCAATACTACGACGGTGAAGCCGACATGCCCGGCGGCCTGTCTCGCGCGGATTACAACGCCGACCGCTGGCAGTCCACGCGCCCTTACGATCGCTTCTGGGGGCGTCGCAAGCTGGCAAACCTTGGCTATCAGTTCCAGCCGGACAGCCAGCATAAATTCAATATTCAGGGTTTCTACACCGAAACCCTGCGCAGCGGCTACCTGGAGCAGGGCAAACGCACCACCCTTTCACCGCGTAACTACTGGGTACGCGGTATTGAACCGCGCTACAGCCAGAGCTTTATGATTGGCTCTTCCGCGCACGAAGTGGGCGTGGGATACCGCTATGTGAACGAGTCAACGCATGAAATGCGTTACTACACCGCCACCAGCAGCGGACAACTGCCGTCCAACGCCAGCCCATACGATCGCGACACCCGTTCCGGAACTGAAGCACACGCCTGGTATCTGGATGACAAAATCGACGTTGGCAACTGGACGATCACGCCGGGAATGCGCTTTGAACATATCGAGTCATACCAGAACAATGCCATCAAAGGCTCGCATGAGGAAGTGAGCTATAACGCCCCGCTTCCGGCGCTAAACGTACTCTATCACCTGACTGACAGCTGGAATCTTTATGCAAACACCGAAGGCTCGTTCGGCACCGTACAGTACAGCCAAATTGGCAAGGCTGTGCAAAGCGGCAATGTGGAACCGGAAAAAGCGCGAACCTGGGAGCTCGGGACCCGATACGACGATGGCGCCCTGACGGCGGAAATGGGGCTGTTCCTGATTAACTTTAATAATCAGTACGACTCCAATCAGACCAACGACACCGTTACCGCACGCGGTAAAACGCGCCATACCGGACTGGAGACCCAGGCCCGCTATGACCTCGGCACGCTGACGTCGACGCTCGACGACGTTTCGGTCTACGCCAGCTATGCGTATGTGAACGCCGAGATTCGCGAGAAAGGCGACACCTACGGCAACCAGGTACCGTTCTCGCCGAAACACAAAGGCACGTTGGGCGTGGATTATAAGCCGGGCAACTGGACCTTCAACCTGAACAGCGATTTCCAGTCCGGCCAGTTTGCGGATAACGCCAACACCGTTAAGGAGAGCGCCGACGGCAGCAACGGGCGCATCCCAGGCTTTATGCTCTGGGGCGCACGTGTAGCCTATGACTTTGGTCCGCAGATGGCCGATCTGAACCTTGCACTCGGCGTGAAAAATATCTTCGACCAGGCGTATTTCACCCGCTCTTACGACGACAACAATAAAGGCATCTACGCAGGCCAGCCGCGCACGCTGTATATGCAGGGGTCGTTGAAGTTCTGAATCCCGGTTGCCCGGCCTGCATTCTGTTTTGCAGGCCGGGTAAGCGAAGCGCCACCCAACACAGGCAATTCACATGTTCACACCATTACGTACGCTCTTCGCCGCTCTGCTGCTGATCACCGGCCACGCTTTTGCTGCCACGGTTCAGGACGGACACGGCACCTTTACACTGGATAAAACGCCACAGCGGATAGTGGTGCTGGAACTGTCGTTCGCAGACGCCCTGGCTGCCGTTGATGTCAGTCCGGTCGGTATTGCCGACGATAACGATGCCACGCGCATTCTTCCAGAGGTTCACGCACATCTTAAACCCTGGCAGTCTGTCGGCACGCGTGCACAGCCAAGTTTAGAAGCCATCAGCGCGCTGAAACCGGATCTGATCATTGCCGACAGCAGCCGCCATGCGGGTATTTACCACGCCTTACAGCAAATTGCACCGGTGCTGCTGCTGAAGTCTCGCAATGAAACCTACGCAGAAAATCTGCAGTCTGCGGCCATTATCGGCGAGGTCGTTGGCAAAAAGGCACAGATGCAGTCACGTCTGGAGCAACACAAACAACAGATGTCAAAGTGGGCCAGCCAGCTGCCAAAAGGCACGCTGGTGGTGTTCGGTACGTCTCGGGAGCAACAGTTCAACCTGCACACGCAGGAGACCTATACCGGGAGCGTCCTGACCTCTCTTGGGCTGACGGTGCCTGCGGCGATGGCAGGGGCGTCTATGCCGTCCATCGGCCTGGAACAGCTGCTGGCGCTTAATCCTGCATGGCTGCTGGTCGCGCACTATCGGGAAGAGAGCATCGTGAAACGCTGGCAGCAAGACCCGCTGTGGCAGATGTTAACGGCTGCGCAAAAACAGCAGACGGCTTCGGTCGACAGTAACGCCTGGGCACGGATGCGCGGTATTTTCGCGGCCGAACGTATTGCCAGCGACACGGTAAAAATCTTTCATCACCAGCCTTTATCCGATGTGAAATGACCGTTCTCAGACATCCGGCGCTGCAGTGGGGGCTTCCCCTTGCCGCGCTTATCGCAATTTTCTGGCTGAGTCTGTTTTGCTACTCGGCCATTCCTGTTTCTGGCGTTGACGCCATTCGCGCCCTGCTGCCGGGCCCAGCGCCGACGCTTGCGGAAGCGCTGGTACAAAACCTTCGTCTGCCGCGAAGCCTGGTCGCCATTCTGATCGGGGCAAGCCTGGCACTCGCGGGAACGCTGCTGCAGACCCTGACGCATAATTCAATGGCCTCCCCTTCGCTGCTCGGCATTAACAGCGGCGCGGCGCTGGCTATGGCGCTCACCAGTGCCATCAGCCCTACGCCCGTCACGGGTTACTCCATCGCCTTTATTGCCGCCTGCGGCGGCGGCGTAAGCTGGCTGCTGGTGATGACCGCAGGCGGTGGATTCCGCCATACCCAGGACAGAAACAAACTGATCCTCGCAGGTATCGCTTTCTCGGCTTTTTGTATGGCCCTGACGCGCATCATTCTGCTGCTGACGGAAGATCACGCCTACGGCATTTTTTACTGGCTGGCAGGGGGTGTGTCCCACGCACGCTGGCAGGAATTCTGGCAGCTTTTCCCGATGGTGGCGGTTGCTGTACCGGTGGTGGTGTTGCTGGCTAATCAGCTGAACCTGCTTAACGTCAGCGACAGCACCGCCCGCACGCTGGGGGTGAATCTGCCGAAGCTACGTTTGATGATCAATATTCTGGTGCTCCTTCTGGTAGGCGCCTGCGTCAGTGTGGCTGGCCCGGTGGCGTTTATCGGCCTGCTGATGCCGCATCTGGCCCGCTTCTGGGTAGGATTCGATCAGCGCAAGGTTCTGCCAATGAGCATGCTGATGGGTGCCACGCTGATGCTACTGGCGGATGTTCTGGCCCGGGCGCTGGCTTTCCCTGGCGAATTGCCCGCAGGGGCAGTGGTGGCGCTGATCGGTGCGCCCTGCTTTGTCTGGCTGGTCAGGAGGCGTGGATGAAAATTGCGACAGTCATGTTCATCGCCCTCGCGCTGGCAGGATTTTCACTGCTGTCCCTGAAAATGGGGGTGATCTCCGTTCCCTGGCAAGCCCTGCTGACCGACTGGCAGACCGGACGCGAGTATCATTACGTGTTAACGGCTTACCGCCTGCCGCGACTGCTGCTGGCGCTGTTTGTCGGTGCTGCCCTCGCGGTTGCAGGCGTTCTGGTGCAGGGGATAGTGCGTAACCCTCTGGCATCTCCGGATATTCTCGGCGTAAACCATGCCGCCAGCTTTGCCTCTGTAGGCGCACTGCTTCTCTTGCCGTCACTCCCGATGATTGCACTGCCGCTGCTGGCCTTTGCCGGTGGCATGGCGGGCCTGATCCTGCTGAGAATGCTGGCGAACACCAACCAGCCGATGAAGCTGGCGCTCACGGGTGTCGCGCTTTCTGCCTGTTGGGCCAGCCTGACAGATTATCTGATGCTCTCGCGCCCGCAGGATGTGAACAGCGCACTGCTGTGGCTGACCGGCAGCCTGTGGGGCCGGGACTGGAGCTTTGTGAAGATTGCCGTCCCGCTTTTGATCTTGTTTCTGCCGCTGAGCCTGATTTTTTGCCGCGATCTCGACCTGCTGGCACTGGGCGATGCGCGCGCCACCACGCTCGGTGTGTCAGTGCCGCGTACCCGGTTCCGGGCTTTGCTACTGGCTGTCGCCATGACATCGACCGGCGTTGCCGTCTGCGGCCCGATTAGCTTTATTGGTCTTGTGGTGCCGCATATGATGCGCAGCATTACCGGTGGACGTCACCGCTGGCTGCTGCCCGTTTCGGCCCTGACAGGTGCGTTGCTGCTGGTGGTTGCCGATTTGCTGGCGCGAGTTATTCACCCCCCGCTGGAGCTTCCGGCTGGCGTGCTGACCGCCATTATCGGCGCGCCGTGGTTTGTCTGGCTGATTGTGAGACTGCGATAAATGATATTACGAACTGAAAATCTGACGGTCAGTTACGGTAGAAACAAGGTGCTTGACGGCGTTTCACTCGCACTGCCAGCGGGGAAGATTACCGCCCTGCTAGGCCCTAACGGTTGCGGAAAATCGACGATGTTAAACTGTTTTTCGCGGCTGTTAATGCCACAGTCCGGAACGGTTTTTCTCGACGACCACCCCATTATCGCGCTCTCACCGCGCCAGCTGGCCCGCAGACTGGCGCTGCTGCCGCAACACCATTTAGCGCCAGAGGGGATCACCGTTCAGGAGCTGGTTTCATACGGTCGCAACCCCTGGTTGTCACTCTGGGGCCGTCTCTCCGTTGAAGACAATGCGCGGGTGAATGTCGCCATGGGCCAGACCCGGATCCATCATCTGGCCGATCGACGGTTAACCGATCTTTCCGGTGGTCAGCGCCAGCGCGCATTTCTGGCGATGGTCATGGCCCAGGATACGCCCGTGGTACTACTCGATGAGCCAACCACCTATCTTGATATCAATCACCAGGTGGAACTGATGCGGTTGATGGGCGAACTCCGGACTCAGGGGAAAACGGTGGTCGCCGTGCTGCACGACCTTAATCAGGCCAGCCGGTACTGCGATCATCTGGTGGTCATGGCGAACGGACATGTTATGGCACAAGGCACCCCAGAAGAGGTGATGAACCCTGGATTGCTGAGAACCGTATTCAGCGTGGAAACGGAGATACATCCCGAGCCGGTATCTGGCAGGCCGATGTGTGTTGTGAGGTAGATTGCACAGGCGGTAAGAACCACACCATGACTGTATGAAACTGGACTGCTGACAGGTTCAGGATCCCCGTAGATCAGAGCCGTTGAGACCGGGTCGCGGCTTTAAAACCAGTCGCGATCACCGCCATCTCTTGTTAACGTTGCTGAGCGGATATTTCAGTATGCCCGTCACGGCAACGATAAACGCGAACTTAACAAGTTTATAAACCAAAAACCGTATTATGACTGGGTTCAGATGTCAGGGGAAAAGTTTAAACAGCCGTTCAGCGCTCAAAGCTGACTTTTATCTTCTTATGGACACACATATTGAAACAAGGCATTTTAATTCTACATCTTTAGAAAAGGTAACGACGGAGCAGAAGGAAAAATGAAAGTAAGGCTTGCAGTACCTGAAGAAGCAGAGGAATGTTGGAATATCAGGAACCTTGCTATCCGGGAAGGATGTCAATCCAGCTATAGCGCTAAGGTACTTGAGGCCTGGACACCTGAAGCTATGCCTGAACATTACAGAGAGGTTATCACGAAAAACCCTTTCTTTGTCGTCGAAACACCTGATGTCAAACTGGTTTCTACGGGATATCTGGATCTGGCATCTGGCAGTGTAGAAGCCATTTTTACCTTACCAGACTATTTTGGTAAAGGTTTGGCCAGCCGGGTTATTAAAGAAATTAAAAATGAAGCACTTGAAAGGGGGCTGAAAAAATTGACCCTGTCTTCGACACCCAATGCACAAACCTTCTATGAAAAGCATGGCTTTGTGTTTATCAGGGAAAGTTCATCCCCATCAAGAAGTGCACAAACAGATCTTCGCTGCATGGATATGTTTATTGATCTTTGAATTGAATAATAACATTCACTTTGGGAAATAACTCCACCGACGCCTATATAATCGTTAAGAGTGTTGTTCGGTAACGTTGGGGCATTGCTGATAATCCTGAGATGTCTGTAATTTTCATATCTAAGGTCCGCTGCTCGCTCTTGGCGGACAGCGGTCTGTGCGTGACCCGTTGACGCAGTAAATCTTACAATGACTGATTCAGTTATAACGCATTACATTCATTTTCATTTGAGCGCACAATCCCCGTGATCGAACCAGGGAGTGTGCACATTAAATCAAGTGACGCATTAACAATCGCTAAAGGCGCGACAAGGTATCCAGCCGGACCTGCAGGCGGCTTATGTTTTCTGTTATCTCAGCGGTTCTGTCCGCCAGTTCGCGAATTTCACTGGCAATCACAGAAAAGCCCCGTCCCTGAACGCCCGCTCTTGCGGCTTCGATGCTTGCATTCAGTGAGATAAGTTTAATTTGAGCGGCGATGTTGGCATTTTCAGAGACTAAATCAGCAATTTCACTGACAGAGGCCGCCGCTTCATCTTTTCGCTGATGTTCATGCTCAGCCTGAGCGTGCTGGTCCTTTAACGTCTGTATATCAATCAGCGCACCAACAGCCCGTAAAGGGACACCGTCTTTGTCACGTCGGGTCTGACCGCGTGCACGGAACCAACGGTAATTGCCGTTTTTGAGTTTAATACGGTATTCAACGTCATAACCTGTTGCGCCCGAGTGGTCGTTAAGATGTTTTATAAAGGCATCCAGCGTGTGCTGACTGTCGTCGGGATGAAGACGCGAAGCCCAGCTGTCGATGACATCAGGAAACTCTTCAACCGTTTCAAATCCAAGTAGTTTCCTGAACTGTGGAGACCACCAGAAAACGTTATTCGGATGCAGGGCATCACCATTAACTATCTGAAGGTCCCAGAGCCCGTCATTCAGCATTTCGCGCGACAGGTTAAAGCGGGTCATGACGATGTCGTATTCACTTTCATGCGCAACCTCATCGCTGATGTTCAGCAACATCCCCGCCAGTCTCTGGCTGTTGCCGTCAGAGCTGCGTTCACGTCTGACGGCTACCTCAAACCATTCAAAGCGGCCACCTGCCGTCATAAAACGGCATTTATGCCTGGTGCCGGAAGCAGCATTGCTCTGAGCATGACGTAAAAGCTGTCTGAAATGGCTTTTATCTTCATCGTGGACAAGTGAACAAAGCGTCGAGAGGGTGGCGCTATCCCTGCTCCCTGGAGGCAAATCAAATGCTGCAGCAGATGAAATCCATAACGGGGTGCTGTCGGTGATCTCTTTACCCTCACATCGCCACAATACTTCGGGCAGTAAAGCCAAAAAACTGTCCAGAGGGTCGGATAACGTACTGACTGGCCTGAGCGCTTCAACGGGCACTTCGGACAATACTGGTGACCTGGGCTCCTGGACGGACGGAGGCTTTCTGAATAATTTGCCTAACATAATTGCACCCTGTGAGTAAAAAATTAATGACAGAGATGTTATCGGCCGGGTTACGGGCAGCATAAGCAAAGTAAAGAGTTAATTTTTCTACTGTTTAAGCTGGCTCTGTCTGCAGATAATTGAGGTAAGCGCCTGACTTTGATGCCTGTCTGAAGAGATATCTTTTAAAGATTTTGTCGCATTCACGGCAGTGGGCTGGCAAAAAAACGCTGTCTGTTTTCAGGCAGCCCGCAGGGAGTATTGTTCCGCTGGCGACACTCCTTCACCCTGCGCTTAGCAGTACGGGGTTATGCCACCAGTAACTCACGGCCCGTTGGTGCCCCCGAAATGCTCAGCCCGGTTGTGGCACCAGGTTGAGTAAATACGCCAGCTACCAGCGGACACACTGAGCGACAACCTCAGTGGGATAATGCCGGCGTCGGAAGAAGTTTGGGATCAGAGGTGTGGCCAGCAACATTACAAAAAACAGTATGTTAGCTGGCCGGACGTTGATGCGACTGAGCCTGAATAATGGAGAAAACGGTACAACCGCACATTTTACACATTTACATATTTAAATATGTAAATATAATGACGCCTCTTTTTTATCACAGGATGTTTGTTATGTCGTCTCTCTTCGCCCCCCTGACTCTGGGTGACCTCACGCTGCGTAATCGCATTGCGCTCCCCCCACTGACCCGTTGCCGCAGTGAGCAGCCGGGCAATGTTCCCGGCACGATGATGGTGAACTACTATCGCCAGCGTGCCAGTGCAGGTTTTATGATAAGCGAAGGGACGCAAATTGAGCCTCGCGGGCAGGGGTACGCCTGGACGCCAGGCATTCACAGCGAAGCACAAATAGCAGGATGGCGTAAGGTGACTGACGCCGTTCATGCAGAAGGCGGAATTCTCTTTTGCCAGCTCTGGCACGTTGGCCGCGTATCGCACACTGAACTGCAGCCTGAGAAACAATCACCCGTTGCACCCTCGGCCGTTGCCGCCAGCGGCGTAAGGGTGTTTATCGAAACCGGGCCCGGTGCCGGTGTTCTGACTGAACCCAGCATGCCGCGCGAACTGACGACGTCAGAAGTGAAAGAGATTGTTGCGATGTACCGTACGGCGGCGGAAAATGCCAAAAAAGCGGGCTTTGACGGTATCGAGCTGCATGCGGCCAACGGTTATCTGATCAATCAGTTTATTTCTGAACACACCAATTTCCGCAGCGACGAATATGGCGGCTCTCTTGAGAACCGCCTGCGCTTCCTGCGCGAAGTCACCGAGGCTGTCAGTGCGGTTTTTGGTCGTCACCGTGTGGGCGTGCGTTTTGCACCTCTGTTTTCGAGCACAGAGGAAGAGCGCGTTTACCTGGGACTGGTTGAAAGCGATCCCCATGCCACTTACATTTGTGCTGCCCGGATCCTGAACGATCTCGGCATAGGCTATCTGTCCATTGCCGAAGCTGACTGGGACAATAGCCCGGACATGCCTGAAAGTTTTCGTATTGCGCTGCGTCAGACCTTCCGTTCGCCCATTATGTATTCAGGGCGTTACACACAGGAAAAAGCCGAACGCATGCTGGAAAAAGGATGGGGAGATTTGTTTGGCTTCGGACGCACTTTTATCGCTAACCCGGATTTACCGGCTCGTATCAAAAAGGGCTTTCCACTGAATGAGGCAGACACCGCCTCACTGTATGGTGGAGATGAGAAAGGATATACTGACTATCCTTTTTATCCTGCCTGACGTTTGGAGACGGCATGACACCAGAAAATGCCATTAAATTACTGTCCAATCCCACACGGGTTGCGATCCTGAAATGGCTTAAAAAACCTGAAGAGGCTTTTGCTGATTATTCCCAGCTCTATCCCTTCGGTCAGTATGGTGTCTGTGCCAGTCTGATTCAGGACAAGGCGGGCCTCTCACAGCCCGCGACATCTTTGTGTCTCAAAACTCTGCATGATGCCGGTTTGCTTGAGGCCAGCAAGGTAGGGAAATGGACCTACTATCGCCGGCGCGAGCAGGCGGTATGCGAGATGAACGAGGTGCTCATCAGGTCTCTCCAGCAGCTGTAAGCATTTTAGTAAAGCCAGTATTGCTGGCCTGCCCCGAGGACGCGGCCCCGTTATTCCGCGAGGGTTACCCGGGCGGGCAGGTCGGCAAGTTTCTGGCGGATATCATCACCCAACTGACCGTCGGTGACGATGTCCGTCAGGGAATCAAGACGGGCGACGTTAAACAGCGACCAGGCACCATATTTACTGCTGTCAGCCAGCAACACCCGCCGCTGCGCATTATCAATCAACGCCCGTTTCAGCGCCGCCTTCTCTTCGGTTGGCGACGTGATGCCTTTTTCCAGATCCCAGCCGTTACAACTGACAAACGCCAGATCCGGCCAGATGCTCTTCAACAGCTTGCGACCATGGTCGCCAATGCAGGACTGGCTGCTGTCATCAATTCGCCCGCCAATGATGGTCACCTCGATTTGTTTAAATTCAGACAGAAACAGCGCGATGTGCAGATCGCTGGTGATCACCCTCAGCGGCAGATGTGTGAGCTGCCGGGCGAGTTCAATCATGGTGGTACCGGCATCCAGCACAATAGCGTCACCCGCCTTCACCAGCGACGCTGCCGCACAGGCAATGGCATGTTTTTCTGACAAATTACGCTGCATTTTCTCCAGCGTCGTCGGCTGCGAGGGGATAAACCGGTTCAGGGTAACGCCACCGTGTGAACGGCTGATCACCCCTTCCTGATCGAGCTTGATCAGGTCGCGGCGAATGGTTGCCGGAGACGCATTGGTGATCGTCACCAGTTGGTCTACCGTTACCAGATTATGGCCTTTCAGGTAATCCATAATCTGTTCTAACCGGTTATATCCCTTCATATTATTCCCGTGTAATTTGCATAGCTAACTGGATGGACACCGCCATGCTCTGTGGTTTCGCTTTTCCGGTCCAGGCGATATCAAATGCAGTGCCATGATCCGCAGAGGTTCGGATAAACGGCAAGCCAGCGGTAATATTAACCCCATCGTAAAAACCCAGCAATTTTAACGGAATATGCCCCTGATCGTGGTACATCGCCACCACGATGTCATACATGCCTTCGTTACACTGCATAAAGACCGTATCCGGCGGGCACGGGCCGTAAACATTGAGTCCTTCGGCTTTCATGGCTTCAACCGCCGGGCCTACGGTGGTGATCTCTTCATCACCAAACAGGCCATTTTCTCCGGCATGGGGATTGACTCCAGCGACCGCGATTCGCGGATTTTCAAACCCAACGCGTTTGAGGAAGGTGTCCGCCACGCGAATAACCGTCTTAATGCGATCCTGATTCAGGGTATCGAGGAATTGACGCAGTGCGATATGGGTGGTGACGTGAATCACTTTGAGTTTTTCGGTGTATAGCAGCATCGCGTAATCACTGATGTTAGTCAGTTTCGCTAACAGCTCGGTGTGCCCCGGATAGTGGTGACCGCCTGAATGCAGCGCTTCTTTGTTCAGCGGTGCGGTGGCAATGGCTTTCACTTCACCGGCCATCGCCAGTTCGGTCGCACGACGCACGCAGCGGTAGGCCAGATCGCCTGCCTGAGCCTGCACTTTGCCGGGTTCCAGCGCCCGCGGATCCGCCAGCGGCTCATCGAGTACATTGATGACGCCAGGTGCAAAATGCGCGTTACTGACCTGATTGATAATACGAAGTTCTGCATGCGGCGTGACGTTCAGCGCCAGAATACGGTTAAACGTTTGAGCACAACCGATTACCACAACCGGTGATCCGGACAATTCCCCTTCGACCAGCGATTTAATAATAATCTCCGGACCAATCCCCGCAGGATCGCCCATCGTTACGGCAATAATATTAGTCACTCGACTTCTCCTCAATAAAATGCAAAACCTTAAGCAAGGTGGTTTCGTCACCAAAACCGCCTGCTTTGGTCATCACTGGTCGTTGCCATTCGCAACCTGAAAAATAACCCCATGGCACGCAGCCTGCAGCGCGCCCCCGAATCTGAAACCCTTTTGCTCCCAGCGCCCGGGCGACGGCTATCGCCACATCACCACCGGAAACATAAATACCGTCAGGCATACTGCCCTGCAGGACATCCCGTGCGAGCGCGCCCAAATAATCACAAATACGCTCACCGCACTGCGTCCGGCTCAGCCCCCAGCGTTCGCACAGCGCTGCCACCTGATGGCGCGCCTGCTGATCCGGGCAGGTATGCACCAGACAGTGTTTTCCATCATTAAGCGCGGCAACAATTAGGGCGCGGTAGTCAGTGGCGGACGGCTGGAAGACATCATTGATATCAATAAAGATGTGTTCACAACGCGGATGCTGCGCGGCCACGCTTACCTGTCTTTGAGCGATTTCACTCATTGAGCCGACAACCGCCAGCAGCACCGCCTGTTTTTTTGGTGCCAGACGGCGTGACAATGCGTCACACAGCCCGGCTGATCCCACCAGCAGCGGTCGTTCGCTCGCCTGCATGGCATGGGTGATTATCTGATCCAGATCGGCGTCCGTTTGTGCATCCACAACCAGCAGTACCGGAGTTTCCCTGCTGCCGCTCGCCAGCGCAGCAGGTAACTGCGCGGCGGTAATGTTCCGGCTTCGCGCGCTGATGAGCGCACCGACATCGGCACTGGCGATTGGCGTTTTTGGGTCGCTGGCAAATTCGGTGTCAGTAAGCAACACGCCGTTCACCAGGCATTTTCCCTCACGGGTAATGCGTCCTGCCGCCGGGAACGCCGGAGCGATAATGACCGCCTTCGCGCCCGAGACCTGCTGCATGGCCATCACTTCGGTTCCCGGATTACCACGCAGCGTGGAATCTATCTTTTTCACCAGCCACGCCGGTGAGTACTGGCGCAGTACGCTGTCAGTCAGCGTAGCGACTTTCTGTTTTGCCGAATCCGCCGTCAGCGCGCGGCTGTCACTGTTATAAATAAGCACCTGAGCGTCGCTGTGATACCCCGCCTCCAGCGCGACCTCTACACGCATCCCTGCCTGCGCCAGGCTCACGCCCGCATCATTCGCGCCTGTGAAGTCATCGGCCAGAATCACCACTTGTTGGTCCGAGATTGGTTTGTTCATCCCTACTCCGGGTCGTTACGTCTTTGGTGTGATTATATTCAATCATAATTGATTATATGTGAGCAAGATCAACTTATTTAATGGGCGAATAAATTATAAATTCAGGCCATACAGTGACCATAATTGAAAAAATTTGATTGAGTTCAATCACCACATAAGACAGACAGGAGAACGTTGTGGTAACGATAAACAGCACCCTGATAAGCGGCGCAGGGGCCATTCCCGCTATCGCGCCATTGCTTACGGATAAAAAGACACTCTTACTGGTCAGCGACGGCAACGTCATTAAACTTGCCGCGACACAACAGATTCTGACGCTGTTGCAGGCGGAAGGCCGACGGGTACAGATTATTGACAACGTACCGCCAGAACCCAGCCAACATGATGTCTCCCGTATTCTCTGCGATGCGCCGGGGGTGGCCTTTGATCTGGTGGTGGGTATTGGGGGAGGCAGCGTTCTCGACGTCACGAAACTGTTATCGGTACTTTATCACCCGCTTTCACCGGGCCTGGAGGCGCTGCTGGCAGGGGAGAAACCAACCGCACGCGTACCTTCTTTGTTGATTCCGGCCACCGCAGGTACCGGTTCCGAAGCAACACCGAACGCGATTCTGGCAATCCCGGAGCAGAACACCAAAGTGGGCATCATCTCGCCGGTTCTGCTACCGGATTATGTCGCCCTGCTGCCGGAACTGACCACCAGCATGCCGGCGCACATCGCCTCATCTACTGGTATCGATGCGCTGTGCCATTTGATCGAATGTTTTACCGCCACCATCGCCAATCCCGTGAGCGATAACGTTGCCCTGACCGGTCTGCGTAAGCTGCTGCACAACCTCGAAATCGCCGTCAGTGAGCCGCATAACCTGGCCGCACGTCTCGAAATGCTGTGGGCCTCTTATTACGGTGGTGCGGCGATCACCCACGCCGGAACCCATCTGGTGCACGCGCTCTCCTATCCGCTGGGTGGCAGATACCACCTGCCGCACGGTGTGGCGAACGCCATTCTGCTGGCTCCGTGCATGAAGGTGGTGCGCCCGCACGCCGTCGAAAAATTTGCTCAGGTCTGGGATCTCGTTCCTGACGCCGACACCATGCTCAGCGATGAGGATAAATCCCACGCGCTGGTTGAGTACTTTGCCGCCCTGGTAAAACGTCTCAACCTGCCGGACAACCTTGAGGCGCTGGGAGTACCGCGCGCGGATATACCGTCGCTGGCCGATGCCGCTCTGAACGTTAAACGCCTGATGAATAATGCCCCTTGCACCGTCGACCACGCTGCCGTGCAAGAGATTTACCAGACATTGTTTAAATGATCTTTCATGGAGAGATGTGTAATGCGTAAAAAAATTGCAGGTGTGCTGACGGCGATCGTCACGCCTTTTGATACCGAAGGCGGATTGAATATTCAATCACTGAAAGAACAGGTCAATCGCCAGGTGACTGCCGGCAATGGCATTTTCTGCGGCGGCACAAACGGCGAGTTTTTTGTGCTCAATGAGCAGGAAAAAATCACCGTCACCGCAGCCTGCATTGATGAAATGGCCGGTCGGGCTAATGTGGTGGCACACATTGGTGAGATCTCTACCCGCGACACTATCCGTTTGGGCCAACAGATTGAAAAACTGGGCGTCGATGCAGTTTCCGTGATCACCCCGTATTTCGTCCCGTTAAAACAACACGAATTAATTAGCCATTACACCGCCGTCGCTGATGCCCTCAGCGTACCGGTATTTCTGTACAACATTCCTGCGCGCACCGGGAATACTCTTGAACCACAAACTGTTCGCGTACTGGCTCAGCATCCGAACATTATTGGGATTAAAGATAGCGCAGGAAGCTATGAAAGCCTGAGCGGTTACCTGCACGCCGTAAAGGACATGGAGAATTTCGATGTCCTTAACGGCCCGGATTCCCTGATTCACCGGGGGTTCGTTGAAGGTTGCCCGGCTTGTATTTCCGGCCTTGCTAACGTCGCCCCGAACGAAATTAATGCAATCTGGTCGCATTTTAACGCAGGAGACGTGGAGGGTTCTCATCAGGCACAGGAAAATGTCACCAGTCTGCGCACCGCTTTGTATAGCGTTGGGTTTTCTCCGGCTGCGGTTAAAAAAGCTGTGCAACTGATGGGCTATAACGTCGGCGAAAGTCGTTATGCCGTCTCATTTACCGAAGAACAACAACAGCAAATTCGCCAGATCGTATCGCAGTACGTGCGTTAAGGCGTTTTTCATTCGTCATCAGAATATTGGGCACCTCAGGTGTCCTGGCTTCACTCGCCCCAAAGAGAGGCAAAGATGAACACGTTTACTTCACAAGATACCCTGATTATTGTCGGTATAGTCATTACCTATATCGTCTTTACCACCTGGCTTACATTCCGTTTACGCAGTAAAAACTCCGGCGACTTTATGGAAGGCTCCCGCGCGATGCCGGCCTTTATCGTCGGTATCTTATTAATGTCTGAATATATTGGCGCGAAATCAACCATCGGTACCGCACAGGCGGCCTTCGAAGGTGGGATTGCCGCCTCCTGGTCGGTATTGGGTGCGGCGATCGGCTTCCCGATTTTCGGGCTGCTGCTGGTCAGGCGCATTTATAACACCGGCAAAATTACCATCTCTGGTGCCATTGCAGAGAAGTACGGCAACAGCACCAAAAACATCATTTCTGTGATCATGATTTATGCCCTGCTGCTGGTCAACGTTGGCAACTACGTGAGCGGCGCGGCGGCAATTTCCACGGTATTAAAAGTGAGCCTGCCGGTGGCTGCCTTTATTACCGCGATCGTCAGTACCTTCTACTTTGCCTGGGGCGGCATGAAAGGTGTGGCCTGGGTTACCCTGCTGCACAGTGCACTCAAGTACTTCGGTATTCTGGTGATCATGGGTTTTGCACTGTACAAAACCGGTGGTTTCACGCCGATGCTCCAGAAGATGCCGGACTTCTACTGGACCTGGGACGGTAACTTCGGTGCCAGCACCTTTTTCGCCTGGTTGATTGGTACGATCGGGTCCATTTTCTGTACCCAGTTCGTGATTCAGGCCATCTGTTCGACCAAAGATGTGCAATCGGCAAAACGTTCCACCTGGATTGCTTTTTTGTTCTGTATGCCGATTGCGCTGGCGATTGCCATTATCGGCGTGGCGGCAAAATATCTGCACCCGGAAATTAACAGCCTGTATGCGATGCCAATTTTCCTACAGGACATGAAACCATGGATTGCCGGGCTGGTGACAACGTCCCTTGTTGCTTCTATTTTCGTGAGCGTCAGTACCGTTGCACTGGCTATCGCCTCACTGGTCGTAAAAGATTTCTATGTGCCTTACCGTAATCCGACGCCGGAGCAGGAATTTAAGGCCACGCGCTGGTTATCGTTACTGATTGGCTTCCTGCCGCTGATTTTCGTGCTGCTGGTTCCGGAAGTCCTGAAACTGTCGTTCTTTACCCGTGCTATTCGTCTGTCCATCACGGTGGTTGCGGTAATTGCCTTTTACGCACCGTTCTTCAAAAGCACCCGCGGCGCGAACGCTGGCCTGATTGGCTCCTGCGTGGTGACATCACTGTGGTATGTGCTGGGCGATCCGTTCGGTATCAACAATATGTATCTCGCGCTGATTACCCCACTAGTGATTATGTTGCTGGACCGCATTATCCCGAACAAAGCAGACGCGAAGGCGAAAACCAAAGCACCAACCCCCGTGCATAATAGTGGAGTTTAATATGTCCGTTACTGTTAATCGCGATGGCGTTTTACGTCAGCAAGAAGATGCTCGTGTCATCAGCGCGATGCTGCCCTCGCCCTGCCCGCAAAACCATGCGGCTAACATTCTGCCGCTGCCCGATGGCACGCTGATGTGCGTCTGGTTTGGCGGCACCCAGGAAGGCGTTGCGGATATTTCCGTGTGGGGCTCACGCCTCGCACCGGGCAGCGACAGCTGGAGTGAGGCGGTAAAACTGTCTGACGATGCCAGCCGCTCCGAGCAGAACCCGGTGCTGTTCCTCGCCCCGGATAACGTATTGTGGTTGATGTGGACCGCACAGCTTTCCGGCAATCAGGACACGGCGATCGTCCGCTACCGCCAGTCCAGTGACCTTGGCGCGAGCTGGGGGGAGATTGCCATCCTGCTGGAAAAACCAGGCACATTTATTCGCCAGCCGGTCACCGTGCTGGAGAACGGCAACTGGCTGCTGCCGGTCTTCTATTGCCGCACCAGGCCCGGCGAGAAATGGGTCGGCAATGATGACATCAGCGCGGTAAAAATCTCTGCCGACCAGGGGAAAACCTGGCGTGATGTGGAAGTCCCGGAAAGCCTCGGCTGCGTGCACATGAACATCACCGCACTGCACAACGGTACCCTGGTTGCGCTTTTCCGCAGCCGCTGGGCGGATAACATCTATTACAGCCAGTCAACGGACGGCGGTGAAAGCTGGTCCGTGCCGGAACCGACAACGTTGCCTAACAACAACTCGTCCATTCAGGTTACGACGCTGGCGGACGGCAATCTGGCACTGGTCTTTAACTGCATGAGTGCCGCTGGTGCGCTGGAACGTCGTGCCTCGCTGTATGACGAAATTGACGATGGTGATGGACGCAAAGAGCCGGAAGTGACCAGTGGTCGCAGCGCGTTCTGGGGGGCACCGCGTGCGCCGATGACCTTGGCCATCTCGCCTGACGGTGGGAAAAGCTGGCCCTGGCAGCGTCATCTGGACGAAGGTGACGGCTATTGCATGACCAATAATTCACAGCAAAAACTGAACCGCGAGTTCTCCTACCCGAGCATCAAACAGGGCGCGGACGGCAGTTTGCATATCGCTTACACTTATTTCCGCCAAACGATTAAATATGTTCGCGTATCGCCGGAATGGGTTAAGGAGTCACTGTGATTTTGGGCAATGTTAACGCCCTGCCGCAGGCAGGGTTACCTGCGGTGTTGCGCGATATTCTCGCACATCCCCGGTGTTCTCTCGGCGAATTACAGATGCGCGAAGATGGCCGTTTTCAGTTACCCGGTGCAGAGTGGTTCTGCACCGTCAGCGCGGCCAATACCCAACGCCGTGAAGTCCGTCATACGGAATATCACCATCAGTGGGCAGATATTCAGGTGCTGCTGGCGGGCGAAGAGATCATCTGTGCCGGCACGCAATATCCCCCTCTGGCAACGGATGAGGAGCGTAAGCCGGATCTGATTATCACCACCACCGCCGGACTGCCGGTCAGTATGCTGTTGCAGGCGGGAGATTTTGCGGTGTTCTTACCGGGCGAGCCGCACCAGGCCCTGTGCGCGGCGGCAGAACCGATGACGATCCGCAAAGCGGTATTTAAAGTCCCGCGCGCGTTGCTGGAGGTGTAAACATGCCGCATGCGATCGTAACAGGAGCGAGTTCAGGCATTGGCGAGGCTGTCGTCAGCCGTTTGCTCGACCAGGGATGGAATGTCACCGGGCTCAGCCGTTCAAGAGTCACCCGCGACAGCACGCAGTTTAACAGCGTGTGCGTTGACCTCAGTGACAGCCCGGCGCTGCGTGATGTGCTGTTCACCCTGCCGGTCCCCCATGCGGTTATTCATGCCGCCGGGATGATGGCCGCGGCACCGCTGGGTGAGTTAACGCACGAGGTTAGCCAGCAGTTGTGGCAACTGCATGTACTGGCGGCGGAGGCGTTGATTAATCATTTCGCACCACAGATGACCTCCGGCGGCAGAATTGTGGTGGTGGGCAGCCGGACATCGCGTGGCGCGGCCGGACGATCGCAGTATGTTGCCACCAAAGCAGCGCTGGTCGGGATGATACGTAGCTGGGCGGCTGAACTTGCCCCACGCGGCATTACCGCTAATGTGGTCGCCCCCGGTGCGACACAAACGCCAATGCTCAGTGCGCCAGGACGTGAAAGTTCCCCCCCCAACGTCCCTCCTATCGGGCGCCTGATTACACCGGAAGAAGTGGCTGCACTGGTGGGATTTGTGTTATCAGTGGAGGCGGCGGCGATTACCGGGCAGGAACTGGTTATCTGCGGCGGCGCGTCGCTTAAGTAATACCAAACGGGTGACTGCGTCACCCGTTTTCATTTATCAACGTTATTTCACAACCGCGCAAACACACTGGCTCTGACGTATTAAAGCGGTGGGTCGGCAGAAAGTGCGCGGCCTGTTTTTTCAGGCAGCCAGCCGGCAGAATTGTGCCGCGAACCAGGGGCAATGGGGGTGAAGCGAAAATATCACGACATTTGTGGCAAACATCGCTGGAATATCATGAGAATTCTGACGATAGCGGACATCAGCGTCTGCTCAGACAGGGCCGAGATTTTCAGCATTAATTTTCGGACTTCCGTCGATTTCTTTACAGCAGCCTGAACCAAAACAAATCCTGACACGTTAAAATTGATGGCTAACCTCTTTCTGGAGCCGTTCATGAACACGAAGCTCAGTGTTAATAAATTTATTATAGCCATACTTTCCCTGAACCTTTTATTTGCGCTTTTTTCGTCAGCTTCGGCTGCTCAGTCTTTGCCAGTAGTCCTGCCCATTCAGTCCTGCGCCCAGCTTGGTACGGCCAGTTTTAAAGGAGACATTGATGCCCACGTCCGTATCACAGGGGCAGAAGAACTGAAAACGAAACAGGGTACCTTCTGTAAAATCAGTGCCACGTTGTCTCCGGAAATTGGCGTTGAGGTCGCCCTGCCACAGTCCCGGTGGACCCAGCGAATGCTTCAGGTGGGCTGCGGTGGCCTTTGCGGCGATATAAACCTCAGTCTTTCCAATGCCAGCGGCTGTGCGCCAGCGATGAACGGTGAATTCGTCGTCGCCGCCACCAATATGGGACACTCAGGTAGCATGATGGATGCTTCATGGGCTGAAGATCCTCAGAAACGCATCGACTTTGCTTATCGGGCGAATCATGTTACCGCCCAGTTCACTAAAGCGCTGATCAGGGCTTATTACGGGCAACAGCAAAAATATGCCTACTTTATGGGGTGCTCAGATGGCGGTCGCGAGGCCCTGACAGAGGCGCAACGCTATCCGCACGATTTTAACGGCATCAGCGCTGGCGCACCTGCGGCCTGGTTCTCTGTGCAAAATTCCTTTTATCATGGCTGGAACGTCGTCGCGAATCTGCGCGCCGATGGCACCCCTGTTCTGCTTCAGAACCGGCTGGCGCTTATTCACGAAGCTGCCGTCACACACTGCCCGAGCCTTTCAGGAATCAAAGACGGCATCCTGCAGAACCCTTATGCCTGTACTTTCTCCCGCAGCTGGATTAAACAGTGTGCGTCTGACCAGAATGATAAAAGTGACTGCCTGACGTCTGAGGAGCTTGATGTGGTTGAAAAGCTCTATCGCGGTGCCAGCAGTGACAATAATGAACAATACGTCCCTGGTGGGTTGCCGGTGGGCTCTGAGCTACGCTGGCCGGTTCCCGCAACGGTAACCGGTCGTTCAATGTCTGAAATGATGGCTCTGCCGGCGCTGCAATATGTGCTGCTCCCTGGCAAAAAACAGAATCTGAATAACGTGGCCGATTTTGCCTTTAGTAATCAGAACTTCGCCAGGGTCGCTGAGCTCGCTCCGCTTTATAATGCCACGAATACAGATCTGAAACCTTTCAGAACAGCGGGAGGCAAGCTGATTGTCTGGCACGGTCTGGCAGATGACTCAATCTCTCCGGCAGGGACCATCGCTTATTTCAAAGCAGTTCAGAAATACATGGGAGAGAAAAACATCGACAGCTTTATGCGTCTGTTTCTGCTGCCAGGCGTTGCGCACTGCGGAAACGGAGAAGGCCCGGACCAGATTGATTTGCTGACAGCCCTGATGAACTGGACCGAACAGGGTGTGGCTCCGGACAGGCTTTTAACGGGGAAAACTGAACACGCAGCGATGCCCTCTTTGAACGACCCGAAAGGAGCAACAGCTTCAGTTCAAAATGTCTCAGTGCAGTTACATGGTGTGCAGAAACCCAGCACACCTGTCGCAGAGCCCGCGGCTAACACACTTTATACCCGGCCAGTTTTTCCTTATCCCTATATTGCTGAGTACAACGGTCAGGGTGATATCCGTGATGCAGCCAGTTATCATGCGGTGAGGTCAGAAGCTTACGATCGGGTTGAGCTGCACAGCCCTGTCAGTGACCTGGCTGGCCCGGACAACCAGAAAAATTACACCGTGAAAGAGGGCCAGTTAACGGTCCAGAAACAATAAATAAGACTGTGCTGCAGCGCGCTATGCAGCACAGTCCCGTTCCCGACCGATCGGTTTTTCTCTGACTCAGTCATCAGACATAAATTGCCAGAACATTCTCATCATGTTGATTCAGCAGCGATGGCTGTCTGTTGGCAGAATTTCAGGCTGCATTTGCTGGGCTATACCTTCTGTCCAGCATTGCGTTTCTTTACCTGCAATGTTGATGTTCGTTCTTGATAATTTCCCATGCCATGGACATTCTCTTACCTGTTGCTGCTGACGCTATTTTGCTTTGGTTTTATCTGGAAAGAATATGAATGCTTTTCGAATAAACGAAAATAGCAGATCTTGATCTGGGGCAAAAAAGGATCGCCATTAGCATGTAATTACTTTACAAAACTAACTTTCACTATAAGATTTAACTCCTTTTAATTGAGAAGGCAAAATGAATCCTACTGCGTTATTATTTCTTTCAGTATCAATAGTCTGTGAAGTTATCGCCACAACATCCCTGAAATTTTCAGAAAGCTTTACCCGGCTGGTTCCCTCAGTAATAACCGTCATTTGTTATGCTGTCGCTTTCTGGTGCTTAACCATTCCAATGCGCACCCTTCCTACCGGTATCATTTATGCAATCTGGTCAGGGGCAGGCATTGTGCTGATTGGGATAACCGGCTGGATTTTTCTGGGGCAAAAGCTCGATGTCCCGGCAATCGCAGGCATCCTGCTGATCCTTGCGGGCGTACTGGTTATTAACCTTTTCTCATCATCAATATCACATTAATCAGACCGGCTATCAAATCCTGAAAAGTTCTTCGACGTCAGGGTTTGACAGCCTGCTATTGCGAATGAGGCAGAAGGGTATCAGCATTGATCCTGGATGTTATTTTTCATATCCATATAAATTCACCCTACCTGATAAATACTCTCCTAAATATACTTCACTGATTTTACTGAAGCCTTGTTGATTAACTTCATTTTCTAACCAGCTATCATCCTTGTTAATAATCTCGAGCAGGTCATGGTTAGCCAATCCATCTACTATAATGGGATAGCGTATATTTTCATCACCACTTTGAATAATCGTTAACTGCCCATTTTGTTCGAGAACCACACGTTTTAATTGCTCAACTTCATAAATACCATTGGCTCTTAATTTGAACATCAAATCATTTGCAGAAACACCATTCCGTAAACACTCTTTAACATTCACACTGCCATTGTGTATTAACGTAATAGGTTTCCCATCAATAATTCTTTTAACTAATCGGTTATTCTCTTTCAAAAACTTAAGAACAAAGACAAGTAAAGTCCATATAATTAACACCAGAACAAATTGTAGCATCGTTATCGATTCATTGTAAATTACGCCACCAATTATCCCCCCCAACACATAGTTTTGTACCTGATCCATTGCGGATGAGGGGGCCAGGTTTCCCTTCCCCATGAGATTTATTTGAACAATTAAACACAATATCCCCAGACCCAATTTTATAATGATAGGCATATAAATTATCATTACCACTCCTCACTTTTTCTTTATTTCTATTTCTGGATTGACTAACGAAACCTCGACTAAACTGTATGTTTTTTGATCCGGACTTAAGTTAACACGATAATAAGAATTATTAACCTTCACAATAACGCCATCCGAGAGCTGTACTGAACTGGAAAAGATAGAGTTTACACTTACCTCTTTTTCTTTTGATAATAACTGCACAAAGTTAACCATCTGCGATGATTGCGAGTGTGTATTTTGGCTATCGGTATAATCTGCATACTGAACACCAGAAATGAAGAGCAAAAACAAAAAAGCCATAATCGTCAAGTCACGATATTTAGTCTGTAAGCGATGACGCATATAAAGGCTAAACACAACGATCAGGACAAACAGAGTGCCAAATATGATAATATACTTTAAGTAATCATTGATGCTGGACTGCGTTTTTAGATAATCGATGCCATAAAATATCATTTATTTATAATTCCCTTAACCTCAAGATTCCTGTTTTTATTATAATCAATCATTGTCTTTTTTCGCTCTGGCGTCACTTAACAACTGATAATTATTAGCCATCAATTGAGATTTGTCATTATTTTTAAGGTGAAGCATGGCGTGACTATTTTCTACTTTGTCATTTCTCAGCTGTCAACAGGCTGCAGAGCCTGAAAGATTACTGCGTGGCCTGTGCCTACAGGTGTATCGTTAGCTGCCCTACCGTGCCCGGCGACAGAACCCGAACCTGTCATTGTGAAGGACAATCAGCCCCGCCATTCAGGGGGACTCACCGCAACGCCGTAATTTTAGCAGAAGCCTGAAAGCAAAAAACCCCGCCAGATGGCGGGATTCAGAAAAGTGCAGGTGTTACCTGCGTAAATTTCCCGCGTTGGTAGAAGTTGAGTCATTTTTATGCAACAACACGTTTTATTCACAGAATGACATTTGAAACGATAAACCCCTGTTCCTCTTCAGGCCGGTTCCTTACGATAAGTAGTGGATAAATCGCGTACAAGGATATGTTATGGATAACGGTTTGAGTATGGCAATGACGCCGGTGCAACTGGCTGCAATAATGGAAGATGAAACGGCTTTGGGCGATTCAGTCAGCCACCGTAGCTGGGCCGGAGTGAGTTTTCCGGGCAGCGTACTGGAGCTTGCAAGCGCAACGACCCTTTGTCTGGTGCCAGCCCACCGGATTAACCAGAGCGGGATGTGTGGCGTTCATTGACTCTTAAGAAGAAGCGGGACAATTATCCCGCTCAGCAGCACGAAATGGCTCACGTCCCATGGGCCAGTTTACCCGGTGACCTTTCTGAACGCCGCGTCAGCATGGCTCCCTTTAATCTCGCACTTTGTCACCAGTTTTTCGAAAAATGGCTACCAGTTCCGCAACAGGATGATTGTGTCAGATGCGGCGGCAGCAGGGTTATCGCCTGAAATGCCCGGCTAATTGGCATACGCCTGTAACTCCGACCAGCACAACATTCATATTGCCTGTCCACTGGCGCGCCCTGTCGCGCTGATTATGCCAGGTCACGCACACGACCTGTACCATTGCATCTGCCGCGGGCGGCTATCTGCCACCACTGACCATACTGGCTCTTGATCTCTTCACCGGTGAGGGGGTAAGCACCAACGTCTGAAGACGTCAGGGTAATGTCTTCGCTGAGGGCATGCGTATTCACTTTCAGGGTGGTGGGAACAACGCCAGCCAGCCACGGGAGGTAGCCGTCGGTTGATTCACCGGGATCGCCTGTCCGCTGCAGCTGTTCCTCAAACGCCTGGCCACCACGAAGATCGGCCTGAAAGCCGGGCACATTAAGGAATTCATCTATAAGGACCATATTTATTCCAGTCTCTTTAATGTTAGCCGATCGCGTCGGCATGGTTCCTTAAAGTCGCGGCATAGTAACGCTCCCAAAATAGTGCCATAATCCCCAATTATTGATCTGGGTGATAATTCACTGTCAGGAATAAAAATGCTCTTCAAAGAACAAAATGACGGTAACGACAGAATCGTTAACGGGCGCAGGATTGCCAGCCTGATCTTGCTGGCAGGCGTGATGCTGATTACGGGGTGTGTGATGCTGATAATCGAGCACCGCGATTCCATGAATAATGCACTGGACACCGGGCAGTGTCTGGTGAGCAAAGGAGCGTCAGATTTTCTTGAATCAATCAGGCATCTGTTACACCGGGCTTATCGCTGGATTTTCAAAGCGTGCGGTTGAAGCCTGATTCAGTGGAAGAGAAAATGCATCAGACCATGCTGTTTTAACAAAAAACGGACCATGATCGTCATCAGAGAGGTATAACCGAAAACGAACAGCGCCAGAATGATAACTGGCATTGAGTCCGGTTTAATAAACTTACTTTTCAAAATTGCTCCATATTAACGTCAGGCACATTCATCAGCCTGAACATGCTTAACAAGATACAACGAGTATTAACAAATACTTTTGCAATAAATGCGCCGTTGATGGCGGCCCTGGTCACTGAAACAGCCAGTGCCCTTCCGTTATGTACTCGCCGAGTTCGGAAATAGCCAGAACATAAGCAGCCAGGGTCACGAAGAAAACAATAACTGCCCATTTGTTATTTAAAAAATCCATTTTTAACCCCTGATTAACATTGAATACAGACAGAATACCAATAACATCAAAGCAGATGCCGCCAGCGTGACCGCCAATACCTGAAAAATAAATTTTATTTTCATGGCGATAATTATAACGTGACGACATCAATGCTTTTTCAACAGACCACTCGTTACACTAAATATCGGGATTAAACAGATTGTCTGTGCTGATCAAAGTCAGAAAGTTTTTATTCAACTTCGTCCGGATTGCCTTCCTGCCTTTGTTCATCTGATACCCTGATGGCGTCATGCAGCGCCACCAGGTCAGTCAGGGCGTAAGTGGTTTTCAGCTCGGTGAAGCTGGCAAACCTGCGGATAACGGGTTTCCTGAAGCACCAGGTTGGGGCCGTCTCCGTCATCACTGAAGAGGCACCCGCTTCCCCCACCACCTCCCGCGTCTTCGCCAGGAGCGCCATCATCGCCTCCCTCCCCTGAAATAAACTCCCAGCGTGGCGCGGACTCCAGGGACATCATCCATGGGTTCACATAGCGGCGTGCCGATTTTCGCAGATAAAAACATCGCCCCGTCCGGTATGAACTGGCAGTGTTTTTCCCTGCCTTAAATCTGGTAATCCGTTACATCTCCGTTGAACCCTGGTCGGTCAGAATGCGTATATTTCAACCATTCCGGACCGGATATTGTGAAATTATTTCCCATTCTGCTGCTCTCCCTGCTTGTCACAGGTTGTGCGGCAAAAAATATCAACAAAAAAATGTCAGACTACAGCGTAACGGCCGCATCATGCTCTTCTCATGATGATGAGATTGATTGTGACTGGAATGATGTTCCTGAAAGCTAGTCGTCTGCGCCTGCTCGCCATACAGAATAATCCGCTGGTCCAGAAAATAACTTGTCAGGGAATTTTGACACCAGGCCAAACGGGAAGAGGATTGATGACCTGTTTCATCAGTTGGCCGACGGCAGATTGCAGAGTTCGGTTTCCGCCGTGTAGTGCTCTGCGCAGTCAAAGACCTGGCCATCGAACCCGCGGATAAGCCCTGCGCTTTGGAGGGCCGCATTTAATCGCCGGTTAGCAATCAGAACAGGTCAGTGAGGAGCCACTGGCGATGCATATGGCAGTTTTCACGGTAACGCTCTGTTAGGTTGACGTTTAAGTGCGATATGATTTAATGAGAATTATTATCATTTAATGGTTCATTAATCTTCTCACCGGGGTGAAATTATGGTTGCACATACCAAAAAACATCAGCGCAGGTTAATGCGCGCACTGGCACAAAACAGAAATGCATCATTACTGAGAGAAACCGTAATTAATCCCATAAAGCAGCAGTACTTCACGGCCGTTCTGAGAGAACCACCTTTACTTATGCATTTCGTCGAGTCTGAAGAACCTGGCTCCTGATCGTTATTCAGGGCACTGCGTACGGACAAATTCTTGAAGCTACCTCACCTTTTCCCGGTCGCGGATGATGCCGGCGCGGATAGCGGATATCGGCAACATTTAATCCAGCCTTTCCAGTAAGCCCGACGGCGGTTCAATCGACCACGCTGACGGGGCCTGCCTTTCAGCCGTTACCGGACACGGGACATTTTGCCCGGACGTACGTACCCCCAGCAGGCTGACGGCGAAAAGCATCGTCAGCAGCAGCGTGGGGATGAAACCAGCTTTGGCGCTCCGGGACTGAATGTCAAAATATCCAGCGTATTAAACTGGTGCTGAGTCAGATCAACCTCAACAAGGCGCATACCATCCGCTATAGCGACAACCACATCCTCCTGCTGCCAGTCGGTGGCCTGCTGTTCAGTACAAATACCCCCATCGTGACGCCCTTTCTGCGGCCATAGCCAATTATTGGAACACCAGTACCAGTAACGGGCTCGGTCACATTAATGACTCCAGGAAAGAACGGATCTGAATCTGCCGATGTGAATGGAAGGTAGATGGTTGCGTTGAGTACAGCCTGTGGGTGCAATATTTGTTCAGATAAAACTTCACCCATTGATAAGGCATTGATTAGCACTCCTTACAATTCTCAGGCCGGCATAACGGTAGTTCAGATGTGTTGAATGAACACCTCTGATAATTTTATAAGGAGAAAAATATGTCTTGTGTACACAAACGGTTAAAGCTTTGTAAGGGAGATACAGTCGTTGTGGATTTCAAACGAAAATGCTTCGTAATGATCCTGACTGACAGTGAATATACCAATTATTTGGAGGGCTTAGGTTATGAATATTGTGGTGGAGTATTTAAAAAAATGCCCGCTAATATCACGGCGCCACATGGGGGCCTGTGGCATGTCATATTAAACATTGGCAGAAACAATCCAAGGATCAGAAGCTCAATTTCAGTAATTCACGGATAATCAATAATATTCACCTGCAATCACCCAGGACGGCCATGATTATCTGCTAATCCCCGTCCTTAATAAAGAACCGGCTTCAGGTTATAACGCACTCCTGAGTTCAATGATTAAAAGTTAAGAATGAACGAGTCGATGCGGGGCCTGGTGTCTCCCTGTGAGTCATAAAAGCTATAATCTGACTCGCTGTTTCATTACCCTGACATGAGGGATAGCTTAGCCCCGCCGCACAGGGGGATTCACCGTAACGCCGTAATTCAACAAAAGTCGTAGAGTAAAAAACCTCACCAGATGGCGTGACCAGCTCCACCAGCTGCAGAAATTCCGCGCATTTTTTCAGCGCGTGACCTTGCGCGTCATTAAAACCGTACTACAGGAAGTGGTCGCAAATCTCGTTAGCGCCGGCGGCAGACATATCAAAATCGGTCTCTGGTTCGATAGCTGCAGGCGTGCTGTAGTAGTCCTGTTCCGCTGCAGCAGATGGGGGAATATCAGTGCTGGTGTCTGCAGGCTCAGCAGCAAGCGTACTGCCGACTTTTTCCTGTACTGGAACTTCTACGGTTTTATTTTCGTTGTCTGCCCATTGTTTTGCCCTCGCGGTTGATGTGCCGCAAGGGTGAATTATCGCAAGGTCGAAATCTTGACTATCTGGCAGGATAAGTGCGCGTGCGCAAAGGGACAGGGGATGTGGCCAGTTTTACACTGTCATCTGAAGCGCTCAAGGCCTAAAAACTCCAAATCGCCGACATCAGAAAAAACGGCCTTTTCAGATTCAGAAGCGGCATGTGCCTGCCTTGTCTCGCTCACGGTAAGGCTCGAAACCTTGAAGAGATCAAGCCTGTCGACGAACATAGAAAAAATAGCATCCAATGTAAATAAGGATGGTTATCAATAATGAAAGAATCATTGTGAAGTCAGCAAGAAAATCCAAAGAGTTTTCCACTCCTACTACGCCGAACAGACTAAATAAAAGGTTTTGAAAATTTTCACTCATTACGCTAGAAATGAAAAACGAAACCACAAGAAAAGAAAACACAAAAGAAATCAGCCACAATGCTATTTTAGTTATTTTCATCACCTCACCTCTACTATTCCGTATGCTTTAAGAGAAGTTCCGGGTATGTCAATCATCATAGTCGAAAGAAGTTTTTTTCTTAAATAATCGAAATCACCAATATGATTAAGCGTTATGCAGCCCTCACTCAACCCCTGCGGCCCGATTGGGTGTAAACGAAAATTCCCACGCTGGACTCCATCAATAAACGTGAGGTCATCTATAGTTCCATCGTCACGATATAGCGCAAACCATTCAGAACGGTCTGTACCATAACCATACTTGATGAAGAAATGGCGCAACTTTGATAAGAATTCTCCAGACTCTCGTCCAACAATGTAATAACGCCCTTTGGGAAGGGGGCCAATATCCGGCACCCCGGTCATCAGGTCATTATTTCTGCCGTGCTTTTGGCCTGAGAATGCCGGAAGTTTTGCCACCCCGTCACAATCAAGCACTGATGATGGCAATCCATTTAAGGTGAATGTGCAGTATATAGCCATATAATCCTTTACAGACTTTAAATTAATGCATTTTTTCCCGTGCAATACTAGCAGCCGGTATATATGCCTACAATAAAGATGCCTCAAAATAAGACGCCTGCCCGGCGTATTGCCCTTCATCTCCTCCAGTACCTGCCCACGTCCCAACGCGTAAACGGCAATTCACCCTGATTACTTTGTAACCAGCCCCAACAGCCAGATCGGTCGTTCGCCGTCACCGTAACGCAGTTCACTGCCCTGTTTACAGTAGATTACGGATGATTTGGCCGCTACGAAGTGCGAGCTATCGCCTGCCAGATAGTGATTGAGGCTAATTCATCATCAGTCAGCGCCGTGCCTTTGAAATCAAAATATGCGCACAGACCGCCCTAAAATCGTGATTTACCCGTCGTTTCCAGTCAAACGTTTGTCAGCCCCGCATAGTTTCTAAGCCGGACGTTGAAACTGATATCAGATGCATAACAGACATGATATTTAACGGTATTAATCGGACAGGCATCTTCCCCGAGCCAACTCACCAGCGTTTTATCAGCCGAATCCTTGTTCTGCATCCTGATGATGCATTTTCCGGCGCCGATAACGTCCTATTTAAGGTATTCGTCAGCCTGATCCTGGGTGATCTTATCTCCCTGCTTAACACCTTTCGTATGTCCGTAGCAGATTGTCCAGACTCCTACGCTATCCTAATAAGCCACCAATCTGCAGCCTTCAAAATTCTTAATCAGCCCAAGACCCTTTATGCTCACCTGCATTGATGATGCTTTTAACTGTAAACATAGGTATTTCCTCCTTCGTCTTCTGGGCACAAAAAAGGCCCACCGAAGTGAGCCTTTGAACAGGTGCAGGCGCTACCCCCGCTGCGTTAGCGTGTTATAAATTACCCCGCGCCTTAGGCGATATGTCGCATCCGTCGATGCCGGGTTGAATTGGGTTGCCAACTCAACCATTAAGTTAAGGTTGACGTACGTTGATATACTGTTAACGCACCGAAAGCAACTACTGACAGGGACTTCAATCCCATGAAGAAAATATCTATGGCTCTAATGGCGTTATCATTATGCGGGTGTATCGACCTGGGACGCGTTGGGATGCATCCCGAATTAAAAACAGTTTACTTCAACGGTCACCAGCATGCGGTTCAAGACTGCCTTTATTCTGCGGCCCTACAACAAGGTTTCTCATTGCTGTCTGACGACAAGATGCTAGCGGGAATAGATCGATACAATTTAGAAGATAAAAATCATGAGGTGGCAGCATGGGTAGATATCTCTCCCTTTGGGAAAGAACAGACAAATGCCGACTTTTTCTATGCCAGTGACGCACCCGATGTGAAATCAGCTGTATTTGCGATAATAGCCCAGTGCGAAAACTCTTTGTATTGATCCCGATAAAAAGCCCCAGCGGATGATGACTGGGGCTACCTTCCGCCATTCAACGGATTGGACTTTCTCGGTTAACAACAGATAACGGAAGGTGACTAATTTTTACTATGTCATTTCTGAGCTGTCAACAGGTTACAGAGCCAAAAGATTGCTGCGGTGCCTGGTGCCTCCAGGTGAATCGTTGGCTGCCCCACCGTGATCCGCTACAGAACTACAACGCATTATTGCGCCAGGCAGTTAGCCCCACCGCATAGGGGGATTCACCGCAACGGACGAAAGTTAACAGTCACGCAAAATAATATCAACAAAGGGACGGCGCTTCTCTGCCGCAAATTGCTTATCAATTTTTTCATGCTCCGGCAGCAATGCCCAGGCAACGTAAAAGTCGTGAGGCGTCATTTCATCCATCAGGAAGCAGTAAATTCCAACGTCATAGATTTCACCGTCTTCTTCGAATGTGTGGATCGTGCCTTCATGCCATCCGTCGCAGGGGTTATAAACCAGCACGTCTTTATCATCCATTTCAGCGGTGGGCTTTTCACTGGCAGGGCGGAAAGTTAGCTTTTCAGTTAGATGCTGTGACATGCGGACTCGAGAAAACAAAAACCCCGCACGGAAGCGAGGTTTGAAGTTATTCAGTGGTATAGGTATGTAAATCGCCCACTCTTAGGAGATAATATGCCAGTTTAGGACAAAAGACTACTGTTTTTTTTCCGAATCCTGGATAAGATAAATTTTCATTATGATTAATTATCAATTCTTTCTGCTATCGAAAGGCATGGTGAAGATCAGAAATAAGGAATTTTCTTGAAATGTTCAACATAACACCAAGTTTTTTTATGGAAAATATCGCAGCATTACCTGAGTAATAAGAGCCTGCTTAACATTCAAAAGCGCAACATGGGTGAACTTGCTTCACCTATCAATCGCTGGTTTTCCTTTTATGATATTAACACCGACCTGCGAATAACCCATTTCCTTGCACAGGCTTGTGTTGAAACAGCTAATTTTTCAGCCCTTACTGAACATGCTAAAAATGGCGGCATGGAGTACGAACCCAATACCAGAACCGGGCGCATGGTAGGAAATAAGTTCCCCGGCGATGGTCCTAAATATATTGGGCGAGGGATGTTGCACCTGACTGGCAGGGAAAATTACGACAGGTACGGTCAAATCCTCCACCAGGACCTCGTTAATCATCCCACATCTGTCGCTGAGGACCCGAATATTGCAGTAAAAACAGCATGTGAATTTTGGCGAAAACGATTTGTTAATCCGCATGCTGACAAAGATGATCTGCATGCTGTTACATACATTGTTAACGGGGGTTATAACGGCCTTTCACAAAGAAAGCTGGCCCTTGACCGTATCAAAAAAGAAATGGGCTTGTGATGATGAGCAAACTAAAAGTAATTGTGGCCTCAATGGTCATGCTGACAGCCTGCAGTTCATTCGCAGCTACCGGTAAGTCATCAATGACGTGTAAAGACAGCGCTATTAAGGATGCGAAAAAGTTGCTTTCTTTCTATCGTGACAACGATGACCGAATATCTATCGATGAAAAAGTGACCGCCCTGCCACAGATTAAAAATCCTCAGAATGCCTCCCAGACGTTTGATGTGCTGGAAACATGGGGGTATATCTACAAGGGAAAATACAGGATGCGTCTCACTTACTATTCGGCAATCGATTGTACATTGATGGGCGAAGATATTCTGGAGTATGCTGACCTCTGACTGTCTCAACAGAGGGGATCATGGTCCCCTCCCCTCGCATGTAGTCATTACCGGGTAACCTTCCTGAACTCTGCATCGGCGTGATTTTCTTCAATCTCGCATTTCGCCACCAGCTTTTCGAAGAATGGCTTCCAGTTACGGTTCCAGGCTCTTTCCTGCAGATCTGGCAGTAGCGTATGAATTGCCCGGTAAGCCCTGGTGCCTGGAGAGCGCTTATACCCACGCCCTGAGCAGCGCTCACACTGTCTGTCTACCGGCGCTCCCTGTCGCGCTGACTCTGCCAGGTCACGCACCCGGCCAGTTCCGTTACACCTGCAGCGGGCTGTTATTTGCCCCTTTCCATTGCAGTGCTGGCAGCGCTCCCTGACCAGTTCCGTTTCGGTGCGCGGCGGGATCACCTCTTCGCCGGAGAGGTTGATGTAACCGGCATACTTCACCACTTCCCGCTTAACCTGTTTAAACCCGGTGCCGGTGCAGTGCTGGCAGTCGCTGGTTGTGGCCGCCGAACGGGAGTACTCTTCAAAGGCCAGCTTCGATAACACCACCAGGCATTTACCCAGCTTTCCACCAGCGGCGCGAATTACCAGTTTCGGGGCTGTCCGGTGTGCGTAGCTGAGGATCTGCTCTATTGTGCGGTAACGGTCATCGTTGCTGACACCAGTTTTAGCCATGTACGCAGCCATCCCAAACGGTGACTTTGACTGACACATCCCGACAGCCCCCATCAGATCGGTGCCGGTCAGTGAATCGCTGCCGGTGGCCGGGGATGTACCGTCATATTTCTGGCTTTTCGGGCTGAAGTACTTCACTGCAGATTCAAGATTCATGCTGCTTACCTTTGCTGTGACCGGACATCTCAATTATCCCACTTTACGCAATATACATCCACATCATTGCATAAAATGAAACAAAGTCAGGTTCCCGTATGGTCACCAATCAGATTCAGATACACCCCGTCACTATCCGCATTCATATCCTGATAACGGGGCCACGCCAGATAGCCAATGGATTTGACCCTATATATCCAGACGTTTTTGCTCTCTTACGGTTGCGATAACTTCCTGCGTATATATTCCCGCGGTGAGCGATATCCCAGTGCACTATGCGGATGATGTTCGTTGTAATGACTGAACGCCACCGCCAGATTCATCACCGCTGCCTGACTGTCCGGTTTCGGCATGATGCTGATGTAGTCCCGTTTTATCGTCTTCACGAAGCTTTCTGCTATGCCGTTGCTTTCCGGGCTTCGCACTGCTGTCGTGCAAGGCTCCAGTCCCAGCAACCGGGCGAACGCCCGCGTTTCATGAGCCCTGTAGGCTGAACCGTTATCCGTCAGCCACTCCAGCGACTCTGTTGGCAACTGCCTTCCGAAGCGTTTTTCCACCGCACCCAGCATGACATCCTGCACCGTTTCTTTGTCATAGCCTCCGGTGCTCGCTGCCCAGTCAATGATCTCCCTGTCGCAGCAGTCCTGCGCGAAGGTCACCCGCAGCTTTTCGCCATTATCACAGCGGAACTCAAAGCCATCTGAGCACCAGCGCCGGTTACTTTCAGCTACCGCTACGCGCCCCTTAGCTGTGTGCCGCACGCTGATTGCCGTCCAGCAGGACGTCCCAGTGTCCCGGTGTGGCCGTGTTTTCCGGCTGCCGCGAGCCACTGCACTGTGGCGATAATGCACCGAAGTTGATCCGTCGTGTTGCCTGGTGTTCGGGGGGCGGCCAGGG
>JBNONK010000011.1:0-135388 GCA_050311775.1 Erwinia amylovora | reverse complement strand
CCTGGTCAGTCGTCTCTGGCGCTGACCAGGCAGACGAGCCACCAGCCGCCAGTACTCCAGCGCGATGTCGTCAGAGGGAAAAATACCATTAAACTGCCGATCGTAAGCCGCGCGGGCCTCTGCCAGCCGCCCGGAAKCCGCCAGCAATCTTGCCTGCTGCAACTGCTGCCGCCCTTCTTCAGAAATCAGCTTAATGCTGGCTTCCGCCTGGCGGGTGGCGGCAGAATCCGGCGAAATTTTTTTCAACTCTGCCATCATCTGCCGGGCTTTATCCTGCTCCCCCTGGTGCAGCGCCTGGCGAATCTGCGCGGCCAGCACCTGCGGGTTATCCGGGGCGATTTTGCCCAGCCGGTACAGTGACTGGGTGACCAGATCGTACTTGTTGGTGGCTTCCCCCACTCGCACCTGTTGCAGCAACCAGTCAACCGGGTCCACCTGCGCGGCAGAAGGCGCCGCCAGGCCGCTGCAGCTCAGCGGCAGCAGGAGTGCGGGCAGGAGCAGTCCCGACAGCTGACATTTCACTGGCTGTCATCCTCGTCACCCAGGCGGCGGCGGCTCACGCTACGCATCAGTCTCCACACCAGCAGGCCGAACAGGATGACCACCACCGCGGCGAACATCGCTAACAGGACCGGGTGTGTCGCCAGCCTGTTCCAGACGCGCTCCCACCAGGGCAGATGGCCGACCCAGTAGGTATCGCCCACGCGCAGGCTGTTTACGCCGGATTCACGAATAATCGAGGCGGAGCCGAAGATCGCCGCACGTTTCCCGCTGTCGATCAGCGCACCGTTCAGTAATGCCCAGGCACGCGGACTGTCTGCCAGCAAGGCCACCACGCTGCGCTGATCATGGAACGGTGACTGGAAGCCCACCAGCGCGCCCATCGCCCCGGTGGAGCTGATGGTCGTCTGACTTTCGGCCCTGCGGTCATCCGGGGAGGAGGCATCTACGCCGAAATCAGTCTGACGGTTGGGCTTGTTAACCCAGCTTTTCGCCGCCTGTACCAGCAGGTTAATTTTGCCATCGCTGCGCAGATCGACCGGGATCGAGCCGATCATCAGCAGGTCGGCATCCTGCTCTTTCGCTTTGCTCCAGTCATCCGTCATCTGCACTTTGAGCGCCGGATAGCCGGTCTGCGCCGAGATATTGCCCAGCACATTCAGCAGCGCGCTGACCTTGCCGGTTTCCGGTTTGTCATTCACCAGTACCAGCGTCTGCGCCAGGTCAGCATGCCGGCTGAACGGGAAGCCTGCGTTGGCAAAAGCGCCCAGTGACGGCATCTCGATATAGTGGCGATAACCGGAGAAGTCGATGGTTGAATCAGGATCGATCACCACGTGGTTGCTGACCGGGGTGACCGTTTCGCAACGCCCTTCATTAGTGGCATTGTTGAACGTCCCGCCAATAAAGGTGCTGGCATACTCAAAGTTAAAGCGCATCTGATTAACCACCCCGAGGCGCAGCGCCGGGATAGTCAGTTGGGTGTTGTCATCCAGCAGGCTTTGCATCAGTGGAATACGTAGCAGCTGCTTACCGGCGTCACGTTTGTTGGTCAGCGCATAATCCTGAACGAACTGGTTATTAAGGTTGACCGCCAGCCGCGAACCGTCGTCCTGCACCGGGGAGGTGTAGCGGTATTTAATATCCATATCAATACCCTGCGCCCGAACCAGGAACAGATCCGGCGGTAATTTCAGCGTCAGGGAGATCGGGTCAGGCTGCATACCATCGCCCTGTAACTGGCCCTTATACTGCTGCAGCTCACCAAAGGTGGTGGCCCGGTCAGTATGTACCCAGTTTGGCGCGTCATAAGGCTGACGCGGGGCCAAATCTTTCACGCCATCCACCCCTGATGTCCGTCCGCGCAGCAGCAATTCGCCCTGGGCGATCCCCTGCACGGCGGTCAGCAGGTCATTATCATCACGGCCCAGAATCAGCAGCATCTTCTCATAAGGATCCTGAGGCTGGCTGACCATTTCCACCGTCGGTTTATCCACCGGCGGCAAATCTTTCAGGAAGTCAGGCCGCTGATCATTGGTGGCAAAGACCACCGCATGACGCTGCTCCGGCAGCTGGTTATAGAACACCGGGAAGGTCTGCCCGCGCCAGTCAGCTTTGGTGCCGAACCAGGAGGCCAACACGGCGGCGGCACGCTGCTGGCCCAGATCGGGCGCAGAGGCAAAAACCATTGGCAGGTTCAGCGGGCGACTGTCACGCGCATCGAAAAACGGCTCCGGGAAGTGTGACAAATCGTCCTTCAGCGGCAGCTTTTGCAGCGTAAGATCCAGCGAGCTTTCCTTGCCGATAGTCAGCCAGATAGCGCTGTTCGCGGGGTTCTCACAGATGTTGGCGTAGTGACCGACCAGTTCGAAGCGGATACGGTTGAAATCACTGATAAAACGCGGGTCGATCGGCAACGGGATCTGGTTGTTTTTTCCCAGTTGATCCTGGCCGATCGTGACCAGCCCCACCATTTCATCATTCAGATAGACCTTGAGGTGCGACAGCGCAGGCAGCAGCGCAGGTGAAGGCCGGAAGCTGAGGTTCAGCAACGCTTTGGTGACCACTTCATCGCTGCGGACGCCAAACTCAATTTGCCCCTGCGGACGAATGCCCTGAAGGTTGAAACTACCGGGTGCCGGGGCAATACGGGCGAAATCCAGCGTGCTGTTCCGCACCGGCGCAGCAGGATCGTTTATCACCGGAGCAGCCAGAATGCTGGCGGCAGGGGCAGCTGAATCCTGCACTGGCGAAGGCGGAGTTTCCGGAGCGGCGTGAGACAGCGGCATCACTCCCATCAGCAGAGCGGTCAACCAGCGTAATTTTATCGTCATGTTGTCATTATCAACCTGGATTCAGGGTGTCGCGGGGTCAACACGCCCCACACCCTTAGGGAAAAATGAGGCTAACCAGCGCAGCAGCCGGGTCAGCACAGCGAAAAGTTTGCGGAGCGGCTGCGGGCCATATTCGGCCAGGCGCAGATAGCCCTTAAAGCCCAGCAGCACAATGTCGGCAAGACTCTGGATCGGTTTATCTTCCGGGAAGCTGTCCTGCCACAGCGCCCAGGTATCGGCGCGGGCAAAAGTACACTGGATGAATTCCACCTGTTGCTCCGTGGTCAGCTCATGCAGCCGGATCCCCACACGCCGTCCAAACGTCCTCTGGACGTAGCAGGAGAAGCTGAACTCCTGCTGCCCACGGCGCAGCAGCAGATGCACTTTATCGTTCTCTTTCAGCACGTTTTCTTCACGCAGCTCCAGACCCACCCCGCCGTCGGAATAGTCCCGCAGCGTGCAGGGAAACATATGGCCGTCGGCGCGTGCCACTGCCGCAGGCATGGCGATCTCCACCCTGTGCGCCTCGCGGATCTGCCGCGCTTCAACGGAGACCGCCACCGCACCACCAAGGATGACCATGTTGTAGAGCACCCATACCAGGCTCACCACGACCGTCAGCACTTCGCGCGACGGCCCATAATGCAGCCGCCAGAACGCAGCCACCACGCCCAGCAGGTTAATCAGCACCAGGAACATATAGGGCCGGGTAATCACCCAGTCGAGGTGCTGCTCTTCCACCAGGCCGCCTTTGGAAGTCACGTTGAACTTGCCTTTATGCGGATTAAACAGCGCCACCGTCGTTGGGCGGGCGATATACCAGGCCAGCACCGTCTCGTACACTTCACTCCAGAACGAGTGTCGCCAGCGTCCCTGAATCCGCGAGTTAGTCAGGCTGGTGTGTACCATATGCGGCAGCACGAAAATGGCGATGGCCAGTGCCGGAGCATAGATGATGTAGGCATGGAACAGCAGGAAGGCCAGCGGTGCCAGCAGGAAGATCAGACGCGGAATGCCGGCCAGGAAGTGCAGCATAGCGTTGGCGTAGCACAGCCGTTGCACCAGTTTCAGCCCTTTACCCATCAGCGGGTTATCGAGGCGGAAAATCTGCACCATTCCGCGTGCCCAGCGAATACGCTGCCCGATATGCGCCGACAAACTTTCCGTCGCCAGACCTGCTGCCTGCGGAATACGGATATAGGCGGAGGTGTAGCCACGGCGATGCAGGCGCAGCGAGGTGTGCGCATCTTCGGTGACCGTTTCCACGGCAATGCCGCCGATTTCATCCAGCGCCGTACGGCGGATCACCGCACAGGAACCACAGAAAAAGGCCGCATCCCAGACGTCATTCCCGTCCTGAACCAGCCCATAAAACAGCGTGCCTTCGTTCGGCGTCCGGCGGAAGCGTCCCAGGTTACGCTCAAACGGATCGGGCGAGAAAAAGTGGTGCGGCGTCTGCAGCATCGCCAGCGTTGGATCTTTGATAAACCAGCCCAGCGACATCTGCAGGAATGAACGGGTTGGTACGTGGTCGCAGTCAAAAATCGCCACATATTCGCCCTTACATTCGGTGCGGAGCGCATGGTTGATATTGCCTGCTTTAGCGTGTTCGTGAGTGGGGCGGGCAATGTATTTCACCCCAATCTGCGCGGCAAAATCGCGAAACTCAGCGCGATTGCCGTCATCCAGCACATAAATGTTCAGCTTCGCTTTCGGCCAGTCGATACCCAGCGCGGCATACAACGTGGGTTTCACCACGCTGAGCGGCTCGTTACAGGTTGGGATCAGCAGGTCGATGGTTGGCCAGCTGCTGACCTCTTCCGGCATGGAAACCGGCGGGCGTTGCAGCGGCCACAGGGTCTGGAAATAGCCCAGCACCAACACCACCCACGAGTAAGTTTCGGCGGCGATCAGCAGCAGACCGAAGGTCAGACTCACCGGATCATCCCAGTTCAGGGTGGAATTGTAGCGCCACCACAGGTAGCGACAGGAAATGGTCAGCGACAGCACGATCATCATCATAGTCGGCAGGCGGCCTGGAATGCGGCGTACGACCATCGCCACGCCCCACAGGATGATGACAAAAATAAACTGGGTGAAGAGGTCGAACGGCTGGGAGATACACAGCAGCGCCAGCGCGGTGGCCAGCAACACAGCCACGCCAAACATCGCCTTACGCAACAGCGGATTCATCAGCCTTAGCTGCCGATCGGCTTTGCCCTGCAAATCCCGCGCTTCCGCCCGCTGCGGCAGTGTACCCAGCCAGTTATAGAGGCGCTGACGCCAGCCTTTCAGGGTCAGATTCTGCGCCCGCTGGCTGAATGCCGAAACATCAAAAGGCACGACGATCAGCAGCCACAGGCTCTGCACGGCATAGCGGAGAATATCCGCCGGACGGGGTCTTTCAGGGGAGATATGCGGATAAAGCCTGCGTCGCTGTGACGCCAGCTGTTGCCATGCTGATGTTTCGAAACGGAAAAGTGTCCAGCCCAGCACCATCCAGAAACACTGCAACACCGCAGTGATGGCCGGCGCGCCATGCTGGCGGTAACCCTGATAACGCTGGTTAAGGGCCTGCCAGGCACACGGAAGCAGCAGCCAGCGTAAGAGGATCATGCCGGCTTTCCGCGCAGATTGATGATGGCCCAGTTCGCAAAGGTCATCACGCCCTCCGCTGCCAGGCTCAGCGGACGGTACTCTCCCAGGGGCTGCTTACTCATCAACGCTTCGGTCATCGCCTCATCACGATGGATGGCCACCGGCACCAGGTTATTGAGGCTGTTCAGCCACAGCTGATGGAGATCCTGCTGCGCCCGGCTCACCGGAGAAAACAGGTTAATCAGGTGCAGGGTGCCCGGCACAAAACGCTGCTGGTGCAGGCGAATATGGCAATTGGCTTCGGGCACCACCACGCTGAGCACCTGGTCTGCCAGGGAAAGAAGCGCGCGTGCCCAGGGCGTATCCCCGGCGGGCACGTCCAGTAAAATCCACGGATACTCTTTCCTGAGCACGGCGAGCTGCGCCATCCATGCCTCAACATGGTCCAGCGGCTGGCGGATAAAGGCCATCTGCTCGTCATCGCTGACCCTGCCGAAGGGGATAAAATCCAGATCAGGAGCGTAACGCAACCCGCTCTGCTGCCAGGGCTGGCCGTCGAGAGACGCCCGCAGCCAGCCACGCGGCGTATCTGCGGCCATATTGAAATGCATCCGCAGCAAATTATCTGACGAAAAGTCCACGGCGAGCGCTTTCTCGCCTAACGTGCTGAGTGCCCAGGAGAATGCCGCCGTCAGTGAGGTGGTCCCCACTCCGCCCCGCACTCCCTGAAGTGCAATTACAGGCATTACCGGCCCTTATTTATATCAGTGGCAAACTCGGCCAGCAGGGGCCAGCGGGTTATTATCCCGGCCAACCTTTCCTGACGGGCAATATCGATGTAATGCCAGTTCTGCAGAGAAAATGCGGCACCCAGGGCACGAATATCATCCTGGGCTTCACGGCTCACTGGCAGATCCTGAGAGGAATGTTCACCCATGGCAGAAAACCTTATGTGAAAGGCGTAAAAAGATGCTACCTAAGAAATTTCTTAGGGTAAGTTTAAATGTATTTGCTATAAGTTGTAATATATATTTGCAAGAATACAATCAATATACTTCATTTTTAGCTGGTTCATCTGCCAGCCTGAGTAATACGCCGGGTAGCGAAAAATCTTATGACATCGTCATTCACATTAGGCTTCGAACAGGTCAGAGATGAATTAATGCTGATGCAGCCATCAGGCTGTTATTGGCTGACGGCGAATCGTCAGGAAGACGCCCGTACACTGGTGCGCCAGTGCATCACTGCTCAGCGAGCGGTAGCCCTTATCAGTGTGAATGTGCCGCCAGAGGATTTCCTGACCCCAGCGCCGCCTGGCGGACCTGAAGCGATCCCGCTATTTTCCCTGCCAGAGACCCGTCAGGCATTACTGGCTTTTGCTGATGACGTCACTCGTGTGTTGACAGGAAAATCACGGCTCTTAATATTTTTTACGCCTACAACGTTATGGGAAAAATTAACGCCGGAAGAAATTCGCCTCTGGGTCAAAAAATCACAACAAACCCTAAACGGAAAACAGATATCGCTTCTTATTATCACTTCCGGATCCGGTATTAATAACCTGCGGAATCAGTTGCAGGCTTTTTATCGTCATGTTGACGGACTCGCTCAACTCGACTGGCAGCAGGACAGCTGGAATTACCGAATTAACTGGTGGGCCAATGGCGGCGGAATGCTGGCCGACCGGGCATTACGGCTCTCACTGAATAAGAACAGCTTCGCTTTAATTAATCAGGACGAGCAAAATAACCCGCTTACCCTGAATGATGAACAGTTTTATCTGGCGGAACAATCCGTGCTGGAAGGCGCCCCACCCCTCTCAAAGCAGTGGACGTTGTTTGAGGATAACGCCAGCGTCTACAACCGCGCACAGCAGGCGAATGCAGCCACCGTGGTGTTTACGCTGCAGCACAACGATCAGATCGGGACGTTAGCCACTCAGATCCACAGCCTGCGTCGTACCCGCGGCAGCGGGATGAAAATCGTGGTGCGTGAGATGCAAACGGCGCTGCGCTACAGCGATGAGCGCCTGCTGCTGGCCTGCGGCGTCAATGCTATTGTGCCGTTCAGCGCGCCGATGTCGCGCTTCCTGACGACTCTGGAAGGGGTTCAGGGGCAGTCCTATAATCGCCACATGCCTGCCGACATCAGCGCGCTGATGAACTCAATGCAGCCCCTGCAGGAGCGAGGGTATCTGCCACTGGAGGCCTTTTGCCAGTCGGTTACGCTGCTGGTCAGCAACCCGCTGCTTCCGGAGAACGGTAAGGGCCTGCTGGTCGCTCTGCGACCGGTACCGGAACTGAAGGCCGAGCAGGCACTGACGCTGTGCAAGCCTCGCCGTTTCGGCGATCTCGTGACTCAGGTGGACGAGCGTCTGTATCTGTTCCTCTCCTCATGCCGTTTTAACGACCTGGACACGGCGCTGAAATTCATCTTCCGCCTGCCGCACAATGAGATCTTCACCAACCGACTGGTGTGGTACGAAGATCTGCAGATTCTGTCTGAAGTCCGTCAGATGACCGGCAAAGTGCAAACGGCCTGGCGTGATGCGCCTGTGACCGTGGCGTCAGAAACTCCAGCCTCTGAGCCAGTTAAGCAATCCCCGCGCCGGGAGCCGCGCAATATTACCCTTGGCAAAGATGCAACGGACGAGACCCAATGACGCTGATCGATGTGGTGCAAATCCTGATCCTGATGGTTTTGCTGTTACTACTTTTAAAACCTTTTTATGCCCGCTGGCTGCCCCGGCAGTGGCGGGGGCTGGTGCTGCGGATTACGCCTCCGCGCGCACTGAAATATGAAGGCACCTGGCGGCGTAAATCTTCAGAATCGGATAAGTCATGAGTCAACAAAAGTCCCAAAAGCCTTCTGCCCTCTCCCGGTGGCGCGGGCTGGGCGGCTGGAATTTCTACTTCCTGATCAAATTTGCACTGTTGTGGTTTGGTTACCTCAATTTCCACGCGCTGACCAACCTGGTCTTTCTGGCCTGGTTGCTGCTGCCGATGCCTTCAGAACGTCTGCACCGCCTGCGTCACTGGATTTCGATCCCCATCGGGACAGGGTTGTTCTGGCACGATACCTGGCTGCCAGGCCCGGAAAGCATTATGAGCCAGGGCGGCCAGCTGGCCGGGTTCTCGGCCGCTTACCTGCTGGATCTGGCCAACCGGTTCATCAACTGGCAGATGATTGGCACCGCTTTTGTGATGCTGGTGATCTACCTGTTTGTGGCGCAATGGATACGCATCAGCGTACTGGTTTCTCTGGGGCTGTTGTGGATCAACGTGGTGAACATTGCCGGCCCGTCCCTCTCTCTGCTCCCGACGAAAGAGATCACGCCGCAGGCAGCACTGAATAACGCATCTCAGTCGAATAATGTCGCCGAGGCGGCTAACGCCAGCGATCAGTCAGCGCCGCCAACCAGCGCCAACCTGACGGCCTGGCTCAATAAGTTTTATGAGAGTGAAAAGCAGCGCGTCACGCACTTCCCGGACTCGTTGCCAGCAGAATCCGCACCGTTCGACATTCTGGTGATCAACATCTGTTCTCTCTCCTGGTCCGATCTGGACGTTGTTCAACTGCGTGACCATCCGCTGTGGAAGCACTTCGATATCGTCCTGAGCAACTATAACTCGGCAACCGGCTACAGTGGCCCGGCAGGGATCCGTCTGCTGCGTGCCAGCTGTGGCCAGACCTCGCACAGCGATCTGTATAAACCTGTCGACCAGCGCTGCTATCTGTTTGATAACCTTGCGAAGCTGGGCTTTAAAGAAGAGCTGATGATGGACCATACCGGTGTGTTCGGTAACTACCTGAAAGAGCTGCGTGATGACGGCAATCTGCAGGCTCCGCTGATGTCACAAACGGGAATCAAGCCGGCCTGGACCTCCTTCGACAGCTCGCCGGTGCTCAATGATGGAGAAGTGATGCAGCGCTGGCTGGATGACAGGCAAAAGAGCGCGGATACCCGCAGCGCCACCTTCTACAACCTGATCCCTCTGCATGATGGTACGCGCGAGCTGGGCAGCACCAAAACCGCACCCTGGCAACCCAGAGCCAAACAGCTGTTCGATCGGCTGGATACCTTTCTGACCAATCTGGATAAGTCAGGCCGTCGCGTGATGGTTGTTGTGGTGCCTGAGCACGGCGCGGCGCTGCAGGGCGACAAAATGCAGATGTCCGGTCTTCGCGATATCCCAAGCCCGAATATTACTCACGTGCCTGTCGGCATTAAGTTTGTTGGCATGAAGGCACCGCATCAGGGCCAGCCGCTGAATGTGGATGCCCCGACCAGCCTGCTGGCAATTTCCGAGCTGGTCTCGCGGGTGGTGGACGGGCAGGTATTTAATGCCGCCAACGTTAATATGTCCGTGCTGACTCAAAACCTGCCGCAGTCACAGGTGGTATCGGAAAATGACAATGCGGTAGTCATGATGTACCAGGGAAAACCGTGGATTCGGCTTAACGGCGGCGACTGGGTGGCTTATCCGCAGTAAGGCTTACCCTCCCTGCTATCGCAGGCGCGCTGCCAGCGATCGTCTGGCCGGTTAGTGACGAAGACCAGTCAGGCTGGTCTCACCGCATTGCCCGGACAAAGTGGTCGCAGACTGGCGGGAAAAACACTCCGATTTAACAGACAGTTACCGGCTGCGATCCTCTCAGTTCGACCACCTGATTAACTCCACTGAAGAGCCAGTAAATAAGCTGGCCCTTCCCCACCCCTTTTTAAATACATTCAGACCTGAAAGTTAACGTGCTAAATATCCCGGGAGGGAAAGACAGATTTATAATTATTCCCATCCGAATAGTACCCAATGTCACTTCATTTTAATAAATCGCCAGATATCATGATGTTGATAAATTAATCGTTATTATTCAAACGCTAAGCCCTTTCTGTTCCCTTCTCTGGAATATCGAAGAGTTATTTCACTTTATCCCCCTGATGTTCTATATTTAAATCATAAATAAAAATTGAGTGAGAATTTATTATTCCGGAGGTGAATTTTGTTTAATTCTGATGCAGATGGCCGGGACCACGTTATGATTGGCGAAGCCGTCATACACCTTATTTATAACAGGGAAGAGGTCAGCCTCAGTGCTCTGATCAATCAGCTGCAGAGCATGGCAGTCGATGAAGACGATGACGAGCGGCTGTTGAAGATCTGGCAAGCCAGAAAATGGCTGCTTGAACATCGTCCAGGCAGTTCAGCCGCGGAACGGGGGCAGTACTGGTTAGCGTCTCTGCACAGGTAACAGGAGGCCAGCGCCAATGAAGCGACTGCCCGTCTGAATCGCGCTGTTGAATACAGAGAAAAAGAGTAACACTTCCGAATATTGCTGAATCACTTTATCGTCCGACCCGCTTCTCAGCCGATGTTGTCCAGGTTTATGCACATTGCCTCTCCAGCTATGGTCTTATAACCCCATGAAAAAACTGAAATAGCATTTTTTGCAAAAAAATATTGCCTCAGCAAATTCACTATTGCTGTACAAATTCGCCATAGCTGTATAACTTTGTGCGGAAATTACTGGACACTTTTCGAACTTTACGACCGAGAGACATTTCCATGCGTCAGGACGGATCAAACCCCAAAACTGAAAATGACATCAGCCGTTATTTCAGCGAAGCTATCATGCCTTCGCAGCAGGAAACCCTCGGTCAAATCGTGGTTGAAATCCTGCGTGCAGGCCGTAGCCTCAATCGCAAGTCAATCTGTTCAAAGCTGTTAAGGCGCCTTGAACATGCGTCGACGCCGGAACAGGCACAACACTATCACGAGCTGATTGGCCTGCTGTTTGGCCGCGGAAACTGAGTTTCTACGCAATAAGTCAGAGACGTGGGTATGCACAGAAACGAAGAAGATAAACTGACCGATATTCTACTCGGCGAAGCCATTATGGTTCTGCTGAAGACAGACGCTGCCATCAGTAATGCGGCGTTGATCAAACAACTCTATGCCCTTGCCGCTGTTGAAACCGATGCGGCAAGACAGCTTGCCTGCAAACGAGCCATCGATCAGGTGAGAAACCACTCCGCCCCGAACCGTGACAGCTTCAGCCAGGAAATTCGTGACAGTGATAACGTGATGCATCTGTTCACCAATGAAGAGTCACCTGACGGATCCAAGAAGCACTGAGGACGGCTATCCATTAACTGAGGCTGGCCGGTCAGGATTGCGGGACCGCCGGGTATGGCACCCGGCTGTCAGTGGAAGCTTTCCAGAAGATGGCGAAAAGCCTGCTGATAAACCGCCTGAAGCTGCTTATCTGTGGTCTGCAAACTGTGCGTGTGCAACATAATCAGCACATCCTTTTTGCCCAGAGGCTCACCTGCCTCGAGCAGAGCCGAAACAGCCCTGCCAATAACCGCGTAAATATCGGACACATAATCCTGATCTTTGCCGTGCACATGCCCCCTTATCCAGGCCGGATGTAGTGATATTTTATCACCAGATCTCAGGGTTTGCACATTGCGGCCTCAGGATTATCCTCCGTTTTACTGCGAACGATCCTTAAACGCCAGCCAGGCCAACAGCTGCAGGCTGGCGGAGTAATAGTCCTCTTTATCATCCAGCCGATCGCTCAGATAACCACTCTGTTCCAGCGTTAAGTCGCGAACCGCCAGCAGGCCACCCGCCATGTTGTAAGGCGCTTTGTTATTGCTCGTCACATCAATCCAGGCTGGCGTCTGCAACCGCGAGAAACTCATCCAGAAGTGCTGGAACGGCACCAGCTGCAGGCTTTGCGCGTCATACCAGTAAACATACAGCGGCACGCGGATCGCGTCATAGCTGAAGCGCGGCGGCCATGCCGTCGCAGGCGCCACCGTACCATCGGCGTTCAGCGCCACCCAGTCCACCGGCAGCCCGGCATCGCCAAAACGCATCTTCGACAGTAAGTCCATCCCGCTGTCAATCAGGTTGTTCCACACCTTCAGGTGGCTGCGCCGGGCGAAATCCTGCCAGGCAGGAAAGAGAAAATAGGAAGGATTGAGCACCACATAGCTGGTTTTATTGAAGCCCTGATTGCCCGGCAGCATCACCGTGTGGCCACCGAAAGCGATCACATCCCGGCTGGCTATGGCCCGTTGGATACGGTCAGAAGCCTGCAGGTACTCATTGTTCTGCCACTTCTCTCCCGCCTTCTGCAACGCCCAGGCGATCAGCACATCACCATCGGAGGCGTTGTTCTTGTCCGCCACCGGATCGGCAGCGGCAGGATCGTACTTCCACCAGAACAGGCCATTCTGCGGATTTTTCAGATGCTGTTGCGTCCAGCGCCACAGGCTGTCAAAGCTGCTGCGGTCGTTGTACCACACCGCCATCAACATGGCGTAACCTTGCCCTTCGGTGTGGCTGACATTGTTGTTACCAGTGTCCTGGATGCGGCCGTCGCTGGTCATAAAACGGCTTTTAAAGCTGCTCCAGCCATCGGCCGCGCTGGCATGAGCACAGCCCAGCACCATCGCAATTACCATCACACTCACCCTGAGCAGAGACATCTTCACCTTCCTCACATCTGGTAGCGAAAATTTAAAGTCGCTTCACTGTCGGTTTCTTCACAGACCAGCCGCACTGCAGGATTGCCGCCCTGGTCGCCCAGCCAGCGAGCATACAGCCCCTGCAGCACCGCGCCCAGCGCCTGACGCCACTGGCGAGCTTCGATCAGGCCATCGCCCGGTGGCAGCGCCATATGGGAGATCATCATCGATGTCTCGCGAGGCTGCACGTCGACAAATCCCCAGTTAAAACGAGCCAGCACAGCGTTAATCTGCTGTTCCAGATCGGCAACGGTCTGCGCCGCCCCCAGCGGGTAACGGCTGGCCAGAGTGTCACCCATCTGCTGCAGAAAAGCGTGGCTTTCACGCTCCCCGGCATTACGCAACATGCCATTGATCATCACGCTGAGCAGATCGAACCAGCCCGGCTGATACTGCTGCTGACGATAGTAGTGCAATGTGCGGTGTGTCAGTTCACTCATGCTTATTTGTCCCCGAGCAGATAGCGGAAGTAAAGTTGAGCGGTGCTCTCGTTGTAGTCACCGAAGGTATCGTAGCCAAGCTGACCGCCAATGGTAACGTCTTTATTCACCTTGTAATCCGCGCCGGCATGCAGATTATAGCCAATGCCGTTTTTGCTGCCGCCGGAGTAATAAGCTTCGGTGACGTAGCCCGCATCGTAGTAACTCTGCAGCTGCGACTGCTTCTCTGAATCCGTCGGGAACCAGGCGCTGCGATCCTGCGAGTAGGACTGATACCCCACCGACCCACCCACTTTCACCTTCAGATCGTCATAATTTTTGCTCCAGTCAACCGGGAATGACACCGCCACAAAGTTCTGCGGGCTGAAGTAGCCGCCCTGGCCGTAGGTGTAGTAGCTGAGGTTTTTCGAGAAATCCATCCAGCTCATGCTGATACCGGTTTTCAGCTCGCTGTTATCGTCGTGATAAGGACGAACATAGGCGCCAGCCGAGCCGACAATGCTCTGGTTGCTCTCCACGTTTTCACCGAGGTAGCTGTACCCCCCCGCGCCAAAGTAGAACCCGGCGTCACCGTTGTCGTAACTCAGCAGCGCGTTACCCCCGTTTTTGGTCACACGGCCCCATTTCTTGCCGGACAATTTGTCTTCCACACCCACGTAGGAGAGCAGGCTGTCGGTCACCGCCCGGCGCTCACCGGTCAGGATCAACGTCAGGTAGTCGGTCAGCTCAGGCGACCACTGAATTCCGCCCACCAGCGTGCTGAGATCCTGGCCCAGCGGCGTGGAGCCAAGATCGATTTTGAAGTTGTCGTTGGTCAGGCCGAGATTAACCTCAACACCGGAGGCATTCTGAGAACCCGGAGAGTTCAGCAGGACGGACGAGGGCGCGAGGGCGTTGGCCTGCGCGATACGTCCCTGCTCCAGCGCCTGGGAGCCAAAGCGCGAGATTGAAGTACCTGAAGCACTGCCCGCACTCAGTGTCACTGGCGTCAGGGTGAAATCGAAACGCGTGTCGCCATAAGGTACCGTTGACCAGGTCAGCGGTGCTTTAGCTTCAGTCAGCTTGCTCAGGCCGGACTCACCATCACGTCCCCTGACCTGCACGCCTCCCTGTGCCCAGGTGCCGGTACGTTCCTGCAGATCGTCCATCATGGTGTCGATCTGGTGCAGAGTCTGGTTCTGCTGGGTCGGAACATCAACGCTGGCGGTCTGTGTCGACACATCGCTGCCGGCCGGAGCCTGCTGCCACGGCATCACCGTACCGTAAGCAGAAGGCGAGTGGTGCACACCCAGCGAGGTGCGATTGATAAACGGATTATCTGCCAGCGCCATGCCGCCAATATCCGGCGTGGCGCCCGTGGTCGCCCCCTGCAGGCCAATCATTTTGCCGCGAGCAGTGCGCAGGTAAGCCAGCGCCTGCTGGTGATCGCCATCCGCTTCCGCCACGCGTGCCATTAACAGCACACGTTGCGGCGTTTGCTCGCCACGCAGGCCAGCCGTTAACGTTTTGGCTTTTGTCAGGTCATGGTTCGCCAGTGCGACGTTAATCGCTCCCACGCGGGCATCCTGCGTGGGTGTATCGCGGGTCATCAGGTAGTCATAGACCACGCCCGCTTCTTTGTTCATTTTTCCGGACTGATAAAGACGCGCCATCGCAAACATCAAATCGGTGTTTTGCGGGTCATGTTGCAGCGCGCCAATCAGCTTGTCGTAGGCTGCCGCATATTGTCCCTGATTACGCAGGCGATCCGCCTCGTTGATCACGTAGCCATTCTGTACTCCAGCCAGCTGGACCGGGGTACTGCGCGACTGCAATTCCGGATTGCTGAGGAAGCTTTGCGCTTCGCCGCTCAGGCCAGCCTGATTGAGCACCGCAACCTGAGCCGCATAGTCCCCAACATTGCCCTGCACCCCGCGCTGTATGTTGTTACGCACCACCGAAACCGCCGTGGTCAGGTCACCGGCCGCCGCCAGGCCTTTCGCCAGGTTACCCGCATCAACCGGGTTTTCCGGAGGATTGACGGCGAGCGCCTTCAGGGTGTTAGCCGCAGCGGTATTCGAACCCTGCGCCAGATACTGCTGCGCGACCGCCATCTGCAGGTTGAAGTTTACCCGGCGAGACAGTTGGCGCATATCGCTGTTCTGATTGCGGGCCGGAACACGCGCCAGCAGGGTTTGTGCCTGCTGCCAGGCACCGCTTTCGCTGGCAAACAGCGCACCGGCGTAAATTTCGTTGCTACTGGCGCCCTGACGGAAAGCAGGCTGCATGATGCCAGCGGCCATATTGGTATTGCCCTGCTGCTGGTAAATGCGAGCCAGGTCCAGCCGCATCCAGCCATCGGTCGGGAAACGCTGAATGCCCTGCTGCAGCAGCGCAATAGCCTGGGCAGTATTGCCCACAGCCAGAGCCTGCTTCGCCTGACGGCGAACGGGTTCGCTGGTCGCTGTCGGGCGCGGTATGACACTTTCACGCACGCTGTCCGGCAGGGATGCCAGCAGAGTGCTGGCTTCGGCGGTCCGGTTCTGCTGGCGCAGCACGTAGAACAACCCCTCTTTTGCCGGGCGGTTATCCGGGTCGCTCTGCAGCACCGAACGGTAGGTCTGTTCTGCGCCATCAAGCTGATTGCTGCGTCGCTGCACGTCAGCACGGAACAGTTTCGCGGATACGCCCTTCTCGCCTTCGGCCAGGGCAAGCGGTTCGCTCAGGCTCAGCGCCTGGGCCGTATTACCGGACTTCATGGCCTGCTGCGCAGCGGCCAGCTGAGCATAAAATCGGGCATCGGCCGCCTGTTGCTGGCGCTGCTGGCTGTTATCGCCGCCCAGCTTCGCCGCACGTTCCAGATAATCCGCCGCCGCTGCGTAATTACCGCTGCGCTGCGCCACATAGCCCAGACCAGCCAGCGCGTCGGCATCTTCCGGGTTGGCTTTCAGCACCTGGTCAAACGCACTCTGTGCACCGGAGACATCGCCGCTGTTGAGTGCGGTGAAGCCCTGGCCTTTTTCAGCACCGCCCGCGTTCTTGCGATAATACTCCATCACCGTGCGATCCTGCGGATGACGCTGCTGGTAGTGCTGGTACATCGGGGCATCGCCCGGCTGCGGAACCAGCCACAACAGGGCCTGGCGCAGTGAACGATCCGCATCCGGATTGCCATCAGCCATGCCTTCCAGCACCTGCAGGCCTTCGCGACGAGTCGACTCCTGATAGGTCAGCGCCTTGCCCAACGCCAGCTTCGCACCGGTATCCTGTGAGTGCTGTGCAGCAAAATCACGCAGATTATCAATAGCCTGTGGCAGTAACGTCCGGTCACCGGCCATGGTCAGATAATACTCGGCAGCCACGCTGGCCGGTGGCTCGTTGCCACTGAAGGTGTTGCGCCAGGTTTGCAGTGAAGCGGAGATATTGCCTGCGCGAGCCTGCTGGCGGGCCAGGGTCAGCTGCGCGGTCGGGATAGACTGCAGCTGGCGGGCATTATCCAGCTCGCTCAGATGCGAGTCCTGTGGGGAGACCTCGCTGAGGCGCGCGCGCCATTTCGCCGCCGCTGCGTTATCACCGCTCTGCTGCGACCACAGCGCCATCAGATACAACGCCTGGGTGTTGTTGCCCTCCACCATCAGCACTTTATTCAGCGCGTCGCGGGCCAGCTCATCATGGGCTTTCTGGTGCCAGTAATTCGCCTGGTCAAACAGCGCCTGCAGGGCCGGATTGTTGCTATCTGCGGCCAGCGCAGGAAATACCAGCGCGGAAGCGGCCAGCGTAATGCCGGGCATCCACAGCTGACGAAGCCTGGCGGTAAGGGTATTAAGTTTCATCATCGTCGTTACTTCTTATCGCCAGAGGAACGGGGATCATGCTGCGGATTCAGTCGCTTCCAGGCATGTTTTCTCAGCAGCACAAAGGTGCTCAGGCCAACGATGGCAGAGATGAACAGCGCGAGGAATGCCAGCACTACCGCATGCTGGTTGGCATACCACACCACCATCATGTACCACGGCATTTGTCCGCTCGGGAACTGTGCGCCGACGCGGAAGCTGCGGATTCCGTTTTCATCAGTGATGATGGCGGTATCGCCGCGAATGCCGGCGTTGATGCGTTGCGACGTCAGATCTTTATGCAGGCGTGCAAGCTGTGCATCGTCCGTCGCCACTGTCATCACCACCACGCGGGAGTGATTCCACGGTGATCGATAGCTGACAAATCCACGCCACTCTTCGTTCGATGAGAAGTAACGATCGGCATCCACGGCCTGGCGATACCAGTCACCGGTCAGCCAGCCACGCATATTATCCAGCAACGTGGGCTCCTTCACGCCCAGGGTGTGGTTGTTCACTTCGTAAGGTGAATCTCGCAGCATTGACTGGTTAAAGGCCGTTTGTGCCAGAGTGGATACAGCCAGCACGTCGCTCTCCTGCAGGTGCTGCAGCAGAGCGCCCCCGGCCGGGATGCCGAACAGCACGGTATTGTGCATCAACGCCATCCCGGTAGCGTTACCGGAACGGCCAGCCATGTCCAGCAGCGTGCTGATTTCCGCATTACCTGGCTGCGAAGGCAGCATCAACACGGTCTGCGAGTAGTCTGCAAACCGGGTGAACGGGAAAGACGCGCCGACAAAGTAAGACAGGTTAGGCAGCAGCGTGAAGTGACGTGTGTGGCTCAGGTCAATAAATGAGTCATCTTCAATGCGGCTTTTAATGTTGTTGTTGGTCAGCACGCTGCAGGGGGCGCTGTCCTTTGGCTTGATGTTGAAATAGAGCTGCAGCTGGTTGTCGCCGTAAATCAGGTAGGGATCGAGCTTCAGGGTGTAACTTTCCTGACGCGCGTCGCCGCCCAGGCGGTGCCAGATGTTCTCCAGCAGGCCGACCTTGTTCACCGTCAGGTTACGCAGGAAGGTGCCGTTCAGACCGACGTTAAGGAACGATTTGTCTTCATCAATCCAGTTTTCTGACGGGAAGCGATAGTTCACCTGCACCGGCAGCGAATCACCGTCCCACAGGAACAGATCCGGGGCGGCGCGGAAGTTAACGCGCAGCGCATCGTGCCAGATCCCGGTGGTGGTCAGGCTTTGATCCTTACGCAGCAGATCGCTGAGGCGCACCGGACGATCGGTGTTGATCCAGCGTGGCGCATCATAAGGCTTGCTGACCAGGATGTCCTGCTGGGCAACCTGCAGCGTATCAGTATCGACGCTTAGCGGCTGGGTCAGACGCCAGGCTGCCTGGCGCAGGTCGTCATCGGTTTTCCCCATCACCAGCATCAGCTTGTAAACCGGGTTGACCGGGTTATCCACCATTTTCAGCGTGGGGCCATCGACGTCTGGCACCGCCAGACCCGCGACGGTTTCGCCTGGTCTGGCGAAAACAATGCCATTCTTCTCAGGCATTTCGTTACGCAGCACCGGGAAGTTAATGCCGCGATAGTCAGTCTGAATACCCATCCACGATGAGATCACCGCCGCTGCGCTGACTTTGCCCGGCGTGACGTCCTGACCAAAGACCATCGCCACGCTGGAAGGCGTCATCCGCAGGGGGTCGAGAAACGGTCGCGGGAAGTTACGCAGCGTGTTACCGATATTCAGCTGCTGCCCCTCCAGCGCCAGAGTGGTTTTAGGCAGAATGGTGACCTGGTACTGGTTCGCGCTGTCGCGCTCGCACAGCAGCTGGTCAGCATCGTTGATCTTAAAGCTCAGGTTATTGCTGGAGACCACCATCGCGGCCGGAATATCCAGCTGGTAATCTTCACTGGTGCTGTCGGAAGCGTTCAGCGGCAGCGTGCCCAGTGGCTGGCCATTCAGCATCAGCTGCAGGGATGTGTTACGGGCGGCCAGCGCCTGCGACACTTTCAACGACAGGTTTAGCCGTGCGTTGGTGATCACCTCGTCAGAGGGCAGCGTAAAGACAATACCCGACTGCAGCTGGCCACCAGTCAGCAGGATACCCTTAGTCTGGCCCATCTGCGCGACAGAAACGGTGCTGGTAAGCGGCTGGTTGAGCAGCACGCTGGCCGGAGGCGGGGCGGCCTCCACTGGCGCAGGCAGCGACGGCAGGCCAGCAGGCAAACCTGTCGCCGGGTTATCGCTGCCTGTTGCCGGCGGTTCAGTCGCAGCCGAACCCGCAGGCGTGCTGTCCATTCCTCCTGCTGGCGTCGCAGGGTCGGCAGCGGAATTGAGAGGTTCCGCTGTCGGAGCCTTCATCTGCGGCTCAGACGGCGCAGTATTTTGCCCGGTAGCAGACTGGCCCACATCGCCAGGAGGGGGGATCTGAGACAGCGCGCTGCTGTCCTGGGTCACACTTTCCAGCGCGGCCCAGACTGCACTGCCCAGAGTCAGGGCGCTAAAACAGATCGCATGTAACATCAGTCGCTTCATGCCACGCCATCCTCTTCAGCCCTGGTCACTTTACTGGCCTTACGCGTACGGCGATCTTTCCAGGTCAACCAGAACAGTTCAAATACGGTACGAATAATGGTTATCAGTGAACGGATCGGCTTATCTTTCGGCCCTTCCGGTTTAATCCAGGCATCGGCACGGGAGAGCACCACGCGCACCAGCTCGCGGCGGCGTGACAGCGGGATCTCGTCAAACTTCAGGCGCACCACGCCATCTTCCGCACCAATAATGCAGACAGGTATCGAAATCGCGCCGGACTGCAACATCAGATCGATGGCTTCAATTTGATCCGTTTCATGACGATTATCCGGAGCAGTCACCTGCGCGCCGCCCATGGAAAGGTTTACGGTGGTGGTACGCGATGAGATGCCGCTGGCGTAATGCAGCACGACCGGGATGTTCACGTCGATACGGATGGTTTTGCGCGTCTGCCTGGTTTCACGAGCCACGGCAATCGCGGCCATCAGAATGATCAGGCTGAACAGCGCCCAGCCCACGTTCAGGGCGATAACGTAAGGATCAACGCCAAAGTAATCGTGAGCCACGGCACGGACAATACCGCTCACCACGCCAATCAACAGCAGGGCGGCACAGATGACGTGCGGACGCACAATGTTGAAGTCGAAGAAGCCAACGTCCAGCAGGCCGCCTTTATCCGTAACGTTAAACTTGCCGTGCTTCGGCGAGATCATGGTTAACAGCGTCGGGATAATCAGGTGGAAAGCCATCACCGTTTCGTAAATCTCCCCCCAGAAGGTGGCACGGAAACGGCCGTTCATCCGCGAGTTGACGTACAGCGACATCACCAGGTGCGGCAACACGTAGGCGAAGATCAGGCTGGCTGAGGAGTGGATAATATTCAGGTCAAACAGCAGATAAGCCAGCGGTGCGGTCAGGAAAATCACGCGTGGCAGACCAAACTGAAAGTGCAGCATGGCGTTCAGGTAGCACAGACGCTGCTGCCACTTCAGGCCACGGCCCAGCAGCGGATTGTCCACGCGGAAAATCTGCGTCATGCCACGCGCCCAGCGGGTACGCTGGATCACGTGCAGACCCAGACGCTCGGTCGCCAGACCGGCCGCCAGTGGCAGCGCCAGGAAGGCCGATTTCCAGCCACGACGCTGCATTTTCAGCGCGGTGTGGGCATCTTCGGTCACAGTTTCAGTGGCAAAGCCGCCAATCTCTTCCAGCGCTGAACGGCGGATAACCGCACAGGATCCGCAGAAGAAGGTGGCGTTCCAGTTATCATTACCCTGCTGAACCGGGCCGTAGAACAGTGCCCCTTCGTTCGGGATTTCACGCGCGGCTTTCAGGTTACGTTCGAACGGGTCCGGCGAGTAGAAGTAGTGTGGTGTCTGCAGCAAGGCCAGCTTAGGATCGTTCAGAAACGGCGCAACGGTGGCCTGCAGGAAGGCCCGGGTCGCCACATGGTCGCAGTCAAAAACGGTAATCAGTTCGCCTTTGGTGATGCGCATCGCATGGTTGAGGTTGCCTGCCTTGGCATGGCGGTTGTCGTCACGGGTGATGTAGCCTACGCCCACGTCGGCGGCAAAGACCGCAAACTCGCTGCGCTTGCCGTCATCCAGCAGGTAGATTTTGATTTTATCACGCGGATAGTCGATGCACTGAGCGGCCAGCACGGTATCGCGGACCACATCAAGGCTTTCGTTATAGCTCGGCACGTAAATGTCGACGGTCGGCCATAAGTTGAGATCGCCCGGCATCGGCTCGATGGTTCTCTTAAGCGGCCATGATGTTTGCAGGTAGCCAAGGATCAGGATTACCCAGACATACAGCTCGGCAATAAATAACCCGATGCCCAGAATCGCTTCGACTTCAGAATTAAAAAAAAGCGTCTCAGTGGCGCGCCAGTAAATATAGCGAGTCGACATTAAAGCAGAGAGGAACACCAGTACCATTGAGATTTTGTGGCTTTTACTGAGCCCCAGGACAAAAACAATGGCGATACCAATCAGACCAAAAATATATTGTTTCTGGCTGTCCATTGGGGTAATCACAATCACGGCGGCCAGTGGGAATACGACCAGCAGCAGCAGGTAATACAGGACTTTGTTCATAAGTCATCCTGAAAACGAAACTATTATTCTTTATCGGGGCGCGGGCGCCCCCTGGGTTCCAGGCTTCCATTCCGGACGGCGCTGCCGTCGACTAACGCGATCTCAACGGGGCCTGCATCTCTCCGTCACCCACTTTGATATTGAGCAGCGCGGCAATACGTCTGCCGACAATCTCGATATCAAACGCGGCGGCAGACACCGGGCTGAAATCAAATATGGACTGCTGAGAAGCATTGGCTTCCGCCACGCTTTCATCGCGGTTCACCACGCCCAGCAACCGGTCACCCAGTCGCTGCTGCATAAAGGCCGTTACGTCACGGCTGATATTGCGACGGCTGTCGCTCTGGTTCAGCACGAAATAGTGGCCGGAGCGGTGATTGAGCGCGCCGCCGATCATTTTTTCGTTTTCAATTTGTGGCAGCAGCGACAGCGAAGCCGTGTCCGCCAGCATCACCACAAGGTGTAAATCGGCAAGATCGGTCATGGCCTTCAGGGCCGGACCGGGTCCGGGCGGGAAATCAGCCACAATCACCAGGCCAGGATAGTTAAGGACGGTGTGCAGACCACGGGCGAGGAAGTTCGGGTCTCCGGTTAAATTATCTTCAAATTTAACCCGTTGAGCTTCAGTCACCTCACCATAAGGCATCACAAAAATATTACCGCCGGTGGTCAGGATCGACTGGCTCCAGTCGGAAGACCCGGCAGATTTCGCCACGAAGCCACGGCCATCAGAAAGAGGCACGCCAAAATGCAGGCGCAGTGCATTCTGCACGTCGAAATCGATGGCTAATACTTTGCTGCCTCCGCGAGCCAGGGTGTAAGCCAGGTTGGCAGCCAGAGTGGTTTTACCCACGCCACCTTTTGGAGAACAAACACAAACTAACGGCATGAGGCGATTCTCTCCAGCAGAGGTTGCAGCAGGGTACCTTTAGATAAGGAGCCGTCTGGCTGTTCCGGCGCGGAGCTGAACAGTTGTTTAAAGCGCGGCTGCTCTGCCGACGCAGCCTGAACCGGTGGGGCATCCAGCGGGTTAACGACTGGAGAGGGCTCAGCAATGGCAGCCGGCTGCGGCTGTTCGGCGGCCTGTACTGGCTTCAGCGAGGCTGAAATGCTGTCCAGCAGAGATCCACCGGGTTGCACCGCCGGTTTAGCGGCGACAAAAGCCGCCACATTCGCTGGCTGCTGCTGTGAATGAGGTATTGATTGTGGTGGTGACGGGACAACCTGGGGAGCTGACGACGTGGCCGGTCGGCTGAAAAGTTCGTCGGTCACCCGTTGAGGAGCGGCCACATGCACGCTCTGACCATTCCCTAAAGCCGACTCTGCGCCCTCATCCATTAACTGTTTAATAATAGCCCAGTTGGCGCTGTCTGAATTCCTGGTCTGTTCAGACATATCCTTGAATTCGATATGGTTTGTTTGCGTCTTTTCCTTGAAACGCTGCAGATCATCATAACTTTTCATGGGAATGATCACGGAGAGTAGGGGAATTTGCGGCAATATATCATACAATTTTTATCCATATCGGATTATTCTTACCGCCCATAAAAATTCATTTCAGTCATTATTTCACGCTTCAGGATTTATAAAGGCAATTATTGCGCAGACTATCTATCAACTTTGTTATTAGTTGCCCAAATTTAATAATCACTTTCGGGTAGTTAAATATCAGATCTTTTTAATGACTCAAACGTCAGTCACGAAATACACAACTTCCTTTAGTTTAGCAATAGTTTAGCTGCCGTTATCAAAGAATCTTCTGTTGGGTATTAAAATTTGACATAAGTCACTTTAAGACGTTGTTGATCCCCTATTTTCTGCCGACATCCCGCTGTGAAGTTTAGCCGCAGCACAGCAGAACGCTTAACCGCAATGCCAGTCCGGAGCAGCTAATGCCTGATTTCTTCTAATAATTCAGAGGCTGATTGTGTCCCTGCAGGAGCCTGATGAGGAAAAGGGTGGCGATGAGTTACCGGCACCGGAAGGCAGCCCGCAAAAGAAAAAGGGCGAATTGCTTCGCCCTCTGGAATGAGTGATGCTGACACGGCTCGCCATCATGTCTTCTGACGCCCGCGTGGCCCGCCGCGGTCAGTCATTCACCGCGACCAGCACTCAGTTAGCGACCGGCTGGCCTTCGTCCTGATCGACGGCGAAGCAGGCGATCTGCTGGTCGCCGTACTGCTTCAGCTGCGGCTGCAACTGGGTGCACGGACCAAAGCGACGGCGGCAGCGCGCATTGAACGCGCAGCCCGGCGGTGGATTCAGCGGGCTTGGCAATTCGCCGGTCAGCTTGATGCGCTCGCGGCGTTCATCCGGGTTCAGACGCGGCGTGGCGGAAAGCAGTGCCTGAGTGTAAGGATGGCGAGGATGGGAGAAAATCGCATCCTTACTGCCGCGTTCCACGCACCGTCCCAGGTACATCACCATGACTTCGTCAGCGATGTGCTCAACCACCGACAGGTCATGCGAGATGAACACGTAGGAAAGGCCCAGCTCCTGTTGCAGGTCCATCATCAGGTTAAGCACCTGAGCCCGCACCGACACGTCCAGCGCCGAAACCGGTTCATCGGCAATCAGTACATCCGGATCCAACATTAACCCACGGGCAATGGCGATACGCTGGCGCTGGCCACCGGAGAACATATGCGGATAGCGATCGTAATGTTCGGTTTTCAGGCCGACCTTCGCCATCATCTCCAGCGTTTTTTCCCGACGCTCCGCCTTGCTCAGGCTGGTATTAATCAGCAACGGCTCTTCCAGGATCTGGCTGACCTTCTTGCGTGGGTTCAGTGAGCCGTACGGGTTCTGGAATACGATTTGAATCTTCTGGCGGCGCAGCTTCTGGGCAGCCGGGTCATGCTTCAGCAGATCCTGGCCCTGGTAAAACAGCTGACCTTCTGTCGGCGTTTCAATCATCGTCAGCAGGCGACCCAGCGTGGATTTACCACAGCCGGACTCACCCACCACCGCCAGCGTTTTGCCGCGCTCCAGGTTAAAGGAAACGCCGTCCAACGCCTTAACCAGGCGCTCCTGGCCAAACAGCCCTTTCTTCACCGGGTAGTGTTTTTTCAGATCGATCGCCTGCATCAGCAGCGATGAATTAACTTGTTCAGGCTTCATAAGTTGGTCTCCCGGCATCGTCCAGCGGGTAATGGCATTTAGACTGACGCCCCGGAATATCACGTAATTCAGGCTCGACAGACCGGCAGTGGTCGTCAGCATACGGGCAGCGCGGGTTCAGCAGGCAGCCGTTTGGACGGTCATACTTGCCTGGCACCACTCCCGGCAGGGAAGCCAGACGCGCCTTATCCGCGGCAAACTCCGGCAGGGCACGCAACAGTGCCTGAGTGTACGGATGACGCGGTGCCTTAAAAATATCCACAGCCTTGCCGGTTTCCACTACCTGCCCGGCATACATCACGATGATGTGCTGTGCCGCTTCGGCCACCAGCGCCAGATCGTGGGTGATCAGGATCAACGCCATATTCTCCTGACGCTGCAGATCGAGCAGCAGCTCAATAATCTGCGCCTGAATGGTCACGTCCAGTGCGGTGGTCGGTTCATCGGCAATCAGCAGTTTGGGTCGACAGGCGATGGCCATGGCAATCATCACGCGCTGACTCATTCCACCGGAAAGCTGGTGCGGATAAACATCCAGACGGGAAGCCGGGTCAGGAATGCCGACCTGGGTCAGCAGGTCAATCGCGCGCTGGCGACGGGTCTTTTTGTTGCCGCCCTGGTGCACTTTGATCGCTTCCATGATCTGGAAACCGACCGTGTAGCATGGGTTCAGGCTGGTCATCGGATCCTGGAAGATCATCGCCACTTCCGAACCCACCAGCTGGCGGCGCTCTTTTTCAGAGATGCGCTTCAGGTCGCGCAGGTTAAACTCCAGCTTGTCGGCCATCACCCGGCCGGGGTAATCAATCAGGCCCATGATCGCCAGCGAGCTGACTGATTTTCCGGAACCGGACTCCCCGACGATGCCCACGACCTGGCCCTGTTCAACCTGGTAACTGATGCGGTCAACGGCACGGAACGGTGACTTTTCATCACCGAAGTGCACTGACAATTTGTCTACATTTAATAACGCCATCTGCTGCCTCTTACTGCTTGAGTTTCGGGTCGAGGGCGTCACGCAAGCCGTCACCCATCAGGTTAAATGCCAGAACCGTCAGCAGGATTGCGACACCGGGGAAGGTGACCACCCACCAGGCACTTTGCGCATACTGCAACACGTCGGAGAGCATGGTGCCCCACTCCGGCGTTGGCGGCTGCGCACCCATACCCAAGAAGCCCAGCGCGGCCATATCAAGGATCGCGTTGGAGAAGCCCAGCGAAGCCTGCACGATCAGCGGTGCAAGGCAGTTAGGCAGAATATTGACGAACATCTGACGCATCGCGCCCGCACCGGCCACGTTTGAGGCGGTAACGTAATCGCGGTTCACCTCAACCATCACCGCCGCGCGGGTCAGTCGGATGTAATGCGGCAGGGCAACGAAAGTCAGTGCAATAGAAGCGTTGACGATCGATGGGCCAAAGATGGCCACCAGCACCAGCGCCAGCAACAGGCTTGGCAGCGCCAGCATGATGTCCACCAGACGCATAATAATGGCGTCCGTGGCGCCGCCGACATAACCGGCGATCAGCCCAAATATGACCCCAAGGATCAGCGACAGCACCACCACCAGACAGCCAACCAGCAGCGACAGGCGGGCGCCGTACATCAGGCGGGAGAGCACATCACGGCCCACATCATCAGTGCCAAGAAGAAACTTCCAGCTGCCGCCATCCTGCCAGACCGGCGGATGCAGCAAGGCATCGCGGAACTGATCGGCCGGAGCGTGAGGCGCTAAAAAGTTGGCGAAAATGGCGATTAGGAACATCAGAACCACGTACACCAGGCCGATAACTGCACCTTTGTTACGTTTAAAATAGTGCCAGAACTCCTGCAGAGGGGTCATGGGCTTGGGTGCAGCGGGAACGCTGCCTGGATCAACTAAAGACATCCTGGCCCCCTTATTTCTTATGACGAATGCGTGGGTTAACCACGCCATAGAGGACATCAACCAGCAGGTTGACCGCGATAATCAGCGTTGCCACCATCAGCACTCCCCCCTGCACCACAGGGTAGTCGCGACGTTGCAGCGCATCGATCAACCAGCGACCGAGGCCCGGCCAGGAGAATATCGTCTCGGTGAGGATGGCACCCGCTAACAGCGTGCCGACCTGCAGACCAATTACCGTGACCACCGGCAGCATGGCGTTACGCAGCGCATGCACGACGATCACCCGCATACGGGTCAGGCCCTTGGCGCGGGCGGTACGGATATAGTCTTCTCCCAGCACTTCCAGCATGGCTGAGCGCGTCATACGCACGATTACCGCCAGCGGAATGGTACCCAGCACAATTGCTGGCAGGATCATATGCATCACGGCGTCTTTAAAGTCGCCCGGCTCGCCCCAGATCAGGGTGTCGATCAGCATAAAACCGGTCAGCGGCTTACTGTCGTCAAGGAACACCGTATCGCCAATGCGCCCCGCCACAGGGGTGAGGTTCAGCTGCACCGATACCAACATGATTAGCATCATCCCCCACCAGAAAATCGGCATGGAGTAGCCGGTCAGCGAGATGCCAACGGCGGTATGATCGAACAGGGAACCACGCTTCACCGCTGCCAACACGCCCACCGGGATGCCAACCGCCACAGCAAAGATCATCGCGCAAATGCCCAGTTCCAGCGTCGCTTTAAAGCGCGGAACGAATTCCTGCCAGACCGGAATGCGGCTTTTAAGTGAAATTCCCAGGTCGCCATGGAGCACGCCATAGACGTAGGAAACATATTGTTGCCACAGCGGCTTATCCAGTCCCATCTGGGCCAGAAGCTGAGCGTGACGTTCAGGAGACATTCCACGTTCTCCGGCCATAATCAGCACGGGGTCGCCCGGGATCATGTGGACAAACGCGAAGGTTAACAAGGTGATGCCAATAAACGTCGGGATGACAAGTCCCAAGCGTCGGAGTATGAACTGCAGCATAATCCGGATTCTCTGTAATTTCCCACGGGCTCGTGACCGGTGAGATTATAATTGCTCACATCCTGCGGCCGGATAATCCCGGTCGCGACGCTAAACAGCGCCTTTACCATTTTTGCTTCCGAGCGGGAGATCTTAAGACGGGCCACGGGTCATGGCCCTCACGGGATTGCGAAGGGGCCGGCATAGCGGCCCGCTTCATTATTCCTGGATATCAACGTTCTCGAAGTGATGCTTGCCTAACGGATCCACAACATAGCCAGTGACTTTCTTACTGACCGGCTCATACACGGTGGAGTGAGCGATAATCAGTGCTGGCGCCTGGTCATGCATCACAACCTGAGCCTGTTTGTAGTATTCAATACGCTTGTTGTGATCGGCTTCAGCACGAGCTGGCTGAATCAGATCTTCAAACGGCTTATAACACCAGCGAGAGTAGTTGGAACCGTCTTTCGCCGCAGCACAGCTGAACAACGTGGCGAAGAAGTTATCCGGATCCCCGTTATCACCGGTCCAGCCCATCATCACGGTCTGGTGTTCACCGGCTTTAGCACGCTTCAGATACTCGCCCCACTCGTAGGTGACGATCCTGGCTTTCACGCCAATTTTCGCCCAGTCGCTCTGGATCATTTCCGCCATGCGGCGAGCGTTCGGGTTGTAAGGACGCTGAACCGGCATTGCCCACAGGTCGATAGAGAAACCGTCCGCCATACCCGCTTCTTTCAGCAGCTCTTTCGCTTTAGCCGGGTCGTAAGCGTAGTCCTGCACGGCATCGTTGTAGCCCCACATGCTTGGTGGGATCAGGTTTTTGGCCGCCTGACCAGCACCCTGATACACCGCATCGATAATCGCTTTCTTGTTCACGGCCATGGTCAGCGCCTGGCGAACTTTCAGGTTATCCAGCGGTTTCTTCTCGGTGTTGAACGACAGGTAACCGACGTTCAGGCCTGGCATCTGCATCAGGTTGATATTTTTATCTTCCTTCATGCGGGCAATATCAGCCGGGTTCGGGTAGGGCATAACCTGGCACTCGCCTTTCTGCAGCTTGGCGTAACGCACCGACGCATCCGGCGTGATGGAGAACACCAGACGGTCGATTTTTGGCTTGGTGCCCCAGTACCGGTCAAATGACTTGTACAGGATGCGGGAATCTTTCTGGTACTGCAGCAGCTGGAACGGGCCGGTACCGACCGGGTTCAGATCGAGCTTCTCTGGCGTACCGGCTTTCAGCATGTTGTCAGCGTATTCCGCAGACAGGATAGAGGCGAAGTCCATACCCAGGTCAGCCAGGAATGGCGACTCCGGACGGGTCAGCTCGAAGCGCACGGTATTGTCGTCCACTTTCTCGATTTTGCTAATCAGCTTAGGCATGTCCATGCCTTCGAAATACTCATAGCTGCCGCCAGACACGCCATGATACTTGTTGTTTTTATCCAGCTGACGCTCGAAGGAGAAGATGACGTCGTCAGCATTGAAATCACGGGTAGGTTTGAAATCTTTGGTGGTCTGCCACTTCACGCCTTTACGCAGGTGGAAAGTGTAGGTTTTACCGTCAGCGCTGACGTCCCATTTTTCCGCCAGGCCCGGCTGGATTTCAGTGGTTCCGATTTTGAACTCAACCAGACGGTTGTAGATCGGCACGGAACTGGCGTCATAGGTGGTACCGGAGGTAAACAGCTGCGGGTTAAAGCCTTCAGGCGAACCTTCTGAACAATAAACCAGGGTTTTAGCCTGGACGCCAGCGGCAACTGTCAAAGCGATCAGGCTCAGACCTACCTTCAGCATCCCTGTTTTAGACAAGGAAATACTCATGCTTCTGCTCCAATTATGATGTGGTGTTGTGTGCACTTCCGCCGGACCTTATTTTTTTTGTACGGTCCTGACGTTTTCAGCGGAGGGTATACGGGCTTCGGGAAACGCTGACCGTGGAAACCATCAGACAAATCCGTATCCCTTTTCACCTGAGGCATCAATTTGTCAACAGTTACAGGGAACGTCAATACAACTGTCAGGTATTTACACAGAGTGTGAGAAACAGCAAGCAAACATAAAAAAAACCAAAATCCGCCTCTCTACAGAGTAAAGAGATATTTAATCGCTAAAATGGCAGCGGTATGTAAGGTATCGATATTATTAAGCAGCCATTTACTCCGGAAAAAAACAATTAAAATAACCCGATAATTGGCTCAATATTGAACGATACGCTTTGCTTATGACGGGCTAACCAGCTAAATATTCTGCAACACTGGCATAAAAATTAATCAACAAGTCAGAAACGGACATAAGCGAAACGCGGCGCGAATTAAGCACTCGATCGCAGGCTGGATAAGGCTTTTATGCCCGTTTAGTTGAATAAATCAGACTGAGTGCACAGCGCCGTTTTTTTTTAGCAGCAGCATAAAATGTTGTGAAAACAGCGGGCTCTGTTGTCGTGTGACGGGGAAATGAAAAAAGCCCCCAGGTGCTGATTGACCGGGGGGCTTGTAAGGTGCAGTGAGACAGATCGTCAGATTTATTTGCGACCGGTGGCTGGCTGCGCCGCCTTCGCAGGATCGGCGCACCAGTTATTGGACTCTTCGATCCCACCGTCCGGCGAGGTGTAACCCAGACAGCCCATAATTGAGTCAAACAATTCATAGTGGCGATGAGTCTCACCCACACGCTGCTGGGCTCTGAGCCGCTCAAAAGCACTCAGGTTCTGCGGGTCCGCCAGATAGCTATCCGAAGCCCAGACTATCATCGGCACGCGGAACTGCTCAGGCGGAGCCATATTGCGCGGTGTGCCGTGCAGATGCATGTTTTCGCTGATCGATTCGCCGTGATCAGCCGCATAGAAGACGATAGCCTTCTTATCACGCAGCTGGTCAAACACGCTGTCCAGCACGGTATCGGTATAGAGCACTGAGTTATCAAAAGCATTGATTAACATCGCTTTGCTGCAGGTATCATCCACGCCCATACATTCCGGCTGATAGCGGGCAAACTCACGCGGGTAACGTTGAGAATAGAGGTAGTGCGAACCTTTGGTGTGCAACACCACCAGGTGTTTACCCTGTGGGTGGCGGTCAATGGACTTCTTCAGCTCGGGGATCAGCAGCATATCGTCCACTGACTTGCCCTGGTTCTGCTTCTCAGAGCCGATCTGCTCGCGGAATGCGTAGTTATCCGCATCGGTATTATTGTAGAACCATACTTCACTCTGCATGGCGAACAGTTCGGAGCTGAACCCCAGCTTCTTGAGCACGGCAAACACATTCTGTTCTTTCAGGGTACGGCCCGGGCCGTCGTCCGTTCCACCTTCGCGCACAAACATACAGCGCAGTGAAAGCTTGGTGGCGGTATCGCAGGATTCACCGCGGAAGGCCACCAGATTCTTCTCTTTCGAAAGCTTCGGCGTGGTATCGCGGTCATAGCCCAGCAGGCCCATATGATCCCAGCGGGTAGTTTCACCAATCACGAAGACCACATAGGTATCGTCCAGCCCGGCCGGTGCGTTGTAAGTAAACTGAGTGGACGGATCGAACAGGTCTTTGCTGTCCATCTTCTCATCGTAGCTGGTGTAGGCAAACAGCCCCAGCGCGGTAAGCCAGTTGGAAGGCAGATAGGAGTGCGCCACCACGCCGCCGTAGCTCGGCAGATCGATGTTGGTCAGCTTCTCATTAATGCTCTGCTGCTTGTCAAAATAGCGGATGGGCAGCCAGACCAGCGCCACCGCCAGCAGTAAAGTGAACAGCGGCTTCAGGCGCTGACCGGGGGTTTTCAGCTGTTCAAGCAGCGTGAGGCGCAGGGAATTACACCAGATCAGCAACAGCGGTAACGCGCTGACCAGCACCATCCACAGTATAAAGTGGTAGCCAATCACCTCTTTTGACAGATCGGTATCGGTAGTCATCACTGAGGCAACGATGCCGTAGCCAATCACGACGTTGAAAAAGCTCATGTAATAGCTGGCAGCAACCGAAATCAGCAGCAGCAGGGTGGCGGTAATACGCCAGAAAATCTTGCCGCCCAGCGACAGCAAGCGCATCAGGAAGAACGTCAGCAGGACGATAGCCACCACTTCCGCCCCGGCAGAGAGCCACTGCGAGAAGTTGAAATGCGCCAGGTAAGGGTCAAAACGACGATAAAAGACCGGAATATTGAGGAAGATCCCGATGTAAAATGCCAGCAAAAACGACAATTTTTGCTGAGTCAGTGATTTTATATAATTCATGCAACCTTTATCCTGGCGTAACTTAAACGGTTCTTAAACAAGTCCAAACGCTAATCAGACCTTACCGTTGCACCAGAGTTCGGACATCAGGTCGATTTTTGGCTGGGACAGACAGTCCCGGATGATTCTGAGAAAACAGGTCCGATCTCTCAGCAAGCGGCGTAGTTAAGCATATTACCGGGAATTTATCCGCTCAATTGCGTCAACAGCGCAGGGATCAGGCAAAATTAATGGCGTCAAATCCGACTTGACATGCCAGGGCAGGCGGAAAAAAGAGCGCGCAAGAAGGGGGGCGGGTGAGCAGTCTGCTATCTCAGGCCCGATGATACCAGGGTAGCAGGCGCTACCCTGGTAAGGACTCACTATCAATTAACGATATTCAGAGTCACATCGATGTTACCGCGGGTAGCATTGGAGTAAGGGCAGACGATATGCGCTGCATCAACCAGTTTTTTCGCTTCAGCCGCGTCCATCCCTTCCAGGTGGATATTCAGTTTTGCTTCAATACCAAAACCGGTTGGCAGCGGGCCAATGCCTACTTCACCTTCAATAAAGGCCTCTTTTGGCAGCGCGATTTTGTCGCGACCGGCAACAAACTTCATCGCGCCCAGGAAGCACGCTGAGTAACCGGCAGCAAACAGCTGCTCAGGGTTGGTTGCTTCACCGCCCGCGCCGCCCATCTCTTTTGGCACGCCCAATTTCACGTCCAGTACGCCGTCAGAGGAAGTGGCACGACCGTCACGGCCACCGGTGGCTTTTGCTTTTGCACGGTAAACAACTTTTTCTAAAGACATGGTGTGGCTCCTTCAGGGTTGATTTAATATACACGATTAAATCGTGCACTATTCATTTAATTGACGTTGGTGACCAGGTTCTTTACTTACAGGCAACATCATCAAACAGCGGGCAGATTAGCTGTTCAGCTTGTCGCGCAGGGTTTCTAACTCTTGCTTGAGCGCTTTCAGCGTTTCGACATCACTGGCCGAGGCACAGGCAATCGAATCAGGGATGCCTGTCGCTTTACTGCGCAACGCCCGTCCCTGCTCTGTCAGAGTGACGACGACCTGGCGCTCATCTTTACGCGAGCGCTGACGATTCAGCAGCCCCGCCGCTTCCAGCCTTTTCAGCAGGGGGGTCAACGTGGCCGAATCCAGAAACAGGCGTTCACCGATGTCAGAGACCGTCACATCATCGCGTTCCCACAGTACCAGCATCACCAGATATTGCGGATAGGTGATCTCCAGCTGTGTTAACAGCTGCCGGTAAAGCTTGTGCAGCGCCAGATTGGCAGAATAAAGCGCGAAGCACAGCTGTTGATCGAGCAACAGTGGCGCGTCTTCAGCTTTTTTGTCATCTTTATCAGTCGTCATGCGTGAAAATATAAATAGTGCACTATATAATTGCAAGCTAAATTTTAACCGACGGGAGAAGGCCGATGCAGTCACTGGAAGAGCAGGCACGGCGCTACGCCACTAAAGCCCATGCCGCGGCGGGCCAGCGCCGTAAATACACCGATGAACCTTATATCGTCCATCCGGCTGCCGTGGTTGAACTGGTCAGAAGCGTGACCGATAATGAGGCCATGCTGGCTGCCGCATGGCTGCACGATACGGTGGAAGACACGCCGAGTACCCTGAACGATATCATCAGCCACTTTGGCGAAGGGGTGGCGGAACTGGTGGAAATGCTGACTGACAGCCATCCGCCGGACGCCAAAAACCGTGCCGCCCGCAAGCTTGCACATTTCCGCCATACCGCACTGGCCTCTGCTGAAGCCCAGACCATTAAGCTGGCGGATATTATCGATAATACCCGCTCAATTATTCATTTCGATGCCCACTTTGCCCGCGTTTATCTGGTTGAAAAGCGGGTACAGATTTCACTGTTAACCGCCGGTAATTCCACACTCTGGCAGCAGGCTTCTACCATTATTGAGCAGGGGATCGACCAGCTGACCCAGGCCCCACACAATATCCCGAGAGACTGGTTTACGCGCCAGCAGCAAAAATATGCGCTTACTGGCTCAGCTCCCGCCGCTAACCCTTAAGTGTCAGGGAAGATACTCTGTTTGTGCAACCGGGGCGTTTTTTACCCGCGAAAACATTGCGATTGATTGCCCGCAATATTAATTCCGGCACGATCGCTGTTTCACCCACACTGTCACGAGGCCATGATGGATTCTGTAAAACGGCCCCTTGCGCTGGCAATGCAGAACGCTGAACCGCCCTGCTTCCTGAGCAGTTACCAGGGCAGTCAGCCTCTTAAGCGTCAAAAAAAAGCCCGGCATTTGTGCCGGGCTTTTTAAATGCTGTTTCAGGATCAGGACTGCTTGTAGAAGATATCGCCTGATTCAGCCTTGATGATTTTGCCGTCGGCTTTGCTGAACAACACATAGTTGCCGCCCATGTAAGTCCAGCTGGTGCCTTCATCCGGCTTCGGCAGGTTGCGGGTTTTCCAGTCGACAATTTCGTATTTTTTGGTGCGGTAGCGATCGGGGATCACGCTGCCGATAGTGAAGCGCTGGAAATCAGCGAAAAAAGACTTTATTTCATAGGGATTAGCCGGGTCTGGCTGATCCTGAGTTTCGGTATTCGGGTTCTGCATGAGCTGAGCCTGCGCGCCGGTGGACGAGCCCTGTGGCGCATCGGAAGCCGGAGCCTGCGGATCGCTTGGCGTCTGTCCTTCCGGTGCCTGGGCATCTGCCGCTGGTGCTGGAGCCTGAGCAGACGGGTCCTGCGCTGCTGGTGCCTGAACCTGCTCGCCTTCAGCGTAGGCAACAGAAATCAGTGGCACAGCGCCCAACAACATTGCTGAAATTAAAACGTACTTCGACTTACTCATAGTGTCTCCAAATTGCCCTGTGCCTGCCCGCTGGCATACTCACTGAATTCTACAAAATTACGCTGACAAGTTTTCACTTTTTTGCCTCGCCAGATCGCAATATTTTGCTGTAGAAGATAAAGCGTTTCCCGCCGGAAGAAACCGAAAAATTGTAAAGAAAGGAAGAAAGAAGTCAGGCTGAAGAAATTAACGCTATTTATCGTCCAGGGGAAGCCATCCGACTTCCCCTGCAGGAGACTATCGTTCGCGGAGGGCCTCTTTAGCCCTGTTAAGCGGTTTGACCAGGTATTCCATAATCGTTTTACTGCCGGTATGGATTTCAGCCATGGCGATCATCCCCGGATAGGCCGGAAAATGTTTGCCCTTTTTGTTCACCAGATAATCTTTCTCCGTGCGCACATACACCCGGTAATAGTATTTATCGCGGTGAACCTCATCCTGAATGGTATCCGGAGAGATAAAGGCCACTTTGCCTTCCAGCCCGCCGTAGATGTTGTAGTCATAGGCAGTTAATTTCACCACCGCGCGCTGGCCCGGAGTGATAAATGCCACATCGCGGGGAGCAATCTGCGCCTCAATCATCAGCTGTTCATCCAGCGGAACAATCTCCATCAGGTCACCACGCTGTGGAATAACGCCGCCGACCGTGTTGATCTTGACATCCTTCACAATCCCTTTGACCGGTGCGACGATCACCGTCCTTTTCAACGAGTCGGCCCGACCGATAATAACCGAACGCTGCGAGGCCGCTTCAGCATTGGCCTTAGCCAGATCTTCACGCGCTTTTACATCGTACTGGTTCTGCGTATCGTTAAGTTTGCTCTGCAAATCGTTGGCCTGACGCTTCAGTCGCAGCACTTCCACGTCACTCGCGGCTCCCCGCGCTACCAGAGAAGAGGTCAGCCGCAGCTCACGATTGATCAGATCCAGCGCCTCACTCAGCCCGGAAAGGCTTTTCTTCAGGTTTTCGCGCCGCGATCTGTACAGCGCCGTTTCTGCCGCCACCAGCGCAGGATCTTCCAGCACCTCCGGCGGGAAACTCAGCGGGTGTGCTTCAGTTTCGGCCTGCAAACGGGCAGAAGTTGCCAGCGCAGCCCGCAAACGCGACTGGCTCTCCTGAACGCCGGAGTCAATCTGGGTGGGGTCCAGCAGCGCCAGAACCTGCCCGGCTTCCACCACATCCCCTTCGTGAACTTTTAGCTCTTTCAGGATACCGCCTTCCAGCGACTGAATTATCTGCTCATGCGAGCTGGGAACCACCTTGCCAACCCCGACGGTGACTTCATCCAGCTCAAAATGAGTCGCCCACAACAGGAACATCACCATCAACACCAGCACAGACCAGACAATCACTGCGCCGGAGGAGATCAGACGGCGGGGCCGCTGGTGGCTGGGTTTATGCAGCCATGCAAAGAGAAAAAAATGACGCATATTCATGATGTCGCTCCCTGCGAAGACAGATTCACCTTACCCTGATGCGGTGTGGCCTGCACTTTCGCAGGAGCAGAGACCAGCATCTCTTCCTTTGTCCCATCGCGGACAATTTTACCTTTATCAATTAGCACAATACGGTCAACCAGCTGCATAACCGCCGGACGATGCGTGGCAACGATCACGGTACGATTGCCCATCCACGCCTGCAGTTTATCGATCAGATGCTTCTCCACCGCGTCATCCAGCCAGGCGGTTGGCTCATCCAGCAGCAGAATACCCGGCTGGCGCAGCACGGTGCGGGCCAGCAACAGCTGTTGGCGCTGCCCACCGGAGAGTCCCTTGCCGCCCTCCTGCAGCTGATAATCCATGCCTTCCGGCAGGCGGCGAATAAATTCAATCGCGCCGCTGATTTCCAGGGCCTCCAGCAGTTCATCTTCAGTGGCCAGCGGCATGCCCAACTGCAGGTTTTCGCGAATGGTGCCGAAAAACAGCGAAGAGGTTTGCCCCAGCAGACCGACATCACGACGGACATCCAGCGGGTCAAGTGAGGAAAGACGCACGCCATCGAGTAAAATGACCCCTTCATTTGGCTGCAACAGCCCAGCCATCATCTGCAACAGGGTGGATTTACCGGAGCCGTTACGGCCCAGCAGAGCAATTTTCTCTCCCGGCTTTATCACCAGCTTGTTGACCGTCAGTACCGGCTCAGGCGAGTTTGGGTCGTAGCGATAGCTCGCTCCAGTCAGCTGGTATTCACCGTAAATTTTAGGGCGATGGATCTGCACGCTGCGTTCAGGCTGGTCGACCTCGCTGCGAAGCAGGTTTTCCAGCCCTTCACGCGCCACTTTCGCCTGCTGCCAGCGACCCAGGATCATCGCCAGCTGCCCCAGCGGAGCCATCATGCGGGAAGCCAGCATTGAGCAGCCAATCAGCACCCCGGTGGACAAATCGCCGTTGATGGCGAGGAAAGCCCCCACCAGGACCACGCTGATATAGGCCACGGTCTGCACTTCGTTAGTCCAGCTGGTGAGTAATCCACTGATAAAGCGCTGCTTTTTCGAGGTCTTACTGATCTCCTCGTTCAGGTGATTCCACTGGTTCTGGAAGTAGGGCTCGGCACGCAACATCTTGATGTCATCCATGCCCTGCACCGCTTCAACCAGCATCGCATTGCGCACTGCAGATTCGCGCATGGTTGCCCTTGAAAGCTTCGCTAACGGGCGCTGCACCAGCAGTCCAGGAATAATAATCAGCGGAATGGCCGCCAGCGGAACCAGCACCAGCCAGCCTCCCAGCAGCCAGAGAATAAACAGGAAAATGATCAGGAACGGCAGGTCGGCAATGGCCGTCACCGTGGTGGAGGTAATCAGCTCGCGGATCTGCTCCAGTTCACGGATTTGGGCGATAAACGAACCGGTAGATTTTGGACGCAGATCGTTACGGATGCGCAATGCATGCCCAAATACCCGGTCGGAAATACGCAGGTCGGCGCTTTTCCCCACCGTGTCAGAAATATGGGTACGGGTAATCCGCATCACAAAAACAAATGTCAGGGCAATCACTACCCCGCTGAACAGCACCCACAACGTAGGAACAGACTGGGAAGGAATAACCCGGTCATACACCTGCATAGTAAACAGCATCGCCGACAGCCCGAGGACATTCGAAATCAGGGATGCAAACATCACGTTCATGTAACCCGGCCATTCCCGCAGGATGGTATTCCACAGCCAGTCAGAACGGTAGGGTTTGATGTAATCATCAACGCGGGCATCCGGCACCGAGGTTTCCGGTTTAGCCAGCAGCACGCGACGGGCATTTTCGGCCAGCTCTTCCACGCTCAGCTCGGTTTGCAGCTGTTTTTCGCCATTGAGGATAACGCTGACTTTGCCCTCTTCCCCGCAGGTGGTTACTACCCCGACGCCACGTTCGCCAAAGTCGACGATTAACGGCATCCGCCAGGGATCCAACTGGTCCTGATGGAACCGGTCAAAAAACACCGCCAGGCCCAGCTGACGGGCCATGTTTTCAATCAGTGAATCCTGCGACAGATGGCTCAGGTGCCACTCCGCTTCGCCTTTTACCCGCTCAGGAGAACCATCCAGTCGGTAATGTTTTGCGACCAGCAGTAAGGCTTCCAGCCAGGGAATATAACTTTTTCTTTCGGGTGAGACTACAGCCTTTTCCATGGTACGTTCGTTTTCCATAATATTCATTCCGCACTAACTGTTCTTATTGCGAGAGGCGCAACCCCTGAATTATCTGACCATTTAAATCAAAGACATCCCTGGCCATACCAGCCATCACGATATAGTTCACCGAAGCCGCCCATAAATCACAGTGGGCGTTAATTAAGTCCCGCTCCGCATTGCTGATTTCCTGTTCGGCGTTCAGCAGATCCAGCGCATTTCTGTTCCCCAGAGATAAATATTGCTCGCGGTAAAGCGAACGCGTTTCGGTTATTGTTTTCATCCGATTGGTCAGTAATGAAATATTACGTTGCAACCCATTAATACTCTGGAAATAACTGCGCTGCTGATCGGTTAATTCCAGTTTTTTGCTGGCAATCAGCGAACGGGCCGCTTCCAGCGCCCGTGCGCTGGCACTTTCCTGCGCGGCCAGCGATCCTCCCTGATAAATCGTACTGTTCACCGAGAGATAGACGTTCTGATACTGGCTGCGGCTTTGATAATTCGCGATATCCCCCATGTATTTATTGGTGTTCGCTTCCAGAGATAACGTCGGATAACGCTGCGCTTTGTAGCTGCGCAATTCAGCCTGAGCCACCGCCACATCGGCCTGAGCCATCAGAATGGCGGGGTTCCTGTTGAGATCGACAGTCTGGCCCTGTTTCTTAATCCGGGACAGCAGTTCATGCGGGGCAGAAAGGCGATCGACTGCCACGGGCTGACCCAGCAACGACTGCAGATGGTATCGCTGCTGCTGCAGTTTGATTTCCACATCCTGTTGTTGCGCTTCTGCCGCCTCAACGCGCGCCTGGGCCTGTACCGGGTCCACACGGGTACTGGCACCGGCTTCTGCGCGCATCCGGGTCAGCGCAAGGATATCGCGCAGGGATTTCACCTGTTTTTTGGCATTATCAACCAGCTTTGAGTAGCGATAAACCTCGTTCAGAGCCAGTGCGGTCTGCTGAACAATGGTATCAATCTGCTCAAGCACGCTGGCCTGCTGGCGCAAATATTTCGCGCTGGCCTGATCAACTGCGCTACCGGTTTTACCAAAGTCATACAGCATTTGCGACAGACCGACGGTGGCGATCTGCCCGTTGCCTTCATCCTGCTGGCGGCCTGAGGTGATCCCCGCTTTAATCGCCGGAAGATACCCACCACTTGCCGCATCAATATTGAAACCGGCGGACTCCAGCGAAGCAATGGCGCTGCTGATGGCGGGGTGTTGATTCACGGCAAGATGAATGGCGGCTTGCCAGTCGACCGGGAGCGTGGCGTGGCCTCTGGCCGCCGCGCTCTCCATCGGCTGCAGTTCAATTTCTGCGGGAGCAATCTGGAGCTGTTCAGACAAAGCGGTCCCGCCCGCTGGCCTGTTACCCGGTTCGGGGATTGATGAAAAGACTCCCCAAAACCCTGAGGGCGCTTCATTAGCACCACGCGGAGCGGAAGAATGAAGACTTTTTTCCGCCGCGCAGGCAAAAGGCATGCTAATTACGCAACATATGGTAATGAATAGCTTTTTCATGATTTATTTAAACATCCTGGTTGTAATATAGCTTTAAAAGCGTCCTTAAAGACCTACAACTTAAATTAAATGTTAAATCCAAAAAAAATAACAGGCTGACACCGAAGTGCCAGCCTGAATTTATTTTCAACTACGATTTATTAACCAATAGTGACATCATCTTCAACATACAGCTGAACGGTTGAACCATCGGTCGTGGTGCTGGTGTAATGATTATAAGTGACACCATTAACCAGGGTTTCGCCCGTTGATTCCCAGCTACCATTTAGCGTAATGGTGTCGCCGTCGCCCCCTCTGACATATAAAGTATTATGTTCGTCGGTGACCTTCATGAGACTTTCTGCGCTGACCACCAGATTTTCGCTGACCTGGTCATTAAGCAGATCGACAGTCTCAATATTGCTGACTTTCGAAGAGATATTGCTCAAGTTCAATGAACCGCCACCGTGCCAGGCGAGAGTATCCCCACCGTCTGCGCCGTTGACAGAGATGAAGTCTGTATCGTAGACCGCAAACACATCATTGCCGCCGGTACCGGTAAAGGTGAGTTCTCCCCCGGCGCTGCCATCGATTTCCACCCCCAGGTTGAAGCTCAGTGAGGCATTGCTGCCGTCTGACAGGGTGTAGGTGAAGCTATCGGTATGACCACTGTGCGCAGCAGAGTCATCGGCCACGTAGTTGTAATGCCCTTCACCATCGATAACCAGCGTGCCATAGGCCCCCTTGAAGCTGACGCTGCCGTCGGTGATCTCCACGGTTTCGCCATTCTGGCTGACCGAGACCACGGACAGGTCATGCAACTCATCGGAAGACAGTTCCCCGGAGGTTATCTCAGACGTTTCGTGGAAGGTTAATCCTTCCTGAACGAAGAGTTTGACCGCCGTGCCGTCCAGAGCGGTGCCGGTATAGAGCTTGTAGGTGATGTTATTGAGCGTCGTCACCCCACTCATCTCCCAGGTGCCCTGCAGTGAAAGTGAATCCTCACTGCCACCACGCACGTACAGCGCATTATCAGCATCGGTAACTTTCTCAATATCGTCCGCCGTCAGCGTCAGCACAGCGGCCACGCCGTTGGCCTGCAGATCGATGATTTCGATATTGTGAACCTTGTCAGCAATGTCGCTGAGGGTCAGATCGCCCTGACCTTTCCACACCAGCGTGTCACTGCCGGATTTGCCATCCACCGTGGTGAAGTGGGTGTCGTAAATCGAGAAGCTGTCGTCGCCAATCGTCCCGGCTAAAATCAGTGCTCCACCTTGTGAACCATCAACGTCCACACCCACTGTCATGATCAGGTTTTTGGTGGTGCCATCAGCCAGAACATAGGTAAACGAATCTTCGCTACCGGCAAGCTTAATGACCGACTCACTGTTCAGGGTGTAGGTATAGCTCCCGTCCTGATGAATGGTCAGCGTACCGTACGTCCCGGCAATTTTCGTGCCCGCCGCCGCCACCACCGTGTAGTTTGCCGCACCGGCAACGATACCTGCTGCGATTGATTTCACCAGAATACTGCCATCGGTGGTGTTATCGGTGGTGAAAACAGACCCTGTTACACTGGAGCTTGAGGTCACCACATAGTCGGTCGTGCTGACAATGCTGACATCAACGTTGATCGTGAGCGTGTCGTAATGCCACCGCCACCAGCCCGCATCGAATCCTGACTGAGTGGTATCGACCACAACCCGATAGACACCACTGTTCTGTCCGGACAGCGCCACATTCAGCATCTGATTGTTGGAAATGTCCTGCGTACCACTGGTGACCGTATCCCAACTGTAGGTCTGCTGATTATAAACCTGCAGTGACCATGTCGCTGAGGCGGTATTCGCGGCGTTCATTCCCGTGCCGGAAACGGTGAAGTTAATCTCCTGCAGATCGCTGCTGCTGTTAATCGTAAAGCTGTCACTGGTGAACGTACTGCTCGCCGTATTATTGGTGACCGTCTGCTGGACACTGTCGTTCACCAACGTTACGTCGCCCGTGATGTCGGCAGCATTATTCTCTGCCACCGTCTCGGTGCTGCTGAACTTAATGTCGCGGTCAACATACAGATCTACGCTCTGGCCATCGGCGGTTTTGCTGGTGTAGTGGTTGTAATTAACGTTATTAACCACTTCACTGCCAACCAGTGTCCAGCTGCCACTCAACGTCAGCGTATCGCTGGTTGAGCCTTTCACATAGAGCGTGTTGTTTTCATCCGTAATGTCCGCCACATTCTGCGCGGAGATCAGCAGGTTATCGACACCAGTATCGTTCAGCAGATCGATCTCTTCGATGTTGCTGACCTTGCTGGCGATATCGCTGACCGTCAGCGTACCTGACCCGTTCCAGGAGAGCGTATCGAACCCATCCCCCCCGTCGATGCTGGTGAAGCTGGTATCGCTCACGCTGAAGGTATCACCGTTGTCAGTACCCACAACTTCAGCGGCTGAAGTGACGGTATAGTCAGCCCCATCTGTACTGTCATCACAGGCAACCGCAGACAGCGAAACCCCATTCTGAACATAGAGATTCACAGTACTGCCATCGTCCGCCGTCGCGGTGTAGTGGGTATAGCTTATGCTGTCCACAATCACCGTACCGGCGTTGTTCCAGCTTCCCGTCATCGTGACCGTATCACCGGAAGAACCCTTGATATACAGCGTGTTACTGTCGTCAGTGACATCCTCAACACTCTGCGCATCAACCACGACATTGCCTGCTTTACCATCTGACAACAGATCGATCGCTTCGATATTGCTGACCTTACTGGCTACGTCGCTCAGCACCAGATTGCTGCTGCCGTGCCATGCCAGCGTATCGCTGCCGTCGGCGCCATCCACTGCGGCGAAATCAGTGTCATACACAGCAAAGACATCATTCGCTTCCGTGCCATGGAAGTTAAGCGCTCCACCGTTGCTGCCATCGACCTCGACCCCCAGATTAATGGTCAGCGTCGCGTTAACCACTTCACCATTGGCCCCTTTCAGTGCGTAGGTAAACACGTCCTGCGAACCAGCCGGAATCTCCGAAGTATTTGGCGTGTAGGTGTACGAACCATTGTTGTAGACCACCAACGTACCGTACTGACCGACAATTTTTACCCCACTCTCAGTAATAAAGGCGTAGCTGCTGTCAACATTCGTATCGGCAGTGTTGTCGCCTGCTTTTGCATAAAGTTGGGTGTAGACGGAGCTCAGTTTATCCACGCTACCGTCAGTACCTTCATCAGTCAGCAGGTTACCTTTGGCGACATGGCTGGCAGTGATGTCGTAATCCGTGGTGCTGACTACCTCTGCACTCATATCGAGAGTAACCGTATTGGTCGCGCCAGTGGTGGTCACGGCAATACGATAGGTCCCGGCATCCAAATCAAGCGTGGACAGGTCCACGTTGAGGATGACCTCTGAGTTATGCGTTCCAGCCGCAACAACCTTGGTATATTCCTGTACGGTTGACCAGGTACCATCCTCGTTCAGGATCTGGACATCATAGGTGATGTTCATGGCCGTCGAGAAATTTTCATTCCAGATCAGGAAGTTTGCTTTCGTTGTCAGCGTCAGTGAGCCTGTTACCAGATCGTCTGCGGAATTCACCGTGAACGATTGACTGTAGGTTTCCGTGCCGCTGTTGACCGTAGCAGTTCCACTGACGTTGGTTGAATGATAAGTCACCGTCACGCTGGCATCGGCCTCGTTACTGGAAGCAATATCCGTAATGGCGTTAGCACTCGGGTCGGTAGCATCCCAGCTCAGATCCAGGGCATCATTGGTGGTGCCAATCTGCACATGCAGCGTCGCTGATGAGGTTGCACCCGTTGACGAATCGGTAATGGTGTAGGTGAAGTTATCCACCTTACCAATGCTGTCCATCGCGACGTTTGGCACATACTCATAGCTGCCATCGGCATTGATGGTCAACGTACCATACTGACCGACCAGCGTGGCTTTGGTCGTGGTGCTATCCAGCGTCACCGTGGTTACCGTGCCGTCACTGTTGGTTATGCTCACCGAAGTCACAGAGGTATAAGCACTGTGTGGAATGCTGTCAGTACCATAAACACCGTCAGCATCAGACATCACGTTACCTGTCGCCGTGGTGTAATCGGTTACGGTGCCCTTATCTGCCAGGGTATAGACCGTCTTGCTTGCATCAAGCTCGAAACCCACGCCCACGTTCAGGCCTGAGGTGCTATACACCAATTGGTAACTACCAGCCGTTAAACCAGACAGCGTCAGGGTTGAGGTGGAAGCCCCCCAACCAAACATGCCAAACAGGTTGCCGCTGTCATCTTGTGAAACGGTGACCCACTCACCCGTCGACGAGTCGTACTTCTGCAGGATCAGTGTCGAATTGCTGCCGATGTTAAGAAACGCTGATGACGTTGCCGACACCGTCAGGTCCATTACCGTCCCGTCAGCCACCACTATCGGATCGCTGGTGATTTTGTTGTTGAACGCAATCAACCCACCGTCGCTCAATACAGTCCCCAGATCGGTGTCTTCACTGATCGGATATTCAAAGCCAACGGCTGCGCCCGAGCTGACATTGTCCGTGGCAGTCAGAATGATGGCTGCAACGTTCAGATCCAGGCCAGCAGACGGCTCGCTGCTGTTGCCAGCGGCGTCAGAGACCGTGAAGGTAATTTCATGGCTGCCGTCATACAATCCAGATTCGTCGGTGTAGCTCCAGTTACCCTCCTTATCAACGGTGGTATTGCCTACGGCTTCCCCTTTGTCATAAATCGTGACGGTTGCCCCCGGTTCCAGATCGCTACCGCTGAAGGTCAGATGGCTGTCGTTCTGGGTGTCAGCAATATCAACAACCGCACCGGTTTCATCAGTGATAACAACAGTACTGATATCCACACCTTCAGGCGCAACGGAGTCTACAGTCCAGCTGACCGGATCTGACTGACCACTGCTGTTACCTGCGCCATCAATCACTTCATAAGTGAAGCTATGGTCGCCTTCACTCAGCGCCGTTTCCGGCGTGAATGACCAGCTGCCATCTTCGGCCACGGTGGCTTCACCCAGCACGGTATCACCGTCACGGACAATGATTTTGTCGCCCGCTTCCTGACCCTGAGCGCTGAAAGTCGGGGTACTGTCGGAGATTGGCGTTCCGGCGACAAATGCTTCGCCGTTATCATTGCTCAGAACCACGTCTGACGGATCCAGCAAGTCCGGTGCAATGGTATCAACCACCACATTGACGGTATCGCTACCCTTGTTGTTGTCCGGATCGGTCACGGTCACGGTCAGCGCATGGTCACCTTCACCCAGAGCGGCCTCCGGCGTAAAGGTCCAGCTGCCGTCAGCGCCCACGGTCACGGTACCCAGTACGGTATCACCGTCAGAAATCACCACTGTCGAACCGGCAGCCAGATCTTTCCCGCTAAAGGTCGGCGTGCTGTCGTTGGTCATATCACCGTCGACAAGCACATTGCCGTTATCATCAGTGATGATTACGCCAGTATTGATCCCTTTAGCCGCAGAGATGGTCAGATCGAGCGCATCGGACTGACCGCTGCTGTTGCCAACCTCATCGATGACTTCAAAGGTAAAGGAGTGATCGCCATCTTCCAGTTTTTCTTCCGGAGTGAAGGACCAGTTTCCGTCTTCATCTACCGTGGTTTCGCCAAGGATTTGGTCACCATCACGAATGATGACGGTTGCGCCGGCTTCCTGTCCTTCGCCACTGAAGGTTGGCGTGCTGTCAGCAGTAATGCCCTCGGCACCCACAGCTTCGCCAGTTTTGTCGTTAACAATCACTACTGCGGCAATATCGATGCCTTCTGGCGGTATGGTATCAACGGTGAAGGAAATGTTACCGCTCTGGGTATTGCCTTCGGCATCGGACACAGCAACAGTAAGTATGTGCTCACTATCAGAAAGAGCATCAGTTAGAGTGAAGCTCCAGTTACCGTTCTCATCTGCAGTGACCTCACCCAGCACGTTATCACCCTCACTGATGGTGATTTTGGTACCCGACTCGAAATCGCTGCCTTTGAGGGTTGGCGTACTGTCATTGGTGAAATCGCCATCCTTGATCTCATTGCCAGCGTCGTCAGTCATCACCACAGTAGGTGTCCGGGTATCCACCACAATATTCACGGTGTCATTGGTGTGGTTGCCATTGGCGTCGGTACCCTCAGCGGTAATTTCATGGCTGCCATCCGCCAGCGGTTCGTCAGGGGTGAAGGTCCAGTTGCCGTCTTCATCCACGGTCACTTCGCCGATCACTTTATCACCGTCGCTGATGGTCACGGTGGAATCAGGCTCCATGCCGCCGCCGCCAATCGTCGGGGTGTTGTCGCTGGTGGTGGTGCCGTCCTCAATTGGGTTACCCGCGTCGTCGGTCAGGCCCGGCGTGCTGGCTTCGGTGTCGATCACGATGTTAACCGTGTCGTTCACGGCGTTGCCGTTGGCGTCGGTGCCGTCGATGACCAGCGCGTGGTCGCCGTCGGCCAGCGGTTCGTCAGGGGTGAAGCTCCAGTTACCGTCTTTATCCACGGTCGCTTCGCCCAGCACTTTGTCGCCGTCGCTGATGGTCACGGTGGAATCAGGCTCCATGCCGCTACCGCCAATCGTCGGGGTGCTGTCGCTGGTGGTATCGCCATCAGCAATCGGGTTGCCCGCGTCGTCGGTCAGCACCGGATCGGTGGCCGAAGTGTCTACCACAATGTTCACCGTGCTGCTGGTGTCAATACCGTCTGCATTAGTGCCATCCACGGTAATGGCATGGCTGCCATCTGCCAGCGGTTCATCCGGCGTGAAGCTCCAGCTGCCGTCATCGCCCACGACCACTTCACCAATCACATCGTCGCCATCGGTGATGGTCACGGTAGAACCCGGCTCCATGCCGTCTCCGCCAAAGGTTGGCGTGCTGTCGCTGGTGGTACTGCCATCGACGATCGCATTGCCATTGTCGTCGGTCAGCACTGGCGCGCTGGTGTCCACAGTAATATTGACAGTATCACTGGTGCCGTTGCCGTCCGCATTGACCCCGTCAATAGTGATGGTATGGTCGCCATTTTCCAGCGGCTCATCCGGCGTGAAGCTCCAGCTGCCGTCGTCAGCCACGGTCGCTTCGCCAATCACTTTATCACCGTCGGTGATGGTCACGGTGGAGCCTGGCTTCATACCGTCGCCGCCAAAGGTCGGCGTGCTGTCGCTGGTGGTCGCACCCTCTTCGAGCGCGTTACCGGCATCATCGGTCAGCACCGGAGCGGTGGCTTCAGTGTCCACCACAATGTTGACAGTATCAGTGGTGCCGTTGCCGTCCGTGTTCGTGCCATCGATGGTGATCGCATGCTCGCCTTCCGCCAGCGGTTGATCCGGCGTGAAGCTCCAGTTGCCGTCCTCACCCACCGTTGCTTCGCCCAGTACGGTGTCACCGTCGCTGATGGTCACGGTGGAGCCAGGCTCCATGCCGTCACCGCCGAAGGTCGGCGTGCTGTCGCTGGTGGTACCGCCATCTTCGATCACGTTACCGGCGTCATCGGTCAGCACCGGAGTGGTGGCTTCAGTGTCCACCACGATGTTGACAGTATCACTGGTGCCGTTGCCGTCCGCGTTAGTACCATCAATGGTGATCGCATGCTCGCCGTCCGCCAGAGGTTGATCCGGCGTGAAGCTCCAGCTGCCGTCGTCAGCCACGGTCGCTTCGCCAATCACTTTATCACCGTCGGTGATGGTCACGGTGGAGCCTGGCTTCATACCGTCGCCGCCAAAGGTCGGCGTGCTGTCGCTGGTGGTCGCACCCTCTTCGAGCGCGTTACCGGCATCATCGGTCAGCACCGGAGTGGTGGCTTCAGTGTCCACCACGATGTTGACCGTATTACTGGTGCCGTTGCCGTCTGCGTTAGTGCCATCAATGGTGATCGCATGCTCGCCGTCCGCCAGCGGTTGATCCGGCGTGAAGCTCCAGCTGCCGTCGTCGCCCACGGTCGCTTCGCCGATCGCTTTATCCCCGTCGGTGATGGTCACGGTGGAGCCTGGCTTCATACCGTCGCCGCCAAAGGTCGGCGTGCTGTCGCTGGTGGTCGCACCCTCTTCGAGCACGTTACCGGCATCATCGGTCAGCACCGGAGTGCTGGCTTCAGTGTCCACCACAATAATGGAGGTGTCGCTGGTGGCGTTGCCGTGGGCATCCGTACCAGCAATGGTGATGGTGTGGTCGCCGTCCGCCAGCGGTTGATCCGGCGTGAAGCTCCATTTACCGTCGTCGCCCACGGTCGCTTCACCCAGCACGGTGTCGCCATCGCTGATGGTCACGGTGGAGCCTGGCTCCATATTCTGCCCGCCAATGGTCGGCGTACTGTCGCTGGTGGTGTCGCCATCGGAGATCACTTTGCCAGTGTCGTCGATGATGACCTGATCGCTTGCCCCGGTATCCACCACGATGTTCACCGTGTCGCTGGCGGTGTTGCCATCGGTGTTAGTGCCGTCGATGGTAATGGCGTGGTTACCGTCCGCCAGCGGCTCATCAGGGGTGAAGGTCCAGTTGCCGTCCTCGTCAACGGTCACTTCGCCGATCACTTTGTCACCGTCGCTGATGGTCACGGTCGAACCCGGTTCCATACCGCCACCACCAATGGTCGGCGTACTGTCGGTAGTCGTGCCCCCGTCGGCAATGACCCTGCCTCCGTCATCGGTCATTACCGGATCGGTGGCTTCAGTGTCCACCACAATGTTGACCGTATCGTTCACGTTGTTGCCGTTGGCATCGGTACCGTCGATGACCAGCGCGTGGTCGCCGTCCGCCAGCGGTTCGTCAGGAGTGAAGGTCCAGTTACCGTCTTCGTCCACGGTCACTTCGCCGATCACTTTGTCGCCGTCAGTGATGGTTACATCAGAGCCCGGCGCCATGCCGCCGCCGCCGATGGTCGGGGTAGTGTCGCTGGTGGTGGTGCCGTCTTCAATCGGGTTACCCGCGTCGTCGGTCAGGCCCGGCGTGCTGGCTTCGGTGTCCACCACGATGTTCACCGTGTCGTTCACGTTGTTGCCATTGGCATCGGTGCCGTCGATGACCAGCGCGTGATCGCCGTCCGCCAGCGGTTCGTCAGGGGTGAAGGTCCAGTTACCGTCTTCGTCCACGGTCACTTCGCCAATCACTTTGTCGCCGTCAGTGATGGTTACATCAGAGCCCGGCTCCATACCGCCGCCGCCGATGGTCGGGGTGCTGTCACTGGTGGTGCCGCCGTCTTCAATCGGGTTGCCCGCGTCGTCGGTCAGACCCGGCGTGCTGGCTTCGGTGTCCACCACGATGTCTACCGTCTTGCTTACGTCGTCGCCGTTCGCATCGGTGCCATCAATAACCAGCGCGTGATCGCCGTCAGCCAGCGGTTCGTCAGGGGTAAAGGTCCAGTTACCGTCGTCGTCAACGGTCACCTCACCGATCACTTTGTCACCGTCGGTGATGGTCACATCAGAGCCCGGCTCCATGCCGCCGCCGCCGATGGTCGGGGTGTTATCGCTGGTGGTGTCACCATTATTGATCGGGTTGCCCGCGTCGTCGGTCAGGTCCGGCTTGGTCGGGTCCACCACGATGTTCACCGTGTCGTTCACGTCGTTGCCGTTCGCGTCGGTACCGTCGATGACCAGCGCGTGGTCGCCGTCCGCCAGCGGTTCATCAGGGGTGAAGCTCCAGCTGCCATCATCGTCAACGGTCACCTCACCGATCACGGTGTCGCCGTCGCTGATGGTCACGGTGGAGCCCGGCTCCATGCCGTCGCCGCCGATGGTCGGGGTGCTGTCGCTGGTGGTGCCGCCGTCGGCGATCGGATTGCCCGCGTCGTCAGTCATGCCCGGCGTGGTGGAGTCCTCTTCACCACCGTCGTCGGGGGTATCTGTACCGTTATCAGACGGAGCATCAGCCTCACCTGCATCCCCCGCTGAAGTGTCAGTATCGGCATCAACGATCACGTCTATCGTATTGCTGGTTTCATTGCCGTCAGCATCGGTTCCATCAATGACGATGGAGTGGTCGCCATCCGCCAGTGGTGCGTCAGGAGTCAAACTCCACTTGCCGTCATCATCAACGGTCGCTTCACCAATGATGGTGTCGCCGTCTTTGATAACCACGGTTGAGCCGGGTTTCATCCCCTCACCGCTGAAAGTCGGTGTACTGTCAGTCAGTGTGCTGCCATTGGTCAGAATATTACCTGCCTGATCACGTATTAAACCCGCCTGACCAGAGTCAGCTGAGCCTGCATTTGAATCATCAGACGAGTGATGGTGTTTTCCACCGCCACCAGCTCCCACTGCGATGCCAATGGCAGCAGCAGCGGCCAGCACGCCTCCGGCAATGCCCATAGCACTAATGCCGTTATCTGAAGCGATGGATTCCACTGAAGTGGAAGAAAGTTGATAGAAATCAGAAGCGGCATCGTATTCATACGAATACACCACGCCATCAGAACCCGATGCCAGGATCACAGGCTGCTCTGCAGCAGGGAAATTATCCAGAACGATATCGTACTGCTCACCAGTTACATCATCGATCATCTCAAGTGACAGCTTGCCATCGGCCTTTGTGACATGAATTTTTTTAGGGGGTTGCCCGTTATTGCTGTGGATTTCAAAGGAAGCGGCATGCTGAGGAGCCTGCAGCGTCAGGGATTGATTGGAATTTAAGGTATGCCTGGCCAGCAAGTTACCTTTGATGTCCTTAATAATTAATTGAAAATTCATTTTTTCACCAATAAAATCTGGAATGACTAATTTGTTATTCAAAAGCAGAAATAGATCCTTGTCTGCTGTACAGTTTGAAGAATAACTTTCCTTTTAAATCAATCTAATACCCTCCATAGCAAACAACCCAGTTGGCATTAACTGAAGAAAGCGACTATTTCCGATTATTTCTTAAACGTGATTGATAAATAAATTAGCTGCGCTATCGGAGGATAGCGCTAAGAGGAGTCAGTTCAGGTCGGAAAGTTAATTATGAAAATAATAAGGTTTTATTATCTTTCCATTAAGATAAATGCCTGTTCCTTCAGGTGTTTGTTTAGAAATAATAAAGTCACCCGGCACCTGCAGTGACAGCAAACGAAGCTGCAAAGACTGCATAACCTGCCAAAGCCGTTGATTAGACGACTTCAGTCCATGCACATCCCAGACGTGATAGAGGATATCTTTTTTCAGGACAACTTTATTGTTCGCATTCTGCAATAGGAATAAGAACAGGCGTGTCATCGTATCCCGCATTCTGTACTCTTTAATTGTGCTGCGACTTTTCGGATCCAGACAGGATAAACGACGATGGCTCAAATCAAACTGAACAAACTGGCCAATGTAATACCCCGCGATAAGTTTTTCCAAATACTCTTCCTCACCCTGAAGCAGAAAACAGTAATACAGCGTTTTCTGGAATCCATCTTATAGATTGCTGTTGAAAATAAAAAGAGAATGAGACTTATCTTAAATCATCAATACCTTATACTAACAAAGCAATACATAGCGGTTTAAAATGCTGAAAACTTAAATCAGAAAAAGGAAAAAAAACATGATATTAACAATGATCTTTATAAGGGTATTGATTTTCCTGATAAATTAACTCAATCCAAAATTTTTATTTTTATCAAAAATCAGGATAATATACTGACTTAATTGGATTAATTTTCATATTGCAGACTGTTTGCGAAATGTATGGCTAAACAACTCAGGGAGATGGTCAATTATCGTACTCAGCAACGCTCTTCTGCATAAGGAAAACACTAAAATTTTTGTTACAGACCAATATGTTCGACTCCTGATTAGCATTCTAAAATGCCCCAATTTTGCCTGTAACAATCCAGACAAAAATGATAGCGAATTTGTCTGCCTCTGCAGGAAGAATCAGCTCAGTCATCATCATTCTTTCTGGTGGCTATTAAACGCCTGGCAGACTAAACATTGAGTAAACCAAAAAAATCTCATCACTCTGACTCAGACAGAAGCAACTGATTTAATGAGCCTGGTCAAAAAAATGCTGGCCTGTTGGCTAACCATTACATCGGTCATTTTGCCGGGAGCATTATGGGTGGCGTTCTAACGACGAACTGAGGTTTGAGGTTTGAGGTTTGAGGTTTGAGGTTTGAGGTTTGAGGTTTGAGGCTGGCATGCTGTACCAGCCTGGCGAGATGAATCAATCCCGAAGAGATTGCATCACATGCAGCAAAGGAACCAGGGACAGGCCACCAGGCATTTCACCCCGTGCAATCAGTTCTTCTGTCTGCGAAAGTGTAAACCAACCGGTCTCCATCACTTCATCCCGGTCCTCTTCCATCCCGACAAATTCAAGGTCGGTCGCCAGCCAGGTAATAAGCCACTGATCAACGCTGCCGTAAGAGGGATTAAACCGAATGATTTCTCTGATTTACCCAGCCTGAAAGCCCGTTTCTTCCCGTCACTCTCTGAGAGCTGCAACGTCAGGGGCTTCGCCAGCATCAACACCACCAGAGGGGATCGCCCAGACAACTTTCTCGATTAAATAGCGGTTATGGCGGATCAGCAGCACTTTGTCGTACTGCATCGCGACGATACCGACCGCAGGCCGGAGTAATGTTGAGTGGCGGAAGATCACAGGAGTCGAACCTGCCCGGGACCGCTGGCGGCCCCCACTGGATTTGAAGTCCAGCCGTCTCACCGGAGACGACGATCTTCCTCTCTTTGAGCAGGCGAGTATAACACCCCGCTCGCTCACCATCAGTTTTCATTTAAATATTAGTAAATTTAAAAAAGTTAAAGAAAACTTTTCTAAACTATAAAAATGTTTTCCTTAAATACAGAAGAGTAAAAAATGCTGAAATAATTGATGAATTATTGTTATAATCCCAAATGTAGGGACATACCTCATTTAACATTCCATTCTGTTGAATGAAAGATTAAGCTTGACCTTTTAATAACACCAGTGATTCTGTTTACCTTGTTGAAATATCATAGATCTCGATATTCCTCAGGTGCGCCGACTTACACATTGTTGAGTCAGTGAAAATGAAATTCATTATTAACGGCCAGATTTTTTTCGATTCGGATACCGCTTCGCTTAGTCCTGTTGGGATCAGCGATGAATTGGTACAAATTTCCAACCCGGCCAAACGCTTATTATTACTTTTAATTTATCATCAGGGAGAAGCTGTCAGCAGAGAGGTGATTTTTAAAAAAGTCTGGGATGACTTCGGTATGGTGTCCAGCAATAACAATCTCAATCAGTGCATCAGCAAATTACGCCGGGTACTGAAAAATCTTGGTGCCGAAGAGGAAGTTATCTCTACCGTTCCCAAGTTAGGATTTATGTTGTTACAACAAATTCCGGTAGAAGAACTTTCAGAAGAAAATTCTCCAGACAGACAACTCTTCAGCGAAGCGGAAGAAGTCGAGCCTGGCCTGACTTTTGAGGGACCCCGGGTTGAAGCAGAGGGTCAGCAAACCCCTACCGCCTCCGCCGCCGCGAATAAGTCACATATGCTGCGCGTTAAGACCTGCCGACGCTTAGTACGCCACTGGCCATGGATGATCCTTTTACTCAGTCTCATTCTGCTTGGCATTGCCGCTGCACTGGCCTGGCCAGCCGGGCCGGCCGATCGGACTGAAGTCTACGTGGGGATAGCAGGAAAATGTAAGGTATTGATGTCTCAAAATATTCTGGAGGAAAAGGATCAGACACAATTAAAAGCCGGGGTGATGACCTATGCCCGTCGCCTGGATCCGCAATGTGGCAGCAATGAATACCTGCTGGTGATAAAGAACACCTCGATAAAACCCTGGATAAATGACCTGACGCGCCTCTACTTTATGCGCTGTGGCTATCTGCGTGAGAGTAAAGCAGAGATCTGCTGGAGCCTGAACGAACCGGCCAGTTACTCCCCTCTTTCCTGACCTGCTGGAACCCGCCTGCTCAGCCTTCTTATCTGATAAGAAGGCTTTTTTGCCTCTGCCGTTTTGCTCAAATCCCTGCAACCCACACATAAAAGCAAGGGTTTCTCTTTAACATCCGTTACGGTGATTAATCGCACATGGTTTTTAACATCCAGTCTCTTTATACCGTAATTTATATTCTTTATGTTGCGTTTAAAAAAGTTAATAACAGCATAAAAAACTTAATAGTGAGGCATTAATAGTTAATGATGAGAATTTTATGCCCATTGCGTAAGATTATTCCGAACCACCAGGAAAGGTCTGATCTGCTACTGGACGAGTGTAAAAGATACAGACCAGGCCAATGGCCATGGAAATTAAAGCTATTAATCAGGATATCTCATAATGACTAAGTACACTCTGGCTGCACTGCTGGCCACTACCCTTTCTTCAACTGCTGCAATGGCAGTTTCCGATAATACCATCTCCTTCCAGGGCGAAGTGACCGATGAAACCTGCTCCGTTGCAGTTAACGGTAACGGAACCAAACCGGTGATCCTGCTGCCCACCGTAAGCAGCAGCGATTTATCTGCCAGTGGAGACACTGCGGGTATGGTCACCTTTGATATCGGCCTGACCGGCTGCACCGGAAGCAGCACCGAAACCAAAATCTCCACGGTCTTTGTCGGCAACCAGGTCACCAGCAACGGTAATCTGGGCAATACCGGTACGGCTGGAAACGTGGAAGTGCAGATCCTCGATACCGCCAGCAAAGCAATCGATTTAACCAACGGTTTCACCGGTAAAGGTGACCTGGTTCTGGCAGCAGATGCTACCGAAGCCTCTGCAACCTATTCCGCGCAATACTACGCTAATGCTGCTGCCAAGGCCGGTACAGTAGAAGCCACTCTGCAATACGCCGTTTCCTACCAGTAATTTAAGTGCAGGGCGTACGGTACATGCCGTCCGCCCTTTAATGCACAGGGAGTCCGCCATGTTTTCGCTTCATTTTCGTCCGTTTATTTATGTCAGTATCATTCTGCTGATAAGCGGATTTTTTATTCCCGTGGTCAATGCAAGCGTCACGCTGACTGGCAGCCGTATTATTTATCCAGGCATGGCCAGCTCGGTCGATGTGCAATTAAAAAACAATGATGAATTTCCTTATGTTATTCAGACATGGTTCGACAACGGAGACATTAATGCTACACCGGACGCGGTAAATAACGTTCCGTTTATTGCCACACCACCTGTATTTCGTATCCAGCCGAAAAACGGTCAAATTATTCGTGTAGCGCTGAATAAGAATAAAAAACTGCCTCAGGATCGGGAATCCGTGTTTTGGTTTAACGTCCTGCAAATTCCTCCAGCCAATATTGATGGAGGCAGCAAAAGCAATAAAATTCTGATCACGCTTCGTACCCGGGTCAAGTTATTTTATCGCCCGGCTTCCCTCGGCGCCCCGAATAATCTGGCTCGCGGACTGAAAGTTCAGGCGGTCAGCGCGGCAAATTCCGCTACAGCGATTGAAATTACTAATCCACACCCCTGGCACGCTTCTCTTTCAACGCTTCAGGTGACCGTGGGCGGCGTAACCCACATGCTGGACGCCGGGATGATTGCGCCTTTCAGCAGCCAGTCTTTTGCACTGCCAGCCGGTAAAACCGTCAAGGGTCCATCTCAGGTAGTGGTCACCATCGTTAACGATCAGGGTGCCAGGATCAGTGAGCGCTACAATGTTACCTTACCGTAGTCCGGGCGTTTCTCGTTCACCCAGGCTGGCATTGCTGGTATTTGCTTTCACCCCTGCTCAGGTATGGGCTGAGGATTACTGGTTTGATCCCTCGCTGTTCCAGGGCTCTGCTTATGGCCAGAATCTGGCGCAGTTTAACCAGACATCCGGGACGATCACGCCTGGCAGCTGGCAGGTAGATATCTTCGTGAACCAAAATCTGGTTAAAAGCAGTGAGAAAATTGCTTTCCTGGCAAATCCCCGCCAGCAAAACCGCCTTGAACCTTGCCTGCCTGCCGCACTGATTCATGCCGCGCAGATTATCCCTGCCGATCAACCCAGCCCGGATACTGCTGAGTGCCGTTTTCTCAGCGACTGGCTGCCAGAAGCAAGTTGGCAGTTTGAGCAGTCCAGCCTGCGCCTGCAGCTGTCGGTGCCGATGCAATATCTTGCCAGAACACCCCGCGGCTACATCCCTCCCTCAGAGTGGGACAGCGGAGCGCTGGCGCTTTTTTTACGCCATAACACCAATTATACGTTTACCGAAAATACTGATAATCACTTCCGTTATAACTATTTATGGAGCGGTATTCACAGCGGGGCCAACCTCGGTTTATGGCAATTCCGACACCAGGGCAATCTTCGCTACGTTGACAGCAGCATCGGTGGCAGCGCTTACCGTTATAACGCCGTGAGAAGCTGGATTCAGCACCCGATTGCGGCACTGAACAGCACCCTGACGCTGGGTGATGGCTATACCGACAGTAGCCTGTTTGGCAGCCTCTCTTTCAATGGCATCAAGCTGGCAACTGATGAAAGAATGTGGCCACAAGGCAAACGCGGCTATGCGCCGGAAGTACGGGGTACCGCAGTCAGCAGCGCGCGGGTTATCGTCCGACAGCTTGGCAAAGTGATTTACGAGACAACGGTCGCACCCGGTCCGTTTCTCATTAACGATCTCTATAACACCAAAAATCAGGGTGACCTTGACGTTGAAATCGTCGAAGCCAACGGAAAATCCTCAACCTACACCGTTCCTTACTCGGCGGTGCCGGATTCAGTTCGTCCTGGCAACTGGCACTATTCGCTGGCACTAGGCCGCGTCCGTCAGTATTACAGTGTGGACAACACCTTCTTTGAAGGCGTGTTACAACGCGGGATCAGCAACAGCATCACTGCCAACGTCGGATCGCGAGTGGCCGACGATTATCAGGCATTGTTGCTGGGGGGTGTCTGGTCAACCCGAATGGGCGCATTTGGCTTGAATACCACCTGGTCTCATGCCCGGGTGGAAAACGACAGCAGCGAGCAGGGATGGCGTGCTGAAACCAGTTACAGCAAAACCTTCAGCTCCGGAACCAACCTGGTATTGGCGGCTTACCGCTACTCCACCAGCGGTTTTCGCGATCTGCAGGATGTGCTCGGCGTGCGCCGCCAACAGTACGACGGCACGGATTATTATTCGGATACGCTCAGCCAACGTAATCGCCTGTCGGCCACCGTCAGCCAGCCGTTCGACAGCTTTGGCACCCTGAATCTGTCGGCCAGTACCGCTGATTATTATAATAATCAGTCGCGTATCACTCAGCTACAACTGGGGTACAGCAATCAGTGGCGCCAGATCAGCTACAACATTAACGTTGCCCGCCAGCGTACCAGCTGGGATAACGGCCGTTTCAACTACAGCGTCAATGATGACACCGACAGCAGCAGCCAACGCCAATATACCGAAAATACCCTTTCGCTGAGTATTTCGATGCCGCTGAACTGGGGAGAAAGTCGCTCCTCCGTGGCTTTCAACTTCAACCAGTCACGCAGCACACGTTCCGGCACCACCAGCCTGACCGGTACAGCCGGAGAAAACAGCGATCTCTCGTGGTCGGCCTATGGTGGCTATGAACGCTATCGCGATGGCAGTGGTGAAGCAACCACCTGGGGGGCTAACGCTCAGCAAAACACCCGAGTGGGTGGCCTGCGCGGTTCATGGGATCAGGGCAGCGGCTATCGCCAGCTGGGGCTTGGCGCTTCCGGTACGCTGGTGATGCATTCCGGCGGCATCACTCTGGGGCCTTATGCCAGCGATACCTTTGCGCTGATCCATGCTGACGGTGCGCAGGGTGCTACGGTACTGAACGGTCAGGGTGCTGTTATTGACAGTGCTGGCTACGCCATTCTGCCCTCGCTGTCTCCCTACCGGAAAAATACCATCACGCTGGATACCAGAAGAATGAATCCGGACGTCGAGTTAAACGGTGGCAGCAAACTGGTGGTGCCTTATGCCGGAGCAATTGCCCGCGTCAATTTAGCCACTCTGAAAGGCAAGGCGGTATTGATTACCGTTAGCAGCCGTGACGGTACGGTGCTGCCAATGGGCGCAGAGGTTTTTGATGCCGAAGGAACTGCTGTGGGCATGGTTGGCCAGGGTGGGCAGATTTATGCGCGAATTGCCAGTGCCTCCGGCACGTTAAAAGTGAAGTGGGGAAACAATGGCAGCCAGCAGTGTCTGCTGCGCTATCAGTTGCCGGCTCGTCAGAGCGAGGCCTTTATTCAACTCACTCAAACCTGTGAAAAGGGATAATCTGATGAACGAATTATTACGACTCGCCAGGCTGCTTTGTCTGGGGTTGTTCAGCATCAGTGCACCATTGATGGCGAACTGCATCAAAGTGACCAGCACCAGCTCGCTCTCCAGCGATGCCATTGCTGCGGGCTACACCGCCGCCAGCTGGACCGGGGCCTGCGATACCTGTAACGGCAATATCGGCCTGCCAGCGGTGATCAGCATCAACTCCGGCAGCCATTTTCAGCCATCAGGAACGTTGATTGCCAGCAGCGTGGGCAACTTCGTCACCAGCGCCAGCAAGGTTGCCTACTCCAGTAATCAGATCCTGTTCCGCTGCCAGCTGGCGGATGCAGGCAACCTGTATGAGATGTATGCCACCAACGGTGACAACGCCTACACCGGCAGATTTACTACCTCCGAGGTGGATGGAGCCTATTACGACGTCGCGAAAAACGTCGCGGCCAGGCTGACCAATCTCTCCACCGGGGAGTATTACTCCCGCTACTGGAAACAGCGGGCGTTCACCGCCGACGACTGGTATCAGGACAGCCAGTACATTTATATTCCGGCCAGTGCATTCAGTAACGTGTTGTATGAGCTGTTTAAAATTGACTCCACCACCTACTATGTCAACGGTTCAGCTTACTATGTGGATGCCTATTCGCAGCCGCGCGGCTATATCGTATTCAAAGGGCCGGGACTGGATACCAACTCCCTGCAGGCGGGAATGGATTCTGGATCCTATTACTATGGCTTTTATGGCAACTGGCCGGGTAACTGGAATACTTATCAGAAAGTGACCTGGGTGCGTGGCGCATTCTGCCAGATCAAAGATTATCCTTCGCGGGTCCTGCTGCCGACCATAAGTGCCAAAGTCTTGCAGGCAGGAGGCAGTAGCCAGGCCCCGTTCAATGTCAGTATTGAGTGCGAAGCAGGCGCGATTTCCAGTACCAACAAATCCTCCGCTTCGGCTGCCAATGTGGCGATGGGTTTTCTGGTTAACCAGCCCACAGCAGTTAACGCCGCGACGGCCCTGGGGCTGACAAACAGCTCGGGGGGCCTGACCTGGCTGCTGGATAATCAGTACGGCAGCAGCGGTGTGGCCTCCGGTGTGGGCATCCGCATTTATGACCAAAATGGAAGCGCACTCAACCTGCTACCCGACCAGTCCAGTATGGGCACGGGTAACGCACGGGGTTGGTATGGCTATAAGGATCTGACCAGCCTGGTTTCCACAGGCAGTACCAGTATTTACAACGGCGACTTCACGGCTTCACTCGAAGCGCTTAGCGGGCAAACCATAACGGCAGGGAGCGTCAATGCACAGTTACAGGTGGTGGTCAGTTTTCAGTAATGCCCGCAGCATGGCGGCGTTACTGCTCTGCATAGTGATTCCGTCACAGGCAGTGGTGAACACCGATCGAACGCGTGTGGTATTCAATTCAGACGAAATGGCTCAGTCACTGCTGCTGTCGAATGACGGTGCCGCCCCGGTGATCATGCAGGTCTGGCTGGATGAAGGCAATCCGGTTTCCTCACCCGATCAGAACCGCACGCCGGTCGTCGCCCTGCCGCCAGTGTTCAGAATGCTGCCGGGCGAAGTGAAGTCCCTGCGGCTGATGCTCACATCCAGGCAAAACCTGGTGGCCGGGCGGGAAAATCTCTTCTGGCTCAATTTGTATCAAATCCCGCCCGGCCAGCGCGCCAGCGCTCAGGCTGAGCAGCAGATAGTGATGCCACTGCGGCTGCGCTTAAAGGTGCTGGTACGGCCATCCGGCGTGGCAGCATTGCAGGAGAAAGACGCCGGCAGGCTGCAATTTATTGCCGGGGGAAGGCAGTTACGGGTGACTAACCCAACTGCCTGGTATATCAGCTTTACCGCCCAGCCCAAGGGACAGCCAGCCATTGGCAATCTGATGGTCGCGCCCGGGGAAAGCCTTACGGTGCCACTTCCGCAGGTCTCTGCCGCCGGCGAGGAAATTGCCTATGAGGTGATTAATGACACAGGTAACCGCTGGGTTTATCAGGCCCGGTTACAGTAGTCCCGCGTTGGCAGCACGATGTCCATTTTTGGCCTTACAGTCACGAAGATTCCCTGACATCATTGCCTTACAGCCAGATATCAGGAGTCCGGATATGTCCAGAAGTGTTCTTTTAGTGATTGACGCCCAGCAGTCATTCTATGATCGTGGTTATAAAGAGACGGTAGAAATGCCCGCCTTCGAACGCAGCCTCAGCGCGCTGACAGGTGGCTGCCAGGTTCGCGGCATTCCCATTGTTGATGTCTTCCATGTTGAGGAACACGGTGCCTTTTCACTGGCGTCCGGGCAGGTTGAACGGCTGCCCTTTCTTAACCATAAAGCGGTTAAAACTGTGCAGAAGCGTGTTCATAATGCACTGACTGAATCCGGGCTCGATCCGTGGCTACGCGAGCAGCAGGTGGATCACCTGATCATCTGCGGCCTGCGCACCGAACAATGTTGCGAAACCACGGCACGGGTGGCCTCAGATTTGGGTTACCGGGTGACATTTGTCACCGAGGCAACCCTGACTTTCCCGATTTGCCATAATCACATCACACTGAGTATCAGCGACCTGCGTCACCGGACCGAGTGCGTACTGATTAACCGCTTCGCCGAAATTCGTGACGTTGAGGAGTGCCTGCAGGAGCTTTCATAATATGACTATCCCGGTGTGGTTTATCACATTGCCCGGCGTAATGACACTGGATATTACCGGCCCGGCAGAGACGTTAAGGCTGGCCGGCGGCGCCTTCTCACTGCGCTATATCGGCCCGGAGGCGAGCGTGATGACCTCTACCGATATGCTGATCGGTGGCATTGAACCGCTGCCGGAAAGCCTGCCAGAGGGCTGTCTGTTGGTGGTGCCAGGCGTCAGCGATTCCAGAATCTGGTTTGACACCCCCCAGGCTATCAGCACACGCAACTGGTTGATGCGCATGCAACCCGCCATTCATGACCGAAAGATCACGCTGCTGTGCATCTGCTCGGGAGCGCTGTTAGCAGCTCGCTCCGGTTTACTGAACGGGGTGCAATGCACCACTCATCACGAGGTGATTTCGCGACTGAAAACCGCCGAACCGGCAGCGATTGTAAAAGAAAACAGGATATTCATCGAAGATCGTGGCATCTGGACCAGCGCCGGAATCACTGCCGGAATCGATCTGTCACTGCACCTGATAAATCGCCTGTGTGGCTCACAGATGGCGCTCAGCGTGGCAAGGGAGATGGTGGTTTATTTCCGGCGTTCAGGCGATGATCCACAGCTTTCACCCTGGCTACGCTATCGTGATCATCTGCACCCGGCCATCCACCGAACCCAGGATTTACTGGTGAACCAGCCCGAACAGGACTGGCAGCTGGAAGGGCTTGCTGCCCGCGTGCATGTCAGCGCGCGACATCTGACGCGCCTGTTCAGGCAGTATTTGGGGATCAGCGTGAGGGAGTATCATGAACAGCTCAGGCTGGCGATTGCACAACAAAGATTGCAGCAAGGCGAAGGGGCAGAGAGAGCCGCCCTGTCGGCGGGCTTCTCCTCATCCCGCCAGCTTCGGCGGGCGATGCAGCGATCCCGGCAATAGCCCTCAGCTCACGTAATGACGGGTATCCAGTCGTCTTAATCCCAGCGCCAGCAGCAGACTTCCCGCCAGCGTGACAATAAACACGACCGGGATATCCAGCAGCGGATGCGCAGTGTTATCGAAATGATGAGTGCGCATAAAATGGATAAACAGTGCGTGGAAGCCGTAAATGGGCAGCGAATGGTTCGAAATGGTCGCTAAAAACGGTAATGGCCGCTGATTGAGGCAATTTTTAAAGAAAATCAGCAGGCTGACAGCAGCAATAAAGACTACCGGCCCGCAGTACAGATACCAGGTGTCGGCAAACGCGCCGTTTATCGCCATTTGCTTCTTTGTGCCCATGGTAATTCCCGCCACACAGGCCAGAAAAACCAGCCCTGCGATCCAGCTCACCCCCCGCTTGTTGGTCTCCATCACGCCAATTGCCCGACCAAACAGCGCATACAGCACGTAATAAAAACTGTCCCCGCTGATATACAGATTCAGCGGCAGCCAGTGAAACCGGCCGACCGAATGATCGACAGTATTGGGGTTAGCCAGTACCGCGAGGATCAACGTGACAACAGCAAGATAGCCGGCCCGCACTGGCTTAACCTGGATCAAGGGCGAAAGCAGGTAAATGGCGATAATGGCGAAGAAAAACCACAGATGGTAGAACACGGGTTTCTGCAGCAAATGGCGTACAGAAAGTCCTTCACTGATTGGCGTCAACCAGGTGATGTAGGCCAGTGCAACAGCGCTGTAAAACACCAGGCACAGGACGATTCGCAGAAAATGACGGCCCTGAGCGCTGCGTTCACCAAAAAACAGGTAGCCTGAAATCATAAAAAATATCGGTACGCAGACCCGCGAGGCGGAATTGAGCAGATTGGAGAGGTCCCAGGTGTGTTCGCCGATGACCGTGCTGTGAGTAACATACCAGGTCGTAGTGTGGATCATGATGACCATCAGGCAGGCCACTGCCCGCAGGTTATCAATCCAGCCGATCTTTTCCTTCATCACACCCTCATTGCTGCCCATCAATGCGTATTGAGCGTAGCCCGGTGGAGAATGTTCAACAACCTCAGGACCCGGACTTTTTCCTGCCCAGCAGGGAATATTTGCTGACACCGCCAGAGGGTTATTCGCTGATTCACCTCACGGGACGGGTTGAATCAGAACGGATCACTTCGCTTAATTAACATCGGGCTGACTATCTGGCGGTCAAAGGGTATACTGACGCCCACTTTTTAAAACCGTCTCGCGTGCGAATTCAACATGCAAAAGTTTGATACCAAGACATTTCAGGGACTGATCCTGACCTTACAGGATTACTGGGCACGCCAGGGTTGCACCATTGTGCAGCCGCTGGACATGGAAGTAGGTGCGGGAACGTCTCACCCGATGACCTGCCTGCGCGCACTTGGCCCTGAGCCAATTGCCGCTGCCTACGTGCAACCTTCACGCCGCCCTACTGACGGTCGCTACGGCGAGAACCCGAACCGCCTGCAGCACTACTATCAGTTCCAGGTGATCATCAAACCCTCACCGGACAATATTCAGGAACTCTACCTGGGCTCGCTGAAAGAGCTGGGTATGGATCCGACCATTCACGATATCCGCTTCGTGGAAGATAACTGGGAAAACCCAACGCTGGGCGCATGGGGCCTGGGCTGGGAAGTGTGGCTGAACGGCATGGAAGTGACGCAGTTCACCTACTTCCAGCAGGTTGGCGGGCTGGAGTGCAAACCCGTCACCGGCGAAATCACCTACGGCCTGGAGCGCCTCGCGATGTATATCCAGGGCGTGGACAGCGTTTACGATCTGGTCTGGAGTGACGGCCCACTGGGAAAAACCACCTACGGGGACGTGTTCCATCAGAACGAAGTGGAGCAGTCCACTTACAACTTTGAATACGCGGACGTCGACTTCCTGTTCAGCTGCTTCGAGCAGTATGAGAAAGAGGCCCAGAGCCTGCTGGCGCTGGAGAAACCCCTGCCGCTGCCAGCCTACGAGCGCATCCTGAAGGCGGGTCATACCTTTAACCTGCTGGATGCCCGGAAAGCGATCTCCGTAACCGAGCGTCAGCGCTATATCCTGCGCATTCGCACCCTGACTAAAGCCGTGGCTGAAGCCTACTACGCGTCTCGTGAAGCGCTGGGCTTCCCGATGTGCAATAACAAGAAATAAGAGGCTGCCATGACTGAGAAAACTTTTCTGGTGGAAATCGGCACCGAAGAGCTGCCACCAAAAGCACTGCGCAACCTTGCCGAATCTTTTGCCGCTAATTTTACCGCCGAGCTGGATACCGCAGGCCTGAGCCATGGTGAGATCAGCTGGTACGCTGCTCCCCGCCGCCTGGCGCTGAAAGTCGCAAACCTCAGCGCCGCGCAGCCGGATCGTGAAGTCGAAAAACGTGGCCCGGCCATCGCCGCCGCATTTGATGCCAGCGGAGTGGCGACCAAAGCCGCAGAAGGCTGGGCTCGCGGCTGTGGTATCACCGTCGATCAGGCCGAGCGTCTGAGCACCGACAAAGGTGAATGGCTGCTGTATCGCGCCTTTGTTGAGGGTGAAAGCGCCCAGTCGCTGCTGCCAGCCATGGTCAGCACCTCACTGGCTAAGCTGCCGATCCCTAAACTGATGCGCTGGGGCGATTCCGACGTGCAGTTTGTCCGTCCGGTGCATACCGTGACGCTGTTGCTGGGTGACGAGAGCATTCCTGCCACCATCCTCGGCATTGAGTCTGCGCGCACGATCCGCGGTCACCGTTTTATGGGCGAGCCGGAATTCACCATTGACAACGCCGACCAGTATCCGCAGCTCCTGCTGGAGCGTGGGAAAGTTCAGGCGGATTATCAGGCGCGTAAGGCGCAGATCAAGGCCGATGCTGAAGCCGCTGCCCGCAAAATGGGTGGCATTGCGGACCTGAGCGACAGCCTGCTGGAAGAAGTCACCTCCCTGGTGGAGTGGCCGGTGGTGCTGACGGCGACGTTTGAAGAGAAATTCCTCGCGGTTCCAGCTGAAGCGCTTGTGTACACCATGAAAGGCGATCAAAAGTACTTTCCGGTGTATGACGCCGCGGGCAAGCTGCTGCCAAACTTTATCTTTGTAACCAATATTGAGTCGAAAGATCCGCAGCAGATTATCGCCGGAAACGAGAAGGTGGTGCGTCCGCGCCTGGCCGATGCAGAGTTCTTCTTCAACACAGACCGTAAAAAGCGTCTGGAAGATAATCTGCCACGTCTGGAAACCGTTCTGTTCCAGAAAGAGCTGGGTACGCTGCGCGACAAAACCGATCGTATTCAGGCGCTGGCTGGCTGGATCGCCGGGCAGATTGGGGCAGACGTCAATCACGCAACCCGCGCTGGGCTGTTGTCCAAGTGTGACCTGATGACCAACATGGTGTTCGAGTTCACCGATACTCAGGGCGTGATGGGCATGCACTATGCGCGTCACGACGGCGAAGCAGAAGACGTGGCTGTGGCACTGAACGAGCAGTATCAGCCGCGCTTTGCCGGTGACGATCTGCCTTCCAACCCGGTAGCCTGCGCACTGGCGATTGCCGATAAGATGGATACCCTGGCGGGGATCTTCGGTATCGGTCAGCATCCAAAAGGCGATAAAGACCCGTTCGCACTGCGCCGCGCCGCGCTGGGCGTGCTGCGTATCATCGTGGAGAAGAATCTTCCGCTGGATCTGCAGACGCTGACCGAAGAAGCGGTACGCCTGTATGGCAGCAAGCTGAGCAACGCCAAAGTGGTTGATGAAGTGATCGACTTTATGTTGGGGCGTTTCCGTACCTGGTACCAGGAAGAAGGCCACAGTGTGGACACCATTCAGGCAGTGCTGGCCCGTCGTCCTACCCGTCCGGCTGATTTCAACGCGCGTATGAAGGCGGTTTCCCACTTCCGCACGCTGGAAGCGTCCACCACGCTGGCCGCGGCTAACAAGCGCGTCTCCAACATTCTGGCGAAGTCCAGCGAAACGCTGAACGACAGCGTGCAGGCTTCACTGCTGAAAGAGAATGAAGAGATCCAACTGGCAACCTATGTGTCGGCGCTGACCAGCAAGCTGGCCCCGTACTTTGCAGATGGCCGCTATCAGGACGCGCTGATTGAGCTGGCTCAGCTGCGGGCTGCGGTGGATAACTTCTTCGAAAAAGTGATGGTGAACGCAGAAGAGCGTGAAGTGCGGATCAACCGCCTGACGCTGCTGTCGAAGCTGCGCGAGCTGTTCCTGCAGGTGGCAGATATTTCTCTGCTGCAGTAAGCCGGGAAAATGCGGGGGAACGGTTTCCCCCGCGTTCATTCCGTCCGGGCCGGTGATGGGCGCCACCCGGCACAACGCCCTTTTACTTTCAGTGCATTATCAACACTGAGAGGCTTTCATATCAATCACAAAGCGATACTTCACGTCCCCTCTGAGCATTCGCTCAAAGGCAGTCTCCACCTCATCCAGGCGGATCACTTCCACGTCTGAAACGATATTGTGCTCACCGCAGAAATCCAGCATCTGCTGCGTTTCCTGGATGCTGCCAATCGAGGTGCCGGAAATGCTCAGGCGCTTAAAAACAATCGGCGTGACGTTCGGCGACTGATGCGGCGCATCGGGGATCCCCACCAGCACCAGATTTCCATTGGTTTTCAGCGTGCTGAGGTACGGATCCAGATCGTGCGGTGCGGCGACACAGTCAAGAATAAAGTCGAGGCTGTTGGCTTCGGCTGCCATCTGCCCAGCCTCCCTGGACACCACCACTTTGCTGGCGCCAAGACGCAGCGCATCGTTACCCTTCGCCGGGGAAGTGGTGAACAACACAACTTCCGCGCCAAGCGCCTTCGCCAGCTTGACCGCCATATGGCCCAGCCCCCCCAGACCGATCACGCCCACCCGCTGACCCGGCTGAATATTCCAGTGCTTCAGCGGTGACCAGGTGGTGACACCGGCGCACAAGAGCGGCGCAACAGCACCCGGTTGCAGATTTTCAGGCACCTTCACCACAAACTTGCTGTCCACCACGATAGCGTCGGAATAGCCGCCGAAGGTCTTTCCACCGATCGCCTTTTCCTCACCGTTGTAGGTCGCGGTGAAACCTTCTTCGCAATACTGCTCTTCGCCCTGGCTGCACTGCGGGCAATGTCCGCAGGAGTCCACCATCACGCCCACGCCCACCAGGTCGCCCGCTTTAAACGTGGCGACATCGCTGCCCGTGGCAATGACGCGGCCAACGATTTCATGGCCTGGCACCAGCGGAAACTGGCTGACGCCCCATTCGTTGCGGGCCATATGCAGATCCGAATGGCACACACCGCAATAATGAATGTCGATATGCACATCGCCAGCCTGCAGTTCACGGCGCTGAAATATAAAAGGTTCGAGAGGAGTTGTGGCAGACTTCGCTGCCAGACCGGTGACTTGCATGTGGCTGTACCCTGTTTTGCAAAACGGCGTAGAGTAGAGAAATGTGCCGGACAGGGCAAGGCAGAATGGCTGTATTGCGGTAAAAGAAGCCGAAAGATGAAAACCCGCTCCCTCAAAACACAAAACCCGCCATCAGGCGGGTTTCTCATACTACCCCAGCAACTCACGGCTGAGACAAGGATTCGATTGAATCAATTGCATCAATTTTTGAGCACTGCGCGAAGGTTTGCTGCGCTTCGCTTCCCAGCTCTTAACCGAAGAAACACTGACGCCCATAGCCAGGGCAAACTCACCTATCTCCATGCCGGTAATCTCGCGTATGCGTTTTGGTTCGGGTATCAATACTTCACCCTTTAAAGCGGGAGCGGCCTGGATCACTTCACGTGTTAACACAATATGCTCAAGACTGGACAGCAATTCGATCATGGGATCTTTAAATTCCATAGAGCACTCCTCAAAAAATCACTAATGTGAACGACCAGAGGGAGGAGCCTGAGTCTCAGGCCCACAATACTGACGGACAACAGCCTGAGAGCTCGTGGGAGGCAGTGCAGGAAAACGCCAGGATCTAAAGTATTAGATCAAATTAGCCGACTTGCGTCATATTTCTCGACTATTTTTCAACCTTGCTTTTCAACCTGACGCTTCATTCATCACCCGTCGTCACGGCGCCGCTGGCCCGGGCCAAAGGCCCGGAACAGAGTGGTTCTGTCGCATTAAGAAGTTGTCGGGTAACTTACTGTTTTTTATTGCAATCTTGCCTAACCATATCCCTGCTCCAAAAATCCTTTAAACGCCTGCATTATCCCACCGATATTATTGCCCAGTGTGTTCGCTGGTATCTGGCTTATGCCCTGAGCCTGCGTAACCTGGAGGAGATAATGGCTGAGCGCGGTCTCAACGTCGACCATTCCACGCTTCACCACTGGGTCATTTGTCTGGTACTACTGCTGGATAAGGCGTTCCGCCGGCATAAGCGTGCCGTGGAACGCCGGTGGCGAATGGATGAAACTGACATAAAGGTCAGGGGGAGTGGAAATATCTGTACCGTGCCGTCGATACTGCAGGCCAGACAGTCGACTTTCTGTTGACCGCTAAACGGGATGCTGCCGCTGCCTTACGCTTTTTCCGTAAGGCGATCAGACAGCACGGCGAACCTGAGGTGGTGACCATTGATAGAAGTGGTTCCAACACTGCGGCTTTGGCCTCGCTCAACGCCGACAGGCCTGATGAGGAAAGGATTACGGTAAGGCAGAACAAATATCTGAATAACCTGGTTGAGCAGGATCTGCCGTCACATTAAACGGCGGATAAAGCTGATGACGGGATTCAAATTGTTCCAGCGGGCACAGGTTATTCTGGCAGGAATAGAACTGCGCACATGCTGCGCAAAGCGCTAAGCATCAGGGTGGAGAGGGTCTGTCCCCTGCAGAGCAGTTTTGTCTTATGACTGCCTAAAAACAGTCAACACAACTTTTGTCGGATTGCTGACGTTAATGCGACAGAACTCTTCATTTTATCCTTACTGAAAGGAACCCGTGTAATCAACTTCTGACATTTCTTGTACTCACCTTCTGAAAATGACACGGGCTTCCACTGCCCCCTGAAAGAATGAGTCCGGTGGCTGACTTACCTCTGTTCAGCAGCATCGTCTGGCGGAAACTTTTCGTGGTTAACTCCGTACCGTTCCTCGCGTGTAAAAGCCCAGCGGGTGCCCGGTGAGGTTTTGTTAAGAAGGGAGCGGGCATAATGGTGGCCTATCCATGCATCCCGATATCAATAACGGGATGAATATACCGTACAGGAAAATATGATGACGTTCAGACATACCGCGCTGGCCCTGCTGGTCAGCCTAAGTACCTTACCGGCTCTGGCAGCAGAGACGGCGCAACCCGGCGTGACGGCGGCGGCATTTACGCCAGAGCAAGAGGCGCGTATCGGGCAGGTGGCTGCGGATTATCTGGTTGCCCACCCTGAAATTCTGGTGCAGGTCAGCCAGAAGCTGCAGGAACAGCAGCAGGCGCGGCAGATGAAAACCATGACGGAGGCGGTACTGCGCCATCGGGACGCCCTGCTGGATGATAAAACCACGCCGTCATACGGACCTGCCGATGCGAAGGTGGCCTTTGTCGAATTCTCTGACTACCAGTGCTCGGTCTGCGCCCGTCAGGCACCGGTGATTGAATCCCTGATGAAGGCAAACCCGCAGGTGCGCTACGTATTTAAGGAATGGCCCATCTTTGCACAGCGCTGGGAGCCCTCCCTGACGGCGGCGAAAACCGGGCTTCAGGTGTGGCAGCAGAAGGGGGCGGACGCGTACCTTGCCTTCCACAACGCCCTGTACGCCACCGACCATGACGAAGGCAGGCTGACGCCGGCGGACATCACGAAGGCGGCCATGCAGGCCGGGAAACTGAAGGGCAGCAGTGATAAAACGATGGAGGTGCTGTCGCGTACCGATGCGCTGGCACAGAACCTGGGCTTCCGCGGCACGCCGGGGATGATAGTGATGCCGGTGAACGGCGCTACGGCAGACAACGTGACGGTAATTCCGGGCGGTGCCGACCAGGCAATGCTACAGGCGGCCATTGATAAAGCCGCCGGGTCACCCGAGAAATAACCGTTCTTCCCGCCCGTATCATCTTTCCTCCCGGGCGGGTTACCTGCAGTCTCCGGTGCATCCGCGCCGGCATATCTAATTAAAACATTACCCGGCCAAGGTTCGGTGCTCGCTTTTGATGCGTTCCACCTCAACCTGTGAGTATCCAAATTAGTCGTATGTCAACGTGAATTCGGTGTCGGCATTCGCATCACCCGGCTTTACAGAGTTATCTCCAAGAGCAACATAGTTTGCCCGAAAATTGAGAGTCAGATTACCATTATCGTCTACTACCCCGCGCGGTGCCGTATCGCCCATAGGGATGCGCGTACCCAGGCTGTCCATAATCTGCACGGCAACGCCGGTCGCATCATCTGCACTGCCGTTGCTCAGCGCCAGCAGCTGCGGATTGACGGAGTCCTTTGTCCCGGTAAATGCGGTCGTCACGCCGCTGGCCGTACAGCCGGTGAGATGAATGCTGAAGGCTACCGGGGATGTCGTCCGGCCCGCTTTTTTAAGCTGCTTCGTCGCCCATGAACCCAGCTGCACGGGCTTATCAATATCGTCCGGGTCAACGGTGCAGCCAAGCGCCACCACCGTACCTGTCATGCGGATATTGATTTCCCCAAGTGAGCCATCCGCTCTGGCGGCCGTTAAATTAATCAGACAGCACAGAGCTGCCAGCGTAGCGCAGGCCCGGCGTTTGAACCCTGCAGTTTTGACTGCTGCCTTAGTCAAAATCGACACGCAGATAGCCCTCCGAGGTAAATTTTCCTTCTGCCGGGGTATTACCCGTCACACTAACCGGCCAGGCACTAATCGGCACCGTTGCCGCAGCATTGTCATCCAGCTGAAACGGAATTTTACTGTTGATATTGTTGGGCGTCAGCGGCTCATGGCTGCTGTTGCCAATTACAAAGCCCAGGTCCGGGTTGTCAGATATAATCGCGTTACCGGAGACATTAGTGGCCTCAATACGCATAGAAAGCATCGCCTGAGCATCCATGTTCTTACACTTAATGCCAATGCTCCTGGTCTGTGGATTGACCCCAGCGGGTCGATTACCGGCTCCCGCGTCAGAAAAGCTGGATGCGCCGATATTACCAAAGTCCATGGAGATAACCTGTCCCGCGTTCAACTCACAGGACTGAGGGGATGAAATGTAACCACTTATAATTACCTCGCTCATATATGGACCACTTTCTACGGTGTCTTTATTAGTGGATATTTTAGTGTAGTTCAAAACAGAATTAAAAGGAGCAATTCCTACGAACGGCTTTATGATTAGCAACGACACTGTCCCTTGAGATCCTGAAGAATAAGGGGCGGAAGGAGGACATTTAGCTTGATTGCATTGATTACTTTCGATAAACGGCACGTTAAAATATTTATTAACATTTCCAGCGACATACCCCTGCGATGACATGGCAATATAGTCATTTATTTTATACCAGGTAACATTATCAGCAACTTCATAGACAGGAAGGTCGCTATTTGTATCTATATAGTCAGCTGAGTAAGTACCTCCGTTATCACAGGTTGCCGTATATGAACCACCAATAGAATAATTAAATATATTATCAATTATAGTTCCAGCGCTATTATTGCTTACTTCTTTTAAATCATAACTGGAGTCATAATTGAATATGTGCGTACCACCTGTCGGGGTACAAATACCTGTGTAAGCAGCTGCTGAAGGAAAGTGGAACAGAGCCGTATTCAATATAGCGAGAAAGAAATATAGTTTTTTCATTATCGAACCTTTTCAATAGGGTTACATTCCAGCGCCAGCTGAACTACCGGTAGCTTTTCACTTCCTGCCGGCAGGCTATACGGGATATGACACGTAGCCTGACTCCCCTGTCCCCAGACGATATCTAATAGTCCTTTCAGCGGAACTCCCGTCATGTACACTTCGCCGATATCATCCGCAATGCCGGTGACTCCCGAGTTTTTCTCAGTCACGGTCGCGCCAAACGGTACCGGACGGCCATCGTGAGTCACAGTAAACATCGTGCGCAGGCCTACATGCGTGCGGTACTCAGCCCGCACAATCGCCCCCTCGGTCGGGACAACGTCCTGCACCGTATCATCCAGATCCGTGTGCGTATCCAGGCTTCTGACGTCCAGCGCCACGCGGTTGCGGCGATACTCATTTGCATATGGCATCACGGCATATCCCCGCCAGTCGGTGCTGACCCCGGTTTCATTCTCAACGTGAACGCCTTTGGCACCCGGCGCCTTGATTAACACATTGGTATCACCCAGCGACTGGCTGAGCGTGACGCCGTTGGCATGGGCGATCAGGCCGCCAGACAGATCCCAGTTCCAGGCGTGCTCGTTATTGCTGTAACTGTAGCCGCCGCTGGCCCGGCCCGCTTCTCCCTGCCAGCTTGCGTTCAGGTTACCACTGCTGCCGTTGCGGTTGCTGTGCCCCTGCATAGCGCTGTAGCTCAGGTTATTACCTTTGAGGAGGGTCCCGCTGACGCCGGTCTGCATCTGGGTCACCCCGTCCTGATCCTGACTCATCTGCGCCGTGGCGTACATACTGTTAAGCATGCCGTGCTCAGCCATGTTGTGGCCCAGCCAGCGGCCAAACGGAATGGAAAGATTCAGCGACACCAGCCGGTCGGTACCCGGCATGCCCACACTCCGGCTCAGGGAGTAAGCCAGCGTATAATTAATGCCCTGCCAGGCGCTGGAAAAGCTGGCCTGATACCAGTTATCACTGCCTGTGCTGTTCCAGTAATCCTGCCGGGTTGCGCTGAGGCTGACTGAACCAATGTCTGACACCTGCTGGGAAAGGCTGACCTGCAGTCGTCCTTTCTTACTGTTGCTGAGGTTGTGGTAGCTGACCGGCTCCTGGTGGGGGCCGGTACCGTCCCCGTTATCCTTCCACTCGTACTGGTAGCCGTTCATGGAGTTCCAGGCCACCTCATCCAGGCTATAGAATCCACGCGTTGAATAGCGATAGCCGAGCAGCTGGAAAGTCGTTCCGTAGTCATTCAGCGACTTGGCATATAAAAAGCGCAGGGACTGGCCGGTATGCGAGCTGTTGTCTGCCAGTACGCTGCGGGCGGTAGTGATATCCGCCGATACTGCACCCAGCCGCCCCATATTCATGCCGACGCCCACTACGCCGGCGGCATAGCGTCCGGCCAGCTGGCTTCCGCCGTATACTGTCGTCCCGTCGGTAAGCCCTCTGGAGAGCGTACCCATCGCGAACAGCGGCGCACCTTTACCGGACAGCCCGCTGCGATAACGACCGGCAACCAGCTCAAACTTTGTCCGGCCCTCACGCTGCAGCAGCGGCACGGTAGAGTAAGGCACCACAAATTTCTGAACGGCGCCTGAATCGCTTTTAATCGTTACTTCAAGGTCACCGCTGGATGAGGTGGCATTGAGGTCGTCAATCTCGAAAGCGCCGGCCTGCAGGGTGTTCTGATAGATGACGTAGCCATTCTGCCGCACGGTAATCTGCGAGCGCCCTGCGGCAATACCCCGGATAGTCGGCGCAAACCCCCGCTGGCTGTCCGGATACATGGGATCGGAGGAGTAGAGCCGCACTCCACGAAACCCCAGGCTGTCAAAGATGTCATTTGAACTGCTACTGTCACCCATGACCAGCTCACTTTTCAGCGGGATAACCGTGCGCTCGGCATAGGTGGAAATATTCTGCCATCTCTGCTGCCGGTAGCCGGCGTAATCCTCATAGTTCCAGGCACCGTTGTTGCGCAAACGCCAGGCGCCCAGGTTCAGTCCGCTGGTCAGGTTAAGGTAATAGCTGGTGCTGTTATTGCCCTGGCTGCCGGTCAGCGCATAGTTCAGCAGGCCGGCGTTAATGCCTTCGTCCCATTCCTCCGGAGGAATGTAGCCCCTGATGCTGTTCTGCACCACCGCCTGCGGGAAGGTCAGCGACAGGCGCTGCGCCGAAAAGTCATAGTAAGATGACGCGCCGGGAAAAAGCCGCAGGAAGTCCACACACTGATTCTCGTCTGGCTGAACGCTGTGTGGCGTGTTCTGTGGTCTGAGTATTTCAGTATTGACCCCCAGACGTTTCAGCCATTTAACGGTCAGGCAGGGAACCAGCCCCGTGCCATCGGTTCTGACGTGATCTGCACCGCCCGCGCTCCCGTTTCCTGCTTTTATAGCGTCAAAACGCAGGGTATTCGTGGTCACAAATTCATCGTTCATCCAGATATCAACTCGGTAAACGCCCGGTAGCTGTCCGCTGCCGTTCTGAAAACGAGACAGGTCTGCCACCTCTCCGCCGTCTTTTGCCAGAAAGGCAGGATTGAACCAGTCCTGAGCACAGGCTGAGCCGGTCAGTAAAGCGTAAACAGTCAGAGCCAGGCAGCTGAGGCGATGGGGCCGGTATCGTGTCTGCCAGACATTATTATTCAGTTGATACATAAAATAATCCGCAGGGCTGAGCCCGATAACATTCATGAACAATGCAGTCAGTCAGAAATACTGAAAAAAATTAAGAAGCCTTTCCTGTTTTCTGTGCGGTAATCGCACCGTAGTCATTAACCGTCTGGTAATGCACCGGCCCGCCAGACCCTGCGGGCAGCTTAATCGCCTGCTGGCCAAAAGGCGCAACCATGGTGTTATCCAGCTTTTTACTGCCGACGCTGAGGTTAACGATCGACTGATAATAGGGGGTCGGATTTCTGATGATCACCTGGCCTGCAGTCTGCTGAAATGCCAGCTTCTCCGCAGATTCGGGTTCGCTGATATTCAGTCCGTCCGGGCGCATAAACAGCTTCATTCTGGAAAGAACCGCAAGCTGCAGCGTGTTTGAGCCCTTGACAGCGGCCTGATCGACGGCGGGAATGGCTTTCACATTTACCCAGTAAACCACTTCCCTGTCCTGCGGCAGGGGCTTGCCGGCGTAGACGATACGCAGTGTATTTTCACTTTTAGGCCCGACGGTAAAGAGTGGCGGAGTGATAATAAAATTGTGATCGCGCTGCCCTTTGTCATCCTCTACCCAGGCCTGAATAAGGAAATGCTCGTGTGAATCGCTGTTGGTGACGGGCAGCGAAGTCTGGCCATCGCTTTCAGGATAAATAACCCGCGTCGCGCCCGGGGCGATACCGCCGGCCACGGCAGGTGCCGCCATTACGGCAGCAAGTAAAGTAAAAGAGGCAAAAGCAGTTATTCTGGACATAACGATACTCCGGGTTCAGGTTTACGGATAAATGACTTCAAACCACACTTCACTGCGCAACGGACCGGGGTAAACAGGTCGCGAGACCGTGCGATAGCGGGCGACGTAATGCAGCTCCATGATGCCGCCCTTCACGCTTCGGGCCGTGGCTGACTGGATGTTCGGCAGTAGCTGCCTTTCCGCATCGTCAGAGATCATCAGTCGCACGCCGCTGTCTTTTGCACGTTCCGGTATGCCCGGATGGTTTGTATCGGCAGGTAAAACCGAAAATACGTCCGGCTGTGCGGGATCGGTCTCTCCGGAAAAGAAAAAGGCTGTGGTGACAGCAATTTCAGGTTTACAGTCGGCAAGCTTCACGGAAAAAGACGTGCTGTTCCGGTCGGCTCTCTTCGGCAGTGCCGCAGCAACTGCATTCCAGTCCATGTTTATATTCATCTCCCGGCTGCCTGTCAGCACGGTACAGGCGTTCTCCGTCAGCCTGCCGGTCAGATACACCTCTCCGGTGGGAAATTCTGTCTTCAGGCCGTTTGCGCGGGCGACAAGTGTGATAAAACAAAGAACTGCAGGCACAGTCAGGCGGTGGCAAAAAATCATTCCGCATCCTCACCAGCGTAGCCAGCCGGGCTGAGCCGGCTGGCACACACGGTTACTCGTATTGCATGATGAAGGTGGCGTCAGCGTTAGCCATACCAGCTGTGGCAACGCCGGTGGATTTGTACTGAGCCATAAAGTTCAGTACGTTTTCACCCTCCAGCAGGGTCTGAGCAGAAGAGAATTTAGAACCATCAACAGGAACATATTTGGATTTGGAATCTTTGATGCGGATACCCACGCCAGTCGCGGTTGCGGCCTGATCACCTGACAGGCTGGAGTCTACCGCGAGCAGCGTATCATCGGTGGTATCCTGACGGCCCTGGAAAGCCACGGCTGCAGTTTTCTGCGTTGTGATATCACAGTCTTCCAGTTTGATCTGGAACGGTTTTTCAGTACCCATCACGCCACGCTTGTTAAAGTGATGCGTAGTGTACTCACCCAGGTTCACAATCTGGCCATCGGAGTCGGTGCTGACTGAACATGGTGCTGCAACCAACTTGCCTTTAAAGTGAATAGTGCCGCCAGTTACGGTTGTTGTTGCAGCATTTGTCAGACCACTGCACAGCATCAGAATCGAACCCATGGCTACAACAATTTTTTTAATTTTCAATTGAAAGACTCCTATAGATAAATATACGTATTGATAATGTTTTTTAATGGTGCTGATTCGCATCAGTGTGATACCAATTCCCTCCTGAAGGAGAAGAGAATTATTGCCCCGCGATACAGATAACCGCATCAAGCTCTGAGGCAAATTCTCGAAGTGCAATAAAATAATCGCTGCCGTTGTCATGATGCCGAAGACATAAATCAATTTTACTGCGGATAAAATTAAAATCGCTCACGTCGGGAGGCGTTGAGCAAACAAGTTTTATGAAACGCATGATATCCGCGATTTCAGTAAAACCGTAAAAACTCAACCTCTCTTTTATTTTACCCTTAGAAAAAGGAACTCCCCCGACATTTTTTTCAATTTGGAAATAAGGAGTCAAAATAAGTTTTCCTTGACGTTTCTCTAATGTGGGGAAGTATACACTTATAAATTTGATCGGCAATAACGTTCAAAAATACAAAATCGATAGTTACAAATAATATATAAAAAAACAAAATGCACTTGCAGAAACAAATAGAAATATTATTTCTTATATTTAATCAATAAGTTAAAACCATTAAACAAAATTCCCTACCTCCACCCCGCCTCCCATTACTTTAAATTTTTAACATTGACTCCTTTTTTTTAACATAAAAAGAACGCAGTTCGTAGTAAAGCGGTTTAATTAATAAAGGTACAAAGTAAATGAACCTTCAATAACATTTATTTATTATATTTAAATTAATGCATTTAGTTATCATAATATCTGAGTTAATTACTGCGGAATTAGAGTCTTGTCGCATTAAAAAATGATCGAATAGCATGCTTTTTTTCCAATGTTGCCTGAGCATGTCCCTGATACAAAAATCCTTTAAACGCCTGCATTATCCCACCGATATTATTGCCCAGTGTGTTCGCTGGTATCTGGCTTATGCCCTGAGCCTGCGTAACCTGGAGGAGATAATGGCTGAGCGCGGTCTCAACGTCGACCATTCCACGCTTCACCACTGGGTCATTTGTCTGGTACTACTGCTGGATAAGGCGTTCCGCCGGCATAAACGTACAGTGGGACGCCGGTGGCGAGTGGATGAAACTGACATCAAAGTCTGGGGGAAGTGGAAATATCTGTACCTGGCAGTCGATAGCGAAGGCAGAACAATCGACTTTTTGCTGACGGCTAAACGGGATGCCGCAGCAGCCCTGTGCTTCTTCCACAAAGCCATTCGCCACCACGGTGCACCTGAGGTCGCGACTGTCGATAAAAGTAGCGCCAACATCGTGGCTCTGGCCACACTCAATGCCGGTAAATCTGCTGACGGGGTTCAAATCTTTCAGACGAGCCCGAACCATCGTTGCCGGTATTAAGCTTCACCATACGATACGCAAGGGGCAGTACATGCATCAGGATGGGGACGGCCTGTCCCCTGCTGAGCAGTTTTACCAGCCGTCTGAAAACAGGCAATATACTTTTTGCCGGCCGTTGACGTTAATGCGACAGAACCGGCATGACTGTATCCTTCAGGAATCAATAAAGACTGGCTTCGTGGCCCACAGGCCTGCAATAAGCGCCAGTATACCGGCAGTTGCTAAAAGTCCGCACGGTGCACTCCATGTACCTGTCATTTTGTGCAACGCACCCATGCCAAATGGCGCAATCATCGCTATAAAATATCCTCCGCTTTGCACAAAGCTACTGAGTGCCGTTACTCCTGCCTCCGTCTTACAACGCATCGTTATCAGCGTCAGCCCGATATTCATCAGCATGGCGGCAAGGCCCGACACCAGAACCCAAGGCCAGGCAGACCCTGAAGCATAAGCCAGACCTGGCGGACCAACAATTGCGCATAATGCGGCAAAGAATATGACCAGATACGGGGATTTCATCCTATAAAGGACGTTCGGTACGACAAAGCTGTGGATCAGACCAATAGCATTAAAGACGGATAGCATCAGGGCTGCTGTCTTAAGGCTAATACCCTGTGTATCTACAACGAGTGCTGGCAGCCACGCTATCAGAGAATACAGGATCATCGGGCCAGTACTAAATACCAGCATGACTGCCCAGGCTGTTGGATGAGTTAGCAGATTGATTGAATCGGGCTCTGTCTTATGCTTCGTGGCGCCGGAACTCCGCAGTGTACACCATGGTAAAGCAGCTAAAATGGCCAATACACCCCAGCTGGCAACAAATAACCTCCAACCAATAGCCTGCGATAATGATACGGCGATGAGTGATGGAACCGAAGCACTGACAACTATTAATACCTGGAAGATGCCACTAACTAGTCCGATCCGCTTCGGAAAATAATGTTTCACAGCAGCCGGAACCAGCACATTAGACATGCCCATGCCGCCAAAACATATCACCGAAGAGAATGAAAGTTGTCGCTGACTCACTGAGCCCCGCGCGGGAAAACTCCCCTAATGCTATTAAAACAGAAGCAAGAATCATAGATTTTTCGAGGCCCACACTCCGCATTATACATGGGGTGATTAGCCCAAAGACGGCGAAGCACATTAATGTGTAGTGTTCCCAGTAAACTCTGCGCTGTTGTTCCGACCGAAAAACTGGCATTAATCATATTAAGCACTGGAGGTACCGACGTAGCTGCCGCCCGCAAATTCAATGAGACAAAGATGATACCTGGCAGTGAGATGATACCGCTGAGTGGACGGGACGGTTATCGGGAAGGATGATTCAATGTATATTCTTCAGCGCATTTCTTTTTCTGAATCATATTTTTCTCCAGAGTATTCTGGTTTGTAAGGCTAAGTGTCAATGTCGCTGTTATGTCTAACTTGAGTGTTGAAATTCTGACACTAACTGGGGCATTTTAATTTTTCATGCCCCATAACGTAGTAACTTTCATAAAGGAGAACGGATTACAGGAGCGTCATTACTTCTTTTTTACATAACAAGAGCTCAGTTGCCGGTCCAGTCGGGAAGAAAGCGTTTTACGTCGACATCCAGGAAAGGAGCCCGAATAAATTTTTCTCTAAGTTCCCAGGGAACAGTACAGTCGAAAATAGCCTTGGTTGAAATTCCATGGTTAAAATTCGTCCAGAGAAAACTGGGATCAGCGGAAGGATCAAGAGGATGGCAACGCACGCCAGGTATAGGGATTAATGATCGTTCAGCCTGAAATCGCGTTGTCATGGCCCAAAGTACGTCATCGGTGTCAAAAATATCAACATCGTCATCTACGAGGATAATGTGTTTCATCTCCGGAAAAGCACCGAACGCAACAATAGCAGCCTGACGTTCACGGCCCTGGTCATTGTGATCCCGCTTGTGAACCTGAAGAATGCCGAGATACTTACCACCACCTGAGGGATGAGAATAAACGTTTTTTACAAATCCAGGCAGGGCATCTTCCAGCGCTTGAACAAGAGATCCCTCTGTAGGAATACCAGCAAGGCTGACATGCTCTTCTCCCGGGCCGACAAGTGTCTGAAGGATTGGTTTAGTGCGAGTGGTGACCGCCTTAACTTTTACGATCGGAAGTGACGGATTGGCTGTTCCATCGTATCCGGGAAACTCGGGCATTGCGAATCCAGTGTTTGTGTTTTGGTCTTCGGCAACACGGCGCCCCGGAAGTATTTCACCCTCAATAACGATCTCGGCGCTCGCCATCGCAAATTCATCAACAGTTTTCGCTTTTACAAGTTCAACGGGTGATCCTGTCAGGCCTCCGGCAAACTCAAGCTCATCGAAACCGTATGGGGATGAAGGTGGTTCGAACGAAATCGCCATGTACTCCACAGGCGAAATACCCATTGAGATGGTAATCGGCATTGGCTTACCCATTGCGTCGTATTTCTCATACATCATTCCAATATGGCGTCCTGTCTGCATGAAAACAGAAATTTCATCGCGATTCTGTACACATAACCGGTGGATGGTGACATCATGCTGCCCCGTCTCAGGATCGGTACCACGTAACACCGCCATGCAAAAGTAAGGACCGGCATCTTCAACTGTGTTCGTTGGTGCAGGTAGCAGCTTGCGGATGTCAAAGTCCGGATCAGATGCCAGATAGACTTTCTCCTGACAAGGGGCATCATCAACCATAACCGGCTTCTTCGCATGTTGCATGGCATTGAGCATGTGACGGCCAAGATGCTTTTCATCAGCATCCATGAAAGCTGCCAGTCTTTTACGCGAAGCAAGTACGCCAACGATGACAGGAATATCATAGCCTTTTACGTTTTCAAAAAGCATTGCAGGCCCGACTTGGGTAGGCCGCATGGTAGTGCCGCCGGCCCCTACCTTGCGGTAAACTCCAGCCAGTTCAGCCTGTGGGTCAACTTCAACATGAGTTGAAACAAACTGGCCCTCCAGCTTCTTGAGCAGCTGGATGGCTTCTCGTAGATTTTTTACCGCGGCTTTTGGTGGAGCTGAACCCGTTTGCTTAGTTGTTCCGGCGGTAGCCATTTTTAATCTCCTTTAAAATTTAAAGCGGAAAAGATGGGTGTTCTAAATATTATTCTAATAAAATCCACACATTCAACAAGTCGACAACTTGTAAAGATTGAAATAAACGCCGTCTGATTGTATAACGTAACCCATTATATATAACCTGAAATGTCATAGCGCTGCCATCATTATGATTAACTGGAGCTGTCAATTTTCATAAAATGACCATCACTAATATAATTTTTTTTGATTTTGATTTTCACAGAAGTTGATGCTATGCTGAATTAACCTGCATCTTATCTGAATGAGATGAACAATGATTACATTGCACCATGCAGTAAAAATATCATCGCCCCGTGAACGTGTTTATAAAGCTCTCACGGATATTAACGAAATGACCGAGTGGCACCAAGGAGAAGTCCTGGGAGAAGTCAGAACAGGGGAAATACTTAGATTATGCCCAGAAGCCGGAAAGGTTTTTAGCTGGGAAATTACTTTTCTCGAAGAAAATGCACTAATCCAAATGAATTCCGATATCGATGCAACCGACAGTCGCCCACCCAAAACACTTTCTTTCAAACTTTCTGATTTAAGTAATAGCCAAACCCTGGTTGAACTATGGCATGGTGAGTGGCCCGAAAACGACCGCCATTTACCCTTCTGCAATACTCACTGGGGGAGAGCGTTATTTGATTTAAAATATTTTGTTGAGAATAACTGACTGCTTGCAAGTATGCCTTAATAATTTTGACGATGTTCCCGACGACTATTGCAAGCAAATTTCTTCTTGAAAGCTTCGACGGCGCGGGCCATTAACTTACCCTCATTTAAGATAAGTTACTAATACAGCATGGGGGTATAATGCATACTCCGCATCATGATGTTTAAAATTTAAGTCAGGCCATTTAGCGGAAACATAACTTCGTTTTAACATACCAAGTAATAACTTATACATTTCTTATCAAGCTTCTATTACGTAAATGGAAGATATCTGAAGATGCAATCTGTCTCAACAAGAAATTAGATATGTTAAATTTTTCGAAAATTTTCTACATGATGTGGCTGTGTTAGTTATTATCAACGACCAAAGGCAGGCTGTCAGCTTGATATTTGATCACTTTTATCATGAAGTTAAAGGAATTTAAACAATGAAAGATGGTATTCTGAAAAGGCTTTTTTTAGTCTTCTCTTTCGTTTTACCCTTTTTTTATTTTCATGCGGTTCAGGCGAAAGCACTGGATTCATTGAAACCGTCGGTGAGTTGCGCCAGTCTTCAAAATGTTGATTTGGAGGGGATTGGTGGAAAAGGAAGCCACATTAACTCAGCTAAACAGGTAAAAGTTAACGGTGCAGAATGGTGCCAAATTGATGGCGTACTCGCGCCTGAGATAGGATTTCAGATGCTTCTGCCTTCTTCAGAGTGGAATCAACGCTATATGCAGATTGGGTGCGGCGGACTCTGTGGCCGTATCAGTCTGCAACCGGGAGCAGCAGCAGGATGCTCAGCTCTTGACAGCAACGGTTTTGCGCTGGCTACGACGGACATGGGGCATAAAACTCAGGAAACTGATTTTGGTAAAGACCGCCAAAAGCGTAGTGATTTTGCCTGGCGTGCTCAGCATCTGACCGCCATAACAGCAAAGAAACTTATTTCTGTTTATTATAAATCTCCCCCTGCGTGGTCATATTTTAACGGTTGCTCCGACGGTGGACGTGAAGCGCTCATGGAAGCACAAAGATTCCCAAATGATTTTAATGGGATAATTGCCGGTGCTGAAGCCATGAATTTTCAGGTCCAGAATGCTTTATATCATTCGTGGCAGGTTGTCAGTAACAAAGACAGTACAGGACATTATTTGATCACGGGCAAAGATCTTACATTGATTCATAAAACTGTACTCTCCCAGTGTGACGCTCTTGATGGACAGGAGGACGGACTAATTGCGGATCCTGAGGCCTGTCATCCCGACCTCAATGTCATGCTCTGTAAAACAGATCATTCTTCCCAGGATTGTCTTTCCACGCAGCAAATCAGTGCGTTGAGAAAATTATATGAAGGGCCAAAGGATCCAATAACAGGAGAAAAACTGACCGTTGGAGGTCCTCAGTATGGTTCTGAACTTGCGTGGAATGGTGTATTCATACCCAAGACAGCTGATTCTTCAGTGATGAGTGAGTCGATAGCATTACCCGCGTTACGCTATATGAGCTTCATTGATAATCCATCACCCGAATTTGCTCTTAAGGATTTGAAATTCGATCTTGAAACTTTCAGAAAGCTGAAAAAATTACATCCTTTGTATGATGCCACTAATCCTAACCTCTCAGCATTTTATCAAGCAGGCGGAAAGCTGATAATCTGGCATGGTTGGGCAGATCCACATATTTCACCAATTAACTCAATAGCTTATCATGATGCGATTGGTAAATTTATGGGCGATGCTAAACGTCAGGAATTTGAAAGGTTGTATCTTCTTCCGGGCGTATGGCACTGCTCTGGTGGGGAAGGTCCCAGCCTGGTTGATTTTGTCACTCCAATCATGCAATGGGTCGAAGATGGCCATGCACCTGATAAAATAACCACCTGGCAGGCAACATCTGGAGATAAAAATTCTTTTGGACAGCCAACTACCGACCATACAAGTAATACTGGGGGTATCGCTGCACTTAACATCCAGAAAATTCCTTCAAATGCAGCCTCCCGCCCCGTTTACCCTTATCCTTTTTATGCCGTATGGAGTGGTCATGGGGACGTAAGCAAGGCTTCCTCTTATATTAAAAAGCCTTTGTCTTTCAGGGATAATACATACAGGTGGGCAGGAAAGGACTTCTACTCAGGTTATAAATTTATTAACTAGCAGTTAACATCACAACAGAGTCTTTAATGAGATGCCCAGAAAAAATATCTGGGCTATATCTCGCCAAGAGTTCAGGCTCCAAACCCTCCGACAGGTCGCAGACCTCGATCAGGTCAACGGCCTTGATCAACATTATCTTAAAGCCAGCTGGAGTCAATAAGACTAAAAATGACGATAATAGAATAACGCACTCCTGCCGGAAATTAAGATTATAAGTATCCAAGCTTTAATCCTATACCCCTGTTGATAATCTCGGTTTCTCTGCAATCAACGGAATTCTTCCGGCGTAGGGTTTTCAGAGTTACGAGGCCCCTCACTTTTATATTAATTCAGCCAGCGTTATGTTATGTCCGTGCTTCATTCAGTGTTCTGAACAGATATCAATATAGCATTTAAGTCCGGTACGTCCGTTTAAACCGTTCGATAAATGCGTTTTCTGCCATAAGTAGCACTTCACAGGAATAACCTTTCAGACTCAAATGAATATTAAAAAAACAATACAGTGATTCATTCTTATGTCGCAGATAATTCGGGGCTGCGGAGCAGAGTCAGTTATGCCGATTATGCCGATTATGCCGATTATGCCGATTATGCCGATTATGCCGATTATGCCAGCTTAATATAACCACGAAAATGTGGCTAAAGTAATATGCCGGTGTGCCGATACCTGGAGTATTCACATTACCTCCCAAACCGGAATGATTTTTCCCGGAAATCAGTCATTAAGGAGAAGCTTTATGGGAACAGCTAACCCTCCCCTATATATCCCCGCGTCACCAAAATGTCTCGCCGCCAGCCTGCGCGAAATTGCTGACCTGATAGAAAACGGCAGCCTGGAAATACGTGAGGCCGAAATAGACTACGACACTGCCGAGAACGGTGAACACCTCACTATTTACCGTGTTGTACATGCCCCCGGCCGGGCAAAAAGTTAATCACCTCTGGCCATAATGTCATGATGAATGGTGTTATTACAGGAATGCATGGATGGCGGCCTCATTGCGGTCAGGCAAAGAATGACGGCTTCCTTCGTCACATCATCATTGGCCTATCCCAGCCAGCAGTTCATAGTGCTGATTATCCGCTGTTGCTCCTCAAAGCGCCCACATTGGTGCTGAATGAGTCAGCGATGTCTCTTTCAGCAGTCTGTTGCATGCGTGGTTGACTCAACCCGCTGCGGCGGAGGATCTCAAAGAATCATCACTTACAACACAGCAGGAGAAGCAACATGGCGCTGCAGAACGTCAACACCGCCGCTTCTGATGCGGCTGAAATCCTGGCCCCCGCTGCCTCTGGTCAGGCTTACACGGCATCAGCGATATGGCCGTGTGACCGGCGTGGCACTGTGTTATCAGCTGCGTTCGCTCGAGCTGATGGCGCACAGTGCGGGCTATGCGGCCAAAGTCAAGCCATACATCATGGACGAAATCCTGTCGATGATGGCCTCCCTCATCGACCCGCGCTGAGGGAGGCCGGGGCTGCCGTAAGGCCCCTTTCCCGCCCGGTAACATGACCGTAAATGCGTACTGTTGAGATTGATACCACGGACGATTACCCCGCGCGATGAATGGTGAGTACGACGGGAATTGTTATTCCGCCTCTTTGTCCTGCTTTTTCCCTGACTCTTCTGTCTCTTCGTTCTGCCGTTACCGTTCCAGCCGAACGGCAACGGCCTCAGCCCGGAACTGGCAGACAGCCTTGCATGGCTATCCCCGCTATCGCTCCTGCCGGGTTATTAACAAATATAAAAGCCCCCGTCCAGGACAGGGTTTAGCTCTTGAAACGGCCAGACGCTGTGTGCTGAAACGACGGTCGGTGAAATTTCTTCACCCTTACAGCAAGGATTCCCGTATCCTCTCTGACCAAGTTAGACTATTCTTTAGGCGCGGAACTGACCGCCCTCATTGCTTGCAAGCCCTTCTATTACAGGAGTTACTTCCCATGACGACAGGAATTTCACGCGTCTGGACGCGACTGTTAGTGCCTTTTGCCGCGCTGTTTCTGGTCTTTCAGCTGACCGGTTGCGGTGATAAAGAAGCTGACCAACGCAAAGCCTTTATCGATTTCCTGCAGAACACGGTGATGCGCAGTGGCGAACATCTGCCGAGCCTCAGCGAAGATCAGAAGCAGAAATTCGGTAATTATGTTAACGATTACGCCATTATTTATGGTTTCTCACAGCAGGTGAACCGTGCAGTGGATTCCGGCATGAAGCCCGTGGTGGATGAGCTGAGCGCGATCCGCACACCGCAGGATTATCTGACCCGCCGTGATTCACTGCGCCAGGCCAGCGGCTCGCTGGGCGTGCTGACCCAGCAGATTCAGGCCTCCAAAACTCAGGCAGACACCAGCAAAGCGGCGCTGAAGCAGCCGGAAGACCTGAAAACGGTTTACGACAACGTTTACAACAAAGTGGTGACACAGCCCGCTAACTCGCTGCAGCCGTTGCTGCCCGCTCTGCAGACGCTGAGCCAGGACGCGGTGCAGGCCGGGGACTTCCTGCAGCAGCAGGGCGCGCAGGTAACGTTCAACGGCCCGGCAATACAGTTCCCCAGCCAGCAGCAGGCCACTCAGTACAACGCGCTGATGAGCAATCTGTCGGCCAATGCCCCGGCACTGCGCCAGGCGCAGAGCGCGCTTCAGAACGGGTTCCAGTAAACACCCGAAAAAAGTGTCGTGGGTCGACTGAATTCGCCCACTACAGCTGAATAATGCCGGTTTACCCGGGCGGAATGTATTCCGCCCGTTTCATTGAACAGCCCTTTCCCCTCACTCCGGAAACCCGTAATTTTCTTACATCCGATAACCGTTTGATTTAAGGGCTTGCCAGAGTGTGATCGGCCGCCTTTCCGGCCAAAAATAAATTGTGATATTCATCACGCATTAAGCAGAAAGTCACCCGATCATAATGTGATTTAAATCACATTAAAGTCACAGCTTTGCGTATTTATTGCTCAGTGTGTTTTTTTTACAGGGCATAATTGTGATCTTAGTCACTGAAAACAGTCCTCACCCTCCCCCAGGTTAGTGATATACATCACACTTTGTCCGATGGCTACGCAGCGTCATATTCGCGTGGTAGAGTCCGCCTGCATACAGTAATACTGACGGCTCCCCGCCGTACTGTCCTAAACAAAAATCAACGCGCTCTCTTATTTGTCAGCGCGTACCAATAAGGGGTGTGTTTTTATGTCCTCATCAGATATCAAGATCAAGGTCCAGAACTTTGGTCGCTTTCTGAGCAACATGGTGATGCCAAATATCGGGGCGTTTATCGCCTGGGGGATCATCACCGCACTGTTTATTCCTACTGGCTGGCTGCCGAACGAAACGATGGCCAAACTTGTTGGCCCGATGATTACCTACCTGCTGCCACTGCTGATCGGTTATACCGGTGGTCGTCTGGTCGGTGGGGATCGCGGCGGCGTGGTGGGTGCTATTACCACCATGGGCGTAATCGTGGGTGCGGATATGCCAATGTTCCTGGGAGCGATGATTGCCGGTCCTCTGGGCGGCTGGGCGATCAAACGCTTTGATCGCATCGTTGACGGTAAAATCAAAAGCGGCTTTGAAATGCTGGTCAACAACTTCTCAGCCGGTATCATCGGTATGCTGTTGGCGATCCTGGCTTTCCTGGCTATTGGTCCACTGGTTGAGGGTCTGTCCCACATTCTCGCTGCTGGCGTGAACCTGATGGTGCAGAACAACCTGCTGCCCCTGACCTCCATCTTCGTGGAACCGGCGAAAATCCTGTTCCTGAACAACGCCATCAACCACGGTATCTTCTCGCCACTGGGTATCCAGCAGGCCAGCGAAGCCGGTAAGTCAATCTTCTTCCTGATCGAAGCGAACCCGGGCCCGGGTATGGGCGTGCTGATGGCTTACATGTTCTTTGGTCGTGGTAACGCCAGGCAGTCAGCAGGCGGCGCAGCAATCATCCACTTCCTGGGCGGTATCCACGAGATTTATTTCCCGTATGTACTGATGAACCCCCGTCTGATCATCGCCGTCATTCTCGGCGGGATGACCGGTGTATTCACCCTGACTCTGCTGAACGGCGGCCTGGTTTCACCGGCCTCCCCGGGCTCAATCCTGGCGGTACTGGCCATGACCCCGAAAGGCGCCTATTTCGCTAACATTGCAGCGATTATTGCCGCCTTCGCCGTCTCTTTCGTGATCGCCTCTATTCTGCTGAAAACCAGCAAAGTGAAAGAAGATGACGATATCGAGGCTGCCGCCCGTCGCGTCAGCGAAATGAAAGCCCAGTCAAAAGGGCAGATCGGCACTGCTGCGGCAGCGGCTGATGGCATGAACGGCGACCTGAGCCACGTGCGTAAAATCATCGTGGCCTGCGATGCCGGTATGGGCTCCAGCGCCATGGGCGCAGGCGTGCTGCGTAAAAAGGTTAACGATGCGGGTCTGACCAATATTTCCGTCACCAACACCGCTATCAACAACCTGCCGGGCGATGTGGATCTGGTGATTACCCACCGCGATCTGACCGAACGTGCAATGCGCCAGGCTCCTCACGCACAGCATATCTCGCTGACTAACTTCCTCGACAGCGGCCTGTATACAGACCTGACTTCACGTCTGGTTGATGCTAACCGCACAGCCGGTCACCGTGATAAAATCAGCGCCGCATTAAGCGACAGCTACGATGACAGTCAGGAACACCTGTTCAAACTGAGCGCACGCAATATCTTCCTGGGCAACCATGCCACGGATAAAGAGCAGGCCATCCACTTTGCCGGTGAGCAGCTGGTTCGCGGCGGTTACGTTGAGCCAGAATATGTCCAGGCGATGCTGGATCGTGAAAAACTGACCCCGACCTATCTGGGTGAGTCCATCGCCGTGCCGCACGGCACCATTGAAGCGAAAGACCGCGTGCTGCAGACCGGTGTGGTGTTCTGCCAGTACCCTGAAGGCGTGCGCTTCGGTGAAGAAGAAGATGACATTGCCCGTCTGGTTATCGGTATTGCCGCTCGTAACAACGAGCACATCCAGGTGATTACCAGCCTGACCAACGCGCTGGATGATGACAGCGTCATCGCCAGACTGGCCAGTACCACTGACGTGCAGGAAGTACTGGACCTGCTCTCTGGCAAACAGCCAGCGTAAGTCTGTAAGAGTCGCAAGCATTACACCCCAGGGCCGGGCATGCCCGGCTCTTTCTTCGAGCCGGGTTTGTCCGGCCTTATCATTGATACGGGAAAAATTATGAAAGCTCTTCATTTTGGTGCCGGTAATATTGGCCGCGGTTTTATTGGTAAATTACTGGCTGACGCCGGTATTCAACTGACGTTTGCCGACGTGAACCAGGTGGTTCTGGATGCGCTGAATGCCCGTCACGAGTACCCGGTTCACGTGGTTGGTGAGCAGGCTCAGGTCGATATCGTCAAGGGCGTCAATGCCGTTAACAGTGCCAGCGATGACATCATTCCGCTGATCGCCGGGGTTGATATCGTTACCACGGCGGTAGGTCCGCAGATCCTTGAGCGCATTGCCGGTGGTATCGCAAAGGGCCTGGCCAGACGCAGAGATAACGGCCATACCCGCCCCCTGAATATCATCGCCTGTGAAAACATGGTACGCGGCACCACGCAGCTGAAAGGCCATGTGATGAAAGCACTGCCTGAGCAGTATCACGCCTGGGCTGAAGCCAACGTGGGCTTTGTCGATTCTGCCGTAGACCGCATCGTGCCGCCTTCTGAAGCCGGTACCACCGATCCGCTGGAAGTCACCGTGGAAACCTTCAGCGAGTGGATCGTGGATAAAACGCAGTTCAAAGGCGATCTGCCTGCCATTCCGGGCATGGAGCTGACCGATAACCTGATGGCCTTTGTTGAACGTAAGCTGTTCACGCTGAACACCGGCCACGCTATCACCGCCTATCTGGGCCAGCTGGCGGGTCACAAAACGATTCGTGATGCGATCCTGGATGAGAAAGTTCGCGCGGTGGTGAAAGGCGCGATGGAAGAAAGCGGAGCGGTGTTGATCAAACGCTATGGCTTTGAAGCTGACAGGCATGCGGCTTATATTCAGAAAATCCTGGGACGCTTTGAAAACCCATACCTGAAAGATGATGTTGAACGCGTGGGCCGTCAGCCACTACGAAAACTGAGCGCGGGCGATCGTCTGATCAAGCCAACGCTGGGTACGCTGGAGTACGGTCTGCCGCACACCAATCTGGTGACCGGTATCGCCGCGGCTATGCATTACCGCAGCGATCAGGACCCGCAGGCGCAGGAACTGGTCGATCTGCTGTCCCGCCTCGGCGTACAGGCCACTCTGGCGCAGATTTCTGGCCTTGAAGCTGACAGCGAGGTGGTGGCAGCCGTAGTGAAGGCTTACAACGCTATGGCATAATGCCTTCGCTTCCGGTTTCAACGGATGAACGGACAGGGCATGACCGGGTCGTGCCCTTTACGGCGGGAGAACCGCGGGGTTTCAGTACGATATGCAGGCTCTCATGGAAAAACCACAGGCTTTTGAGAATCGGGTGCTTGAACGCCTGAACGCCGGAAGAACGGTCAGAAGCTTTTTGATCGCGGCGGTTGAACTGCTGGCCGAGGCGGTAAACCTGCTGGTTATACAGGTCTTTCGTAAGGATGATTACGCCGTGAAGTATGCGGTAGAGCCTTTACTGCTGGGTGATGGCCCCCTGGGAGAGCTGTCGGTCAGACTGAAACTGATCTATGGCCTGGGGATGATCAGCCGCACTGAATACGAAGATGCCGAGCTGCTGATGGCATTACGTGAAGCCCTGAACGATGACGGTGCCGACTATCGTTTTACCGACGACGAGCTGCTGGGCCCGTTTGGCGAGTTGCACTGCGTGACCGCCCTCCCTCCCCGCCCTGACCTGTCAGGCGAGGATGCCGAACTGCGCGCCATGCTGCAGCAGCGATATCAGCAGGTGGTTCGCTCCACGCTGGTGCTGTCGCTGACCGAGCTGATTTCCCGCATCAGCCTCAAACAGGCTTTCAAAAAGTAGCCAACGGCCTTTCCCTCTTGCCGTCGCTTTCGTGTATCCTTGCGGCAATGAATCACATCACGGTTAATGACAATGAAAGAACAAGTTCAGGCAGAAATTAAAAACCTCAGCGACAAGCTGGATGCCCTGACGCGCAAGGAGCCACTGGTGCTGGGATCCGGCGATGCAGAAAAACTGGGCGAACTGCTGAAAGAAAAAGAGAAAGTGGTAGAAGAGCTGGAGCGTCTGCGCAGCGTGCGCGAAGAGACGCTGAGCAAAGAAGCGCAAAAACTGAAGCAGATGCCGTTCAGCCGCGCGATTACCAAAAAAGAGCAGGCCAATATGGGCGCGCTGAAGAAAAGCGTGCGGGGCATTGTGGTAGTGCACCCGATGACCGCGCTGGGCCGCGAGATGGGCCTGAAAGAGATGACCGGCTTCGCGAAAACTGCTTTTTAAGTTTTCACTGCTTTTAAACGCAAAATGCCCGCTTATACGGGCATTTTGCGTTTCAGATCATCCTCACTTCTTCGCGTATTTCGCTTCCAGCGTGGCAAACCACGGGGCGACGAAGTCAGTGGATTCTCCCCAACCAGGAATGATTTTGTTCAGGCTGGCAACGTTGACCGGTGCAGACTGTCCGGTCAGCTGCGCCTGAGAAATCGCCGCAGCTTTAAACTGGTAGGTTGCCGGAGTAGGCTCGCCGGCGATTTTGTTCGCCACCAGACGCATATTGATCGCGCCAATCAGCTTGCTGTCCACCGCTACGGTCTGTTTCCACGGGCTGCTCTTCTGCTGCATCAGCTGCAGGTCCTGGTTGGAAACATCGATGCTGTACAGTTTGATTTCAGTACGGCCGTTTTCCTGCAGGGCTTTGTAAGCCCCCTGCGCGAAGGCATCCCATGCGCCCCAGATCGCATCAATCTGTCCTTTAGGGTATTTGGCCAGGATGGCACCAATCTTGTTGGCGGTATCGCCCTGGACGTCGGAAGAGACCGCGCCAATCGACTCCAGCTGATGGATCCCAGGGTTCGCTTTAAGCACTTTTTCATAGACGACCTGACGGCGCTCCATTGCAGGGAAGCCAGCCACCCACAGCTTGACGATGTTTGCCTTACCCTTGCTGTCTTTGATCAGCTGATCAAGAGAGAGCTGCGCCAGAGATGCATCATCCTGTGCGGTAACCGTCACGCCATCAACCGGCTGATTAACAGGCGTATCGAAGACCGAAACTTTGATGCCCGCGTCGGCAATGCGCTTCACCAGCGCGGTGGAATAAGGATCTTTACCGTGCGACAGGATGATGCCGTCATACTTCTGACTGATGGCCTGGTTAACGAAATCCTGAAAACGCGCGTCGTCGCCATTGCTCAGGAAGGTGCTGACTTTAAAGCCCAGTTTGCGGCCCTGCTGGATAGCCCCGGCAACGAACTGCGTGGTGTTGTCATCGGAACCCAGGTTACGGATAACGGCGATGCGCACCGGGCCATTGTGGCTGGCGATGCCCGCCGGAACAGCAGCGCTATCGGCAAAAGCCGGTACGGCGGTCAGCAGGCTGATAGCCAGCAGCGATGTGGTCAGTTTTTTCATTGTTATGTATACCCTGTCAGACGGTGTTAAGCGCTCAGCGGCGCTGGATGTAGGTGATAGCCAGCGCAACAGCCAGCACCAGGCCTTTAATAATGTCCATTGCGTAGTAGGGAACGGAAAGCATCACCAGCCCGTTCTGCAGCACGCCAAGAATAATGGCCCCTACCAGCGTTCCCAGCGCATTGGGCTTGCCCGAACCCGCCAGCGAGAAACCGATCCACGCGGCGGCCACGGCATCCATCAGATAACCTCCGCCCGCATTAACCTGTGAAGATCCGATACGGGATGCCAGCAAAATGCCGCCCAGCCCGGCCAGCAGCGAGGCCAGCACATAGGCCAGCACGCGATAGCGATGGGTACGGATGCCGGACAGGCGTGCCGCTTCCGGATTGCCACCAATGGCGTACATCCGGCGCCCATGCTTAGTCAGCGACAATCCCAACTGAGCTACAGCGGTGACCACCAGCATGATAATCACGATGGTCGGTACCTGCCCCAGCAGCGAGAAGTTAGCCGGAACGGTTCCTTCCGCCATATCGCCACTCGGCATCACCATATTCTCGGTGATTGAGCCGCCAAAGCTGTAGGTCATCGCCACGCCCTGAACAATAAACAGGCTGGCTAATGTCGCCAACATGTCGGGAATACGCAAAATAACGATAAGAAACGCGTTAAACAGACCAACCAGCGTACAGAGTAATAAAGTGAGGGCAATCGCCGCCGTCGAACCGTAGCCGTACCAGACGAACAGTGAGATCACCAGCGAGTTTGCCAGCGAGGCCGTGGAACCCACCGACAGATCAAACCCGCCGATGGTCAGTGAAATCGACACGCCGACGGCGATCACTGTGACAATGGCGATCGAACGCAGAATATTGATGATATTGGCCGGCTCAAGGAAGCTGTCCGAAGCCAGACCAAAAGCGGCGATCAGCGCCACCACCGTCAGCAACATCCCCCATTTATAGAGAAATTCAAACAGCTGGTGGCGCAGTGGCACCACCTTCAGGGAAAGTTCTTTACGGCTCACGCAGGCGTTCCTCCGGTGGAATAAAGTAAAAGTGTTTCTTCATCAACGAGCTTTGCATCCATTTCTGCCACGATGCGCCCGTCCCAGAGCACGCAGATGCGATCGCACAGGCCAACCAGTTCGGCAAATTCACCGGAGGCGTAAATCACCCCTTTTCCCTGACGGGCCAGACCGTCAATCAGTGCAAACAGATCGGTTTTTGCTTTGATATCGACCCCTTTGGTCGGCTCATCCAAAATCAGCACGTCCGCATCGTTGCGCAGCCATTTGCCAATCGCCACTTTCTGCTGATTACCGCCCGACAGGCGACGTAAAATCTGCTGAGGGCCGGTGGTGCGCACGCCCAGCTTTTGGATCACCTCTTCCGCCCAGCGCCATGCCTGGCGGTGACCAAACAGACTCCAGCGCGAGAAGCTGTTATCAGCGGTTACACTGAGGTTCATCACCACCGGTTCGTCAATAAAGATACCCTCTTTACGGCGCTCTTCCGGGATCAGCGCCATGCGGTTTTCCACCGCAGCATGCGGTGAGGTTGGCTTCCACGGTTTGCCGTGCAGCTCGCCGTGGGTCATTCGACTGTTGCTGGCCCCAAACAGCGCCTTGCACAGCTCGGTCTTACCGGCCCCGGCCAGGCCGGCGACGCCAAGAATTTCGCCTTTGCGCAAGGTCAGCGAGATATTGTGCAGCAGCGCATCATCATGCAGCCCCTCCACTTTCAGCAGTGTTTCATCACTGAACGCCGGCCGGCGTGGTGGATAGATGTCGTCGAGCTGATGACCCAACATCTTCTCGACGATCTGCTCGCCGCTCAACTCGGCCATCGGGCCGCTTTCAATCAGGCGGCCATCACGCAGCACCGTCAGCCGATCGCAGATGGCACGCAGCTCGTGGATACGGTGGGAGATAAAGACTATGCCAATTCCGCTGCTTTGCAGCCGGCGTACCACGGCAAACAGACGCTCACTTTCCTGCTGATCAAGCGGCGCGGTGGGTTCGTCAAGGATCAGGAAACGGCAGTGGTGCGACAGAGCACGGGCCAGCAAAATTTGCTGTTTCTCGGCCAGCGTACACCGGTCGATACGGCGACGAACATCCAGCGACACATCCAACTGGTCCAGTAAGGCTTTGGCCTGCTGGCGAATTTCACCCCAGCGCCACAGCTGGCCGCCCTCTGCCAGACGGTCCAGCATGATGTTTTCCGCCACGCTCAGGGTCGGCACCAGCGCCACGTCCACTTCCTGCTGCACCAGGTGGATACCCAGCTGTTTGGCATCGCGGGGCGAACGAATCGACACCGGCTGCCCGTCCAGCCGGATTTCACCGCTGTAGTGATCGTAAGCGCCAGACAGTACCGCCATCAGCGTCGACTTCCCCGCGCCATTAGCCCCGGTCAGGGCATGGACGGAGTGGCCTTCAAGACTGAAATCCACGCCGGACAGCGCTGAGAAACCGCCAAAAGCGATGGAAATTTGACGCAACTCTAAGCGATTAGACGCGGTCATGAGCGTATTTCTCTGGTTATTAAATTACTGTATCGCCGCATTTTTTATTGAATTGTCACCGCGGGCAACGAACGAAAGCGCATAAGCTAACACAAAATGATATTAGCCATCCAGACGCCCAGACACTTAAGCATCTATATCCAGACAGTTGCCGTTAAGCAGCACAATCAGAGGGAGGAACGGGAATGAGCAGTATTTCACTCGGCGGAAGTCGCGCGGGAGCGCAATGTAAATTGGCGCGGTTTAAGTCAGAGAAGGCCAATCGGGTGGGATCGGGACTTTCAGGCACAATGAAACGGAGCTTTTGTATTGTGCTCGTTGTTTATGGAGTAATGCTGTCCGATAGTCAGCCGACGATACGGATAGACATTTTTAGCCGCACAACGCTGTATAATTTGTTCAGGCAGAAAAATGGCCGTCTGTTTTGAAACTATAATTTTTCACCTAATGTGCTGATATTCCAGCGGCTTCCGTTACTTGTAAGAATGGTTCTGCTCAGTGGCGCAATATCGATCCGCTGGAAAGCACCTGATGGCGCATCCAGCAGACTCATTATCATTGCGCGAATGACCGCCGCAGATGCAATCACGCAGTGGTCATGCTTCGCCCCCGCATTTCGCGAAAGCCATTCACCGGTGCGGGATATAATCGCGCTGATACTTTCCCCCCCCGGCGGCGCATCACCCCCCAGCCAGCGATGAAAGGCTGCACTGTCATCCTTGATGACCTGCTTAACGGGCAAGCCCGCCCAGTGACCATAGTCAGGCTCCGCCAGCTGAGTAACCACGTCTCCCTTTAGTCTCATTGCGGCTGCCGTCTGACGGGCAGCAAGCTCCGGAGCGAGCCATATTTTACTTTCGGCGCTGATGTCTACCTTCAACGGGTTCAGGTTTGCCGTTGCTGTCTCGCTGAGCTCGTCATTATTCGGAAAACGTGAGTGGCGGTTTGCCAGGGTTTCTCCCTGGCAGATAAGATGCATCAACGCGTTCACCTTTCAGCCGCCTGCAGGTACATGACGAAGCCTGACTTTCTTCAGGCTCTTCTCTGTCATCCATCCAAACAGAATTCCGGTCGTACACCACATGGCCAGTTGTGTGCCGAAAGCACTTAACCGGAAGCGCCAGAGAACGTCTGCAGAAAAACCTTCGGGTATTTCATTCACTGCCGGCATCAGCAGACAGACCAGAATCAGCAGAGTCAGGCCAGCCAGCAGTCCCCAGAGCGCCGCATTCCAGCTGCCCATACGAGTCCGGAGCTGATGCGCACTCCAGGCAGCCGTGATAATAATCACGGCCGAGACCAGCAGCATCATGAAGTAAAGCATCGTCCTGTAACCGATCGTGGCTGCATCACCCACCGCCGGTGGGTTAGGGGGATACTTCAGCCCCGGCATCAGGCTCATCAGCAGAAATCCCGCCAGTGACAGCATCAGCGCCAGCCCTCTTGCGCTGGACGGGCCGGTACGCTGCCAGCATAACGACCACACCAGCGCCAGTGCGCCCCCCATTGCGGCGCTGAACAATATCATACCGCTCAGCAGGCCCGCGCCGGACTGCGTACTGCGAGTGAAAACCTCGCCATCGGCATCATGATGATGATGCTCGCTTACCGCGCTGGCATGCTGTGCGCTGTGCATTTCTTCAAATGCGATTGCTTTGCCAACCTGCGGCTCACCAAGAAAATGGGCAAACACAAAGGCCACGATACCCGCCAGCATCCCGGCAAACATTCCGTTCAACAACAGCTTTCCGGTCATGCGTCACTCCTCAGTGGCAGGGAAAGCCCAGCAGATGCCGGGCATCATGGAAATATTCATGGATCTGATTGCCGGAGAACACGGCGGTTGCCCCCTGTTCAGCACCGATAAAATAGACCGACAGAAGCACCATCAGCGTGATAAAAGCCGCCCAGGGCAAGATTGCGCTGAGGGGAATCGGGGCGTTCTCTGGATAACTATTCTCAACAAAGTGTTCCATCATTTTTCCTCATTTCTGGCTGCAGAATTTTCAGACATCCGTTCGCACCGCCGCCGGGCTGACTGCCACGGGGACACGGTGTACTGGGTGGTGGTGGTGACAGTGCGCGGGCGGGCAGCTTGCGCTGGCGAGCGTCACCGGCATGCCATGGGGGGTATTAAGATACGCCTGACGCCATTCATCGGTCCGGTTGCTTATCTCTGACTCTTCGGCCATCTGCAGAGCGAGCAGCATCTTTTCCGTCGCGGCCACCCACTGGCGGTAGTAAGCATCGTTTATGCTTTCATGCGCCTGTGCCGGGTGCGCTATAATTTCCGCGCTGAAAACCTCCACCCATGCCTTCCAGCTGAACAGCCCTGCCTTGTGCAGGCAGACAACCAGGGAAAAAACCTGCGCCTGCCACGGGTGCTCAAACGGCGCGCTGCCTGATTCCGCTTCACTCATCATTGCTGGTATAAACGTACTCATAACGCCTCCAGATAATCGTCCCACAGGTCGATGCGCACCGTGTCCTTTGCCGACGCAGTATTGCCCCACAACTCTGTTGCGTCGAAGCTGACGCTGTAAACGTGCTGTGGGTGCTCTCCCATACCGTGTGCCACGGTGTCCGGGGTAATAAAGACGCCGTGATCAATGACAACCGTGCCAGTTTTTCCGCGTACATAGCGTGGCAGGCGGGTGTGCCCGGTGGGATTAACGTTTTTTGCCTTTACGCGGTCGCCAGCCCTGAAGCTCGGAGCAATGTCAGTAACAACGCGCGCTGATGCCCCGGTCATAATGACGGCCTGTACACTCTCCAGGTGTAATACAGGAACATCAGCGGCTGCTTTTACCGGCTTCCGGATGCCGGCCAGCTCTTCCGGAGTTATGACCCCTTTTTCAAGCAGCAGCGTTTCAAAAGCGTGCATCCAGTGTTCGTAATAGCTTTCTTCAAGGTAGTGCGCAGGGTTCATCCGCTCAATGGCATGCCGGAACATATCCACATTGAAGTGGCCACCAACAAAAAGGGAGGCGAATAATGAAAAAGCTCGCCGCTCCCATTCGTGATGAAAGGGCGGTTCATTTTCTTCAGTCACGACGGCACCCATGCCGTGCATTCCGCCCAGATCGTGAATTCCGTTCATCGCGCCTCCTCTGAAACGTCTTGCAGGGCCTCGGGTTGCAGGGCAATGCCGGTGCCTATCATGGCATCGCGCGTCACCAGCCTGGCGAGCTGCTCTTCACCCCAGCCCGCGGTGCCGGCCGGTCTCTCCGGCAGCACGAGGTAGCGTAGCTCGGCGCTACTGTCCCACACTCTGATTTCCTTGTCCTCGCTGATGTTCAGGCCAAACTCGGCCAGCACGCTTCGCGGCTCAATAACGATACGCGAGCGGTAAGGGGCTGACTTATACCAGGCCGGAGGCAGGCCCAGAGTCGGCCAGGGATAGCAGGAGCACAGCGTACAGACGGTCACGTTATGGACATCCGGCGTATTCTCAACCACCATCATGTCCTCCCCCTGCACGCCGGAAAAACCCAGTTCAGCAATGGCTTCAGTGCCGTGTTCCAGCAGCCGCGCCTTATAATCGGGGTCGCTCCAGGCCTTCGCCACCACACGGGCGCCGTTTCGCGGCCCGATGCGGTGTTCGTAGGTGTCGATGAGTTCATCCAGCGCAGCGGGGTCAACCAGCCCTTTCTCCGTCAGCAGCGATTCCAGCGCTTTCACCCTCAGCGCAATTTCGGCAGGGGGTTCGGTGTGATCATGATCATGTGCCATTGCTCTTCTCCGGCTGTTGATAAACGGTGTCGGACATTGCGGCCCGGTTGTTACATCTGTTTCCAGTCACCGCTCGCTTCAAAGGCGGCAGCAGCCTGATAAATGGTGCTTTCAGCATAATGACGCCCTACCAGCATCATGCCGACAGGAAGCCCCTCTGCCAGCCCGCAGGGAACAGACATGGCCGGATGACCGGTCACATCCAGAGCCGCAGTATTACCAATCATCTCAAATGCTCTGGAGACAGACTCCGTCACGGTACAATCAGGTAATGGCAGGGGCGGTGCCGTTACCGGCACGGTCGGCATGACCAGCAGGTCGAAGTCACTCAGGGCGCGGTTATAATCCGCGCGCGCGCGGCGCACCAGGTTCTGGGCTTTGGCATAATATCGGCCGTTGTAGCGCGTCAGACCGTACTGGCCGATGAGCATACAAATTTTGAGAGAGGGCGAGAGCGTGTTTGCGTTCGCACGCCATGCGGCATGTTTATCGAGCAGCGCAACATCATAGAGGCCTTCCCAGTTAAACCCCATACCGTTGCCGTGCATCATCTGCATCGTCAGGCCTTCGCAACCGATGGGTGACCACAGTGCGGCGGCGAGCGCATGCCCCGGAACCGAGACCTCGCCTGTCTGTGCACCGAGGCTTTCCAGCCTGGCTATCGCCGATCTGACTTTTTCCGCAACCGCTGGCTGGAGATTCGGCAACCCAAACCCTTCTGTCACAATGCCTATTTTCAGTCCGCTGACCCCTTTCTCCAGCGCCGCGGTATAGTTTCCGCTACGAGAGCTGTACTGTCGCGGGTCCAGACCGTCAGACCCGGCCATGACTTCCAGCATCAGGGCGTTGTCACGCACGCTGGCGGTGATCGGGCCAGCATGATCGATGGTGGCTTCAATCGGCATGATGCCGGTGTAGGGCACCAGCCCGTGGGTGGGTTTCATGCCGTAGGTGCCGCAGAATGCGGAGGGAATACGGATAGACCCCCCCTGGTCGCAGCCGACAGCCAGATCCACTTCACCTGCAGCAACCAGAGCCGCGCTGCCCGAAGAAGAGCCTCCCGCACTGTGGCCCTGACGCCAGGGGTTATGGACAGGCGCAGGATCGGAAGTATGGCTGCCGCCGGAAAGGCAGAAATGTTCGCAGGTGGCCTTACCCAGTATGGTTGCGCCGGCGTCCAGCAGACGGGTTACCACCGTCGCATCAAAGGCGGGCATATGCCCCTCCAGCGAGGCGGCTCCGTTCATCATGGGAACGCCGGCCAGGGCGATGTTGTCCTTCAGCGCCACGGTTTTCCCTTTTAGCCTGCCGTCGGTCGCTCCCGTCACCTCACTTTTGTAATACCAGGCGTTAAGGGGATTTTCAGTTCCCGCCGGGCGATAGCCTTTTTCGCGCGGGTACTCAACCATTGGAATTTCATCCGCCAGGCCATCTATCAGGTCATAGGCATCCAGGTTAGGCTGCATCAGGGCAAGATACTCAGCGGCTTCACTGTCCGAAAGAGCCAGGTGAAGCTGGCGGGCAAGCTGCTGTAACTGGCTGGCATCGGGGCGTTCAATGGCCATTTTCTGTTCCTCGTGTCAAACATCAAAAGACGGATTTCCTGCTCTGAACATAACGCGGTCGCTTTCTCGCTACCTGGTTGAGAAGGACAATCAGCTGGTCAGGAAGGACAGCATCAGAAAACACGGGCATAGCGCAGGTTCACACGGAAGTTTTCTTCCGCACCATTCTCCACGCGCAGATCCCGCCCCAGTTGGATCTGGAACTGATCGCGCGGGGTGACAAATTTCGTGGTCGTCAGGCGGACATTGGTGGTCTGAGTGGGGTTATCCTGCTTCACACCATCGATGGTGGTTTCGCCCGCCCAGGTCTGGCCTAATCCCACGCCAAAGGAAAGCGTCCGATCGGGCATATACCGGCCCATAATCTGTGCGGCCCAGGCATTATCCTGTTCAAGTCGTGACGACGCGGGGCCATAGTCATTGTTGTCCCCGTACCAGATGCCATCGCCCACCACGTCCAGCGCCCAGTGCTCTGAAAAGAACTTCACCCATGCGGCCTGCAGATCCACCTTCCAGCGGTTTTCGCCCAGATTCAGGGGATCGTTATGATCGTAACGACCAGAGGGCACATACAGATAGGGGGCAAAACCAAATACGTCTCCGCCGTTGCTGAGCTTCACTTTCAGCGGAACGGTCAGTATGAGGTCACCTGTGCCACTGGCTGAACCAAGCGAGGCAGCCTCGCCACCGCCAGAAATCCGGCCAAACGGCAAAAGGAACTGCGGGTCCAGCGTCGCCGATTCGCTAATCTGTACGGTATGCAGCAGACGCAGCATGCCGATATCGGAAGTCAGATTGTAATCAGAGCTGACTTTGTTACCGCGCGAGTACGCCGAGCCGGTTGATGCATGCTGGTAGTAAAGCAGCCCTACGGTTGTGCCGTCAGGAAACTGGCTGTAATCGCCGGGTGCCACTTCAACCGCGAACGCCGGCAGAGACGCGAGCATGAGCGCTGGCGCAATAAAACGTAATGCGTGCATAAAACCCCCCGGATGTGGACGTTGCTAATTTTTTTGCTCAGCGCGTTGCGTCACGCATCATCCCGGTGACGGGATGGCAGTTGATGTATTCGAAGGTCTGAAAACGGGCGTCTGAAACAGAAACCTCATGGTAAAGCCGCAGCTTCTGCAGGCCGGTTACGACCCTGAAGAAGGTGGTAAAGATGCGCAAATGGGTTGGATGAGATTCGGCCCAGCGTTCAAGCCTGTCCAGCGAGCGCCAGAAGCCAATATCGTAGGCAATATCCAGCGGGTTTCCGTCACGGTCGACGTTGCGTACAAAGCGGTTGCTGTAACAGCCGAGTGCATGACCCTCATCGCGCAGGAAATCCATGCCTGCCTGCAGCGGCGGCAGCATTTCATTGAAGTAAAGCTGGCGCTCCTGATCATCGGCCTCAGCCCAGTCCTGACCGGAGCGGATAAGCGTCATGTTGTCATGGCCCTGCACCACCACCCGACCTCCGGCTGCGGGATCGCCTGCAATGATGCGCAACTCGCCGTCAGGCTGCAGCCAGTCATTCTGTGAGGCCGGAATTCGGTCACGCACCGATCCCCAGTAGCCGTGTTCCTGAATCTCACCGCTGAGGTTGTCCATGAGAGCCCCAACGCCCGGCAGATCCTCTTTGAAGGCATACAGGGTTTCGAACTGTTCGGCACGCGGAGCGATGATTTCCCGGAAATAGCCAAGCGACTCATAAAGACGTTCGTCGGATGACCACCAATGTTCGATTTCTGGCAGGCGCATCCATCGGCAATAGGCCGACGGATCTCGCCAGTAGCCCACGACAATAAAGTTTCCGAATCCCTGGTTATCGACATGAAAGGTCATGTCATGGTGATCCGGACCGTTATCCAGACTGAAGCTGTCAACCATATGCTGCATGGCCAGAACCGCTTTCGGCCGATGCTCCTGATGAAACTGCACCCCCAGGTAGGCCATGACGACCTGAGTCAGATCTTTATCGGCCCGGCCGACAAACATCGGAAAAGGCGGCTCGTAGTCATCATGAACCCGGCGGGACAGGGTGCGGGGGCATTTAAGGTGCTTGTCGATGGCTGATTCCATAAAACTCTCCGCTAGAATTTTCAGTAATGAAGGTTCTCAACACCGATACTAAGGAGAATTTTTCTGCCTGCCTGGCTGAGCAGGACAATCAACTGGCTCTTGCGGTCATCTCTGTGATTGCGTTGTCGCGGTTTAAATCTGAATCGAAACGGTGCGCGATTGCTCTGCAAAAGTGCACTGGGGGGGCTGACACACTGCTGGCAGCGTCAGTTTCTGCCTGTGGTGCGGAGTAAGAGCATGGCGCGGAAATTGCTTGCAGTCAGAAACAACTCTTTATTGTCAGCCAATTTATATGAGGTGTCGCTGTGAACAATCATTCCGCACCCCAGGGAGAAATACGGTATTCAACCGGAGAGGTTGCAGTCCATCAACGCTTTGATTACTGGCACGATGTGATTCTTCGTCACTGTATTCCTTCAGAGGGCAAACCTCAGGCTGACGGCAGATTTAATGGTGAGCTTGCGGTGCGTGAGATTGGCCTGATAGATGTATGTACCCTCACTTCAACCCTACACCACTGGGAAAGAAAGGCACATCATCTGCGCACGGGTCCGGAGGATGACCTGTGGCTGGGTTATATTCAGGGGGGATATGGTCAGCTCGAACAGGGCGGCCGGAGAGCCTGTCTGTCAGCGGGAGACCTGGTTCTTTATGATGCGGCTCAGACCTTTCGATTCAGCATTGGCGGACGCGATAACCATCTGATCCGTATACCGCGGCATCTTCTCAATGGGCAGATTTCAGCCAGAGGGTTAAGACTGCCACCATTCTTGATAACAACCGTCCTGGTGTGACCCCACTGCGGGAAATCGTCTGCCTGGCCGCAAATCATTCTGTTCTGTCGGGTAACCCGGAGATGGCTGGGCGCTTATCGCAGACGATACTGGATTTGCTGACGCTGAGTCTTGAACTTCAGGACATTGATAAAGTCGCCGCTGAACGCGATTTGTACGCAAGAGTACGTAACTATATCAGTCGTAATCTGAAGAGCCCTGACCTGAGCATAGAAAGTATTGCGAAGGCTCATCATGTGTCTGTCCGCACCGTAACCCGTGCTTTTGCCCGTCAACAGAAAACGCCGGCAGCCATTATCTGGCAGGAACGTCTGATGGCCTGCAGAAACGCCCTTGAACAGGGGGGAGCAAGGAGTGTTTCAGCAATTGCACTTGATCACGGTTTCTCTGATTTGACCCATTTCAGTCATGCATTTCGTAAAGCTTTCGGAGTCACGCCCAGCTCGGTGATGAAAGAAAATTCACGCGTGGTTAATATGGGAGGGTGTTCAGGGTCTGAGAATTCGGCTTAAGACTGACAGCACTACCAGAGGTGTTACTGTGCTTCATGACAATAATATCAATTTACTTTATCCCTGCTGTTGAATCGCAGTGCAGAATCTCTCTTCAATATTTAGCATCAAGAGTCCAGTATATTATGTGAGCTCCCGAATTATAAATTTCAATAATTTCTAATTACTTAATTCTTTGTCGATGTGGATTTTTGGGGTTCGGGAAAAAATGACTCATTTTTCATAAACCATAATGCAATCTCTACCATTATCTTTTGCCCTGTAAAGCGCTGAATCAGCGTCTTTTATAAGTTGTGACCAGGATTTTGACTCGCCAGACCCGGCGATGCCAAAACTGGACGTAATCTTTACATGATCTCCGGATGACGTAGAAACAACCAGCTGGTGTAATCCGCTTCTGATACGTTCAGCGAGAGAAATAGCCTCATCTATATTTTTACCTTCAATAATTACTGCAAACTCTTCACCGCCTATTCTGGCGGCTACATCACCTGACCGAACCTGCTTGTGCACGATTGCTGCTGCAGAGATAAGAACCTGGTCACCTGTCGGATGTCCATAGCGATCATTTACCGATTTAAAATGGTCGAGATCCATGATAATTAGGAAAATATAAAAATCATTTTTTGTATTGATAACCCATGACTCACCGCTCAGGTCAAATGCGCGTCGATTGGATAAACCGGTGAGTTCATCCGTTTCAGCCAGGTACTTTAATCGTCGGGTGAGTTCACGACGCTCTGCAAGCCGAGCGTTAAGAATATCAATAGAGAGGAAAAGTAAATTCAGTTCATTGATTCTTTTTGGTATCTGAAGAGTAATTTCTTTATCATCTGCCAGCCCGACAATGAGTTCTCTCGCGATAAGTAAAGGGTGCAAAATCCGGGACTGCACGACAAAAGCACCACCCGATACAAGCCCGGTAATAAGCAACATGGTGATAATGACGAACGTAAAAAGATTAGATTCTTTTTTTGCACGGTCATTATAATCGATTAAAATGTGTGTCATATAATCATACTGCCATCGTTCGAGTAATGACAGCGTAGTTTGATAATTTTGCGTCAGCTCAACAGCCGACAGGGAATATCTCCCTGCCCCTGAAAGACCCTCTGACATCAGCTTACCTATCATTGGCCGGCCTTCTTTGAAAAAACTTTCACGCGCTTTTACGGATATGTTTCTATTATTTCCATTGCTCGAATTTAAATTAAATGCTCCCGACGGCATAAGGAAGCTCCATAATATCTTGATGCGTTCGTCTGCCCTGGTCAGCCCTTGCAGATTGTCTGCGGACAGAACAGTATGTGTCTGTACCGGGACAATTAACCAGGAGCCCATCCGACCTGCGGTATCTCGAAGTTCCGTCAGGGCTATCGCCCGAAGAACGGGAGTGGAAAGCGAAGTATCATTATCAAACCATTTTGCAGCCTTGATCATCGTAATATCATGGAGGATATCTGCAACTGTAAACATGTTATTAATCGCCTCCTGGATTTTAGAGGGATCTGATTTTGTCAGTACTGAAGCCTTGTCTACCTGGCGTCGGGCATGTATGAGGCTTTGCTGGAGTAGAAACAGCTGCGCACCGGGGATAAGGGAAGAGGCTTGTTGCAGCGCGATATCAGTCCTGTTCCTTGCCTCATTTAAACGCAACCGTCCCTCAGAGTGCTCTGCTGGATCCGTACTCATTAAGATATTGGAGGGGCCGCGCTCCGCGGATAAGAAGTTGGCTGCGTACAATAACTTAGATAAGTCATTTATTATCAAGGCGTTTTTTTTAGCCTCTGACGCGGCATGCCAGGTAACGCTAAGAAAAATCCCTGCCATTACGACGGAAAGAATGATAACTATACCTGCCCACCAACTCAAACGACGTGAAAGACGTATCGGTTTGGATGTTGGATAACTCGTTGTCATTGGATAACCTGCTATTTTTCTTATTGTGACTTTGACAGGCCGCCAGCCCGGTGATTATAAAATAGGTAAAAATCAATGACACTACAACGTATAAAAACATTAACGGCATTATATGTACGTCTGATTTTTCAACGCGTTTTTTTCTCATGGACAGGATAACTCAACTCAAACCAGGTGTTGATTAAAATATTACTATCGACTTCAGACTGTCTTTCCTTGATTTTTTTTTCATAAAAGCGTTCATTGAGCCATCTGATGAACTCCAGCCCTAAAGTCAAATCGGGTCAACTTCCCGGGAAAAATAACATGACTAAAACATCCATACGAATAATAGTTAACCAGAACTTATAAGTCCATCGGGGTTAGTATACCAGGATGCTTGACAAACTGGTGTTGCCCTGCCCCTGATACGATCCAGGGATAACCCGCTTCTGATATGATTATCAGAGTGAAAAAAATGGGTTGCAGAGGTGTCAGGACTGTTCTTTTAATTTTTTTGGCTGGTATGGTAAGCAGGCATCGTTCTTTTATGGCGCTCATCCTGTCAAAGTCCAGCCATTGGCGTCTGTCGATAAAGATAATGAGAGTATTGAAGGAATAGTTAACTGTCTGGACTTCAACTAAAAACAGAGAAATTATCTCGCCTCAGTCATCGAGAATAACATGAAAAACGGGTTTACTGAGTAAACCTTTCAGAATGGGTTCTGATAACGGACGGATGAAAATTTCACGATGAGGCAATTTTTTGTATTACTGAAAGGTCTCAATTTCCAAATACTCTGCTCACCAGATACCGCTCGCTCAGGGGATACCCGAAGTAAAAGCGCTTCGCCTGTTCTTTATGCAGTGGCCGCATGACTTTAGCCCCCCTGATGGTGACATACGCCGTCTTCGTAGAGTTAAAGCAGCGTGGCGATGATTATCCGTTTCAGTTTGCCGTGATCGCTTTCAATGACATTATTCCGGTATTTTATCTGCCGATGTTCAACATCAGATAAACCGGCCCTTACTTTTCAGCTGCGACAACGCGCGACCGCAGGTGAGTACCCTTATTATGTTCATCACCTGGCCTGAACGCGCAGAGAGAAGTGAAGACTATTGACGTCAGAGGACGGTATCGTTATTAATATATTCATATTTTTCAGCATGATAAAGGTAAAGGCACAGAGGTGATTTCTTTCCGAACGATGACAAAAGATGAGTATCCTGCATATCTCGAATATTTTATTAATGATTATGCCTGTGAGATCCAATCAAATTATGGGGCATCCCTTCGTGATTCTCTTGCCAGAGCGAAGCAGGAAATTTCGGAAATGCTTCCCGATGGGGTTAAAACAGATGGGCAGATATTAATGTGTATTGTTGCTCAGTCGGACAAGACCGACGACCATGTAGGTTATCTCTGGTACAAACCAGACCCGACCACGCGCACTGTTTTTATCTACGATTTTCATATTTTCAACTGCCGTCAGGGATTGGGGCTTGGTAAACAATCTCTGCGTGCTTTCGAAGAGTATCTGCAGGCCAGGGGGTTTAAGGAGATCAGATTGCGTGTTGCAGGTGATAATGCTCGCGCCCGGCATGTCTATGAAACCAGCGGATTTGGGGTTACGGGGGTCAATATGAGTAAATCTATTACGGATTGAGACCCCGACACTCAATAAAAAGCCGCACCCTGTTCGAAACCCTGTCGGCTCTTCGCTTACAGCGGACCTTGAGCCCGATTTGGGCTGATCGATAAAATCTGCGGAAGTTCCCTTTTCAGAGGTTCAGATTGCGGTCACAGAGGTTCTGTCGTTTGTGACAGAACCGCCAGAAACCTTTATCGCCGCTATCCGCGCAGCCGCAGCGTGGCAGGCAGGACAAGCTGACTGTCAGCCAGATCCTCGCCAGCGATCATGGTGGTCAGCATAGAAAAGCAGGCCTGGGCGAGTGCCGGGACATTCTGCTCTACCGTATCGACTGGAATGGAGAGTGAATCATAGAGATAGTGGTCATCAAAACTCGCGATGCGGATATCGCTGGTCAGCAGATTATGCTCGCTCATATAGCGCAGCACCCCCTCCAGCACACCGCATGCGGCGGTGAAAATCGCTTTAGGTGGTCGCCCCAGCCGATGACAAAGCGCGGAGAACATCTCATAGCCACTGCCGGGATGGTAGTGGCCCTGAATAACCCACTCCGGTTGCAGCGTCACTCCCGCCCGTGCCAGACCCTCTTTGAATCCCGCCAGACGATCCCGGGTCGGAGAGAGATCGGATTGCCCGCCCATAAAGTAGATCTCTTGCGGACAGGCGCTCGCCAGTTTTTCAACCAGCTCAGCGGTCGGCGTCACTGAATCGGTAATGACCCACGGCAACCGGGTATTGTTCATGTGGCGATCAAACAGCAGTACCGGCAGCTGTTCGCTGAGGCTGACATAATCGCTGTCGTTCAGCATACTGGAGGCGACAATCAGCCCATCCACCTGACGCGACACCAGGTTGTTGACCACGCCCCTCTCCTGACCGGCGTTTTCGTCGGTGCAGGAGATCAGCAGTTGCAGTCCGGCCGCGCGGCAGAGATTTTCCAGCGCATGAGAGAAGGCAGCGAAACCGTGGTTCGTGATCTCCGGCACCACCAGTCCCAGCGTATGACTGCGGGCGTCGTGCAACATCCGCGCATGAATGCTGGGCTGATAATGGTGTTCGCTAGCCAGCGTCAGAATCCGCTCACGCGTCTCCTTTGCGACCCGTAACTCTTCGCCACGGCCGTTGAGCACCAGGCTGGCAGTGGCTTTCGAAACCCCAGCCAGCCCGGCGATATCACTGATGGTAACGCGTTTTGTTCTTCTCACGGCAAGACATCGGTTAGTGAAACAAGGGCTTATTCTACCATGCAGCGCCGTAACGACCAGTAGCGGGCCTGCAGTTCTGCGCGCCCATGCAGAGTCAGCATCGCCGGATGGTCCGGAAAATAGCGGCTGCTCATCACCGCTTCCCCATCGTTGATGAAGATTTCTACGCTGGAATGGTCACACAGGATCTGCAACCGCCTGGCTACACCGGTCCAGTAACGGGTTATCCATTCACCCGACACCAGGCTGCGACGGGCAAGCCGCAGTTCGTTCTGCTGCCAGATCAGGATCAGCGTATCGGCGAAATTGAGTTCGATATCGCCCTCGCTCTCCAGCACCAGCTCCAGCCGCCGTGCGGCGATCGGCGGTGCATCATCGGCGCGCCCCTGATAGTGCTGCTCTTTCTCGCGCAATGCCTGCAGTTCCACAACGGGCTGCTGGCAGAGCCGGCCGTTGCGTGAGCTCAGTTCGCGCAGACAGGTCATCTGGTGGATCCACCCCTGCGCCACGGTTGGCTGGGCCATCTCTTCACCGTCCGGCGTCCCCATCCAGCCCACCAGCAGACGCCGTCCGTCAGCGGTCAGCGTGGTTTGCGGGGCATAAAATTCGAACCCGGCATCCATTTCGTTCAGTGAGCCATGCTGGTATGCAGGCTGCTGATAGTCCAGTGATCCACTCAGCCAGGCGCAGGCGTGACTGTTCAGATAACGCTTCTTTTCGGGCACAACGCCCTGCGGACAGCAGATCAGATAGGTGTGGTCATCGAGCGTAAACATATCCGGGCACTCCCACATGTAGCCTGAAGCACCCAGTCCGCTCAGTTCGCTGCCCGCGATCTCACCAAGATTCTGCCACTCCCTCAGATTGTCCGAACGCAACAGCAGCACCCTGCCCTGCAGCTGCCTGTTCTGCGCGGCCAGCACCATGTACCAGTGATCTTCGTGGCGCCACACTTTGGGATCGCGGACGTGGCCGGTGTAGCCCTCTGGCACGGCGATGACCGGACCAAGCTTGTCAAAACCACCCGCGCTGTTCTGTTGCGCCAGGCACTGCCACGCCGTGCGCGAGCCATCATCAAACTTCACGTTGCCGGTGTAGATCAGCGTCAGCAGACCGTTATCGTCCACCGCGCTGCCCGAGTAGCAACCGCTGCGGTCATACGCTTCATCTGGCATCAGGGCGATGGGCTGATGTTCCCAGTGCAGCAGATCGGCAGAACGCCAGTGTCCCCAGCATTTATGCTCATGCGCACAGCCCAGCGCGTTCCACTGATAGAAGAGATGATAGTGACCGTCGAAATGGATGAAACCGTTGGGATCGTTAAGCAGCCCGGTTACTGGCGCCAGATGCCAGCCGGGATAGTGGTTGTCGTTAAGCGCCTTTGGCATACCCTGCATCACCGCCTGCAGAATGGCGGCAAGATGTGTTGATGAGGCCATTATTCAGAATCCGTTTTGTATTTAAGCAGGTAAGAGACCACAAACGCGCTGGTGAACGCGATGATGATGCCGATGACATAATTCAGCAGAGAGCCAGCCTGGACAATCGCCATGCCCGGCAGACCAGTCAGCCCGACCGCCGTCATATAGACGTGTACGGACACTACCCAGGCACCACCCAGTGCGCCGCCCACCAGACCCGCGATAAAGGGTTTCATAAACCGCAGATTGATACCAAAAATGGCCGCCTCGGTGATCCCCAGCAGGGCTGAAAACGCAGAGGGCAGTGAAATCGCTTTGATCTTCGCATCGCGGGTTTTAAACCACACCGCCAGACAGGCACCGCCCTGCGCCACGTTCGCCATCGCCCAGATAGGCAACAGGAAGTTCACGCCAATGGCAGGATTGCCCAGCAGTCCCGCCTCAATCGCGTGGAAACTGTGATGGACACCGGTAATGACAATCACCGAATAGAGTCCGCCAAACACCAGTCCCGCCAGCCAGCCAGCATGCGCAATCAGGGTGCTGAGGACAAAGGAAATACCATCACCCAGCATACGACCTGCCGGACCAATAATCAGCAGCGCGATAAAGCCGGAGATAATCACCGTCAGGAAAGGCGTCAGGATCAGATCCAGCGCATCCGGGATCACCCGACGCAGCTGCTTTTCCAGTATACTCATAAACCACACCGCCAGCAGCACCGGGAAGACCGTGCCCTGATAGCCGATCATCGCCACTTCCATGCCGAAGAAGTTCATGGTGTGGAAACCGGCGGCCACACCCCAGGCGTTAGTCAGCGCCGGGTGAGTCAGAATGCCACCCAGCGTCGCGCCCAGGAACGGGTTACCACCAAATTCGCGGGCAGCCGTAAAGCCAATCAGGATCGGCAGAATAATAAACGCCGCCGAGCTGCACATATCCAGCATGATGTAGAGCGCATTTTCCGGATTGACCCAGCCGTAAGTTTTGACCATCCCCAGCAGACCCATCAGCAGACCTGACGCCACAATCGCCGGAATGATCGGCACAAAGATGTTCGACAGCAGGCGGGCGATACGCTGGAAAGGATTGAGCTTGCGTGCCGCCACATCAGCCGCCTCAGACTTACTCGATTCGCTAATGCCTGCCTCAGCAATAAAGGCGGCGTAGACCTTGTTCACCACACCGGTGCCGAAGATCACCTGAAGCTGTCCCGCATTGCGGAAGCAGCCTTTGACCCCCTCTATCCGTCCAATCGCGGTGGTGTCCGCTTTTTCATCATCTGCAAGCACCAGCCGAAGCCGGGTGGCACAGTGAGCTGCGCTGGCGATGTTCTCTTTACCACCCAGCAGCGGCAGCAATGCCCGCGATATTTTTACATAGTCCATACATACCTCAGTCTTGTTCTGTTTTTATGCGCGTAGCGTTCAGGCCCCGGTACCCGGGGCCACCCGGTCAGAACCAGGTTTCCATCTGTACGCCGAAGTTCCATTCGCCACCGGCATCAAAGCCTTTACTGCCGAAAGCGTCGTCACTGGCATAGTTATCCAGCCGGTGATCCCAGTTCATCCAGGTTGCAAACAGACGAATTTCCGGACGTTTAAGGAAATCACCGACGTCACCGGCTTTCAGGGTTGGCGCAACGGTGAGTTTGGTAAAGCTGCCGCTGACCGCGTTACGGTTGTTATAGCCTTCCGGACGCAGATCCATGTACTGATAAGAGCCTTCATACTGCATCTCAAAGTTCTGGGTGATCTCCTGAATCAGCCGGAGGTTGACCGTCGCCCAGTCATAGCTGTCACCTCTGACGTAGCGGTCGTTACTGTGCTGTGCCAGTACGGCAGGCGCAATGTGCCAGCCCCCGCCAAGCGGCGTGATACCGTAACTCGCCAGCCGCCAGGTGTCCGCTTCCGGCAACAGCGCACCGTCAGAACCGACTGACTTCACCTCTGCGCCCAGACCATGACCATAAAGCAGTGCCGTTTTCGATGTACCTTCTGTCAGACCATAAAAGCTGTCGTTATGCAGCCCCAGCAGTGCATGTACGCCGGTTTCTGCCGCGTCGCTTTTGACTCTGATGCCGTCAATATCGCGGCGATCGTCGTTATCTTTTGCCCGCATACCGCTGAACATCAGTTGCACCGGGCCAACAAAGTTATTGAACGACAGGATGTAGTTCTGCGCGGTGTTTTCATTGTTTTCGATGTCACCAAAGGTGCGTCCATAAAGTGAGATGTTACTGCGCGCCCGATCGCTCCATTTCATGTCGTAAATACCGGCACCGGTACCGGCAAGGAACACGACATCGGAATCGATCCAGTGAATATCAAAGTTATCGCGGTCAAAACGCTTACCGGCCCAGACCGTTGCGTTATCGAATGCGCCGCTGAAGGTGGGAAGCTGCCCAAGCTCAACAAACGCCTGGCGCAGGTTGAGATCGCTGCTGGCGGCCGTCCAGTCGTTGTAGGTACGCTGTCCATCGGCCAGCATCGCTTTGAAACGGGTAGTGGCACCATTCTCCAGCGTCTGCCTGTGCTCAAGGTTGAGCTCAACGTAGGTATCCGGCTCATTACCGAGACGACCAACATGTCCGCCGGTTTCCCCGGCAGGTGTCACGGTCGGCCCCCCCTGGGTTTTGGCGGCTGAGCTGTTCATAAGCAATCCGGAACGGGCATAACCGTGGAACTCAAAGCCACCTTCATCGGCAGACTGCTGCTCCTGTTTCGTGGGGCGCTGCGCGACCTGCACGGCAGAGGTCTGATTCTGCTGCTGCACGGCTGCCAGTTGCCGGGCCTGTTTCTCCGCGACCTCTGCGCGGTTTTCGGCGGCACTCGCCCGCTGCTCAGCAGCCTGCAGGCGCTGCTCCATCGCCGCAAGTCGTGCCTCAATGCTACTCATGCTGGGATCGGCGAAGACAGATGTGGAAAGGAAAAGCGTTGAGAGGGTCACTGCAATCGTGCTTTTTTTCATTTTTTTATGTCCCAGAGGAGAGGCTATCATCACCGGTATTTTTGCTAAACCGGTTTAGGCGCAAATCATAGCCATGGGTAATTTCCCTCTGCAATGAAAATAGCTAAACCGGTTTAGTGATTGTGAGATAGCTCGCAAAACAGGGGCAAAAAGACAGTTAGCCCTTAATAGCCTCCAGCTGGTGGCGCCAGGGAAGTGCTGTCATGGCCCCTTTAGCCGTGGTCGCCAGAGCACCACATCGTTGGGCAATGGCAAGGCAAACAGCCAGCTGAGATTCACCGGCAGGCAGCCCCCTCTTAGCCAGTCCCCAGAGTAATCCGGCAACGAAGGCATCGCCTGCACCCGTGGTATCGACACTGTCCACAGGCGTAGTGGCATGATGGCTTATCTGGCCCTGATAGCAGGCCATCACCCCTTCCCTGCCTCGCGTTACCAGTAATAAGTTAATGCTGAATCGCGCTGCCAGATACGGCATGCTGACAGCCGATTCCTGACCCGGGCAGAGGAAATCGAGTTCTTCCCCGGAGAGTTTCACCACGTCGGCATGGCTCAACGCCTCGTTCACGACGGCATGCAGCCGTGCCGGATCGGGCCAGAGGTCATGACGCAGATTTAGATCGAAACTGACATGGCCACCTGCTTTTCGGATCCGCTGCATGGCGTTCAGCGTCGCGGTGCGTGAAGGTTCAGCCGCTAAAGCAATCGAACAGCAGTGCAGCCACTCCCCCTGAGCGAAATCGGGCAGGTCCGATGCCTCAAGAAACAGGTCTGCACTTGGACGCACCATAAAGGTAAAAGATCGTTCACCCTGTTTATCAAGCCCGACCACCACGGTTGAGGTGCGGTGCTGCGGATCGGCGGTCATGTAGCGGATATCAACCTTTTCTTCCCTGAGCGTCTGCTGCATAAACTCACCAAAGGGGTCAGCCCCTACCCGGCCGATAAAACCACTGTTTCCCTGCAGACGGGCAATACCCACGGCGACATTGGCGGGTGCTCCGCCCGGGCACTGCATCAGGCGACCCGGCATTTCGGGTAGCAAATCCACCACGGCGTCCCCGAGGCACCATACACGAACAGACATAAATAACTCCTGTGGTTAAACCCTATAGCTAAACCGTTTTAGCTATAACCGTTAACCGTGACAAGTTCAAGCATTAGCATGCTGAAGTGACGGCTGATTAAAAGAAGCTCTATATCTGACGAAGGAATAAAACGGGGAGAACGCGATACCAAGGCGATGGATGCCAGAATAAAAAAAAGTTCTGTCGCATCAACTACCACAGGTAAGCCTGCCTGTTTTTCAGGCAGTCAGCAGATAAAATTGTTCCCCTGGTGACAGTCCGGTTGAGCTACTCCCCGCTGATCGGTACCACTGTGTTAGTTAAGCCTGAATTTTAACCATTTCATTCAATAATATATTGTTTATTCATTGAATCTGTCACCGCTATTTGATGACTAACGACCATAATGATGCTCTGCGGTAGCTCACGACGTAGAGTGCCTATCAGCGCTATGCCCGTGCTGTCGTCCAGGTGACTAGTTGATTCATCAAGGCAGATAAGATCCGGCTGATTCAACAAAATACGGGCAAACGAGAGACGCTGCTGCTCACCGCCTGAAAGGATACGGCTCCATGACTGGCGCTTATTCAGCTGCTGGCACAAATGCCCCAGTCCAACCCTCTTCAGACAGCTTTCCAGTCGTTCATCGCTGACTCTGACTAAGCCAGGATATGTCAACACATGGGCCAGGAGATCGTCAGGTAGATACGGTTTTTGCGGGACAAACAGGGTTTTCCCTGTCGGGGGGTTATAGACTCCGCTACTGTACGGCCATAGGCCGGACAACACCCTCAGGAAGGTCGTTTTACCACACCCGCTGACGCCGGTAATCGCAACGGTTTCGCCGTGTTGTAAGTCGAGATCGATGGGGTTAAACAAAGGTGCACCATTTGCGTGACGGGCAATCAGATTACGGCAGCGTAATCTTCCGGGATGAGGGGGATATTTCGCTTTCGCCGGTAACGCGCTTAAGTCTTGCTCAAACTGCCATAGCCTTTCTACCGTCGCTGACCAGGCCACTATCTGGCGGTAGGAGTCGATAAACCAGCCGAAGGCGTCAAGGACGTAGCTGAAAGCGGCGCGTGCCTGCATTACGCCGCCAAGAGAGATCTTTTTTGCGATGTACAGCGGCAGAACGGCAAAGATAGGGATCATCAGACTCAGACGGAAATAGGTAGTGGTAAACGTATCCAGGCAAAACTCGCGCGACATCAGCCGCTGCCAGTTGTGCGTAATCGCCGAAAAATAATGGCGTATGCGACGGAACTCAGCACGCTCGCCGTCGTAGAAAGCAATCTGCTCACTGTTTTCACGGATGCGCAGCAAGCTGGCGCGGTAGTCCGCCTCTGTTTTTTGCCGCTCTATATTCAGCTTGTGCAACGGACGGCCTATCCAGTGGGCCAGCAGGCTGCTAATGGCCGCATACCCCAGCGCCACCCACACCAGATAACCGTGCAATGTAACGTTGTGTCCGCCGATATTGAGACTGAGCGTGTCCGAGAGCTGCCACAGAATGAATATGAACGATAAAAGTCCCGTGATATTTTTTAGCAGCGATAAAAAAAGCCCAAGGCTTTGCTCAACCAACATCCGTATATCCTCGGCAATACGCTGATCGGGATTATCGGTTTCAACATGGAGGTTAAGGCGGTAATGATTGTGTTGTCGCAGCCACAGATGGTGAAATCTCATGGTCATCTTCTGTCGCCAGCGGATGATCAGTAATTTTTTCAGCCAGTTCGAACTGACAATAAAGGCCACAAACAGCCCAGTATATCCGGCATAAGTGAGCGCCAGCATGCCGATCGACGAATGCTGAAAGTAGTCGCTGAGGGCATCATAAAACTCCCGGCTCCAGCCGTTGTACTGTACGCTTACCCACACCACGCCCAGCGTGAGGGCAGTCAGCGTCAGCAATAACAGCCACGAAAACCATTCGCGAGCATGCAGCCAACAGGGAGCTGTCAGCTGATAAAACCGTTTCAAATTTTGCATAAAGAAGGTCGCACAGAGTGTGTATAAACCGTGACAGCCGTCACCGCGGATGGCTGTCCATTATCCTTTGCGATTAAAAAGCCCATTTCACGTTGAACATGAAGTTACGCGGATCGCCGTAGAAATTGTTGCCACCGCGGTGACGGTTGGAAACGCCGAGATAATATTCTTTATCCGTCAGGTTGTTGCCGTTCAGGCTCAGGCTTATTTGTTTACTGTACTGATAGCCGATATTGGCATTGAAAAGCGTATACCCGCCCTGCGACACATTGTAGTTAGTGGTGGTATCAGTCTGCGCTGTCAGCCCTGCGCCCACGGACCATTTATCCCATTCTCCCGGCAGGCGATAGCTGTTATACAAACGGAAAAGATGCTGCGGCGTGTGTTTGCTGTAGTTAGTGCCTTTCTGCGCGGCGGCGGCTTCAAGATATTTGCTGTTATTAAGCGTGTACCCGGCGTAGACTTGCCAGCCTTTCGCAAGCTGCCCGGATATCTCCATTTCAATGCCCTGGCTCTGAACCTTGCCGTCAGCGACGTAGCAGTCATCGCAGTCCACCCCGCTCAAGGCGTTATTCGCCTGAATAATGTGGAACAGTGCGATGGAGGCGTTCAGCCCGCCGTCAAAGAATTCCCCTTTGACGCCGGTTTCGTAGTTGCTGCCGGTGACCGGCGGCAGAAAGTTGCCGCTGGCATCCAGCGAGCTTTGCGGTTTGTAGATTTCGGCGTAGCTCAGATACCAGGTGTAGTCTTTAGCGAAATCCCACAGCAGGCCGCCGTAGGGGACGATTTTACCTTTCACCCTGTAATTGCTGTGCGTGGTCATCGTCCCGGTGGTGAGATTGGTGAAATAGGAGTCGTAGGTAAAGCTGCTGTAACGGCTTCCGAGGATCAGCTTCCAGTCGTCGGTCAGGCTCAGCCGTGTCGTGGCGTACAGGCCGCGCTGATAGACGTTGTACTGATAGCGCCGCGTGTAATCCCAGTCGGGTTCGGAGAGGCTTTCAGGGTCCCAGCTGTAGATATTCACCTCGCTGGTATTGCTCTGTGAACCAAATAAATTATTGAAATTCTCTTTCTGATAATCACTGCCGAACACCAGCTGGTGATCGCGATTCAACAGTTGGAACGGCCCGCTCAGGTTGAGGTTGACGCCGTACTGACTGCTTCGGTTGTATCGTTGCAGGTAGTTGTTAAGTTTCGCACTGCCTGACTCATTCACGCCTTGAGTGCCGTTGCCGTAAACGCCGATGAATTTTCCCTGAGCGCTGGCGGCCGTGTAATTCAGCGAGCCTTTGGCGACCCATTCGTTATCAAAATAGTGTTCGAGCTCGGCGTAGGCATTAGTTTTCTCGAAGGTAATATTATTCCAACTGGCACCGAGAAAAGTCGAGCGTGGAAGACCCAGGCTGGCGTAATTGGTGGACATCGGCACGCCGTAGAGATTAGGCACCGTATCGGTTTTTTGCCATGAAATACCGGTGGTCAGCGTGGTCTGTGACGTAAAATCATAGGCAAGGGTACCGAAGAGTACCTGACGTTCGCTATGCACGTAATCGGTAAAGCTGTCCCTCTTTTGCAGTACGCCAACCGCGCGGCCGCGCAGCGAGGCATCGTCATTCAACGGCCCGGAGATATCCATTTCGCTGCGGTAATTATCCCAACTGCCGGCGCTGGCACTGACTGCAGAACGAAAATCGTAAGTCGGTCGCTTGCGCACCATATTTACCGTTCCCCCCGGCTCGCCGCTACCTTGAGTGAGACCTGACGCGCCGCGCAGAACTTCCAGATGATCGTAAATGGCCAGATCCGGCGACTCGGTCGACGCCTCGGCATACCCCATTCCGGCGACGCTGTTCTGAAACGAGGAGCTGATACCGTCTTCCTGAAGGTTATCCATCGTGAAACCGCGCGACTGATAACGGGTCTGATAGGAGCTCTCATTGATGACGTTCACCCCTGTGACCTGGCGCATAGCATCATCCAGCGAGGTCATATTCTGATCGTTCATACGCTGACGAGTAACCACGCTGACCGACTGCGGCGTTTCTCTCGGGGAGAGATTAAGGCGAGTCGCCGCCGACATGTTGCGGGAAGTGTAAGAGCCGGTATCTTCAGTCATCGAGCCGTAGTTAACGTCACCGACCACCACCATTTCGTCCCCTTCAGGGATCTTGTTCAGGGTGTAGCTACCGTTGGGCTGACGTTCTGCCTGCAGCCCCTGACTGGTCAGCAGCCGGGAAAAGCCTTCGGTAAGGGTGTAGGTACCGTTGAGCGCCGGAGAGGATTTCCCGGCAGTCAGCTGCGCATCGCTCGCCAGATAAATACCCGACTGCGCGGCAAACTGATTCAGCTGAGTTGCCAGCGGTGCAGCTGGGATCGCATAAACGTGCTTATCCATTACTGTTGCTGTGGCCGGAGCGGCCAACGAAATGGCGGCGGACGATATCAGTAACGGTGCGCACAACATTATGCGCAGGAGAGCGGCCTTAGGCGCACGACGGAAAACCCGCGGCTGCCTGGTGCATGTTAATGTCATAGATTCCCCTGATAACCCCCAAAAGTAAAATGATGCATTGGGTTAATCGGATGAGGGCCCGTCAAGGGGAACCGATAAGGTGAATTTATTTGTTATTTATCGCGCGGAGCGACCGTCAACCACCATGAAAAGCGGCGGTTGATCCGTACAGGCAGCGCGTTCGTGAGCATGTCCAGCGCCATATCGGTATCATGCAGCGGGAATGTACCGGTAACGGTCAGCGATGCCACGGCCGGACGCACCCCAGATAGCCGTGACGATACGCCGACAGCCGCCCGATAAACTCACCAAGGGAGAGATTATCGGCCTGCAGCAACCCGCGAGACCAGGCAGGCTCCGCATTGCGCAACGGCGAAACCGGACCAAAGGCATCCCGCCGGAAGGTTATCGCCTGACCGGCCTGCACAACCGGCGCGTCGCTGATCGCCGCCGGGGAGACTCGAACCGCCCCCTGATACACCTGCAACACGGTGGTATCGCCGAGCACCTGCACGCTGAAACGCGTGCCGAGGGCGCGCATTTTACCCTGTTCGGTGACGATGGTCAGCGGGCGGTGCGGATCGGCGGCGGTGTCGATCATCACCCGGCCGTTCAGCAGTTGCAGCGCGCGCTGCGTCAGAGAGTAATCGGCGTTTAGTGCGCTGTCGGTATCAAGCCAGATCCGCGAACCATCAGCCAGCGTGAACGACGTTATTTCGCCGTGGGGACTGTGGTAATCGGCGTGCCACGCCAGTACCTGACTGCGCAGTGGCGTATGACGCCAACTGCCCCAGGCGAGCAGGGTGCCAACGGAAATCCAGGCAGCCATTTTCAGCACCATGCGCCGCCCGGCGTTGTGCGTTCGCGGGGTCAGCGCGGTCAGCGCAGCCGCTTGTCGATCACTGTTTTCCCGCAGAGGCGAAAAACGCTGGCTGATGTTCAACACATACTGCCATGCCAGCTGATTTTCCCGGCTCTCGTCAATCCAGCGTTGCAGCGCGGCGGGATAAGTCGTGGGCGACGCGATGTCCTGGACTTCAGCGTACCAGTTTGCCGCCTGCTGCAACGCGGCATAGCCGGGTTTATTGCTCATCGAATCTGACCGCAGCGGGGGGTAATGCGTCATGATACTCGATTTCATGGCTCAGGCAGTGGAGCATGGCCTGAGACATATATTTCTTCACCATTCGCTCGGAGACGCCGAGTTTGACGGCGATTTTCATATAAGTCAGGCCACCGATTTGCGCCATCAAAAACGCCGCGCGGACTTTCTCCGGCAGCGCCTGCAGCATGGCATCCACCTGAAACAGGGCTTCAAGAACGATCGCACAGTGTTCCGCTGAAACCGCGGTGGGCTGCGGTTGCGCCGCTACTGTTTCCAGCCAGACCCGTTCAATTTCTTTTCTTCGCCACAGGTCGACACACATGCCATGAGCCATCGAGCCAAGGTAGGCGCGGGCGCCAGCAAGAGAGTCAAAGTTTCGGGGTTTTATAAGCAAGCGCAGGAATAAGTCTTGCGCAAGATCTGCGGCATCGCTGGCATTCCCGAGGCGTCGTCTGAGCAGCTTTTGAAGCCAGTTATTGTGTTCTGAAAACAGCAACGTGGCATTTTCAGCTGAACTAAAACCAGGAGATAACATGTCTCTCTAGATACCAGGGTGGGTGAGTTAAAATGAATTTGGCACAAAACTACATGAGAATGATATTCATTACAACATTTAACAGGTATTATATTTCTTTTCCAGATAACATTACTGTCCTCTATTCAGAATGAAAGCAGTAGTGGAATGGTGTAAATATATAATGAAGCGCTGAATCAGGATCTGTCGCATTTACGGCGGTGCACTACCAAAAGTTTTACTGACTTTTTTCACAAAATTGGCCGGTGAAATGTTTGGCCGGCTAAAGGTTATCCCCGCCCGCGTGTCCGAGCTATCCTAAACTTATCAAGTGGACCAGCTTACTTCCTGCCAGGATAGTCTGTGCAAACATGAGTAGCTTAAATCTTAATATCATTCGTATTCGTCGTTTAATGTTTCGATTATCCTGCGCAACCAGGTTATGCAGATATTTACTCTGCCTGATGATAATGCTTTCCTCATCAGCTTTACCGGCATTGAGTGTGGCCAGCGCTGCAGTGTTGGCGCCACTTTTATCGACCGTCACGGCCTCAGGTGCATCGTGGTGGCGAATGGATTTGCGGAAGAAACGCAGGGCCGCTGCGGCATTTCGTTTAGCCTGCTTCAGGGCAAAAACAATCTGCTCTTCGGTGAATCGTGCATTGCGCATGGCGATCTCCTCCAGGGATATAGTCAGTATGCCGGAAGATCTCTAAAAGTGAGTGGTCCGTTTTGCAGGGATACTTACAAAACAACCTGCTGGTAAAGGTATTCCGCTTGAAGCAGTGAGAGTACTGACCGGTGTATCTGCCACAATCGTAACAGCTGTACTCTATGTTGCTGGCCTCACCATGATCGGTGTTCTCCCGGGACCGTCTGCTTCGACACGCAGGAAGTCATCAGGGCTCCTTGCCCAAACCGGCCTGAAAGCCTCCTCCGAATAGCCCTCCTTTCGGTTCCACGCGGAAACTGCAGGTTTTTGATTCCAGTATTACTACAGCGGTATTCTCATCAACCAGTGAAGTTATCCATCGTTTCCCTCTGCTGATAATGTTATATTTAACGGATTATTTTTCCCTCAATGCTACTGAGGCTCAGAATGACGTTAAGGATATTTTTAAAGGTACCTGCATGAGCTAAAATAAATTATAATTGTTTATAATAAGTTATTTAAACGTAAACCTTGATCATCAATAGATAACATACCCATTCGACATCAGTTCACATGTATGATTTAAAAATGCATTCTTCCTTTAGGGAAGTATAAGCCCGAACGAAGATAAAAACAGGAAATATCAGTAAAATCATCTGATTACAGAGATGAAATATCATTTATATTTATAAACTCTATATCCACGAAAAAATAAAAAACCAATCTTCTAACAGATTTCAGTCAGAAACTTGTTGCCAGTTGAACAAAATTCGTCATGCTGACTCATACTCTCCGGGCAGTGTGTCACGCGCTGTGCGTGTGCCATAAAAAAAATCGCACCTTCGGGTTTAACCAGGCTATAGGTGCAGGTATACAAAAAATTGTAGAATAGTAAATTCCTGGCCACAGTGGCCGCCAGTCTCAGGGATTATGAAATGCTTGAAATTTTTGACGTGGATTATAAGCAACTGAAAACCAAACACTCGGAGGAGCTGTTTCGACTGCGTAAGACAACCTTTCACGACAGACTGGGTTGGGATGTATTGTGCAGTCAGGGGATGGAATCAGACGAGTTTGATGTAGACGGGACCCGCTATATTCTGGGGATGTATTCAGGAACACTCCTGTGCAGTGTCAGGTTCATTAAGCTCAGTGAACCCAATATGATAACCCATACGTTTTCCGCAAATTTTAACCAGAACAACCTGCCAGAGTTGGGTGTTGAATCCAGCCGGTTTTTTGTTGATAAAATGCGTACCAGAGAATTGCTCGGAGAAAAATTCCCCACCAGTCAGCTACTCTTTCTTGCAATGGCTAATTGGTCACAAAATGAGAAATACAACTGCATTCACACCATAGTCAGTCGACCTATGCTGACCATTCTCAGGCGCTCAGGGTGGCGACTGAACGTTATTCAGGAAGCATACCTTAGCGAGAAAGAGAGAATTTACCTGGTCTCCTTACCGACCGGGAAAAACGACCAACTAATTTTAGCTCAGGGTGTCACCGGCAGAACCGAGCTGTCGGTAGAATCACTTCTGACGTGGCCTTTCAGGCTACCGGTATGATGATTCCCAGTTCAACGCCTAATCTTATGGCCTGACGTGCATTACTGACGCCTAATTTCTTGACGACATTCCTGATATGAAACTTTACTGTGCTGAGTGAAATTCCGGCAATTGCAGCTATCTCCTCATAGGTTTTACCCATGCTCGCCCAGTAAAGTACTTCATTTTCTCGCGGGGAAAAGATATTTTTCTCTTCTTTCTCCCTGGCTCGCAAATCAGAATCATTTTCAGTGCCAGCGAGTTTGTACATCTGTTCATTAAAATCTATAAGCAGCATCTGTATAGGTCCTTGCTGCGAGGATAAATATTGTTGCTGTTCCAGTCCAGACTGACCGTTGCCCTTGATAATGAATGACAGCAAGGCGAGATTATTCATATGATCATGGAGTATAAAAGTATATCCATTGACTATGTTAAATTGCCTGGACATTGAGAATATTTTCGTGAAGCGTAATTCGGACATCAGCGTAATATTTTCATCCCATGCAAAAGGCGAGGCGCGCCGAAACGCATTAAGGATCACCGGGTCAGTGAGTTGGAAGTGAGTATCCTGATAGAATGAAACCCATTCATCAGGGTAATTTGATATGATCAATACTTTTGATGGGTTTTTCTTGTTGACAACCGTGTAAGCATACTCAAGGTTTCCCAGCGGCGAGAGTTTCCTGTCAATATACGCCTTCATTGTCTCCCTAAGTAGCTGATTATCTTTAAATAAAGAAAACATAACTCTCGATATCCTTACGTATGTTAGCACAGGTCTGAACTGTACAAAAGTATAGTCTTTGTCAATTCTAAGGCTAGCTTACTTAAAAAGCCACTTCCAGTACAATAATCTCCGTTGTCAGGTGATTCATGTTTATTACTCTCTTTGAGCCATCTGGCATCCAACACCAGGAAAAACGCCCCAAGCGGACGAAGATAAAAATCTTTGCTGTGAGGGGAAATCCTTATTTTAATAGAGATATTTTATCTTTTTCATAGCTTAATTTATTATCTCCTTATTTTATTTATCCTGAATAAGTGAAATATATGCAAAGAAGTTTTACGATTACCTGTATAAGCCTTTGACTCATTATAAAAATAGTTATGAAATTCAACCTGTAGTTATATTGACAGACATCGCCTTCGCAGTCTGCAAATTTAATTTCTTTCCGTAACCAAACGAATTGCAGGCTATTCAGATATGTACCCTGGTTACCGGAAATATTTCCAGTGAATATTGAGCTGGATAGAGGGTATTTCTTGGAATATAGTCAAGGAGACTATGGCAGCGGTACAAAAAAACAGGGCTTAAATTCACCGAAAAGATAAAGAGCCGTGGTGATGAGTCGCGTACCTGCTGAAGCACTGGCACGCGCTGAACTCCTCCTTCAGCAGCGGTTGGCCAGAGACAGACAATCACATCACGGAGAACGCCCTGCATGGCGTTGCCCTGGGCCGGAAAACTGGCTGTTCGCCGGTTGGGACGTGGGTGAGATAAGGCGCGGGCATTTGTTCTGTATTCCCTTATCGGGACCAGCCGGCTGAATCGCGTGGAGGCAGAGGCGAGGCTGCGTTACGTCATCGCTCATATTCAGGACTGGCCTGTATTTCACATCTGCTGCATTAGCTCTGTGACCCGACTCTGCCAGGACACAGAGCTAAATGTAATCTCACGGACCGCGCTGTGCCAGAAGCAGAAGTTGCACAAGAACTTGTATGATAAATCCGACCGTTTATGCTCCTGAAGTCAGGACTTCAAAACCTCAAAGCGCGTGTCAGACCGTTGTCAGGTTACTGTCGGGTTATGATCGTGGTCGTGCAGGATTGTCTGGGCAACACTGTGCGCTGACTACCTTCCATTCGGAGACATAAAATGAGTCATACCAACAAATTTAGATCGTTTCGTCTTGCGCGGGCCTGGTCCCAGGAGCAGCTTGCCGAACTGTCCGGGCTGAGTGTGCGCACGGTGCAGCGCATCGAAAATGACGATCATCCCAGTCTGGAAACACTGAGCGCCCTGGCAGCTGTATTTGAGGTGAGTGTGGCGGATCTATCCGGCCCTGACGCGTCCGGCGATGACGCGCTCGACCAGAGAATTGCCGGAGCGAAGAGCAATCTCGCTGAGGAAGGCCGTTTTTACCGGTCAGTTATTACGGCTGTCGTTGTCTGTGCGCTGCTGCTTGTTCTTAACCACTTTACGGCCCCGACCAGCGTATGGTCATTGTGGGTAGCGGGGATCTGGTTTGCACTGCTGGTTATTCGTGGCATGAGGACCTTTGTTTTTCGCGGGCTGATCGGCCGCTGGCAACAGAAGCGGCTGCAGCAGATGCTGCGGCGGTAACCGCAATTTGCAACAGAACTCTAATGTTAAAAACGAGGTGGCTGGCAGAGTTTTAACTCTGCCAGCGGGTCATTACTTGAAAATCGCTGTGAGGAAGCCGCTGAATACGGAACCCGTTATAAAAGCGCGCCCCGTCGTGACGTCTTCTTCCCGAATGTCCGCCAGCTGGCAAGGCCACTTTCAGCATCGGCAGCGCAAACCCTCTTCAAACTGCTTTTCCCAGCCGTCATCGGCCAGTTGAGCGGATTTTTCCGCGTCAGATCTTTCCAGGGCGGCAATGTGCTGACCCTTTTTAAAAAAGCAGAACTCAGGCATTGTGTACTCCGTGAACAAGACAGCAGTCAGGAATAACATATCTGAATGGAGCAGGATTGCGGGTCAGGGTCAGTTATAAACGCGCCGTACGATGACGACCACATAACGGAAGCGGCCTGCATGGCGCACGCCCGGAGAAAAATCCACGACGTCCATGTCAGTAACCCGATCGACCTCACTGCCCCATAGAGAATAAAGACTCCCATCCCATAAATGGACCAACGGGTATAATCTGCCAATCAATTACGCCTTCCCGACACAAAGGGAATTTTTTGAGTTCGCTATAACAAGACTCTACAGAGTCGCTTTCAGCAATCAATACAACGCCGAGACGATCTTTTCTGTAAAAAACTTCTCTAATGAACTCACTTTTGTAGAGTTCCCATCCATAACTAGCCTCTTCGACCATATGCGGCTTATAGTCATCAATGGAAACACCATCCAACGGAATATCTAAACAAATAAATCTCATAATCAAACTCTTATATTATTTTATTTTTTGCTGATCTATTTCATCAAAAAGAGCGTGTGCTGTTTCCAAAGCAACGGTTACTCTGGGGAATCCAACATACGGCAAACAGTGTACACAAATATCTAAAACCTGCTCTCTTGTCAGTCCTGCATTAATTCCACCTAACATGTGCATTTTTAGTTCGTGTTGAACACACCCCTGGGTGACTAACGAAGATATAGTAACTATCTGTTTTTGCTGAAGTGACAAACTTTCCCGGCTATATATATCTCCATAAGCGAAATCACAGATATACCTCTCGAATTGATTAGAAAGTTTAGAATTTTTTTCTAATCCGGATGTTCCAACTTCTCCATAAAGTTGTTCGATATTATCCAGACCTTTTTGATGTCTTGATTCTGTCATGTAACAGTCCTGATTTAGAAAATTAACTACCTAAATTAACCATAGCATATCCCTGGCCGCCCAGTACACAGCCTCGGAGAAGACGGTGCCAGTCGGGTAAAACCGGCAAATCGACCCGTTTTAGTCCGATAAATTTCGCCGTATTACATAGCCATGCAGCCGGGTGAGTGAATCAGGCTTTCAACTCAGATACCCTCCGAAAGCCCGTTTTATCCGGTTATCACAGCAACGGCACGTCATACGTCCACTGCCGCTGAGATATTTCAAGCTCTAGTACTTTGTGATGCCGTTCTTCATGCCGTTGTTGAAAATCGGATACAGGTAAGTTCCGTCGACTGAGACCAGCCAAAGTCGAGAAGGATTAAAAAACAGCCTTAACGCAGGATATCCTCCGTGTTCCGTGCGGCCCGCCTTTAAGTGAGGTTAACCGGGAACGGATGAAATTCAATCGCTAATAAATATTCCGGGCCGGATTAAAAATGTAAGCTAAAATGAATAAGAAACATATTTCATAATATGAAAATAATAGATATTACACGAAAATATAAAATGCATAAGGAATACACTTTACATCTAATCCTTGCATTGAGGTAAAGCAATACTGTTATACGTATTACCCATATCAGAAATACACGCCAATCGTTTGGTTAATGATACGTTTAATCTAAGTTAACAGAAAGAATGCTATTCTTTACGCAATAATTCAGATGGCAACATGAACACCCCCCAAAATTCGACTCAGTGAGCAAGGCGGGGCCGAAGGTGTTGAACAGAAAATTCCCAGCGGGAGGGTGCTATGAGCAGAAAAATTATTATCAATAATGTGGTAAGTTTTGAGCCAGAGAAAAAGAATATCTCGGGTGCAAAGGGGACGTTTACAGTGAGCACTTCAGCCACGCTGTGTTTTGAGCTTCTCATTGAAAATGTTGGAAATCTGGTTACGCACGATCAGTTCTATGAATATGCCTGGCGACGATTTGGTATGGAACCCACTTCAACGTCACTGTATCAAAACATTTCCACACTGCGAAAATCGCTTAGCAACGCTGGTATGACACAGGATATTATCAGAACGATGCCCCGAAGAGGGTTTCTTTTATCACCTCTGACAGAAATTAACCGGTCCGGACCAGAGCGCATTATTAATGAGAATGATGATGAAAAAAATACCCATGTGAACCTGAATGAGAATAGTAAGTTAAAAAATGAAAAAGAAAGTATTGAAACGCATTCGTCAGGACATATTTTGCCGTTAGATCGCAAAAATCGTGTCCTGTCGCGCAGGCATAACAAGATGAGTTGGCTGCTAGCAAGTGCCTCAGGCATTGCTATAGGTATATTTTCTTATTGCATAAAAATTAACATACGAGATGAACCAGTATTTTCTTCAAAATCCGTGCTCTATAAAGAGTGTACTATTTTCACCAACAGGGATAGTGATTTACAGAGTGATGAAATGTTCAGGTTGGTAGATAGCCTGAATCTCAAATGTGAAAATAACCGATATGCCTACATAACAAGTTACAGATTTTCTGACAGAATTTCACTCTTACTCTGCCGTAATCCACTTGGCGATAATGAAGCCCCAGAGTGCCATTCAGTTTACTATATAAAGAATATGCTTAAATGAACAGATTAATTCTCTTCGTGGTTTCAGGTGTCTCAACTTTTTTCTGTGTTTCCTATGGTATTAACCACTTTACGCCTGAGAGATGTAAAGCAGAAGTTTCTTTCGTCAGGGGGGACGACAGGCTGAATATGATCACTTTTAAGAGCCTCTTTTCTGGGGTTGGGACAGTGTCGATTTCAGGTGTGTTATATAACAGGGATAAAACTGCTGGTTATATCAGTGAAACGATCAGATTTTCTTACGAAATGAAGGGGGATACCTATTTTGTCACCTCTGAGCTCATTTCAAAATCGCCACAAATGACTCTTAGTCAGAGTCAGGAGGAAAAATGGTTGCCTTCTTTCTTTTATGAGAAGGGTAAATCACTTGTGTGGAATATCCGTCCGGTTGGTAACAATGCCTCCTTGATTTTCTCTGAAACCGTGCCGCTTTTCCTTTGTGAAAAGACGGGTTGAAACCTGATATAGAAATTTGATTACTACAACCGTCGCGGCGTACTATGAAGTGCGCTGTTTTGATTTATTAAACTTTCTCTTAATATGTTTTTATACTTCAGAGAAAAAACGTTAAGATGTTGATTTATAATCATTTTATTTTTAATAATTATTTTAAGTTTTATTGATAATTTTTTACTACTCTCCATAGGACTTTCCATATAAATTTCACTCCGCATTGAGCCAGTGAGCCTGATGCTTGGGATTTTTTTATAATTGGAGATTTTTTTAGTGTCTTTAAATAAAGTTGTTGCTGCATTAAGCATTTCAGGTTGTTTTTTGTTAGCTGATACCTCTTTTGCCGCTATGGACATTAATGTTCATGGGGTTATTGCACCAAATGCCTGTACCGCCACAATTATCGGCGGTGAATCATTGGACTGGGGCATTACTCAACATGAGAGTCTAAATCAGACGTCTTTTAATACTTTTCCTAAAAAACAGGTCACCTTACAGGTCAGCTGTCCTTCCTCACAAAGTGTGGCTTTCTGGGCGACAGACCCAAATGAAAATAGCGCCATGGTTGGCGTGAAAACCTCAACCCAAAGTGGTCATGAAACCTCGGATCGTATTTTTGGTCTGGGATTTGATCCCGTCCTGAAAACTAAATTAGGTAACTTCACTATTAGCCCTGTTTCATCAACGGTTGATGGAGTGACTAACTCAACTTCATTTGGCTATCAGAATAGCGGTTCACATGACAGTACTGTCTTTTCTAAAGTGATGAATTCAGCATGGAGTTATAAGAAAACTGAAGACTGGACTCCCTGGGATGAAACGGCTGGTAAACCTGCGTCAGGAAAATCAATTTCCTGGGTACTGGATATCGAGCCACAGCTGAATAAAGGTAATCAGATTACCAATGCTCAGAAGGTAGATTGGCAGGGTACGGCACAGGTTAACGTGCGTTACTTCTGATTCTTTTAGTCAGGTGTAGCAGGCACCTTATCATGAGGTGCCTGATTTTATTATGCTTATTAGAAATTTTGTTTTTTTTCTTTTGTTTTTTTTAGCATTTATTGTCAGGGCTCAAAGTGAGGTTTTAAATTTTGATGAGAATCTTCTTTCTGCAAACGGCATTTCTGAAGAGCAGCTCAATGATGCATTAAATCGCCATGTTTTACCCCTGGGTTACAGCAAGGCTGACATCTACATAAATGGAAGTTATGTGACTTCAGGGGAAGTTAACTCTGTAAGGGGAATATTACTATTTTCTAATGCAATAAAATTAAAATCTGGAATTAAAAATAACGAATGGATAAGGCACAGTATCAAGAACAACGGTGTTCTTTTTTCTTTAAATAAAAGAATTAGATTTGAATACGACCGTTCAGATACCTCTTTGCGAATCAGCGTGCCAGCTGAACTTCTTGAAGAACCCGGTGGTCAGAGAAGATTACATGGAGGGGGCGGCGCTTTTTTAAATTACTATTCGTTTGCCTACCGCTATTCCGGAACTTCCGAAACCCTCAGCAGTATCAGTGCTGACTATGAGGGCGGATTGAATATGAATAATTCTATTATCCGGATGCACGGAAATTACAGTCAGTTCCGCAGTCGGAACGCATCAGTTTCCGTCAACCAGGTGCGTGACGGCTATATTGAGCGGAACTTTAATCGAGTCAGGATCCGTGCTGGCCGTACAATCGTTAATGACGGGGGCTTTGGAACAGGTTACGTCGATGGTGCAATTTTTTCCTCTGCGGAGGGCAATGCGTCCGCTTTTATTAATTTTACCTATGACGCACCCGAAGTTTTGAATGTGGAAGTCTGGCAAAATAATTTGCTTCTATGGAAACAGATCATTCAGAAAGGGCACGCAGAACTGCGCAACATTCCGGTGACGGGGTTTACCGGCGACGTTACGGTGCTGGTTAAGCGTCATGATCAGATTATCGATTCACGGATCATTGCCCGTGGTCAGATAACCGCTAACCGTGATGGCAAGACTGGATATTATGCCTTTTCAGGTCGTTCCGTGAACGGGGGCCGTAAGATTGTCAATGGCGCGGGGTTCAGCAAGACGCTGAGTAAAAGCCTGGCGACCTCCGTGGCTGTTGTTTCGTCGGGGAAATACCGGGGGGTGACGGTAAGTAATTCAACTTTCCAGGGCGAATTTCGTACCACAACGTGGCTGACGGGGGCCCAGAATGAAAAAGGGCAGAACGGTCTGAGTATGAACATCACCGCTAATTATAAAAATACCAGCCTGAGCTACAGCACTAACAGCAGAAATTTCAGTTACATCGGGCAGGCGCAGCAGGACAATTATAACTCTGAAAGAAGCAGTATCAGTCTGACACAGACACAGCAATTTTCACACGGTGTTACGGGAAGCGTCTCACTGACACACTATCATTTTTATGATGCCCCCAGTAATGATGCGATTTCGGCCAGTATGAACATGCCCGTTGGTAAGGCTTCGTTAGGAATGGGTCTGGCCTATATGTCGCTGGGGCCTGGCCGTTCTGTGAGGGATAAAGTCAGTATGAATCTTTCACTCAGTATCCCACTGGATCTTGTAAACCACAGCGCCAGCTGGCGCAGCCAGTATTACCGTTACGGAGACAGGGACCGTCTGTCGAACTCTCTCAGCGCACAGGTGGCGGACGGATACACAGTTACTGCCAGCCATCAGCGTGTCTCAGGCTCTTCACGCACCGAGTCATACACGCTGGACAATAACGTCAGCACGCCCTATACCACAGCGGATCTGTCGCTGTCACAGGGGAATGACGAAGAGGGGACATCCCAGATGACCACCGCATCATTTACGGGGTCATTTGCTGTCAGTAGTGCAGGTGTCATTTTTTCACCGGTGCGAGTAGGTGATACATGGGCCGTGGTGGATACCGGTGTGCATCGGTATCTGAAAGTGGCCTCTCTGCAAAGTAGCGTCGTAACAAATCATGACGGTAAAGCCGTCATAAGTCCCGTTGCTGAAGGCCGGGCTGACTTTATCCGCGTCAGTCCGGAAGGATTGCCTTCAGGCATTATTATAAAAAATAACGTCAGGGATTTTTCGGCTGACAGGGGATCGGTCTCCTTCTTTAAATTTAATGTTGTCAACAATCGCTCCTTGCTGATTCACTGGAAAAATAAACCGGCATGGATCCAACAGAGCGATATATTTTATGACGAAGATGGAAAAGTCATCGCTCGTTTTATCGATAAAGACATCCTTCTGATAAATGAGAATGATGTTCAGAAAATTCAGAAATCAGGCATGTATTCACCAGCCAGAGTCAACGTGCAGTGCAAGATCAATAACGTTAATTTTAAAAAACATGAGGATATTAACGATGTTACCTTTAAATGTAATGGTTCGTAACCTAACGGCGACGGCATTAATGGCAGCCGGTCTTTTTCATTCTGCTCAGGCTGAAATTGTTCCTTCCTCATCCGCGGTACTTATTGAGGGAGGCAAAAACGAATCCACGATTGATATCAAAAATAAAGGAAATAAAAGCGTGCTGCTTTACAGTAAGATCCGAAAGCTGCCGGACGATAACCTGGCCGGAGGAACTCTGTTCACTGAACCTCAGGCTATTATTGTTTCTCCGGGCGATACCCAGAGTATCCGCGTGATTTACCGAACCAACACGCCTGACAGCAAAGAGCATATTGCACGTGTCATTTTCACCGGCCTGCCGCCGCAGGACGATGTCAGCGAAGGCAAAGTGAAAATTCTTATTGGGCAGGATCTGCCCGTTGTGGTGAATTTAAGAAAGAATATTGAGCAAAAGGATATGTGGCAGGTTGTAAACTATCTTATTGAACAGGGAAACCTTTGTATACGTAACCCCAGCGCCAAGGTTTTTCGTTTTGTTCCGACAATGAACACGGATGAAAAAAAAATCAGTGTCAACTTCAGCAAACCGTATGTTTTACCGGGGGAGGAAATGTGTGCTGTATCCGCCGGCCTGCTTGCCCACGGGATGCACCTCAACGTGGAAAGCGTCAGCGATTACAATTATCAGTTACAAAAAAACAAAGTCGTTCTTTAAATCAAAAGAATAATTAAGTTTCTATCCGGTTTTGAGAGGGTGTTTTGCTAATCGTTGAAGGGATTCACGGGGACAACGTTATTCTCACTGAAGTGGAAATAACCGTCATTTGGTTTTTCGTAACGGGAATAAAAATGGAGGAAGTGGCTGAACGAACTGGTCTGAAACCAAAGTCAGTGAGCTATTTCAAACGCAAAGTTATGAGAAAGATCGGTGCAACCAACAATAACGATTTATTTATCTGGTACCTATCGCAGCGTAAACTTTTGTACGAGTCTGATGTTGAGGGCCTCACGCTGAGGCGCTTCGATAAAAGGCTCAGAGTCTCTTCACCGGTTGAATAAGCTCTGACTTGCGCAAGATGGGCACATAGTTCAAAATGAATGACCGTTCATTCACCATTGTTCTATTGCTCACTGACCGGGCAGCCGGCTTATTCAGGCCCGAAGTTGCTCTGCAGGATAGTGCTGCGAAGACAATGAAGTTAAGGCAGGTAACATATGGCTAAGACCACTCTTCGGCTTTCTTTTCCCCAGTGGCAGGGCGGAAACAACCCCCCCTATCATCTTGGCTCCCTTCTTCTCTCCTTCCTTGCTCCGGAAGCGAAAGGACCTGTAGAAAACGTCCACGTTGCCGCCCCCGGCGGTCAGACGCTTACCGAAGTAGACGGCATTGCCGGCAAGCCTCAGATTATCGGACAGCTGAAGGATGCGGCAGCCCTGATTGAAAAACATGATCCTGATGCCCTTGTCGTTTTAGGCGGTGACTGCCTGGTATCTCTTGCACCATTTGCACATCTGCTCAAGAAATACGGTGACAAGCTGGGCGTGCTCTGGGTCGATTCTCACCCTGACGTTCAGACAGCTGAACAGTATTCGAATGCCCATGCCCACGTGCTGGGCGCGCTGATCGGCACCGGAGACAAGGATCTGGTGGATCATGTTACGCGCAGGCTTTCTCCTTCAAAAATCATGATAGCCGGTATACATGACCCGCTGCCTTATGAAAGCGACTATTTGTTCAGTCACAATATTGCGACATCAGGCCCTGAACAGGTTAAAGCTGGCGCTCGCGAAGTGCTGGAGTGGATTGCGCGTGAAAAAATCGAGTATCTTGCCATCCACCTCGATCTGGACGTGCTGGATCCGTCTCTTTTCCGCTCAGTCCTGTTTGCCCGCCCGGGCCGCGGAGAGCATGAATTTGGCGATGTGGCCGAAGGTAAGCTGACCATCGAAGACGTGCTCCGGCTGCTCAATCAGGCAACCTCAGCGGCTGAACCCGTTGGGCTTACCCTGGCTGAACATATGCCATGGGATATGGTCAATCTGAAAAATATGCTCAGCGAGTTACCGCTGTTGAAATAATCTGTACGGAAAACACCTGCGTGGAGACACAGGGCGAGTCTTTGCTGTAAGCCTGCCTGGCAAAATACCTGTCCTTATCGCTCGTGTGAAAAGGCGCGTCTGTGTAGGTGCCGGAAAGACCAGGCAGCTTGATGCCATCAATGATGGACCCGTTCGGGTTCCGGCCCCCCTTTCGTATACAGCGCCACCTCGCTCAGCCCGGAGCAGGTTTACCTGTTTTCGCTAATGGAATGGTGCGGTTCTACGTCTTTACCGCGGGCAGCGCCACGGCGTTTGCTGCAGTGGTGGTCAGCGCGCCCGGCGTCGGAATTTCATTTCAGCAATCACAATGAATGCCACTATCCGTCCGGCGGACTTCAGCTCGGTTGAGATGACGGCAGCGCCAAAAAAGAGCGCAGAGGTGAGCACGGAGGCCAGCGGTACCAAAGCGACCGTCATGCCGGCAGTCGAGGCGGGTATGCACCAGATGCCGTGAAAAAAGGAGACGTACGGCATGGCCCAGACCGTAATGCCGTAACAGACCGGGATGAGAAGTGATGCCAGCGCAAAGTTACGCCGCTCAGGCAGCGCTCCTGACTCTGGCTCAGGGAATGAAAGCACGTTAAAGTGCCGATATTAACCCACTGTCAAAGACCGCTATGTTAAAGGACACTAAAACCTATCATAAGCTGATTACCGCAGCAGCCGCCTGCTTCGCTGAAAAAGGCTTCAACGCAACCAGCGTGCGAGAAATCGCCACGCGCGCAGGTATCAGTCAGGGTGCCATGTATACCTATTTTAAAAGCAAGGATGAGCTCATTAAGGCCATTGTTCTGGAAGAGCAAAATTCGGCCCTGATTGCGCACGATGAACCCTGTACAGGTTCATATTTTGATCGCATTTGCAGGCAGGTTGCTTCCTGCATAAGCGATGTGGGTTATCCGGTCACCCATCATCTCTGGATTGAAATAATGGCCGAGTCTGCCCGGAATTCGGATCTGCAGAAGACGTTTATTTCCAGCGATAAAATGATGCGAAAGAGCATTGCAGGAATCATTGAGGAGGGCATAGCCGCAGGCGAGTTTCGCCGGAATCTAAATCCTGAAGAAATCACTGTGATTTTGTTTGCGTTTATCGATGGCCTGATTGCCCGCAAGGCGATCAATCCTGATTTCTCATTCGACCGGGATGTACCTGCATTTTCGGAATTGATGGCAAAAATACTCTGTTAGCTATTCTGGCTGTGCCTGTGCTCTGAGCTTCACCGCCGCTTGCCACTTATACTCCCGAAATAACGGTTTAAGCAACCGGTGTTATTAATAGCTGTCCGCCCCTTGCTCACAGAAGACCTTCAGCGTCCCACCGCTGTCCGCTTAGTGCCATAAGCGGACGTTGTCGACGCTCCCGGGGTTGAATTAACAGAGAGAAAGTCAGTGTTCAGAGCAGGATTAGCACTAAGAGCAGTATTATCCATTATTGAAGCTGCTAACCCCGACGCGCTCTGAAAGACCCTGCATCTTTTTTCTGACGCGTGACTCTCTTACTCAATCTCGTGGCGTCAGTAGCGGCACCTTTAAATATTATTCGATTAAAACGAGGGGCGGGATCTGTCTTTATCGGTTATTTCACGCACAACGCGACAGGGATTACCGACTGCAAGAACGCCTGAGGGAATATCTTTAACGACTATGCTTCCCGCACCGATAACGGTGTCGTTACCTATTGTAATACCTGGCACAATGCTGACACCTGCTCCAATCCAGACATTATTTCCGATGGTCACAGGGTGAGCGTATTCAAGTCCCTGATTACGGCGCTCAGGATCCAGAGGATGACCTGCAGTATAAATCCCGACGTTTGGTGCGATAAAAACGTCATTACCTATTGTGACTCTGGCCCCGTCAAGAATTATAAGGTTATGATTTGAATAGAAATTACAACCTATCGTGATATTGGAGCCATAATCGCAGTAAAAAGGCGGCTCTATAACGGGATTTTTGCCACACTTTTTAAAGAGTTGGTTAAGCAGGGCAAGACGTGTTTCTAGATTAGCCCCATAGATCACCAGACACTTCGCCTCTCTTAAAATAAGAGGTAGTCTTGGAACTATGTTTAACACCAGTCAGAATAATAAGATGGTTGAAGTGTTATCAGGACCTGAGCGGCGTCGGCGTCGTACACCGCAGGAAAAAATTGCCATTATTCAGCAGACTATGGAACCCGGTATGACCGTGTCTCATGTCGCGCGCCTGCATGGCATCAATGCAAACCAGATATTCAAATGGCGCAAGCAATATGAAGACGGCTCGCTGACGGCTGTTGCATCGGGCGAGGAAGTGGTGCCGGCCTCCGAGCTCGCTGCCGCCAATAAGCAAATCCGCGAACTCCAGCGCCTTCTGGGCAAAAAGACGATGGAAGCCGAGATCCTTAAAGAGGCCGTGGAGTTCGGTCGGGCAAAAAAATGGATGTAAGTCTCTTTCACGTGCGCTTCCAGGCGATCGAGCTCTTCCGCCACGTCCACACGCTGCGCCAGCATGATCAGCTCCTGCTCAATGCGGTTGCTGTCCAGCTGCACCTGCGCCTCTTCCAGCTTAGTGACCAGCCGCTCACGCTGC